>NZ_CABVPX010000026.1 GCF_902499125.1 Burkholderia arboris
GGAGCAGTCTGCTTCAGCGCAGCCGTGGCTGCCGGTCGCGCGGCGGTCGGCCGCGGCCGGACGGGTTCGAATCCGGCAGGAAGCGGGGCCGGGTCGGGGCGCGACATCTGCGCGTTCGCCGCCGCGCGCGCGAGGCTGGCGGTGCTGCCGGTCGTGGGCGGCGGCATCGCGCTGGCCGGGATCGGCGCGGGTTGCGCCACCGGCGTGCGCTGGGGTGCGGTGGGCTTCAGCCAGCCCGATGGCGCGACGGGTTCCGCAAGCGGATGCTGCGGCGTCTTGCTACGTGGCTTCGGCCGCGCCTGCGGGTCGGGTTTCCACAGCGTCGGGCGCGAATAACGGCCGTTCTGGCGCGGCGCCATCGAGTTGACGGTGTGCGCGGTGGTCGGTTGCACGATGTCGTCGTCGCGATGCAGCGCGCTGCGCGGCAGGTCGGCGATCCCACGCACGTCGTCGTCGCCGCCGTCGCGCGACAGCTTGACGCCGAACGACGTGTCGACCCACGCGGCGAACTGCCGCCAGCCGATACCGGTCAGCCAGGGCAGCCCGGCGAAGAACAGCACGACCATCGCGACCGGCGTGCCGATCGGCCCGAGCACGTGGGCGAAGCCGGCCGAGAACGCATGGCCGAGCGCATTCGTGTCGGGACCCGACAGCGGGCTCGTCAGCGTGCAGCTTGCGGCGAATACCGCGGCGAAGCCGAGCCACAGGCGGATCGAGCCGCGGCCGGCGAGCCCGCCGCCGCCGGGCAGCATCGCCTGTACGAGACGCCAGAAGAGAAGGAGGAACCAGACGGCGGAGATGCCGAACCAGCCGAAGACAACCGTGTGCATGCTTTGAAACAGGAGTGGGGAGGGGCGCGCGAGGCGCGACCCGCCGAGTTTAACCGGCCGGCGAACAAGATTCTCGGGCGGCGTGAATTCGTTTCACGCCGTGCGGCATGTGCGTCCGGCACACGCGCGCGACGCGAAGGCGGTCGGCCGGCCTTCGCGTGCGCGATGCATCAGGGGCTCCGGTGCGTGAAGGTCAGCGTGGCGCCGGCGTTGGTCACGATCTGCAGTTGCTGCGGCTCGCGCATCTGCACGCCGGTCTTGTCGACGTGCGCAAGCGCGTCGAGGTACGCGTGCTCGAGCTGGCCGCCGAGCGTGTTCGGGCACGCCATCCGCGTGCCGGCGAGCGGGCCGAAGCTCAGCAAGCCGTTCTTGATTGCGTAGGTGCCCATGTAGCGGTTGCAGCCCGAGAACCCGCTGGCGCGCCGGATGCCCGATTCGGTCGACAGCGCGAGCTTGATCGGCTCGCCGTTGTCGCCGTGCGGGATCGCACGTTGCGAGCCGTCGGCGTTCACCCAGCTGGTGAGCTCCCAGCTGGTGTCGTCGAGCAGCTGGACGGCGGCCGGGTTGTACGGGTCGGGCGCGGGGGCGGCGGAATCGGGATGGGTCGGCATCGCGCAGGCGGCGAGAAGCGTGGCAAGCGTCAACGCGCAGAACGGCGCGCGCAACGGGCGAAGCAGGCCGGTGCGCGCGCGTGCGGCTGCGGACAGGTGGGACATGAGCCTCGTTCCTCATCGGATTCTGATCAAGGCGTAAGAGTAACGCACCCGCCCCGCGGCAGGCGAGCCGACACTTCGCGGATGAAAACGTTCGCAGCCCGTCCACGAGCCGCGAGCGGCCGGGCGCCGGCGCGCCGAAACGCCCAAAACCGGCGCGATCGCACGTGTTAACATCGGAGCCGTTTTCGTCCTCCACCTGAAGCGGGAAATCACATGCAGATCGGTCAGCGGCTCGGTACGCCGCTTTCACCCTCGGCCACGCGCGTCATGCTGCTCGGCGCCGGCGAGCTCGGCAAGGAAGTCATCATCGCGTTGCAGCGTCTCGGTGTCGAAGTCATCGCGGTCGACCGCTATCCGGATGCGCCGGGCCACCAGGTCGCGCATCGCGCGCACGTGATCGACATGACGGACGCCGCCGCGTTGCGGGCGATCGTCGAGACCGAGCGCCCGCACCTGATCGTCCCCGAGATCGAGGCGATCGCCACCGACGCGCTCGCCGCGATCGAGGCGGCCGGCCTCGCCGAAGTGATCCCGACCGCGCGCGCGACGCAGCTCACGATGAACCGCGAAGGGATCCGCCGGCTTGCGGCCGAGGAACTCGGCCTGCCGACGTCGCCGTATGCGTTCGCGGATTCGTTCGAGGCCTTCAGCGCGGCCATCGCGAAGATCGGCATGCCGTGCGTCGTGAAGCCCGTGATGTCGTCGTCGGGCAAGGGGCAGTCGGTCGTGAAGACCGAAGCCGACGTGAAGCCCGCATGGGATTACGCGATGGCGGGCGGACGTGTGAATCACGGCCGCGTGATCGTCGAAGGCTTCGTCGATTTCGACTACGAGATCACGCAGCTGACCGTGCGCGCGATCGATCCGGCGACGCTCGCCACGCGCACCTACTTCTGCGAGCCGGTCGGCCACGTGCAGGTCGCGGGCGACTACGTCGAGTCGTGGCAGCCGCAGCCGATGAGCGCGGCGGCGCTCGAGAAGTCGCGCGAGATCGCGCACAAGGTCACCGAGGCGCTCGGCGGGCGCGGGCTGTTCGGCGTCGAACTGTTCGTGCGCGGCGACGACGTGTGGTTCTCGGAAGTGAGCCCGCGGCCGCACGATACGGGCCTCGTCACGCTCGCATCGCAGCGCCAGTCGGAATTCGAATTGCACGCACGGGCGATTCTCGGGCTGCCGGTCGATCCGGCGCTCGGGACGCCGGCTGCGTCGGCCGTGATCTACGGCGGGCTCGACGAGCGTGGGATCGCGTTCGAAGGCGTGCGCGACGCGCTCGCGGTGCCGGGGGCCGACCTGCGCCTGTTCGGCAAACCGGAAAGTTTTGCGAAGCGGCGCATGGGCGTCGCGCTGGCGACCGGCGCGACCGTCGACGAAGCCCGCGAACGCGCGAAGCGCGCCGCCGCGGCCGTCCGGCCAGTGTCGGCCCGCTGATGGAACGAGGAGAGGACGATGGTGTCGAGGTGGTTGAGTATCGGAAAGCTGGGCGTCGCGCTGGTGCTCGTCGCGAATCTCGCGGGTTGCGGCCTCGCGGCCGCACCGTGCCGCGTGGCCTCGGCGGGGCTCAAGATCGTGCCGCTCGTCGGCCATGTCGCCGCGGCGCCGACCGATGCGTGCGCGGGCGTCATCGATCCCTGATCCCCGCAACCGGCGCGATCGCCCATCAACAATAACCGCGCGCCCCGCGAGGGCGCGTTTCCATCCGTCTCGTGAGAGGACCTGCATGATTCGCCAAACCCTCGCCGCGCTCGCGCTGGCCGGCACCGCCGTTTCCGTCGCGCATGCCGCGCAACTGACCGTCGAGGAAATCGACGCCGATGCGCGCCAGCAGACCATTTACCAGTGCGCGAACCAGAAGCAGCCCGTGCGCGTGTCGTACTGGCTCGCGGGCAACGGCCAGAGCTTCGCGCTCGTGCCGGTCAACGGGAAGCAGATGCTGTTCGTCGACACCGTGTCGGCGTCGGGCGCGCGCTACCAGGCCGGCCGCTATACGTGGTGGACGAAGGGCAAGGAAGCGACGCTGCGCGACGAGATCGCCGACGAGAAGTCGCCGCCGCTGCTCGGCGACTGCGTGCAGGTCGAGAAGAAAAAGAAGAAGGGCTGAGCGCCGGGCGCGATCGCGGAGCGTAGTCACGTGGGTTGACCGCGAGCCGGGCCTGAAGGCCCGGTGCGCGGGCAGCGGCAGGCGTCGGGATACGATCATCCGGGATCGGACCCCTGATATTGCTCGCCGGCCGATCGGGACAGCACGATCGGGTCATCCGTCGCCCGCGCGGGCCTGCACGGGCACGCCGCGCGAACCGCCGTTGCGGCCGTTCGCGGCGTTGTCACGGACAGTTGGCCGCGCAGTGCTACAATACGGCCCTTTCCGTCGGCATTCGCGCCGAACGGAGTCCGCACGGCCTGGCGTCCAGCGTTCGCATTGAACCGGTCCCAAGCGCCAGAGCGGCGCCGCGCGGCGCGCCGTGGCTCCGTCTATTTCCGAATTGTGATGAGCGCAGGCCCGGCTGGCCTGACGCACGATGTCCCCGCCGCGCCTTTTGAGCGAAACGCCACCATGTCCGATTCTGTCGCCAAGCCCGTCGACGCAACCTTCGATCAATTCGGCCTTGCCGCCGATATCCTGAAAGCCATTGCGGAGCAGGGCTATACGACGCCGACGCCGATCCAGGCACAGGCCATTCCGGTCGTGCTCGCCGGCCGCGACGTCATGGGCGCCGCGCAAACGGGTACCGGCAAGACCGCGAGTTTCTCGCTGCCGATCATCCAGCGCCTGCTGCCGCAAGCCAACACGAGCGCGTCACCGGCGCGCCATCCGGTGCGTGCGCTGATCCTCACGCCGACCCGCGAACTCGCCGACCAGGTCGCCGCGAACGTGCACGCGTATGCGAAGCACACGCCGCTGCGCAGCGCGGTCGTGTTCGGCGGTGTCGACATGAACCCGCAATCGGCCGAGCTGCGCCGCGGCGTCGAGATCCTGATCGCGACGCCGGGCCGTCTGCTCGACCACGTGCAGCAGAAGACGGCGAACCTCGGCCAGGTGCAGATTCTCGTGCTCGACGAAGCCGACCGGATGCTCGACATGGGCTTCCTGCCCGATCTGCAGCGCATCCTGAACCTGCTGCCGAAGGAACGCCAGACGCTGCTGTTTTCGGCCACGTTCTCGGGCGAAATCAAGAAGCTCGCATCGACCTACCTGCGCAACCCGCAGACGATCGAGGTCGCACGCAGCAACTCGACGAACGCCAACGTCACGCAGATCGTCTACGACGTCGCCGAAGGCGACAAGCAGGCGGCCGTCGTGCAATTGCTGCGCGATCGCGGCCTGAAGCAGGTGATCGTGTTCTGCAACAGCAAGATCGGCGCAAGCCGCCTGGCGCGCAACCTCGAACGCGATGGCGTGGTCGCGTCGGCGATCCACGGCGACAAGACGCAGCTCGAGCGGATGCAGGCGCTCGACGCGTTCAAGCGCGGCGAGATCGAGGCGCTGGTCGCGACCGACGTGGCCGCCCGCGGCCTCGACATCGCCGAGCTGCCGGCCGTGATCAACTTCGACCTGCCGTTCAGTGCGGAAGACTACGTGCACCGGATCGGCCGTACCGGCCGTGCGGGTGCGACGGGCGACGCGCTGTCGCTGTGTAGCCCGAACGAGCGCAAGCAGCTTGCCGATATCGAGAAGCTGATCAAGCGTCCGCTTGAAGTGCAGACGCTCACGCTCAACAAGCCGGCACGCCAGCGTCACGACGACCGTGGCGGTGAGCGCGGTGGTGAGCGTGGCGGCGACCGTGGCGGCGATCGCCACAGCGAACGCGGTGGCGAACGGGGCGGTCGTCGCGATCGCGACGAGCATCGCGGGGCGTCGGGACACCGGTCGGCCGCTGCCGAGCGCGGTGGTCGTCCCCGTCGCCACGAAGCGCCGGTCGACGATTTCTTCCTGAAGCCGTACGAGCCGTCGGCGCCGGCGAAGCAGGCGGACGACGCACAGCCCGCGCAGCAGCCCGAGAAGAAAGGGCCGAAGCGCCAGGTTGCCGCGCTGCTCGGCGGGTTCGGGATGCCGCGCAAGCCGTCGGCGTAACCGGACGGTTCAAGCGGTCGAGGCGGTGCGCGAACACTGCCGCGGAAACGGGTGCATGCGATGAGCATGTGCCCGTTTTTCATTGGGCGACGCGATCGGGATGGGGCGTGCGCGGGACAGCGATGGCTGGCCGCGCGGGGCAGGGGATTTCGATGGCGGGTCGCCGGCGGGCGTGGCGCCCGGGCTTCCGTCACGTATTCATGCGATCGGGTTCGGCGCTGACGGAGACAGAAACGCGGCCGGTACGGGCCCCGTTCCTGCCAGCGATTCAACCGGCGCGAAGCCCGAAGCGACGCGCCCACGCATCGGTCGCGGCCACGTAGAACGCGTCCATCGTCTGGCTCGACAGATCGCCATCGTCCGTGAGGCCGAGATGCGCGGCGGCAGCCCGCAGCGCCGGCAGCGGATCGTCGCGTTCGAGCGCGGTCGCACCCGTCTGCTTGCTGAGTTTCTCGCCGTTCGCATCGACGACGACGGGCACGTGCAGGTACGCGGGCGTCGGCACGCCGAGGCAGTGTTGCAGATGGATCTGGCGCGCGGTCGAATCGAGCAGGTCGGCGCCGCGCACGACATGCGTGATGCGGGCGTCGGCATCGTCGACGACGACCGCGAGCTGATAGGCCCATTGGCCATCCGCGCGTTTCAGCACGAAATCGCCGACTTCGGTTGCGAGGTTCTGCGATTGCGTGTGTTGCCAGCGGTCGTCGAACGTGACGATCGCGTCGTCGCCGTCGGGCACACGCAGCCGCCATGCGCGCGCGGGCTTGCCGTGCAGGCCGGTGCGGCAGGTGCCTGGATACGCGAGTGTCGTGTGGCGCTCATGCGCGGCGCGCAGCGAGTCGGCGATTTCCTTGCGCGTACAACCGCACGGATAGACGCGCCCCGCCGCGACGAGTGGCTCGAGCGCAGCCGCGTAGGCCGCATCGCGCGTGCTTTGCCACACGGGCGGCTCGTCGGGCGTCATGCCGAAATGCGCGAGCGTCGCGAGGATGTCGTCGGCCGCGCCGGGTACCGTGCGCGGGCCGTCGAGATCCTCGATGCGCACGAGCCATGCACCGCCGTGCGCGCGTGCGTCGAGCCAGCTCGCGAGCGCGCCGACCAGCGAGCCGAAATGCAGCGGGCCGGTGGGCGACGGTGCGAAGCGGCCGCGATAGCCGTTCATCGGGGCGCGGGGCGCGCGCTTATGCGGCGCTGGCTGCCTGCGCGCAGGCCGGGCACGACTTGCCGGGCACGTAGCTCGGCGATTGTTGCGCTTCCGGCGTGACGACCGCGCGGCACGCGAAGCACGTGACGTTCTCGGTGGGCTGGAGTTGCGGGTTCAGCGCGGTGCGGTAGTCGAACACGAAGCAGTCGCCGTGGTAGTGCGCGCCGCCGACTTCCTCGAAATACTTCAGGATCCCGCCTTCGAGCTGGTACACATTCTCGATGCCGATTTCCTTCATGTGGATCGCGGCCTTCTCGCAGCGGATGCCGCCCGTGCAGAACGACACGACCGTCTTGCCTTCGAGGTCGGCGCGGTTCGCGTCGATCACTTCCGGGAATTCGCTGAACTTGTCGATCCGGTAATCGAGCGCGTCGTCGAACGTGCCGACGTCGACCTCGAACGCGTTGCGCGTGTCGAGCATCACGACCGGGCGGCCCGTGTCGTCGTGGCCGCGGTCGAGCCATGTCTTTAGCGTCTGCGCGTCGACGAACGGCGCGCGGCCGAGTTCCGGCTTGATCGCGGGCTTCTTCATCGTGATGATCTCGCGCTTCAGGCGCACGAGCATGCGGCGGAACGGCTGCGAGTCGGACAGGCTTTCCTTGAACTGCAGCGTCGCGAACTTGCCTTCGAACAGCGGATCGTGGCGGAGGTACGCGATGAATGCGTCGGTGGCTTCGCGCGTGCCGGCGATGAACAGGTTGATGCCTTCCGGCGCGAGCAGGATCGTGCCGCGCAGGCCGAGTTCGTTGCAGCGTGCGGTGACGAGCGGGCGCCATTGCTCGGTCGCGTCGAGCGACACGAAGTGGTAGGCGGCGAGGTTGACGATGGTCATGATGGTCCGACGGGAAAACGGCCGCACGGCGGCCCGCAAAAAAGGGTGCGAAGCCGGGGCGTTGATTCGAAAAACCGTATTATCCCGCAAACCGCGCGTGCATCGGCATCCGGCCGTTTGGCCAGCCGCGCGACGCGTCGCCGCGTGCATCGGCCGAACGGCCGGCGCGGGGATTTTTTGGGCAGCCTGCGCGGCGGGGCGGCTACAATAGCGCCCATGTCAGATCCCCGCTTCGTCCATCTTCGCGTTCACTCCGAATTCTCGATTGCCGACGGCATCGTGCGCATTGACGACATCGTCAAGGCGGCGGCCGCAGACGGTCAGGGCGCGCTCGCGCTCACCGATCTCGGCAACGCATTCGGCCTCGTCCGTTTCTACCAGGAAGCCCGCGGCAAGGGCATCAAGCCGATCGCCGGCTGCGACGTCTGGATCACCAATCCGGACGATCGCGACAAGCCGTCGCGGCTGCTGCTGCTCGTCAAGGACAAGGTCGGCTACCTGAATCTCTGCGAGCTGCTGTCGAAGGCGTGGCTCACGAACCAGTACCGCGGCCGCGCGGAGCTCGACGCGAGCTGGCTCGACGGCGAGCTCGCGCAGGGGCTGCTCGCGCTGTCGGGGGCGCAACAGGGCGACATCGGGCTCGCGCTCGCCGCAGGCAACGAGGAAGCCGCGCGCCGTCACGCCGAGCGCTGGGCGAAAGTGTTCCCGGGCGGCTTCTACATCGAGCTGCAGCGTTACGGCCAGCCGGGTGCCGAGGCGTACATCCAGCAGGCCGCGACGCTCGCCGCGGCGCTGAAGCTGCCGGTCGTCGCGACGCACCCGACGCAGTTCATGACCGACGACGATTTCACCGCGCACGAGGCGCGCGTGTGTATCTCGGAAGGCGACATCCTCGCGAACCCGCGGCGCCAGAAGCGTTTCACGACCGACCAGTATTTCCGCACGCAGGACGACATGGCCGCGCTGTTCGCCGACCTGCCGTCGGCGATCGCGAACACGGTCGAAGTCGCGAAGCGCTGCAACCTGAAGCTCGAGCTCGGCAAGCCGAAGCTGCCGTTGTTTCCGACGCCGGACGGCATGTCGCTCGACGATTACCTCGTCCAGCTGTCGAAGGAAGGGCTCGAGACCCGTCTGGCGCAGCTGTATCCGGCCGAAGCCGAACGCGACGCGCAGCGCGACACGTACTACAAGCGTCTCGAATTCGAGTGCGGAACCATCACGAAGATGGGTTTCCCCGGCTACTTCCTGATCGTCGCGGACTTCATCAACTGGGCAAAGAACAACGGCGTGCCGGTCGGTCCGGGCCGTGGCTCGGGCGCCGGTTCGCTGGTCGCGTACGCGCTCGGCATTACCGATCTCGATCCGCTGCGCTACAACCTGCTGTTCGAGCGCTTCCTGAACCCGGAACGCGTGTCGATGCCCGACTTCGACATCGACTTCTGCCAGCACGGCCGCGACCGCGTGATCCAGTACGTGAAGGAGAAGTACGGCGCGGACGCCGTGTCGCAGATCGCCACCTTCGGCACGATGGCCGCGAAGGCGGCCGTGCGCGACATCGGCCGCGTGCTCGACCTCGGCTACATGTTCACCGATGGCATCGCCAAGCTGATCCCGTTCAAGCCGGGCAAGCACGTGACGATCGCCGACGCGATGAAAGAGGAGCCGCAGCTGCAGGAGCGCTACGACCACGAGGACGAAGTGCACCAGCTGCTCGATCTCGCGCAGCGCGTCGAGGGTCTCACGCGTAACGTCGGGATGCACGCGGGCGGCGTGCTGATCGCGCCCGGCAAGCTGACCGATTTCTGCCCGCTGTACACGCAGGGCGACGACGGCGGCGTGGTCAGCCAGTACGACAAGGACGACGTCGAAGCCGTCGGCCTCGTGAAGTTCGACTTTCTGGGTCTCACGACCCTGACGATCCTCGACTGGGCCGAGCGCTACATCCGCCGCCTCGATCCGTCGAAGGCCGACTGGTCGCTCGCGCAGGTGCCGCTCGACGACGCCGCGTCGTTCCAGATCCTGAAGAAGGCCAACACGGTCGCGGTGTTCCAGCTGGAAAGCCGCGGGATGCAGGGCATGCTGAAGGATGCGCAGCCCGACCGCTTCGAGGACATCATCGCGCTCGTGTCGTTGTACCGTCCGGGCCCGATGGACCTGATCCCGAGCTTCTGCGCACGGAAACACGGCCGCGAGAAGGTCGACTATCCGGATCCGCGCGTCGAACCCGTCCTGAAAGAGACCTACGGCATCATGGTCTATCAGGAGCAGGTGATGCAGATGGCGCAGATCATCGGCGGCTACTCGCTCGGCGGCGCCGACTTGCTGCGTCGCGCGATGGGCAAGAAGAAGCCCGAGGAGATGGCCAAGCACCGCGAGATCTTCGCCGAGGGCGCGGCGACGAACGGCCTCACGCGCGAAAAGTCCGACGAGATCTTCGACCTGATGGAGAAGTTCGCGGGCTACGGCTTCAACAAGTCGCACGCGGCCGCGTACGCACTGCTCGCGTATTACACAGCGTGGCTGAAGGCACATCATCCGGCCGAATTCATGGCGGCCAACATGACGCTCGCGATGGACGACACCGACAAGGTGAAGATCCTGTTCGACGACTGCGCCGTGAACAACCTCGTCGTGCTGCCGCCGGACATCAACCAGTCGCACTACCGGTTCGAGCCGGTCGCCGAAGCCGACGGCAAGCGCTCGCGCACGATCCGCTACGGCCTCGGCGCGGTGAAGGGCAGCGGCCAGAATGCGATCGAGGAAATCCTGCGCGCCCGCGAGGAAAAGGCATTCACCGACCTGTTCGACTTCTGCGAACGGATCGACCGGCGCGTCGTCAATCGCCGCACGGTCGAGGCGCTGATCCGCGCCGGCGCGTTCGACTCGCTGAACGCGAACCGTGCGCAGTTGATCGCGTCGGTGCCGCTCGCGATGGAAGCGGCCGACCAGGCCGAAGCGAACGCGATGCAGGCCGGCCTGTTCGACATGGGCGCCGAGTCGCCGCACGCGCATGCGCTCGTCGACGAACCCGCGTGGGACGACAAGCGCCGCCTGCAGGAAGAAAAGGGCGCGCTCGGCTTCTATCTGTCCGGCCACCTGTTCGACGCCTATCGCGATGAAGTGCGCCGCTTCGTGCGGCAGAAGGTCGGCGACCTGAAGGAAGGGCGCGACAAGCTCGTCGCGGGCATCATCGCGTCGCTGCGCACGCAGATGACCCAGCGCGGCAAGATGCTGATCGCGCTGCTCGACGACGGGTCGGGCCAGTGCGAGATCACGATCTTCAACGAACAGTTCGAGGCCAACAAGGCGCTGTTCAAGGAAGACGAGCTGTTGATCGTGCAGGGGCAGGCGCGCAACGACGCGTTCACCGGCGGCATCCGCTTCACGACCGATACCGTGATGGATCTCGAACGCGCGCGCAGCCGCTATGCGCAGGCCGTGCGGCTGACGATGAACGGCAACGCCGACGCGGTCGCGCTGCGCCGCGTGCTGGAGCCGCACGTGTCGAAGGACGAGCCGGCCGCGAATGCGGTCGACGCGCCCGCGCCGCGCGGCGGCGGGCGCGATGGCGGCCGCCGCCCGCAGGCGCCGCTGCCGAACGGGCTCGCGGTCCAGATCCACTACAGCAATGCGCGGGCGCAGGGCGAAATGCGTCTCGGCGACGCGTGGCGCGTGAAGCCGAGCGACGTGCTGCTGGCGGAGTTGCGTGAGGCGTTCGACGGCAGCGTCGTCGAAATCACCTACTGACGCGTCCCGTTTCGACGGCTGTCGCGACAGGCGGCCCGCCGCATCGCCATCGCGCGGTGCGGCGGGCCGTTTTCACGTCTGAGGGTAATCGGGCCTTGGGCTGGCCATCCGGACGCTATACAATCCGGCGCTAGCCGCACGAACGCGGCGCCCAGCCGCGGGTTTGCCCGGCGAGCGGCGCCGGTCTCGTGCGCATAAACAGGGGCGGATCCGTAGGGCGGGCAGCAATGCGCGTCACGGCCGCGCCGGTCCAGGATGCCGTGAAACGGCCCGTCGCGACGATAAAAACTGACTGTCACCACATGACCATGGCCAATGGGAACCCGACACAGCGGATCCTCGTGATCCGGATTGATTTTCTGGGCGACATGCTGTGCACGACGGCGTTTCTCGGCGCGTTGAAGGAGCGCTGGCCCGGTGCGGAGCTGCATGTGGTCGCGAACCGCTACAACGCGGCCGCGCTGGCCGGCAACCCGGACGTGCACGCGATCCACACGTACGTCTACAGCCGCCAGTGCGAGCGCAACGACCGTCCCGGGCGGATGCGCGCCTTCTTCGACCGGATGCGACTCGTACGCCGCCTGCGCCGCTTGCGGTTCGACCTCGTGGTCGTGCCGAACGGCGGCATGCACCGCAGCAGCATGCAGTTCGCGCGCCAGCTTCGCGCGAAGGATTGCCGCTGGCACGATGCCGAGACCGAATTCGACGATCGCAAGCCCGAGCATGTCGCGCAGCGGCAGATGTGCCACGAGGCGCTGTCGGGTTTCCGGCTCGTGCCCGAACTCGGCCGGGCCGATCTCGACCGCCTCGAACTGTCGGTTCATCCCGACCGTACGCTGCAGGATACGTGGTATCGCCTGCTCGGCGCACGCACGAAGCCGCGTGTCGGGCTGTTCGTGTCGAACAAGGCGGCCGAGCGCCGCTGGCCGGCAGACCGCTGGCGCGACCTCGGCGTGCGGCTTGCGCCGTTCGCCGACGTGATCGTGTTTCGCGATCCGGCGATCGGCAAGTCTGCCGAGGACGATGCGTGGCGCGACGTGAACGCGCAGCATGTGGCGCCATCGTCGGTTGCCGAGCTGGTGGCCGCCGCGAGCCTGCTCGACGTCATCGTCTCGGCCGACAGCGCACCCGTGCATCTTGCGTCGGCGCTCGGCGTGCCGGTTGCCGCATTGTTCGAGGACCGTCCCGAGAAATACCTGCGCTGGCACCCGCTCGGCGTGCCGCACGTGATCCTGCGCGCCGGTGCGACCGTCGACGCGATCGGCGTCGACGCGGTCGATCGCGCCGTGCGCCATTTGCTGCCGCCGGCCGGCCAACGCGACGAACCGGTGACCGACATGCGACGCGCGCGACCGGCAGTTGCCGCGCCCGCGGCCATGACGATCGCCTCGTAACGCGGGCGCACCCCGCACGTCGCGACCGTCGGCGCGGCCCGCTGGAAGGGCCACTGGAAGGGCCACTGGAAGGGCCGCATCGGGGCCGCCTGCACGGCCGGCGCGCCATGCCGCGCCGGCTGCTGCAAAATCCTGTACATTGCCAGCCTTGTTCAGCCAGCTAGACGATCGCCGTGGCCCTGTTTTCTTCCGCCCGCCCGCCCAGAACCATCCTCGTTGCCGCACCGCGCCGTATCGGCGACGTGCTGCTGACGACGCCGCTCGTGCGTTCGCTGAAGGCCCGCTGGCCGGACGCGCAGATCGACATGCTGGTGTTTCGCGGTACCGAGGGCGTGCTCGAGCACAATCCGGACGTGCGGCACGTGATCGTCGTCGCGCAGCGCGCGGGATTCCGCGAGCGGCTGCGCGACGCGCTGTCAATGTGGCGCCGCTACGATCTCGCGTGCGCGGCGCTGAGTTCCGACCGGCCGCGTTTCTATAGCTGGTTCGCCGGCCGCAAGCGGGTCGGCCTCGTCGATCCGAATCGCGTCACGTGGCTCACGCGGATGATGCTGAACGGGATCGCGATCAATCACCACGAATCCGCGCATACGGTCGTCAGTACGCTGGCACTTGCGCCGGTGATCGGCATCGAGCCGGTGTCCGAGGTCGTCGCGCCCGGCATCGGCGACGATCCCGCGCGGCGCGCGCGCTTCGACGCGCGGCTTGCCGAATCGCCGGCGATCCGCGCCGGCAAGCAGCTGGTCGTGCTGCATCCGTATCCGATGTTCCGTTACAAGCAGTGGCGGCTCGACGGCTGGGTCGAGATGATCGGCTGGCTGCGCGAGCAGGGCTTCGCGGTCGCGCTGTCCGGCGGCCCGGGCGACAGCGAGCGGGAGTATGCGGAGCAGGTCGCGGCCGAAGCGGGCGGCGACCTGCTGAACCTGGTCGGGCGCCTGACGTTCGGCGAGAGCGCGGAGCTCGTGCGGCGCGCGCGGCTCTTCATCGGGCCCGACACGGGCGCGACACACGTCGCGGCCGCGACGGGCACCGCCACGATCGCGCTGTTCGGTCCGTCCGATCCCGTGCGCTGGGGGCCGTGGCCGCAGCATTGGCCCGCGACCGAGAATCCGTGGTCGCTGCGCGGCTCGGGGCGGCACGGGAACGTGTGGCTGCTGCAAGGGGAGGGCGACTGCGTGCCGTGCCGGCACGAGGGCTGCGAGCGCCACGTCGACAGCCGCAGCGACTGCCTCGTCAATCTCGGCACGCAGCGCGTGAAGGCCGCGGCGGCCGAAATGCTCGGGCTGAATCCGCCGGGCCCGGCCGACGCGATCGTCGACACGTCGCGGCTGCATCGCGCCGGATCCGACTGACGCGCGAGCGACGCGCGTTTTTCTTCTTGCTCGGGGGAGCCGGTTTCGCGGCGAGTCGCCTGGCGCGCGCGCGTCGACGGCGGGTGTCCGCCGCCGGACCTGACCGGCAGGCCGGCAGCGCGCCGTCCGGCGTGGGTTACGCGCTGCGGCGGATCGCCGACGTCTCGCGCGGCAGCGCCTCGCTGCGTTCGCCGCAACCGAGCAGGATGCCGGCCAGCAGCACGATCAGGTGCCCTTCTGCAAAATCGAGCAGCAGCGAATTCGCGAGACTGCCGATCGTGAAGATCGCGAGCCACGCGAGCAGCAGGTGCCGCGAGCGCGGATCGAGCGCGCGGCTGCCGCGCGCGATCTGCACGATCAGGTTGATGAACAGCAGCACGCCGAGCGTGCCGAGCTGCACGGCCATCAGCAGGTATTCGTTGTGCGGGTTCGACGTGAGCTGGCCTTCGGCCGCCGTCTTGCCGGCCGTGAGCCGCTCGAATTCGGATTCGAGGCCGCCCGCGCCGTAGCCGATCACCGGGCGCTGGCGATACAGTTCGAGCCCCTTCTTGTACCACTCGAGGCGCAGCCCGGTCGACGTGGCCGCGTCGCTTTGACGATATTGCTGTACTTCCGTCACGACCTTGGTCAGCCGGCCGTTGTGAACCGTGCATGCGGCGACCACGAGCGCGACGCCGGCCAGGACGAGCACGCCGGCGGCAAGCCCCGCGCGCAGCGCCGACTGGCGGCGCAGCAACAGCACAAAACGCACGGCGACGACGAGGATCAGCAGCAGCGCGATGACCTGCCCCGTGCGCCCCTGCAGCATGACGAACACGTTGACGAGCGACCACGCGGCGATGCCCGCATAGGCGATCCGCGAGAACGCCGTGCGGGCCGCCAGCGCGAGATCGGCCGCCTGGTAGAAGAGCAGCGCGCCGAACATGCCGGCGGCGATGTGGTTCTTGAACACCCAGGCGCGCGACAGCGGCAGCTCGGTCGCGTGCGCGGGCCCGATCGCGGTCAGGCCGAGATAGTTGGTCGTCGACAGCAACAGGATCACGCACAGCGTGCCGAACCAGCAGCGCCGCACGATCGGCGCCCAGCTGGAATGCCGGAACGCGAGCACGGCGAATGGCAGCAGCAGCAGCTTGTCGTACTTCGCGACCCAGTTCCACGCCTTGTTGTGCGGCGCAACCGTATACGTGACGCTGACGGTCAGTGCGGCCAGGATCAGCAGTGCCGCGAGCGAAGCCGGATCGGTGACGAACGAGCGCAGGTCACGCCAGAATTCGGGGGAGATCACGAGCGCCGCGGCGAACAGCCCGCAGAACACGTTGGTCAGTGCGGTCGAGACGGGCACCATGCAGAGCGCGGCGACGGCGAATGCACGGGCGGCGGTCAGGCGCCGCGTGGCGGGAGCGGAAAACGAAAGCATCGGAACCTGTCGAATGAACGAACGCGGCTTGCGGACATCGTGCGCCGCACCGCGCATCCCGGCGGGAGATCCGGGACGAACGGCGCAGTATACGCGAAGCAGGCGGCGTTTCCGTGCTGTTTTCGGGGTGCGATCAGCTGAAGGCGCGCTTGATCCGCGAGCGCAGCAGCGCGCGCTTCAGGCGGCCTTCCACGGCCGGTGTGTCGAGCGCGATTTGCGTGCCGGCCGGCGCGCCGCGATGCAGGTAATAGCGGTCGAACGTGGCTTGGGTCATACCCCATTTGTTCAGAAACTGGCGGCGGCCGTCGTTCTTGACGATCTTGCCGGTGCTTTTCTGCTGGAAGTGGTAGACGAGGCTGTCGCCGACACCGAGGAAGATCCGGCAGCCGGCGTCCCAGAATTTCATCGAGAAGTCGTTGTCGCTGCTCATGCCGGGCGACAGCTCGCTGCTGTAGCCGCCGATCCGGTTCCACCAGTCGCGGTGCACGAGCGTCGGCGGCCAGGTCGAGCCGAGCCAGTCCGCGCGCGCGAGCTTCGGGGTCGCAGCGACCAGGCCGGCCGCATCGAATTGCTCGGCGTCGCGGCCGAAATTGCTGACGACGACGCACGGGTTGCGCGTGTCGACCGGCTCGATCATCGTGCCCGACAGCATGAAGAGGTCGGTCGGCATCTGTTCGATGCGGCGCACGAGCGCCGCGTCCCAGCCCGGGCAGCAGAACATGTCGTCGTTCATGTAGACGACGTAGTCGCGCGTGGCGCGCGCGGCGGCCAGGTTGACCGCGTGGCAGATGCCGATGTTGGTCGGCGATGCGGTGTGCTCGATCCCTTCGCTGCGCACCCAGTCGAGCGTGCCGTCCGAGCCGTCGTTCACGTGCACGATGATCTGGTGGTCGTACGCGGAGTGGCGGCGCAGGCTGTCGACGACGAGCTTGAGGTACGGCAGGTTGTTCCAGGTCGGAATGATGATGGAGAACATGGCGGTCGGATTCGGTGGTCGTCGTGGCGGGCGGCACGCAGCGCAGCCGCTCGGGCGGGCACGCACGGTGCGCGCAACCCGGCATTGTAACGCCGGGCCGGCCGCGCGCCGGGCGGGCGCCTAGCGCGCCGTTTCGTGGCCGAGCTTCAGGAAGCGGTAATACACGGTTTCCGCGTTGAACACGGCGATCATGAAGCCGGCGCGGCCGTCGAGGAACCCGCGCCGCAGCACGTAGGTGCGCACGAAGGCCCAGGCGCCGCGCGCGAGCGCCTTGCCGAAGCCGCCGCGCTGGCCGGCCGCGCGGCGCTGGCGCGCGCCGGCCGTCGAATACGCGTCGAGCTTGCGCACGACGGTTTCGAAGTCCTCGTACGAATAGTGCATCAGCTTGCCGGACAGGCGCTGCGCGGCGCCGTCGAACACGAGCCGTTCGTGCACGAGATCGTCCGAGAAGCGCGCGGTGCCGCGCCGGAACAGGCGCGGCACCCAGTCCGGATACCAGCCGCTGTGATGGATCCACTGGCCGCAGAAGCTCGACAGCCGGTCGACCGCATAGACCTGCGCGGCCGGCGCGCGGATCGTGTCGCGGATCGACTGCGCGAGCTCCCGCGTGACGACTTCGTCGGTATCGAGCGACAGGATCCAGTCGGTGCCGAGCGCGTCGAGCGCGCGATTTTTCTGCGGGCCGAAGCCCGGCCAGTCGCGCTCGACGATCACGCGCGCACCGTGTGCCTGCGCGATCGCGATGGTATCGTCGGTGCTGCCGCCGTCGATGACGACGACATCGTCGGCGAACGACAGCGCATCGAGGCATTGCGCGAGCCGCGCGGACGCGTTGAGGGCGATGAGGGCGACGCCGAGGGAGGGTTCAGCCATGAAGTCGTCGGAAAGGCGGAGAAAACGGTGAGCGGCAGTATACCCGCGGCCCCGCCGCCGGCCGCATCGGCCATGCCCGTGCCGCCGGGGCGGTGCGGCTATAATGTTGAGCCCTTTTCGGCACCCGCCCGACAGGGGCGACCGCCCGGGCGGCCACGCACCGGGCGCCGCATCGCGGCTCAAGAAGGATTGCCTTGGAAACCCAGAACACTCTTCGCAAACCGATAGACGGCACCGGCACCTCGCCGGTCACGGTCCTCAAGCGCCTGTGGCCGTACATCCGGCCGCTGATCGGCATCGTCGTGCTCGCCGTGATGACGATGGGTGTCGTCGCGGCCACCGAAGCCGGTATTCCGGCGCTGCTCAAGCCGCTGCTCGACCACGGCTTCGGCGCGCATGGCAGCGACAGCGCGAAATGGTACGTGCCGATCGCGGTGATCGGCCTCGCACTCGTGCGCGGCGTGTCGCAGTACGCATCCAATTACCTGCTCAACTACGTATCGAACCGCATCCTGCTGCAACTGCGGCTCGAGATGTTCCAGCGGATGCTCCACACCGGCGCGTCGTTCTTCCAGCGCGAAACCGCGAGCACGGTGATCAACGCGATCGTGTTCGAGGTCAACCAGATCCTGTCGGTGCTGACCGGCGTGATGGTCACGCTCGTGCGCGATTCGCTGACGGTGATCTTCCTGCTCGGCTACCTGTTCTACCTGAACTGGCGGCTCACGCTGATCGTCGCGGTGATCCTGCCCGGCATCGGCTGGCTCGTCAGCAAGATCAACCGCCGCCTGCGCCGCCTGAACCGCGAGCACCAGACGCTCACCAACGAGCTGTCGTACATCGTCGAGGAGACGGTCGGCGGCTACAAGGTCGTCAAGGTGCACAACGGCGAAGCGTACGAGATGGACCGCTTCACGTCGATGAGCAAGCGCCTGCGCGGCTACGCGATGCGCATGACGATCTCGGGCGGCCTCGCGCAGCCGCTCACGCAGTTCCTCGCGTCGATCGCGCTTGCGGTCGTGATCACGATCGCGGTCGTGCAATCGTCGAACGACCAGACGACGGTCGGCGGCTTCGTCGCGTTCGTCACGTCGATGCTGCTCGTGATCTCGCCGCTCAAGCACCTGATCGACGTCAACCAGCCGCTGCAGCGCGGGATGACGGCTGCCGAGCTGATCTTCGGGCTGATCGACGAGCCGGCCGAGCCGCAGGGCGGCGGGCGGCCGCTGGCGCAGGCACGCGGCGAGATCGAATTCCGCAACGTGTCGTTCGACTACGGCGCGGCCGAGCGGCCGACGCTCGACCGCATCTCGTTCAAGGTCGCGCCGGGTGAAATGATCGCGCTGGCCGGCCCGTCCGGGAGCGGCAAGACGACGCTCGTGAACCTGCTGCCGCGCTTCTTCGACCCGACGGACGGCGCGATCCTGGTCGACGGCGTGCCGGTTTCCGACTACGACCTCCACGCGCTGCGCGGCCAGATGGCGATGGTCAGCCAGGACGTCGTGCTGTTCAACGACACGATCGCCGCGAACGTCGCGTACGGGCAGACGCCCGACCGCGCGCGCGTGCAGGCCGCGCTCGAGGCCGCGAACCTCGCCGATGCGGTCGCCGCGATGCCCAACGGGCTCGACACGCTGGTCGGCGGCAACGGGATGCGGCTGTCCGGCGGCCAGCGCCAGCGGCTGGCGATTGCACGCGCGATCTACAAGGATGCGCCGATCCTGATCCTCGACGAAGCGACGTCGGCGCTCGATTCGGAGTCGGAGCGCCATGTGCAGGCGGCGCTCGAGCGGCTGATGGAAGGCCGCACCACGCTCGTGATCGCACACCGGCTGTCGACGATCGAGCGCGCGGACCGCATCCTCGTGCTCGAGGCCGGCAAGATCGTCGAAGAGGGCAGCCATGACGAACTGCTGCGTCACGGCGGCCTCTACGCACACCTGCACCGGATCCAGTACCAGCAGCAGGCGGCGTAACACGCGGTCATGCGGCCGCGCGATGCCGTGTGCTAGTCTTCATCGGGTAGTTCGAGTGGTTTCGTTCGACGTGAAAACACGGAGGGAAAGCACAATGAAGAAGATGCACGGGATGATGCTGGCCGCAGCGATCGCGGCGAGTCTCGCCGCGCCGGCCGCGATGGCGCAGGATCACGACAACCACAACGACCAAGGCGGCCACGGCATGCAGCGTGGCCACGGCCCGAAACACATGCCACCCGGCCAGATGCGTCATGAGGACGACGTGCCGCCGCGCTGGGCCGACCAGCCGCGTCGCGAATGGCACAAGGGCGACCGGCTACCCCCCGAGTTCCGCGATCGCCAGTACGTGATCGACGACTGGCGCGGCTATCACCTGAGCCAGCCGCCGCGCGGCTATCAATGGGTCGGCGTCGGCGGAGATCACCTGCTGGTGCAGATCGGTTCCGGCATCGTGCTGCGGATCGGCGACTGACCTTGCCGATCGCCCGGCACGTATCGCCATGCCGCGATGCGCGCCGGGCAACCGGTACACCGCGTCACTTTGCCGCGGCGTGGCGGAACCAGCGCCGCTCGATTCTCGACATCACCCAGCACACCCCCAGCGCGCACACGGTGCCGAGCGTCACTTCGCCGAGCCGTATCAGCGGAACGTCCCACAGCGGGCCATTGCCCGGAAACAGCAACACGATCGTCGCGGTCACGCCGCCGAGCCGGGCCGCGCTGCCAACGTTCAGGCACCAGCAGCACACGATCACGATCGCGACCGTGATCGCGTACGCGACGAGACGATCGCCGCCCAGCGCCGCACCCGCGAAGCCAAGTACGCCACCGACCATCGCGCCGATGAACTGGTCGCGCGACAGCGACATCGTGTCCGAGTAGTTGTGCTGCGTGACGGCGATCGCGGTGATTGCCGCCCACACGGCCTGCTCCGAGTGCACCGCGTGGCCGATCGCATAGGCGAGGCACGCGCCGCAGACGGCCTGAAACGCCATCAGCCCGCCTTGCGCGAGCCGTTCGCTGAATGACAGCCCCTTGAACAGATCGAAGATCGATTGCTGGATCTGCTGGCGGGCTTCGTTGAGTGTCCTGATCGTATCCATTGCGAGTCGGCCAAGAAGCGGGATTCGGCGGCGCGCTGCCGTCAGTGCGCCTGTTCGGGCGAGGCGGCCGCCGGCTCGTCGGCCGCCGCATCGCCGTTGTCGACGCGCGTTTCGGGCATCACGAGCCAGACCAGCAGCACCGCGAGCGCCCCTGCGGCCGCGAGCCCGAAGAAACTGACCGCGTTGCCGAAGTGATCGGCGACGTAGCCGGCCACGGCCGTGCTGAGCGTCGCGCCGATCCCGGCCGCGAGCCCGAACAGCCCGATACACAGGTTGTAGCGGCCCTTGCCGCCCGCGACGTCGGCCGCGATCAGCGGCAGCATCACGCCGAACACGGCCGCGCTGATGCCGTCGAGCATCTGCACGGGCACGAGCAGGTACGGGCTGCTCACGCCGGCGAACAGCAGCGCGCGCACCGGCAGCGCGGAGAAGCCGAGCAGCAGGATCGGCCGGCGCCCCCAGCGCTGCGCGGAGCGGCCGACCCACGGTGACAGCATCGCGACGATCGCCTGCGGCACGATGATGCACGCGGCGATCACGAGCTGCACGTTTTCGCCCATCCCGGCCGTGACTTCGCCGGCCGCGAGATTCAGCATCGCCGCGTTCGACAGGTGGAACAGCACGACGCACGCCGCGAAGATCAGCATCCGGCGGTCGCGCAGCAGTTCGAGCAGCGTTTCGCGTTCGCCGGCTTCGTCGTGCTGATCGTCGGGCTTCGACGACTGCGGAATCACCTGGTGCGTCGGCTGGATCATCGCGAGCGCGAACAGCGCGGGCAGCGCCAGCACGGCGGTCAGCCAGAACACCGCGCGCGCGGAGAAGTATTCGCCGGTGAGGCCCATCAGGCCCGCCGCGACCGCGCTGCCGATCGATGCCCAGCGTGCATTGCGGCCGAGCCGGTCGCCGAGGTCGGCGCGGCCGACGAGCGAGAACGAGATCGCGGCCATCGCCGGCACGAGCATGCAGCTCGCGAAACCGTGGAACACCTCGGCGGCGATCACCGGCACGATCGTCGGGCTCGACGCGAGCAGCACCGCGGACAGGATGATGGCTGCGATCGCCCATGCGGCCGCGCCTTTCTTGTTCTTCAGCGCATCGACGGCCGCGCCGCCGGGCACCTGGCTGACCATTGCGCTGATCGTGCCGATCGACAGCACCATGCCGATCTCGCCTTGCGTCCACTTGTGCGACGCGAGGTAGGACGCGATGAACGGACCGAACCCGGTCTGAACGTTTGCAACGAAGAAGTTGAGCCAGTCGAGGGACCGCAGACTGCGAGCGCTGACGGAATGCTTGATCGTCATCGGGTGGCACTCGCAGATGAAGCCGGGGCCGGAGCAACGGGCGGGAAGACCGCGATGACCGGCTTGTCGGCCGCGTAGGGCGGCGATGCCTTGATCTGCGCGTCGTTCAGGTCGAGTTGCGGGTGCAGCGCCTTGTCGCGCGTGACGAAGCGCAGCGCGCCCCAGCTCGCGGCGATCGAACGGCGATCGGTATTGACGAGGCCGCCGAGGTCGAGCACGACAGCCTGCGGCTGCGCGGCGCGGTCGATCAGCACGTCGACGATGCGGCCGATCTTCGTGCCGTTCGGGCGCTCGACATCGCTGTCGAGCATCGGCAGCCGCGTCGCAGGCGAGGCAGCGGCCGAACCCGACAGCGGCACGGCCTTCGGCCGCGCGGCCGGCGGCAGGTCGCCCGACGGCACGTCGAGCACGATCGGCTCCTGTTTGCCGCCCGGCGTGAAGCGGAACACGGCCCACGGGAAGATGACCTTGCGGTCGCCGATGCCCATGAAGCCCTGCAGGTTGACGATCATCTCGCGCGGCTTGCCGCTCGCGTCGGTCACCATGTCGACCGCGCGTCCGATCACCTTGCCGTTGCGGCGCGCGACTTCGCTGTCGAGCAGCGCATGGATCTGGGTGCGGTCGAGCGGGCGCGTCGCGACGATCGGCGGTGGGGGCGGCGGCGGCGGTGTCGGCGATTCGGGGCGCTGCGGGGGCTTCGGCCGCGTCACCTCGCGACGCGGCTTCTTCGGCGCTTCCGGTTCCTCCGGCTGCGTCGGCGCCGGCACGGGCGGCATCGTCAGCGGCTCGCCGGCGGTTTCCGCGATGGGCTCGACGAGCGCCTCGCTGATCGGCGCGGGCGGGTTCTGGACCGGCAGCAGCCCGCAGCCGGACAGCAGCGCGGCGGCGGCGAGAATCAGGAAGACCGTCGAGGACGGTAACGACTTGCGGGATGCGGGAAACGGGAGTCCGCCGCTCATTGACACTCACTCCATGGGTCGGGGGCGGCCCGAGGGCACGCGGCTGGCGATGGATGGCGGGTGCGGGCGGCGCACCACGCGAGGTGAGATTTTAACGTGTCTTGCTTTCAGGACCGATTTCGATGGCCGGTTGCAGGCGGACTGTGGGGAAAAGGTAGGGATCGGAGGCGGGGCGGACGCGAGCGGAAGCCGGCCGGGATTGCGGCTGCGGCGCCCGGATCGTCGGGGACGATCGGGCGCCGCAGGGGCGTGAGGCTTACTTGACCAGCGACCCGAGCGTCGTCGTTACGGGAGCGAGCACGCCGCCGCCCGACTTCGAGAGCGCGCCGCTGCCGCTGCCGCCCGTCAGCCCCGCGACGGGCGAGCCGCCGGCCGCGCCGGACACGGCACTCGTTACGGTGCCGACCGCCGACGTGAGCGCGCCTGCCGGATTGCCGCCGCCCGTCGCGCCGCCGAGCGCGCCGGTCGACAGGAGCCCCGTGACCGGTGCGAGCGGATTCGTCGCGGCACCGCCGCCGAGCAGCGTCGTGCCGGCCGTCGCGACCGTGTTGCCGGTCGCCGTCACCACGTTGCCGACGCCGGTCGTCACCGGATTGCCGCCGGTCTTCGCGATCGTCGTGCCGGCGTTCGCGACACCGTTGCCGACCGTCGTCACGAGGTTCGTGAGCGGCGCGCCGAGCGGCGTGCTCGACGCAACGGTCTGCGTGACCGATCCGACCTGCGACGTGATCGGCGTGATCGCCGAACTGGCGGCGCCCGTGACCTGCGCGACGGGGCCGGTCGACAACTGCGTGCCGAGCGTGGCGCCGCCACCCGCGATCGTGTTGCCGAGGGTCGTGATTGCGCCGCCGACGGGCGACGTGACGGGCGCGAGCGGCGCCAGCGCCGACCCGCTGGCGCCGAGGCTGGACACGACGCCGCCGGTCGCCGCGACCGCGTCGCCGAGATTCGTGACCACGCCGCCCGTGCTCGCGACCGTCGTGCCGACCGGATTCGACGACGCGCCGAGCTGGCCGAGCCCTGAGCCGAGACCGGTGCCGAGCGTGGTGACGGCCGCGCCGGCGTCCTGTACGACGGTGCCAAGCCCCTGCGTGGTCGCCGCGTTCGTGCCGGGCAGCGACTGGCCGGCGATGACCGTGCCGACGCCCGACACGGTGCCGCCTGCGGCCGTCACGACGTTGCTCGACGCCGCGGTCGTCTGGCCAACCCCATTGGCCGACGTGCCGCCGGAGCCGTTGCCCGTGCCGCCGGTCGTCGCCGTCGTGTCGCCCGAACCCGATCCGCCGCCGGTGCCCTGGCTCAGCGAGCCGGAGCCGCCGCACGCGGACAGCGACATCAGCGCCGCAACGCCGGCCGCGATCATGATCATTCGGAGTCCTGCTTGATGGATGGTCGGCGTAGTCATGTCGTCCTCGTATCGTTTGATGGAGTGGGTCAGGCGGCCGTCGCGTGCGCCGATGTGTCGCCGCTGCGAACGGGAAGCGGCTGGCGCGTGGTCGGTTGTCTCCCTGATTGCCTGTCGCCGTGTCGCGTTTTCGCCCGTACCGGAATCCGGAGCACTTGTCGGGCGGGCAGTTCGCATTCTTTCGTCTTGCTTGCCGATCGCGCCGGAAAACACCGGATTCCTGGCGATCAGAGTAGGTCCGCCAGTGCGAGACGTCTTTTAATGATCGTTAAATTGAAGTAAGCGTCCGATTCAATACGGAAATCGGGGTAATCACGGTCGACACGGGATGAATCGTGTGAATGGGGGAGGAGGTGGGGGGGGCGAGGGAGGGGCGGTGCTGGCCTGCCCGCCGTTAGGGCGGGCAGGCGCGGGCGCTGCCTGGCGCAGCGTGAAACCTGGCGATCAGGCGTCCGGATACCACGCGTCGGTGAATTCGCTGACCTTGACGTCCGTCAGTTCCGGACGGGCGGCCAGCCACCCGCGCACGAGCTCGCGATCGGCGTCGGTCGTGGTGCCGCGCGGCGCGCCGGAGATCACGTAGGCGCCGATGCCTTCGTCCGCGGACGCGACGGTCATCAGCCCGTTCGCTTCGACGAAGTCGATGAACGCGTCGATCAGCTCGCCGCGTTCGAGGTCGGTCATTTCGTTGCGGTAATGCGCGGTGGCGTTGAACGCGAGTTCCTGGAATTCGCCGATGTGGAGTTTCTTGCGCTGGCGGCGGTTGTGGCCTTGGCTCATGGTGTGTGATGAATGAATGAGAGGTGGGAAAGGATAGCGCGGCGGCTGGCGCGGACACCATGTCGACGTGCCGCATGGCCGGGGCCGGCGGCGAAAGGGTGGAGCGTCGAGCCGTCGCGACGTGTCGTTGTCGCGGGGCTCGTCTGGAAACTGTTCTTAAACCAATGCTCGATGCGCCTTTCGCCGTGTGGCCCGGTCAAGCGGACCGTTGCACGCATGACCGAATGATACAGGGATGGCGAGCGCGTTCGGCTTTGCTAAGGTCGGCGGCTATTCGAACGACAACGAGGTCCGTATGTCGGGCAATCGCTATGTGTACGAGGGGTGTGTGGATCTCACGCCTGGGGATCTGTTTTTTGGGTTGCCGTGAATCAGGTTTGCAAACGGTTTGGCTTTTACGACCTCGGCGCCGCGGCTGCTGTCCTGTTGGGACAGAACGATGTACCGATTCCCGGCAAGCTGCGCGGCGCGGTGGCCGGTACATCCGTTGTGTCGATTGCCGCCCGCAAGGCGCTGCCGTTCAACGTCGGAATTCGGCTGCGGGCCATCACGAAAGCCGGTGCAGGTGGTGTGCGAATCGCGACGACCCGTAACCTCGGTGCGTTCGTCGGGCGTGCAGTGCCGGTTGTCGGCGCTACCGTGCTTGCCACCGGTGCGGCAGTCGTCATGTGGAACACGGTGCAGGTCTACAACAGCATTGCAAAACCGGAAGACAGGGTGCTCTGATATGACCGGCACGGCATGGGATCGGCTCGAAGCGTTCGCGCGTGAGGAACTTGGGCGCCCGCTCTTTGGCGGTCCGTTGAAGCTGTCACGTTCAAGCCGGATGGAAGAGGACCTCCGCGTCACGGAAATCGACGCGATCGAATTCATCGACAAGTGGCGCGAGACCTTCGGGATCGACGTCGAGCATTTCCCGTATCGGCGATACATCGGTCCGGACACGCTGGATATGGTCCGAACGTTCGTTGGCCTGTTGTCGTCGAAATATCGTGCCCCGGAACTCGTGCCGCTTACGCTCGGCATGCTGGAGGAAGCGATGCGCATCGGCCGATGGGATACCGATGCGATCGAGCGCTTTGCATGGGAAGCAACTCGCGACGAATAGTCGTCCGCAGATGCATGCCGGATGCGCGAAATCCGTACCGCGCCCGGGGATTTCGCGCATTCGCACTCGAACGACCGTTACATCAGCACGATATCGTACTGCTCCTGGCTCAGATTCGACTCGACCTGCAGCGACACCGGCTTGCCGATGAAGTCGATCAGCATCGCGAGATGCTGCGACTCTTCGTCGAGGAACAGGTCGATCACCTGCTGCGCGGCGATCACGCGGAATTCGCGCGGGTTGAACTGCCGCGACTCGCGCAGGATCTCGCGCAGGATGTCGTAGCACACGGTGCGCGACGTCTTCACCTGGCCCTTGCCCTGGCAGGTCGGACACGGTTCGCACAGCACGTGCGCGAGCGATTCGCGCGTGCGCTTGCGCGTCATTTCGACGAGGCCGAGCTGCGAGAAGCCGTTGACCGTCACGCGCGTGCGGTCGCGAGACAGCGCCTTCTTCAGCTCGGACAGCACCGCATCGCGATGCTCGGCGTTCTCCATGTCGATGAAGTCGATGATGATGATCCCGCCGAGGTTGCGCAGCCGCAGCTGGCGCGCGATCGTGTGCGCGGCCTCGAGGTTGGTCTTGAAGATCGTGTCGTCGAAGTTGCGCGCGCCGACGTAGCCGCCCGTGTTCACGTCGATCGTCGTCATCGCCTCGGTCTGGTCGATCATCAGGTAACCGCCCGACTTCAGGTCGACGCGGCGCGACAGCGCGCGCTGGATCTCCGTCTCGATGTTGTACAGGTCGAACAGCGGCCGCTCGCCGGTGTAGTGGTGCAGCTTCGGGCTCACGGCCGGCGTGAACTCGCCCGCGAATTCCGCGAGGCGCTGGTACGTCTCGCGCGAATCGACCTGGATGCGCGTCGTGTCGTCGTTCGCGAAATCGCGCAGCACGCGCTGCGCGAGATCGAGATCCTGGTACAGCAGGCTCGTCGCAGGCAGCCGCTGCGCCTGAGCAACGATCGTCGCCCACGTCTTGCGCAGGTACGTGACGTCGCCGGCCAGTTCGTCGGAGGTCGAATCCTCGGCAATCGTGCGCACGATGTAGCCGCCTTTCTCGTCCGGCGGGATCACGGCCGTCAGGCGCGCACGCACGGCCTCGCGCTCGGCCTCGCTCTCGATCTTCTGCGAGATGCCGATATGCGGCTCCTGCGGCAGGTAGACGAGCGTGCGGCCCGCGATACTGACCTGCGTCGACAGCCGCGCGCCCTTCGTGCCGATCGGATCCTTGATCACCTGGACCATCAGCGTCTGGCCCTCGAACACGATCTTCTCGATCGGCTGGTGCGGCGTGCCCGACTGCGGCTCGCCCGCGAGGCGCGGATGCCAGATGTCGGCGACGTGCAGGAATGCCGCACGCTCGAGGCCGATGTCGATGAACGCCGACTGCATGCCGGGCAGCACGCGCACGACCTTGCCGAGATAGATGTTGCCGACCCGCCCGCGCGACAGCGTGCGCTCGACGTGAAGCTCCTGCACCGCGCCTTGCTGGACGAGTGCGACCCGCGTTTCCTGCGGCGTGAGGTTGATCAGGATTTCTTCGTTCATGGGTGCAGTTCAGAAGGAGACGCGTGCGGTGCGCAGCAACGCGGCGGTCTCAAAAAGGGGCAGACCCATGATACCTGAATGGGATCCGTCGATTCGCTCGATGAATTCTGCCGCGCGCCCCTGGATCGCGTACGCGCCGGCTTTGCCGAACGGCTCGCCCGTTTCGACGTAGCGCGCATAGTCGTCGCGCGACGCGGCCGCGAAGCGCACCAGCGAGCGCGACAGCGCGGGCGGCAGCAGTTCGCCGCCGGCGTCGATGACGGCGACGGCGGTCAGCACCGCGTGCTCGCGCCCCGCGAGGCGCGTGAGCATCGCGAGCGCATCGTCGGCGTCGGCCGGCTTGCCGAGGATCGCGCCGTCGATCGTCACGGTCGTGTCGGCGACCAGCACCGGCGCGGCCGGCTTGCCGCTCGCGACGAGGCGCGCACGCGCGGCTTCGGCCTTCGCGACGGTCACGCGCCGCACGTACGCATCGGCGGCTTCGCCGGGCAGTTCGGCCTCGAGCGCTTCGGCATCCTCGTCGGGGCGCGGCAGCAGCAGCTCGAAGCGTACGCCGATCTGCTGCAGCAGCTCCTGGCGGCGCGGGCTTTGCGAAGCGAGGTAAAGGGTCGGGAAAAGCGCGGGGGGCGTGCTGGACGGCATGGTGTCGTTATCTCGTTGGGCGCGCACGGCGCCCGTCTCGAGGACGACACGTCATGCGCGGTGGTAGGGGTGATTCTGCGTGATGCTCCACGCACGGTAAAGCTGTTCGGCGAGCAGCACACGCACCATCCCGTGCGGCAGCGTCATGCTCGAGATGCGCAGCAGCACGTCGGCGCGCGCTTTCAGTTCCGGATCGAGCCCGTCGGCGCCGCCGATCACGAACGCGACGTCGCGGCCGTCCTGCTGCCAGCCGGGCAGTGCCTGCGCGAGCTGCATCGTGGTCCAGTCGCGGCCGCGCTCGTCGAGCGCGACGAGGCGCGCGCCCTTCGGCAGCGCAGCCTCGATCTTCTGCCGCTCGGCCGCCATCACGCTTTCGGCGCTGCGGCCGCCCGAACGCAGTTCAGGCTTGATTTCGCGTAACTCGATGCGCAGCTCGGGCGGCATCCGCTTCGTGTATTCGTCGAAGCCGGATGCGATCCAGCCCGGCATCTTGTGGCCGACCGCGAGGATGAAAAGCTTCATCGGATGACGCGCGACGGCTTAACGGCGGCGGGCGGCCGTCTTGCGCGCCGGGCGGGCCGGTGCGGCTTCCTCTTCGTCTTCGTCGCCTTCGCTGGCCGTGGCAAAGCCGTTGGCCTTGCCGCCGCCGAGCTTCATCCGCACGGGCTTGTCGCCCCAGATTTCCTCGAGGTTGTAGTACTGGCGCAGGGCCGGCTGGAGGATGTGCACGACTGCGTCGCCGCAGTCGACCAGCACCCATTCGCCGGTGTCTTCGCCTTCGGAGCTGACGATGTCGCCGCCGGCTTCCTTGACCTTGTCGCGCACGCTCGACGCGAGCGCCTTGGTCTGGCGGTTGGAGGTGCCCGAGGCGACGACCACGCGGTCGAACAGTTCGGTCAGGTGGCTGGTGTTGAACACCTTGATGTCTTGCGCCTTGACGTCTTCGAGGGCGTCGACGATCACGCGCTGCAGTTTGCGAATATCCATGGATTCAGGAATGGTAGAGGCGATGTTGAAGAATATAGGCCCATACGGCGGCCGGCACATGTTCGGCCGACGCATCGGGCATTTGCGCATGGCGCGCGATGCATTCGCGCAGGTGGGCGCGGATGTCGGTCGCGGCGATGTCGAACGAAAGGGTCGTATCGATCAGCAGGCGGCCGGCCGGCGTGGCCTTCAGCACGTCGGCGCCGGCCTGCCGCGCGGCGATTTCCTGCGCAACGTCCGGCGGCGCCGCGCCCAGGTCGAAACCCGGGCGCGTCGACACGCAGATGTGCGCGTAATCGAACAGCTTGCGCCAGTCGCGCCACGTATCGAGGCGCACGAGCTGGTCGGCGCCGATCAGCAGCGACAGCGACGCATCCGGACCGATCCGCTCGCGCCAGCGCGCGAGCGTCTCGACCGTGTAGGTCGGGCCGGTGTGCTCGATCTCGTCGGTGGCGACGGTCACGGTCACGCCCGGCACGGACAGCGAGCCGGCGGCCGCGCGCGTCATCGCGAGCCGGTGTTCGGCGGCCGATACGTCGCGCTTCTGGTACGGCTGCCCGGCGGGCAGCAGCACGAGTTCGGTCAGGCCGAGCAGTTCGGCGAACCGGCGCGCGAGCGCGAGATGGCCGTCGTGGATCGGGTCGAAAGTACCGCCCAGCAAGCCGATACGACGCGGCAGCGGGGCGGGGCGGGCGGTGGTGTCCAGAAACGCGTCCTTTCCTTGGGGCAGCGGGGCGCGCGGGCTCAGACCCAGTCGCGCGGCACGATGAAGTCGCTGTACAGGCGCGCTTCCGGCGAACCCGGCTCGGGCTGCCAGTTGTAGCGCCAGTTCGCGACAGGCGGCATCGACATCAGGATCGATTCGGTGCGGCCGCCGCTTTGCAGGCCGAACAGCGTACCGCGGTCGAACACGAGGTTGAATTCGACGTAGCGGCCGCGTCGGTATGCCTGGAAGTCGCGCTCGCGCTCGCCGTACGGCAGCTCGGCGCGGCGCTCGACGATCGGCAGGTACGCCTGCAGGAACGCATCGCCGACGCTTTGCATCATGTCAAACGAGCGTTCGAAACCGGGTTCCGAGAAATCGTCGAAGAAGATCCCGCCGATGCCGCGCATCTCGTTGCGGTGTTTCAGGAAGAAATACTCGTCGCACCACTTCTTGAAGCGCGGATAGAGCGCGACGCCGAACGGGTCGAGCGCATCCTTGCAGGTCTGGTGAAAATGCCGCGCGTCGTCCTCGAAACCGTAAACCGGTGTCAGATCCATGCCGCCGCCGAACCAGAACACGGGCTCCTCGCCCGGTTTCGTCGCGATCAGCATCCGCACGTTCATGTGGACGGTCGGGCAGTACGGATTGCGCGGGTGCAGCACGAGCGACACGCCGAGCGCCTCGAAGCCGCGGCCCGCGAGCTGCGGGCGCGCCGCGCTCGCCGACGGCGGCAGCGCGTCGCCCGCGACGTCGGAAAAGCCGATCCCCGCGCGTTCGAACACGCGGCCGCCTTCGAGAATCCGCGTGCAGCCGCCGCCGCGCAGGCGTTCGGCCGGCCCGCGCTGCCACGCATCGGTCGCGAGCGGCGTGCCGTCGAGCGCGCCGAGCGCGTCGGCGATGCGTGTCTGCAGGCCCTGGAGGTACGTGCGCACGCGCGCCACGTCGTAGGTCGAATCGGTCATGTCTGGACTGGGTGCCCCCGCCCGAAGCGGGGGCCGTAAAAAAGGCATCTGCCGGGCATTCTATCGAACCCCGGCAGAGGGGCCGCCGCCGCGCTGGGGCGGGGCGGCAGTTGCGACGTCACACGCTCTTGCGGTTGAGCGCGCGGAAACCGATGTCGCGGCGGTACTGCATGCCTTCGAAATTGATCTGGTTGATCGTGTCGTACGCATGCTGCTGGGCTTCGCGCACCGAATCGGCGAGGCCGACCACGCACAGCACGCGGCCGCCGGACGTCACGAGCTTGTCGCCGTCGCCGAGCGTCGTGCCTGCGTGGAACGTCACGGCCTGTTCGGTCTCGGCCGGGATCCCGTTGATGCGGTCGCCCTTGCGCGGCGCGTCCGGATAGCCGTGCGCGGCCAGTACGACGCCGAGCGCGGTACGACGGTCCCAGTCGAGCTCGACCGTGTCGAGCGTGCCCGCGATCGCCTGCTCGACGACCTTCGAGAAATCGCTCTTCAGGCGCGCCATGATCGGCTGCGTTTCCGGGTCGCCCATCCGGCAGTTGAACTCGAGCGTGCGCGGATTGCCGTCCTTGTCGATCATCAGGCCCGCGTACAGGAAGCCCGTGAAGCGGATGCCGTCCTTCTCCATCCCGCGTACCGTCGGCATGATGATCTCGCGCATCACGCGTGCATGCATCTGCGGCGTGACGATCGGCGCGGGCGAATACGCGCCCATGCCGCCGGTGTTCGGGCCGCGGTCTTCGTCGAGCAGGCGCTTGTGGTCCTGGCTGGAAGCCAGTGCCAGCGCGTGCTTGCCGTCGACCATCACGATGAAGCTCGCTTCCTCGCCGTCGAGGAACTCCTCGATCACGACGCGCGCGCCGGCGTCCCCAAGCTTGTTGCCCGACAGCATCATGTCGACGGCCGCATGCGCCTCTTCGAGCGTCATCGCGACGACGACGCCCTTGCCGGCCGCGAGGCCGTCGGCCTTCACGACGATCGGCGCACCCTTCGCGTCGATGTACGCGTGGGCGGCCGCCGCATCGGCGAAGGTTTCGTAGTCGGCCGTCGGGATGCCGTGGCGCTTCATGAACGCCTTCGCGAAATCCTTCGAGCTTTCGAGCTGCGCGGCTTCGCGGGTCGGGCCGAAGACCTTCAGGCCGCGTGCGCGGAACAGGTTGACGATGCCGGCCGCGAGCGGTGCTTCCGGCCCGACGAGCGTGAACGCGACGCCTTCGCTTTCCGCGAAATCGGCGAGTTCGTCGAGCGACGTGATATCGACGTTCTTCAGACGCTCGTCCTGCGCCGTACCGCCATTGCCGGGCGCGACGTAGACCATCTGGACGCGCGGCGACTGCGCGAGCTTCCACGCCAGCGCATGTTCGCGGCCGCCGGAACCGACGACGAGTAGTTTCATGGGATTCCCCGCAGACTAGAAAACAGGGCGGCCGGCACGCTCAGGCGCGCCGGCCGCGGAATCGGTCAGGCCACCGCCGCGACAGGCTCGCGGCGGCCGGCATCTCATTCCTCGATGATGACGGCGTTCGTATACACGTCCTGCACGTCGTCGAGGTTCTCGAGCGCGTCCAGGAGCTTCTGCATCTTCGCCGCGTCGTCACCGGTGAATTCGACTTCGTTCTGCGGCTTCATCGTCACTTCGGCGAGTTCGGCCTTGAAGCCGCCGGCTTCGAGCGCGTCCTTCACCTTCGAGAATTCCTGCCAGTCGCACAGCACTTCGATCGAGCCGTCGTCGTTCGTGTTCACGTCGTTCGCGCCGGCTTCGAGCGCGGCTTCCATCAGCGCGTCTTCCGACGTGCCGGGCGCGAACAGGAACTGGCCGACGTGATCGAACATGAACGCGACCGAGCCGTCGGTGCCCATGTTGCCGCCGAACTTCGAGAATGCATGGCGAACTTCCGCGACCGTACGCGTGCGGTTGTCGGTCAGCGTGTCGACGATGATCGCCGCGCCGCTGATGCCGTAGCCTTCGTAACGGATCTCTTCGTAGTTCGCGCCGTCCGCGCCGCCGACGCCGCGATCGATCGCGCGCTTGACGTTGTCCTTCGGCATGTTCGCGTCGGCAGCCTTGTCGACCGCGAGACGCAGGCGCGGGTTCGAGTTGACGTCGCCGCCGCCGAGGCGCGCCGCAACCTGGATTTCCTTGATCAGGCGGGTCCAGATCTTGCCGCGCTTTGCGTCGGCCGCTGCCTTCTTATGCTTGATGTTGGCCCATTTCGAATGACCAGCCATACCTTTCTCCGTGCCCGGGCGCGCAGCGCGGGCGATTGTTTCAATGTGTCGTTGAATCGGCGGCCGTTTCGGCGGGCATGAAGCCGCGGGGCCGCGCGTGTCGAGTGGAGCGTGATTTTATCACGCGGCGACCGCCGGTTCGGGGCCGCCGCATCTGGCCGAACGGCCGGGCAGGCCGCCGCGGACCGGGCCGCGCGCCGCGCGGCCGTGCCGGCACTCAGTTCTTGGTGCCGAACAGGCGGTCGCCCGCGTCGCCGAGGCCCGGCACGATGTACGCGTGCTCGTTCAGGTGGGAATCGAGCGACGCGACGAACAGCTTCACGTCGGGGTGCGCGTCCTGGAACACCTGCACGCCCTCGGGCGCGGCGACCAGCGCGACGAACATGATGTTCGCGGCCGGCACGTTGCGGCGCTTGAGCACGTCGACCGCGTGCACGGCCGAATAGCCGGTCGCGACCATCGGGTCGCACAGGATGAAGATGCGGTCTTCCAGGTCCGGCAGGCGCACCAGGTATTCGACCGGGCGGTGGTCGTCGGCGCGGTACACGCCGATATGGCCGACGCGCGCGGACGGCACCAGGTCGAGCAGGCCGTCCGACATCCCGATGCCCGCGCGCAGCACGGGCACGATCGCGAGCTTCTTGCCCGCGATCACGGGGGCGTCGACCGCCACCAGCGGGGTTTCGACCCGCTTGGTCGTGATCGGCAGGTTGCGGGTGATCTCGTAGCCCATCAGCAGCGTGATCTCGCGCAGCAGCTCGCGGAACGTGCGCGTGGACGTGTCCTTGTCGCGCATGTGCGTGAGCTTGTGCTGGATCAGCGGGTGATCGGTGATGAAGAGATTCGGGAAACGGCTGTCCTGTTTCATGACGGGGGCGCCTTGGCGGCAAAAGGGGATCGGGGGGCGGCGGCGGGCGCAAGCCGGCCGTCGCTTATGGCCGCAATTTTACCAAGGCGCGCCGCATGATCCGGATATTATCGACGTCTCACGACAATCCGCGCGCCGCGCCCGCCCGTTCGCCCGCCCCCCGGCGGCGCGGGGCCGTCCCGGCGCGCGTCGCCACCAGGGAGTCGACGATGGATCTCGGTATCGAAGGAAAGACCGCGCTCGTATGCGCGGCAAGCAAGGGTCTCGGGCGCGGCTGCGCGGAAGCGCTGGCCGCCGAGGGCGTGAACCTCGTGATCGTCGCGCGCACGCGCGACACGCTCGAGGAGACCGCGGAGGAGATCCGCGCCGGCGCGAACGTGTCGGTCACGGCAGTCGCCTGCGACATCACGACGCCGGACGGGCGCGCGGCCGCGCTCGCCGCCTGCCCGCAGCCGGACATTCTCGTGACGAATGCCGGCGGCCCGCCGCCCGGCGACTTCCGCGATTTTTCGCACGACGACTGGATCCGCGCGCTCGAGTCGAACATGCTGACGCCGATCGAGCTGATCCGCGCGACCCTCGACGGGATGATCGCGCGCCGCTTCGGCCGGGTCGTCAACATCACCAGTTCGGCCGTGAAGGCGCCGATCGACGTGCTCGCGCTGTCGAACGGCGCGCGCTCGGGGCTGACGGGCTTCGTTGCGGGGCTGTCGCGCAAGGTCGCCGGCCAGGGCGTGACGATCAACAACCTGCTGCCGGGGCTGTTCGACACCGACCGGATCGCGACGACGCTCGCCGCCTCGGCGAAGGCGCAGGGCGTGACGGTCGACGAAATGCGCGCGCGGCGCGCGAACGACATCCCGGCCGGCCGCCTCGGCACGCGCGCGGAATTCGGTGCGGCCTGCGCGTTCCTGTGCAGCGTGCATGCCGGCTATATCACCGGGCAGAACTGGCTGCTCGACGGCGGTGCGTACCCGGGTACGTTCTGACCCGCGCGTTTCGCTTCACGATCACGACAACAACCGAACGACGAAGGAACTGGAGATGAGCAAACCCCGCATCGCATTGATTGCGCACGACGCGAAGAAGGACGAGATCGTCGCGCTCGCGGGCGAATACCGCGCGACGCTCGCGCAATGCCGGCTGGTCGGGACCGGCACGACGGGCGGCCGCATCGCAGCCGCGCACGGGCTGGAGGTCGAGCGCAAGCTGTCGGGGCCGCTCGGCGGCGACCTGCAGATCGGCGCGGAACTGGCCGAGGGCCGCGTCGACATCGTCGTGTTCCTGCGCGACCCGATGACCGCGCAGCCGCACGACCCCGACATCACCGCGCTCGTGCGCGCATGCGACGTGCACGACGTGCCGGTTGCGACCAACGTCGCCACCGCGCGGATGCTGCTCGACGATCTGGCGCGCAACATGCAGGACGTTTGTTAGGCGCGCGCCGCGCCCGATTGCCCCTGTTCGCGGCAGGGCCATGCACGGACGGCGGCGACGCGCGAGAATCGTGCGTCGCGATACGCGCCTGCGGCCCGGTTCCCGCATGAATCGGCCGGCCCGCGCATCGGCGACCCGGAATTTTTCCTGACCGATTGACAGACGAGGAGCGAAACGATGCCGAAAGCAATCCGATACGACCAGCCGGGCGGCCCGGACGTGATGAAGTGGGTCGATGTCGAAGTCGGCGAGCCGAAGGCGGGCGAGGTCCGCATCCGGCAGCACGCGGTCGGGCTCAACTACATCGACGTGTATTTCCGCACCGGCCTTTATCCGCAACCGCTGCCCGGCGGCCTCGGGATGGAGGCCGCCGGCGAAGTGACGGCCGTCGGCGACGGCGTGACCGCGCTCAAGGCCGGCGACCGCGTCGCGTATGTCGGGCAGCCGCCGGGGGCGTACGCGCAGGAGCGCGTGATGCCGGCCGAGCGGCTCGTGAAGCTGCCCGACGGCATCAGCTATGACGATGCCGCGTCGGTGATGCTGCAGGGCCTGACCGCGCACTACCTGCTGCGCCGCACGTATCCGGTGAAGGCCGGCGACACGATCCTGATCCACGCGGCGGCCGGCGGTGTCGGCCTGCTCGTGTGCCAGTGGGCGAAGGCGCTCGGCGCGACCGTGATCGGGACGGTCGGCTCCGACGAAAAGGCCGAACTCGCGAAGGCGCACGGCTGCGATCACCCGATCGTCTACACGCGCGAGAACTTCACGCAGCGCGTGAAGGAGATCACGAACGGCGCCGGCGTGCCGGTCGTCTACGATTCGATCGGCAAGGATACCTACATCGGCTCGCTCGACTGCCTCGCGCCGCTCGGCTACTTCGTCAGCTTCGGCAACGCGTCGGGCCCGCTGCCGCCGATCGACTCGAAGGAGTTCTCGTCGCGCGGGTCGCTGTTCTTCACGCGGCCGACGCTGTTCTCGTACATCGCGAAGCGCGCCGATCTCGAAGCCGCGGCCGCCGAGCTGTTCGACGTGATCCTGTCGGGCAAGGTGAAGACCAGCATCAACCAGCGCTATCCGCTCGCGGAAGTCGGCCGCGCGCATGCCGATCTCGAAGCGCGCAAGACCACCGGCTCGACGATCCTCGTTCCCTGATCCATCCCCCCGTGCCGGCGCCATGCCGGCACGCACCCCCGCGGGCGGCGCCGTGGCGCCGTCCGTCCCGCCTCCCGGTTTGCCCCGTCCGCGCGTTTACACGTTTTTTATATCCGCCCCGATACCTTTGACCCGTCCTTTACGTGCGTTCCCATAAGGTTCTAGTCGTCTGATTTCGACGACGGAGAACACAAAAATGGATGGGGTTTTCATCGGCGCTCTGGTGCTCTTCACCGCGTTGATCCTCGGTTTGGTCGCCGGTTGCGACAAGCTTGTGCAATACGGTCGCGGGGGGCGAGCATGACCTGGATGCTTTGGCTGGCGGGCGCCTCGACGGCGCTGCTGTTTGCGTATCTCGTCTTTGCGCTGCTGCGCGCGGAGGACATCGAATGAACGCGAACAACCTGTTGCAGACGCTGCTGTTCATCGTCGTGCTGCTCGCGGCGGCCGTGCCGGTCGCGCGCTACCTGTCGGCGGTGATGGACGGCAGCTCGCGGGTCGTGCGCGTGTTCGGGCCGCTCGAACGCGTGCTGTACCGCATCGCCGGCGTCGACGCCGGCAGCGAGATGAACTGGAAGCAGTATGCGATCGCGACGATCGCGTTCAACGCGCTCGGCGCACTGTTCCTCTACGGCCTGCTGCGCCTGCAGGGCTTCCTGCCGGGCAATCCGCAGCAGTTCGGCCCGATGACGGTCGACGGCGCATTCAACACGGCCGTCAGCTTCGTCACCAACACGAACTGGCAGGACTACACGCCCGAGCAGACCGTCAGCTACCTGACGCAGATGCTCGGCCTCACTGTGCAGAATTTCCTGTCGGCGGCGACCGGCATCGTCGTCGTGATCGCGTTGATCCGCGGCTTCGCACGTCACACCGCGCAGACGATCGGCAACTTCTGGGTCGACCTGACGCGCGTGACGATGTACGTGCTCGTGCCGATGTCGGTCGTGATCGCCGCGCTGCTGATGAGCCAGGGCGTGATCCAGAACATGAAGGCGTACCAGGACGTGCCGGTGCTGCAGGCGAGCACCTACGCGGCGCCGAAGCTCGATGCGCAGGGCAACCCGGTGAAGGACGACAAGGGCAATGCGGTCACGGTGCCGACCCCGCTCGCGAAGCAGACGCTCGCGATGGGCCCGGTCGCGTCGCAGGAAGCGATTAAGATGCTCGGCACCAACGGGGGCGGCTTCTTCAACGCGAACTCCGCGCACCCGTACGAGAACCCGACGCCGTTCGCGAACTTCATCCAGATCTTCGCGATCCTGATCATCCCGGCCGCGCTGTGTCTCGTGTTCGGCCGCGTGATCGGCGACCGCCGGCAGGGCATCGCGGTGCTTGCGGCGATGACGGTCGCGTTCGTGATCGCGATCGGTGTCGAGGTAAGCGCCGAGCAGGGCGGCAACCCGACCCTTGCCGCGCTGCACGTCGACCAGTCGGCGAGCGCGCTGCAGCCGGGCGGCAACATGGAAGGCAAGGAAACGCGCTTCGGCATCGCGCAGACCGGCATCTTCACGGTCGCGACGACGGCCGCGTCGTGCGGTGCGGTCGACACGATGCACGATTCGCTGACGCCGCTGGGCGGCCTCGTGCCGATGCTGCTGATGCAACTGGGCGAGGTGGTCTACGGCGGGGTCGGCTCGGGCCTCTACGGGATGCTCGTGTTCGCGCTGCTCGCGGTGTTCGTCGCCGGCCTGATGATCGGCCGCACGCCGGAATACGTCGGCAAGAAGATCGAAGCGTACGAGATGAAGATGGTGTCGATCGTCGTGTTGCTCACGCCGCTGCTCGTGCTGGTCGGCACGTCGATCGCCGTGCTTGCCGATGCGGGCAAGGCCGGCATCGCGAACCCGGGCCCGCACGGCTTCTCGGAAATCCTGTACGCGTTCAGCTCGGCCGCGAACAACAACGGCAGCGCGTTCGCGGGCCTGACGGTCGGCACGCCGTTCTACAACTGGATGACCGCGATCGCGATGTGGTTCGGCCGCTTCGGCACGATCGTGCCGGTGCTGGCGATCGCCGGTTCGCTCGCCGCGAAGAAGCGCATCGCGGTGACGAGCGGCACGCTGCCGACGCACGGTCCGCTGTTCGTCGTGCTGCTGCTCGGCACCGTGCTGCTGGTGGGCGCGCTGACCTACGTGCCGGCGCTCGCGCTCGGCCCGGGCGTCGAGCACCTGATGATGTGGCTGGGCGCGTAACGCGCGCCCGCATGGCGACACCTTGAAAAGACTGAAGAGATTGAAGAGATCGCAATGACTCAACATTCCGCAACACGGTCCATGTTCGATCCGGCGCTGCTGCGCCCGGCGATCGTGGACTCGTTCAAGAAACTCACGCCGCGCACGCAGTTCCGCAACCCGGTGATGTTCTGCGTGTACGTCGGCAGCATCCTGACGACGATCCTGTGGATCGCGGCGCTCGCCGGCCAGGCCGAGGCGCCCGCGGGCTTCATCCTCGCGATCGCGCTGTGGCTGTGGTTCACCGTGCTGTTCGCGAACTTCGCCGAAGCGCTCGCCGAAGGGCGCTCGAAGGCGCAGGCCGCATCGCTGCGCAGCGCGAAGAAGGACGTGATGGCGAAGAAGCTCAACGAGCCGCATCCGAAGTCGCCGATCCGCATCACGACCGCGACCGAGCTGCGCCGTGGCGACGTCGTGCTGGTCGAGGCCGGCGACGTGATCCCGGCGGACGGCGAGGTCGTGGACGGCGTCGCATCCGTCGACGAATCGGCGATCACCGGCGAATCCGCGCCGGTGATCCGCGAATCGGGCGGCGATTTTTCGTCGGTGACGGGCGGCACGCGCGTGCTGTCCGACTGGATCGTCGTCAAGGTCACCGCGAACCCCGGCGAGGCGTTCCTCGACCGGATGATCGCGATGGTCGAAGGCGCGAAGCGCAAGAAAACGCCGAACGAGATCGCGCTGACGATCCTGCTCGTTGCGCTGACTATCGTGATGCTGCTGGCCACCGCAACGCTGCTGCCGTTCTCGATGTTCTCGGTCGAAGCGATGAAGGCCGGCCACGTGGTGACGATCACCGCGCTCGTCGCACTGCTCGTGTGCCTGATCCCGACGACGATCGGCGGGCTGCTGTCCGCGATCGGCGTGGCCGGGATGAGCCGGATGATGCAGGCGAACGTGATCGCGACGTCGGGTCGCGCGGTGGAAGCGGCCGGCGACGTCGACGTGCTGCTGCTCGACAAGACCGGCACGATCACGCTCGGCAACCGCCAGGCGTCGACGTTCGTGCCGGCGCCGGGCGTGACCGAGGAAGCGCTGGCCGATGCCGCGCAACTGTCGTCGCTTGCCGACGAAACGCCCGAAGGCCGCAGCATCGTGGTGCTCGCGAAGGAGCGCTTCAACATTCGCCAGCGCGACATGGCGCAGCTGCATGCGGCGTTTATCGGCTTTTCCGCGCAGACGCGGATGAGCGGCGTCGACCTGCCGGGTCGTGAAATCCGCAAGGGTGCGGCCGACGCGATCCGCCGCTACGTCGAGACGCACGGCAGCCGCTTCCCGGAAGAAGTGCGCCGCGCGGTGGACGAGGTGGCGCGCCGCGGCAGCACGCCGCTCGTGGTGGCCGACCTGCATGAAGGGGCGGCGCGCGTGCTCGGCGTGATCGAGCTGAAGGACATCGTGAAGGGCGGCATCAAGGAGCGCTTCGCGGAACTGCGCAAGATGGGCATCAAGACCGTGATGGTGACGGGCGACAACCGGTTGACGGCCGCGGCGATCGCGGCGGAGGCGGGTGTCGACGACTTCCTCGCGGAAGCGACGCCGGAAACCAAGCTCGCGACGATCCGCGAGCACCAGGCGGCTGGCCGGCTCGTCGCGATGACGGGCGACGGCACCAACGACGCGCCGGCGCTCGCGCAGGCCGACGTGGCCGTGGCGATGAACACCGGCACGCAGGCGGCGAAGGAGGCCGGCAACATGGTCGACCTCGACTCGAACCCGACGAAGCTGATCGAGATCGTCGAGATCGGCAAGCAGATGCTGATGACGCGCGGCTCGCTGACGACCTTCTCGATCGCGAACGACATCGCGAAGTACTTCGCGATCATCCCGGCCGCGTTCGTGACGACCTACCCGCAGCTGCGCGTGCTCGACATCATGCACCTGACGTCGCCGGCGTCGGCGATCCTGTCGGCGGTGATCTTCAACGCGCTGATCATCGTCGCGCTGATTCCGCTCGCGCTGAAGGGCGTCACGTACCGGCCGCTCGGCGCCGCGTCGCTGTTGCGCCGCAACCTGCTGGTCTACGGCCTCGGCGGCGTGCTGCTGCCATTCCCGTTCATCAAGCTGATCGACATGACGCTCGCCGCACTCGGCTGGGCCTGAGCCGGCCGCATTTGAAGGAAACATCATGAAAACGTTGATTCGCCCGCTCGTCGTGCTCTTTGTCGTCCTGACCGCCGTGACGGGGCTCGCTTACCCGGCCGTGATGACCGTGTTCGGCCAGGCCGTGTTCCCGTCGCAGGCGAACGGCAGCCTGATCGAGAAGGACGGCAAGGCGGTCGGCTCCGCGCTGATCGGCCAGCCGTTCGACGCGCCGAAGTACTTCTGGGGCCGGCTCTCGGCCACGTCGCCGATGCCGTACAACGCGACCGGCTCCGGCGGCTCGAACCTCGGCCCGCTGAACCCGTCGCTCGCCGACCAGGTGAAGGGGCGCATCGCCGCGCTGCACGATGCCGGCACCGACATGTCGAAGCCCGTGCCGGTCGATCTCGTGACGGCGTCGGCGAGCGGCCTCGATCCGGAAATCACGCCGGCCGCCGCCGCGTACCAGGTCGAGCGCGTCGCGAAGGCGCGCAACCTGGCGCCGGATGCGGTTGCGCAGCTCGTGGCCGCGAACACGACGGGCCGCCAGTTCGGCGTGCTCGGCGAGCCGCGCGTGAACGTGCTGAAGCTGAACCTCGCACTCGACGCGGCGCAGGCCGCGCACTGAGCGCGCGGCCGGGCTTCCGGTGACAACCGGCGTCCGGCGCGGCACGATCCGCGCCGGACATGCTTTTTTCCCGACGGCGCATGCGCCGTCTTTGCCTTTTGCGGCGATTTGGAACAACAATGCTCGTACTCGCGCGCATCCGGGCGCTCCGCTTTCCTGACGCATGAACCGTCCCGATCCAGACCAACTCCTCGACAAGCTGCAGCGAGACGAAGAAAAGCAGCGGCGCGGCCAGCTCAAGATCTTCTTCGGCGCTTCCGCCGGTGTCGGCAAGACCTACGCGATGCTGCAGGCCGCGCGCCAGCGCCTGCAGGAAGGCGTCGACGTCGTCGTCGGCATCGTCGAGACCCACGGCCGCAGCGAAACCGCCGCGCTGCTCGACGGCCTCGACGTGCTGCCGCTCGCGCGCATCGACTATCGCGGCCGCACGCTTGCCGAATTCGATCTCGACGGCGCGCTTGCGCGCGAGCCGCAACTGATCCTCGTCGACGAGCTCGCGCATTCGAACGTGCAGGGCGCGCGGCACCTGAAGCGCTGGCAGGACGTCTACGAATTGCTCGACGCGGGCATCGACGTGTATACGACCGTCAACGTCCAGCATCTCGAAAGCCTGAACGACGTGGTCGGTGCGATCACCGGCATCCGCGTGTGGGAGACCGTGCCCGACCGCGTGTTCGATGCGGCCGACGAAGTCACGCTCGTCGACCTGCCGGCCGAGGAGCTGCTCGAGCGGATGCGCGACGGCAAGGTCTATCTCGCGCAGCAGGCCGAGCGCGCGGTGCGCAACTTCTTCCGCAAGGGCAACCTGATCGCGCTGCGCGAACTGGCGCTGCGGCGCACGGCCGATCGCGTCGACGCGCAGATGCGCGAATACCGCGCCGACCGTTCGATCCAGCGCATCTGGCAGGCGCGCGAGCGGCTGCTCGTGTGCGTCGGGCCCGGCCCCGAAGCGCCGACGCTCGTGCGCGCGGCCGCGCGGCTCGCCGCGAGCCTGAAGGCCGACTGGCTCGCCGTGTACGTGGAGACGCCGCGCCTGCAGCGGCTGCCCGATGCGCGGCGCCAGCGCACGCTCGATGCGCTGAAGCTCGCGGCCGAACTCGGCGCGGAGACGGCCACGCTCGCCGGCGCCGACGCGGTGGCCGCGCTGATCGGCTATGCGAAGGTGCGCAACGTATCGAAGATCGTCGCGGGCGGCTCGCCGAAGGCCGGACTCGTGCGCCGCCTCGCGCGGCCGTTCGGCGAGCAGCTCGCCGAACGCGCGGGCGATGTCGACCTGATGCTGATCCGTGCGTCCGCGAGCGACGAGGCGCGCGCCGCGCCGCTCGATGCGCGGGTGCGCGACTGGCGCGATGCGTTTGCGCAGTTCGGCACGCATCGTTCGCCGCCGCGGCACTACGCGTATGCCGCCGCGATCTGCGCGGCGATCACCGTTGTCGCGAACCTCGTATCCGAGCGGCTCGACCTGACGAACCTCGTGATGCTGTACCTGCTCGGCGTGGTGTTCTCGGCCGTGCGGCTCGGGCGCGGGCCGGGCGTGCTGCAGTCGTTCCTGTCGGTGGCCGCGTTCGATTACTTCTTCGTGCCGCCGCGCATGTCGTTCTCGGTCAGCGACACGCAATACCTGCTGACCTTCTTCGGGATGCTGCTGACGTCGCTCGTGATCAGCCACCTGACGTCGACGCTGACGCGCCAGGCAAGCGTCGCGCAGCGCCGCGAGCGCCGCACCGGCGCGATCTATGCGATGGCGCGCGAGCTTGGCGCGGCGCTGACGACCGAGCAGATCGTCGAGATCGGCAGCCGCCACGTGGGCGAGGTGTTTCGCGCGCGCGTCGCATTCCTGCTGCCCGACAGCGCCGACAAGGTGCGGCAGAAGATCGAGGACCCCGACGCGGCCGTCACGCTGACGGGCGCCGATCTCGACAGCGACGTCGGCCAGTGGGTGTACGACCAGCAGAAGCCGGCCGGCCGCGGCACCGACACGCTGCCCGCGACGGCCGCGCTGTACCTGCCGCTGAAGGCGCCGATGCGTACGCGCGGCGTGCTCGCGGTCGCGTCGCGCGAGCCGCGCGAACTCGAGGTGCCCGAGCAGCAGCGGATGCTCGACGCGTTCGCCGCGCAGATCGCGCTCGCGCTCGAACGCGTGCACTACGTCGACATCGCGCGCGATGCGCTCGTCAACATGGAGTCCGAACGGCTGCGCAACTCGCTGCTGTCGGCGATCTCGCACGACCTGCGCACGCCGCTCACGACGATCGTCGGTTTCTCGTCGATGCTCGCGAACGGGCGCGCGGCCGCGCAGGGCGGCGACGCCACGGCGGCCGAGCGGTTCGCGCAGCGCGAAGGCGAACTCGTCGACGCCATCCACGACGAGGCGCTGCGCATGACGGGCATCGTCACGAACCTGCTCGACATGGCGCGGCTGCAGGCCGGCAGCCTGCAGCTCAAGCGCCAGTGGTCGCTGCTCGAGGAAACCGTCGGCGCCGCGCTCGCCGCATGCAAGCGTGTGCTTGCGCGTCATCCGGCGCGCGTCACGCTGCCGGCCGACCTGCCGCTGCTGCAGATGGACGCGGTGCTGATGGAGCGCCTGTTCACCAACCTGTTCGAGAACGCGGCGAAGTACACGCCGCCCGATACGCCGATCGACATCGGCGCGGAACGCGTGACCGACGACGGGCTGCCGTTCGTGCGCGTCCATGTCGACGATCACGGCCCGGGCCTGCCGGCCGGAATGGAAACGCGCATCTTCGACAAATTCACGCGCGGCGAAAAGGAATCGGCGACGCCGGGCATCGGCCTGGGCCTTGCGATCTGCCGTGCGATCGTCGAAGCGCACGGCGGTAAAATCGGCGCGCTCAACCGCACCGCGCCCGACGGCCACGTGACGGGCGCGCGCTTCTGGTTCACGCTGCCGGTCGAAACGCCACCGGCCGCGCCGGCCGTGCCCGACGAAGAATCCGATGTGCCGGGCGCATCGTCCCCATCCGAGTCATTGCCAGACCATGAGTGAACCCAGCCTGACCGTCGTCCTGATCGAGGACGAAAAGCAGATCCGCCGTTTCGTGCGCGCCGCGCTCGAAGAGGAGGACATCGCGGTGTTCGAGGCCGAGACGGGCAAGCAAGGGCTGATCGACGCGGCGACGCGCAAGCCCGACCTCGTGATCGTCGACCTCGGCCTGCCCGACACCGACGGCCTCGACGTGATCCGCGAACTGCGCGGCTGGTCCGAGGTGCCGGTGATCGTGCTGTCCGCGCGCACGCAGGAAGAGGAGAAGGTCGCCGCGCTCGACGCGGGCGCCGACGACTACCTGACCAAGCCGTTCGGCGTGTCCGAACTGCGCGCGCGGATTCGTGCGCAGCTGCGCCGGCGCAACCAGGGCGGCGCGAACGAATCGCCGAAGGTGACCTTTGGCACGGTGACCGTCGATCTCGCGCTGCGCCAGGTGTGGCGCGACAACGAGATCGTGCACCTGACGCCGCTCGAATACCGGCTGCTCGCGACGCTCGTGCGTCACGCGGGGCGCGTGCTCACGCACCGCCAATTGCTGCGCGACGTGTGGGGGCCTTCGCACGTCGAAAGCCATCACTACCTGCGCATCTACATGGCGCACCTGCGCCAGAAGCTCGAGCTCGACCCCGCGCAGCCCGAGCACATCGTCACCGAAACGGGCGTCGGCTACCGGCTCGTCGGCGCCGCGTGACGGAGCGGGCCGGGCGGCAGCGGCGTACCGGCACATGACGTCGCGCGCCGGCAGGGTTGCGTCGGCGCGACAGTCTCGCGACCTGCGCCGGCCTTGCACACTCCGCGCTCATTCCCCGTTATCCTGACCGTTCCGCGAACAAAAACGAGGAGCGTGCAATGTCCGTCCGTCTGGTCGTCATCTGTGCGCTGGCGCTCGCTGCGCCCGGCGCGTTCGCCCAACCGCTGCCGCCCGCGCAGCAGCCGCCCGCGCAGGCGGCGATGGCCAATCCCGCGTCGGTCAACTGCGAGAAGCTCGGCGGCCGCCACGTGGTCCGCAGCCTGCCGAGCGGGCAGGTCGGGATGTGCATGTTCAAGGATGGCCGCGTCTGCGAGGAGTGGGCGCTGTACCGCGACGACCGCTGCGTCGGCGGTGTCGCGCCGAAGCGCGTGTCGAACTGACCGGGCCCGGCCGATCGCGCCCCGGATCGGCCACCGGCGTGGCCCGCAGCCGGCGTGTCCGTAAGCATCTTGTTATACTCGGCGCCGCCCGGGGACGACCCCGGGTCATTCGTTTCAACGGGGACGGCCCCATCCGATACGGAGTACGTCGAGATGGCGTGGGTATGGTTGTTGATCGCCGGTTTGCTGGAAGTGGCCTGGGCGGCCGGCTTGAAATCGTCGGATGGCTTCACGAAGCTCGGTCCGTCGGTATTTACGATCGTGACGGCGCTGGCCAGCTTCGGGCTGCTCGCGGTGGCGATGCGCCAGTTGCCGCTCGGCACCGCGTACGCGGTGTGGACGGGCATCGGCGCGGTCGGCGCGTTCGTGTTCGGCATCGTGATGATGGGCGAGGCGCTGACCGCCGCGCGCGTCGCGAGCGCCGCGCTGATCGTCGCAGGGCTGATCGGCCTCAAGCTGTCGTCGGCCGCCTGACGCCGGCATCCGGGTATCGGCATCCCGGGCGCGCATGCGCCCCCGGGTGCCGCACCGCGGAATTGCGCCGGTCACCCGGATAGCCTGTCTATAATGGAACGCATTCGGGCCTGAATACCGTCGTGCTTCTCGCGGCACACGGTGCCGGTCGCCACGCGCCGCGCGGCCGGTCTGTCCGACCCGATCCGGTCAATCGGCAAAACGCACGGAAAGTGCAAGGAGAGGGCGATGATCGAAGCCATTTCGCTCGGCGCGGGGCTCGCGTGGGCGAGCGGGCTGCGCCTGTACCTGACGGTGCTGATCGCCGGCGTGCTCGCGCGGGTCGGCTGGCTCCATCTGCCCGATACGCTGGCCGTCCTGATGTCGCCGTGGGTCATCGGCGCGGCGGCCGTGCTCACCCTCACCGAATTCCTGGCCGACAAGATCCCCGCGTTCGACTCGCTGTGGGATGCCGTGCATACCTTCATCCGCATTCCGGCCGGCGCCGTACTGGCAGCCGGTGCACTCGGCCATGCCGATCCGACCGTGCTCGCGGTCGCGGGGCTCGCCGGCGGCTCGTTGGCCGGCGCCGCGCACGTCGCGAAGGCCGGTACGCGCGCCTTGATCAACCTGTCTCCCGAACCGATTTCGAACTGGGTCGCGTCGTCGACCGAGGACGGCCTCGTGGTCGGCGGGCTTGTCCTCGCATTCTTCGTTCCGCTCGCGTTCCTCGTACTGCTCGCCGCGTTCATCGCCGCGTCGGCGTGGGCGCTGCCGCGCCTGTGGCGCGGCGTGTCGGGCGGTTTTCGCGGGATGGCGAACCACATGGTGTCGCGGCTCAATTCGATCGGAGGGAAGCGCGATTGAAGGGGCCGCAACACGCGGCGCAGCCGCCGGCCGGACAATCCGGCCATGACGGGCGCGCGCAGGCCGGCCGCTTCGGCCTGCGCGACCTGATCCGCCAGGCTGTCCGGATGACCGCACGCGACTGGCGCGCGGGCGAGTTGACGCTGCTCGTCCTCGCGCTGGTGCTCGCGGTCGCGGCGCTCACGAGCGTCGGTTTTCTCGCCGACCGGCTGCGTCAGGGGCTCGAACGCGATGCGCGCCAGATGCTCGGCGCCGATTTCGTCGTGCGCGCCGATCGCCCCGTCGATCCATCGTTCGGCCGGCAGGCCCAGGCGCTCGGCCTGCGTACCGCGACGACCGCCATTTTCCCCAGCATGATCGCGGCCGCCGCGGGCGGGCAGGCAGCCGATGCCGCACCGTCGCGTCTTGCGGCCGTGAAGGCCGTGTCGCCCGGCTATCCGCTGCGCGGTGCGGTGGACATCGTGCCGGCCGGCGCCACCGTCGCGCAGAAGGCCGCGGCAATTCCCGCGCCCGGCACCGTGTGGGCCGACCCCGCGCTGCTGGATGCGCTACACCTGAAGGCGGGCGATACGGTGCGCGTCGGGTTACGCACGTTCACGGTCGCCGCGTCGATTTCCCGCGAGCTCGATCGCGGCTTTTCGTTCGTCAATTTTTCGCCGCGGCTGATGATGCGCGCGGACGACCTCGCTGCGACGGGGCTCACCGGTTATGGCAGCCGCGTCACCTACCGGCTGCTGGTCGCCGGCGACGCACCGGCCGTCGCGCGTTTCGAAGCGTTTGCGCATGCACGCGTCGACGGCGGGAAACTGCGCGGCGTCGGGCTGGAGTCGTTGCAGGAAGGCCAGCCGCAGGTGCGGCAGACGCTGGATCGCGCACGCCATTTCCTGACGCTCGTCGCGCTGCTGACCGCGCTGCTCGCGGCGGTCGCGATTGCGATGGCCGCGCAACGCTACATGCGGCGCCATCTCGACGGCTGCGCGACGATGCGCTGCCTCGGCGTGAGCCGCCGCACGCTCGGCGCGCTGTTTGCACTCGAATTCGCCGGGATCGGCATCGTATCGGGCGCGGCGGGCGCGGTGCTCGGCTACGGCGGCCACTGGGCGTTGCTGGCCGCACTCGGCAGCCTGATCGACGTCGCGCTGCCGCCGCCCACGCTGTGGCCGGCGCTGATCGGCATGGGCGCCGCGCTCGTGCTGCTGCTCGGCTTCGCGCTGCCGCCGCTCGTGCCGCTCACGCGCGTGCCGCCGGTGCGTGTGCTGCGACGCGAGTGGGGCGATGCGTCGCGCACCGCGTGGGCTGCGTATGCGATCGGCGTCGTGCTGTTCGCGGGGCTGCTGATCGTCGCGGCCGGCAACCTGAAGCTTGGCCTGATCGTCGCGGGCGGCTTCGCCGGCGCGCTGGTCGGCTTTGCGCTGATCGCGCGGCTCGTACTGTTCGCGGCCGCCCGTGCGGTACGCAACGCGCGTGTGGCCGCCGGCGTCGGCTGGCGCTACGCGCTCGCGTCGCTGCACCGGCGCGGCACGGCCAGCGCGCTGCAGATCACCGCGCTGGCGCTCGGCCTGATGTGCCTGCTGCTGATCGCGATCACGCGCAACGATCTCGTCGCGGGCTGGCGGCAGTCGACGCCGCCCGACGCACCGAACCAGTTCCTGATCGACATCCAGCCCGACCAGCGCGACGACGTTGCCGCCTATCTGGCCGCGCACGGCGTGCGCGACGCGGTGCCCGCGCCGATGGTGCGCGGCCGCCTCGTCGCGATCAACGGCAAGCCGGTGAATCCGGATGCGTATCCGTCCGAGGAGGCGCGCCGGCTCGTCGACCGCGAGTTCAACCTGTCGTATACGACCGAATTGCCGTCCGACAACCGGATCGTCGAAGGCGACTGGTTCGGCACCGCGGCCACGCCGCAGATCTCGATCGAGGCCGGCCTCGCGAAGACGCTGAACGTGAAGCCGGGCGACACGTTGCGCTTCGACGTGACGGGGCTGACGGTCGATGCGCCGGTCACGAGCGTGCGCAAGCTCGACTGGGGCTCGTTCCGCGTCAATTTCTTCGTGCTGATGCCGCCGCCGGTGCTGAAGGATTTCCCGGCCGTCTACCTGACGAGCTTCCATTTGCCTGCATCGAATGCCGCGCTGCTCGATCCGCTGATCGCGCGCTATCCGAACCTGACCGCCATCGACGTCGCGCCGATCCTCGCGCAATTGCAGCGGATGATGTTGCAGGTGGTCGGCGCGGTGCAGTTCCTGTTCGCGTTCACGCTCGCGGCCGGCGTGCTCGTGCTGTACACGGCGCTCGCCGGCTCGCGCGACGAGCGCGTACGCGAGGCCGCGCTGCTGCGCGCGCTCGGCGCGTCGCGCGCGCAGGTCAATGCGGTGCAGCGCGCGGAATTCGTCGTGGTCGGCGCGCTGGCCGGCGTGCTCGCATCGGCGGGCGCGATCGCGGTCGGCTGGGTGCTTGCGTCGCGCGTATTCGACTTCCAGCTTGCCGTCGATCCGTGGCTCGTGCCGGCCGGCATCGCGGCCGGCGTTGCCTGCGCCGGTGCGGCCGGCTGGCTGAGCCTGCATAATGTGTTGCGGCGCCCCGCGCTGCAGTCGCTGCGCGACGCATGAGCGTCGCCGGCGGCCCCGACGATCCTGTTTTCCGACTATCCGTATGACCGATGTGAATGACGATGCGCCGTCCCAGCCGACGGCGTTCGAGCTCGTGGGCGGCGAAGCCCGCGTGCGCGAAATGGTGGACCGCTTCTACGACCTGATGGACCTCGAGCCCGAGTTCGCGGAGATTCGCGCGCTGCATCCGCAGTCGCTCGACGGCTCGCGCGACAAGCTGTTCTGGTTCTTGTGCGGCTGGCTTGGCGGCCCCGACCACTACATCAGCCGGTTCGGCCATCCGCGGCTGCGCGCGCGGCACCTGCCGTTCCCGATCGCGTCGGTCGAGCGCGACCAGTGGCTGCGCTGCATGGCGTGGGCGATGGAGGATGTCGGGTTGCCCGAGCCGCTGCGCGAGCGGCTGATGCATTCGTTCTACGACACGGCCGACTGGATGCGCAACCGGCCCGGTTGATCGACCGGTACGCCGCTGCCCGTACGCGGGACGATCTGCGTCTGGGCGCGCGTGCAGCCCGGCGCGACACTGGCCGTTTTCCCCAATCGATACGAGGCTCGCCCGATGACGACACAAGCGCTGTTTCGCGAAGACGCGTACCTCACGCAATGCGACGCGGTCGTCCAGGCCGTCGGCGAAGACGGCATCCGGCTCGACCGCACGGTGTTCTATCCGCTCGGCGGCGGCCAGGCCGGCGACACCGGCACGCTGACGCTGCCCGACGGCAGCACGATCGCGATCGCCGATACGCGCAAGGCGAAGTTCGACGGCGCGACGCCCGACGACGCCGTGCACGTGCCGGCGCCGGGGCAGGAAGCGAGCGTCGCGACGCTCGCGCCCGGCACGCGGGTGGTCGCGGAGATCGACTGGCTGCGCCGCTACCGGCACATGCGCCTGCACACGGCCGCGCACCTGATGTGCGCGGTGCTGCCGTACGCGGTCGACGGCTGCAGCGTGACGGCCGACTACGTGCGGCTGGATTTCGCGACGTCCGATTCGATCGACCGCGACGACGTCGAGCGGCGTCTCGCCGGCCTGGTCGGCGGCGCGCATCCGGTCACGACCGAATGGATTACCGACGACGAGATGGCCGAGCGGCCCGAACTCGTGCGCACGATGAGCGTGAAGCCGCCGATGGGCCTCGGCCGCGTGCGGCTGTTGCGCATCGAAAGCGTCGACCTGCAGCCGTGCGGCGGCACGCATGTGCGCAACACGTCCGAAATCGGCGGGCTGCGGGTCGCGAAACTGGAAAAGAAGAGTGCGCGTACACGGCGCCTCGTACTGGAGTTTGCATGACGATCGATACCGGGAAAACGGGCGCGGCAGCGCTCGATCCGCAAGCACGGGAGATTCTGGATTTCTGGTTCGGCGAGCCGGGTTCGGCCGAATTCGGGCAGGAACGCAAGGTGTGGTTCAACGGCGGCGCGGCGTTCGACGACGTGCTGCGCACGCGCTACGGCGCGCTGCTCGACGCTGCGTGCGACGGCGCGTGCGATCACTGGGCCGGGTCGCCGTCGGGTGCGCTGGCGTTGATCGTCGTGCTCGACCAGTTCTCGCGCAACATCCATCGCGGCACGCCGCGCGCGTTTGCCGCCGATCCGAAGGCGCTGGCGCTCGCGCGCCGCGTCGTCGCGGCCGGCTGGGATGCGCAGTTGCCGGGCGGGCATCACCGCGCGTTCGCGTATCTGCCGTTCGAGCACGATGAATCGGTCGAGAGCCAAAGTGAAGCCGTGCGCCTGTGCGCAGGCATTCGCGACGAGGCCGGGTGCGAGAGCTATCACCGCTTCGCGCTGCTGCACGCGGCCGTCGTCGAGCGCTTTGGACGATTTCCGCACCGGAACGCGATTCTCGGTCGTGCATCGACCGACGAGGAAACCGCGTTTCTGCGCGAGCCCGGTTCGTCGTTCTGACGATTCGGGCAGTGGTCTAAAGAGGGGAGCGAACCCGCGGATTGACGCGGGTGCCTCAAGGACGGGTATCGCGCAAGGGTTGCGCACCGGTCGGACGGGAGCGGGCTACCGCGGCGAAAGTCGAAGGCAAGCAGGACGGCGCATCGCGCCGTCCTGCGTCACTGCAGGTGCTGTTCGGGCGTACGCACGTACACGCGCAGCAGTTCCTCGTTGTCGCCGGGGCGGGCGCCCGTCCAGAACAGTTTCCATTCGCTGCCGGGCGCCGGATCGACGGCCCGCACACCCTGGACGATCATCCACGTGCAGCGCGTCGACTTTGCGTCGTCGATCGGCGTGTGCTGGATGCCGGAGAAGTAGTACAGCATCGGCGCTTCCGATTCGCCGAGCCCGTGCAGGCTCGCCATGCAATCGCCGTCGTTCCATTCGAGTGCGAGATGCGCGTTCAGGTCGTCGAACACCGAACGATAGCTCTTCGCGACGTCGAGCCACGGCAGCAGCAGCGTATAGACGAGGCCCCATGCGACGAGCGCGCCGGCGCCCCACGACAGCGCGCCGCGCCACATGCCCGTCGTGCGCAACTTCGGCAGCAGCGTCAGCCAGCCGACGGTCAGCGCGAGCGCGCCGATCACGAGCGCGGGCTGGATCGGCATCGTCCAGTCGAGCGGCAGCCAGCGGCCGAGCCACGCGAGATCCGCACGCGACGCGGCCGGATCGGCCATGACGGCCCAGATCGCCCACGCGAGTGCGACGGTCGTGCCGAACAGCACGCGGCTGAAGTAATCCCACGCGAGATGCAGCCGGCGCGGCAGGCGTTCGATCGCCTGCGCGGCGACCAGCGCGAGCGGCGCGAAGAACGGCAGGATGTAGAGCTGGCGCGACGTCGCGGACACTTGCAGCACCACGAGCCCGATGCTGGTGAACAGTACGGGCAGCGCGATGCGCGGCGTGCGCCAGTCGCGCCATGCGCCGCGGGCCAGCGCGACGATCGCGAGCGGTGCGACCGGGAAGCCGACGAGCAGGAACGCGCGCAGGATGAAGAACGGCTTGTCGTTTTCCGCGCCCAGTTCGGGAACGGAGAACCCGAAGAAGCGGCCGACGTTGTTATCCCAGAACCACGTCATGAACAGCGGTTCGGAGCGCAGGAACAGCGCGGTCGGCCAGATCAGCGCGAACGGCGCGAACACGAGCGCGGCGATGCCGAGGCTGCGTGCGAACGAGCGCGTGCGGCAGGCCGGGTAGAGCAGCAGGGTGCAGACGAGCGTGGCCGCGAACACGAGCGGGACGAACAACCCCTTTGTCATCAGCGCGATGCCGACGCCCGCGCCGAAGATCGGCGCGGCCCAGCGGGCCGACGGGCGTACCGGCAGCCCGTGCCGCATCTGCTGCGCGCGCGCGACCTGCTGCATCACGAGTTCGAGCAGCCCGCAGAACCCCATCGCCGTGCCCGCGAACAACGCGACGTCCGTCATCATGTCGTGCACGTGCTTGATGACGACGAGCGTGCCTGCGCTCAGCACGACCGGCCCGATCACGCGCAGGTCGAACCAGGAGTCCGCGCGGCTGGCCACGCGCGCCGCGCGCGCGATGCAGCCGAATGCGAGCGCGGCGAACAGCGCGCTCGCGAGCCGCGCCGCGTCGTGCAGCGGCATCACGCGCTGCAGCAGCCAGGCGAGGCTGGTCGCGACCCACGCATAAAGCGGCGGCTTTTCCATGAACGGCAGGCCGGCATTGGTCGGCACGACGAAGTCGCCGGTCTCGAGCATGTGCTGGATGATGCCGAACGTGTAGGTTTCGTCCTGTTTCCACGGATCGTGGCCGAGCACGCCCGGCAGCGTATACGCACACACCAGCGCAGCGACGAACAGCCAGGCCCGCCAGCCGAGCAGGAGCGAGCGGTCGCGCGCGGTGCTGGCGGAGGTGGTCGAGGCCACGACGGGCGTGCCGGCGGCGTCGAGCGTCGCGGTGACGTCGGTGTCGGCGGTCGAGCGGGTGTGCGCGGCCGAGGCGGGCACGGGCGTGCGTCGCCGGCTGGGCGCTGCGGTTCCAGGCATGGAAAAGATCTCGGGTCGAGTCGAGGTGGTCCGGCGACATGGGTCGGACCATTAAGGGCCGCATCAAGGCGGCAAAGAACAGACGTTTATGACGCCTGTCTGACTGGTCGCTAGTAGAGCACGGAACTATTACGGATGTTTACTGAAACCGTCACGAAATTGTGGAGATTTGTGGTGCCGTGACGACAGATTGTTTTCCGCGGCGAATTTGTTGCGCCGTGCGTCAGGTTAGCGGCCGCCGCCGACGTCGAGCAGGGCGCCCGTCGTGTAGGACGCCGCGTCGCCGAGCAGCCAGACGATCGCCTCGGCGATCTCCTGCGCGTCGCCGGCGCGGCCGAGCGGCGTTTGCGCGCCGAGGCGGGCCGCGCGGCCCGGCTGGCCGCCGCTCGCGTGAATTTCGGTCTCGATCAGTCCGGGGCGCACCGCGTTGACGCGCACGCCGTGCGGGCCGAGTTCCTTCGCAAGACCGATCGTCAACGAGTCGACCGCACCTTTCGACCCCGCGTAGTCGACGTACTCGTTCGGCGAACCGAGCCGGGACGCGATCGACGACACGTTGACGATCGCGCCGCCGTGGCCGCCGCGGTCGGTGGACAGCCGGCGTGCGGCTTCGCGTGCGCACAGATACGCGCCGAGCACGTTGGTGTCGAACATCCGGCGCAGCCGGTCGACCGGCATCTCGGCGAGCGGCAGCGACGGCGCGACGATACCCGCATTGTTGACGAGCGCGTCGAGACGGCCGAACTCGGCGGCAACGGTATCGAACATCGCGACGACGTCCGCCTCGTTCGCGACATCGCCCGCGACGATGCACGCGCGGCCGCCCGCGTCGCGGACGGCTTGCGCGGTCAGTTCGGCCGCTGCCGCGTCGCGCGCATAGTTGATGCCGACGTCCCAGCCGCGTTCGGCCGCGAGCACGGCGGTCGCGCGGCCGATGCCGCGACTTGCGCCGGTGATGAGGACTGCCTTGCGATCGGACGGTGCGGTCATGGTGCGCGGGTTCGGGTGACGGTTACTTTGCTGCGTCGGGCGCCCACTTGTCGTGGGCGGGCGGCTGGTAGCTGCGCAGCCGTTCGATCAGCTCGACGGGATCGGATTCGACGCACAGTGCATCGAAATAGGCCGGACGCATGAAGCCCTCGTCGACCGTATGACGCAAGAGCGAGATCAACGGATCGTAGAACGAATCGATGTTGTAGACCGCGACGGGCTTGCGGTGATAGCCGAGCTGCGCCCACGTGTAGACCTCGAAGAGCTCTTCGAGCGTGCCGGCGCCGCCGGGCATCGCGACGAACGCGTCGGAGAGGTCGGCCATCATTTTCTTGCGGTGGTGCATGTCAGGCACGACGTGCAGTTCCGACAGCCCCGTATGGCCGACTTCCTTGTCGACGAGCAGTTCGGGGATCACGCCGACCGCACGGCCGCCGGCCGCCATCACTTCGTCGGCGATCACGCCCATCAGGCCGACGCGGCCGCCGCCGTAGACGAGCGTGAGGCCCGCATCGACGAGCGCGCGGCCGAAGGCGCGCGCGGCGTCGGCATAGACGGGCCGCACGCCGGGCGACGAGCCGCAGTAAACACAGACTGCCTTCATTGCTTGGAATCCTTGGCGGGGGGCTGCCCGGTGGTGACCGGGCTGCCGGCCGGGCGCGGCGAGCCGTCGCGCGGCGGCAGGTAGTCGGTGAACTGGCGCTTGGGCAGCTTGCCGGAGACCAGGTCGTCGAACAGCTGGCGCGAACGGCCGCGCAGGTACGGCGCCATCACGGAGATCACGTGCATGCTGACCTGGTGCAGTTCCTCGCGGATCGCGTCCTGGTCGTTGTATTTGCGCGGATGCATCACGTACTGATACGACAGCCAGTAGGTCGAGATGACGGCCATGTTGGTCGCGATGACTTCGATCTCGGTGGGCGTCGCGACCATTTCCGCGTCGGACACGAGCAGCTCGCACATGTCGTGCGCGAAGCGCACCTTGTGGCTGATGATCTGCTTGAAGTGCGTCTCGAGCGTGCGGTTACGGGCGAGCAGGTCGTTGAGGTCGCGATACAGGAACCGGTAGGTCCACATGAAATCGGCCATGTACTGCAGGTACGACCAGGTTTCGTCGATCGTCGGACGATGATCTTCGGGAAAGCGCAGCCGCCGTTCGATCTGCTGCTCGAACTGCGCGAAGATGCTGTTGATGATGTCGTCCTTGTTGCGGAAATGGTAGTACAGGTTGCCTGGACTGATTTCCATTTCCTCGGCGATCGTCGTGGTCGTGACGTTCGGCTCGCCGATCTCGTTGAAGAGTTTCAACGACAACTCGAGAATCCGTTCGCGGGTGCGGCGGGGAGGTTTCGCTTCCATGTCGTCCGGCCCTGTGTGTGCCGGACTGGCGGGCGCTGCAATCGATGCTGCGTGATTCGTCCGGCGCGGGTTGCTGTTCTATGTCTAGCGGACGATTATAAACCGGGGTTTCGCCACATCGGGCGCATTTCGTGATCGCGGCCCCGCGCGGCGCATGGTGCAGCGCCGCACGCGGGCGGGGCGAAAGGCGTTTGCCGGGCGGTCGTCGGCTAGAAGCCGAGCCAGCGTGCGACGACCGGGCCGAGCACGAAGCCCCACGTCGTCACGCACGCGAACAGCGCGACCGTCACGGCCGCGCTGCCGAGGTCCTTCGCGCGCTTGGAGAGTTCGTGGCGCTCGAGCGAGATGCGGTCGATCGCGGCTTCGACGCTCGAGTTCAGCAGCTCGACGATCAGCACGAGCAGCACCGAGCCGATCAGCAGCGCGCGCGACGCGACCGGCACCGGCGCGAATGCGCCGATCGGGAGCATCAGCGCGGCCAGCGTGAGCTCCTGGCGAAATGCGCTTTCCTCGCGGATCGCGACGCGAAAGCCGTTCAGCGAATGCTTGAGGGCGAACCACGCGCGCGTGATGCCGCGATGGCGCTTGTACGGGTTCGGCGGCAGCGGCGACAGTTGATCGTCGGGGCCGAGCGGCTCGTGCGCGTGCACGTCCGCTTCGGCGTGCGGCTCTTCCTCGTCGAACGGGCGGTGCCGTTGCGGCGTGGCGTCGGGGGGCGGGGTCTTGTCGTTCAGGTCTCGTTTCAAACGGCGGCACCTTCGGCTGGCGAGTACGCGGTCTTCGGCAGCGGCTTCAGATGCGACGCGAACTGCTCGGATGCCGCGCGCCACGAGAAGCGTTCGGCCCACGCGCGCGCAGTCGTGCGTTCGATCTTCAGCGCCTCGAGGCAGGCTTCCTGCAGGTCCTCGTGCATCGCGCCGGCATCGCCTCCGCCGAGCACGTCGATCGGGCCCGTGACGGGATACGCGGCCACCGGCGTGCCGCAGGCGAGCGCCTCGAGCAGCACGAGGCCGAACGTGTCGGTGCGACTCGGAAACACGAACACGTCGGCCGCAGCATACACCTTCGCAAGCTCGGCCTGTGACAGCACGCCGAGATAGTTCGCCTCCGGATAGCGCGACTTCAGTTCCGCGAGCGCGGGGCCTTCGCCCGCGACCCACTTCGAGCCCGGCAGGTCGAGGCGCAGGAACGCCTCGACGTTCTTCTCGATCGCGACGCGGCCCACGTACAGGAAGATCGGCCGCGCCGTGTTGAGCACCTTCGATTCCATCGGCCGGAACACGTCGAGGTCGACGCCGCGGGTCCACAGCACGACGTTCGTGAAGCCGAATTTCTCGAGGTCCTGCTTGACGACCGGCGTCGGCGCCATCACGGCGAGCGACGGGCCGTGGAACCAGTGCAGGAAGCGGTAGGTCGCGGCGAGCGGGATGCCGAAGCGCGCCTGCACGTATTCCGGAAAGCGCGTGTGGTACGCGGTCGTGTACGGCAGCTTGCGGGCGCGCGCATAGCGTCGCGCGGCGAGGCCGAGCGGGCCTTCGGTCGCGATGTGCAGCGCGTCGGGTGCGAACGCATCGATCCGCGCGCGCAGCTTGCGGTACGGCAGGATCGACAGGCGGATCTCGGGGTAGGTCGGGCAGGGCACCGTGCGGAATTCCAGCGGCGTCAGCATTTCGACGCGGTGGCCGAGCGCCGTGAGTTCGCGCGACGTGCTCTTCAGCGTGCGCACGACGCCGTTGACCTGCGGTTCCCACGCGTCGGTGACGATCATGATCTTCATCGCGGCATGTGTCCTGTAAGTAGGGTTGTGTCAGGCAGTGGCCTTGGCCTTGCGCGACGTGGTCTCCGACGGCGCGGTGCGCATCACCGTCCAGTAGACGATCTTCAGTTCGCCTTCCATCGTTTCGACGAGCGCGGACAGGCTTTCGACCCAGTCGCCGTCGTTGCAATACAGCACGCCGTCGATGTCGCGGATCTCGGCCTTGTGGATGTGGCCGCACACGACACCGTCGCAGCCGCGGCGGCGCGCCTCGTCGGTCATCACGGTCTCGAACTGCGAGATGAAGTTGACCGCGTTCTTGACCTGGTGCTTCAGGTACTGCGACAGCGACCAGTACTGGAAGCCGAGCCGGCTGCGGATCCGGTTGAACCAGCGGTTCAGCACGAGGATCAGCGTGTAGAGCGTGTCGCCGAGATACGCGAGCCATTTCGCGTGCTGGATCACGCCGTCGAACAGGTCGCCGTGCACGATCCACAAACGTTTGCCCGCAAGCGTCGTGTGGAACGCCTCGCCGCGCACCTGGATGTCGCCGAACGCGAGGTCGCAGAACTGCCGCGCGCCTTCGTCGTGGTTGCCGGGGATGTAGACGACCTGCGTGCCCTTGCGCGCCTTGCGCAGGATCTTCTGCACGACGTCGTTGTGCGCCTGCGGCCAGTACCAGCCCTTCTTCAGCTGCCAGCCGTCGATGATGTCGCCGACGAGGTACAGGTATTCCGAATCGTTGTGGCGCAGGAAGTCGAGCAGGTACGGCGCCTGGCAACCGCTCGAGCCGAGGTGGATGTCGGACAGCCAGATGGTGCGGTAGCGATGGGCGGGCGCGTCGGGGTCCTCGTGCTGCGTGGAATGCGCGGCAGGCGGTTCTTGCGACGCCAGGCTGTCGCTTGCAGCCGAGCCGGACAGGAAGGCAGTGGCGGCGCGGGCGCCGATGGGGTGACGGAACAGTGAGGTCGCGGACGTTTTCTGGCCCATGCATGACTCGCGCCGGTTGACATTACCGGCATTCCGCCATGCGGGCGTGACTGTGCCGTGACAGTCACGAGACGTTCTTATTACGACCGTTGTAGGGTGTTTAGCAGTGAATGAAACGGCGTTGCGTAACCTGCCGCACGGAACGGTTGGTGGTTGTCCGGCAAGGCCGCCGGGCCGGGTGACGGAGGGCGGGACGAGCGGTTTTCGTCTGGCGAATGCGGTGCGTCAGCGCGGTATCGCGACGACGCGCGTGCGCGCGATCCGGTCGTGCGGGAACTGGCGGCCGGCATGGAGCCGGGCGGCGCCGGCCCAGACGACGATCCACGCGGCCGTGAGCGCGAGCGTGACGGGCACCGACAGGCCGAGGAGCGGGTGCAGCGCGAGCGGCGGCAGGAACCACAGCCAGCCGAGCGCATAGCGGACGAGCGCGTGGCCGGCGCTCAGCGGCCGGCCGCTCGACGATTCGAGGCGCAGCCGCCAGGTCTTCATCGGCAGCGTCTGGCCGCCATGCGTCCAGAACCACACGAAGTACGCGCCGACGACGAGCGCGATCCACGCGGCAAGCAGGTTGTGATGGACGAGGCCGTTGCGTTGCTGGGTCGCGAGGCTGAATGCGAGCCCGGCGAAGAACACGACGCCGAACAGCAGCACGCCTTCGTAGAGCAGCGCAGCGAGGCGCCGCCGCACGGACGGCGCGGCGGTCGGGGTCCCGGATGCGCGGGCGTCTGCCACGGCCGCTCAGGAGCCCTTGAACAGCGAAGGCGCGTCGGCGGGCGATACCGGCGCCACGGCGGCCGGCGCGGACGCCGCGCCAGAGGTCGACGACGCGGGCACCGGCTGCGCGGCGGCGCCGGCCGAGGCGGGCGCCGGTGCGGTGGTCGCGCCGCTTGCCGGGTGTTCGTGCGAATTGACGAGGCGGCGGACGTCACGGTCGGCGACGGTCGGCGGTGCGCTGACGACGCTCGGCTTGCGACGGCGCTCGGCGGCCGCGAGACGTTCCTTCTGCTCCTCGGGGAGTTGCTGGTAGGCCTTCCACGCGCGCTCGCGTGCCTGCGCGGACAGCTCCTTCGCGCTCTGGTAGTTCTCGCGCGCGACGCGGCGCTGCTCGGGCGTCATCTTGGCCCATTCGGCCATCCGGTCCTGCAGGCGCTTTTGGTCATCGGGCGACAACTTCGCGAAACGCGATGCGATCTTCAGCCATTTGCGCTTGCGGGCGTCGCTGAAGCCGTCCCACTGGTCGGCGAACGGCGCGAGTGCCGCGCGCTGCGCCGGCGTGAGGCGCGCCCACGACAGCGGGCCGTTGGCGGCCGGCAGCGGCAGGGGCAGGGGCAGCGCAGGGAGTTCGGTGGTCAGCCCGGTCGCGGCCGAAGCGGGCGCGGCAGGGCTGTTGGCCGCGACGGTGGTCGTCGCGGGGGCCGGGTGGAATCGGGGATAGGTGGCGACGTAGGAAACGGCGATTGCGATCACGCATCCGAAAAATACGGCCAGGCCGCGCTTCTGACTCACCCGTGCGATCCCCTCGTTCTTGTCTGTTAGTGGGCGCGCGAAAGATACGCGTTGAACCCGTGGTCGAGATACGCGTTGAGCGGCAGGTCGTCGCTGAGCATCGCCGCGTCGATGTCGGCGAGTTCGGCGGTGCGCTGCATGTCTTCCCAGTAGGCGATGCCGACGAGCCCCGCGAGCAGCAGCGCGAGCGGCCACGCGCGCAGCAGGCGGCGCGCGAACGACCCTTGCGGGCGGTTCACGGGCGCCGTGCCGTACGCACCGGCCGCGCCGGCGAAGGCCGGCACGAACACCGGCGCGGTCGCGGCTTCGGGCTTCTTGCGCGCGAGCGCAGCCCGGCGGGCGGCGGCCAGACGGTCGGTGGTCGCGGCCGGCAGGGCGGTCGCGCGCTCGTCCAGCGCGCGGCGCACCTTCAGCGCGAATTCGTGTTCTCGGTTTTCGGGAGCGGAGCTCATAGCGTGATTCCTTTGGCCTTGAGCGCGTGCGCCAGCGTGTGAGTGGCGCGAGAGCAGTGCGTTTTCACACTGCCTTCGGAGCACCCCATTGCGGCGGCAGTCTCGGCGACATCCATATCTTCCCAATAACGCATCAGGAACGCTTCCCGTTGACGCGCTGGAAGTTTCTGGATTTCTTCGTCGATCAGGGCCAGAACCTGCTCTCTTTCGAGGCGGTGCTCGCTGCTCTCGACGCCCGCGTTGTCGTCCGCGGATTCGAGCGTTTCGAGCGGGTCGAAGTCGTCGTCGTCGGTATTGTTCAGCGACGAGAAGAGCGTCACCCACGTATTGCGGACTTTCTGCCGGCGGAACCAGTCGTGGATCGCGTTCTGCAGGATCCGCTGAAAAAGCAGCGGCAATTCGGCCGCCGGCCGGTCGCCGTACTTCTCTGCGAGCTTGATCATCGCGTCCTGCACGATGTCGAGCGACGCATCGTCGTCACGCACGGCGTACGCAGCCTGCTTGAACGCGCGCCTTTCGACGCCCGCCAGAAAGTCGGCGAGTTCCTTGTCTGATGCCATTCCGTGAAGGTATGCGCTGCGGGCCGCTGCGTGGTGTAAAAGGTCGAAAAATTTCGTAAAACCCGCGGATGCTATCAAATTTTCGTGCCGCTTGGCACCGGGTTGGGGTCGGCACGTTGCGCGCGAGCCGCGGCGGCGGGGCGCCGGGCGGCGCGCATGATGCGGTGCGGGATATTTTGCTTGACGACCCCATCGCGACCCGCTATCGTCAATGATTCGCAACATGAAGTGATGGTCTCATTTGAGGCTGGCCCAAGAAGCCCGCCCTTCAAACTGGACGCGCCGCTTGAACCCGAGCCACAAGCCCGGCAGAGAGCACCCGATCAATTTTTTGCCGAAAATTCGAAAGGTCAAAATGAACATGCCCAGCGCGGAATTCTCCACGTCGGAACCCCTTTCCCCTCCCGATAGCGACTCCATCGGCGGTACCGTGCTCATGAAGGCACTGGCCGACGAAAACGTCGAATTCATCTGGGGCTACCCCGGCGGCTCGGTTCTCTACATCTACGACGAGCTGTACAAGCAAGACAAGATTCAGCACGTGCTGGTGCGCCATGAACAGGCGGCCGTGCACGCAGCCGATGCGTATGCGCGCTCCACCGGCAATGTCGGCGTCTGCCTCGTGACGTCGGGCCCCGGTGTCACCAACGCGGTGACCGGCATCGCAACGGCCTACATGGATTCGATCCCGATGGTCGTGATCAGCGGCCAGGTGCCGACTGCCGCGATCGGCCAGGACGCTTTCCAGGAATGCGACACCGTCGGCATCACGCGTCCGTGCGTGAAGCACAACTTCCTCGTGAAGGACGTGCGCGACCTCGCGGAAACCGTCAAGAAGGCGTTCTACATCGCCCGTACCGGCCGTCCGGGCCCGGTGCTGATCGACATCCCGAAGGACATCTCGAAGACGCCGTGCCAGTACGAGCCCGTCAAGAGCGTGTCGCTGCGTTCGTACAACCCCGTCACGAAGGGCCATTCGGGCCAGATCCGCAAGGCCGTGTCGCTGCTGCTGACGGCGAAGCGTCCTTACATCTATACGGGTGGCGGCATCATCCTCGCCGACGCGTCGCGTGAACTGAACCAGTTCGCGGACCTGCTCGGCTACCCGGTCACGAACACGCTGATGGGCCTCGGCGGCTATCGCGCGTCGGACAAGAAATTCCTCGGCATGCTCGGCATGCACGGCACCTACGAAGCGAACATGGCGATGCAGCACTGCGACGTGCTGATCGCGATCGGTGCCCGCTTCGACGACCGCGTGATCGGCGACCCGGCGCACTTCGCGTCGCGTCCGCGCAAGATCATCCACATCGACATCGACCCGTCGTCGATCTCGAAGCGTGTGAAGGTCGACATCCCGATCGTCGGCGACGTGAAGGAGGTGCTGAAGGAGCTGATCGAACAGCTGCAGACGGCCGAGCATGGCCCCGACACCGAGGCGCTCGCGCAATGGTGGAAGGACATCGAGGGCTGGCGCTCGAAGGACTGCCTGAAGTTCGATCGCGAAAGCGAGATCATCAAGCCGCAGTACGTGGTGGAGAAGGCGTGGGAGCTGACGGACGGCAATGCGTTCGTGTGCTCGGACGTCGGCCAGCACCAGATGTGGGCTGCGCAGTTCTACCGTTTCAACAAGCCGCGTCGCTGGATCAACTCCGGCGGCCTCGGCACGATGGGCTTCGGCCTACCGGCAGCGATGGGCGTCAAGATGGCGCACCCGGACGACGACGTGCTGTGCATCACGGGCGAAGGCTCGATCCAGATGTGCATCCAGGAACTGTCGACCTGCCTGCAGTACGACACGCCCGTGAAGATCATTTCGCTGAACAACCGCTACCTCGGCATGGTTCGCCAGTGGCAGCAGATCGAATACAGCAAGCGCTATTCGCATTCGTACATGGATGCGCTGCCGGATTTCGTGAAGCTCGCCGAAGCGTACGGCCATGTCGGGATGCGAATCGAAAAGACTTCGGATGTGGAGCCGGCGCTGAAGGAAGCGCTGCGCCTGAAGGATCGCACCGTGTTTCTCGACTTCCAGACCGATCCGACCGAAAACGTCTGGCCGATGGTACAGGCCGGCAAGGGCATCACCGAGATGCTGCTCGGATCGGAAGATCTGTAACGGCGCGACGCGCGCTTGGGCCCGGATGCGGCCGCCTTCACGAAGGGCGGTGCGGCACGCGGCGGCGCGCGGCGCGAGTGAATCGACACGGACACATTCTGGAAGAAGCGAACATGAGACACATCATTTCCGTCCTGCTGGAGAACGAACCGGGCGCGCTGTCGCGCGTGGTCGGCCTGTTTTCCGCACGCGGCTACAACATCGAAACCTTGACGGTGGCGCCGACCGAAGACCAATCGCTGTCGCGGCTCACCATCGTTTCCATTGGCTCCGACGACGTGATCGAACAGATCACGAAGCATCTGAACCGCCTTATCGAGGTGGTGAAAGTGGTGGACCTGACCGACGGTGCACACATCGAACGCGAGCTGATGCTGATCAAGGTACGTGCAGTGGGCAAGGAGCGTGAAGAAATGAAGCGGATGTCGGATATTTTCCGCGGCCGCATCATCGACGTGACCGAAAAGACCTACACGATCGAATTGACGGGCGCGAGCGACAAGCTCGACGCATTCATCCAGGGGCTGGACGCGGGCGCGATCCTGGAGACCGTGCGCACCGGCAGCTCCGGCATCGGACGCGGCGAGCGCATCCTGAAGGTGTGATGCCCAAAGGCACGCCGGGTGCGCCGTCATGTCCCGGCCCGCAGTACTCCATCCGAACGAATTGTTGAATTTTTGAATTAGCGAAGGAACCATCATGAACGTTTTCTACGACAAAGACGCTGACCTCTCCCTCATCAAGGGCAAGCAAGTCACGATCATCGGCTACGGCTCGCAAGGCCATGCACACGCGCTGAACCTGAAGGACAGCGGCGTGAACGTGACGGTCGGCCTGCGCAAGGGCGGCGCGTCGTGGAGCAAGGCCGAAAACGCCGGCCTGTCGGTCAAGGAAGTCGCGGAAGCGGTGAAGGGCGCAGACGTCGTCATGATGCTGCTGCCGGACGAGCAGATCGCCGACGTGTACGCGAAGGAAGTTCACGAGAACATCAAGCAGGGCGCAGCGCTGGCGTTCGCGCACGGCTTCAACGTCCACTACGGCGCGGTGATCCCGCGCGCCGACCTCGACGTGATCATGATCGCGCCGAAGGCACCGGGCCACACCGTGCGCGGCACGTACTCGCAAGGTGGCGGCGTGCCGCACCTGATCGCGGTTGCGCAGAACAAGTCGGGCGCGGCACGCGACATCGCGCTGTCGTACGCGGCAGCGAACGGCGGCGGCCGTGCCGGCATCATCGAGACGAACTTCCGTGAAGAAACCGAAACCGACCTGTTCGGCGAGCAGGCCGTGCTGTGCGGCGGTACCGTCGAGCTGATCAAGGCTGGCTTCGAAACGCTGGTCGAAGCAGGCTACGCGCCGGAAATGGCGTACTTCGAGTGCCTGCACGAACTGAAGCTGATCGTCGACCTGATCTACGAAGGCGGCATCGCGAACATGAACTACTCGATCTCGAACAACGCCGAGTACGGCGAGTACGTGACGGGCCCGCGCGTCGTCACGGAAGAGACGAAGAAGGCGATGAAGCAGTGCCTGACCGACATCCAGACGGGCGAGTACGCCAAGAGCTTCATTCTCGAGAACAAGGCAGGCGCACCGACGCTGCAGTCGCGCCGTCGCCTGACGGCCGAGCACCAGATCGAACAGGTCGGTGCGAAGCTGCGTGCGATGATGCCGTGGATCGCGAAGAACAAGCTCGTCGACCAGACGAAGAACTAAGCACCGCGTGCTGTTCCGGCCCTTCGAGAGGAGGGTCGGTATCAAAAAGCCGTCCGAAGGCAGCAGTGCCCCGGGCGGCTTTTGCTATCCTACGGGCTTTGCAATTCACCGAACACAGAACGAATCCATGAACTATCCTCATCCGATCATCGCGCGCGAAGGCTGGCCGTTCATCGCGATTGCTGCCGTCATCGCGCTGTTGATCCACGCCGTCGGGGGCTTCGGCTTCGCGTGGCCGTTCTGGCTGCTGCTCGTCTTCGTCGTCCAGTTCTTCCGCGATCCGCAGCGCCCGATCCCCGCGCAGCCGAATGCGGTGCTGTGCCCGGCAGACGGCCGCATCGTCGCGGTCGAGACCGCACAAGACCCGTACGCGAACCGTGAAGCGCTGAAGATCAGCGTGTTCATGAATGTATTCAATGTCCATTCGCAGCGCTCCCCGGTCGATGGCGCGATCACCAAGGTCGAGTACTTCCCGGGCGCATTCCTGAACGCGGCGATCGACAAGGCGTCGACCGAGAACGAGCGCAATGCGGTCGTGATCCAGACGGCAAGCGGCAAGACCGTCACCGCCGTGCAGATCGCAGGCCTCGTGGCCCGCCGGATTCTCTGCTACGTCCGTGCCGGCGAGCCGCTGTCGCGCGGCCAGCGCTACGGTTTCATCCGCTTCGGTTCGCGCGTCGACGTGTACCTGCCGCTCGGCAGCCGCGCGAAGGTGTCGATCGGCGAGAAGGTCTACGCGTCGTCGACGATCCTCGCCGAGCTCGAGCAGTAAGCGGCGGGGCGCACGATGGCCGCATTCAAACCGCGTCGGCCGCGTAACGGCTCCGGCCAGACGCCACGTCCGTTTCGCCGCAACAAGGTGATGGCGCCCGATCCGGCGCCGCTCGAGAGCCGCCGCGCCGCGCGCCAGCGGTTCCTGAAGACGCGCGGCATTTACCTGTTGCCGAACGCGTTCACGACCGCCGCGCTGTTCTGCGGCTTCTTCGCGGTCGTGCAGGCGATGAACGTCCGTTTCGAAATTGCCGCGATCGCGATTTTCGTCGCGATGGTGCTCGACGGGATGGACGGGCGCGTCGCACGCATGACGCATACGCAGAGCGCGTTCGGCGAGCAGTTCGACAGCCTGTCGGACATGGTCTCGTTCGGCGTCGCGCCCGCGCTCGTGATGTACGAGTGGGTGCTGAAGGATCTCGGCCGCTGGGGCTGGCTCGCCGCGTTCGTCTACTGCTCGGGCGCCGCGCTGCGTCTCGCGCGCTTCAACACGAACATCGGCGTGGTCGACAAGCGCTTCTTCCAGGGGCTGCCGAGCCCGGCCGCCGCCGCGCTGATCGCGGGCTTCGTGTGGCTCGCGACCGACAACCGCGTGCCGATGAAGCTCGGCTGGCTGCCGTGGGTCGCGTTCGTGCTGACGATCTACGCGGGCGTGACGATGGTGTCGAACGCGCCGTTCTACAGCGGCAAGGCGCTCGACGTGCGGCACCGCGTGCCGTTCGCGGCGATCCTGCTGGTCGTCGTCGCGTTCGTGCTCGTGTCGTCCGATCCGCCGCTGATGCTGTTCTGCCTGTTCGTGCTGTACGGGCTGTCGGGCTACGTGTTCTGGGCCTACATGGCGATCCGCGGGCGCGCGAATCCGGCGCGCTCGTCGCAACGCGATCACTGACGCGCGATCTGCGCGGAAACGGCGGCCTCGGGGCCGCCGTTTTCATTTGCCCCTTATTCGGCCCGAGCGCCGGAATTCCCGGGTGCCGTCCGATTGCGCACCCAACGGAATGCCGCTATAGTCTTCGGCATGACTGCATTGTCCCGCCTCTCCCTCCTTCTAGCCGGTGCGCCGCTACGCGCGCTAGCTTTGGCGCGCCTGCCGCGCTGACCGTTCTCGCCCCCCGTCTCAAGCCTCGTCTGTTGTTGAGCGTCGCCAGCGGTGGCGCGATCTCATTACGTTTGACTTCCGTATAAAGAGCCCTGGAGCCCCCCATGACAGACAAGCTGATCATTTTCGATACGACGTTGCGTGACGGCGAACAATCGCCCGGCGCGTCGATGACGAAGGAAGAGAAAATCCGCATCGCGAAGCATCTCGAGCGGATGAAGGTCGACGTGATCGAAGCCGGCTTCGCGGCCAGCTCGAACGGCGATTTCGACGCGATCCACACGATCGCCGGTCTCGTGAAGGACAGCACGATCTGTTCGCTGGCGCGGGCCAACGACAAGGACATCCAGCGCGCGGCCGACGCGCTGAAGCCGGCCAACAGCTTCCGGATCCACACGTTCATCGCGACGTCGCCGCTGCACATGGAAAAGAAGCTGCGGATGACGCCCGACCAGGTGTTCGAGCAGGCGCGCCTCGCAGTGCGTTTCGCGCGCAAGTTCACGGACAACGTCGAGTTCTCGCCGGAAGACGGCAGCCGCTCCGATCTCGACTTCCTGTGCCGCGTGCTGGAAGCCGTGATCGCCGAAGGTGCGACCACGATCAACATTGCCGACACCGTCGGCTACGGCGTGCCGGAGCTCTACGGCAACCTCGTGAAGACGCTGCGCGAGCGCATTCCGAACTCGGACAAGGCGATTTTCTCGGTGCACTGCCACAACGACCTCGGGATGGCCGTCGCGAACTCGCTCGCCGGCGTGAAGATCGGCGGCGCGCGTCAGATCGAATGCACGATCAACGGTCTCGGCGAGCGCGCGGGCAACACGTCGCTGGAAGAAATCGTGATGGCCGTGAAGACGCGCAAGGACTACTTCGGCCTCGACGTCGGCATCGACACGACGCAGATCGTGCCGACGTCGAAGCTCGTGTCGCAGATCACCGGTTTCGTCGTGCAGCCGAACAAGGCGGTGGTCGGCGCGAATGCGTTCGCGCATGCGTCGGGTATCCACCAGGACGGCGTGCTGAAGGCGCGCGACACTTACGAGATCATGCGCGCGGAAGACGTGGGCTGGACCGCGAACAAGATCGTGCTCGGCAAGCTGTCGGGCCGCAACGCGTTCAAGCAGCGCCTGCAGGAGCTCGGCGTGTCGCTCGACAGCGAAACCGAACTGAACGCCGCGTTCATGCGTTTCAAGGATCTGGCCGACCGCAAGGCGGAGATCTTCGACGAGGACATCATCGCGATCGTGTCCGAGGAATCGGCGCTCGCGCACGAGCAGGAACACTTCAAGTTCGTGTCGCTGTCGCAGCGTTCGGAAACGGGCGAGCAGCCGCAGGCGAAGATCGTGTTCGCGGTCGAAGGCAAGGAAGTGACCGGCGAGGCGCGCGGCAACGGCCCGGTCGACGCGACCTTCAACGCGATCGAGGGCGAAGTCGGCAGCGGTTCCGAACTGCTGCTGTATTCGGTGAACGCGATCACGACCGGCACGCAGGCACAGGGCGAAGTGACCGTCCGGCTGTCGAAGAGCGGGCGGATCGTCAATGGCGTCGGCACCGATCCGGACATCGTTGCCGCATCGGCGAAGGCGTACATCTCCGCGCTCAACAAGCTGCATTCGAAGGACGACAAACTCAACCCGCAGCGCTCGTAAGCGCCGCGCGCTGCGCATGACCGGAACGCCCCGTGCGGCCCTGCGCCGCCGGGGCGTTTTTTCATCTGTCGCTCATTCGGCGGCCGGCGCGCGGAACAGCCAGCGGCGCGTAGCCGGGCGCGGCGCCGGGCTGCGCCGGCGGAACTCGACCGCGATCCCGCGCCGCGGCGCATCGGCGACGAACGCCTCGAGCAATTCGAGCACGTCGTGATCGATGTAGTCGGCGCGCGTTGCGTCGATGATCACCGCCGCGCGGTCCGGAATGTGCCGCAAGTGATGCTTGACCTGCACCTTGCCGAGAAACGACACGTCCTTGCGGAACGACAGCAGGAAGTGGTCGTCATGCTGCGCGAGCGTGACGGGACTCTTCAGGTTCGCGACGGCGACCGCCAGCACACTGCACGCGAGGCCGAGCGCGATGCCGAACAGCAGGTCGACCGAGAGCACGCCGACGATCGTCGCGGCGAACGGCACGAATGCCGCCGGCCCCTGTTTCATCACCGAGCGGAACAGCGCCGGTTTCGCGAGCTTGAAGCCGGTGTGGATCAGGATCGCGGCCAGGCTCGCGAGCGGGATCAGGTTGATGAGGCCGGTGAGCGCGAACACGCTCGCGAGCAGCAGCATCCCGTGCACGATGGCCGACATCCGGCTTTGCGCGCCCGCATTGACGTTCACCGAGCTGCGCACGATCACCGACGTGATCGGCAGGCCGCCGACCGCACCCGCGACCAGATTGCCGACACCCTGGGCCTTCAGTTCGCGGTCGGGCTGGGTCGGCCGGCGCTTCGGGTCGATCTGCTCGACCGCTTCGAGGCTCAGCAGCGTTTCCAGGCTTGCGACGACCGCGAGCGTGATCGCGACGCGCCACACGTCCGGATTGACCAGCTGCGCGAAGTTCGGCCCGAGCTCCGCGTGCTTGAGCGAAGCGGCGAACGCCGCGAACGATCCGAGTTCGGGCAGCGTCACGCGATGGGCGGCGCCCGGCGCAACGGCTGGCGCGACGAAGCCCAGCACGAGCGTCGCGCCGATCCCGAGCACGACGACCGCGAGCGGCGCGGGCACCGAGCGTACTAGCGCGAAGCGGCGCAGTGCAGGCGTGTCCCACGCGATCAGCAGGGCGAGCGACGCGAGCGCGATGGCCGTGGCAGCCCATGCGACCGGCAGGTTCGGCCAGTTCGCAAACGATTGCGCGGCCGAGCCGCCGATGCCGAACGCGAACGGAATCTGCTTCACGATCAGCAGCAGGCCGATCGCGGCGAGCATGCCCTTGATGACGGGCGACGGCACGTAGGCGGCGAAGCGGCCGGCGCGCAGCATGCCGAACCCGAACTGCAGCACGCCGGACAGCAGCACCGCGAGCAGGAACGCGGAGAAGCTGCCGAGTTGTGCGATCCCTTCGACGACGATCACGACGAGGCCGGCGGCCGGCCCGCTGACGGATAGCGACGAGCCGCTCAGCAGCGCGACGACGATGCCGCCGACGATGCCGGACACGAGCCCGGCGAACGGCTCGACGCCGGAGGCATTGGCGATGCCGAGACAGAGCGGCAGCGCGACGAGGAAAACGACGATGCCGGCGACGATGTCGCGCGGCAGGGTGGACAGGCGCTCGTTCAGTTTCATGGTTGGGGCGATTTCATTGGCGTTGGGGCGGGGGATGAATCAGCCGAGCGCGGCGGCGGCCAGCGCGGGTTCGACGTCGGCGGGCGGCGCCGCGTAGCCGGAATCGAGCTCCAGAAGACGGCCGTCGGCGAGCGAAAAGATCCAGCCGTGCACGAGCGGCGGCCGTTCGCGGCCGCGCACGATCGGCGACGCGCGCAGCAGCCGAACCTGTTCGAGCACGTTAAGCTCGGCGAGGCGGTCGGCGGCGGCCGTGTCGTCGAGCCCGTCGAGTGTGTCGCGATGGCGGCGCGCGAGCGCGCAAAGCGGCGCGATGCGGCGCGCGACGTGCGGCAGGTCGGCCGGCGGCGGCAGCAGCGATGCGCGCACGCCGCCGCAGCCGTAGTGCCCGCACACGATCACGTGGTCGACCTTCAGCACGCGCACTGCGTACTCGAGCACGCTGGCGGAGTTGTCGTCGTCAGGGTGGAACAGGTTCGCGATGTTGCGATGGACGAACAGTTCGCCGGGCGCGCAGTGCGTGATGGTTTCGGCCGGCACGCGGCTGTCCGCACAGCCGATCCACAGGACGCGCGGATTCTGGCCGCGCGCGAGCGCGTCGAAGAAGCCGGGCGTGTGTTCACGCGTTTCGCGGGCCCAGGCGATGTTGGCAACCAGCATGCTCTTGGGGCGATTCATGAGGACTCCTTTGTGATGAAGGCAAATAAATATCGGCCGAAATGACGCAATTGCAATCTTTCTAAATTGAAAGGTTCGATTTGGACTGATATTAGGGGTATGCCCTAGCACTCCGGGGGTGTTGAAACAAATTGTTTCAAATTGATTTGGCAGAGTGCATTGCATGCACCAAGCCGACGCATGACATGCGCTGCGCGTGCCTGTTTCCGCGTAAAGGCCCGCATGACGGGGCGCTCAGCGAATTGCCATCGGGCTGTCATCGACCGGAAAACTTTTCCGTCTTATTTCACGGGTTAAATAATTAAACGGAAAAAAAGAAATGGCCATTCACGCAATAATTCGTGAATGGCCATTGTGAACATTGCGCGTAAATGCGTAATCGGTCAGAACAGGTTGCGGCGATCGGGGTCGTGCAGCGGATCCGGCGTTTTCTGCGTGATGCGCAGGATGCCCTGCGGATCGAAGTAGAAGCTGTACATCATGTACCAGACGTTGTCCTCGAGATACCGGTACGTCCACACCTCGCGCTTCATCAGCGGGAAGTAGGACGTCTCGACGGGGCGTCCGAAATTGACGAGCACGTCAGTCTTCGTCCACTTGCCGATCTCGGCGCGATAGAACTCGCTCGGCTGCAGCACCTGGCGCACGTTGACGATCTTGTGGGCCGCGTCGACGTCGGCTGCGACCGTGACTTCACCCATCGGCTGGGTCGGCCACATCAGGCGCTTGCCGCCGCCGGGCAGGTCGTAGATCTCGCGCGGCGGGCCCATGCGCGCGACGATCGCCGACTCGTCCTGGCCGGCCTGGTATTGCTGCCACGGTTGCGCGCAACCGGCCAGCAGCGCGGCGGCGCAGGCGGCCAGCACCGGCAGGCGCGCGGAAATGCGAATGCGCATGGGGATTCTCCAGAACACGGAAACAAGTCCCGTTTTATCACGGACGGCGCGCGACGGCGCATTGTGCGGAAAAAATCGGTGCGGATCGCCGGCATGGCCACGCTTGCGGGCGACGGGTGCGCCGGCCTATGATCCGCGCTTCTCGGGCAGATTGAAGGGCAGGTGGCCGATGCAGGGCTGGAAGCGGTGCGCGCTCGCGCTGAGCGCAGGGTGGATGCTGGTGTCGTCCGCGTTTGCCGGCGGCGAGCCGGTGCGGATCGCGCTGATCGAAGGGATGTCGGGCCCGTTCGCGAATGCGGGCGCGGCCGTCGAGCGCAACCTGCGCTTCGGCGTCGAGCAGGTCAACGCGGCGGGCGGCGTGAAGCTGCGCGACGGCGCGCACCCGCTCGAACTCGTCGTGCTCGACAGCAAGGGCAGCCCGGAGGAGGCGCTCGTGCAGTTGCGCGCGGCCGCCGACCGGCATATCGGCTTCGTTGCGCAAGGCAACAGCTCGGCCGTCGCGGCCGCGCTCGTCGCGGCGCTCGACAAGCTGAACGCACGCGACCCGGACAACCGGATGCTGTTCCTGAACTATTCGGCCGACGATCCGGCGCTGACCGGCGCGCGCTGCAGCTTCTGGCATTTCCGTTTCGATGCGCATGCCGGCATGCGGATGGCCGCGCTCGCGGACGTGATGGCGCGCGATCGCGCGCTGCGCAAGGTCTATCTGCTGAACCAGGACTACAGCTTCGGCCACGACGTCAGCACGCTCGCGCGACAGGCGCTGGCGGCGCGGCGCCCGGACGTGACGATCGCCGGCGACGAATTCCACCCGATCGGCCGGATCAAGGATTTCGCGCCGTATATCGCGAAGATCCGTGCGAGCGGCGCTGACGCCGTCGTGACCGGCAACTGGGGCAACGACCTCACGCTGCTCGTGAAGGCCGCGCGCGAACAGGGGCTGAACGCGAAGTTCTATACGTTCTACGGCAACAGCCTCGGCGCGCCGGCGGCCCTCGGCGACGCCGGTGTCGGACGCGTCGTGGCCGTGGCCGACTGGCACCCGAATGCGGGCGGCGCGAAATCGGACGCGTTCTACCGCGCGTTCCGGACCCGTTTCCCGGCCGCGCAGGACGACTATCCGGTGCGGCGGATGAGCCTGATGATCGACATGCTGGCCGCGGCGATGAGCCGCGCGGGTTCGGCCGACCCCGTTGCGGTTGCACGAGCGCTCGAGGGTTTGTCGTTCGACGACGGCTTCCATGCGTCGCGGATGCGCGCGCAGGATCATCAGCTGATCCAACCCCTTTACGTGATGGAGATGGACAAGGCCGGCACGCCCGGCGTGCGCTTCGACAACGAGGGGTCGGGCTATGGCTTCCGGACGGTGCTGGCGGTGCCGGCGCCGCGTACGGAAATGCCGTCGACGTGCTCGATGACGCGCCCGTGACAGGGGGCGGTAAGTACGGCGCGGAGTTGTGCTACAATGCCCGCCGGTTGTAAGTCACGGCACGGCCATTCTTCCGTGTCCGCCTGTTCAGTTAGAAAGGAAATCACATGTCTGTTGCAGATATCAAGAAGTCGGAAGTCGTTGCCCAGTTCGCCCGCGCTACCAACGACACGGGGTCGCCCGAAGTCCAGGTCGCACTGCTGACCGCACGTATCGTCGAACTGACGGGTCACTTCAAGACCCACGCGAAGGATCACCACAGCCGCCGCGGCCTGCTGCGCATGGTGAGCCGCCGCCGCAAGCTGCTCGACTACCTCAAGGGCAAGGATGCCGACCGTTACCGCGCACTGATCGAGAAGCTGGGTCTGCGTAAGTAATCGAGGCGATTGCCGCCAGCAAGATGCCTGTGTCAGTCCGCTGATACAGGCATTTTGTTTTTGCGCGGTGCGTAGCGTCACGCGCATCGCAGGCTGTCCGGCACGTTTGTGCGGGGCTGCCGCAACGACTGATACCGGGGCAGGATTTGTGTCATTCCAGCGCGTCGCTGCATGAGCGCCGCGCTGGAATGGCATAAAAAACACACCTTGCTCCGGGTGATTCGGTCGGGACGCCGCCGTGCCGGATGGCCGGCGCGGCGAATGAAATGCATGAATTCAAAGGAGCAACCATGTCCATGTTCAACAAGGTCGTGAAGGAATTCCAGTGGGGCCAGCACAAGGTGCGCCTCGAAACCGGTGAAGTCGCTCGCCAGGCGAGCGGTGCGGTGATCGTCGACGTCGAAGATACCGTCGTGCTGGCAACCGTCGTCGGCGCGAAGTCGGCAAAGCCGGGCCAGGATTTCTTCCCGCTGACCGTCGACTACCTCGAGAAGACCTACTCGGCCGGCAAGATCCCGGGCGGCTTCTTCCGCCGCGAAGGCCGTCCGTCGGAGCATGAGACGCTGACGTCGCGCCTGATCGACCGTCCGCTGCGCCCGCTGTTCCCGGAAGGCTTCTACAACGAAGTCCAGGTCGTGATCCACGTGCTGTCCGTGAACCCGGAAGTCCCGGCGGACATCCCCGCGCTGATCGGCGCATCGGCTGCGCTCGCCGTGTCGGGCCTGCCGTTCAACGGCCCGGTCGGTGCCGCACGCGTGGCGTACATCGACAACGCATACGTGCTGAACCCGACGCGTGACCAGATCAAGGCATCGAGCCTCGACCTCGTCGTCGCGGGTACGGAACGCGCCGTGCTGATGGTCGAATCGGAAGCCGACCAGCTGTCGGAAGAAGTGATGCTGGGCGCCGTGGTGTTCGGCCACGAGCAGATGCAGATCGCGATCGACGCGATCCACGAACTGGTGCGCGAAGGCGGCAAGCCCGAGTGGGACTGGCAGCCGGCGCCGAAGAACGAGCCGCTGATCGCACGCGTGACCGAGCTGGCGCAGAACGACCTGCTCGCCGCTTACCAACTCCGCGACAAGCAAGCGCGTTCGGCGAAGCTGAAGGAAGTCTACTCGGCAACGTCGGCGAAGCTCGAGGAAGACGCACAGGCGGCCGGTACGGTCGCGGCCGACAAGGCCACCGTCGGCAACGTGCTGTTCGACATCGAAGCAAAGATCGTCCGTTCGCAGATCCTGAACGGCGAGCCGCGTATCGACGGCCGCGACACGCGCACCGTGCGCCCGATCGAAATCCGCACCGGCGTGCTGCCGCGTACCCACGGCTCGGCGCTGTTCACGCGCGGCGAGACGCAGGCGCTGGTCGTCGCGACGCTCGGCACGAAGGGTGACGAGCAGATCATCGATGCGCTCGAAGGCGAATACCGCGAGCGCTTCATGCTCCACTACAACATGCCCCCGTTCGCGACCGGCGAAACGGGCCGCGTCGGCTCGCCGAAGCGCCGCGAAATCGGCCACGGCCGTCTCGCGAAGCGCGCGCTGGTCAAGTGCCTGCCGAGCGCCGACGAATTCGGCTACTCGATCCGCGTCGTGTCGGAAATCACCGAATCGAACGGTTCGTCGTCGATGGCATCGGTGTGCGGCGGCTGCCTCGCACTGATGGACGCCGGCGTGCCGATGAAGGCGCACGTCGCGGGTATCGCGATGGGCCTGATCCTCGAAGGCAACAAGTTCGCGGTGCTGACCGACATCCTCGGCGACGAAGATCACCTCGGCGACATGGACTTCAAGGTGGCCGGCACGGAACAAGGCGTGACGGCGCTGCAGATGGACATCAAGATCCAGGGCATCACGAAGGAAATCATGCAGGTCGCGCTCGCGCAGGCGAAGGAAGGCCGCATGCACATCCTTGGCAAGATGACGTCGGCAGTCTCGGGTGCGAACACGCAACTGTCGGAATTCGCGCCGCGCATGATCACGATCAAGATCAACCCGGAAAAGATCCGCGACGTGATCGGCAAGGGCGGTTCGGTGATCCGCGCGCTGACGGAAGAAACGGGCACGACCATCGACATCTCGGACGACGGCGTCGTGACGATCGCGAGCACGAACAGCGACGGCATGGCCGAAGCGAAGAAGCGCATCGAGCAAATCACGGCCGAGATCGAAGTCGGCCAGGTGTACGAAGGCACGGTGCTCAAGCTGCTCGATTTCGGCGCGATCGTGAACCTGCTGCCGGGCAAGGACGGCCTGCTGCACATCTCGGAAATCGTCAACGAGCGTGTGAAGGACATCAACGACTACCTGAAGGAAGGTCAGCAGGTTAAGGTCAAGGTCATTCAGACGGACGAGAAGGGTCGTGTGCGACTGTCCGCCAAGGCGCTGCTGAACGAAGCAGCCGCGGCAACGCAGTCGGATACGCCGCCGCAGCAGTAAGCGGACAGGCGGACCAACGGCCGGCAGTGCGAAAGCGTGCCGGCCGTTTTTTCTGTAGCATCGTTGTGCGGCGCAGCAGCGCCGGCGACGCGCCCGCGCCGTGCGCGCGCGTGCGTGCGTACCATCCGATTCCGTTCCTGGAGCCCACCTCACCATGAAAGCCATCGAAATCACCGAATTCGGCGCCCCCGACGTGCTGAAGCTTGCGGAGCGTTCGCGCCCCGAACCGAAGCGCGGCGAGGTACTGATCAAGGTGGCGGCTTCCGGCGTGAACCGGCCCGACGTGTTCCAGCGCAAGGGCGCCTATGCGCCGCCGCCGGGGGCGTCGGATCTGCCGGGGCTCGAGGTGGCGGGCGAGATCGTCGGCGGCGATTTGTCCGATGCCGCGCTGAACCCGTTCGGCCTGAAGCTGGGCGATCGCGTGTGCGCGCTGCTCGCAGGCGGCGGCTATGCCGAATACGCAGTTGCGCCGCTGCCGCAGTGCCTGCCGGTGCCCGACGGGCTCACCGACATCGAGGCCGCGTCGCTGCCCGAAACGTTCTTCACCGTGTGGAGCAACGTGTTCGACCGTGCGCAGCTCGGCGCGGGCGAGGGCGGCGAGCAGGAGACGCTGCTCGTGCAGGGCGGCTCGAGCGGCATCGGCGTGACGGCGATCCAGATCGCGCATGCGCTCGGCTTTCGCGTGTTCGCGACGGCCGGCACCGCCGACAAGTGCCGCGCGTGCGAGGCGCTTGGCGCCGAGCGCGCGATCAACTACAAGACCGAAGACTTCGTCGAGGTCGTGAAGTCGCTGACGCACGATCGCGGCGTCGACGTGATTCTCGACATGGTGGCCGGTTCGTACGTGCCGCGCGAGCTGTCCGCGCTCGCGGACGGCGGCCGTCTCGTGCTGATCGCACTGCTCGGCGGTGCGAAGGCCGACGTCAACCTCGGCGAGATCCTGCGCCGCCGGCTGACGATCACGGGTTCGACGCTGCGCCCGCGTCCGGTCGAGTTCAAGGCGCGCATCGCTGCGCAACTGAAGGCGCGCGTGTGGCCGCTGATCGCCGAAGGCCGCATCAAGCCGGTGATCTATCGCGTGCTGCCGGCCGCGGACGCCGCGCAGGCCCATGCGCTGATGGAAAGCAGCGAGCACACCGGCAAGATCGTCCTCGATTGGGGTACGAACGCGTGACGGCCCGTGTGGCCGGGCTTGACATGCGCGGTTTGACCGGTTCAAGCCGTGCGCAGTAAAATCGCGGGTTTGCTTCGCCAGATCAAACCTGACGGCCGGTTTCCGGCGCGTTAATGACACAGCGGTGACGAGACAGACACGATGTCGAAACAGAGAACTAAGCGGGTGATCGGCAACTGGAAGATGCACGGCCGGCTGGCCGGCAACCAGGCGTTGCTGAACGAAGTGGTGCTGGGCGCGGGCGCGGTGGCGGCCGAAACGTCGGTCGGCGTGTGCGTGCCGTTCCCGTATCTCGCGCAGGTTCACGCGCAGCTCGACGGCGGCCGTGTCGCCTGGGGCGCGCAGGACGTGTCCGCGCACGAACAGGGCGCGTTCACCGGCGAAGTGGCGGCCGCGATGGTTGCGGAGTTCGGCGCACGCTATGCGATCGTCGGTCACTCGGAGCGTCGCGCGTATCACGGCGAAAGCAACGAGACGGTCGCGGCGAAGACGCAGCGCGCGCTCGCAGCCGGCCTCACGCCGGTCGTGTGCGTCGGCGAGACGCTCGACGAGCGCGAGTCGGGTGCGACCGAGCAGGTCGTCGGTGCGCAACTGGATGCGGTACTGGCCGCGCTGACGGCCGACGAGGCTGTACGCATCGTCGTCGCGTACGAGCCGGTCTGGGCGATCGGTACGGGCAAGAGCGCGACCTCCGCGCAGGCACAGGACGTGCACGCGTTCCTGCGCACGCGTCTCGCGGCGAAGGGGGCGGCGGACGTGTCCGTGCTGTACGGCGGCAGCGTGAAGCCGGACAACGCGGAAGAGCTGTTCGCGCAACCGGACATCGACGGTGGCCTGATCGGCGGCGCGTCGCTGAAGGCGGAAGATTTCCTGGCGATCTGCCGGGCCGCGCGATAAGCGGTCCGAGATCGAATTGAACCATGACGGCGGCCGGACGGTCCGGTCGCCCGATCCAATCGGGTGGGTGTGATGCTGTTATTCAAGACGCTGATTATTGTGGTGCAGGTGTTGTCTGCGCTCGGTGTGATTGGTCTCGTGCTGCTGCAGCACGGCAAGGGTGCCGACATGGGCGCTGCGTTCGGCAGCGGCGCGTCGGGCAGCCTGTTCGGTGCGACGGGCTCGGCGAACTTCCTGTCGCGTACGACGGGCATTCTCGCGACGATCTTCTTCGTCGCGACGCTCGCGCTGACCTACCTCGGTTCGTACAAGTCGACGCCGTCGGCCGGCGTGCTCGGCGCGGCAGCGACCGCACCGGCATCGGCGCCTGCAGCATCGGCACCGGCTGTCGCGGCATCCGGTGCCGCTGCGGGCTCGGCTGCGAGCGCGCCGGGCCAGGACGTCCCGAAATAAAAAGTTAAATTTTTCGCGTTTGTGCGTTGAACAAATCTGGAACTCGGGTTAGAATTTAATTCTTGAAGCGATTCGCGGGAAACAAGCAACACAACCCGAGTTGCATGCAGTGCCGACGTGGTGAAATTGGTAGACACGCTATCTTGAGGGGGTAGTGGCGAAAGCTGTGCGAGTTCGAGTCTCGCCGTCGGCACCAAAGTTACTCAATGCCAGCCGCTTCTAGTGGCTGGCATTTTTCATTTCTGGGGTGTGCTTGCGGTTGTCTTGCGATCGCCTGCACTCCGAAATGATCCCTTCCGCCGGATAGTGGTATTCTCCGGACGCTCAGAACCAACCGATAGAGGATTGCCTTGAACCTCGCAGCCTATTACCCCGTCTTGTTGTTCCTCCTCGTGGGCACTGGTTTAGGTATAGCGCTGGTCAGCATCGGCAAGCTCCTTGGTCCCAACAAGCCGGACGTCGAGAAGAACGCACCGTACGAGTGCGGCTTCGAAGCCTTTGAAGACGCCCGGATGAAATTCGACGTCCGGTATTACCTCGTCGCCATCCTGTTCATCATCTTCGATCTCGAAACCGCATTCCTGTTTCCGTGGGGCGTCGCGCTCCGGGACATCGGCTGGCCGGGTTTCATCGCAATGATGATTTTTCTGCTCGAATTCCTGCTGGGCTTTGCCTATATCTGGAAGAAGGGCGGGCTCGACTGGGAGTGATGGGTTAATCGCCGGTTTGCATGGGCGGCCACGCTCGGTCGCTCGTCTGGAGTGGAAAGCAAATGAGTATCGAAGGGGTCTTGAAGGAAGGGTTTGTCACCACGACGGCTGACAAGCTGATCAACTGGACGCGTACCGGCTCGCTGTGGCCGATGACGTTCGGGCTCGCGTGTTGTGCCGTCGAGATGATGCATGCGGGCGCGGCCCGTTATGACCTGGACCGGTTCGGCGTCGTGTTTCGTCCGAGTCCGCGTCAGTCGGACGTGATGATCGTCGCCGGCACGCTGTGCAACAAGATGGCGCCCGCGCTGCGCCGCGTGTACGACCAGATGGCCGAGCCGCGCTGGGTGATCTCGATGGGGTCGTGCGCGAACGGCGGTGGCTACTACCACTACTCGTACTCGGTGGTCCGCGGCTGCGACCGGATCGTGCCGGTCGACGTCTACGTGCCGGGCTGTCCGCCCACGGCCGAGGCGCTGGTCTATGGCGTGATCCAGCTTCAGGCGAAGATCCGCCGCACCAATACCATCGCCCGTCAATAAAGCCCCGAGCGTCCCCTCAATATGGCAAGCAAAATCGAGACCCTCAAGGCAAACCTCGAAGCCGCGCTCGGCGCGCGCGTGGTGAGCCTCACCGAAGCAATCGGTGAACTGACGCTCGTCGTGAAGGCGAGCGATTACCTCGAAGTCGCAAAGACGCTGCGCGACGATCCGAAGCTCCGCTTCGAGCAGCTGCTCGATCTCTGCGGCGTCGACTACCAGACCTTCGGCGACGGTGCCTACGACGGCCCGCGCTTCGCGGCCGTGTCGCATCTGCTGTCGGTCACGAACAACTGGCGTCTGCGCCTGCGCGCATTCGCGCCGGACGACGACCTGCCGATCGTTGCATCGCTGGTCGACATCTGGACCTCCGCGAACTGGTACGAGCGCGAAGCGTTCGACCTGTACGGCATCGTGTTCGAAGGCCACCCCGACCTGCGCCGCATCCTCACCGACTACGGCTTCATCGGCCACCCGTTCCGCAAGGACTTCCCGGTGTCGGGCTACGTCGAAATGCGTTACGACCCGGAAGAGAAGCGGGTGGTGTACCAGCCGGTGACGATCGAGCCGCGCGAAATCACGCCGCGCGTGATCCGCGAGGATCGCTATGGCGGTCTGAAACATTAAGGGGGCGTCATGGCAGAAATCAAGAACTACACGCTCAACTTCGGCCCGCAGCACCCGGCAGCGCACGGCGTGCTGCGCCTCGTGCTCGAGCTCGACGGCGAAGTCATCCAGCGTGCCGATCCGCACATCGGCCTGCTGCACCGCGCGACGGAAAAGCTCGCGGAATCCAAAACGTTCATCCAGTCCGTGCCCTACATGGATCGTCTCGACTACGTGTCGATGATGGTCAACGAGCACGGCTACGTGCTTGCGATCGAGAAGCTGCTCGGCATCGAAGTGCCCGAGCGCGCGCAGTACATCCGCGTGCTGTTCGACGAGATCACGCGCGTGCTGAACCACCTGATGTGGATCGGCGCGCACGCACTCGACGTCGGCGCGATGGCGGTGTTCCTGTACGCCTTCCGCGAACGCGAAGACCTGATGGACGTGTACGAAGCGGTGTCCGGCGCCCGGATGCACGCCGCGTACTACCGTCCGGGCGGCGTCTACCGCGACCTGCCTGACGCAATGCCGCAATACAAGGCGTCGAAGATTCGCAACGAGAAGGCGCTCGCGAAGATGAACGAAGCGCGCAGCGGCTCGGTGCTCGACTTCATCGACGACTTCTTCACGCGCTTCCCGAAGTGCGTCGACGAATACGAAACGCTGCTCACCGACAACCGGATCTGGAAACAGCGTCTGGTCGGGATCGGCGTGGTCAGCCCCGAACGTGCGCTGCAGATGGGCCTGACGGGCCCGATGCTGCGCGGCTCGGGTATCGCATGGGATCTGCGCAAGAAGCAGCCGTACGAAGTGTACGATCGCATGGATTTCGACGTGCCGGTCGGCGTGAACGGCGATTGCTACGACCGCTATCTGGTGCGCGTCGAAGAAATGCGCCAGTCGATCCGCATCGCGAAACAGTGTATTGAGTGGCTCCGCAAGAATCAGGGCCCGGTGATGACGGACAATCACAAGGTTGCCCCGCCGTCGCGCGTCGGCATGAAGACCAACATGGAAGACTTGATTCACCACTTCAAGCTCTTCACCGAAGGTTTCCATGTGCCGGAAGGCGAAGCGTACGCGGCGGTCGAGCATCCGAAAGGCGAGTTCGGCATCTACCTCGTGTCGGACGGTGCCAACAAGCCGTATCGCCTCAAGATTCGCGCACCGGGTTTCGCTCACCTGGCGTCCCTCGACGAAATGGCGCGCGGTCACATGATCGCCGACGCCGTCACGATCATCGGTACGCAGGACATCGTGTTCGGCGAGATCGATCGCTAATGGTTGCGCCGCCCGCGCGAGCGGGCGGTGAGCAGTCAATCACACGCGATGCGCGCTGAACCGGCGCGGCTTCGCAAGCTGTCAACAGAGTGAGCGCCAGGTCTGCCGTCCATGCACCCCAGTGTGCGGCAGGTTGTTCGTTCGGTAGGAATTGAAAGAGTCGTGTCTGAAAATGATCTCAGCTGAAGGCCTGAAGGAAATCGATCGAGCGTTGACGAAGTATCCCGCCGATCAGAAACAGTCCGCCGTGATGTCGGCGTTGGCCGTTGCTCAGGAAGAGCACGGCTGGCTGTCGCCCGAACTGATGCAGTTCGTCGCGGACTATCTCGGCATGCCGGCCGTTGCCGTGCAGGAAGTCGCGACGTTCTACACGATGTACGAGCTCAACCCGGTCGGCAAGCACAAGATCACGCTCTGTACGAACCTGCCGTGCCAGCTTGGCCCGCACGGTGGCGCGGAAGCGACTGCCGACTACCTGAAACAGAAGCTCGGCATCGGCTTCGGCGAGACCACGCCCGACGGCAAGTTCACGCTGAAGGAAGGCGAATGCATGGGCTCGTGCGGCGATGCGCCGGTGCTGCTGGTGAACAATCACAGAATGTGCAGCTTCATGAGCCGCGAGAAGATCGACCAGCTGCTTGAGGAGCTCTCGAAATGACGTCCCTCCACGACCGTCACATCAAACCGCTGATCCTCGCTGGTCTGAACGGCGAGAACTGGCATCTCGAAGATTACGTTGCGCGCGGCGGCTACAAGCAGCTGCGCCGCATTCTCGAAGAAAAGATTCCGCCCGAGCAGGTGATCGCCGACGTGAAGGCGTCGGGCCTGCGTGGCCGGGGCGGTGCGGGCTTCCCGACCGGCCTGAAGTGGAGCTTCATGCCGCGCCAGTTCCCGGGGCAGAAGTACCTCGTCTGCAACTCGGACGAAGGCGAGCCGGGCACGTTCAAGGATCGCGACATCCTGCGCTGGAACCCGCACGCGTTGATCGAAGGCATGGCCATCGGCGCGTACGCGATGGGCATCACCGTCGGCTACAACTACATCCACGGCGAAATCTTCGAAGTGTATCGACGCTTCGAAGCCGCGCTCGATGAAGCGCGCGCAGCCGGGTTCCTCGGCGACAACATCATGGGCTCGGAATTCTCGTTCCAGCTGCACGCGCACCACGGTTACGGCGCGTACATCTGCGGCGAGGAAACGGCGCTGCTCGAGTCGCTCGAAGGCAAGAAGGGCCAGCCGCGCTTCAAGCCGCCGTTCCCGGCGAGCTTCGGCGTGTACGGCAAGCCGACCACGATCAACAACACCGAGACGTTCGCCGCGGTGCCGTTCCTGCTGTCCATCGGGCCGCAGAATTACCTCGAGATCGGCAAGCCGAACAACGGCGGCACGAAGATTTTCTCGGTATCGGGCGACGTCGAGCGTCCGGGCAACTACGAAGTGCCGCTCGGCACGCCGTTCGCGACGCTGATGGAGCTCGCCGGCGGGATGCGCGGCGGCAAGAAGATCAAGGCCGTGATCCCGGGCGGTTCGTCGGCGCCGGTGATCCCGGGCGACATCATGATGCAGACGGATCTCGACTACGATTCGATCGCGAAGGCCGGCTCGATGCTCGGCTCCGGCGCGGTGATCGTGATGGATGAGACGCGTTGCATGGTGCGCTCGCTGCTGCGCCTGTCGTACTTCTATTACGAGGAATCGTGCGGTCAGTGCACGCCGTGCCGCGAAGGCACCGGCTGGCTGTATCGCGTCGTGAATCGTATCGAGCACGGCGAAGGGCGCCAGGAAGATCTGGACCTGCTGAACTCGGTTGCCGAGAACATCATGGGCCGTACGATCTGTGCACTCGGCGATGCGGCGGCGATGCCGGTACGCGGGATGCTCAAGCACTACTGGGACGAATTCGCGTACCACGTCGAGCACAAGCACTGCATGGTCGGCGGCCACGCGCACGCGGCGGCGGCCTGAAGCGAACCCGGTTGCGGAATTTGAGCGCACGGTCGGGCGAAGGCGCGAACGGGCGGAAATAGGTTAAGGACCATTCACCATCATGGTTGAACTTGAAATAGACGGCAAGAAGGTCGAGGTGCCCGAAGGCAGCATGGTGATCCAGGCTGCGCACAAGGCGGATACGTACATTCCTCACTTCTGCTATCACAAGAAACTGTCGGTTGCGGCCAACTGCCGGATGTGTCTCGTCGAAGTCGAGAAGATGCCGAAGGCCGTGCCTGCCTGCGCGACCCCCGTGTCGGCCGGCATGATCGTCCACACGCAGTCCGACAAGGCCGTGAAGGCGCAGCAGTCGGTGATGGAATTCCTCCTCATCAATCACCCGCTCGATTGCCCGATCTGCGATCAGGGCGGCGAATGCCAGCTGCAGGATCTGGCGGTCGGCTACGGCAAGTCGTCGTCGCGCTACTCGGAAGAAAAGCGCGTGGTGTTCCACAAGAACGTGGGCCCGCTGATTTCGATGGAAGAAATGTCGCGTTGCATCCACTGCACGCGCTGCGTCCGCTTCGGCCAGGAAATCGCCGGCGTGATGGAGTTCGGCATGCTGGGCCGCGGCGAGCACTCGGAAATCACGACGTTCGTCGGCAAGACGGTCGATTCCGAAATGTCGGGCAACATGATCGACCTGTGCCCGGTCGGCGCGCTGACCAGCAAGCCGTTCCGCTACAGCGCCCGGACGTGGGAACTGTCGCGCCGCAAGTCGGTGAGCCCGCACGATTCCGTCGGCGCGAACCTCGTCGTGCAGGTGAAGAACAACCGCGTGATGCGCGTGCTGCCGTTCGAGAACGAAGCGATCAACGAATGCTGGATCTCGGACAAGGACCGCTTCTCGTATGAAGGCCTCAACAGCGACGAGCGCCTGACGAAGCCGATGCTGAAGCAGGGCGGCCAGTGGATCGAAACCGACTGGCAGACCGCGCTCGAATACGTCGCGAAGGGCCTGAAGGGCATCGCCGCGGATCACGGCGCGAACGCGCTGGCGATGCTCGCGAGCGCGCACAGCACCGCTGAAGAGCTGTTCCTCGTGAAGCAGCTCGCCAATGAGCTGAAGACGCCGAACGTCGACTTCCGTCTGCGTCAGCAGGATTTCTCGGCGCCGGTCCAGGGCGCACCGTGGCTCGGCATGCCGATCGCCGACCTGTCGAACGTGGACGCCGCGTTCGTCGTCGGTTCGTTCCTGCGTCGCGACCACCCGCTGTTTGCGTCGCGCCTGCGTCAGGCTGCGAAGAACGGCGCGAAGCTGCACTTCTTGCACGCGACCGGTGACGACGCACTGATCCCGACCGCGCAGCGCATCGTCGCTGCACCGTCCGCATGGCTCGACGAACTCGCCGGCATCGCCGCGGCCGTCGCGCAGCTGCGCGGCGTCGCGCTGCCCGACGCACTGGCAGGCGTCACCGCATCGCCGGCCGCGCAGGCTGTCGCGCAGTCGCTGTCGAACGGCGAACGCCGCGCGGTGCTGCTCGGCAACGTCGCGGTCCGCCATCCGGCATTCGCGAAGCTGCATGCCGTCGCCAAGTGGATCGCCGACAACACCGGCGCCACGTTCGGCTTCCTGACGGAAGCGGCGAACACGGTAGGCGCGCACGTCGTCGGCGCACTGCCGGGCGAAGGCGGCCTGAACGCACGCGAAGTGTTCGCGCAGCCGCGCAAGGGCTATGTGCTGCTGAACGTCGAACCGGAATTCGATACCGCCGATCCGGCACAGGCCCTGGCTGCGCTGAACCAGGCGGAAATGGTCGTCGTGATGTCGCCGTTCAAGCACGGCTTCGACTACGCCGACGTGCTGCTGCCGGTTGCGCCGTTCACGGAAACGGCCGGTACGTACGTCAACGCCGAAGGCACCGTGCAGAGCTTCAACGGCGTCGTGCGCCCGCTCGGCGACACGCGTCCGGGCTGGAAGGTGCTGCGCGTGCTCGGCAGCCTGCTGGGCCTGCCGAACTTCGAATACGAGACCTCGGAAGAAGTGCGTCTCGCCGCGCTCGGCGACGCCGGCGTTGCAGGCCGCCTGTCGAACCAGACGTCGGTCGCCCCGGTGCGTGCCGCGGCGAATGCCGCGAACGGCGGCTTCGAGCGCCTGGCCGATGTGCCGATCTATCACGCCGACGCGCTCGTGCGCCGTGCAGGTGCGCTGCACCTGACGACCGCTGCGAAGGCGGCGAATGCCGCAGCCCTGCCGGCCGCGCTGTTCGACAAGCTGGGCTTGAAGGAAGGCGACGCCGTGCGCGTGCGCCAGGGCGAGCGTGCGGTGCAGTTGCCGGCCGTGCGCGACGCGAATCTTGCGGAGACGGTCGTTCGCGTGTCGGCGGCGACGCCTGCCGGCGCAGCGCTCGGCAGCCTGTCCGGTGAACTGGTGGTGGAGAAGGCGTAAATGAGCTTGTTCGATACGATCAACGCGGGCGGGGCCGAGCTTCTCGGCTTCGCATGGCCGACGGTGTGGGCAGTCGTGCGCATCCTCGTCGTCTCCGTCGTCATCCTGCTGTGCGTCGCGTACCTGATTCTGTGGGAGCGCAAGCTGATCGGCTGGATGCACGTGCGTCTCGGCCCGAACCGCGTCGGCCCCGGCGGCCTGCTGCAGCCGATCGCCGACGTGCTGAAGCTGCTGCTGAAGGAAGTCATTCAGCCGAGCGCCGCCAGCCGCTGGCTGTACCTGATTGCGCCGGTGATGACCGTCGTGCCGGCGTTCGCCGTGTGGGCCGTGATCCCGTTCCAGGCCGAAGCGGTCCTCGCGAACGTGAACGCGGGCCTGCTGTACGCGATGGCGATCTCGTCGATCGGCGTGTACGCGGTGATTCTCGCGGGCTGGGCATCGAACTCGAAGTACGCATTCCTCGGCGCGATGCGCGCGGCGGCACAGATGGTGTCGTACGAAATCTCGATGGGCTTCGCGCTGGTGCTGGTGCTGATGACGGCCGGCAGCCTGAACCTGTCGGAAATCGTCGGTTCGCAACAGCACGGCTTCTTCGCGGGCCACGGCGTGAACTTCCTGTCGTGGAACTGGCTGCCGCTGCTGCCGGCGTTCGTCGTGTACTTCATCTCGGGCATCGCCGAAACGAACCGCCACCCGTTCGACGTGGTGGAAGGGGAGTCGGAGATCGTCGCGGGTCACATGATCGATTACTCGGGTATGGCGTTCGCGCTGTTCTTCCTCGCCGAGTACATCAACATGATCGTGATCTCGGCGCTGGCTGCGACGCTGTTCCTCGGCGGCTGGGATGCACCGTTTGAATTCCTGTCGTTCATCCCGGGCATCTTCTGGCTGGTGCTGAAGGTCTTCGCGCTGCTGTCGGTGTTCATCTGGGTCCGCGCGACGTTCCCGCGCTACCGTTACGACCAGATCATGCGTCTGGGCTGGAAGGTGTTCCTCCCCGTCACCGTGATCTGGGTGATCGTGGTCGGCTTCTGGATGATGTCGCCGCTGAACATCTGGGTGAAGTAAGGACGAAATCATGACGGCTATCCAACACTTCTTTAAGACTTTCTTCCTGACCGAGCTGCTGAAAGGACTCGCGCTGACCGGTCGTTATACGTTCAAGCGCAAGGTCACCGTGCAGTTCCCGGAAGAGAAGACCCCGATCTCGCCGCGTTTTCGCGGGCTGCATGCACTGCGCCGCTATGAAAACGGCGAGGAGCGCTGCATCGCGTGCAAGCTGTGCGAGGCCGTGTGCCCCGCCATGGCGATCACGATCGAATCGGAAACGCGCGCGGACAACACGCGCCGCACGACGCGCTACGACATCGACCTGACGAAGTGCATCTTCTGCGGTTTCTGCGAAGAGAGCTGCCCGGTCGATTCGATCGTCGAGACGCAGATTCTCGAGTACCACGGCGAGAAGCGCGGCGACCTGTATTTCACGAAGGAAATGCTGCTCGCGGTGGGCGATCGCTACGAGAAGGACATCGCCGCGGCGAAGGCCGCCGACGCGCCGTATCGTTGATTGTGTTTGCAGTGCCGGCCCGAAGCACGGGCCGAGCCGCCGCGACGGGTGCGGCACGCGAGAGCGTCCCGCAAGCCGCGCCTGACTATGGCCTAACGATGAACCGGTAATCATGGAATTCACGACCGTACTGTTCTACATCTTCGCGCTGCTCCTGGTGGTATCAGGGCTGAAGGTGATCACTTCGCGCAACCCGGTGGCGTCTGCGCTTTTCCTTGTGCTGGCGTTCTTCAACGCCGCCGCGATCTGGATGCTGCTGGAAGCGGAGTTCCTCGCGATCCTGCTGGTGCTGGTCTACGTGGGCGCCGTGATGGTGCTGTTCCTGTTCGTCGTGATGATGCTGGACATCAACATCGACTACCTGCGCCGCGACTTCAAGCGCTTCGTACCGATGGCGACCGTGGTGGGCGCGATCATCGTGATCGAGACCGCGCTGATCCTGTGGCGCGGCTACGGCGACACGCACACGGTGCACGCGATGGCGACGGGCGAGATGGCCAACTGGTCGAACACGCGCCTGATCGGCAAGGTGATCTACACCGACTACATCTTCGCGTTTGAAATCGCCGGCCTCGTGCTGCTGGTCGCGATCATTGCCGCGATCGGGCTGACCGAGCGCAAGGGCAAGGACAGCAAGCGCCAGCGCGTGTCGGATCAGGTCAAGGTGCAACGCAACGACCGCGTGCGCCTCGTGAAGATGGAAGCGGAAAAGCCGCAGCCGGAAGCGGCGCAGAGCGAAGCCGGTTCGGGCACCAACGGCTAAGCGGAGGAAAAGAAAATCATGCTGACTCTTGCTCACTACCTCGTGCTCGGCGCGATCCTGTTTGCGATCGCGATCGTCGGGATCTTCCTGAACCGCCGCAACATCATCATCATCCTGATGTCGATCGAACTGATGCTGCTGGCGGTGAATACCAATTTCGTCGCGTTCTCGCATTACCTCGGCGATGTGCACGGCCAGATCTTCGTGTTCTTCGTGCTGACGGTCGCCGCAGCGGAAGCCGCGATCGGTCTCGCGATTCTGGTGACCCTGTTCCGTAAGCTCGACACGATCAATGTCGAGGATCTCGATCAGCTCAAAGGTTAATTTCAGGCAACGCTGTTATGTCAACGACACTCAATGAAAACCTGCTGCTGGCGATTCCGCTCGCTCCGCTGGCCGGCTCGCTGATTGCGGGGCTGTTCGGGAACGCAGTCGGGCGCAAGGGCGCACACCGGATCACGATCCTCGGCGTAATGATCGCGTTCCTCCTGTCGGCGAAAGTCTTCTTCGACGTGATGGGCGGCGCAAGCTTCAACGCGACCGTCTACGAATGGATGAACGTCGGTTCGCTGAAACTCGAAGTCGGCTTCCTCGTCGATTCGCTGACCGCGATGATGATGGTCGTCGTGACCTTCGTCTCGCTGATGGTGCACGTGTACACGATCGGCTACATGGCGGAAGAAGACGGCTACCAGCGCTTCTTCTCGTACATCTCGCTGTTCACGTTCTCGATGCTGATGCTCGTGATGAGCAACAACTTCCTGCAGCTGTTCTTCGGCTGGGAAGCGGTGGGTCTGGTGTCGTACCTGCTGATCGGCTTCTACTTCACGCGTGAGAGCGCGATCTACGCGAACATGAAGGCGTTCCTCGTGAACCGCGTGGGCGACTTCGGCTTCCTGCTCGGCATCGGCCTGCTGCTCGCGTTCGCCGGCTCGATGAACTACGGCGAAGTGTTCGCGAAGCGCGCGGAACTCGCCAGCCTGCACTTCCCGGGTACCGACTGGGGCCTGCTGACGGTTGCCTGTATCTGCCTGTTCATCGGCGCGATGGGCAAGTCGGCGCAGTTCCCGCTGCACGTGTGGCTGCCGGACTCGATGGAAGGCCCGACCCCGATCTCGGCGCTGATTCACGCGGCGACGATGGTGACGGCCGGTATCTTCATGGTGTCGCGCATGTCGCCGCTGTTCGAGCTGTCGGACACCGCGCTGTCGTTCATCACGGTGATCGGCGCGATCACGGCGCTCTTCATGGGCTTCCTCGGCATCGTCCAGAACGACATCAAGCGCGTGGTCGCGTACTCGACGCTGTCGCAGCTCGGCTACATGACCGTCGCGCTCGGCGTGTCCGCTTACCCGGTCGCCGTGTTCCACCTGATGACGCACGCGTTCTTCAAGGCGCTGCTGTTCCTTGGCGCCGGCTCGGTCATCATGGGCATGCACCACGACCAGGACATGCGCAACATGGGCGGCCTGCGCAAGTACATGCCGATCACGTGGATCACGTCGCTCGTCGGTTCGCTGGCGCTGATCGGTACGCCGTTCTTCTCGGGCTTCTACTCGAAGGACTCGATCATCGACGCGGTGAAGCTGTCGCACCTGCCGGGTTCGGGCTTCGCGTACTTCGCGGTCGTCGCGAGCGTGTTCGTCACGGCGCTGTATTCGTTCCGCATGTACTTCCTGGTGTTCCACGGCGAAGAGCGGTTCCGCAAGCCGAAGCATCCGGAATCGCCGATGGGCATGGCGGCCGCACACGGCCACGACGACCACGGCCATGGCCACGGTCATGACGACCACGCGCACGAGCCGCACGAGACCCCGTGGGTCGTGTGGGTGCCGCTGGTCCTGCTGGCGATCCCGTCGGTGATCATCGGTGCGTTCGCGATCAGCCCGATGCTGTTCGGCGATTTCTTCCAGCACGGCGTCGCGTTCGACAAGGTGATCTTCATCGGCGAAAACCATCCGGCGCTGGCCGAGATGGCCGAAGAGTTCCACGGCTGGGTGGGCATGGGCCTGCACTCGGTGTCGGGCTTGCCGGTCTGGCTCGCGCTCGCCGGTGTCGTCGTCGCCTGGTTCCTGTACCTGAAGCGTCCGGAACTGCCGGCGTCGATCCGCCGCGCGTTCGGCCCGATCTACACGCTGCTGGACAACAAGTACTACATGGACAAGATCAACGAAGTGGTGTTCGCCCGTGGTTCGGTGGCGATCGGCCGCGGCCTGTGGAAGGAAGGCGACGTCGTCGTGATCGACGGCCTCGTCAACGGCAGCGCCCGGTTCATCGGCTGGTTCGCCGGCGTGATCCGCTTCCTCCAATCCGGTTACATCTATCACTACGCGTTCGCCATGATCATCGGCATGCTGGGGCTCCTGACCCTGTTTGTAACGCTCGGCGGCAAATAAGGCGGGGGACAACTAATGCACGCTTTTCCGATTCTCAGTACCGCGATCTGGCTGCCGATCGTTTTCGGCCTCCTCGTGCTTGCGGTGGGTAACGACAAAAATCCGGGGACGGCCCGCTGGGTCGCGCTGATCGGCTCGCTGCTCGGTCTTGCGGTCACGATCCCGCTGATCACGGGCTTCGACTCGAGCACGGCTGCGCTGCAGTTCGTCGAGAAGTCGACCTGGATCGAACGTTTCGACATCGCGTATCACCTCGGCGTCGACGGCATCTCGATGTGGTTCGTCGTGCTGACCGCGCTGATCACGGTGATCGTCGTGATCGCCGCGTGGGAGGTGATCACCGAGAACGTCGCGCAATACCTCGCGGCCTTCCTGATCCTGTCCGGGATCATGATCGGCGTGTTCTCGTCGGCCGACGGCCTGCTGTTCTACGTGTTCTTCGAAGCGACCCTGATCCCGATGTACATCATCATCGGCGTGTGGGGTGGCCCGAACCGCGTGTATGCGGCGTTCAAGTTCTTCCTGTACACGCTGGCCGGCTCGCTGCTGATGCTGGTCGCGCTGATCTACCTGTACACGGAAACGCACTCGTTCGACCTCGCGACGTGGCAGAACGCGAAGATCGCGATGACGCCGCAGATCCTGCTGTTCATCGCATTCTTCCTCGCCTTCGCGGTGAAGGTGCCGATGTGGCCGGTGCACACGTGGTTGCCGGACGCGCACGTGGAAGCGCCGACGGGCGGCTCGGTCGTGCTGGCCGCGATCATGCTGAAGCTCGGCGCGTACGGTTTCCTGCGCTTCTCGCTGCCGATCACGCCTGACGCGAGCCACTTCCTGGCACCGGTCGTGATCACGCTGTCGCTGATCGCGGTGATCTACATCGGCCTCGTCGCGATGGTGCAGTCCGACATGAAGAAGCTGGTCGCGTATTCGTCGATCGCGCACATGGGCTTCGTCACGCTGGGTTTCTTCATCTTCAACCAGCTCGGCGTCGAAGGCGCGATCATCCAGATGATCTCGCACGGCTTCGTGTCGGGCGCGATGTTCCTCTGCATCGGCGTGCTGTACGACCGCGTGCACTCGCGCCAGATCGCCGATTACGGTGGCGTCGTCAACGTGATGCCGAAGTTCGCGGCGTTCGCGATGCTGTTCTCGATGGCCAACTGCGGCCTTCCGGGTACCTCGGGTTTCGTCGGCGAGTTCATGGTGATTCTCGCGGCCGTCCAGTACAACTTCTGGATCGCCTTCGGCGCGGCGTTCACGCTGATCCTCGGCGCGGCTTACACGTTGTGGATGTACAAGCGCGTGTACTTCGGCGCGGTGGCGAACGATCACGTTGCCAAGCTGAAGGACATCGGCCGTCGCGAATTCCTGATGCTGGCCGTGCTTGCCGCGTTCACGATGCTGATGGGCCTGTATCCGAAGCCTTTCACCGACGTGATGCACGTTTCCGTGGAAAACCTCCTCTCCCACGTCGCGCAGTCGAAGCTGCCGCTGGCCCAGTAATCGCGAGCGGAGGAACTCAAGATCATGAACGCTCCTATGAATGTCCTGTTGCCTGACGCGCTGGTGATGGCCGCCATCGTCGTCGCATGGCTGAACGATACCTTTACCGGTGCTTCCGGCCGCCGCCTGACCTATCTGATCGCGGTCGTTTCGTCGGTCGTCGCCGGCGTGTGGTTCTCGGTGCAGGCGCTCGACCCGCATCAGTACTACTTCTTCTCGAAGATGATCGTCGTCGACTCGTTCGCGAGCACGATGAAGGCGGTCGTGTCGTTCGGCTTCGCGGTCTCGCTCGTCTACTCGCGCAAGTACCTCGAAGATCGCGACATGTTCCGCGGCGACGTGTTCCTGCTCGGCATGTTCTCGCTGCTCGGTCAGCTGGTCATGGTGTCGGGCAACAACTTCCTGACGCTGTACCTCGGTCTCGAACTGATGTCGCTGTCGCTGTACGCGGTCATCGCGCTGCGCCAGGACGCCGCGCAGTCGAGCGAAGCAGCGATGAAGTACTACGTGCTGGGCGCGCTCGCGTCGGGCTTCGTGCTGTACGGCATCTCGATGCTCTACGGCGCGACCGGCTCGCTCGAGCTGGGCGAGGTGTACAAGGCAGTCGGCGGCAATACCGACGCAGCCGTGCTGATGTTCGGCGTGATCTTCATCGTCGCCGGTATCGCGTTCAAGCTCGGCGCCGTGCCGTTCCACATGTGGGTGCCGGACGTCTACCAGGGCGCACCGACCGCGATGACGCTGTTCGTCGGCGGCGGTCCGAAGGTTGCCGCGTTCGCGTGGGGCCTGCGCTTCCTGGTGATGGGCCTGCTGCCGCTCGCACAGAACTGGCAGACCGCGCTCGTGATCCTCGCTGCGCTGTCGCTGATCGTCGGTAACATCACCGGTATCGTCCAGCGCAACATCAAGCGGATGCTCGCGTACTCGGCGATCTCGAACATGGGCTTCGTGCTGCTCGGCCTGCTCGCGGGCATCGTGAAGGGCGACGCGTCGGCACCGGCGAACGCCTACAGCTCGGCGATGTTCTACGCGATCGTCTACCTGATCACGACGCTCGGCTCGTTCGGCGTGGTGATGCTGCTCGCACGCCGCGATTTCGAAGCGGAAACGATCGACGACTTCAAGGGCCTCAACAAGCGCAGCCCGGTGTTCGCGTTCGTGATGATGGTCATGATGTTCTCGCTGGCCGGCATCCCGCCGACCGTCGGCTTCTACGCGAAGCTGGCCGTGCTCGAGGCTACCGTCAACGCGGGCCTGACGTGGCTGGCCGTGCTGGCCGTGATCACGTCGCTGTTCGGCGCGTTCTACTACCTGCGCATCGTGAAGCTGATGTACTTCGATGCGCCGCAGGATGCGACGCCGATCTCGGGTGACTTCTGCAAGCGCACGATTCTCGTGCTGAACGGCCTGGCGGTCGTCGTGCTCGGCCTGATCCCGAGCCCGCTGCTGACGGCCTGCCTGCAGGCAATCCGTAACACGTTGCCGCTGTAATGTCGGCAGCCGGCTGGTTTATCGTGCTGTTGGCGCTCGTGTGCGCCAACCTGCCGTTCGTGAACCAACGCCTCTTCGCCGTCGTGCCGTTCGGCGCGGCGAAGAAGAGCGCGTGGGTGCGGATCGGCGAGCTGATCGTGCTGTACTTCATCGTCGGTGCGCTCGGCTTCTGGCTCGAGTCGCGCGCCGGCAACCGCTTCGAACAGGGCTGGCAGTTTTACGCGATCACGTTCAGTCTCTTCATCGTGTTCGCGTTCCCCGGCTTCACGTTCCAGTATCTCGTCAAACGACGCTGACAAGGGCCTGTTCGCGCTAATAACGAGCTTGCGAATGCGCCTTGCCGGCTGCAATGCAAGGAGTGGTGAGCGCCGTTTGGCCGCGCCAAACAAGCGACGATCGACGCCGCAGGGCGGCCGGCAAGGCGCGTTCCCCTGATTGGGAAAAATCATTCGCGGGGCTGGCCGCCAGAAGGGCCGATCGCGGCGTCATGCTCCTTGCGAATACGTCGAGTATCCGCTTCGTCGCAATCCTTGCGCTCGGCCCTTCTGGCGGCCAGCGCAAGCTCGTTATTAGCGCGGACAGGCCCTTGGCCGTCGCGCTCAATTTTGGAGCCGCCGATGGCCGAACTACCCAATCACGACGCCGCATTGACCGAAACCTGCCTCGAGAGCGAGGCGATTTTCGAAGGCGCGTTCCTCAAGCTCAAGCGCGATACCGTCCGTCTGCCGGACGGCAAGAAGGCCGTGCGCGAATACGTCCAGCACCCGGGCGCGGTGATGGTGATCCCGCTGTTCGACGACGGCCGCGTGCTGATGGAAAGCCAGTTTCGCTATCCGATCGGCAAGGTGATGGCCGAATTCCCGGCCGGCAAGCTCGATCCGAACGAAGGCGCACTCGCATGCGCGGTGCGCGAACTGCGCGAGGAAACGGGTTACACGGCACGCGAGTACGTGTTTTTGGCCCGCATTCACCCGATCATTTCCTACTCGACCGAATTCATCGACCTGTACCTTGCGCGCGGGCTGACGGCCGGCGAGCGCAAGCTCGACGAGGGCGAATTCCTCGAAACCTTCACCGCGACGCTGGCCGACCTGCAGGAATGGGTGCGCACGGGCCAGATCTCGGACGTGAAGACGATCATCGGCACGATGTGGCTCGACAAGGTGCTGTCCGGCACGTGGCCGCTCGGGCCGATCCAGACGCCCTGAGCGTCGCGTCAGCGGCGGGTGGGGCGCGGCGTTACAATCCCTCGATGCGGCGCGTTCGCGTCGCACGATCTGGATTTAGCACGATCGTTCACAAAACCGCATTTTGCGCTACACTCGTCACACGCCCTGATTCAACATGAAGGTCCTCGATTTACAGTGCCCGCACGGTCATCGGTTCGAAGGCTGGTTCGCTTCCGCCGATGAATTCGAAGCGCAGTTGTCCCGCAAGCTGGTCGAATGTCCGGTGTGCGGGACGACCGAGGTCAACCGTCTGCCGTCGGCGCCGCGCCTGAACCTGTCGGGCGCGTCGCAGGCCCAGCCGGCCGATCCGCGTGCGCTGCAGGCGCAGGTGATGCGCGCACTGCGCGAGGTGCTGGAGAAGACCGAGAACGTGGGCGAGCGCTTCGCCGAGGAAGCGCGGCGCATCCATTACAACGAGGCGCCCGCGCGCAGCATTCGTGGCGTCACGACGCCTGAAGATGCGCAATCCCTGGCCGAAGAAGGCATCGACGTGATGCCGCTGCCGATTCCCGCCGCGCTGAAAGAACCGCTGCAATGACGTACGCAGTGGGTCCTTGCCCGGCTGAACGACCGCGGCGAGCGTCTGCATGGGACCGGAGTAACCGCTAAAGCGCGAACTCCGGTCGACAGGAGACACTGCGCATGGATCTGGATTATTCCCCCGCCGACGACGCGTTCCGCGTTGACGTTCGCGCCTGGCTCGAGGCCAACCTGCCTCACGCACTGCGCGCCAAAGTACTCGATCACAAACGACTCGACCGCGAGGATTTCGCGAGCTGGCACCGGATTCTCGGCCAGCGCGGCTGGTCCGCGCCTGCCTGGCCCGTCGAATACGGCGGCCCGGGCTGGAATGCGACGCAGCGGCACATCTGGGACGAGGAGTGCGCACGGATCGGTGCGCCGACCGTGCTGCCGTTCGGCGTATCGATGGTCGCGCCGGTACTGATGAAATACGGCAGCGAAGCGCAGAAGCGCCATTACCTGCCGCGCATTCTCGACGGCTCGGACTGGTGGTGCCAGGGCTACTCGGAGCCGGGTTCCGGCTCCGATCTCGCGTCGCTGCGCACGCGCGCCGAGCGCCACGGCGACCACTACGTCGTCAACGGCCAGAAGACCTGGACCACGCTCGGCCAGTACGCGGACATGATGTTCTGTCTCGTGCGCACCGATCCGGCCGCGAAGAAGCAGGAGGGCATCTCGTTCCTGCTGATCGACATGAAGACGCCCGGCATCACGGTGCGCCCGATCGTCATGCTCGACGAAGACCACGAGGTCAACGAGGTGTTCTTCGAGGACGTGAAGGTGCCGGTCGAGAATCTCGTCGGCGACGAGAACCGCGGCTGGACCTACGCGAAATACCTGCTCGGTCATGAACGCACCGGCATCGCGCGCGTCGGCGCGTCGAAGCGCGAACTCGCGTTCCTGAAGCGCGTGGCGTCGAACCACCGCAAGAACGGCAAGCCGTTGCTCGCCGATCCGGTGTTCGCCGCGAAGGTCGCGGCGCTCGAAGTCGAGCTGATGGCGCTCGAGGTGACGGTGCTGCGCGTCGTCAGTCGCGAGACGAGCGGCAAGGGGCCCGGCCCCGAAGCATCGATGCTGAAGATCAAGGGCACCGAGGTGCAGCAGGCGCTGACCGAACTGATGGTCGAAGCGATCGGCCCGCTCGCTGCACCGTTCGACGTGCCGTTCCTCGACGGCGAGCGCGAGCACAGCATCGCGGGCGACGACGATGCGGCGCCGCTTGCCGCGTACTACTTCAATTACCGGAAGACGTCGATCTACGGCGGCTCGAACGAGATCCAGAAAAACATCATCGCGCAGATGATTCTGGGGCTGTGATCAGGCAACGGAGACAACCATGGATTTCAGCTTTACCGATGAGCAGCAGCAGTTCACGGACGCGCTGCGTCGTTATCTCGGCGAGCAATACGGCTTCGAAGCGCGCCAGGCGATCGTGCGCAGCGACGCGGGCGTATCGGACACGCAGTGGAGCGCCTTCACCGAACTGGGGTTGACCGCGTTGCCCGTGCCCGACGCACAGGGCGGCTTCGGCGGCGGCCCGGTCGACATGCTGGTCGTGATGCAGGAGCTGGGCCGAGCGCTCGTGATCGAGCCGTACTGGGCCACGGCGGTCGGCGTCGAGGCATTGCGCGTTGCCGGCTCCGGCGCAGGCGAGGATGCCGCGCTGCTGGAGGCGGTCGCGCAAGGGCAGAAGCGTGTCGCGGTTGCATTCCACGAACCGCGCGCGCGCTACGACCTGTACGAACTCGACACGCACGCACGCGAGCAGGGCGGCACGTACCGGCTGACCGGTACCAAGTCGGTCGTCCAGCATGGCGCACAGGCGCACGCGTGGATCGTGCCGGCGCGTGTCGACAGCGGCGGCATCGGCCTCTTCGTCGTCGAACGCGACGCAGCGAACGCGAAGGTGGCCGACTACCGGACGATCGACGGCCAGCGTGCCGCGACGCTCGAATTCGACGAAACGCCGGCCCGGCTGCTGTCGGGCGGTGCACGCGACGCGGCGGCGCTCGAGCAGATTGCCGATTACGCGACGTTCCTGCTGTGCGCGGAAGCAGTCGGCGCGCTCGACGAGCTGAATCGCGCGACGGTCGAATACACGAAGACGCGCGAGCAGTTCGGCGTGCCGATCGCGCGTTTCCAGGCGTTGCAGCACCGGATGGTCGACATGCTGATTCACGCCGAGCAGGCGCGTTCGCTGACCTATCTGGCGGCGGTGCGCTACGCGAGCGGCGACGCCGACGCGCGGCGCAAGGCCGTGTCGGCCGCGAAGGCGCGTGTCGGTGCGGCCGCGCGCTTCGTCGGCCAGCAGGCCGTCCAGTTGCACGGCGGCATGGGCGTGACCAACGAGGTCGCCGCCGCGCATTTGTTCAAGCGGCTGACGATCATCGAGACGACGCTCGGCGATACCGATCATCATCTGGCCCGCATCGCGGCGCTGTCCGATTTCGCGCAGGCCGACGCGGCATGACGGCGACGCGCGAGCGCGCCAGACAAGGAGAATTGCAAGTGGGTATCAGTTACGAAGACCTGGTGGTCGGCAGCACCACCGAAGTGGGCAGCTACACGTTCGAGCCCGACGACATCAAGGCGTTCGCGAAACGCTATGACCCGCAGCCGTTCCATCTCGACGAGGAAGCCGGGAAGGCATCGCACTTCGGCGGGCTCGTCGCGAGCGGCTGGCATACGTGCTCGGTGTTCATGAGCCTGCTCATCAAGAAGCTCGGGCCGGATTCGACCAGCATGGGTTCGCCGGGCATCGACTCGATCCGCTGGCTCAAGCCGGTGCGAGCCGGCGACACGATCACGATGTACCAGAAGGTCCACGACAAGCGCGTGTCGGAGAGCAAGCCCGACCGCGGCATCGTGTCGACGGAGTGGGTCGGCGTGAACGAAGCCGGCGAGACGGTGATCAGCGTGCACACGAAGGTGCTCTTCGGGCTGCGCCATCCGGGACGGGCGAACGCATGACCGATGCGACCTTGCCACTGATCGCGTCGGCGCAGGCGCTGCAGGCGCGAGTCGGTGCGGCGCCGCTCGCGAGCAACTGGATCGAGATCGACCAGCCGCGCGTCGACGGCTTTGCCGATGCGACCGGCGATCATCAATGGATTCACGTCGATCCCGAACGCGCGCGGCGCGAGTCGCCATTCGGCGGGCCGATCGCGCACGGGTTCCTGACGCTGTCGCTGATTCCCGCGTTGATGACCGACGCGATGCGCTTCGAGCAGAAGATGGGGGTGAACTACGGGCTGAACCGCGTGCGGTTTCTGAAGCCGGTGCCGGTCGGTGCGCGCGTGCGCGCGCTGTTCGCGGTGAAGGAAACGGCCGAGGCCGCGCGGGGCGGCATACAGGTGACGTGGTCGGTGTCGATCGAGGTCGAGCATCCCGACGCGCCGCGGCCGGTATGCGCGGCGGAGTTCATCACGCTGCACTACTTCTGAAGGGCGGAGCGGCAGGTACGGCTGCCGCTCCGCGCGTCACGCGCGTGTCAGTGCTTCGCGTATTGCGTTGCGCCGAACAGCACCTCGCGTGCCTTGTCGTCCTGCAGCGGCTTGCGCATCGATGCGAGTACCTCGACGCCGCGTTGCACGGCCGGTCGCGCGGCGATCGCGTCGTGCCAGCGCTTCACGTTCGGCAATTCGTCGAGCACGATGCCCTGGTTTTGCCACGAGCGCGTCCACGGGAACGTCGCAATGTCCGCGATCGTGTACGTGTCGTCTGCGAGATATTCGGATTCGCCGAGGCGCTTCTCCATCACGTTGTACAGACGCTTCGCTTCGTTCGTGTAGCGGTTGACCGCGTACTCGATCTTCTCCGGTGCATACAGGCGGAAGTGGTGCGCCTGCCCGAGCATCGGGCCGACACCGCCCATCTGGAACATCAGCCATTCGAGCGTCGCATAGCGCGCGGCCGGATCGGCCGGCAGGAACTTGCCGGTTTTCTCCGCGAGGTAGATCAGGATCGCGCCCGATTCGAACAGCGAGATCGGCCGGCCGCCGGGGCCGTCCGGATCGACGATCGCGGGGATCTTGTTGTTCGGGCTGATCTTCAGGAACTCGGGCTGGAACTGGTCGCCTGCACCGATATCGACCGGATGGGCACGATACGCGAGGCCAGTTTCCTCGAGCATGATGTGCACCTTGTGGCCGTTCGGGGTCGCCCAGCTATAGACGTCGATCATCGTCAACTCCTTGGTGGCATGCGCGAAAACGGCGCCGGCAGCGCCGCGACAGGCGGCCATTAGAGCATGGATCGACGCGGGCTGCTGGCGACCGGAACGAGCGGGCAGACGGGTGCGTGCAGCCGCAGCGGAAGGTCGCTGTCGACGCTGCGCGCCCCATCGTCCGGATGCGGCGGCGTTGCGTCGTTGCGATGGGCGGTGGGGCGGATCAGCGTTTGTAGTGCGGCTGACGCTTCTCGAGAAAGGCGGTGATGCCTTCGAGGCCGTCCGCATGATGCAGCGAGGCGACGAAATGATCGCGCTCGGTGCCGAGGTGCGCATCGAGCGGTTGCGCCGTCGCGTCGTCGAGCAGCGACTTGATGCGCGTGAGCGCATTCGGCGAGATGCCGGCGAGTGCGTCGGCCCAGGCGAGCGCGTCGTTCAGTGCCGTGCCGGGCACGGCGAGCCGGTTGACGACGCCGAGTGCATGCAGGCGTTCGGCCGTGACCGGCTTGCCTTCGAACAGGATCTCGGCTGCCATCGCGCGCGGCAGTGTGCGCGCGAGGAACCACGAACCGCCGCCGTCCGGCGTGAGGCCCACGCGCGCATACGACATCACGAATTTCGCGTCGTGCGCGGCGACGATCAGGTCGCACGCGAGCGCGAGCGAGAAGCCCGCGCCGGCCGCGGCGCCTTCGACGGCCGCGATCACCGGTTTCGTCGATGCGCGGATCGCCGTGACCCATGCGGCGAGCTGGTCGATGCTGTCGGCCTGGTAGGACGGGTCTTTCGAGCGGTTCTCGAGCAGCCGGTTCAGGTTGCCGCCTGCGCAGAAGAAGCGATCGGCCCCGGTCAGTACGACGGCGCGAATCGCCGGATCGCGCTCGGCGGTGGCGAGCGCTTCGATGCCGGCCGCGTACATGTCGGGATGCAGCGCGTTGCGCGCGCCGGGATTGGATAGCGTGAGGACGAGCGTCGATTCGCTCTCGGGCGGACGCGAGGCCAGCAGTTCAGCACTCATGCGAGTGTGTCTCCATCGGATGGCGGGGCTGCGGCGCCGGGTGTGTTGCACGGGCAGGCGGAGCTGCAGCCGCAGCGGATGTAATGTTGTCGTGACGAACGCAAAACTTGCTTTAGACTAGCACGAACGTGCTTTTCAGCGCGATGAATCCCGATGCGGCCGGCACCGTTGCGGCTGCGCTTCAGCAAGGAAGGAGACTCCGATGCTACAGCTGTGCGGTATTCCGTTGTCCAACTACTACAACAAGGTGAAGTTCGTCCTGCTCGAGCACGACATTCCGTTCGAGGAAGCGGTATGCGGTTTGCCGATCAGCGACGCGGCGCAGCTCGCCGATTCGCCGCTCGGCAAGATTCCCTTTCTGAAGACCGAAGAAGGCGCGCTGTTCGAGTCGCAGGTGATCATCGAATACCTGGCGGCGCGCTATCCCGAGAAAGGCATTTTCCCGGCGAGCCCGTTCGCGGCCGCGAAGGTGCGCGAACTGGTCGAGACGCTCGAGCTGTATCTCGAATGGATGGCGCGCGAGGTCTATACCGAAGCGTTTTTCGGCGGCAAGGTCAGCGACGGGATGAAGGCGCACGTCGAGAAGCGCCTGCCGCGTGCGATCGATGCGTTCAAGCAGATGACGCAGTTTTCGCCGTATGTTCTCGGCGGCTCGTTCGGCCTCGCGGACATCGCCGCGTGGGTCCATCTGCCGGTCATCGGGATGGCGACGAAGGCCATATTCGGGCGCGATTTCCTGCTCGACGCCGGCATCGACTGGAAGGCGCATGCGAAGCAGGTTGCCGAGCGTCCGGCCGCGCAGCGCGTGGCCGCCGAGCGCAAGGCGTACATCGAAGCGACGAGCGTCGCGCGTTCGTAAGCGCGGTTTCCGCAGGGCGGCGTGCGGCCGCCCGTGCGGGCCTTACAGGCGGGCGAGTCGTTCGAGCGCGGACGCGAGCGTGCTTTCCTGCTTCGCGAAGCAGAAGCGCACGACGCCCGACTCGTGCGGCTCGTGATAGAACGCCGAGACCGGAATGGCAGCCACGCCGATCTCCGACGTGAGCCACTTCGAGAATTCCGCTTCGGGCAGGTCGCTGATCGCCGAGTAATCGACACACTGGAAGTACGTGCCCGGGCACGGCAGCAGCTTGAAGCGCGAGCGCTCGAGGCCGGCCCGGAAGAAGTCGCGTTTCTTCTGGTAGAAGCCGGCCAGCGACAGGTATGGCGCCGGGTCGCGCAGGTAGTCGGCGAGCCCGATCTGCATCGGCGTGTTCACCGTGAACACGTTGAACTGGTGGACCTTGCGGAATTCCGCGGTCAGCGCGGCAGGCGCCGCGACGTAGCCGACCTTCCAACCCGTCACGTGATAGGTCTTGCCGAAGCTCGACACGATGAAGCTGCGTGCGGCGAGTTCCGGGTAGCGCGCGACACTCTCGTGGCGCGCGCCGTCGTAGACCATGTGCTCGTACACCTCGTCCGACAGGATCAGCACGTTGGTGCCGCGCACGATGTCCTCGAGCTTGCGCATGTCCGCCTCGCGCCACACGGTACCTGTCGGGTTGTGCGGCGTGTTGATCAAAATCATCCGCGTCTTCGGCGTGATCGCGGCCGCGAGACGGTCGAACGGGATCGCGTAGTCGGGTGCTTCCAGCGTGACGAACACGGGCTTGCCGCCCGCGAGTTCGATCGACGGCAGGTAGCTGTCGTAGGTCGGCTCGACGACGACCACTTCATCGCCCGGATGCACCGCGCACAGGATCGCCGTTAGCAGCGCCTGCGTGGCGCCGGCCGTCACCGTGATTTCGGTAGCCGGATCGTAACGCCGGCCGTAGACCTGCGCGATCTTGTCGGCGATCGCATCGCGCAGCGGCGCGACGCCGGCCATCGGCGGATACTGGTTGTGCCCGTTGCGCATCGCGGCCGCGACCGCGTCGACGATGCGCGGGTCGCAATCGAAATCCGGGAAGCCCTGGCCGAGGTTCACCGCCCCTTTTTCGGCGGCAAGCGCGCTCATGACCGAGAAGATCGTCGTGCCGACGTTCGGCAGGCGCGAGGGGAAAACGGGAGTCGTTGGCATGTCTGAAGGAGCGTTCATCGATACGGTCGAAATCGGTTGGTATGCGTCAGGCCGGCGTGGTGTCGAGTGCGCAGGCCTCGGTAAACGGCGCAGGCTGCGCGATCCGGAAGCCGAAGTCGCGTGCGGTGCGCTTCGCGAGCTTCAGCAGCGCGCGGTCTTTCGACACGAGCCACTCGGCCTGCGCGGCACGGGCGAGTTCGAGAAACTTCTGGTCGTCGCGGTCCTTGCACTTCGGCAGCGGCGGCGCGTCTGCGTCGACGGGCGGCGGTTCGACGAGGCTTGCGAGGCGGGCAACGGTCGCGAGGGCGGCCGCCTTGTCGATCGCGCGCGACTGGAATTGCGGATAATCGAGCACGTACTCGAGTTCGGTCAGGCAGCGGCTGTCGATCACGGCAGCCAGCGTACCGCGCTCCAGCGCAGCGCGGATCGGGCGTGTAGCGGGGTCGTCGAATACGAGGATGTCGATCCAGACGTTCGAGTCGAGCACGACGCGGTGTGCGGCATGCGGGGCGAGAGAGCGGGTCATTCGTTACAATCGGTGGTTTTCGTCTGACCGCAAGGCACGGCGTGCCAGCGAGCCTCTATGATAATCGTTCTCTCTCCAGCCAAATCCCTCGACTACGATACGCCCGCGCACGTCCAGTCTTACACGAAGCCTGCATTCGTCGACGACGCGTCGGAGCTGATCGACGGCCTGCGCAAGCTTTCACCGCAGGACATCGCGACGCTGATGGATATTTCCGATCCGCTCGCACGCCTGAATTTCCAGCGCTACGCCGACTGGTCGCGTACCTTTACGCCGGCCAATGCGAAGCAGGCCGTGCTCGCGTTCAACGGCGACGTCTATGAGGGGTTCGACGCAAAAACGCTGTCGTCCACCGATCTCGACTACGCGCAGCAGCACGTGCGCGTGCTGTCGGGCCTGTACGGGCTGCTGCGTCCGCTCGACCTGCTGCAGCCGTACCGGCTCGAGATGGGCACGCGTTTCGCGAACGCGCGCGGCAAGGATCTGTACGCGTTCTGGGGCGACCGCATCACGCGGGCGCTGAACGAGCAGCTCGAGACGCGCAGCGGCGCGGCACGCGTGCTGGTCAACTGCGCGTCGACCGAATACTTCAAGTCGGTCAAGCCGAAGCTGCTGGCCGCGCCGGTCATCACGCCGGTGTTCGAGGACTGGAAGGGCGGCCGCTACAAGATCATCAGCTTCCACGCGAAACGCGCGCGCGGCCTGATGGCGCGTTTCGTCGTCGAGAACCGGATTACCGACCCGAAGGCGCTGAAGGAATTCGCGACGGAAGGCTATGCGTTCGATGCGGCTGCGTCGAACGATTCGACTTACGTATATCGCCGGCGCGTCGGCGAGTGACCCAGCCGGCCGTTCACGAGACGGCCGGCGCATGCATGAGGCCGGGCAGGCGGCACACCGCCCGAACCGGTCGCCCAAGGAGAGACAGATGACCCTTTCGATCACCAGCAATTTCGACGCAGGCGCAATCGACGTCGTGTCGTGCGACAGCCCCGACGCGATCCGCCTGCGCGTGCGCGGCGACAATCGCTCGGAATTCGCGCAATGGTTTTACTACCGCTTGACGGGCGCGCGCGGCGAGCGATGCGTGATGACGTTCGAGAACGCGGCCGAATGCGCGTATCCGTCGGGCTGGCGCAACTACCACGCGGTGGCGAGCTATGATCGGGTCGACTGGTTCCGCGTGCCGACGACGTTCGACGGCAAGACGATGACCATCGACCATACGCCGGAGTTCGACAGCATCTACTACGCGTATTTCGAACCGTATTCGGAGGAGCGTCACGCAGCGTTTCTCGGTGCGGTGCAGCAGTTGCCGCAGGCGAGCGTCGTCGAGCTCGGCCGCACGGTCGAAGGCCGCCCGATGTCGCTGCTGACGCTCGGCACGCCGGAAGCCGATGGTGCGTCGAAGAAGAAGGTGTGGATCATCGCGCGTCAGCATCCGGGCGAGTCGATGGCAGAGTGGTTCGTCGAGGGGCTCGTCAAGCGGCTGGCCGGATGGGGGGGCTGGGCCGGCGATCCGGTCGCGCGCAAGCTCTACGATCACGTGACGTTCTACATCGTTCCGAACATGAACCCGGACGGCAGCGTGCACGGCAACCTGCGCACTAATGCGGCAGGTGCGAACCTGAACCGCGAGTGGATGGCGCCCGATGCCGAGCGCAGCCCCGAAGTGCTGGCCGTGCGCGATGCGATCCATGCGATCGGCTGCGACATGTTCTTCGACATTCACGGCGACGAGGATCTGCCGTACGTGTTCGTCGCCGGTTCGGAGATGTTGCCGAGCTTCACCGAGCAGCAGGGCAAGGAGCAGACCGCATTCATCGACGCGTTCAAGGTCGCGAGCCCCGACTTCCAGACCGAGCATGGCTACGCAGCGAGCAAGTACAAGGAAGATGCGCTCAAGCTCGCGTCGAAGTACATCGGCCATCAGTTCGGTTGCCTGTCGCTGACGCTCGAGATGCCGTTCAAGGACAACGCGAACCTGCCCGACGAGCGCGTCGGCTGGAACGGTGAGCGTAGCGCAGCGCTCGGCGCGGCGATGCTGGCGGCGATCCTGGTGCACGTCGACACGTTCGCGTAAGCGCATCCGTTGGCGCATGAAAAAAAGCCGGGGCATCTCAGGATGCTCCGGCTTTCTTTTTTGCGGCTGTCGTTGCCGCTCCGTCGTATCAGGACTTCTTCGCGGTTTTTTTCTTGACGGCTTTCTTCTGGCCGCTCGACTTCTTCGTGGCGACGGCCTTCTTGCTCGTGCGGCCCGATGCCTTCGCCTTGGCCTTGCCGCGATGCGACTTGCCCTTGAACTTCTTCGACGACGACGAGCGCTCGACGCGCGGCTTCAGCGGCGGAACGGGGTCGTTCCAGCTGAACGCAAGCATTTGCTGGCCGACATAGCCGCAGCGGAATTTCAGCGGCGTCGGATCGCTGCCATCGGTGTGGATGCCGAGCCCGTCGACCGTGACGATGTTGTCGACCTTCACGCGCTGCTTGCCCTGGTCGAACGAGTCGTTCCATGGCGTGATCGTCGCGTTGCCGCTGTCGAATGCGTTCGGTGCGAAGTCGACGCGATCGAATGCCGTCGACGTGCTGGCGATGAAGCTGCCGTGCGCGGCACAATCGGCGGCGAGCGGATCGGCATGCATCTCGTTGACGAATTTGTTGATCAGTTCGGAGCGCTGGTCGAGCAGGTCGGCGAGTGCCGGTGTGGGAAGCGCAAGCGACAGGCCCGCGATACAGGCTGCCAGCTTGCCGAGCGCCCGGAAAATCCGGAGCGAGGCAGGAGAGCTGTCCATCTGGTTATTGGTGAGGAGCGAAGGAGACATCGGGCACGTATAGATGCCCGATGAAGAACAGGAGTTCAATCTTAGCGTAAAAAAGTTGTGCGGCAGTAGATCACGTATTCTGCCGCGCTGCGGAATGCGTCGAAGGGGCGTGCGTCGACGGTGCCCCGATCGGGAGGGAAATTCAGGCGCGCGGGCCGCCGAGGCGATAGCGTCGGACGTCGAAGGTCGTGACCCAGGCGGGGCGATAGACGGCGATGAGTGCCGTTGCCATGCCGGTGAACCACGCTTCGCCGAGTGCGAGCAGCGCGGTGTTCAGCAGATAGCCGGCCGGGATCACGACGGGCACGCCATCCGCGAGCGCGAGCTGAACACCGGCAGCCGCGGCGGCGACTGTGACGATCGCGATGGCCGGCGACAGGAAGCCCTGGCCGGTGATGAATGACGCGAGGTTGTGCGGCAGCCATGCGAGCGCGGCGCGCTGCAGCAACGCCGACACAGCGACAGGCAGTGCGCCGTAGATCAGATAGGTCAGGCCAATGCCTTGCCACGGCGCGTCGAAGATGATCGCGGCAACCGCCGTGACGGCGCCCATTGCGATCAGTGCGAGCGTCCAGTCGAATAGCGTGACGAGCAGCGTTGCGCCAAGCAGATGCATGACGATGCCATCTTCGAGCCACGCATTCGAGGCCCAGAGGACCGCGATCGCGGTGACGAGCGCGAGCCACACGTGCTGGAGCGTGGCGTCTTGCAGGCGTACGAAGGGACGATTCCAGATCGCGAGCGCGAGCAAGGCCACGGCAGCGATCCAGCCACCGATGCCAACCCAGAGCGGAAGCGGTGTGAAAAGAAAACCCATGCGTTCATATTACTCGTTGAGCATCAAAGGTGGGAATCCGCACTTGCCGACCGTCGCAATATCGAGACTGTTTGCCTAGCGTCCGCGCCGGAATCGTGCAGGCGGCTCGGCAGCGAGCGGCAAGTCCTGCGTGCCCGTATTGGCGGCAGGCAACGGATAGGGACGGTCGTTCCGTTGTGTACGCAGCGGAGCCGGGCCGTGTTCGCCGATGGCCGGCTTGCGGGCTCGGCTGCGGTTCGCCAGCAGTACCTCGAGATGGGGCGACAGCCAGCCGTTGTAGATCGCGACCGCGGCGGCGCGGTTTGCGGCGCCAAGCTGCTGGAAGATGCTGGCGAGATGGATCTTCACGGTGCCTTCGCTGATGCCGAGCGTACGGGCGATCATCTTGTTCGTGCTGCCCATGTGAACGAACCGCATGATCTGCGCTTGCCGCGGCGACAGGAGGCCGCTCGGCGGGCGACGGGGAAGCGAGCCGGCGAGCGTCTGGAAATGGGCATCGTGTCGCGCCGCAGCCGCCGAGGGCAACAGGCTGAGCGCGCCTGGCGGAATGTAGTGCCCACCCAGCAGCACGATCTCGAGCGCGCGCACGATCAGGTGTGGCCGCGTGGAATGCGGAATCACGCCCGCGACCCCGTAGTGGAAGAAGCGCTGAATCGCTTCAGGCGACACCTCGTCGACCAGGACGGCGACCGGTGTCGGCGAGCACGCACTGCAGAGCGCCTGAAGCTCGCTGAGCCGGCCCACGTCGAGCCAGTCGATCGCGACGAGGTCGAAACGCTGGGTGCGCAGCAGCCGGCGCGCCTGGAAACTGTCCGGCGCATCGTTGATGCTGGCGTGCCGGTCGATCTGCCGCAACAGGGCCTTCAGTCCGTCACGCCGCTCGGCATCTGAGTTAAGCACCAAGAACCGCATATTCAACCTCCGTAAGGGTGAGTCATTGAGTTGCTGTCGGGTATGTGCTGGCCCCGATAATGACAAAGACCTTACACGATGTCTGCTCGGCTGAAAGGCTTAGGAAATGTTCGAAATTTCGCGCGGCGGTGGATCGGACAAGAAAAAAGCCGCTTCGGCAGGAACCGGAAGCGGCTTCGGGCGGGCAGGCTGTCAGGGCCTGCGGTGCGGATCAGTGGAAGTGCGGTTGGGCGGGCGATGCGTCTTCCGGCATTTCCGCATGGACGATTTCGCCGAGCGGATCCGCGTAGAGCGGCACGCCGCAGTCGTCGCAGTATTCGGGTTCGAAGCGGCCCGCGTGCCGTCGGACGTCGGTTACGCCGCATTCCTTCAGCAGGCTCACGATTTCCTCGAGCGGCCCTTCGATCGGCGCTTCGCCCTCGAGCGTCGCGCTGTCCATCGAGACGTCGCCGTTTTCACGGCCGTAGAGCGGCCACACGACACCGTAGATCACGTCGTTGCTGGCACGCCGCGTGAAGCCGACACGATACTCGTCGATACGGCGTTCGCCGAAGCCGGCGACCACCGCGCGCAGCTCCTGCGGCGCCGCACCAAGTGTGTCGAAAAGATAACGAATGGCGGTTCGAACGGTGTGCGGACGAATGCGCTCGTCCGCATCCCGACAGGCCGAGTAGTACGCGTCCGGAAGCAGGCATTCGAACTCGCAGCCGGGCAGTGCGATCGACAGGTTCGGGCCGCCCTGCGCCGTCCATTGCTCGAGGCACTGGCCGCGCTCGATCCGGCTGCCGTTTTCTTCTTCTTGCCAGCGGAACAGCGACGCACCGGCGGGCGCGGCGACGACTGCGAGCAGGAAGCGCGGGTCGGCCAGGATCGGCGAGGTTTCCGGCAGATCGCCGAAGCTCAGCTTCGGGGTGTGCTGGCTGATCGCCGCATGCGCGAGCTGCTGGGCAAGCCGGTAGGTTTCCACGTGGTGCCGCGGCAACTGGTCGATGCTGTAGAGGAACGGCGCAAGCCCGACCAGGGTGCCGTTCGCAAGCACGTGGGCCTGCAGATGGGTGCGCAGCGCGTCGGCGACGTCGCCCTTGAGCGGACCCGACGGGATCATATAGCGCGTCCAGGCCAGAACCGGAACGGCGACCAGCAGTGCATCGTACGGTTGGCCGTCGTGCTCGATCACCAGCGACTCGCTGTGCGTTTCCGCCATGTCGGCGAGTGCGCCATAGGCATCGGGATGATTCTGCTGAAGATGGTCGAGCGCTGCGTCGAGCGTGGTCTGGTTGCCGTTGCGGACAATCTTGGCGAGCAGCGCATCGAGCTTCGCTTCCCAGAAGCGATCCTCGATGCGGCTGCCCGAGGCGAAGAGCGCAAGCGACAGACCGACTAGTTTGTCGGCATCGGGGGGGAGGCGTTTGGCGATTCGCTGGCGCATATTAAAGACGTATATAGAAGGAGGCGAAGAACCTCACATTCTAGTCCGTTCTTTGCACCATAAGCGGTCTCGTGCCCGGGCAAGGCAGGGCGGCCGAATTTGCAGCGTTCGTAAAAAAGTTGCGTCGAACCCCTTGCGCGATTGTCAGGAGCTGCATAGAATCACGCCTCTTTCGCGCTAACGGAAACGCGGCGCGGGAGGGAAGGGAAGCGGTGCTGTTGAGGTCCGGTAGTAGCGGCCTCGGCGGTACAGGAAGTTGAGCCCCGCAGTCGCAACGATGTAGTAAAAAAGTTGTTGACGAGCTGCGAAACACGGTTCATAATCTCGCTTCTCTGCTGCTGA
>NZ_CABVPX010000027.1 GCF_902499125.1 Burkholderia arboris
CGAGCAGCGCGCGCGTGCGCTTCGCGTGCACCGCGAACGCCGGTTCGGCGAGCACGCGCGCGAGCGCCGCGGCGAGCCGCGCGCCGTCGACCGGGCCATCGACGCGCACGCCGCAGCCGTTCGCGACGACACGTTGCGCGTTGTCGAACTGGTCGTGTGCGAACGGCGTGACCACCTGCACGATCCCGGCCTCGCACGCGAGCGCCGCGGTGCCGATCCCGCCGTGATGCACGAGCGCGCGGCAACGCGGCAGCAGCGTGCGCATCGGCACGAAGCGGCGCACGAGCAGCCGGTCGTCGCCAGGGGCCGCATCGTACGGCGTCAGCAGGATCCCGCGCGCGCCGGTCGCGCGCAGCGCATGCGCCACCGCGCCCGCGTATGCCGCGTGATCGACGCGTGTCGAACCGGCCGTGAACACGACCGGGGGCTCGCCGGCCGCGAGAAACGCATCGAGTGCCACATCATCGTCGGGTGTCGCAATATCGTTGAACAACGGAAAACCGCTTTGCAGATGATTCGACGGCCAGTCGGGCTGCGGCGGCGCGAACCAGCCGGGAAACAGGCACAGCACGCCGTCGGTCGAATGCAGCCAGCGGCCGAGCACGCGCCGTGCGGGAGCAAGCCCCAGCTCGCGGCGCACCGCGTTGAGCGCGGGGCCGCACACGCGGTCGAGCACCTGGCGCTCGATCAGCGTCATCAGCGCCGACTTCACCGGCAGCGGCCAGCGCGCGGGAATCGTCAGGCGCGGGTGCGTCGGCGGCGCATGCGCGGACAGCAGCGTCGACGGCGACACCTGCACCGACACGTACGGCGTGCCGTGCAGCTCCTGCATGAAGCGCGCGGAGAACGCCCACAGCGTGCCGACGAGCACCGTGTCGGCATCGGTCAGCGCATGCAGCGCGTCGTAGTGCAGGCGCAGCGTCGGCGCGATCACCTGCCACAGCGTGCGGAACGACGTGCGCGGATCCCACAGCGCCGGGTTCTCCATCGCCGCGTCGTATTCGGCTGCCGTACCGACCGGCACGAACGCGAAGCCGCAGCGGCGCACGGCCGCCTCGAACGGCGCGTGCGTGCAGAACACGACGTCGTGACCGCGCGCCGCGAGCGTGCGCGCGACGCCGAGCAGCGGATGCACGTCGCCCGCCGAGCCGATCGCGGTCACGATCATCTTCGCCATCGCGCGCCTCGCCGGGGTCAGTAGAAGCCGGGAATCAGCGCCGCCACTTCACGGCGGTACTGCGCGTAGGCCGGCCCGAAATACCCGGTCAGCCAGCTTTCCTCGACGCGCACCTTGTACGCAAGCGATGCGAACACGAGCAGCACGCCGATCACGCCGCGCCATTCGCCGCCGATCAGCGCGGCGCCGGCGAGCGCGATCAGGCAACCCGTGTAGATCGGGTGACGCACGAGCGCGTACGGCCCCGTGCGGACGAGTTCGTGGTCTTCCTTCAGCGTGACCGACACGCTCCAGTTCGTGCCGAGGTGCAGCCGCGCCCAGACCGAGAACAGCAGGCCGGCCACCAGCACCGCGAGCCCGCACTGCGCCTGCAGCCCGAAGCATTGCCAGTCGGGGACGAGCGCCCGCCACGACGGATCGGGCAGGATGATCAGCGCGCCGCCGACGATCAGCGGAATCGACTGCAGCGTGCGCGAGCGCGACGCCTCCTTGCGCACGGTCGCCTTCACGCCCTGCGACGTGGCAATCCAGTACGCGAGCCACACGGCCCACGGAACGACGATGGCGATGGTCTGAACGATATTCACGGCGGGCCTGCCTCGGTGGGATGGGAATTCGGATGCGCGGGACGAGCCCGACGCACGACGGATGAGGTCACGACGACAGCGCGTGCATCGGCGCGGGCACGCACGCATGCGCGGCCGCGCGTGCGATGCCGGCCGCGACGGACGACTCGCCGCAGAAGAAGTCGAGCAGCGCCGTACGCGTGTATTCGCGCTGCGCGCGGCCTTCGATGTCGAGGAAGTGGCCGGCGTCCGGCACCGTCGCGAAGCGCGCACGCGACACATGCGCGCCGAGCTGGCGCACGTCAGCCGGCGTCGTGTAGTCGTCGCGCTCGCCGTTCAGGAACAGCAGCTCGCAGCCGATGTTCGCGAACTCGCTGAAGTAGCGCTCGGGCTGCAGCGACAGGATCTGGTCGACGTGGAACGCGACCTGGTCCTGCTCGTCGCGCGGCAGGCGCGTGAGATACCGGTAGTTGTACAGCTTCATGATGCGCGGCAGGTAACGGCCAACCGTGTCGTTCAGCAACTGCGCGGCCTTGAGATTCTCGCCGGCTGCGATGTGGTCGCGGGCGCGCGTCACGTAGTCGACCATCGCGGCGTTCAGGAACGGCGAGAACGAGCAGATCGCCGCGCGCCGCACGCTCGGGCAGCCGCGCGCGAGCGCGAACAGCGACGCGACGCCGCCCCACGACACCGACACGAGAAACGCCGGCGCGAAATGCTCGACGAGGTACTGCAGGATCGCGGCTTCGTCGTCCTTGGTCAGGATGTAGCAGCCCGGGTTGTGCTGACGCGACTGCCCCGCATACGGCAGGTCGAAGCAGATCGTATTCATCCGCTCGCCGAGATACTGGACGGTCTGGCCGAACGACGCGGTCGTCGCGAGTGCGCCGTTGACGAGCATCGCCGTGTCGAATGCCGGGTCGAACACGTTCCGTTCGACGTAGACCTTCAGACCATTCGGTAGCGGGACCACGTGTTTTTCGGTCGGCATCGTCGTTCTCCGGTGGATGCGGCGTCTCGACGTCGCGGCATGCTGCAGGTGCGCAATGGCTGGCGCCGGCCCCGTGCGCGGTCTGTCCACGCGCCCGTTGCCGACGCACCGCGGCAATTGCCGGCGGCGCCCATTCATTCCTCGTAGTGCGGCGCCATACTAATACGGTCGATATTACTTACTCAAGTCATTCCAAGGATCCCCTCTACTCCACCCGGAAATGGGCCGGATTCAAATTTTTTTATCAATTTCTATGGTAAGCGGAATTTTCAGAAAGGTGATCGCAATCGTTTGCGGGCAGGTTGCACCGGCGCTCAAAAATCACAAATAATCGTTTATATTCAATAACTAGGCTCATTTCAATCGCCCGATTGAAACGGTTTTTACAAAGCCGTGCATCTTCACAATCCGAATTGACGATTTCACATCGCGAATAATATTACAGAATTCGACACTCTTTCTATTTGTAATGGATGCGGAAGTGGAAACTTTTCTCCGCATTGCGTCATTTATCAGAAACCGTTTTAAACAGATTCCAATTTAATTAACCTTCTTTCAATGCGTTTTTCCGCACCTGCACATGACTGCGGACGCAATCGAGACCCGTTATCGAGGGCAGCCTGATCGTCCGACCCCGGTTTTTTGTTGATTGAACGATCAATAAAAAACCGCTAAGCTCTCGACTTCCATGGACGGCCCGTCCGGGCGAAGGGAGTCGCGATGCCGAAAGTCGGAATGCGGGAGATTCGCCGCGCACAGTTGATCGATGCCACGCTGCGCTCGATCGACGAAGCGGGCCTGCCCGGCACGACGCTCGCATCGGTCGCGCAACGCGCGAACATCTCGACGGGCATCGTCAGCCACTACTTCGGCGACAAGGACGGCCTGCTCGAAGCAACGATGCGGCACGTGCTGCGCGACCTGTGGTCGGCCACCACGCGCCGCCGCACGGCTGCGCGCAAGGATCCGCGTTCGCGGCTGCGCGCGATCGTCGCCGCGAACTTCGACGACACGCAGGTCAGCGCGCCCGTGATGAAGACGTGGCTCGCGTTCTGGTCGCAGAGCATGCACGACCCGATGCTCAAGCGGCTGCAGCACGTCAACACACGGCGCCTGCATTCGAACCTGTGCGCCGAATTCGCGAAGGCGTTGCCGCGCGCGAAAGCGCGCGAAGCCGCCGGCGGCCTCGCCGCGCTGATCGACGGCCTGTGGCTGCGCGGCGCGCTCGCCGGCGGTCCGATCGACACCCGGGCGGCATTGAAGCTCGCCCACGATTACATCGACCTGCTGCTCGCGTCCGCCTGACGCGTCACGCAGTCGCCCTCAAGGAGATCCTCATGTCCGTATTCGGTTTGCAGCGCCTCTACATCGGCGGCGGTTACGTCGACGCCACGAGCGGCAAGACTTTCGACACCTTCGATCCCGCCACCGGCGAACTGCTCGCGCAGGTCCAGCAGGCGAGCGCGGCCGACGTCGACCGCGCCGTTGCATCCGCCCAGGAAGGCCAGCGCGAATGGGCCGCGATGACCGCGATGCAGCGCTCGCGCATCCTGCGCCGCGCGGTCGACCTGCTGCGCGAGCGCAACGACGCGCTCGCGGCGCTGGAAACGCGCGACACCGGCAAGCCGATCGGCGAGACGCTCGCGGTCGACATCGTCACCGGCGCGGACGTGATCGAGTACTACGCGGGCCTCGCGACCGCGATCGAAGGGCTGCAGGTGCCGCTGCGCGCCGAATCGTTCGTCTATACGCGCCGCGAACCGCTCGGCGTGTGCGCGGGCATCGGCGCGTGGAACTACCCGATCCAGATCGCGTGCTGGAAGACGGCACCCGCGCTCGCGGCCGGCAACGCGATGGTGTTCAAGCCGAGCGAAGTCACGCCGCTGACCGCGCTCAAGCTCGCGGAAATCTATACGGAAGCCGGCGTGCCGGCCGGCGTGTTCAACGTCGTGCAGGGCGACGGCTCGGTCGGCGCGCTGCTGACGGGCCACCCGGACATCGCGAAGGTGTCGTTCACGGGCGGTGTCGAGACGGGCAAGAAGGTGATGTCGCTGGCCGGCGCATCGTCGCTGAAGGAAGTGACGATGGAACTGGGCGGCAAGTCGCCGCTGATCGTGTTCGACGATGCGGACCTCGACCGTGCGGCCGACATCGCGGTGACCGCCAACTTCTTCAGCTCGGGCCAGGTCTGCACGAACGGCACGCGCGTGTTCGTGCACCGTTCGGTCAAGGACGCGTTCACGCAGAAGGTGCTCGAGCGCGTGAAGCGCATCCGCGTCGGCAAGCCGGCCGATGCCGACACCAACTTCGGCCCGCTCGTGTCGGCCGCGCAGCTCGACAAGGTGCTCGGCTTCATCGAAAGCGGCAAGGCGGAAGGCGCGAAGCTGCTCGCGGGCGGCACGCGCCTGACCGACGGCCACTTCGGCAACGGCCAGTACGTCGCGCCGACCGTGTTCGGCGATTGCCGCGACGACATGAAGATCGTCCGCGAGGAAATCTTCGGGCCGGTGATGAGCATCCTCGATTTCGAGTCGGAGGACGAAGTGATCGCCCGCGCGAACGACACGCACTTCGGGCTTGCAGCCGGCGTCGTGACCGAGAACCTGTCGCGCGCGCACCGCACGATCCACCGCCTCGAAGCCGGCATCTGCTGGATCAACACGTGGGGCGAATCGCCGGCCGAGATGCCGGTTGGCGGATACAAGCAATCCGGTGTCGGACGCGAGAACGGCATCACGACGCTCGAGCACTACACTCGAATCAAGTCGGTGCAGGTCGAGCTCGGCCGCTACAACCCGGTGTTTTAAGGATCACGAAAGGAGACTGACCGTCATGACGACACGCGAATACGATTACATCATCTGCGGCGCAGGCTCCGCGGGCAACGTGCTCGCAACGCGCCTGACGGAAGATCCGGACGTCACGGTGCTGCTGCTCGAAGCCGGTGGTCCCGACTACCGCTTCGACTTCCGCACGCAGATGCCGGCCGCCCTCGCCTACCCGCTGCAGGGCCGCCGCTACAACTGGGCGTACGAGACCGACCCCGAGCCGCACATGGACAACCGCCGGATGGAATGCGGCCGCGGCAAGGGGCTCGGCGGCTCGTCGCTGATCAACGGGATGTGCTACATCCGCGGCAACGCGCTCGACTACGACAACTGGTCAACGCACAAGGGCCTCGAGAACTGGACGTATCTCGACTGCCTGCCGTACTTCAAGAAAGCCGAGACGCGCGACGTCGGCCCGAACGACTATCACGGCGGCAGCGGCCCCGTGTCGGTCACGACCAGCAAGCCGGGCGTGAACCCGCTGTTCGAGGCGATGGTCGACGCGGGCGTGCAGGCCGGCTATCCGCGCACCGACGATCTGAACGGCTACCAGCAGGAAGGCTTCGGCCCGATGGACCGCACCGTCACGCCGAAGGGCCGCCGCGCGAGCACCGCGCGCGGCTACCTCGACCAGGCGAAGGTGCGGTCGAACCTCGAGATCGTCACGCACGCGCTCGCCGACCGCATCCTGTTCGACGGCAAGCGCGCGTCGGGCGTCACGTACCTGCGCGGCAGCGAACGCGCGACCGCGCATGCGCGCCGCGAGGTGCTCGTGTGCAGCGGCGCGATCGCGTCGCCGCAACTGCTGCAGCGCTCGGGCGTCGGCCCCGGTGCATGGCTCAAGGCACTCGACATTCCCGTCGTGCTCGACCTGCCCGGTGTCGGCCAGAACCTGCAGGACCACCTGGAGATGTACATCCAGTACGAGTGCAAGGAGCCCGTCTCGCTGTACCCGGCGCTCAAGTGGTGGAACCAGCCGAAGATCGGTCTCGAATGGATGCTGAACGGCACCGGCCTCGGCGCGAGCAACCACTTCGAAGCGGGCGGCTTCATCCGCACGCGCGACGACGATCCGTGGCCGAACATTCAGTACCACTTCCTGCCGGTGGCGATCAACTACAACGGCTCGAACGCAATCGAGATGCACGGTTTCCAGGCGCACGTCGGTTCGATGCGCTCGCCGAGCCGCGGCCGCGTGAAGCTGCGCTCGCGCGACCCGAACGATCATCCGAGCATCCTGTTCAACTACATGGCCGAAGCGCTCGACTGGCGCGAGTTCCGCGATGCGATCCGCGCGACGCGCGAGATCATGCGGCAGCCCGCGCTCGACCGCTATCGCGGCCGCGAGCTGAACCCGGGCGCCGATTGCAAGAGCGACAAGGAACTGGACGCGTTCGTGCGCGCCCGCGCGGAAACCGCGTTCCATCCGTCGTGCTCGTGCAAGATGGGTTACGACGACATGGCGGTGGTCGATGAGGAAGGCCGCGTGCACGGGCTCGAAGGGCTGCGTGTCGTCGATGCGTCGATCATGCCGATCATCACGACCGGCAACCTCAATGCGCCGACGATCATGATCGCGGAGAAGATCGCCGACAAGATCCGCGGCCGCCAGCCGCTCGCACGCGTCGACGTGCCGTACTTCGTCGCGAACGGCGCACTGGCGCGGAATGTCGCGAAGGCCGTGCGGCAGCCCGAGACGGCCTGACGGGGGCGGGCACCCCGCCCGAACGTCGATCGGGTCCTGACGAAACGCCGCCGGCCGTGATGGTCGGCGGCGTTGTTTCATGCAGGTATCAACCGCGGTTCACTTCCTGCCGCAAACGCTCGACGTCGACGTGCTTCAGGTAGTTCGTGATGTTCTGCCAGACCGGATGAAAGCCGTAGCCGCCGTGCTGCAGTTCATCGAGCGCCTGCTCGCGCGTCCAGCCCTGGTACACCATCCGGTACAGCGCGGACACGAGGCCCGTGCGATCGGCGCCGTGCTGGCAGTGGATCAGCACCGGGCCGTCCTTGTCGGCCGTGCGCAGCGCCTTCAGCGCGGTGACCATGTCTTCGTCGCGGATGTCCCACGTGTTGATCCGGATGCGCTGCATCCGGATCTGCGTGCCGGCCAGAATGGTGTCGTCCGCATGAAACGAACGGAAGCTGATGACCTTGCGGATGCCGAGCTTCTGCAGTTCCGGCACGTCCGCGCGCGACAGCTGCGCGCTGCGGTACAGCGTCGGCGTGATGCGATGCAGGTTGTTCACGTGCGCATCGACCACGCTCTGCGCCCACTTGATCGGCCGGGCGGACGCGTCGGAGGCCGGGTCCGCGTGGGCCGGCTGCACGAGCGCGGCGAGCGTGACGGCGAGCGAGGCAATGACGGCGATTTTCATGTCGGTTCAATAGAATGCGCGCTTGCGCTCGCGGGACAGGACGAACAGCACGATCGCGGCCGCGCTCATGGTCCAGTAGTCGGTCGGCGCGACGCCCAGCCAGTGGATATGCCACGGCACGTGGGCCGGATTGAAGCGGGACAGACCGTAGGCCGGATTCAGCACGAACCACAGGAAATCCTCGGTCAGCCAGAACACCATGATGCACGCGATGATCCGCGCCTCGATGCGCCACGACCACCGCGCGTTGAAGATCGGCGGCAGGTGGAAGAACAGCGCGACGAACGGGAACACCCAGGCGTGGTAGCCGGTCATCGGCCGCCCGCCCCAGAAGATGTCGAGCAGCCAGTGATGTTCGATGCGCCAGGTCGGCAGGTTCGCGGCCCAGCCCGCGCTGCCCTCGATCTGGATCTCGACGTTCGCGAAGCAATACGCGAGCAGCACGACCCAGGCGACGACGAACAGCGTATGGCGCGCCGGGATGAAACGCGCAACGCTCATGCGACCGGCTCCAGGCCCAGCACGCGGTCGAGCACGAAACGGCCGGCCAGCGGCCGCCCGAGCGGCGCGAGGCGTCGACGCATGTCGGCCAGGCGCTCCGGCGTCTGCAGCAGCGCGCGGATCCGGTAGACGAGCGCATCGTCGTCGATGGCCTTCAGCGCGACGCCCTGTTCGAGCAGGAAATCCGCGTTGCGCTCTTCCTGGCCCGGAATCGGTGAGTTGACGATCATCGGCAACTGCATCGCGAGGCATTCGGACGTCGTCAGGCCGCCCGGCTTCGTAATGACGAGGTCGGCGCACGCCATCAGGCGTTCGACCTGCTGCGTGAAGCCCTGCGGAAAGAGCCGGCCCGGATGCTGCGCGGCGAGCGCCTGCAGCGACGCGAGCATCGCCTGGTTCTTGCCGGCCAGCGCGATCAGCTGGAAATCGGCGTCCATCTCGAGCAGCCGCGCGGCCAGCACGTCGAGCCCGCCGAGGCCGGCGCCGCCAGACATCATCAGGAACGTGCGACGCGCGGGATCGAGGCCGAACTCGGCCGCGCACGCTGCGCGATCGAGCGGCTGGCCGAACGCCGGCATGATCGGGATGCCGCTCACGTGCACCGTTTCCGGCGCCATGCCGCGTGCATGCATGCGCCACGCGATCTCGTCGTTGGCCGCGAAGTAGCCGCGCATGTGCGGCACGACCCACATGCTGTGCAGGTCGAAATCGGTGACCTGCACCCACACCGGCGTGTCGATGCGCGCCTTGCGGATCTCGCGCGACAACAGTTCGGCCGGCAGGAAGTGCGTGCAGATGATCGCGTCCGGGCGCTGCCGCTCGATCTCCTCGAGCAACTGGCGGCAGTTGAGCCGCTCGATCGCGCGGCGGATCTTCTGCGACGCGGCGGCCGGATCGGCTTCGTCGGTCTTCTGGTACAAGTAGCCCCACAGTGCGGGCTGGCTGCTGACGAGCTTGATGTAGAAATCGGTGTACAGCTTGCGGAAGCCGGTGGACACGAAATCCATTACGTCGAGGTGGGTGGCTTCGATGCCGGCCGGATGGAGATCGGCGAATGCGCGAATCGCTTCGGCCGCGCGGGTATGCCCGGCGCCGGCGCTGACGCTCAGGAGCAGGATTTTCTTGTTTTGCTTTGACATCTGACTGACCGTTTCGATGAAGGGGGTCCGGATGCGGGTCGGCAGCAGCGCGGTTACGCGGCGGCATCTTGCGTCCGGCTTTCAACCAGCCTGGCGGATCTTCGGCGGTGCGGTCGATCGGTTGGCCCGGATCGGCCGATCGACCGCATCGCCTGCGGAATCATACTGCGTCCGGGCGACGAGGCCTGGAACGGAGGGTGCCGCGCGGGCGGTCGGATGGGGATGAGGCGCGGTCGCGCGTGGATCGCGACGGCGTGACGCCCCGCTCGCGCGTGCGAACGGGGCCCGGTGTTTCTTCAGCGCAAACGGGACGCTCGCGCCGGGCGATACCCGTCGTTTCGTTTCGGCAAAGGCTTCGCGTCAGCCGGCGTTGCCCTCGTCTTCGCCGAACCGGGAGATCGCGACGGCTCGCGTCCGCATCCGCTTGGCGCGGATGATCGGGTTCCTGCGCGACGTTAGACTCATCGCGCCGCGCAAACGGTCGAACGCGACATCCTCCTTCGTCCCGAAGCGGCTGACCGCAGGCCACGCGAGCACGTGGTCGAGCCACGTTTGCCACGTGCCGCCATGAAAGCGGCGGCCGACTTCCCGAACCGTGTCCGGCGCGGCAATCACGATGCCCGCCAGCAGGGAGTAAGCCCAGAAACTGCCGGCGCCCGTCAGTCGATCGAGCCGGCATACGGATAGCGCCGCGAACAGCCCGTCCACCGACGCGAGATCGGCGCGATGCGTTCCGATCGCTTGCGCAACGAGGTTGTGCTGGCCGCCGTACGCTGCGACCGACACCCCGTTGCCGGCGGCGAGTTCGGCCGCGAACATCGCGAGCGCGGCCATCTCGTCGATGCGCGCCGCGTCGTCGCGCGGGCCGCATGCGCGCAACACGATCGCGTCGATGACGGCGCCGGGGCGATCCGGTGTTTGCGCGCTTGTCGCCGCGATGGCGGTCAGTCGTTCTCTCAGGTTCTTCGCAGGCGGCGTCTCGCTGGGCGCGTCATTTTCGTGGGCGATGCGTTCGACGGCGTCTTCGTTGCTGCATTCGACGCCGCCGGCAATCCGTTCGAGCGCGGCCCAGCCGACCTCGGGGTCGTCGAACGCACACGCATCGATCACGCCGTGCGCGGTGTCGAATGCGGCGCGCGAGCCGGGGCAGCAACGTTCGGCCTCCGCGAGCTGCTGCGCGGAGGGCACATGCGAGCATGCGCCGAGCGGATCGGCCGGGTCGCACGCGCAGCCGCCGCCGTCCGTCGCGATCCACGGAACGAGCCGGTGGAGGATCGCGGCGGCTTCATGAGACAGGTCGACGCCGGCCTGCATGCGTATCGCGTGCGACGCGACGACAGTCATGTCGTACGCGTCGCCCGCCATCGCCGCGCAAGCAATCGCGTCGAGATGGTCGATCAGGTACTGCAGCCACGCGGCCGTGCGCAGCCGGTCAGGCGTCGCACCGCGGGCCTCGCCATACTTTGCTGGATCGGTAAGCATGGGTCGTCCGGGATAGTTCTGGTCGAATTGGAATCGTTCTGTTTCAATCGAGTCGGGGGCGCAGTACGTCACGCCAGCCCGGCAAGTCCACCCGAATCGGATCGCGACACGGGTGGCTCGGCCGTCACGCGGATAAGCGCGACGACGCGAATACATCGAGGAAGCGAAAACTCACGTGCGAACCACACGATCCTCATGCACGGGCGGGCGCCCCGCTTCGCTCGGTCATGGTTACTGTACGTGGAGCTTCGGCGACGTCGCGAGCGTCCCGGCGAACGTGCAATCACGCGGCAGCACGACGTTCATGAACGTCAGCGACGAGTCCGAGTCTTTCCATGTCGTTGCTATCTTTCCCGGCCCGCAAGCCCCGAGCAAATTGACGTTCATCTGCGCGTTATTGATCGACAACTGCGTCGTGCTATCCACCTGTCCCGTCCACGGCGAAGCGCTGTTCGCGCTACCGGCGAACAAGCCGCAGAGGGGAGCCCCGGTGAACTGCGTCGACGTCACGTTGACGATACCGGTCGCCGAGATCGTACCGTTGAACGTGGTACTGCAGACCGCGACAATCGCTCCCTTACCGACGTTCATCAACCCCGTCGCGGAAAACGGTTCGCCATTCGGATTCATCGGCATGCCGTCCACGCGCGAAACAGTCACTGCGAATGCAGGCACGGCCGAAACCGCGGCGAATGCCACAGCCGCAACAAGCAACGTGATTCGACGAGCTTTCATTTGTGAGGCCCTCTCTCTCGATATGCGGCGGCCTGCCACCCGAACTGCGGCCGCTCTGCGAATGAATCCGGCCGCCGCGCCGATACGCGCGACGGCACGAACCCATCGAAACCGCGAAAACCCGCCGCGCCTACCGCACGGCCCTCGCGCGCAACGGGTATCCGCTTCGATCCGCAATGCTTACTGCACGTGGAACTTCGGCGACGTCAGAACGGTGCCGCCCACCGTGCAGTCCGGCGTCAGCGTGGCGTTGTTGAACGTCAGCGACGAGTTCGCATCGCTCCACGCCGTCACGACCTTGCTCGGCCCGCACGCGCCGAGCAGCGTGACGTTCACCTTCACGTTGTTGATCGACAGCTGCGTCGTGCTGTCGGCCTGGCCCGTCCACGGCGACGTGCTGCTCGCGCTGCCGCTGATCAGGCCGCACGTCGCGCCGCCCGAGAACGTCGTCGACGTGATGTTGACGATGCCGGTCGACGTGATCGTGCCGTTAAAGGTCGCGGTACAGGGCGCGCTGATCTGCCCCTTGCTCAGATTCGTGAGCCCCGACGCGGAAAACGGCTCGCCGTTCGGATTCATCGGCTGACCGTCCACGCGCGAAACGGTGACGGCAAAAGCAGGCGCGGCCGAAACCGCGGTGAAAGCCACTGCAGCAACAAGCGATACGATTTTGCGAATGCTCATTTGAACTGCCCCCTCTCTTTACAAATGGCGGCACGCCGCCAGGAACGCAACCTTCCGGCCGGAACGATCCGGCCAGCCGGTCGCAGGAAACCGCCGGCACGCGTCATGCGCGCCGGTCGGCTCAGAACTTGTAGGAAATCCCGACGAACGTGATCAGCGGGTCGGCCTTCAACTTCGTGCGCGTGGTCGCGAGCGTCGAGCCGTCGGCCGCCTTGATCACGAGCGACGAGTAGGTCTTCAGCGGCATGTACGTCAGCGTCGCCGTCAGCCCCCAGTGCTTGTCGATCGCATAGCTCGCGCCGATGTTGTAGACCGGCGTGAACGACGACGACGCCTTGCCCTCCACCGACGTCGGCCCCGGCTTGCCGGCGCCGGCCGCGAGTACGCTGCCGAGGTTCTGGTTGATGTCTCTCGCGAAGTTGCCGTTCAGTTCGATGTTGCTGAACCAGCTGTACGCCACGCCGATCCCGACGAACGGCCGGAACCGCGCCGTCGACGAATTGAAGTAGTACTGCAGGATGATCGTGGGGCTCCACTGCCGCGCGTTCTTCACCGCCGGCTGGTTCGCCGGGTCGTCCATGTTGACGCTGCCGAGCGCACCGGCCGGGCCCGGCGGCTTGATCGTGCCGTGCCCGGTCAGCGTGAACTCGGGCGGCACGCCGAGCACCGACGTCACCGCGATGTGGTCGGTGAAGAAGTGCGTGAGCGTGAGGCCGACCGTATCGGCGTTGTTGACCGTCAGGCTCGTACCCGGCGACGTGAACGAACCGGGCAGGCGCAGCGGCCCGTTGATCGGCATGCCCGCGAGATTCGTCGTCAGCCCGTTGGTCGAATCCTGCGGCATGATGTGCAGCCAGCCCAGCGTCGCGACGTTGTCGCCCGCCTGCTGGGCCGATGCGAGCGTCGACACGCCTGCGACGATACCCGCGACAATCAGCTTCTTCATGAAGTCTCCCCTCATTCTGTCCGGGCGCCGCGCATCTGCGCGCGGCGCCGCCGTGTCTCCATCCAGGCGTGCGTCACTGCACGAATGCGCCGACCGTGAAGTACGGGTTGCTCGTATCGTTCATGTCGAGGAACCCGAATACGCCGCCGGTGAACACGAACTTGCCGGTTGCCGGCCCCGACGCCGCATCCGCATGCACGGTCGTCACGACGCCCGGCACCTTCTGCGTGTAGTCGAGGTTCAGCGCGCGCGTGAGCGCGGCCTGCGACGCGTTGAACGGATCGAGCAGCGTGGCCTGTGCACCGATGAGCGCGGTCGCGCGGTAGTTGAACGCACTGTCGACGCCCGTGTACTCGCCGTCCTGCGAGCCCTGCGCGATCGCCGTCCGCGGGCTCAGGAACGAGATGCCCGATTCGTCGTCCGCGCTCGGCGGCCCTTGCGTGAGGTCCGCGTTCGCGGCACCGGTGCGGATGAAGATCGGCACGAGCTGGTTGCGCAGCTTGCCGACGATCAGGATCCCCTTGCCGGCCTTCGCCGGATCGAGCGCGGCGAGTGTCGGCGGAATCTGCGGCAGGTAGTTGAGCGACTGGAACGCCGGCGCATCCGGACGCAGCGTGAACGGCTGGTTCACGGTCGCGCTCGACGCAAGCGGCTGCCCGCCGTTCTTCTTGCCGAAGTTGTCGGTCTCGATGTAGCTGCCGTCCGCGTTGATCGTCACCTTCTGGTCGAGCGCCACCGGCTGGAAGTTCTGCGACGGCACCTGGTGATAGCCGAGCTGGTTGTACGTGCCGGCGATCTTCGTCAGGTCGGTTTCGAGCGACGAGAAGCTGATGAACGGGTAGTACGGGAACGTCGTCTGCGGAATCTTGCCGACGCCGATCACGCCGTTGAACTGGATCGTCGCGCCCGGAATCGCGCCGCCCAGCACGCCTTCGCCGAGGAACAGCCGCGCGGGCCGGCTCGGGTCGAGGCTCGCGTTCTGCATCCGGAACGTGCACTGGTTCAGCTTCACCGTCGGCAGCCCCGTTTCGTCGGCCAGCGTGCCGTCGACCACATTCGCGGGGGCCGTGTCGCGCGTCGGCTGAACGGTGCCCGCGGTGGTCGGCACCGGCGATGCGAGGTAAGTCATCCGGTACGTCATCTTCGTCGTGTCGAGCTGCACCTTCACGAGTTCGCCCGACCCCGACCCGCCGATGAACACCGTGTTGTAGTCGATCGTCTGCGGGCACAGCCGGACCACCGGCGCGGGCGGCGGGTCGCCGTCTCCACCGCATGCGGCCAGCACGGGCGCGAGCGACGCCGCAGCCATCCATTGTTTCAAATTCATAGGAATCCTCTTGAAATTCTATTCGCCGGCGGCGACGCATGCGCCGCCGGTGTTACGTGTTCAATGCAGGGTTACTGGACGAACGCGCCGACCGTGAAGAACGGGTTGACCTGGCTGTTGTTGACGACCATCGCGTAGACGTTGCCAGCCGTCAGGATCCAGCCCGTATCGCCCTTCTTGAAGATCGCCACGTTGCCGTTCGCGCCCTTCGCGTTGAAGTCGCTGTTGGCCGTGACCGCGATCTTGCCGGGTGTGGCTTGCGTATAGTCCAGCCCGAACTGCGCGGTCTCCGACGACGTCTGGGGGTCGATGAAAGCCGCGGTATTGCCCTGGAACAGCGTCGACGTGTAATTCGCCGCGATGGTCGACACGGCGGTGCCGTCGCTGCAGTTGCCGGCGGCCGGCATGAAGAAATTGAACGTCGTGTTGTACACACCAGGCAGGTCCGGATGCGGGACGAGTGCATTGAAGCTCGGCTTCGAAGTTGCTGCGACACTCGACGGCCCGTTGGAGGTCACCACACCACACGCGGATGCGCTCGTCGCACCGATGAAACCGCCCTTCAGCAGGTTGGTCGCAACAGCCTTGGAAGGCGCGAGCATCGAGATGCCGACTTCCGCATCGGCCACCGAGCCCAGCGGATTACCCGCCGGAGCATACGCATACCCGACGCGGATCACGATCGGCACCAGCGCGCCATTCAGCTTGCCGACGATCATCACGCCGTGTGCCTGGCTCGGCACGATGAGCACCAGCGGCTGTCCCTGGCCGGCCGTCGGATAGGCCTGCCCCGGTTGCGCGTTGCTGACGAATACGTTATCGGGTGTGCCGTCCGCGTTTTTACGCAACGTCCACGGCGTACCGGTCGTCTGGCAGGAGTAGTCGCTGCCTTGCGTGATCGTGCACGTCCCGTCCGCATTGAACGTCTGGTTCCAGTTCACGACGTCCGGCTGCCACCCTTCCGGAGTGCTGGTCTGATAGCCGGTACCGGGCGGAGACAGGTGAATGCCGACCTCGTTATACGCGCCGGCCACCTTCGTGAAATCCGTTTCGGTGTTGGTGAAGCCAATGAACGGGTAGAAGTCGAACGTACGCGACGGCACCGCCCCGATGATCGATCCAAAGACGTCGATGCCCTGGAACGCGATCGTCGCGCCCGGAATCCCGCCGCCCACCACGCCGTTGCCGACGAACAGCATCGGCGGATCGGCGCGGTTGATCGTCACCGAATACGTACCGTCGCTCGTCGCGCCGCTGTCGAGCACGAACGCGCAACGATTCTGCTCGGCCGTCGGGAGATTGGTCGGATGATGGAACGCGCCGCTGATCGTCAGGCCTGCGCGCGTGTTGTTGATCTGCCCTGCCGAGGTCGGCACCGACGAGTCGATGAACTGCATCTGATAGGTGAGCTTCGTCGTGTCGAACTTCACCTTCACGTATTCGCCGCTGCCCGAACCGCCCGTATACGTCGTCGTGTAATCGAGCGCGTCCGGACACAGCTTCGTCACCACTGGCGGCGTCGTTTCAGCACCGCTCGGCCCGCAGGCGCTGCCCGAGCACTGCGGCACGTTGATCGGCCCCGGATCGTCGCCGCCGCCGCAACCGGCGACGAACGGCAAAGCGACTACCGCGCACGACAGGATCGCCTTCCGCCATTCAGGAATGCAAATCATCAACCCCTCCTTTTCAGGTACGACAAGTCTCGTCCGGCCGGGCTGCATGGCCCGCCGGTTGGTATCGCGCCGCCGCACGAATGCGCGGCGCATGACGGTGCGCGCAAGGCAGCCGCGATGCCGGTCAGGCGGATGCGGCACATGCCGCGGCGGCAGACGAGCGCGCTCCCGCAGCGCCGTCATGCGGCACGGCGCCGTCGGAACGATCGAAACGGAAAGTGGTTCGCCGCTACACGGCGAGGTGACGACGCAGGCATGCGACCTGCGTCGCGCCTGCATGCAGCGAAAAATCGGGAAACGGCAGTCCGGCTGGCCCCGCGGATAGGCGTCTCATGGTGTGGTCTCCATCCGTACGCTTGATTCGTTATCGTGATGCGTCGTTTGTCGAGACTATGATCGGACCATTCAAACAAGTAAATGGATGCAGAGTTCCAAACGAATGAACCCGCGCGATCCTAGCGTTTACACGGTATTTGACAGATTTTCAAACAGCCTTCATTTTATTTGCTCAGACAAATACCGGGGCCGTGGAACACGCGTTTGAACGGCGACCGCCAATCCGCGCCGAGCCAAGCCAGCCGGCCTTCAGCGGCCGCCGCGCATGTTGCAGCGCAACCTTACACGTCGATGATCGCGAGCGTGCCGTGGCTGCCGGGCAGCACCGCGTGACGGATGCCGGCCCGCGCGAGATACATCTGCCCGGCCCCGACCACGACCGTTTCCGCTTCGACTTCGAGCATCAGCGTGCCGTCGAGCACCAGCAATCCCTCGTTGTAGTCGTGCACTTCCGCCTCGTAGGGCTGCGCATCCATGCGCAGCACCTTGATCCGGGCCGGCCCGACCTCGCCGACGATCGTGGATTTCCATGCGGCGGCCTGGGCGTCCGCCACGGATTTGAAATCGATCAAAGACATGCGCGCCGCTCCGTAAACGATGAAAGGAACGCATTATCGCGAGCGCGATGCGTTCCGTCCCGATACGGCGCAAGGTCCTTCGGGCAGCACAGTCGGCCGGCCGCACGCGCGGCGACGCGGTCACGGCCCGGTTTGCGGAAAATGCCCGGAATTGTTCGCTCAATTCAAATAAAGCTCTTTTTTATTGACTGATGACCGCTCAGTTCATGCCAATCCGGTATCGGCAATGCCCCGCCTTTCCATCAGAATGCATTTCGATCTACCGATTGCTAATATGGCGGTCCCGCGATCCCGCACCACAACGCCGTTCGACATGACGCCCGTTCGCCATGCCGTCCCCGGTCCCGTCCGCCTCGCAGCGGCGGCGACACCGGGCACGCGCGGCACCCCGCGTCGCGCCGGCCGGCCGTGCCATCCGTGAGCATGCAACCGATCCTTTCCGTCTCCGACCTCTCCAAGACTTACGCGTCCGGCTTCCAGGCGCTGAAGCACGTGACCCTCGACATCCGCCCCGGCGAGATCTTCGCGCTGCTCGGGCCGAACGGCGCCGGCAAGACGACGCTGATCGGCTCGATCTGCGGGATCGTCACGCCGACCGCAGGCCGTGTGACGGTCGGCGGCAACGATATCCGCGATCAATACCGCGCGGCGCGCGAAATGATCGGCCTCGTGCCGCAGGAACTGACCACCGACGCGTTCGAAACCGTCTGGGCGACCGTGTCGTTCAGCCGCGGCCTGTTCGGCAAGGCGCCCGATCCCGCGTACATCGAGAAGACGCTGAAGGCGCTGTCGCTGTGGGACAAGCGCGACAACAAGCTGATGACGCTGTCGGGCGGCATGAAGCGTCGCGTGATGATCGCGAAGGCGCTGTCGCACGAGCCGCGCATCCTGTTCCTCGACGAGCCGACGGCCGGCGTCGACGTCGAACTGCGCCGCGACATGTGGAAGCTCGTCGATTCGCTGCGCGAAAGCGGCGTGACGATCCTGCTGACCACGCACTACATCGAGGAAGCCGAGGAAATGGCCGACCGGATCGGCATCATCCTCGGCGGCGAGCTCGTGCTCGTCGAGGAAAAGCGCGAGCTGATGCGCAAGCTCGGCAAGAAGCAGCTGACCGTGCAGCTCGAGCACCCGCTCGCGGACGTGCCGCCTGCGCTCGCGCCGTTCGGGCTCGAACGCGCGGACGACGGCGCCGCGCTCGTCTACACGTACGACTCGCAGCGCGACGACGCGAGCATCGCAAAACTGATCAACGCGCTCGGCTCGGCCGGCATCGGCTTTCGCGACCTGCACACGACGCAGAGCTCGCTCGAGGACATTTTCGTCAGCCTGATCGACAACCGCCGCAACGGCGTGCAAGGAGCCTGACGCATGAACTGGCATGGAATCCGCGCGATCTACCGCGCAGAAATGGCCCGCACGCGCCGCACGCTGATGCAGAGCATCATCGCGCCGGTGATTTCGACGTCACTGTATTTCGTCGTGTTCGGCTCCGCGATCGGCTCGCGCATCAGCGACGTGAACGGCATCGGCTACGGGTCGTTCATCGTGCCGGGCCTCGTGATGCTGTCGCTGCTGTCGCAGAGCATCTCGAACGCATCGTTCGGCATCTACTTCCCGCGCTTCACCGGCACGATCTACGAGATCCTGTCCGCGCCGGTGTCGTACTGGGAGATCGTGATCGCGTACGTCGGCGCGGCCGCATCGAAGTCGATGCTGCTCGGCGTGATCATCCTCGCCACGGCCGGCCTGTTCGTGCCGCTGCACATCCTGCATCCGTTCTGGATGGTGCTGTTCCTCGTGCTGACGGCGATCACGTTCAGCCTGTTCGGCTTCGTGATCGGCATCTGGGCCGACAGCTTCGAGAAGCTGCAGCTCGTGCCGCTCCTGATCATCACGCCGCTCACGTTCCTCGGCGGCAGTTTCTATTCGGTCGACATGCTGCCGCCCGCATGGCGCGTGATCACGCTGTTCAACCCGATCGTCTACCTGATCAGCGGTTTCCGCTGGTCGTTCTACGGGCTCGCCGACGTGCACGTATGGATCAGCCTCGCCGCGACCGGGCTGTTCCTCGTGATCCTGCTCGCGATCGTCGCGTGGATGTTCCGCACCGGCTACAAGCTGAAGAACTGACGTGGCACGCGCCGCCCGCCGATGACGCATTTGGGCAAGCAGGCGGCGCTTTTCCTCTGATGCGGCAGTTTGTGGTCGCGTCTACTGAATGTGAAGCATCGGGGCCCTGGAGCATGCGCTGCGCGGCCCCTTTTTCATTTCAGAGGACGCCATGCCCGCCGCCACCGCTCCCGCCTCCGCCGCTGCCCGGCTCGAACGCCTGCCGTTCTCCGGCTATCACAAGCGCATCTTCTTCATCATCGCGATCGCGTTCTTCTTCGACTCGGTCGACCTCGGCACGATGACGTTCGTGCTCGGCTCGATCCGCAAGGAGTTCGGTCTGTCGACCGCGGCCGCCGGCCTCGTCGCGAGCGCGAGCTTCGTCGGGATGGTGCTCGGCGCGGCCGTCGCCGGCCTGCTCGCCGACCGCTTCGGCCGCCGGCCGGTGTTCCAGTGGAGCATGGTGCTGTGGGGCGCCGCGTCGTACCTGTGCTCGACCGCGCAGAGCGTCGACGCGCTGATCGTCTACCGCGTGCTGCTCGGCATCGGGATGGGGATGGAATTCCCGGTCGCGCAGACGCTCCTGTCCGAGTTCGTGCCGACCGAGAAGCGCGGCCGCCTGATCGCGTTGATGGACGGCTTCTGGCCGCTCGGCTTCATCACGGCCGGCGTCGTCGCGTACTTCGTGCTGCCGCAGTTCGGCTGGCGCACCGTGTTCGCGCTGCTCGCGATTCCCGCGGTGTTCGTGCTCGTCGTGCGCCGGATCGTGCCCGAATCGCCGCGCTGGCTCGAACATGCGGGCCGGCACACGGAAGCCGACACCGTGATGCACACGATCGAGGCGAAGGTGATGCGCTCGGCCGGCGTCACGACGCTGCCGCCGCCGTCGCGGCTCGCCGAACCGGTTGTGGCACGCGGCCACGGCGCGCTGCGCGAGATCTGGAGCGGCGTGTACCGTCGCCGCACGGTGATGGTGTGGCTGCTGTGGTTCTTCGCGCTGCTCGGCTTCTACGGTCTCACCTCGTGGCTCGGCGCGCTGCTGCAGCAAGCCGGCTTCGAAGTCACGAAATCGGTGTTCTACACGGTGCTGATCTCGCTCGGCGGCGTGCCGGGCTTCCTGTGCGCCGCGTGGCTCGTCGAACGCTGGGGGCGCAAGCCGACCTGCATCGCGTCGCTGATCGGCGGCGGTGCGATGGCATACGCCTACGGCCAGAGCGCGCTGTACGGCGGCAGCACGACGCTACTGATCGTCACGGGCCTCGCAATGCAGTTCTTCCTGTTCGGGATGTGGGCCGCGCTGTACACGTACACGCCCGAGCTGTACGGCACCGGCGCGCGCGCGACGGGCTCGGGCTTTGCATCGGCGATCGGGCGCGTCGGCTCGCTGATCGGGCCTTACGTGGTCGGCGTCGTGCTGCCGGTGTTCGGCCAGGGCGGTGTGTTCACGCTCGGCGCGCTGTCGTTCATCGCGGCGGCGATCGCCGTGTGGACGCTCGGGATCGAGACGAAGGGCCTCGCGCTGGAGCAACTGGCGGCAGGCGACGAGACAGGCGGCAACGGCCGCTATCCGGCGACGGCGGCCGACAAGTTGTCCTGACCGTCGGGGTTGGCTGTCAGGCAGGGAACGCGTTCAGCGCCGTTCCCGGCCGCTACGCAAACCGGCAGGCTTCGGATCCGGGGCGACGCTGCTAGACTGCATCGACGCACCGGTTCACGCGCAGCCCTCGTTCAATACGTCGCGGCGAGCGCGCGACGGTGCCGTCCCGCTCCCCCTCCCCGCGCGAGGATTGCATCGATGGACCACGCCCGAATCGAAGAAATCCGCAGCGGCCTGTTTCGCGCAACGACCTACATCGACAAGCTGAAGCTCGGTTTCAGCCAGTTCTTCGTGCGCGCGCCGGACGGCGGCGTCGTGTGTATCGAAACGGGCACGCGCGCCAATTTTCCGCAACTGAGCGCGAGCCTCGCGACCGTCGGCATCACGCCGTCGATGGTGAGCAGCGTGATCGTGCCGCATTTCGAAGTCGACGAGATGGGCGCGCTGCCCGACTTTCTCGCGGCCAATCCGGCGCTCGTCGCGTACGGCCATCCGATGTGCACGCACGGGCTGGCCGACATCTTCGGCGTGCGCACGGAGCTGCTGAAGGACGGCGAGCCGACGACCATTGCAGGCGTCGACGTCGTGCCGGTCTTCACGAAGCATGTCCATCAATGGGATGCGCTGGTCGTGTACCTGCCGGCGTACAGGGCGCTGCTGTCGTCGGACATCCTGATGCGCTTCGGCGACGAGGAAACGGACGACCCGCTGCCGGTCATCCTCGAGTCGATCCGGCGCTCGGACTATCTGCCGTCGCTCGCGCACATGGCGAGCGCACTGCGGCGGATCCAGGCGCTCGATCTCGACCTCATCCTGCCGATGCACGGCCCGGCGATTACGCATGACATCCCGCGTGTGCTCGCCGGCGCGATCGCGCACTGCGAAGCCGCCGCCGCGTAAGCCGCGGCGGCGGCATTCCAATGGAGGTCGAGCGGGTGCCGGTCAGGCGCCGGCGACGACGAACTCTTCGGCCGCCTTGCGCTGGACCGCGGCCATCACGGCCAGTTCGCCCTTGCTGCGCGCGTCGCCGGACACGACACCCGTCGCGTGCTTCGCCTTCGCGCCCAGCGGGAAAAACACAAACGACGCGCCGGCCGGGGCCTTCGGCTCCGCACGCAGGCGTTTGTTCAGGATTTTCAGGTACTTCTTCTTCGAGACTTCCTTAGCAGCCATGGCACCCTCCGCGTCAACGTGGCGAGGATCAGCATACCAGTTTTGGCAGCGCGCTCCGCGGCGGCGCCCGCCGGCCGGCCTGTCATCGAAAATTCTTCGTGCACGATGTCGATTCGCGTCATTCTCGTGCGTCGTGTTGTCGTAACCGGTCTTTTTTGCCGTCGATACCGTCGGCGGTTGCCCCGTTCATTTTTCAGGAGATACGACAATGCGCGTCATGGTCATCGTCAAAGCCACCGCCGATTCCGAATCCGGCCGCTTGCCCGACACCGAAAGCATGGCCGAAATGGGCCGCTTCAACGAGGCACTGGTGAAAGCCGGCATCCTGCTCGACGCCGACGGGCTGCGCCCGAGCAGCCACGGCAAGCGCGTCCATTTCTCCGGCAAGAACCGCGCCGTCATCGACGGCCCGTTCGCCGAAACGAAGGAACTCGTCGCCGGCTACTGGCTGTGGCAGGTGAAATCGATGGAAGAAGCCGTCGAATGGGTGAAGCGCTGCCCGAATCCGATGCCGGGCGACTCCGACATCGAGATCCGCCCGCTGTTCGAAGCCGCCGATTTCGGCGACGCCTTCACGCCCGAGCTGAAGGAGCAGGAAGCGCGGATGCGTGCGGAAGTCGACGCCCGGCCGAAGTCGTGAGCGGCGGGCGGGCGTGAACCTCGCGCCCGCCCCGCTTCGCACGGTTGCCGTCGGCCGTGGCGGCAACCGGCAACGTCACGGCCGCGCCTGCGTCCGTTCATGCGCCGGAACGGTGCCGCCCGAACCGGCAAACTCGCCCGCATGCACGGCGTCGCCGCGCCCGCGCTGCGCGCAGTCGTGCCGTATCGAGCGCCGTCCGGTACGCGTGGCCAGCACCAGCGCGATCGCGAGCAGGCTCGTGCCGAACAGGTAACTCGGCGGGATGAACCGTGCATCGGTCAGGTGCGCGACCACCGAGATGTAGAACGGCGCGAGCCCGCCGAACAGCGTCACCGACGAGTTGTATGCGATCGCCACCCCGGTCGAACGCCCTTCGACCGTGAAGATCTGCACGAGCATCCCCGGATGCGCGGCGCCCTGCAGCGTCAGGAACAGCATGCCGATCAGATGCACGATCATCAGCCGGTTCGCGGTCGGCGCGTCCAGCAGATACCAGAACAGCGGGAACACGCACACGAGCCAGCCGGCGATGAAGCAGCAGAACAACCGGTAGGGGCCGATCCGGTCGGCCAGCTTGCCGAACAGCGGCGACAGCACGCACGACAGGATGCTCGTGACGAACACGGCCTGCAGCGACGAGCTGAGCGGCAAATGCAGCTGCGATTGCGCGTAGTTCGGCAGGTACGCATTCCACACGTAGTTCAGCGACGTGCCGGCGATCATCACGCCGATCGCGCAGACGAGCGCATCGCCGTTCTCGCGGACGAACGCGCGGGCGCGCACGCCGGCCGGCGCCCGCGCGGCCGGCCGCGCGCGCATCCGCTGGAACGCCGCCGATTCGTCGACGTGATGGCGGATGTAGAAGCCGAGCGGGCCGACCAGCGCGCCGATCAGGAACGGTACGCGCCAGCCCCATTCGGCCATCGCCGCATGCGACAGGTAGCGCGACAGCAGGTAGCTGCCGCCCGACGAGAACATCGCCGCGAGCCCGAGCGACAGCATGTTGAAGCTGCCGTAGAACATCTTCTTGCCCGGCGGCGCAACCTCGTAGATCGACACCGACGACAGCGCGAACTGCGCGCCGACCGCGAACCCCTGCACGAGCCGGCCCGCCACGACGAGCGCCGGCGCGGCGATGCCCCAGGTCGCGTAGCCCGGCGTGAGGCCGAGCAGCAGCGACCCGACCGACATCGCGACCATGATCCACGACAACGCCTTCATGCGCCCGGCACGGTCCGCATACATCCCCATCACGACGCCGCCGACCGGCCGCGCGAGAAACCCGACGGCGAACGTCGCGAACGTCAGCAGCATCGATTCGCCGCGCCCGACGCCGGAAAAGAACGTCCGCGCGATCAGGCTCGAGAAGTAGCCGTACACCATGAAGTCGAACCACTCGAACGTGCCGCCGATCACGGTCGACACGATGACCTTGCGGGCCTGCCCCGCTTCGTCGCCGATTTCCATGAGCCTAGCCTCCGGCGCGCAATGCACGCAGCGTCTGCGCAAGGAAGTCCTGCACCGTCTCGACGGTCTGCATCCCGTTGTGCGCGACGTTGGGCAACGCGTCGAAGCGCACGCGGACACCGGCCGCCTCGAACGACGCCGCGAGCGCGCGCAGCCGCTCGGGCCGCGTCGCGCCCGCATCGTTGATGCCGGGCACGTACATCGCGCTGTCTTCGCGCACCGTGATTTCCCACGTCTCGAGATCGGCGCGGCCGACCACCATCTGGACCGGCACGCGCGCCAGCGCCGCCGCGTCGAACGGCTTGCCGAACTGCCGCTCGACGCCGCCGAGGCCGAGCCACCACGCCTTTTGCGGATCGAGCAGCGTGACGTTGCCCGGCGCGCCGATCGACACGGCCCACAGCCGCTCGGGATGCACATACGCGAAGCGGTGCGCGAACTGCCCGCCGCCCGAATAGCCGGACAGTGCGAACCGGTCGAAGCGCTTGCCGTAGCGCTCGCCGACTTCGCTCACCATGTCGAGCAGCACGCGGTCATAGCGGATGTCGCTTTCGGCGAGCCGCTTGAAGCCGTTGCGATTGCCGTCGCCGCACACGCCGACCGGAAACAGCGGGCACAGCACGATGCAGCGGTTCCAGCGGCCGAACGGCGCGAACGCGTCGCGGTACTGCGTGAACTGCCGCCCCGTGCCATGTATCACGACGACCAGCTCGACGTCGTTGTCCGGCGACCGGATGTCGTCCGGCACGTACAGCACGTACGGAAATCGCGCATCGTGCCGGCTCGCGTAGACCGTGGTCGAGCCGAGGTCGTACAGCGCCTCTGCGCGGGCTTCGCCGGAACCGGCCGGCGTCGTTGCGGTATCGAACATCTGTCTGTCTCCTGAATGATTCTGGTGTGCTGGATCGCGTGCGGGCGGCGGCCGCCGTTCAGGCCGCTTCGCGAAGCGGCTCGCGCGTCAGGCTGTAGCGCGTGAACACCCGGTTGAGCGCGGGCATCGGCGCGACGTCCATCTCCCCGTCGCCCGGCTGCATGACGATCATCGCGACCGTCGCCGACAGCGTGTGGCGCGTGCCGGGGCGCGGCGGCCGGCAGACCGAGTACGGCGCGCCGAAGTCGTCGAACAGCGCCGCGCTGACCGCCTGGCGGTCGATCTTCGGCAGCGCACCGAGCAGCCGGCGCACACGCCAGTCGCGGTAGTAGCTGTCGGGCGAGTTCTCGCACCCCGTGTCGCGCAGCTTCGTGCGCGCGATCGGGCTGACCCAGTGGTTCGCATGGACGATCAGGTCGTCGTCGCCGGGATAGACCGGAAACGCCTCGTCCGGCGCGCATTCGAAATCGATGCCGAAGCCGTCGGCCATGCCGAGCATGATGTTGTTCGAGCACGACTTCGGCGTCGTCGCGATCACGCGCAGCGCATTCGCGAACACCGGCTCCTCGAGCACGCGCCGGCGCAGCAGCGACAGCGGCACGCCGGTTTGCGTGAAATCGCGGTCGGATTCGAGATAGTTCGCGGTGATCGACACGCCGCTCGCGTTCAGCCCGCTGCGCGCGAGCCCGCCCGCCTCGACGAACGTCAGGAAGTCGGGGCCGTCGTCGTTATGCACGCGCAGCACGATGCCGGTATCGACGCAGTCGGCTTTCCAGTCCCAGTTCTGCGCGTGGATCAGCTTGCCGGTCGCCGAACGCGACGGCAGCACGAGCACGCCGGTGCAGCCATCTTCGTCCTCGGCGTCCGCACCGGCCGGCAGCGCGTGCTCCGCGCGCGCCTTCGCGAGCACTTCCGTACGTGCATTGACGAGCACGATGTCGTCGAACGCCACATCGGCCCCGTCGGCAATGCCGCGCATCTCGTCGAGACAGGCCGGCTGGAACGCGCCGATCGCCTGTTCGAGCGAGCGGATGAACGCTGCCTGCGCGGCCGCGCCGTAGCCGAGGTTGCGCAGCGTCTGCCCGTAACGCGACGCACTCAAGCGTACGCGCGCCGCGACGGCACGGCCGTATTGCACGCCCCGCTCGTACGGCTTGCCGGACACGCTGACGAAGGGAAAAGGCTGGATGGACGACATCGAAACACTCCTTGCGCTGAATCGGACGAAACGATTCTCGGGCGCGATAAACAAAATAAAAAGCGTTATTTTCTTTCCATAAACGAAAGATTTTTTTTAGTTTCGTGCGATCATCCGGCGCATCGCGACACCGGTCGAACGTGCTGCGCGCGCACGTTGCCGGACGGCTTCCAGGAGAGAGGGATGAGCGAGATTCGAATGCTGAGGACGTTCCTGGCCATCGAGAAACACGGCACGATGGCCGCCGCGGCCGACCGCATGGCGCTGACGCACGCGGCGGTCGGCGCGCAGATGCGCACGCTGGAGCGCGTATGCCAGCGGCAGTTGTTCGACCGCAGCGGGCGCAGCGTGCAGCTGAACGATGCCGGCCGTTCGATCCTCGAGCAGGCGCGCTCGGTGGTGGCCGCGTACGACTCGCTGGTGCGCGGCGTGAGCGGGCAGCACAGCATCGAAGGGTCGATCACGATCGGGGCGACGGTGTCGTCGATGGGGTTTCTCGCGGCCAACGTGATCCGGCTGAAAGTGCAGTATCCGGGCCTGAACGTGCGGCTCACGCACGGTGGCAGCCCGGAACTGGAGCGCCAGGTGCGCGCCGGCGAGATCGATGCGGCCGTGCTGATCGGCGAGCCGCGCGCGACCACGCTGCCCGAATCGTGGGAGTACCTGTATGACGAACCGCTCGTGCTGCTGGCCAACCCGGCGCTCGCGCCGGCCGATGCATCGGTGGCGTCGCTGCTCAAGCGTCATCCGTTCATCGGCTTCGAAGCCGCGTCGCCGACCGGACGGCATGTCACGAGCCTGCTGCGCCGCCTGCACGTCGAGGTGAATCCCGTGCTCGAAATGAACTCGATCGCCGCAATCGCCGATCTCGTGCGGCAGAACGTCGGCGTGACGATCGTGCCGCGCCTGCGGCACGCCGCGTGGAGCGACGATCCGCTGCTGTTCGTGAAGCCGATTCCGGGCGCGACGTGGCGGCGCCACATCGGGTGGTACGAATTCGGCCGCCAGCCGCTGGCGACCGCGATCGTCCGGAACCAGCTGCTCACGGCGCTCGCCGGCTAGCGCCGGGCAATTGACGCGGCCCTGGCTAGTAACGTATCGTTTTGATACGTTACTAGCCAGGGCCGGTTCGCCATGCATTCCCGTTTCGACCGTTTCCGCACCACCACGCTCGGCATGCAGCTCGAGGCGCTGATTGCACAACCCGAGCGCTATCCGGAATTCGCGGCGCTGTCGCGCGTCGGCGTGGCCGCGATCGGCGCGATCCAGGACGAGATCGCGCGCACATTCCCCGAAATCGAAACCGACACGACGGCCCGCCAGTTCTGCGGCGCGATGGTCGCGGAAGTCATGCGCCGCCACCGTCACGAGGTCGTGCAGGCGCGCGGGCGGCTCGGCGGTGCGCTGTTCAGCTATGGCGCGGTGTTCAGCCCGTTTCCGCACCGGCTGCCGTTCGCCGACGTCGCCGCCGCGCTGGCGCGCATGCCCGACCGGCTCGCCGCGTATACCTCGCATGTGCCGGCCGCGCTGGCCACGCGCCGCCCGGCCGGTACCGGCTTCTCGCTCGTCGAACATGCGTGCCACCTGCGCGATCTCGACTCGGTGTTCGCCGAACGCATCGACGCCGTGCGCACGGCGGAGCTGCCGGTGATCGCATCGGTCGACGGCACCGTGCTCGCCGCGCAACGCGACTACCTCGCCCAGCCGCTCGACCACGCGGTCGCGGCGTTCCGCACCGGCCGCGCCGCGCTGTGCGCCACCGCGGCCGCGCTGAAGCCGTCGCAACTCGCCCGTTGCGGTCTGCGCGACGGCATCCGCCGCATGTCGCTCGACGAACTCGTGCGCGAACTGCTCGATCACGACCGCACGCACGTGCTGGAACTCGACGAACTGCTCGCCGAACTCCAATTGCCGCCGCTGCCCTCCGGAGCCGCGGAATGACCCGGCCCACACCCGTCGTCTTCGTGCACGGTTTCATCGGCACGTTCGACGTGCGCGACTGGAACGGCCCGCATCTTTGCCCCGACCTGCTCGGCTACGGCGCGTATCGCGCGGTGCCGTTCGATGCGATCTCGCTCGATGCGCAGGTCGAGCACGTGCGACAAACCATCGACGCACATTTCAGCGCGCAGCCGGCCGATATCGTCGGCCACTCGGTCGGTGGTGCAATCGCGATGCTGTTCGCGCATGCGCACCCCGAACGCGTGCGGTACATCGTCAACGTCGAAGGCAATTTCACGCTCGACGACGCGTTCTGGTCGGCATCGGTCGGCCGCATGACGCCCGGCGAAGCCGATGCCATGCTGATCGGCCTGCGCGCGGCCCCGCTCGACTGGCTGCGTGGCGCGATCGACGCACCGTCGCCGGGCCAGCTCGACGACGCGCGCCGCTGGCTCGCGCACCAGCCGGCATCGACGCTGCGCGCGATGGGCCGCTCGGTGGTCGCGACGACGGGCGATGCGGGCTACCTGCCGGTGCTCGAGAAGGTGTTCGAGCGCCACCCCGTCTGGCTGGTCGCCGGAGAACGCTCGCGCGCGGGCTGGCATGTGCCCGACTGGGCGCTCGCACGCTGCGCCGGCTTCGAGACAATCGGGCGCTGCGGGCACCTGATCCCGGCCGAGCGGCCCGACGCGTTGCGCGCCGCCATCGAGCGCATTGCATGCGCGCCGCCTGCCTGACAACCCGTAGGATTCGCCGAAATATGGTTGAAAGGCGCGGTTGCTAGAGTCGCCGGAACAGGGTTTTCCCGGCGCCCCGCGCCGGACTGGGTCGACACATGCGAGGATCGATGAACCTGGCACGTACCTTCTGGCTGCTTCTGCTGATCGCCGTCGCGAGCCCTGCCTTCGCGTTCCATGCGCGGGTCGTCGCGATCCCGAGCGCCGCGATGAGCGAGACGCTCCAGGCGACCGTCGTGCTGCCCGACGATTACGCACGCAGCAACCGCGGCGACGAACGCTATCCGGTCGTCTATCTGCTGCACGGCTCGGGCGGCGACCATACCGACTGGACGTCGAACACGCGCATCGCCGCGCTGGCCGACCGCTATCACGTGATCCTCGTGATGCCCGACGGCGGACACGAAAGCTGGTACATCGACAGCCCGTTCGATTCGGGCAGCCGCTACGAAACCTTCATCGGCGACGAAGTCGTGTCCTATGTCGACCTCCATTTCCGCACGATCGCGACCCAGCACGCGCGCGCGATCACGGGGCTCAGCATGGGCGGCTTCGGCGCGCTGCGCATCGCGCTCGACCGGCCCGACACGTTCGGCGCGGTCGGCAGCATCAGCGGCGCGGTCGATCCGCGCTGCTGCGAGGACGAGCCCGGCATCGACCACGTGTTCGGCGATCCCGGCCGCCATCCGTCGTTCTGGAATCGCAACGTGATCGTCGAAAGCGCGCGTGCGTTCGTGCGCGCGCATCTCGACCTGACGATCGATTGCGGCCGCGACGATTCGTTCGTCGGCTCGAACCGCGCGCTGCACGAACGGCTCGTCGCGCTCGGCGTGCCGCACGACTACACGGAACGGCCCGGCGGTCATACCTGGGATTACTGGTCGAACGCGATCCGCTACCAGATGCGGTTCTTCGCGTCCTCGTTCCAGCATCGCGGCTACGCGTACCGCCCCGCGCCCGCTGCGCCGGGCATGACGCGCGCGGGCTGACGCACGCGCCGCGCCGCCGCGCGGCCCGCCGAACGCGGTGATACGATGCGCTGGAATCGACCACCCGACTCCTTCCATGCCGCGCGACAACTTTGCGGACCTGCTCGCCTTCATCGCCGTCGCGCGCGAGCGCAGCTTCACGCGTGCGGCCGCCCGGCTCGGCGTGTCGCAATCGGCGCTCAGTCATACGATCCGTTCGCTCGAAACGCGCCTCGGCGTGCGGCTGCTCACGCGCACGACGCGCAGCGTCGCGCCGACCGAAGCCGGTGAACGCCTGCTGCAAAACCTCGCGCCGCGCTTCGACGAAATCGAGGCCGAGCTGTCCGCGCTCGCGGAGCTGCGCGACAAGCCGGCCGGCACCGTGCGCATCAACGCGACCGATTATGTGATCCGCACGCTGCTATGGCCGAAGCTCGCGCCGATGCTGCGCGACTATCGCGACCTGAAGGTCGAGTTCGTGACCGACTACGGGCTGTCCGACATCGTCGCGGCACGCTTCGACATCGGCGTGCGGCTCGGCGACCAGGTCGCGAAGGACATGATCGCCGTGCGCATCTCGCCCGACCTGAAGATGGCGATCGTCGGCGCGCCCGCGTATTTCGCGGAACGTGCGCGGCCCGGCACGCCGCAGGATCTCGTCACGCACGACTGCATCAACCTGCGCCTGCCGACGCACGGCGCGCTGTATGCGTGGGAACTCGCACGCGGCGACGAGGCCTTGCAAGTGCGCGTCGACGGGCAAGTCACGTTCAACGGCACGTACGAAATGCTCGACGCGGCGCTCGCGGGCTACGGGCTCGCGTACGTGCCCGCCGAACTCGCGGCGCCGCACGTCGAAGCGGGCCGCCTCGACAGCGTGCTCGACGACTGGTGCCCGACGTTCCCCGGCCATCACCTGTATTACGCCAGCCGGCGGCAGTCGTCGCGTGCGCTCGCGGTGATCGTCGAGGCGCTGCGAATTCGCGCGTGAGCGTGAGCCTGAGCCGGACCGGGCCGAACCGCGGATATCGCCCACCCGCCGCGATTCATGAATCCGGTCGATAAGTGCATGCGAATTGTTGGGGATTATCGATAGGGGCGTCGGTGACTACCATCGCCGGTATTCCCCACGTTCTCCGGAGCCCTCGATGTCCGAACCGACTTCCCCCGCGCACAAGGCATTCGGCGCGATTGCGCCCGCGCTTGCCGACTACACCGACAACGTGCTGTTCGGCGACGTCTGGCAGCGTGCCGGCCTGTCGCCGCGCGACCGCAGCCTCGTCACGGTCGCCAGCCTCGTGTCGCTGTATCGCGTGAACGAACTGCCGTTCCACCTGAAGAAAGCGCTCGACAACGGCCTCACGCGCGACGAGCTGATCGAGGCGATCACGCACCTCGCGTTCTACTCGGGCTGGCCGACCGCAAGCTCGGCGCTGCCGATCGCACAACGCGTGTTCGACGAAGCCGGCGTTTGAGCGCGGCCCTTCATTCAACCGGCAGGCGCACGCCTGCATGGAGCCTCACATGGATTACCGCTATCTCGGGCGCAGCGCGCTGAAGGTGTCGCCGCTGTGTCTCGGCGCAATGATGTTCGGCGGCGAGACCGACGAAGCGACGTCGGCGCGCATCATCGACAAGGCATTCGACCAGGGCGTCAATTTCATCGACACGGCCGACGTCTATCACGCCGGCCGCTCGGAACAGGTCGTCGGCCGCGCGATCGCGCCGCGTCGCGACAGCTGGATCGTCGCGACGAAGTTCGGCTATCCGGGCGGGCCGGACGCCGGGCCGAACCGGCAGGGCCAGTCGAGGAAATGGATCGTCGAATCGGTCGACGCGAGCCTGAAGCGGCTCGGTACCGATTACATCGACATCCTCTATTTCCATCGCGCGCTGACCGACGCGCCGCTCGACGAAGGCATGCGCGCGATCGCCGACCTGATCCGGCAGGGCAAGGTGCGTTACTTCGGACTGTCGAACTTCAAGGGCTGGCGCATCGCCGAGATCGTGCGGCTCGCGGATCAGCTCGGCATCGATCGTCCGGTCGCGAGCGAACCGCTGTACAACCTCGTCGATCGCACGGCCGAGGTCGAACAGCTTCCTGCCGCCGCGCATTACGGGATCGGCGTCGTGCCGTACAGCCCGCTCGCACGCGGCGTGCTGACCGGCAAATACGCGATGGCTGCGCAACCGCCCGCCGATTCGCGCGCCGGCCGTGGCGACCGGCGCATCCAGCAAACGGAATGGCGCCCCGAATCGTTGCATATCGCGCAGCAGGTGGCTGCGCATGCGGCCGCGCGCGGCACGACGCCGGTCGCGTTCGCGCTCGCATGGGTGATGAAGAACCGCATCGTCAGTTCGACGATCGCGGGGCCGCGCACCGAAGCGCACTGGGACAGCTACATCGATGCGCTGACGCTCGAACTCGGCCCCGACGACGAACGGTTCGTCGATGCACTCGTGCCGCCCGGGCACGTATCGACGCACGGCTATACCGATCCCGGCTATCCGGTCGAAGGCCGCCAGGTCTGAAGCCGGAACGGGAGGATGAACGGACATGCCGGGCGACACGCCCGGCATGAAGAGGCACGCGCGTCGTCCGACGCGCGAATCAAGCAGCAGCGACGAATGGTCAGTTGCCGTGCGCAGCGCCTGCGCCGACGACGCGATCGAAGCATTCCTGTGCACGCGCCAGCTCGTCGAGCGCGCAATCGAGGCGCGACATCGCGCGTGCGTATTCGGCCGACGAAGCGTCGTCGTCGCTTTCGCCGCGCACCGCGCGAAACGCCTGATCGACGTTGCGCGTGGCTTCGACGAAGCGTTGTGCGGCCTGCGCTTCCCGCGAACAGATGTGGGTCGACATCGACACTCCTCCCTCAGGATTGCAGTGTGAAGCACGCCGACGCTCAGTGTGCGTGGTGCGCATGTCGGCGGCGTGAACCGCGACCCATCGAGTGTCGACGCATCGGCCGCCGCGCAGCGCGCTTCGTGCCGATTGTCCCTCTACGCTCGCCGATCCGCTACGGCGAGATTGCAACAAATTCTTGCGCGATGTGCTTCGCGCCGGGCGTCACGCGCGCCCGATGCGCGGATGCGCAAGACCCGCGAACGCGGCCGCCTCGCCCGGCGACAGGTCGAACAGGTCGCCGGTGAGATCGCGCGGATGCTCGGCTGCCGGCCGGTTGCGCAAGCGCGCCGCATGCGTGGGCGCAACATACGCGGCCGCCGTTTCGATCGGCGGCACGTCGAACAAATCGCGCGTGACGCCGCGCACGGCATCCGTCGGCGAACGGCCGCGCAAGCGCGCGACGAGCTCGACGAAGCGATCGAAATCGCCCGCGCGCGTCGCCTTGTTCACCTCCGCGAGATCGCGCGCCTTCAGCACGCACGGCTGTGCAAGCCGCACGAAATACGGCGCCTCGAGTTCGACCGACAGCGCGAGCGGGTAGCTCTTGCCCGTCTGCTCCTTCGCCCGCCCGACGCAATCGACCACGGCCGCACCCTGTGCGGCACCCAGCGGCTGGCCGGTGCTCACGCTGCGCAGGTGATCGGGAAACACGCGCAACTGCGTACCCACCGTCAGCGCGGTGGACGACGCACACACGAGCGCGTAGTGCTGTTCGCGGCGCCGGCCCGACGGCAACGTCGAGCGGCTGGCGATGAACGTATGCGGCGGCAACGGCCGCACCTGGCCACTGGCGTCGACCCATGCATTCCACAGCAGCGCGTCCTTGCGCTCGCCCGCGCGCGGGCGCGATGCGACCGGCGAAAACAGCGCGAGCAGCGAGCCCGTGCGATGCGCGGCGACTTGCGCGCTGCTGCCGAGCGGCTGGTTGATGCCCCACAGAAAACGTCCGCCCCCGAGCCGGCGCTCCCATTCCTTGCGGAGCACGACGGTCGGCAGTTCCTCGCCGGACTCGGTACCGATCTTGGTCCAGCAGAACGTGGGTGGGAGGTGTTTCAGTGTCATCAACTTTCTCGGGATACAGCCTCGCTGGTGACAGCAAGCCCATTCAACAGCCGTAACTGTATAGGTATAATGCATCGCATGGAAGCCCCGGACCAAGATTTTCCCGTTCAAGACCTGTTGCGCCGCCTGATGGCAGATACACGCTCGTCCAGCGAAATTGCGCGACTTTCCGGGGTCAGCCAGCCGACCGTGTCGCGCCTGCGGCTATCGAACGGGCGGCGGCTGCGCCGCAGCGCGCCATTCACCAAGCTATGCAGTTTCTATGGAGTCGATACGGAGCCGACGCGCCGCCGCTATAACGACCTGCTGCGCGACGCGATCGTCGACGCATGGGACGGGTCGGACGAGCACGGCCGCGCGCTGCTGGTCGTGATCCAGGGGTTGAAGGATTTGCAGGCGAAGGCGGATGACGGGTGATGGGGCAGTTGAAGGAAGCGCAGACCGCCCCGTCCGCTTCCACCGGCAACCCGCGCGCCGGTGACGGCATGAAATGCCCGTGCCGATTGCCGCCCCCGCGACTATGATGATTCGGTCAGCAGCGCGAGGGCGAACCATGGATCGAGACGAAGACTTCATCGTGCGCACCATGTCGGCCGACGAGGTCGCCCTGTCGGTCGAATGGGCGGCCGCGGAAGGCTGGAACCCCGGCCTGCATGACCCGCCCTGCTTCAGGGAAGCCGACCCGGCCGGCTTCTTCGTTGGCGTCTGGCGCAACGAACCGGTCGCATGCCTCGCCGCCGTCGCCTACGACGACCGCTTCGGCTTCATCGGCCTCTACATCGTCAAACCCGGGTTTCGCGGCCAAGGCTTCGGCATGCGGATCTGGCAGCACGGGATGCGCTACCTTGGAGAACGCAACATCGGACTCGATGGCGTCGTCGCGCAGCAGGCGAACTACCGGAAATCCGGCTTCCGGCTCGCATATCGCAACATTCGCTATCAGGGGCTTGTGAGCGGTATCGGATGCGCGCTGGTGACTGCGGCGGCCGATGTGCCGCTCGGGCAATTGCTCGCGTACGATCGCCAGTGTTTCCCCGCCGCGCGCGAACCTTTCATCTCGGCGTGGATCGCGCAGCCGGATGCCATTGCGCTCGCAACTGTCGATGCCGGCCGTATCGCCGGATACGGTGTCATACGACGCTGCGAGGCCGGCTGCAAGATCGGCCCGTTATTCGCCGATGACGCAGATGTCGCCACCGGGCTGTTTCGTGCGCTGGCGGCACGCATGCCCGGCGAGGTCATCGTGCTCGACGTACCGGAAACGAATCCCGCGGCCGTTGCGCTGGCGGAACGGCACGGCATGACGAGCGTGTTCGAAACCGCGCGGATGTACACGCAACACGCACCCGCGATTGCGATCGATCGTGTGTTCGGGGTGACGTCGTTCGAGCTGGGGTGACGGGATGCGCGTCAAGGCGGGGCACCGGTTCCTCCGGTTGACGCTTGCCGCCCCGTTCCGCGATCGAGGAGCGCAGAGATCCGCCATTCACGACGCCAACGCGATCGTCACTTTGACTCGGTAGCGAATGATGCCCGTTCGATCTGCGCGACGCATTGCTTGGCGGAATCTGCAACGCGGCTCTTCTGTTGCGCCGCCTTTTTGCACCAATACATGGCCGCAGCCTTGTCCGTGACAAGGCCCGATCCGCCCCATTGATAGGATTCGCCCAAGATCAGTTGCGCAACGGCATCGCCTCGATCAGCCTCTTTGCGCACGTGTTCTACAAATTTTCCATGCCAGTATGCAGCCAGCGTGGAATCCTGACGCACGCCAATGCCGAGCTCATAGTCTGTCCCCAGTCGCCCTTCGGCAAACGCATCCCCCATCTCCGCGCCACGTCTATGCCATGCGACTGCCTCGACGTGATCCTTGGGTACGCCAAACAAACCGTTTCGATAGAGTTCTCCGATCTGATTTGCACATCCTGCATTTCCGTGATCGACGGCCTTCTTCATCAGGGCCACTCCCCGCGAAACATCCTGAGGCTGGCCGCCCGCCCCAATCACATATCCCAGACCGACGATGCATTCGCCTTCGGCGTCACCTTGATTCGCGGCTTTCTGAAACCAGACGGTGGCTTGCGCGTGATCTTTTGGCACGCCAAATCCGGAGTCGTAGAGCCTGCCCAGACCGACTTCCGCTCGTGCGTTGCCGTGTTCGGCAAGCGGGCGCCAAAGTGCAAAGGCTGTTGCGTAGTCCGCATGCTGAAACGCCCTGTCAGCATCCTCGAGTTGGCCAGCGAAGGCCGTGCCGGCGCTTCCCAGGATCAGCGCGACCAGCGCGACGGCGCGCGTGTGCCGTGCCAAGCCGTCGACGGATTGCGAAACAGGGTGTGTCATGGTCACTCCGGTATAGCCGAAAGCGGACAACTGAAAAACGCAGCAAAGGAAACACTGCCGCCCCCTACTGCTCCAACCCCACGCCCAACGGCCGCTGATCGCTGCGCCCGTGATCGTCGACCACCCGCACCGTATAGTTGCCGGCCGTCCGCGGCTGCCAGAACAGCGCATCGCCCGGCGTACTGCTGCCGACATACGCATCGTTGACGAACCAGTACAGCGCATGCGCGCTCGCATCGGCCGTCGCGTTGAACGCGATGCGCGTTTCCTCCGTGCGCTTCACCCGCATCGCATACGTACTGCCGCGCAGCGGCGACGTGATGCGGGGCGGATCGCCTTCGACCTGCCCCGCCTCGCGACAGTCCGCATTCTGCGGCGGCCGCCGGCGCGGAATGCCCGCCTGCGCGAACACCTGCTGCAGATCCGACGGCCAGAACTCGAAGATTTCCGTATGCGTGCGCTTGCCGTCGTACGGCGGGCACGCGGCCTTCCCCGTCGCGTCGTCGATCACGACGGGCCGGTGCACGGTGCTCACGCGAATCGGCGACGTGCCCGGCATGAACCACGTCCAGCCCTGCTGCGGACACCACTCGTTCGGCAGATCGCCGCTCGCGAGGCAGATCCGCACGCGCTTCAGCCGCGGCGGCACCGCGCGCGGCGGCTCGACGAGCGTGCGCTCCGCATTCAGCGCATCGACGACCTGGAAGAACAGCGGCGCGGCCGCATCGACGCCGACGAACGCCGTATTGGTCGAATTGTCGAAGTTGCCGACCCACACGACCAGCACATAGGGGCCGAACACGCCGGCCGTCCACGCATCGCGGAACGACCATGACGTGCCGGTCTTCCAGTACACGGGCACGCTCGACGGCTGCGCGCCGCTCGTCTCGTCGGGGCGCAAGTGCTGGCGCAGCATGTCCATCGTCATGTAGCTCGCGTCGGCGCTCAGCAGGCGCCGGCCGGGCAGCGCCGGCTCGTCCGCGCGCAGCCGCAGCGGCCGGAACTCGCCGCGATTCGCGAGCATCGCGTACAGCGCCGCGAGATCCTGCATCGTCACTTCGCCGCCGCCGAGCACGAGTGCGAGCCCGTAGTGTTGCGCGCTCGCGAGCCGGCGCACGCCGGTTTCCTGCAGGAACTGGTAGAGGTCGGGCGACTTGAGCTGCGACGCGACCCACACGGCCGGCACGTTGCGGCTGCGGTTCAGCGCATCGGTCGCGGTGATCGGCCCGAGGAAGTGACCGTCGAAATTCTCCGGCGCGTACGGGCCGAACGAAGTCGGCACGTCGCGCAGCACGGTCTGCGGATGCAATACACCCTGGTCGAAACCGAGCGCATAGATGAACGGCTTGAGCGTGGAGCCCGGCGAGCGCCGCGCGAGCGTGCCGTTCACCTGCCCGTCGATCGAGCGGTCGAAGAAGTTCGCGGAGCCGACGAGCGCCTTCACGCCCATGTCGCGCGTATCGACGAGGATGGCCGCCGCGTTGCGCACGCCGCGCGTATCGTTGCGCGCGACATAGCGTGCGATCTGCCGCTCCAGCGTGCGTTGCAGGTCGAGGTCGAGCGTCGTCGCGAGCCGCGCGCCGGCATCGCTGTCGTCCGCCGCGCCGCCCGACGTCGCGCGCCACGCGCTGCGCGCGGCGAGCGCCTGCGCAACCGCATGCGGCGCGTCGAACGGCAGCGCGGACAGCGGCCGCATCGCGAGCGGCAATGCGAACAGCGGCTTCAGCGACGCATCGCCCGGATGCGCCGTCAGCCAGCGCGCATACAGCCGGTTGCGCGACGCCGCCAGCGCGCGGTTGATCTCGTCCTGCCCGCCACGCACGCGCCGCGCCGGGTCCTGCGGAATCACCGCGAGCGCGAGCGCTTCGGGCAGCGTCAGCGCATCGGGCATCCGGTCGAAATAGACGACGCTCGCGGTGCCCGCGCCTTCGACGTTGCGGCCGTACGGCGCGTCGTTCAGATAGGCTTCGAGGATCTGCCGCTTCGAGTAGAACAGTTCGAGCTGCATCGCACGCGCGACCTGCGCGAGCTTGCCGGCCGGCGTGCGCGTGTTCAGCTTCCACAGCGAGCGGGCGAGCTGCATCGTCAGCGTCGAGCCGCCCTGCGGATTGCCGCCGCGTACGTACGTGATCCACGCGCCGCGCGCGAGCCCGTACGGGTTGAAGCCCGGGTGCCACCAGAACCAGCGGTCCTCGTGCAGCATCACCGCTTCGACGAGCTGCGGCGACATCCGGTCGAGCGGCACCCACAGCCGGTAGCGGTCGTCCTTCGCGAGCGTCAGCCGCAGCAACCGGCCCTGCGCGTCCGTCACCGCGACCGACGACGGCTTCCAGTCGCGCAACGGCGGATGCGGCCACAGCCGGCATGCGGCCAGCACGCCGAACACGAGCAGCACGCCGACGAGCCAGTTCTGCCAGCGATGCAGCCAGCGGCCGGCGCCGTGCAGCGCCCGCCGGAGCATGGGTGCTTCAGCCACGCGCGGGGACTCCTCGCTTTCGGCGCGGCCTGCCACGCCGCTGCAGCCGCGCCGTCATCGCACGCGCTCCACCGTCAGCGCCGCGCCGCCCGGCGCCTGCGCCTGCACGCGGCGGTCGTACATCGACTCGCCGTAAGCAGGCGGCGCAATGAAGCGGCCCGCGTTGCTCGCCTTGATCCGGTAGACGAATTCGCGCACGTCGGTCGTCGCGGTGCCGTAGATCACCACGCGGTCCTCGCGCACATCCGCGAACTGCGGCTGCCACGTCGACCCCGTCACGCCGATCGGCGAACGCCACGGCGCATCGGCCACCGGCGCCGGCGCGCCGCCGCCGGTGCTGTCACCCTCCTGCGCGTCGGTCACGGGTGGCGGCGCGATCACCGGATCGAAGCCGCCCGGGAGCAGATCGACGATCGCGACGTTGCCGACGCTCGCCGAACCCGTCGCGCGGATCTTCAGGTGTACGTCGATCTCCTGGCCAAGCGTGATCTTGTCGAGCGGCTTGCCGTTCGTGTCGGTGTAGTCGCGCACGATCTCCAGCCCGCTCTTGATCGCCTTCGTCGACGTGCCGCGATCGTAACCCGACTGGCTTGCGATCCACCACGCCGGCAACGCGCTGCCGTTCACGAAGTCGACGCGCGACGCGCCGGCCGCCCACGTGCCCGAACGCACGAGGTTCGCCTGGATCGACGACACGTCCTTCGCGCCGGCCCCCGCACGCACTTCGTCGATCGCGAGCTGGTCGAGCTGGCCCGCGTTCGACGCCGCATACGCGTCGAGCGCGAGGATCGTCATTGCCGACGACAGCGTGTTGTAACGGTTGTCGACGAGCGGCGCGGCGATGTTGTCCATCGCGCGCGGCGACAGCTTGCTCACGCGTTCCGGGAAGTGCTTCGCGAGCAGGTACAGCACGCTCGCGTCGCGCGTCAGCGGGTCGATGTAGTAACCGGTCACGTAGTCGCCGTCGGACGCGCGCTTGCGCTCGAGCAACGCCTGCGGGCCCGCGATCAGCGCGGCGGCCTCCTTGTCCTGCTTCAGCAACTGATACGACGCGGCGAGCCACGCCGCCGCGAGATCGTTCTTCCAGTCTTTCGGATACGCATCCTGCAGCCGCTTCTGCACGGCCGCGAGACTGTTGGTCGTCACGTTGCCCTGGCGCGTCAGCAGGTACACCGCATACGCGCGCTGCCGCAGCAGGTCGAGCGAGCCGAGCGAATCGTTCGCGGCGAGCTTCTGCAGATACGCATTGCCCGCGTCGAGCATGTCCTTCGGCACCGCCACACCGCGATCGCGCGCATCGAGCAGCACGTGCATCGAATACGCCGACACGAACGGATCGGCATCGGGCGTTGCACTCCACAACCCGAAGCCGCCCTGCGCGTTCTGCCGGCCGCGCAGCACGTCAAGGAACTGCGTGATCGCGGTCGCGTTTGCCGCATCGGCGCCGGCTTCCGGCGCATGCATCGCACTCGTCAGCGCGCGCACCGACAGCCACTTCGCCGCGAACACGCGCGGCACGACCGCGCTCACCATCTGCTCGCTGCAGTAGTGGTCGAAGTTGACGAGATAGGACGACAGCCCTTCCGACAGCACCAGCGGCGCGGTCGAGATGCTCGCGTCGCGCGACGCATACGCGTCGTACATCGACCGCAGGTTCGGCACGCTCGCCTTCTTGCCCGGATCGACGCGAGCGATGTCGAGCTGCGTGCGGAACGCGGCGGCCGGCCGCACCGATACGTCGACGCGCTGCTGAGCGCCCTTCGCGCCGTAACGCGCGCCGAACGACAGCGCGCCCGAGCCGAGCGTCTCGGTCGCTTTCACGCGGAACATCGCGACGCCTTCATGCTGCGGCGCGAGCGCGACGTTCTGCGTCGCCGGCCCGATCACCTGCAACTGCGGGCCCGTCTTCAGCGTGACCGCCACCGGCACCGGCTGGTTGCCGACGCCCGTCAGGTTGTTCGCGACACCGACGCTGACGTCGGCCTCGTCGCCCGGCGCGAGCGTCGTCGGCACGTTCGGCGACAACACGAAATCGCCGCGCACCGTCGTCGCGCCTTCGAACGTGCCGACCAGGTCCGGCGACACCGACACGGCCATCACGCGCAGCTTCCCGTTGAAGTAGTCGGGCACCGTGTAGCTCAGGCGCGTATCGCCGTTCACGTCGACGATCCCCGACCAGTAGACGACCGGCTTGTCGCGCTTGCGCTTGAACGGGTTCAACTGGCGACCGATCGCATCGTCGGCGTCGCCGCCGGGCGCGGCCATCGCCATCAGCTTCTCGAAGTCCGGCAGGATCAGGTCGAGGATCTGCGACGTGCCGACTTCGAGCATCCGCTTGCGGAAGAAGAACTTCAGCGGATCGCCGAGCTTGTAGCGTGCGACCTGCAGGATGCCTTCGTCGACCGCGAACACGACGACCTTCGCCGGCTTCGCGGAATGCACGGTGAAGTTGACGGTGTCGCCCGGCTTCACAAGCGCCGGTGCATCGACGCTCACCGCGTTGCGGCGCGCGTCGAGGTTCACCGAGAACGGCACGACGCCGTAGCTCAGCGGGCTCATGAAGATCTCGTCCGACGACGGATCGCGGATGTACTGCACGTTGATGTAGCCGTTGCCCTCGAAACCGGCCGGCACCGCGATGTGCTGGATCGAGCTCGTCGTATCCGCATGGAACCACGCGTGCGCATACACCTTGTCGCGCTCGATCGTGATCAGGCCGCTCCCCGCGTAAGGCGCGCGGATCGCAATTTCCACCTGCTCGCCCGGCTTGAAGTCGTGCTTCGCGAGGCTCACCTGCAGCTCGGCGTTGCGGTCGAGCGAGCGCGTGACGTTCGCGGCGCCGGTGACCGAATACTCGATCCGGTTCACCGCGGTGCCGTCCGCGCGGCGGATCACGAGCGCATAGCTGCCCGGCTTGTCGGTACGCAGCGCGAAGTCGAGCCCGGCCGCCGGAATCGACAGCGGCTTCTCGTCGACCGGCACTTCCTTCAGCCGCGAATCGTATTTGTACGCGCCGGAATCCTGCTTGGTCAGCACCGACACGTAGCGTTCCTCGACGAGCTGCGCGCGCAGGTCCTTCACGTCGATCGCCTTCGCGCCCGGGTCGATCGCGACGAGCCGCACCGTGCGCGGGCTGGCGCGTTTCACGTAGCCGAGATCGTCGACCGACTTGTAGCCGACCAGCCAGTCGTTGTTCGACACGAGCGTCTGCGCGTTCGCGGCGACGTTGCGCCCGCCTTCCGCTTCATACGCCTTCGCCTGGAAGTAGAGCTGGTAGGTCGCGTCCGCGTACTTGTCGAGATCGAGATCGAATTCGGCATGGCCGCGGTCGTCGGTCGTGCCGTCCTGCAGCGTCGTCGTATAGCCCTCCTTCGCGCGGCGTGCATCGAAGAAGTGATAGCCCTGCCAGCTGCGGAACGACGGCCACACGGGACGCAGCGTCAGCGTCGCCGCGACGCGGCGTTTCTCGGCCGGCGTGCCGAACAGGTTCTGTGCATCGACGATGCCCTTCAGCCCCTTCGGCTTCACCCACCCTTCGACGACCTGCTGCGACAGCTTCGCGTCGACCTTCATCCGGTCGGGCAGGAATTCCTTCACCTGCACGGTCGTGCTGCCGATCGGTTCGGCACCCGGCTGGCCGTCCTTCACGATATACAGGTTGACCGTCCACGTGCCGGTCGGCGCCGTTTCGGCGGTCGTATAGCCGAGCTCGGTGAAACCCGTCGCGTCGACGGTCACCGGCTTGCGCTCGACGGTGATCCCGCGCGGGTCGACGATCTCCGCCTGCAACGGCACGCCGGCCGGGCTGCGCGCCCAGCTGGCCGCACGCACGATCAGGCCGATGTGGAACGGATCGCCGGGCCGGTACAGGCCGCGATCCGAGAACAGGTACGCGGACAGCTGCCCCTGGCCCGTCGCGTTGCGTTCGCCGTCGACGTCGAAGCGCGAGAAGTCGAGCTGGCGATCGCGGCCCGCCACCGGCAGGAACGACAGGTCGGTGTCCTTCTTCACGACGTACAGCTGCGGACGCTTCTCGCGGTCGAGCCCCTTGAACGCGGGGAAATGCACGACGCCGTCGGCGCCGGTGGTCTGCGTGAACAGCGCCTGGCCGTTCACCGCGAGCACCGACACGGTTGCGCCCGCAACCGGCTTGCCGGTGCGGATCGACTGGATGAACACGTCCTGGCTGCCGTCCAGCGAACGCTTGACCAGCATCCCGAGATCGGTCACGACGATCAGGCGCGTGTCGCCGAGTGCGCTGTCGCTGTTGTCGCCATTGCCGCTGCTGTCGCCCGAATCGGCATCGCCGGACTGATCCTGGCTGCCGTCGCCGGACGATGCATCGCCGTCCTTCGCATCGTCGGCTTTCTTCTTCTCGGCCGCCGGGTCGTACTGCGACAGGTGCAGCAGGAACACGCCGCGCTTGCCGCCCTTCAGGTACTGGCCGAGATCGATGCCTTCGTAATGCGCCTTGCCGGGCTCGCCGGCCGGGAATGCGCGCGTCTGCACGAAGCGCTCGACGATGTGGTCCTCGCTGAACGAATAGGACAGCTCCGGCCGCGCGTACGTGCCGTTGTTGAAGCTCACGAGATGCTGGATCTGGTCGGGCAGCACGCGGCCGATCTCGACCTTCATCCCCGGCAGGTTGCGCGACACGACCGACAGCCGCTTGCTGCCGCTCATCGACAGCAGCGAGCCATCGGCCATGAAGCGCAGCAGCTTCGGATAGTCGGGCACCGTGAACGCGCTCGTCACGGGCTTGCCGAGCAGGTAGCCGCCGGCCGATTTCAGGTCGCCCTCGAACCGCACGACGACGCGGTCGCCCGGTGTCGCGTGATACTTGAAGCTCTGCAGCGTCGCGAAATCGTTCTCGGTCGGCACCGCTTCGAGCGGCAGCGGCTTCGACTGCTTCAGCACCGCGTCGCTGATGTCGGCCACGTTCCATTCGTACGGCGGATCGTCGTCCGACTGCTCGACACCGGGCTTGCGCTTCGGCAGCACCCATGCCTTCGCGCGTGCGGCGAGATCGACGCTGCGCACGCCGTCGGACGTTTCGGCGACGAGCACCTGCTCGGGCTCGTAGCGCTCGTTGTCGACGAGCGTCGGCGCGACGTTGGCGATCGACAGGCTGTACAGCCCCGGCACACCGACCGACGCATGCAGCACGTCCGGCGTGCCGTTGCCGCCGCGCGCGCTCTTCACGCCCTTGTCGACGTCGAGCCGCACCGACAGCGGATCGCGCGGGATCTCGAGCGGCTGCGAGTAGACCCACGCGCTCGTCTTCATCTTGTCGTAGTTGACCGTGTAGCGCAGCGGCGACGCGGTCTTGCCGTCGCGGCCGACCAGCACGAGGCCGATGCGCTTCTCGAATTCGGCCGGATCGACCGGATAGTTGAAGTGCAACTGCAACAGCGCCTGCTTTTCCGCCGGATTGTCGGGGTTCTGGTAGAACTCGTTGTTGCCGAATGTTGCGGCGAACGCCGGCAGGTCGAACGCGAATCGATCGTCGCGCATGATCACCTGCGGCGCGAACACGCGATGCACCGCGAAACGCACCTCGACGTGCGCGCCGACCGGCCAGTCGGCCGCCGGCGTGAAACGCAGCGTCTTGTCGTCGACCCACTCCCACGCGCCCTTCAGCGCGGGCGTCATCTCGATGCCGTCGCCGGCCGGCTTGCCGACCCGTTCGATCGGCGCGGCCGATTGCGCGAACACGACTTCCAGCGGATGCACGGTGATCTTCGGCTTGTCGGTATCGTCCACCTCATAGGTGGTGATCGCCGGCGCCTTCACGGTGAAGCTGACGGTTTCGGGCTCGGGCGGCTTCGGGCGGTGCTTGAACCAGTACCCGCCATAGCCGAGCGCGGCCGCGAGCAGCACGAGGCCGCCCGCATGCCACGGACGGCGGCGCACGGCCGCGGCGGTGGTGCCCATCCACGCGGGCGCCGTCCACGACACGTCGCCGACCAGCGGCCGCAGCGCGCAGCCGAGCAACCACCAGACGAAGCCTGCGACGCGAATCGGCAGAAGCAGCAGGAAGCGCAGCAAATCCATTTGTTATTTCCTTGTCAAGGACATGCTGCCCGACGCGGCAACCTTCCCCGAATTGTTATGGGTCTGTGACGGCGCGGCCCGGTTGCGCCGTATTGCTTGGTATGTTCGACCGGATGCTGGCCGCCATTATCGATCAGACCCGAAACGATGGAAATATCGGCGTGCCGGCGCGCAACGCCGCCAGATGACCGGCCGGTCGGACGGGCCTGGGTCCGGCGCGCGCGACCTCTGCACGCGGCCGCGCCGCGTTCGCTAGAATGCGCGGCTCGGCAGGATCGAATCGAAATGAAAGGAAACCGCTTGAAACTCCCGTTCGAATGGCAGATCGGGCTGCGCTACGCGCGCGGCGGCCGGCGCTCGGCCGGCGACGGCTTCGTGTCGTTCATTGCCGGCGCCGCGATGGCCGGCATCGCGCTCGGCGTCGCCGCGCTGATCGTCGTGCTGTCGGTCATGAACGGCTTTCGGACCGAGGTGCGCGACCGGATGCTGTCGGTGCTCGCGCATGTGGAAATCTTCTCGCCGTCCGGCTCGATGCCCGACTGGCGGCTGACCGCGCACGAGTCGCTGCAGAACCCGGCCGTGCGCGCGGTCGCGCCCTATGTCGACGCGCAGGCGCTGCTGACGAACGCGGGCAGCGTGACGGGCGTTGCGCTGCGCGGCATCGACCCCGTGCTCGAGCCGCGCGTGTCCGAGATCGCGCGCAAGCTGAAGACCGGCCGCCTCGACGCGCTCGTGCCGGGCGAGATGGGCATCGTGCTCGGCTCGGCGCTCGCCGACGCACTGCACGTGAAGATCGGCGACCGCATCACGTTCTTCGCGCCCGGCAACACCGCGCGCATCGGCGAAGCGCTGCCGCAGTTCCGCCAGTTCAACGTGGTCGGCACGTTCGAATCGGGCCATTACCAGTACGACAGCGCGCTCGCGTACATCCACATCCGCGACGCGCAGAAGCTGTCCAACGTGCGTGCGCCGACCGGCATCCGGCTGCGTCTCGACGACCTGCAGCGCGCGCCGGAGATCGCGCTGGCGCTGTCGCGCACGCTGTCGGGCGACCTCTATATCCGCGACTGGACGCGGCAGAACCGCACGTGGTTCGAGGCCGAGCGGCTGCAGAAACGGATGCTGTCGCTGATCCTGATGCTGATCGTCGCGGTCGCCGCGTTCAACCTCGTGTCGTCGCTCGTGATGACCGTCACGCAGAAGCAGGGCGACATCGCGATCCTGCGCACGCTCGGCGCGCCGCCCCGGTCGATCATGAAGATCTTCGCGATCCAGGGGATGACGATCGGCCTCGCCGGCACGCTGGCGGGCGTCGCGCTCGGCTGCGCGATCGCGGTCAGCATCCCGTGGGTGCTGCCGGCGATCGAGCAGTTGCTCGGCATCCGCTTCCTGACGCCGTCCGTGTACTTCCTCAGTTCGCTGCCGTCGAAGCTCTCGGCGGTCGACGTGCTCGAGATCGCGTCGGCCGCGTTCCTGATGTCGTGCGTCGCGACGCTGTATCCGAGCTGGCGCGCCGCCAGGGTACGGCCAGCCGAAGCGCTGCGCGACGAATAGGCGCAACCGGCGCAACCGGCGCGGCGTTACGCGATCTCGTGGAAGCCGACGCTGTTGCTGCCATCCGGCGTGTAGCCGGCGAGCACGTCGAAGCCGACACCGAACAGCTCCATGCGCATGCCATAGGACTTCTCGCCGGACCGGTCGACGAAGATCGCCGCGCCCGACGACAACTGGCGCGCGGTGTTCAGCAGCGCGAGCGTGCCGCGCGCGCTGCCGGCCGATGCGTCGATCGTCAGCGCCGTGCCGTCCTGCGCGGTGAAGTGCCCGCCGGGCGGCACCGGCGGCGGGTTGTCCGCGACCGACCGGTTGAGCAGGCTCATGAACTGGAAGCGCGCGTCGGCGCCCTGGCTGGCCGCCGCGCGATCGCCGTCCGTGAACGTATCGCCGCGCACGGCCGCGCCTTGCGCGGCGATATCGACGGCCTGCTGGTGAAAATCGCGCGTTGCGAGCACCAGACTGGCGTTCGCGTTCAGCGTCGACTCGACCCAGGTGCGATCGCTGTCCGTCATCGTCTTCGACACGACCTTGATCCGGCCGTTGTCGGTCATGAAGTCGAATTGCGCATCGGCCAGATCCGGGCGCTTCGCAACGATGTCCTGCATGCTCGTCGCGAGTGCGTCGGTCACGCCGCGCAGCTTCATCGTCAGGTCGCCCACCATCGACAACTGTCTCGTTAGCGCCGCCTGCATCGCTTCCGGATCCAGCGCCCGGATGCCGATCGGCGGGTCCTGCGGTTTGCCGGACGCTGTCGCGTCCATCTCCTGGCGTCCGTCGAGCGCCGCCTGCGCCCGCTGCGCGAGCGACAGGCCGCCCGCCGCCGTGACCGAAATCGTCATGCCCTCTCTCTCCTTTCAGAATGTTTTTTCCTGTTTACGGACGGATTCCGGGGAAGTTGAGACGGCATGCCGCTCGTATGCCAAAACTTTGTTTGACCCACACTAAAAAAGTTTGACACGGACATTTCACTGAGATAACTTTTGCGCAAGCTTCCGGAAAGCAATCCGGCCAGCCGTGCCGACTCGCGTCGCGCTTTCCTGCCGTTGCAGCACCGCCGTTCGCAACATTCCCGCCTCATCGCATCGTGCCGTTCCGTTTCATCCGAAACCTGAAGGAAGCTCGGGCATGCCCGCATTTGATTCGCACTCCTGCATTTACTTCGTGCCGACGCCGCCCTGACGAATTCCGCCCGGGGCAAAGCGATCGCCCCGGCCCCGGCCGCGTTGCGCATCGCGTGACGCGTGCCGGCACCGGGCGAGACCCCGTGCGTCTCGCCCGCCGGTTTTGATGGTGCAGTTCCGTTTCATCCGACGCAGTACCCGGTCAGGCCGCAGGGGGCGTATCGCGAGCCGCGCCGGTTCCAGACAATCACAAGAGACGAGGTCGATTCAATGAACATTCATCGAACCGGATTCCGGCGCGCGTGGCTTCCCGCGCTCGTGGCGGCCACGACGCTCGCCGCGTGCGGCGGCGACGACGGCGGCAGCGTGGCGGGGGTATCCGCACTCGCGCAGGGTCAACAGGAGGGAACCGCCGCCGCGGCGGCCGATGCGCAGTCGCTCGCGTCGCACGTGTCGCCGTCCGGCGTCCCGTACGCGAATCCGGCCAGCAACGGACGCTACAAGCCGGTGATCAGCAACGGCCAGGTGCAGCCGTCGCTGTCGGGCGGCACGATCGAGGAGAACGCGTGGGTCGACACGCCGGTCGATTCCGACGGCGACGGCACGCGCGACCGCATCCACGTGCGCATCGTGCGGCCGTCCGAAACCGCGAACGGCGCGCGTACGCCGGTCATCGTGCTTGCGAGCCCGTACTACGCAGGGCTCGCCGACAGCCCCGACCACAACGTCGACGTCGAGCTCGACGGCACGCCGCATCCGGCCGCGGCCGCCGGCGCACCGGCCTCGGCGTCCACGCGCATCCTGGCCGCCGCGCCGCAGTCGCGCATGCTGCAGCAGGTCGAAGCGGCCGCCGCCGGCCGCTCGTGGATCGAAAGCTACTTCGTGCCGCGCGGCTTCACGATCGTCTACGCGGATTCGCTCGGCACCGCCGGCTCGGACGGCTGCCCGACGATCCTGACGCGCGACGAATCGGTCGCGATGGCATCGGTGATCCGCTGGCTCGGCCGCGACGCGACCGCGAAGGACGCCAACGGCAAGACGGTCGTCGCGAACTGGTCGACGGGCCACGTCGGCATGTACGGCGTATCGTACGACGGCACGCTGCCGAAGATGGTCGCGAGCCTGCGCACGCGCGGGCTCGACGCGATCGTGCCGATCGCCGGGCTGACGAACATGTACGGCTACTACCGCTCGGGCGGCCTCGTGCGCGCGCCGGAAGGCTATCAGGGCGAAGATGTCGACGTGTACATCAAGGCGCTGCTGACGAACGCGCATCCGGAGCGCTGCACGCACCTGATCGACGAAGCATTGCAGCAGGAAGACCGCAAGACCGGCGACTATTCGCCGTTCTGGGCCGCGCGCGACATCCCGACGGGATTCGCGGTGGCACCGGCACTCGTCGCGCAGGGGCTGACCGACGACAACGTGCGCGTCGACCAGTCGACGTCGTGGTATCTCGCGATGCGTCGCCAGGGCGTGCCGACGCAGCTGTGGCTGCACCGTCTGAAACACACCGACCCGACGCGCGTGCCGGCGATGGGCGAAGCGTGGACCGCGGAGGTCAACCGGTGGTTCACGCGCTACCTGATCGGCTACAACAACGGCGTCGAACGCGATCCGCGCGCGGTGATCGAGCAGGCCGACGGCACGCTGCTGAAGGAAGCGGACTGGGCCGCACGCCGCGCGACGCCGGTCACGTACTTCGCGGGCGGCGACGGCGCCGGCACCGGCACGCTGCTGCGACTGCCGACCGGTGGCCCGCTCACGCGCTTCACCGACGATGCGCGCATTCCCGCGCTCACGCTGGCGAACGCACCGACGGGCGAAAACCGCAGCCGCTTCGAAACCGCGCCGCTGACGGCCGCGACGCGCCTCTCCGGCTCCGCGACCGCACGCGTCAGGCTGACCTTCACCGGGGTGGCCAACGTGACCGCGCTGCTGGTCGATCGCGCACCGGACGGCACGGCCACGATCGTCACGCGTGCCTGGACCGACCCGCGCAACCGCTTGTCCGATTGGGTGTCGCAACCCGTGCTGCCCGGCATGCCGTACGACCTGAAGCTGACGTTCATGCCGCGCGACTACAAGCTGGAAGCCGGCCACCGGCTGGGGCTCGTTGTCCTCTCCAGCGACTACGAGGCGACGCTGCGGCCGACGCCGGGCACGGGCCTGACGCTCGATCCGGCCGGCACGTCGGTGACGGTGCCGCTGGCTTCGTCGACGACGGGCGCGTAGCCGCACGCCGGCTGCCGGCGTAACGGCACTGCCTCCCCCGTCCGTGCGCTCATCGGCGCGGGCGGGGGATCGCTGCAAGAACGGGACACCTGCGTTAGGCTGCGGAAGTCGAACCTCTCCGGTGAACCCGCATGATCCCCCTCAGCGCCAAAGCCATCGTCCGCGACGGACGCTCGGTCCTGTTCCTGCGCAATCCGCGCGACGAATGGGAGTTGCCGGGCGGCTGGCCCGAAGCAGGCGAATCGCTCGAAGAAGCCGTCATCCGCGAAGTGCAAGAAGAATGCGGGATCGTCGCCTCGGCGATCCGCTACGTGGCCAGCCGTTCGTGCGAGGTCGTGCCGGGCAAGCGCGTGCTCATCGTGTGCTTCCAGTGCCAGGTCGATCGTCATGCAATCGTCCTGAGCGACGAGCACAACCAGTTCGCCTGGATCGACCTCGATGCCGACAAGCCGGCGAACCTGCCGGATTTCTACTGGACCTTCTGCAGGCAGGCGGACTGATTCGCGCCCGCGCGCTTTCCGGCGATCACACCGGCGTCAGCACCGGCTGCCCCGCGAAATGCCGCGCCGCGTTGTCGAGAAACTGCTGCACCGAACGATCGAGCGCCTCGGGCGACCAGCCGCCCATGTGCGGCGTCAGCACGACGCTGTCGAGATCCGTCAGCGCGCGCGGCGGTTCCGGTTCCCCTTCGTACACATCGAGCCCCGCGCCCGCGATGCGCCGTTCGCGCAGCGCGTCCGCCAAAGCAGCGGTATCGACAACGCTGCCACGCGATACGTTGACGAGAAAGCCGCCGGGGCCGAGCGCGTCGAGCACCGCGCGATCGATCAGGTGCCGCGTGCCGGCGCCGCCCGGCGTGGCGACGATCAGGAAATCGGCCCACTGCGCGAGCGCGTCGACGCGGTCGAAGTAGCGGTGAGGAACGGCCTTCGGCGAACGGTTGTGATAACCGATCTCGATGTCGAAGCCGGCCGCGCGACGCGCGCACTTCTCGCCGATCTTGCCGAGCCCGACGATGCCCAGCTTCTTGCCCGACACGTTCGGCGGCATCTGCAGCCCGTCTCGCCATACGCCCGCGCGGGTTTTCGCATCGAGCTGCACGACGTTGCGCACCGCCGCGAGCAGCAGCGCGAACGCGTGATCGGCGACGCAATCGTCGTTGGTGCCCGCGCCCGTAACCACCGTGACGCCGCGCGCCTTCGCATGCGCGACGTCGATGTGCTCGTAGCCCGCGCCGAGCGCGCTGACGAACGTGAGTTGCGGCAGCCGGTCGATCTCGGCGGCAGTCAGCCCCGTGCTGCCGTTGGTCAGCACCGCGCGAATCGCGCCGCCGTGTTCGGCGATCGCGCGTTCGCGTTCGTCGGGTGTCGGAGCATGGCGCACGTCGAACGACGCGGCGATCTCGCGATGCGCGTCGCCGCGCAATGCGATGAGGACGAGCAACTCGGGCTTCATGTCAGCAAATGTCCACAGACGGGAATGAATTTCAGTGTAACAAGCCTGCATGACCGCTGCGGGTTATCCCCACACCGGCTGTGGACGCGCCGCCGCACGCGGTTTGCCAAAGCCGGCTCAGTCAAGTAACTTTCGGCGTACGCCCCCGTCCTGGAGATTGGCCCCGATGAAGCTCGCCCTGCCCGCCCGGATTCTGGGCCTCGCGTTCGCCGCCGCCATCGTCGCGCCCGGCGCGCACGCCGACACGCCCGTCGTGGTGTCGTCGAAGATCGACACCGAAGGCAACCTGCTCGGCAACCTCATCGCGCAGGTGCTGAAGGCCCACGGCATTCCGGTCACCGAAAAGATCGCGCTCGGCGCGACGCCGATCGTGCGCAAGGCGCTCACGAGCGGCGAGATCGACATCTACCCCGAATACACGGGCAACGCCGCCTTCTTCTTCAACAAGGCCGACGACCCGGTGTGGAAGAACGCCGGACAAGGCTACGACACCGCGAAGAAACTCGACTACGCGGCGAACCATCTCGTGTGGCTTGCACCGGCACCCGCGAACAACACGTGGGGCGTCGCGCTGCTCGCACCCGTCGCGCAATCGCAGCACCTGAAGACCTTCTCCGATTTCGGCAAGTGGGTGGCCGGCGGCGGCAAGGTGAAGCTCGCGGCATCGGCCGAATTCGTGAACAGCGCGTCGGCGCTGCCGTCGTTCGAGAAGGCGTACGGCTTCAAGCTGAAGCCCGAGCAGCTCGTCGTGCTGTCCGGCGGCGACACGGCCGCGACGATCAAGGCCGCCGCGAACCAGACCGACGGCGTGAACGCCGCGATGGTCTACGGCACCGACGGCGGGATCGCGTCGAGCGGCCTCGCGGTGCTCGACGACGACAAGCACGTGCAGCCCGTCTACGCACCCGCGCCGGTGATCCGCGAAGCCGTGCTGAAAGCGCACCCCCAGATCGCCGACTACCTGAAGCCGGTGTTCGCGAGCCTCGACCTGAAAACGCTGCAATCGCTGAACGCCCGCATCCAGATCAACGGCGAGCCTGCCGCCGGCGTCGCGAAAAGCTACCTGAAAGCGAAGGGCTTCGTGAAATGACGGATCGCGCGGCGGCGTCCGCGCGGCGCGTGACACTCGACAAGGTCGGCATCCTGATCGGGGTACTCACGATCGTCGCGGTGTTCGGCCTGCCGTTCGCGGTGCTGCGGCCGAACCGGATCGCGGCCGGCACCGGGCTGTCGGTGTTCGCCGCGCTGCCTGCGATGCAGGGTGCCGCGCTCGCCGCACTATGGACCGCCGGCGCGCTGTGGGCGATGACGGCGAGCCGTCCGGCATGGCGGCTCGCGGCCGGCAGTGCCGGGCTCGCCACGCTCGCGTACGCGGCCGGTGCGGCCGCGACGCACGTCGTCGCGGCCGACGACATGCTGGCCCGCGTCTCGCCCGATGCGGGCGTCTGGCTGCTGCTGTTCGCATGGGCCGTGCTCATCGCCGACGCGCTCGCCCGCCTCGCGTTCGGCCCGTGGCGGCGCCTCGTCGCACTCGTCGTCGCCATTGCAGCGATTTCGGTGCCGCTCGCAAGCGGCTGGTGGGACGGCCTCTCCGTGATGCGCGAATACGCGGTGCGCAGCGACGATTTCTGGCGCGAGGCGCTTCGTCACGTGTCGCTCGCGGGCGGCTCGGTCGCCGCCGCGCTCGTCGCAGGCCTGCCGCTCGGCATCGCATGCGCGCGGATCGCGGCCGTGCGGACCGTCGCGATGCCCGTGCTCAATGTCGTGCAGACCATCCCCAGCATCGCGATGTACGGGCTGATGATGGCGCCGCTCGGCCTGCTCGCCGCGCACGTGCCGCTCGCGGCCGCGCTCGGCATCCGCGGGATCGGCGTCGCGCCGGCCTTGCTTGCGCTGTTCCTGTACTCGCTGCTGCCGATCGCATCGAGCGTCGTGGTCGGGCTCGAACAAGTGCCGCCGCACGTGACCGAGGCGGCGCGCGCGATGGGCATGACGCGCGTGCAGCGGCTGCTGCGCGTCGATCTCGTGCTCGCGCTGCCGGTGATCCTGAGCGGCGTGCGCATCGTGCTCGTGCAGAACATCGGCCTGACCGCGGTGGCCGCGCTGATTGGCGGCGGCGGATTCGGCACCTTCATCTTCCAGGGGATCGGGCAATCGGCCGCCGATCTCGTGCTGCTCGGCGCGATCCCGACGATCGCGCTCGCACTGGCGGCCGCCGTCGTGTTCGAAGCCGCGACGTCGCTCGCGAAGGGGCGTGCAGGATGATCGAGATCGAACGGGTCGGCAAACGCTTCGGCGATGTGGCTGCCGTCGACGACGTGTCGCTGACGATGCAGCGCGGCACGATCACCGCGCTCGTCGGCGCATCGGGCAGCGGCAAGTCGACGCTCTTGCGCATGATCAACCGGCTGATCGCGCCCACCAGCGGCACGATCCGCATCGACGGCGTCGATACCGCGACCGTCGCACCCGAGCAGTTGCGGCGCGGCATCGGCTACGCGATCCAGGGGCATGGCCTGTTCCCGCACTGGAGCGTCGCGCGCAACATCGCGACCGTACCGCGCCTGCTCGGCTGGTCGTCCGATCGCATCGATGCACGCGTGAACGAACTGCTCGAGCTGTTCCATCTCGCGCCGGCCGAGTTCGCAGGCAAGTTGCCGCACGAACTGTCGGGCGGCCAGCAGCAGCGCGTCGGCGTGGCGCGCGCGCTCGCGGCCGAGCCCGCGATGCTGCTGATGGACGAGCCGTTCGGCGCGCTCGATCCGATCATCCGCAACAAGGCGCAGGACGACCTGTTCGCGTTGCAGCGCCGCCTCGGCATCACGGTCGTGATCGTCACGCACGACATCGAGGAAGCGCTGAAGCTCGGCGACACGATCGCGGTAATGGACGGCGGCCGGCTGCTGCAGGTCGCGACGCCGGCCGAGATTCTCGGCAAGCCGGCGGCCGGCGTCGTCGAGCAGCTCGTCGCGGGCGTGGACCGGCCGCTGCGCCTGCTCGCGCTGACGCCGATCGAGACGGTGGCCGAACCCGGTCATGCCGACGGCGAACCGATCGCCGCGACGCGCACGCTGCGCGACGCGGTATCCGAGTTGCTGTGGCGCGGTGTCGATGCGTTGCCCGTCGACGATGGCGGCCGCAGCAACGCACGCCGCGCGCGCCGAATCACGCTCGACGCGATCCGCGCGCACGCGAGGAAGCCCGCATGACGGCGCACGGCAGCGTGCGGCCCACGCGTTCGGCGCTTCCCGCGTACGTCGCGCGCGCGGCGGCGCTCGCGCTGCTGCTCGTGTTGCTGTTGCGCCCCGCATGGCTGCAGGGTTGGTTCGCGCCGTTCGCGGACAATGGCGCACCCGTTATCTACGATCGCGCGAGCCTGCTCGATCTCACGCTCGCGCATCTCGGCACGGTCGCGCTGTCGAGCCTGATCGGCACGATCGTCGCGGTCGCGGCCGGCATCGCGGTCACTCGGCCGTCCGGCGCGGATTTCCTGCCGCTCGCGCGCAGCGTCGTCGACATCGGCCAGACCTTCCCGCCCGTCGCCGTACTCGCGCTCGCGGTGCCGGCCGTCGGCTTCGGATTGAAGCCCGTGCTGATCGCGCTCGTACTGTATGGGCTCCTGCCGGTTTTCGAGAGCACGATCGCGGGGCTCGAGGACGTGCCGCGCGACGTCGTCGATGCCGCACGCGGCATGGGGATGAGCGGCTGGCAGCAACTGGTGTCGGTCGAGCTGCCGCTCGCGTTTCCGGTGATCGTCAACGGGATCCGGCTCGCGGTCGTGATCAATCTCGGCACCGCGACGATCGGCTCGACGGTCGCCGCGCGCGGGCTCGGCGACGTGATCATCGCGGGCCTGCAAACATCGAACACCGCGTTCGTGCTGCAAGGCGGCGTGATCGTCGGACTGCTCGCGGTGCTCGTCAGCGATGCGATCGGCGCGATTGCACGGGTGGCGAGCGCGCAGCGCGCCTAGAAGCCGCTGCGAAATGTTGCGAAGGAGAAGCCATGGCTGTCATCGACACCGGCCCGTTTTTTCACGGCACGAGAGCGGATTTGCGAATCGGCGACTTGCTGACAGCCGGCTTCAGATCGAATTATCGGGACAACGTCGTGATGAATCACGTTTACTTCACGGCCCTGCCCAAGGGCGCCGGCCTTGCCGCGGAAATGGCCAGAGGCGACGGCAAGCCGCGGGTCTACATCGTCGAGCCCGCCGGAGCATTCGAAAACGACCCGAACGTCACGGATAAAAAATTCCCGGGCAATCCAACGCGATCGTATCGAAGCACACTGCCCTTGAAAATCATCGGCGAACTCGATAGCTGGGAACCCTACGATCCGGAGTTCATCCAGCAGCTCAGGATCCGCATCGAGACCGGCACGGGCGAGATCATCAACTAGCGCTCCGTTCGGCCAATTCTCGAACAACGCCTGGACTGCAGGCGGAATGGGGCAAGCGAGCCAACGACATGCCCGCGATACGGCGGAGGCGTCCCGGGAAAGGACGAAAATGCCCGTTTCGTCCGGACTCCGATGCGTGTCCGTGCAACGATCGGCTTGTCGATCACCGCGAACGCCACAAACCTACACATCGCTTTCATTCGAGCCGGCGCTCGACCACCCGCCGCGATTGGCCGATATACTATGCGCCTCCCATTTCCCCGCACTCGACCATGCGACGACGGTTTCTCTGGCTGATCGTGCTTTCGCTCGGCATCGCGCAACAGGCATCGGCGCAGCAAGCGCCTGCACTGCCTGCGTCCGCGCCCGAAGCGGCCGCATCGGTGCCGCCCGTTGCCTCCGCGCCGCTCGCGAACGCCAACGATCAGCCGAACGAAGCAAACCGCCGCATCACGTCCTACCTGACGAAGAAGTTCGGCGTCGCGAAGGAACGCGCCGCGAAGCTCGCCGATATCGTGAGCGTCACTGCGACGAAATATTCGCTGCCGCCGGCACTCGTTTACGCCATTATTTCGATCGAATCGCGCTTCCAGGAAAAGGCGCGTGGCCAGCATGGCGCCACGGGGCTGATGCAGGTCGTGCCAGCCGCGCATCGCGGCATGCTGCGCAACGTGAAGGATCTGACCGAGCCGAATGCGAACGTCGAAGCCGGTTCCGCGATCCTGTCGGGCTACGTGAGGGCGGCCGGCGGCAACGTGCAGGCCGGCTTGAAGAGCTACGGCGGTTCCAACGCGTATGCGGCAAAGGTGATGCAGCGGGTCGATTCGTTCCGGTTCGTGCTCGAACCCGACGACGACGCGAAAGCCGCCAAAGCGCCGAGCGACACGAAGGCCCGCCTGATACCGGTCAGCGATACGTCGCCCCCTGCGTCGGCGCGCAACAGTCAGTAAGCGCCCCCTTCTCGACGGTGCCGCGCATGCGCCACGCCATCCGACTCGCCGCCCGCTTCCTGGCCATCGCCGCGCTGACAACCGGCCACGCTTTCGCCGCCGCCGATTGCGAACAGCAAGGCCCGACGATGGACAACGTGCGGGCCTGCATCCTCGACCACAACCATCAGGCAGTCGACAGCGCGTACCAGTCGCTCGCGCGCAAGCTCGAAGCGCGCAGCCCCGACGCAGCCAGCGCGCTCGCGAAGTCGCAGGCCAGCTGGACCCGCTTCGCCAGCGACACCTGCGACTACGTAAAAGCCGCCAATCCCGGGCCGATGATCGCGAACGACGCGTGGATGAACTGCTGGGTCGATTTCAGCCAGGCGCGCGTGCGCATCCTGAACAAATGGGCCGCGCAAGCGGACGCGCCGCCATCGGCGCAAAAGTGACCTGAGAACGGGCGCGGCGTGTGCCCCCGTCACGCCGGTGCGAAATGCGCGCGCAGAAACTCGATGAAAACCTGCGTTTTCGCGGGCAGCAAACGCGTTTCGGTCATCGCGAAGACGGGCACGAGCGCCCCCTCCCATTCAGGCAGCACGCGCCGCAACCGGCCGGCGGCGACGTCGTCGGCCACCACTTCCTCCGGCAGCTGGATGATCCCCGCGTCATGCACGGCCAGTTGCCGGTTCATGCCCACGCTGTTCACGACGAACCGCCCGCCCACCGGCACCTCGACTGCCTGCTCGCCGCGGCGCAGCGTCCAGGTGGCGACGCGCTGCACGCTCAAGCACTGGTGCCGCGCCAGGTCGCCCGGTTCGAGCGGCTCGCCCGCACGTTCGAGATAGCGCGGCGACGCATACAGGTAGTTGCGGAACGTCGCGAGCCGCCGCGCGACGAGTTGCGAATCCGCCGATTCGCCGATCCGGATCGCGACGTCGAACGGCTCGCTCACGAGGTCGACGCGCCGTGACGTCAGCTCGAAATCGAAGGTGAGCTTCGGGTAGCGGTTCGCGAATTCGACGATCAACGGCGTCAGGTAGATCACCGCGAAATCGACCGGAAACGACGCACGCAACACGCCGGCGGGTTCGGCCAGCAGCCCGCCGAGTTGCTCGTGCGCGAGCCGCGCCTCGTCGACGATGCGCTTGCAGCGCTCGAAATACAGCTGCCCGGCTTCCGTCAGCTCGATTCGGCGCGTCGTGCGGTGCAGCAGCCGCAGGCCGATCGCCTTTTCCAGCGCGCCAATGCGCCGCGACAGCGTCGAATTCGGCATCCCCAGCGCCTGCGCGGCGCTGCGAAAGCCGCGCGCCTTCACGACTTCCACGAACAGCGCCATGTCGTTCAGCAGTTCCATGCCCAGTGCTCCATCTATGGATCAATGTTCTCCACGAGACCTACTTTATCTCGAAAAAGGAGCAATGGATGATGCAGGTATGGCGTCACGGCCGGCACAACGTGCGCGACCCTCGCCCGATGCGGCACCACCCCGGTGCCGTCGCCCGAACTTCGATGAGGAAATACGCGATGAAACCGCTTTTCGTTCCCGCTCAAGCCGGCCAGGCAGCGCCGCGACTGTTCGCCCCGGTCCGCGTCGGCCGCTACGACCTGCAGAACCGCCTGGTCATGGCGCCGATGACGCGCAGCCGCGCCGCATCCGACGGCACGCCCGGCGCATTGGCCGCCGAGTACTACGCGCAGCGCGCGGACCTCGGCCTGATCGTCAGCGAAGGCACCCAGCCGTCGGACGACGGCCAGGGCTACCTGACGACGCCCGGCATCTACACCGATGCGCACGTCGCCGGCTGGAAGGCGGTCAGCGAGCGCGTACACGCGCGCGGCAGCCGCCTGTTCATCCAGTTGATGCACGTGGGACGCATGTCGCACCCCGACAATACGCCGCACCATCGCCAGGGCGTCGCGCCTTCCGCGATCGCGCCGGGCGTGCCGATGTTCACGATGAAAGGGATGCAGGAGATTCCGGCGCCGCGCGCGCTGACGACGGACGAAGTGCGCGGCACCGTGAACGACTTCCGCGTTGCCGCGCGCCGCGCGATCGAGGCCGGCGCCGACGGCGTCGAGATCCACGGTGCGAACGGGTATCTGGTCCAGCAGTTCTTCGCACCGAACGCCAACACCCGCACCGACGCGTACGGCGGCCCGATCGAGAACCGCGCGCGCTTCGCGATCGAGGTGGCCGGGGCGATCGCCGACGAGATCGGCGCGGACCGCACCGCGATCCGCCTGTCGCCGGGCACGACGCTGTGGGGCATCGACGAAGGTCCGGAAAGCGCTGACCTGTATCGCCACCTTGCGACAGCACTCGACCGGCTCGGCCTCGCGTACCTGCACGTGATGCACCAGGGCGACGAACCGCTGCTCGCGGACCTGCGCACACGCTGGAACGGCACGCTGATCGTGAACCGGCCGGGCCGCACGCGCGATGCGATCGGCACGGATGTCGCGACGGGCCTCGCCGATCTCGAAGCGTACGGCCAGATGGTGCTCGCGAATCCGGATTTCGTGACGCGGCTGAAAACGGGCGCACCGATGAACGACGCGCAGCGCGACACGTTCTTCGGCGGCGATGCGCGCGGGTATGTCGACTATCCGGCGTTGAACGGGACGGCTGCGGCTTGACGCGCCCGCACGGCGCGATGCCGCGGCGCCTCACAGAAGATCGACGTTGACCTTGGCAATCACGGGTGCGATACGCAGCGTCTTTTCGGCCTGATCGCATATGCAGTCCGAAATATTTCGCACCCAATCGCGCTCCTCGTCCGTGTACACGTCCGACTCGGCCAACTCGGGAGCCAGCTTCCTGGCCAGCGTCGCCATCTTCGTCAATTCGCGTGCGACGAACGCCGGCCGGATGTGCACGCGATGCGCAAAATCCGCCAACGCGAAAGCGGTCAGTTCCTCGGGACGGAATACGTCACCGTAAGCCATCGCCATGTCCTGGACATATGCGTCGCCGTACACATTGACGCAAACGAGATCGTAAAGCGGCGCGGGAGCGAGACCGCCGCTACCGACAAAAAACGAGATGTTCTTGCCGTGTGCGTCGCTGTTGCCGATCAGCAATTGCAGCAGCGCCCAGCGCAACATCGCCGAGCGCGCGGCGGCCGGAGTCTCGAGACACGGTGCCAACGAAAACAGCTTCTCGAAGCTCACGCCCTCCCGAATATTGCGGACGTCCGCATTGTTCCCGAGGTTGCGTTCGTACTTGAGCGTTGCCGGCAAATCCAGTGCCTGGCATCCATCGATGATGTGGAGGCGCCGCACTGCACGGACACGCTGCGGGTCTCCCGGTTCCATCGTCACGATCCGGTCGAATCGCTCGACAAGCAGAATGGGTTCGGGAATGCGCCGCATCTCGACATGCGCCACCGGCAGCCCCATTCGGGCAGCCAGCGTCATGCAGAAATGTTCGTTGGCAACCATGAACGGGGCGTGCGGATTGCGGGACTCGGGCTTCAGGATATGCGTGCTGCTGAGCGCCCCCTCGACGAGCGCGAATTGCTCGCCCTCGACCAGTACCTGCAGTTTGTCCTGATGACCAGCAATCGACAGGCGAACCCGGTCGTCCCAGACGGGAAATGGAATTGCGTCTCGCTTGCGAATCCGGTCGGTCAACTCCTCCGCGGATATCACACGCCGCACCGGTTCGACGGCCTCCGGCGCCTGCACATCGGCACCATCGTCGGGAACGAAGCTCAACGCACCGACTGGCTCTTTCCCAAGCATGCGGATCAAGCCAAAGACGTTGTCCTTCGATATCTGATACATCGCCGCGGCCACTTCGAGCGCGCGGCCCTCGGGCAGCAAATTGCCGATGAAGCGCTGGACCGCGCCCGCGGGAAGCGGGCCGCCGTCGAGCGGAATGCACGGAGACAGTGAAAACGCGTCGGCGCGCGCCTGCCACGACGGATCGTACGCAAAACCGTAGTCGTCCTGACGGGCGTCGTAGGTCAACCGGCCGACCGGCGAGCCGTTGGTCGAAATGCTCAGGCGATGGACCATCAGGCCGACTCCTGCGACCCTGGCGCAACAGCCTGCGATGCCATGTGTTCGTGCAACGCCTTGCGGGCGACGGGGACGTCGCGTTTCGGCACGACAAGCAGATTGAGACCCAGGCCGTCGAGCACCTTGAACAATTTATCGAGGCTCACCGCCCGGCCGTTTTCCAGCCGGGACAACACGTCCTTTGAGACACCGAGCATATCGGCCGCGTCGTCGATCCGCATCTGGTTCTGCGCTCGCCGGTTGCGCACGAGCGCCCCCAGCGCGGCCAGATCCAGTGCCAGCGGATCGGGGTTCGCAATCGGGCGAGGTAAGGTACGGGCCATAATTCCGGAATTCCAGGAACAAAGTGGCGCCAGCCAGGTTTGGCACCATTGTTACGAAAACACCAGAACTATACTCGCAAAAGCTTCAGGCCGCCGATTGTTCTTGTATTTCAGGAACAAAGCAACCCGAACTCCCAGCCCTCAAACTATTCTCATATTTCAGGAATTACTGTTCTCGACGAACCGGGACGACCGCGCTGCCTTGACCTCAAAGCTGCCCCGCCGCCCCCGTCCACCGCAGGTAATCGCCGCGTGTCCAGTCGAGCGATACGCCGACGCGCTTCGTCCCGGGCCGGATCTTCGGCTTGTACACCGACAGCGTCAGCGACTCCAGCGCCGGCCACTCACGGAACGACAGCACCGCGATATCGGCGACGAGCGTTTCGAGCAGCCGCGTATGCGGCTTGTGCGACAGGAACGACGCGACGCGCGCGCAATAGCCGTCGTAGTCGATCCACTCGCCCTGCTCGCTCGGCTCGCAGCGATACCCGAGCCGCGCATCGATCACGATCGGCTGCGGCGATTCATGCTCGTGCGCATGAATGCCGATCCGCGCGGGTACTTTCAGTTCGTCGACGAACACGCTCCAGCCGCGCCCGCGCAGGCGCGGCGCGTCGATCGCCACGAACGGTTCGTCGAACGGCTTCATGATGCGAGCGGCGCCGCGGCGTCGAGCATGATGCGCACGAAATAGTCGGCGAAGCTGCGACGCAGGACGATCTCGAACGTGTCGTCGCCGGTCGGGATCAGCGTGATCGGCGACTTGAAGTAGTGCGACTGCGCGCACTGGCCCGGCTTGAACACGCGCGGATGCAGATCGAGCGGGCAGCCGCGCGCGATCACGTCGCGCACGCGTTCGCCGCTGATCTCGACGACCGTATAGCCGCTGCCGACATCGACGGCCGCCGCATACGCACCCTGCACGGCCTCCGCCAGCTTCGCCTCGAGCACGCCCGCCTGAACGGGCCCGTTCGACCGCACGAGCCATTCGTCGGGGCCGAGCCACAGCACGTCGTAATCGGCGCCACGTGCGACCGTGTTCGGCTGCGCGGGCGGCCGGCAGCCCACCACGCGCTCGAACGCGCTGACGAACGCCGGATCGCTCAACTCGCCGCGCACGTTGACGAGATCGAGGAACGGCCGCTCGCGCAGCATGAACTTCTTCGACGCGCGCGCCTGGTGCGGCTTCAGCACGTCGGCCGCACCGACGAACGGCGATTCAAGCGTCACGCCGCCCGCGCCCGCCACCTGCGTCTGGTTTCTCGTTTCATTCCACATGCTGGCGCACCCCTTCGGTATCGTAGAAAACCGGGCTCGAGATCTTCGCGGTGATGCGCTTGCCGTTGGCCAGCGGAATCACGACGCTCTCGCCCATCTTGTTCAGGCCGCCCTTCACCACCGCGAGCGCGATCGAGCGCTTCAGGATCGGGCTGTAGTAGCTCGACGTCACGTGGCCGATCATCGGCGTCGGATCGATCGCCGACACCTGCGTGTCCTTCGCGATGATCTGCGCGCCTTCCGGCAGCACGAACTGTTCGTCTTCGGTCAGGAGGCCGACGAACTGCTTGCGGCCCTCCTTCGCGGTATCGGAGCGCGTCAGCGAGCGCTTGCCGAGGAAGTCCTTCGACTTCGCGACGACCCCGCCCATCCCGAGGTCGTACGGCGTGATCGAGCCGTCGGTATCCTGGCCGACGATGATGTAGCCCTTCTCCGCGCGCAGCACGTGCATCGTCTCGGTGCCGTACGGCGTGATGTCGAACTCGGCACCTGCCGCCATCAGCGCTTCCCACACCGCGCGGCCCGCGTTCGCCGGCACGTTCACTTCATAGGCCAGCTCGCCCGAGAAGCTGATCCGCATCACGCGCGCCTTCGCGCCCGCGACGGTGCCGTTCCGGTAGCTCATGAACGGGAACGCCTCGTTGCCGAAGTCGATGTCCTGGCACACCTTCTGCACGACCTTGCGGCTCTTCGGGCCGACCACCGCGAACGTCGCCCAGTGATCGGTGACGGACGCGAGCCGCACCTTCATGTCGGGCCATTCGGTCTGCAGCCAGCGCTCGAGCCACGTGAGCACGCGCGCGGCGCCGCCGGTGGTGGTGGTCATCATGAAATGCTGGTCGGCGAGGCGCACGGTCACGCCGTCGTCGAACACCATCCCGTTCTCGTCGAGCATCAGCCCGTAGCGGCACTTGCCGATTTCGAGCTTGTTCCACGGGTTCGTGTACATCCAGTTCAGCAGCTTCACCGCGTCGGGGCCCTGGATGTCGATCTTGCCGAGCGTCGACGCGTCGAGGATGCCGACGCTGTTGCGCACCGCGAGGCATTCGCGCTTCACGGCCGCATGCAGGTCTTCGCCGTTCTTCGGGAAATACCACGGCCGCTTCCAGTTGCCGACGTCCTCGAACGCCGCGCCGTGCTCGACGTGCCATTCGTGCACGGCCGTCTTGCGGATCGGGTCGAGGAAATCGCCCGTCTCGCGGCCGGCGAAGGTCCCGAACGACACGGGGGTGTAGTTCGGGCGGAACGTCGTCGTGCCCGTTTCCGGAATCGTCTTGCCGAGCGCGCCCGCGAGAATCGCCATCCCGTTGATGTTGCCGAGCTTGCCCTGGTCGGTGCCGAAGCCCATCGCCGTGTAGCGCTTCACGTGCTCGACCGACTCGAAGCCTTCGCGCGCGGCGAGCAGGATGTCGGCAGCCGCCACGTCGTTCTGGAAATCGACGAACTGCTTCGGCCCGCGTGCGGCTGCCTCGCGGCTGCCGACGAGCCACAGCGGCTGCAGTGCGCCTTCGACCGCTTCGGCGACTTGCGGTGCGGGCGGACGCTGCGCGGCCGCGAAGCCCGCGGCCTTCGCTGCTTCCGCGCCTGCATCGACGGCGAGCCGCAGCGCGCGCGCCAGGCCGAATTCGCCGGCCGCCGCACCGATGCTCGCTTCCGCCTGCACGGGCTTGCCCGGCAGGAAGCACGCCTTTTCGTCGTTCCAGCAAGCCTTGCCGCCCGACTGCGCGAACAGGTGCAGCACCGGGCTGAACCCGCCCGACATCGCGACGAGGTCGCACGGCAGCGTCTGCAGCTTGCCGCCCACCTGGCCGTTCGAGAGGGACGCGACGTCGACCGACGATACGCGCCACTTGCCCGATGCGGCCGTGACGACCGCGCCGCTCATCACCGTCACGCCCTGCCGCTTGGCAGCAGCCGGCAGCGCGCCGTTCGACGAGGCGCGCGAATCGACGACCGTCACCTTCGCGCCGCATGCCTTCAGGTCGAGCGCGGTCTGGTACGCACGATCGTTGTTCGTGAACACGACCGCGTTGCGGCCCGGCAGCACGCCGAAGCGATGCACGTAGGTCGATACCGCGCCGGCGAGCATCACGCCCGGCAGGTCGTTGTTGCCGAACACGATCGGACGCTCGTGCGCACCGGTCGCGAGGATCACGCGCTTCGCGCGGACCTTCCACAGCAGTTCGCGCGTGCCCTTGCGCATCGACACCGGCAGGTGATCGGTCAGGCGCTGCGTGACCGTCACGAGGTTGTGGTCCTGGTAGCCGAACGCGGTGCTGCGCGACAGGATCGTCACGTCGGGCAGCTTGCGCAGTTCGGCCTCGATCTTCTCGACCCACTGCAGCGCGGGCTTCGCATCGATCTCCGCGCGGCACGACAGCAGGCTGCCGCCGAGTTCGCGCTGGTCGTCGACGAGGATCACGCGCGCGCCGGCCGTCGCGGCCGCATGCGCGGCGGCGAGGCCCGACGGGCCACCGCCGACCACGAGCACGTCGCAATGCGCGTAGCACTTGTCGTAGCGATCGGCGTCGAGCACTTCAGGCGCCTTGCCGAGGCCGGCCGCTTCGCGGATCTTCTCTTCGTACTTCGGCCACATGTTGCGCGGCCACATGAACGTCTTGTAGTAGAACCCGGCCGGCATGAAGCGCGAGAACTTCTGGTTGATCGCGTACTTGTCGTTCTCGAGCGTCGGCTCGGCGTTCACGCTCGTCGCGACGAGCCCCTGGTACAGCTCGATCTCGGTCGCGCGCGCGTTCGGCACGGTATACGGGCCGGACTCGAGCTGCACGACGGCATTCGGTTCGGCCACATCCGCCGTCACGATCCCGCGCGGGCGGTGGTACTTGAAGCTGCGCGCGACGAAGTGCACGCCGTTCGCGAGCAGTGCGGACGCGAGCGTGTCGCCCTGGAAGCCCTGGTACGTGCGGCCGTTGAACGTGAAAGTCAACGGAATCGCGCGATTGATCCGGCCACCGGTGCCGAGACGGTCTTTCTGGCTCATTTGCTCGTACCCTCTTCGTGTGCGTTGCCGGCAGCGGCGCCACCGAATTTTTCGTAGCCCTTGATATCGTAGGTCACCGTGTCGCGCGTGACCTTGAACCAGCGGCGGCAGCCCTGCGTGTGCAGCCATTGCTCCTTGTGCAGCCCGCGCTTGTTCTCGCGCATGAACACGTACTCGCCCCATTCGCGGTCGGTCATGTTCTCGTTCGCGACCGGGCGCACGATGTCGGCTTCACCGCCGCACGAGAACTCGGATTCGGCGCGCGGCCCGCACCACGGACATTCGATCAGCAACATGTGTTTCTCCTCGTTCAGTGCGCGACGGCGGCAGCGCCGTGCTCGTCGATCAGGTGGCCCGTGTAGAAGCGGTCGAGCGCGAACGGCGCGTTCAGCGGATGCGGTTCGTCGCGGGCGATCGTGTGCGCGAACACCCAGCCCGAGCCCGGCGTCGCCTTGAAGCCGCCGGTGCCCCAGCCGCAGTTGAAATAGAGGCCCTTCACGTCGGTCTTGGTGATGATCGGGCACGCGTCCGGCGACACGTCGACGATGCCGCCCCACTGGCGGTTCATCCGCACGCGCGAGAACACCGGGAACATCTCGACGATCGCCTGCAGCGTGCTTTCGATGATGTGGAAGCTGCCGCGCTGGCCGAAGCCCGTGTACTGGTCGATGCCCGCGCCGATCACGAGGTCGCCCTTGTCGGACTGGCTGATGTACGCGTGCACCGCGTTCGACATGATCACCGAGTTGACGACCGGCTTGATCGGCTCGGACACCAGCGCCTGCAGCGGGTGGCTTTCGATCGGCAGGCGCACGCCGGCCATGTCGGCGAGCGTCGTCGTGTTGCCGGCCGCGACCACCGCGACCTTCTTCGCCTTGATGAAGCCCTTCACCGTATCGACGCCGACCACCGCGCCGCCTTCACGGCGAATGCCCGTCACCTGGCAGTTCTGGATGATGTCGACGCCGGCGCGGTCCGCACCGCGCGCGAAGCCCCACGCCACCGCGTCGTGACGCGCGACGCCTGCACGGCGCTGGATCGATGCGCCAAGCACCGGATAGCGGCTGTTCAGGTTGATCGTCGGCTCGATTTCCTTGATCTGCGCGGGCGTCAGGAATTCCGCGTCGACGCCGTTCAGCCGGTTCGCGTTCACGCGGCGCTCGGTGTCACGCACGTCCTGCAGCGTATGGGCCAGGTTCATCACGCCGCGCTGGCTGAACATCACGTTGTAGTTCAGGTCCTGCGACAGGCCTTCCCACAGCTTCATCGCCTTCTCGTACAGCGCGGCCGATTCGTCCCACAGATAGTTCGAGCGCACGATCGTCGTGTTGCGCGCGGTGTTGCCGCCGCCGATCCAGCCCTTCTCGAGGATCGCGACGTTCGTGATGCCGTGTTCCTTCGCGAGGTAGTACGCGGTTGCGAGGCCGTGGCCGCCGCCGCCGACGATCACGACGTCGTATTCCTTCTTCGGTTCCGGGCTCTTCCACTGCTTTTCCCAGTTCTCGTGATACGAGAGGCCGTTGCGGAACAGGCTGAATATCGAGTAGCGGCTCATGTTAGTGATCCTTCGTTAGCATTCGATGACGTTCACGGCGAGACCGCCGCGCGACGTTTCCTTGTATTTCGTCTTCATGTCGGCGCCGGTTTCGCGCATCGTCTTGATCACGGAATCGAGCGATACGTAGTGCTGGCCGTTGCCCTTGAGCGCCATGCGCGACGCATTCAGCGCCTTGATCGCGCCCATCGCGTTGCGCTCGATGCACGGGATCTGCACGAGCCCGCCGACCGGGTCGCAGGTCATCCCGAGGTTGTGCTCCATGCCGATCTCGGCCGCGTTCTCGACCTGGTCGGGCGTGCCGCCCATCACGGCGGCGAGCGCGGCGGCGGCCATCGAGCACGCAACGCCCACCTCGCCCTGACACCCGACTTCCGCGCCGGAGATCGACGCGGTTTCCTTGTAGATGATCCCGATCGCCGCGGCCGTCAGCAGGAATTCGACGATGCCGGCTTCGTTCGAGCCCGGCACGAATTTCACGTAGTAGTGCAGCACCGCGGGGATCACGCCGGCCGCGCCGTTGGTCGGCGCGGTGACCACACGCCCGCCGGCCGCGTTCTCTTCGTTCACGGCCATCGCATACAGGTTGACCCAGTCGAGCATCGACAGCGGGTCGCGCAGCGACTCTTCCGAACGGGCGCGCAGGTGGCCGTTCATCTCGGCCGCGCGGCGCTTCACGCGCATCGGGCCCGGCAGGTCGCCCTCGACCTTGCAGCCGCGCTCGACGCAGGCGGCCATCGTGCGCCAGATCGCGAGCAGCCCGGCGCGCACTTCGTCGGCGGAGCGCAGCGCGCATTCGTTGCGCATCATCAGCTCGGCGATCGACAGCCCGTGTTCGCGGCACTGCCGCATCAGGTCGTCGCCGGTGCGGAACGGGTACGGCACCTCGACCGCCGCGCGCACGCCGTTCACGCGATCGCCGTCGCGGTTCACGACGAAGCCGCCGCCGACCGAGTAATACTCTTTCTCGACGAGCAGCTGGCCGTGCTCGTCGAACGCCTGGAAGCGCATCCCGTTCGGGTGCACGATGCTCGTGCCGCTCATCAGCTTGCGATAGAAGCCGATGTGTTCCTTTTCCTCGAAGCGCACCGTCTGCTTGCCGAGCAGCGACAGCGACTTCTCCGCGCGGATCGCGGCGAGGCGCGGCTCGATCAGGTCCGGATCGATCGTGTCGGGCAGGTGGCCCTCGAGGCCGAGCAGCACGGCCTTGTCGGTGCCGTGGCCCTTGCCGGTCGCGCCGAGCGAACCGTACAGCTCGACCCGCACGCGGCGCACGAAGCCGAGCAGGTTCGCGTCCTCGACGTGCGACGCGAAGCGGCACGCGGCGATCATCGGGCCGACCGTATGCGAACTGGACGGGCCGATACCGATCTTGAACAGGTCGAACGCGCTGACGTTCATCTGGCTTCCTCTGGGTGGCATGCGTGAAATGTCGTTGGGCATCAGTACATCAAAGCGTAAAATCGGCCGATAGAACAAAAACGGCATCGGCGTGGGATAACGCCGCCAAACCCCGCACCGGCCGGGCCGGAAGTGCGTTTTGGCGATGGTTCGCGACGAAAAACCACAAGTCCGGCCGCAGCCGATCGGCGACGCTGGCTGCATCCGTGCCGCCCCGGCAGCCGTAACCTGCAAACAGAGTGAAACGAGTGAGACCGCCCGCCCGGCGTGACGAGATTGGCCGCGATGACACCCGACGTACCCGCTTCCCCCCTCGCTGAACCTGCGCCGCAGCGCATCCGCTTCGGCATCGTGCTGCTGCCGAACTTCACGCTGACGGCCTTCTCCGGCTTCGTCGACATGCTGCGGCTGTCGGCCGACGACGGCGACTACAGCAAGCCCGTGCGCTGCGCGTGGAGCGTGATCGGCGAGACGCTCGCGCCGGTGCGCGCGAGTTGCGGGATCCAGATCACGCCGTGGGAGACGTTCGACGCGGCCGAGCCGTTCGATTACGTGGTGGTGGTCGGCGGGCTGCTGCATTCGGGGCCGCAAGCCGGCCCTCAAACGCTCGACTTCATCCGCCGCGCGGCGGCGCGCGGCGCGACGATCGTCGGGATCTGCACCGGCGTGTTTACGCTGATGCGCGCGAACGTGCTCGACGACTACCGCACCTGCGTGAGCTGGTTCCACTACTGGGATTTCATCGAGCGCTTTCCGTCAGCCGATCCCGACCTGCTGATCGCCGACCGGCTGTTTGTGATCGACCGGCGCCGGATCACCTGTTCTGGCGGCCGTGCGTCGATCGACGTCGCCGCCGCGATCCTGCTGCGCCATTTCGATCACGCCACGGTGCAGAAAGCGTTGCGCATCCTGCTCGTCGGCGAGATGCAGAAAGGCAACGCGCCGCAACCGCATCCGCCGGGCCTCGAACCGGCCACGCACCCGAAGGTCAAGCGCGCGATTCTCCTGATGGAACAGCATGTCGGGCGCGCGCTGCCGCTCGAGGAACTCGCGTGCAAGCTCGATCTGTCGACGCGGCAGCTCGAGCGGCTGTTCAAGGCCGAGACCGGCAAGAGCCCGCAGGCGTTCGCGAAGCAGGTGCGACTGCGCACGGCCGCGTGGCTGCTGACGAGCTCGGACCGCACGGTCGCCGATATCGCGTCGAGCTGCGGATTCGCCGACGCATCGCACCTCGGGCGCGAATTCCGCAAGCAGTTCGGCGTGCCGCCGGCGACCTACCGCGAACGCGGCGGCGAAGTGGCCGAAGCCGCCGAACCGGCGGCGGCCGATCCCGTCGAGGACATCGCCGACTGACGGCCACGGGGCACCCACCCCTTCCCTGACCGACCGCCGAACGACACACGTTCGCACCGGTTTCGATTCATTTGGAACCGGTTCCACGCAATTTGACTGACGTTGCGCGTCGTAAATCGAGGGTTATCCCGGATGCTGATGCTCGTTCAAATTTGTATGATGACCACATCACCTTACAAACCTGAGCATCATGTTCGAGAAAATTCCCGCCCGTGCGATGAGCGACCATGTCGCGCAGCAACTGCTCAAGCAGATCGAAGCCGGCAGTTTCTCGGCCAGCGGCAAACTGCCGACGGAAGCGGTGCTCGCGCAGGAATTCGGCGTGAGCCGCACCGTGATCCGCGAAGCGATCTCGCGGCTGAAGAACGAAGGCGTGGTCGAGCCGCGCCAGGGCAGCGGCGTGTTCGTGAACCAGCACGGCGCGATCCGGCCGCTGCGGATCGATTACGCGGAAGCCGTCGAGGCGAGCTCGCTGCCGCACCTGCTCGCGGTGCGCCGCGCGATCGAGGCTGAAGTCGCGGCCGAAGCCGCGCTGCACCACACCGCCGACGACATGGCGGACATCGACGACGCGCTGCGCAAGATCGACGATGCGGTGGCCGAAGGGCGCGACGGCGTCGCGGAAGACGTCGCGTTCCATCGCACGATCGCGGCCGTCACCGGCAACCCGTATTTCCTGAAGACGCTGCAGTTCCTGAACCAGTACCTCGAAGCCGGCGTGAAGGTCACGCGGCGCAACGAGGCGACGCGCGAGGACTTCTCGCGCCAGGTGCGTGAAGAACATGCGGCGATCGCCGACGCGATCCGCTCGCGCGACCCGATGGCCGCGCGCAACGCGGCGCGCACGCACATGTACAACGCCGCCCGCCGTCTCGCTGAAGCCGGCATCTGCTGAAGCCAGCGGCCGCTGCCCGGCCGGGCGCCGCCGCCGTCACGAACCTCTCCCGAATCGATCAAGGTTGACCATGTCACGAAATGTTGGAGTCATCGGCCTCGGCGCGATGGGCCTCGGCGTCGCACGCTCGCTGCTGCGCGCCGGCCTGCGCGTCCACGCATGCGACGTGCGCGACACCGTGCTGCAGGCGTTCGCCGCCGAAGGCGGCGTGGCCTGCGCGACGCCGGCCGAACTCGGCGCGCAGTGCGACGTCGTCGTCACGCTCGTCGTCAATGCCGCGCAAACGGAAACGGTGCTGTTCGGCGAACACGGCGCGGTCGCGGCGATGAAGCCGGGCGGCGTCGTGATCGCGAGCGCGACCGTCGCGCCGGAATTCGCGGTCGCGCTCGGCGCACGCATCGAGGCCGCCGGCCTGCAGATGCTCGATGCGCCCGTGTCGGGCGGCGCCGCACGCGCGGCCTCCGGCGAGATGACGATGATGACGTCGGGCCCGGCCGCCGCGTACGCGGGCTGCGAAGACGTGCTCGCCGCGATCGCCGGCAAGGTCTATCGCTTGGGCGACGCGCACGGCATCGGCTCGAAAGTGAAGATCATCAACCAGCTGCTGGCCGGCGTGCATATCGCGGCGGCCGCCGAAGCAATGGCGCTCGGCCTGCGCGAAGGCGTGGACGCCGATGCGCTGTATGACGTGATCACGCACAGCGCAGGCAATTCGTGGATGTTCGAGAACCGCGTGCCGCACATCCTGAACGGCGACTACACGCCGCTGTCGGCCGTCGACATCTTCGTGAAGGATCTCGGCCTCGTGCTCGATACCGCGCGCCGCAGCAAATTCCCGCTGCCGCTGTCGGCCACCGCGCACCAGATGTTCATGAGCGCATCGAGCGCCGGCCACGGCGGCGAAGACGACTCCGCCGTGATCAAGACTTTCCCCGGCATCACGCTGCCGCCCGCCCGCTGATTCGAACGACGTTCCTGCCATGACCGCTACCGCTTCCCGTCCCCTGCTCGGCTGCATCGCCGACGACTTCACCGGCGCGACCGATCTCGCGAACATGCTCGTCAAGAGCGGCATGCGCACCGTGCAGACGATCGGCGTGCCCGCCGACGGCGCCGCGCTCGATGCCGACGCGATCGTCGTCGCGCTGAAGTCGCGCACGATCCCCGCGGCCGACGCCGTCGCGCAATCGCTCGCCGCGTACGAATGGCTGCGCGCGCAAGGTTGTCGCCAGTTTTTCTTCAAGTACTGCTCAACGTTCGACTCGACCGACGCGGGCAACATCGGGACCGTGGCCGACGCACTGCTCGATGCGGCCGGCGGCGGCTTCACGATTGCGTGCCCGGCGTTCCCGGAGAACGGCCGCACGATCTATCGCGGCCACCTGTTCGTCGGCGACGTGTTGCTGAACGAATCGGGCATGGAAAACCATCCGCTCACGCCGATGAAGGACGCGAACCTCGTGCGCGTGCTGCAGCGGCAGACGAAGTCGGCGGTCGGCCTGATCCGCTACGACACGATCGCGCTCGGCGCGGCTGCCGTCCGTACGCGGATCGAACAGCTGCGTGCGGAAGGCGCGCGCTTCGCGATCGCCGACGCGCTGTCGGACCGCGACCTCTACGTACTCGGCGAAGCGTGCGCGGGCCTGCCGCTCGTCACCGGCGGCTCGGGCATCGCGCTCGGCCTGCCCGCGAATTTCCGCCGCGCGGAGCAACTGCCCGAGCGCGACAACGCGGCATCGCTGCCGCGCATCGACGGGCTGTCGGCCGTGCTCGCCGGCAGCGCATCGAAAGCCACCAACGCGCAGGTCGCCGCGTGGCGCGCGACCCGGCCGAGCTTCCGCATCGATCCGCTCGCGGCGTCGCGCGGCGAACCCGTCGTCGACCAGGCGCTCGCCTTTGCGCGCTCGCACCTGCCGCAACCCGTGCTGATCTACGCGACCGCGACGCCCGACGAAGTGAAGGCCGTGCAGCACGCGCTCGGCGTCGAGGCGGCCGGCCATCTCGTCGAAAGCACGCTCGCGGCGATCGCCCGCGGCCTGCGCGAACTCGGCGTGCGCAAGTTCGTCGTTGCCGGCGGCGAAACGTCCGGCGCGGTCGTCCAGGCGCTCGACGTGAAGTCGCTGCAAATCGGCGCGCAGATCGATCCGGGCGTGCCGGCCACGGCCACCATCGACGCGCAACCGCTCGGCCTCGCGCTGAAATCCGGCAACTTCGGCACGACGGACTTTTTCGACAAGGCGCTGCGCGCGCTGGACGGAGCCGAGCGATGAGCAACGAAGCGAAACTGCGCGAAGAGATCTGCGTGGTCGGCGCGAGCCTGTATGCGCGCGGCCATGCGGTCGGCAGCGCCGGCAACATCAGTGCGCGCCTGCCTGACGGCTGGCTCATCACGCCGACCGACGCGTGCCTCGGCCGGCTCGACCCGAACGACATCGCGAAGGTCGGCACGGACGGCCAGCCCGTATCGGGCGGCAAGCCGTCGAAGACGCTCGCGCTGCATCGCGGCATCTACGCGCGCAACGCAGAAGCGAACGGCATCGTCCACACGCATTCGACGCACCTCGTCGCGCTGACGCTCGCGGGCGTGTGGCGCGACACCGACGTGCTGCCGCCGATCACGCCGTACTACGTGATGAAGGTCGGCCACATTCCGCTGATCCGCTACCGGCGCCCTGGCGACCCGGCCGTCGCCGCCGAAGTCGCGGCACTGGCCGGTCAGGTGCGCGGCGTGCTGCTCGAGCGCCTCGGCCCCGTGATGTGGGGGCCGTCGGTATCGCAAGCGTCGTATGCCCTCGAAGAGCTCGAGGAAACGGCACGGCTGTGGCTCATGACGCAACCGAAGCCCGAGCCGCTGTCCGACGCTGCGCTCGACGAACTGCGCCAGACCTTCGGCGCACGCTGGTAACCCGGCGCGCGTCACGCACCGATTCCCATGCCCGCCGTGTGCGCGGGCCCTTCCGTCAGCACACACACGATCCGGCGGCGTACGCGCCGCCGGCACACGATATTCATGGAGACGACGATGACTGCTCTCGACGCGGCCGCAAGCCGCTCGCCCGCCGCGCCCGCCCATGCGGCCGAACTCGACCGCACCTACAAGAAAGTGTTCTGGCGCATCGTGCCGTTCCTGATGCTCTGCTACGTGGTCGCGTATCTCGACCGCGTGAACGTCGGCTTCGCCAAGCTGCAGATGTCGCAGGATCTCGCGTTCAGCGAAACCGTGTTCGGACTCGGCGCGGGCATCTTCTTCCTCGGCTATTTCCTGTTCGAATTGCCGAGCAACATGCTGATGCACCGCCTCGGCGCGCGCATCTGGATCGCGCGGATCATGATCACGTGGGGCCTGTTGTCCGCGCTGTTCGCGTTCGTGAAGACGCCGACGCAGTTCTACGTGCTGCGCTTCCTGCTCGGCCTCGCGGAAGCCGGCTTCTATCCCGGCGTGATCCTGTACCTCACGTACTGGTTCCCGTCGCATCGCCGCGCGAAGATCATCGCGGTGTTCATGTCCGCGATTCCCGTGTCGGGCATCTTCGGCAACCCGCTGTCGGGCTGGATCATGGAGCGCTTTCACGGCGGCTCGGGCTTCCACGGCTGGCAATGGATGTTCATGATCGAGGCCGTGCCGGCCGTGCTGGTCGGCATCGCGACGATCCTGTATCTCGACAACAGCATCCGCGGCGCGAAGTGGCTCGACGAGCGCGAGAAGCAGCTCCTCGAGGACGAGATCGCCGCGCAGCCGCAAGAACAGCAGAAGCACGGCCATTCGCTGAAGGCCGTGTTCTCGGACCCGCGCATGTGGTGGATGTCGCTGATCTACTTCGCGTTCGTCACGGGCCAGTACGGCCTCACGTTCTGGATGCCGACGCTCGTGAAATCGACCGGCATCACCGATACGCTCCAGATCGGCCTGCTGTCGGCGATCCCGTTCCTCGTCGCGATCGTCGTGATGAACCTGTTCGGCCACAGCGCGGACAAACGCCGCGAGCGCCGCTGGCACCTGATCGTGCCGGCGCTGATGGGCGCGGTCGGGTTTGCGGTCGCCGCGTCGTACTCGCACAATACGGCGGTGTCGATCGTGTTCCTGTCGCTCGCGGCAGGCGGCGTGCTGACCTGCGCCCCGCTGTTCTGGTCGCTGCCGACCGCGTTCCTCGCGGGCTCCGCGGCGGCGGCCGGCATCGCGATCATCAACTCGGTCGGCAACCTCGCCGGTTTCGCGAGCCCGTACGTGATCGGCTACCTGAAGGACGTCACGCACAGCACGTCGTCCGGCATGTACGTGCTGGCCGCGATGCTCGTGATCGGTGCGATCGCCGTGTGGCTCACGCCCGCGAAACTCGTGAACCGCTGATCCGGCCGCCTTCGTTCGACGCGGGGTGCATGGCGCCCCGCCCCACTCATTCACAGGACCCGCTGCCATGCCACGCTTCGCCGCCAACCTCTCGATGATGTACACCGAGCATGCGTTCCTCGAACGGTTCGCCGCTGCCTCGTACGACGGCTTCAAGGCCGTCGAGTACCTGTTCCCGTACGATTTCGCCGCCGAGGACATCCGCGCGCGCCTCGACGCGCACAACCTCGAACAGGCGCTGTTCAACGCGCCGCCGGGCGATTGGGCCGCGGGCGAACGCGGCATCGCGTCGCTGCCGGGCCGCGAGGACGAGTTCCGCCGCGGTATCGACCAGGCGCTCGACTATGCGCGCGTGCTCGGCAACCGGAAGCTGCACGTGATGGCCGGCATGGTCGCGCCGGGCGCCGACCGCGCGCGCCATCGCGACACCTACCTCGCGAACCTGCGCCATGCGGCACAGGCCGCCGCCGCGCACGGCATCACGATCCTGATCGAACCGATCAACCAGCGCGACATGCCCGGCTATTTCCTGAGCCGCCAGGACGACGCGCAGGCGATCTGCGCGGAAGTCGGTGTGCCGAACCTGAAGGTGCAGTTCGACTGCTACCACTGCCAGATTGTCGAAGGCGATCTCGCGATGAAGCTCAAGCGCGATTTCGCGGGCATCGGCCATATCCAGATCGCGGGCGTGCCCGAGCGCCACGAGCCGGATGTCGGCGAACTCAACTACCCGTACCTGTTCGCGCTGATCGACGCACTCGGCTACGACGGCTGGATCGGCTGCGAATACCGCCCGAAGGCCGGCACGTCCGAGGGCCTCGGCTGGCTCAGGCCGTACCTGTAATTCAAGCATTCCTCAGAGGGTAACGAACATGAAAGTACTGATCACCGGCGGCGCCGGCTTTCTCGGTCAGCGTCTCGCGCGCAAGCTGCTCGAACGCGGCGAACTGACGGGCCCCGACGGCCGGACCGGCAAGATCGACGAGCTGGTGTTGCTCGATGTCGTCAAGGGCAACGATTTCGACGATGCGCGCGTGACGTCGATCGTCGGCGACATCGCCGATCGCGCGGTGCTCGAAAGCGCGATCGACACGCAGACGGACGCGATCTTCCACCTCGCGGCGATCGTCAGCGGGCAGGCCGAAGCCGATTTCGATCTCGGCATGCGGATCAATCTCGACGCGTCGCGCACGCTGCTCGACGTGTGCCGCGCACGCGGCCATCAGCCGCGCGTCGTATTCACGAGCTCCGTCGCGGTGTACGGCGGCGCGCTGCCCGACGTCGTGCAGGACGACACCGCGCTGAATCCGCAATCGTCGTACGGCGCCGAAAAGGCGATCGCCGAGCTGCTGCTGTGCGACTACGCGCGGCGCGGCTTCGTCGACGGCCGGGTGCTGCGGCTGCCGACGATCAGCGTGCGGCCGGGCCGCCCGAACGCGGCCGCGTCGTCGTTCGCGAGCGGCATCATCCGCGAACCGCTGAACGGCGAGGAAAGCGTATGCCCGGTGCCCGGTTCGACGCGGCTGTGGCTGCTGTCGCCGCGCGGCGCGATTGAAGCGCTCGTCGCCGGTTGCGAGATCGACAGCGCGAGGCTCGGCAACAAGCGCGTGATCAACCTGCCGGGCCTGTCGGTATCGGTCGACGAGATGATTGAAGCGCTGCGCGAAGTCGCGGGCGACGACGTCGTGAAGCTGATTCGTCATGCGCCCGACGAGCGGGTCGAGAAAATCGTCGGCAGCTGGCCGGGTCGCTGGGACACGTCGCGTGCGGAAGCACTCGGGCTGAAGGGCGATACGTCGTTTGCCGACGTGATCCGCAGCCATATCGCCGACGCACAGCGCTGATTCGCGCGCCGCGTCGCGCCCGGCTGCGTCAGCGCGGCCGGGCGGATTCCCCGATGGGTAACGATGCCGGCTTCGTGCCGCCCGGCCGGTTCGACGAACCGGCCGCCCACTGCCACGCGAGCAGGCCCGGCAGATAGAACAGCAGGTCGCGCACGCGGCGGGCGCCGGCCAGCGCCAGGCAGGTCGGCGGGTCGAACCCGAGCAGCCCGCCGATCAGCACGAACCCGCCCTCCTGCACGCCGAGGCCGCCCGGCATCAGGAACGCGATGCTGCTCACCAGCTGGATCAGCGCCTCGATCGCGAGCGCCTGCGCAAAGGTCGGATCGGCGCCGAGGAAATACAGCGCCAGCCAGATTTCCAGCGCATAGCCCGCGAACTGCAGCGTCTGCCAGATCCCCAGGTAGCGCACGACGATGCCCGTCTTTCTCCAGATCAACCGGATCGACTGATCGGTACGCGCCGATTCGCCGACCAGCGCCACCACCTTGCCGCTCGTGACGCGATTGAGCACGCGCATCGCGCGCTCGAACGGCCGCGCATGCTGCACCAGCGCGAACAGCAGCAGCACCGGCACCAGCGCGGCCATGCCGATCGCGAGGTTCGCGGCCACGCGTGCGGCATCGGACGACACGCGTTCGAGCACGTAGCCGATCGCGACCAGTGCGAAGATCAATTGACTGATCAGCGTCAGCTGCATGTCGGCGACGAGGCTCGCCACGGCGGTCGCCGGGCGCACGCCGGCCTGCCGCAGCAAGCCGAACGACACGATCTCGCCGCCGATGCGTGCGACCGGCAGCAACCCGTTGATCGATTCGCGGATCCACACGAGCTTCAGCATCGTCATGAACGACGGCCGGCGCGGGCCGCGGATCAGCATCCGCCAGTCCCACGCATTCGCGAGCATCGGCACGATGTGCGCGAGCGCAGCGACCAGCAGCCCGGCGCCGGCGATCTGCAGGCGATGCAGGATGTCCAGCGGATGCTCGCGCCAGATCAGCCACACCGCGAGCGCCAGCCCGCCGAGCGCGGCCACGCGCCCCGCATGGCGAAGCCGTGCGTCGCCGCGCGAGGCGCCCGGGTCCGCACGGGGGGTGCCGGTGTTCGGCGCCATCGTCACGATTCCCCCGCCGGCGACAGCAGGCCTTCCCGGTCGACGCGAAACCGCGTGCCGCGCCACACCACATGCGACGCAAAGAAGCTCGAGACGAAGATCACGAATTGCAGGAGATCGACGAACGGCAGCCAGAGTGCGCCGCGCAGGCCGGCGCCGGTTGCGCGGCTCGTTCTCAGCATCAGCAGTGCGCGCGCCGCCAGCGCCGCGACCGTCAGCGCGCACGCGGCGGCAGCGCCGCCGGAAAACAGCACCGCCAGCAGCGCGAGCGGCACCGGATGCATCAGTACCGAGCCGAGATGACCGAGCCGGTCCGCCGCGCGAATCGTGCAGCTCCAGCGCAACTCGTGAGCGTACAACCGGGCGAACGTCTCTTCGACACACGCGTGCCCGACGACGAACGGTGGAATGACGACCTGCGCGCCCGCTTGGCGCACCGCTTCGCCAAGTGCGTGATCTTCCGCCAGGTGATGCGCGAAACGCGCCAGCCCGCCGATGCGTTCGAGCGTCTCGCGCGTGATCGCAATCGTCTGTCCGAAGCACGGCCGCGCGCGCCCGATGAAGAGCCCGGTGATCACGCCCGGCAGGAAATGGTAGTTCGTCATCGCGACGGCAACTCCGGGCCAGAACCCCGGCGATGCGACGCCGCGATACACGCTCGTCACGATGCCGACATCCGGCTGCTGTAGCGCGCCGACGACGGCGCGCAAATAATCGCGCTCGACCACCACGTCACTGTCGGCAAAACAGAGCACCGAATACTCCGCGTGTTCGAGCATGTTCACGAGATTGGCGATCTTGCGGTTCGGCCCGTACAGCCGCGCATCGGCGACGACCTTGATGTTCGCGTCCGGGTAACGTGCGCGCAGCGTCTCGACGGCCGCGAGTGCCGCGTCGCCCGCATCGTGCACGCCGAACAGGTGCTGGACCGGCCCCGGATAATTCTGCACGAAGTAGCTTTCGAGATGCTGTACGAGATCCCATTCGTCGCCATGCAGCGGCTTCGCGACGGTGACGCCCGGATACGTGCGCGGTTCCGCCGCCGCCCGGGAAAAGAACCGGCCGACGAGCACGCTGGCCGTGAGCGTGTACGCAATGCCCAGCAACACGCCCAACCCGCAGGCAATCGACATTGCGCCGGCCAGCGCGCGCAGCACATGCAGCAAAACCATGCTTCTCCCCAGTGGTGACCCGTACAACCGCGACGCCCGGGAACGGCCGCGTGCACGCGGACTCACCCGTGCACGCCGCCGTATCGGTTCCCGTTGAGCCGGATATGAAGAACGACCAACCGACGGTACGCGCAATCAGATGACACAACTACCGTGCGGCGATCGATTCCGGTCACCCGCACGTAGCCGCATGCGACTGCGGCCTTGAATGCCGCGCCGGCAAGCTTACGGGCCGACAGGATCGCGGTGGCAACGGCCACGACGATCCAGAAGCGAAACGTCATCGTGGTGAAAAATGATTCGGGTACGCGCCATGCAAGCAACGAAACCAGCACGAAACACTGGATGAACATGCCGGCCAGTGCGGCGATCAGCAGATAGGCGCGCCATCGCCCGGTCGTCGAGGGTGCCATCAGGATTGAACCTCCCGTACGGGCGATGCGCATCGACCGTACGTCGATCGAAAGGGTCGCGGGTTGGCGGGCGGGTGCATCCGGCACGTGCCGGACATGCCCGACCCGGTTCGGGATCGGGGGAAGCGGAGAACCGCCCGAGAAATGTCGTGGCCGATGGTAGCGGGATTGCCGGCGCCCAACCTTAAGCGTTCTTCAGAATCGCGCAGCATTTGAACGGGGTCCGATTACATTCCATTGCACGGCGCACGCGGCCAGGCTCGTACAATCGCGAATGCCTGCACATCAATCGACCATGCGACTCCTCCTTGTTGAAGACGACGACCTGATCGGCAGCGGCCTCGAGATCAGCCTCAGCCACGCCGGTTATCACGTCGACTGGCTGCGCGACGGTCACACGGCCGCCGCGGCGCTCGCGACGACGCGCTTCGCGCTCGTCGTGCTCGACCTCGGCCTGCCCGGGAAATCGGGAACGGAACTGCTGCGCGCGCTGCGCGACGCGGGTGATACGGTCCCCGTGCTGGTGCTGACCGCGCGCGGCACCGTGGCCGACCGCGTCCGCGGCCTCGACGACGGCGCGGACGACTATCTCGCGAAACCGTTCGAGCTGTCCGAAGTGCTCGCCCGCTGCCGCGCGCTCGTGCGACGCTCGCAGGGCCGCGCCGGCGATGAAATCGTGTGGCGCGACATCACGATCGACCTGACCGCCCATACGGTGACGCGCGATGCGTCGCGTATCGCGCTCACGTCGCGCGAGTGGGCGATCCTCGTTCAGCTCGTCAGCCACCCGGGCATGCCGCAGTCGCGCGCGCGCCTCGAGGACAGCCTGTACGGCTGGCAGGAAGGCATCGAAAGCAATGCGATCGAGGTCCATGTTTCGAACCTGCGCAAGAAACTGGGCGCGGAACTGATCCGCACCGTCCGCGGCATCGGCTACGTCGTCGACCTCGCATGATCGCCCGCTCGATACGACGCCGCGTGTCGCTGATGGCAATCGGCTGCGTGACCGTCGTATGGCTCGTCGCCGTGTTCGGCAGCATCCACTATGCGACGCGCGAGATCGGCGAATGGGAAGATGCCCGCCTCGCCGAGTACGCGTCGCTGCTGGTCAATCTCGCACCGGCCGACCTCGACCGCCTTGCCCGCGTGCCGCCCGACGCGCGCGTCGAACTCTCATTCGGCGCGCCAGGACACGGGTCCGACAACGACGGCGACCGCTTGCCACGCGACGTGCTGTTCGACGTGCGCGACGCGCAAGGCAACGTCGTTGCGTCGAGCCTTCCCGCTGCCGCGGCAGGGCGGCCCGATGCGCGCGACCCGCACGGCGCGCCGCAGACGATCGCGATCGGCGACATGCAGTGGCGCACCTACGCGCTGCGCGACAACACGTCGGGGCGCCGCGTGCGGGTGATGGAGACCATCAATACGCGCAGCGATCTGGCGACCGGCATCGCACGCGGCATCGTCCTGCCGCTGATTGTCGCGTTGCCGGTGCTCGCGCTGCTGCTCTGGGTCACGATCGGCCGCAGCCTCGCGCCGTTGAAGACGCTGTCCGCGCTGATCGGCGCGCGCGATGCGCGATCGCTCGAACCGCTCGGCGTCGCGACCGTACCGGACGAAGTGCGCACGCTGGTCGACGCGATCGACCGCCTGCTGGCAAGGCTGCGGCAATCGATCGTGCGCGAGCGCGCGTTCACTTCCGACGCCGCGCACGAACTCAAGACCCCGCTCGCCGCAATCAAGGTGCAGGCCCAGGTGGCGATCGCGACCGACGATCCGGCGCGCAAGCAACTGGCGATGCAGCGCGTCGTGCAAGGCGTCGACCGCAGTGCGCGGCTCGCCGAACAGTTGCTGTTGCTCGCGCGGCTCGACGAGTACGAACGCATCCCGACGCGTGCGGTCGTCGTGCGCGAACTCGTCGATGCGGCCATCGATCGCCATCTGGCGAAGGCCGCGGACAAAGCCATTGCCATCGTGACCGGCGATCTCTCCGCACGCGCGATCGACGCCGATCCGATCCTGATCGGCATCCTGCTCGACAATCTCGTCGACAACGCCGTCAAGTACGGCCGCCACGGCGGGCGCATCGAACTCGGCGTACACGACGACGGCGCACTGCAACGTATCGTCGTGCGCGACGACGGGCCCGGCGTCGCACACGACGAGCACGAACGGCTCGGCGACCGCTTCTATCGCGGCACCGGTGCGCAGTCGCCCGGCAGCGGGCTCGGGTTGTCGATCGTCACACGCATCGCGCAGTATTTCGGCGGCACCGTGCAGTTCGAGTCCGGTATCGGCGGCCGGGGCCTCGGCGTGGCGATCGCACTGCCGTCGGCGGGTGCGGGCCGATCGACGGCGCCTGCTTAACGTTTCGTTAAGGATTCGATCGTAGAATCCGCCCGAAACCTGCCATCCCTGCCGCCCATCAGGAGCCTTCATGTCCGCACCCGCCCGTTACGACGCCGTCGCCCGTCTTCTTCACTGGCTGATCGCGGCGCTGGTCGTCGCACAATACGCGATCGGCTGGACGATGCCCGACGTGCATCGCGACACGCAACCCGTCGGCCTGATCGCCGCGCACCTGATCGTCGGCACGGCGCTGCTCGCGGCAATGGCGTGCCGCGTGCTGTGGCGCGCGACGCATCGGCCGCCTGCGAGCAACCTGTCGCCCGCGATGCGCGCGCTGTCGGGCGTCACGCATGGCGCGCTGTACGTGCTGCTGATCGCGGTGCCGCTGCTCGGCTGGATCAACGCGTCGTCGCGCGCATGGGCCGTGACGCTGGCCGGCGTCATCCCGTTGCCGGCGCTGTCGACGGCCGGCTCCGGCTTCGGCCACGCGATGGGCGACGTGCACGGCATCCTCGCGTGGGTGCTGTTCGCCGGCATCGGCCTGCACGTGGCGGCCGCGCTGATGCACCGCTTCGTGCTGCGCGACCAGGTCGTGCAGCGCATGATGCCGTGGTGATCGACCTGCCGGCTCATCGCGACCGGCCGACGAGCTGATCGCGACGCCGCGCGAAGCGGCGTGCAATGAGCGGCATCGCAGCCGGCGCCCTTCGGCCACGTCGCGTGGCGCGAAGGGCAAGTGGTTTGCCGTCCCGCGAACACGACGGCCAGACTTCACACACGATCATGTCGGCACCTAGTTGCTGGTTTGCGCCGGCATGCCGGGCACCGGCGCATGCGCGGCGGCCGCCGCCATCCGCGCACGATCCTGCTCGGCGAGCTTCGCTTCCGCGGCCTGGATGTCCGCCGGATACTCGCCATCGTCGCCCTTCGCCGGGTCGTACCCGGCCGCTTCCAGACGCATCAGTTCGTCGCGAACCTGCGCGCGCGTCAGCGGCGCGGCCGATTGCGCGAATGCGGACTGACCGACGATCGCTCCGATCATCGTCAGTAGTACGATATATGTTTTCATCATGAACTCCTTCAATGTTGCGTATCGATCAACCGTGGTGAATGCGTGACCTGCCGATGCAGGCGGGTGTATCAGCTTCCGAAATAGATCGCGCAGAAGCTCGCGGGGCCGACGCATGCGGCCGAGCCCTGATGCCGCGACAGCGCCGCCGGCTTGCCGGCTTCGGACGACATGGCCGGATCGCTGCCGACCGCCGTGCTGGCCTGACGCTGCGGCATCTGGTCGGCCTGTTGCTGAAACAGCGGGCTCACATCGGGGTACGACGTATCGGTCACAAAGCGCAACCCGTTGTTTTCCGCGTCGATCAGTTCCTGCCGGACCTGTGCGCGCGTGAGTGCCTGTGCCGACGCTTGCGTCGCGACACCCGCGAGAGACATTGCCGCCACCGTGGCGGCCACCAGCCAATGCTTGTTCATGTTCCACTCCTTCAGAAGTCAACGAGACGACGTGCTACACCCGTATGACGACGGAGGGGCTGCGTTTATTCCCGGCCTTCCGGTCCGCTCGTGCCGCGCATTCATCAAACTGTCATTCATTCGTCAGCCGGCGTAACCTGACGTAACGCAGCGCCCTTTGCGGTTCGGGCAGACTGACGTCACCTCATACGGATCGCGTTCCGATCGACCATGTCCGTCGCTTACGACTATGCAGCCGGCCTGCTGCGCACGCTGTACGACCGCCATATCGATGGCGGCGCCGTGCTCGACACGGCCGCGTTCCCGGACGCCGAGCGTTTCGTGCGCGCGTGGCCCGCGATCCGGGCGGAAGCGCTCGACGTGGCGCGCGACATGCCGCGCATCCCGCGCTTTCACGAAATCATGCGCGAGCAGTACGACATCTCGGCCAACGATGCGCGCGACTGGCGGATGTTCATCATGCAGGCGTACGGCCAGCCGTTCCCGCGCAACCTGTCGCGCTGCCCGACCATCGCGTCGCTCGTCGCGGCATCGCCGGACGTGCTGTCGGCATCGCTGTCGTTCCTCGCGCCCGGCAAGCACATCCCGCCGCATCGCGGGCCGTTTCGCGGCATCCTGCGCGGCTATCTCGTGCTGTCGATGCCGAAGCGCGCGGACGGTACGCCGGCCGCCGTGCTCAAGGTCGACGGCCGCGACTACCGGCTCGACGAAGGCCGCTTCCTGCTGTGGGACGACACGTTCATGCACGAGGTGTGGAACGACAGCGACGAAGTGCGGATCGTGCTGCTGCTCGATATCCGCCGGCGCGGGATGCCGCGCTTGCTCACCTGGCTGTCGAACGCGGTAATCGGCGTCGTGCGGCTGGGCATCCGGATCCGCGGGCGGTCGATTCCGGTCTAGCGCACCGGGCGGAACGCACGGGGCGCAGCGCCCTCCCGACTTTCGGCTACCGGCAGATCGCCTACACTACAGACCGTCCCCACCGCGAGGCTCCTGCCAGCCACCGCCATGGCGCACCTCTTCTTCGCCGCGTCGATCCAGCGGCATGTCGAAACGCCCGAGCGCGACATCGACGCGCAGACGGTCGGCGAAGCATTCGACACCGTTTTCCGCGAACAGCCGCGGCTGCGCGGCTACATCGTCGACGACCAGGGCGCGCTGCGGAAACATCTGTCGGTATTCGTCGACGGCCAGCCGATACGCGACCGGCAGCATCTGTCCGACGCGCTCGGCAATGCCAGCCGGGTGTATGTCGTCCAGGCGCTGACAGGCGGATAAAGGGACGGATGCACGGGCCGATACCCGGCTGCGCCATTGCACCGGCCGGACCATCAGGAGACATCCGACATGAACGATCGACTGCTTGTCGCCACCCGCAAGGGCCTGTTCGTCCTGGCGCCCGACGGTAACGGCCGCTGGACCCTCGGCGAACCGCATTTCATCGGCGAGCCCGTCAGCATGTCGCTCGCCGACCCGCGCGACGGCACGCTGTATGCGGCGCTCAACCTCGGGCATTTCGGCGTGAAGCTGCATCGCCTGCGAGCCGGCGCCACCGACTGGGAGGAATGCGCAGTCCCGGTTTATCCACCGCAGCCCGCCGACACACGCCCCGCCGGCACTGGCGCGCATGCCGCCACCGGCGACCCCGACGACGAGCCGCCCGGTGCGCCGCAACCGCCGTGGACGCTTCAGCAGATCTGGTCGCTCGAAACCGGCGGCGCCGACGAGCCCGGCGTGCTGTGGGCCGGCACGATTCCCGGCGGACTGTTCCGCTCCGACGACCACGGCGATTCGTGGGTGCTCAATCGCGCGCTGTGGGACCGCCCCGAACGCGCCGAATGGGGCGGCGGCGGATACGATGCGCCGGGCATCCATTCGGTGATGGTCGATCCGCGCGACAGCCGGCATGTGACGGTCGGCATCTCGTGTGGCGGCGTCTGGCAGACCGCCGACGGCGGCGCGACGTGGCGCGTGACCGCAGAAGGCATGGAAGCCGACTACATGCCGCCCGAGCGGCGTGGCGAGCCCAACATGCAGGATCCGCACCGCGTCGTGCAATGCGCGGCCAACCCGGATGTCCTGTGGACGCAGCATCACTGCGCGATCTTCCGCTCGACCGACGGCGCCGAACACTGGCGGCGGATCGAGGCGCAACCGTCGAGCTTCGGCTTCGCGGTGGCCGTGCATCCGCACGAACCGGACACCGCGTGGTTCGTGCCGGCCGTGAAGGACGCGTGCCGGATTCCGGTGAACGGCCGGTTCGTCGTCACGCGTACGCGCGACGGCGGGCGCAGTTTCGACAGCCTGTCGAACGGATTGCCGGCCGCGCCGGCATACGACCTCGTGTACCGGCACGGGCTCGCGGTGGACGATTCCGGCATGCGCCTCGCGATGGCGTCGACGACCGGCGGGTTATGGACGTCCGTCGATGGCGGCGAACACTGGCAACAAGTGTCGGCGCATTTGCCGCCGGTGTATGGCGTCAGGTTCGGGTAGCGGCGCGGCGGTCATCCGGCGTCATCCGCGCCACCGCCGCACGCGTGCGTGCAATTTCCGCTTCGAGCCAGTCAAGAAACCGCCTGACCTGCGGCTCGCGCTCCCGCCCGGGGCGGCACAGCGCGACGAAACGCGCGCCGTCGAGCCGCACCGACGGCTCGATCGGCATCAGCGCCCCGCGCTCGACGTGCTCGGCGGCCAGCACCGAACTGAGCAGCGCGACACCCTGCCCGTGCAGCACGGCCTGCAACGCGTAATGCTCGTCGTCGTAGTGACGGAATACCGCGCGTTCGAGCCACGCTTCGCGGCCCGCCGCGCGACACCACGATGCCCAGTCGACCGACACCGGCAACGGCGTATCCCATACGGTCTCGATCAAGTCGAGCGGCTCGTCAGGGCGATGCGCATCGAACCCGGCAGCCGCGTACGCGCCGAAATACTCGTCGATCAGCGCAATCTCGTGCAGCGCGGGAAACGTGCGCGACGTCGCGCGAATCGCGAGATCGATCCGCGCATCGCGTTCGAGATCGGCAAGCGTGTTGCCCGTTTCGACCTTGATGTGTAGGTGCGGATCGACGCGACGAAACGCGCCTAGACGCGGAATCAGCCACATCGCCGCAAAGGCGGGCGTGGTGGTCAGCACGAGCGTGCGCTCGCCGGAAGTGTCGGGTCGCACCGCATCCAGCCCTCGACCGAGCGCGAGCAACGCATCGTGGCTCGTGCGAAACAGTTGCTCCCCTGCCGCCGTCAGCCGCACGCCGCTCGCGCCGCGCTCGAACAGCAACACGCCGAGCCGGCTTTCGAGCGACTTGATCTGGTGCGACACGGCGGCCGGCGTCACCGACAGTTCGTCCGCGGCGGCCTTGAACGTGCCGAGCCGCGCCGACGACTCGAATACACGCAATGCGGTCAGGGGAATTTTCGAGAACACGGGGCCTCGCGGGCCGGATCCGGCCGGGTTGAATTCGATTCAATCGGGGTGAGATTAGGTGAATTGAAGCGGGCGTGCAACGCGGGTAGCCTTGCGGGACGTCGCGGCACGATGCCGCGGCGGGTGCCGTCGAACCGGAGGAACAACGTGCAAGGCCTACCGCGCAGGATCACGCAGGCGGTGCTCTACGAAGCGATCGCCATTTCCTGCATCTCGCCCGCGATCGCGGCGATCTTCAAGCAGGATCTCGTCTATTCGGGCGCGCTGTCGGCGACGATGTCGGCGATCGCGCTGCTGTGGAACATGATCTTCAACGCGCTGTTCGAGCGCTGGGAAGCATCGCGCCGGCAGCCGGCGCGTACGCTCGGGCGGCGGATCCTGCATGCGACCGGATTCGAAGGCGGGCTGATCTTCATCCTCGTGCCGGTCGTGTCGTGGTGGCTCGACATCTCGTGGTTCGACGCGTTCGTCGTCGATATCGGGCTGTTCGCATTTTTCTTCTGCTACGCGTTCGTGTTCCAGTGGGCGTTCGATCGCGTATTCGATGTGCCGGCGGCGACGAAGGGGTTGTGACGCGGGCGCATGGCGCTCGTTGTAGATGACAGGGGCGATCAGATCCGGTCGAAGTTGAACGGCGTCACGTCCGGCAAGCCGTCGACCCGCTGTATGTCGACGCCGCACCACGCGCCGATCATGCCGGCCGTGCGGCGCGCTTGCTCGCCATCGTTGATCCGCCCCATCAGGTCGATCGGCCGGTGGTTGCGAAACACGAGCACGAGCTGCGCCAGATCGTTCTGGATCCTCACCAGCGAGCCGCCCACGACTGCGCCGTCGATGCTTCGCCGACCGCCGACCAGCAGATGCGCCAGATCGCGGCACGCGTAGGTATTCAGCACCGGCTTGCGCAGCAGGCGCGTGGTGCTGATATCGATCCACCGTTCGTCGTCACGCCAGCAGAAGCGGGTTTCGCGCAGCGGGCCGGCAAACCAGCGCGAACGCATCAGCTTGCGGCCGATCCAGATCAGCAGCGCGCCCACTCCGACGATGAACACACCGAAGACGCCGAGCCCGAGCCATTCGTACCATGCTTGCAATTCGTCGCCGGTCACGCTTCCGGCAAGCAGCGGTACGCCGGTCATGCAGGCCAGTCCCAACGCACTCAGGCCAAAGCCGAACGACCACCACACGAAGTGACCGACGCGCATGCGCCGCGGCGACAGGATCAGGTTTCGACCGTCGGGCACGCACGCATAACCGGCCTCGAACACCCACCGGTCCGGCGTCAGCGGCCAGATCATCATGCAGAGCAGGCCGAGTGCGGCAAGCACCAGCGTGGTCCAGCCCAGGATTGCTTCGACGAGAGGCGACATAGGCATACCCGATTGCGATCCACTGCACTGCGCGAAACGGACGTCCGGTCCGGTTCAATCGTCGCGATGCTGTCCGATCCCCCGCCGGGAGGCAAGCGGATGCGACAGCGTGAAATATCTTTCTGGAACGGCTTCTTACGCGCCGGCGGCGATTTTCGGCAGCTGCCAGCCGTAGCGCACGGCCGCCATCCGCAGCGCAAAGCACGCGATGCCGCCGAGCACGGCCGCGCCGACGGGCGGGCATCCGAGCCGCCTGCACGACACGACAACGACCGCGCCCAGCAGCGCCGCGCTCGCATAGATATCCGTGACCAGCACGACCGGTATCCGCGCGAGCAGCACGTCGCGCACGACGCCGCCGCCGCAACCGGTCACGGCGCCCATCAGCGTCGCGATGAACGGGTGGACGCGGAATTCGAGCGCCTTCACCGCGCCCGCGACCGCAAACAACGCGAGGCCGGCCGCATCGAGCGTCGTGAGCATCGACGGCGAAAACTCGGCCACCCGCGCATGAAAGACGAACGCGAACAACCCGGCCGCGAACGCGAGCGCCGGATAACGCCAGTCGCTGACGGCACTGGGCGGCCGCGCGCCAATCAGCAGGTCGCGGATCACGCCGCCGCCAAGCGCGACGACAAGCGACAACACCATCACGCCGAACAGGTCGAGCCCGGCGCCGATCGCCGCATTGGCGCCCTCGATCGCGAACACCACCGTGCCCGCGAGATCGGCGGCGAGCACGACTTGTTCGATGCGCTTCATGCGCGTGAATGGCCGCGATGCGGCATCGTCCGGCTGCAGCCTGCGTCGCGACGCGCTGACGCGCCGTTCGGCCGCCTGTCAGCTTCCTGCCGCCATCCGGACACTTCAAACGTACTGCGGATCATTGCCGCCTCCTCGATCGGGATCGAGCAGTCTAGCGCATCGTCCGCTCACCGACGGGCCGCGCGTGACGCGACAAGCAAAAAGCCGGCGGAAGCAGGATGGGCATCCCGCTTCCGCCGGCTCGAGAACACGTCAGGCTTCCGGCCGAAACCGCACAGCCCGATGCGTCAGGCTCAATGCACGCCGAGGTAGGCCTTCACCGCCGGCAGACCCGGCTTGCCGTCGAGCGTCGTCACGCCGGCGAGCCACTTGTCGAGCGCCTGCGGGTTCGCCTTCAGCCACTCGGCCGCCGCCTTGTTCGGGTCTTCCTTGTTCATGATCGGCACCATCACGTGGTTCTCGATCGTCGTCGTGAACTGCAGGTTCGACACGAACTTCGCGACGTTCGGGCAGCGCTGCGAGTAGTCGGGCGGCGTGGCCGTCAGCACCTTCGCTTCGCCGTAGTTCGGACCGAACACGTCGTCGCCGCCGGTCAGGTAATCGATCTTCATCTGCACGTTCATCGGATGCGGTTCCCAGCCGAGAAACACGATCCACTGCTTGTCGCGCGCCGCGCGGTTCACCTCGACCAGCATCCCGGCCTCGCTCGACTCGACCAGCTTGAACTTGCCGAGCCCGAACTGGTTGCTGTCGATCATCTTCTTGATCAACTGGTTGCCGTCGTTGCCCGGCTCGATCCCGTAGATCTTGCCGTTGAGCTTGTCCGCGTACTTCTGGATGTCCGCGAACGACTTCAGGCCGCCCTGGTACACATAGTCGGGCACCGCCAGCGTGTATTTCGCGCCGGTCAGGTTCGGCGTCGCGAGCACCTTGATCGTGCCGGCCTTCGTGAACGGCTGGATGATCGGGTCCATCGTCGGCGACCAGTAGCCGAGGAACACGTCGATCTGCTTGCTCTTGATCCCGGCGAACGTGATCGGCACCGAGGCGATCGTCTTCGTCGGGTTGTAGCCGAGGCCCTGCAGCATCGTCGACGCGAGACCCGTGGTCGCCGCGATGTCGGACCAGCCGACATCCGCGAAGCGCACGTTCTTGCATACGGGCGGATCGGCCGCATAAACGGCCGACATCGGCGCGGTTATCCCGATTCCGCACACCGCTGCGATCAATAGGCGCTTCATCTTGCTTCTCCTCAAAGTGATGTCGTTTGCTTGAATGCGGGATCGTTTATTGAAGCCGCGCGCCGCGATCCCGGCGACGTCGCGGACCGGATGCATCCGTCGATCAGCGCCCCGGCAACCGGCGCTCGTAGCTCGGCGCGTGGCCGAACTGCGCGCGGTAGGCTTTGCTGAAATGACACGGCGAATGAAAACCGCAAACCGTCGTCACGCGCGCGATCGACGCGTCGGTCGTGCGCAGCAGGTCGCGCGCGCGTTTCAGGCGCAGCGTCAGGTAATAGTGGGTCGGCGATACGTTCAAATACACCTTGAACATCCGCTGCAGGTGCCGCTGCGACAGCCGCACGAGCCGCGCGAGTTCCTCGAGCGACAGCGGCTCCTCGATGTTCGCTTCCATCAGCCGCACGACCTCGATCAGCTCGGCGCGCGAGAAGCCGACACGCGCATCCACCGGAATCGGCTGCGTATCGGTCGAGCTGCGGATGCGCTCCAGGATGAACTGCTCGGACACCTGCGCGGCCAGTTGCTGGCCGAAGCGCATGCCGACGAGATTCAGCATCAGGTCGAGCGGCGCGGTGCCGCCGGTACAGGTCAGCCGGTCGCGGTCGACGACGAACAGCTCGTCGGCGAAGCCGACCTGCGGAAACTCGGAATGCAGCGCCGACAGGTTCTCCCAGTGCACGGTACAGCGATAGCCGTCGAGCAGCCCGCTCGACATCAGCGCGTACGCGCCCGTGCAGATGCCGCCGAGCGGCAGCCCGCGTTCGGCGAGCGCCGCGAGCGTGTCGCGTGCGCCCTCGTCTACCACGTCGCGGATACGGATGCCGCCGCACACGATCATCACGTCGGGCAGGTTCGTGTAGTCGAGCGCCTGCGTGGGCCGCACCGCGATACCGTTGCTGGCGTGTGCGGGTGCGCCGTCGAGCGAGTAGATCGACCACTTGTAGTGGTCGGCGCGCCCGACGTAATTCGCCATCCGAAGCACTTCGACCGCGCTCGAGAACGCGATCATCGAGAAGTTCGGCAGCGTCAGGAAGCCGAAATGGGCGAGGGACGAAACCGGTGAAACGCAGGCGGCGGGCGCGACAGCGACGGCGGACGTCACATCGGTCTCCTGGCGAGGAGGTTGCAGGGGGCCACCCCCGCGGCCGAAGCCGCGGAAGTCGTTATCTATATTCAGGGTGAGCGGCCGGAGGCACTCCGGCCGCCGGAGGTCACGCCTGTGCGGGCGCAGCCTTCACACGAAAGAGCTGCTTGAGACCGGCGAACAGCGGTGCCTTCACGGTGCCCGGCGCGCGGCCGAAGCTTTCGGTGATGCGGTCGAGAATGATCGCGAGCAGCACGACCGACAGACCGCTTTCGAAACCGAGGCCGATGTCGAGGCGCTGGATACTGGCGAGCACGTCGTTGCCGAGACCACCCGCGCCGACCATCGACGCGATGATCACCATCGACAGCGCCATCATGATCGTTTGGTTCACGCCCTGCATGATCGACGGCAGCGCATTCGGGAACTGCACCTTGTACAGCAGCTGCCACGGCGTGCAGCCGAACGCCTGGCCGGCTTCGACGATCTCGCGGTTCACGTGGCGGATACCGAGGCTCGTCAGGCGCACCGCCGGCGGCATCGCGAAGATCACCGTCGACAGGATCCCCGGCACGCGGCCGAGACCGAACAGCATCGCGGCCGGAATCAGGTAGACGAAGGCCGGCATCGTCTGCATCAGGTCGAGGATCGGGCGCACGATCGCGGCAACCCACTTGCTCTTCGCGGCCCAGACGCCGAGCGGAATGCCAAGCACGAGGCTGATGATCGTCGAAGACAGCGTGAGGCCGAGCGTGATGACCGTTTGATCCCAGAAACCCGTCGCGAAGATCAGCAGCAACGACGCGGTGGTGAACAGCGCGAAGCGCCAGCCCACCCGCCACAGCCCGACGCCGATGAAGATCGCCATCATCAGCCACATCGGGATCGCCTGCAGGCTGTGCTCGACGAATGCCGCGAGACCTTCGATCGCCTGACCGATCGCGTCGAACGTCTTCGCATCGTGGTCGAGCAGGTAGTGAACGGACTGGTCGACCCAGGTACCGAGCGGAATCATTTCAGACATGGGAGCCTCGCGAACGCGTGATGGCCTTCAGGATGAGTGCACGATCGACCGAGCCGCAGTAGCAGCCGTCGTCGTCGACGACGGGCAGTGCATTCGGGCTGGCGACCACACGCGCGACGACATGTTCGAGCGACGCGTCGCGCCGGATGCTTTCGATCGGCCGCACCGACGGGGTGTCCTGACCGATCGCGTCGCGCGTGACGAAGCCGCGGATCTTGCGGGCGGCGTCGAGCACGAACGCGTATTCGGCGCTGCCGTTCAGCGTCGCCGCGACGTTCGCGGCATCGCACTTCGACACGATCGGCACGGCGCCCGTCTGCATCAGGTCGCCGGCCGTGAGGTAGCGGCTGGTGTCGATGCCGTCGAAGAACGCACGCACGTAGTCGTCGGCCGGGTTCGCGATGATGTCCTGCGGCGTGCCGACCTGCACGAGGCGGCCACCCTCCATGATCGCGATGCGGTTGCCGATGCGCAGCGCTTCTTCCAGATCGTGCGACACGAACATGATCGTGCGGCGCTGTTCCTTCTGCAGTTGCAGCAGCACATCCTGCATTTCGCGGCGCTTGAGCGGGTCGAGCGCGGAGAACGCCTCGTCCATGATCATCAGCGACGGGTTCACGGCCAGCGCACGGGCGAGGCCGACGCGCTGCTGCATGCCGCCCGACAACTCGGACGGCAGCTTGTGCGAGAACGGCGCCAGGCCGACCTGCTCGAGCACTTCCATCGCGCGGCGTTCGCGTTCCTTCTTGCCCATGCCCGCGACTTCCAGGCCGAATGCGGCATTCGACACCACGGTGCGATGCGGCATCAGCGCGAACGACTGGAACACCATGCTCATGTCCTTGCGGCGCAGCGCGGTCAGCGCCGAGCGGCGCGCCGACGCGACGTCGAGCCCGTCGATCATCACCTTGCCGGCGCTCGGATCGACCAGCCGGTTCACGAGGCGGATCAGCGTGGACTTGCCGGAGCCGGACAGGCCCATCAATACAAAAATTTCGCCTTCCTGCACATCGAAGGAGACGTTGTGCACGCCGACGACCTGACCGGTGCGCTTGAGCACATCGTCTTTCGTCGCGCCGGCGGCGAGCATGTCGAGCGCCTGCTGCGGATTGCTTCCAAACACCTTGCACAGACCTTCGACCACGACCTTGGGGGCATCCATCGAAACCTTCTCCTCGTGTAGCGGGGACTCGCGCTTGTCATAGCGTGCCTACATAGTTGCCAGAAAAAACCCCGACCTGCCGACGAATTACGACAAACGCTTGCGCAAATACGACACGGGCTCCAGCCCCGCCTGGCGGGCCGCGCCATGCGGCGGCACCCGATTGCGGCGGCGCAGTACGCGCACACCCAGCAACGGCGGGCGTCGCCCGTCGGACTTGTGCGCAGCAGCGCGGCGCGCATCGCACGAGAATTTGCGCCAATGCGCATCGGCCGCACGTCGCTTTCCGACAAATTCACGTCCGATCCGGCGGCGATCTGCTCAGACGAAAACACGTATCGCATTCGCCGGTAAAAAGCATGACCGTGCAAAAAGCCGTTCGACGACACCGGACGGCGCACGCCGCGATACCGCGCGAAGCCCGGAAATCCGCGACGGGCCGCTGTGATACATTCCCCGCAAACACGCTGATCGCGACGTTGCCGCAGGCCTTTCGCACGAGGGTCCACCCATACGGCGCGCGCATGCCGGTTCGCCTGCCGGCCGTGCTGAAACCGCCTCGATCCGGTGCGATCCGCGATCGATGGACGATAACGATAGTGAGAGGGAGCAAGGCGTTGAACTGGGCATTCGCCGTAATCGGTTTCGTCGTGGGCGGCATCGCCGCCCTGATCGGGGATTTCTCGGCCGCGAACGGCTCGCTGCTCGGGGCCGCCGTCGGGTTCTGCATCGGTCACGCGCTGCGGCAGCACAAGCTCAAGAACAAGCCAGCCGCGCCCGATGCGTTCGCGATGTCCGCGACCCCGACGCCCACGCCGTTGCCGCTTGCCGATCGCGTCGCGCGCCTCGAAGCGACCGTCGACACGCTCACGCGCGAACTCGACGCGTTGCGCGCCCAGTTGGCAGGCGCGAAGGCCGGCGCGGCAACCGCCGGTGGCGTCGCGCAAACGGCGTCGGCCGGTGCGGCATCCGCGCCGCCGTCGACGCCCGTCCCGACGCCGCCCGTACAACCCGCACAACCTGCCATTGCACGGGCAGGCACACCGGCCGCCACCTCGGTACCGGCGCCTGCCGTACCGCCCGCACTGCCCGCGCCAGCATCCGCGGCACGCCCGGGCGCACCGGCGCCCGCTCCCGTCAACACCACGGCAACGCCCCCCGCCGCACCGGCCCGCCCTGCCCCGCCCGCGCCGCGCGAACCCGGCATCGTCGACCGTGCATTCGGCGCCGCGCGCGACTGGCTGCTGGGCGGCAACACGGTGGTGCGCGTCGGGATCATCGTGCTGTTCTTCGGCGTCGCGTTCCTGCTCAAGTACGCGGCCGACAACAACATGCTGCCGATCGAATTCCGCCTCGCGGGCACGGCGCTCGCCGCGGCCGCGCTGCTCGCGATCGGCTGGCGCGTGCGCGCGCGACGCGCCGCTTACGGCCTCGTGCTGCAGGGTGGCGGCGTCGGCATCCTGTACCTGACGATCTTCGCCGCGACCAAGCTTTACGCGCTGCTGCCCGTCGGCGCCGCGTTCCCGCTGATGGTCGCGGTCTGCGCGCTGAGCGCGTTCCTCGCGGTGCGGCAGAACGCGCTGCCGCTCGCGTTCATGGGCAGCGCAGGCGGCTTCCTCGCGCCGGTGCTGCTGTCGACCGGCCAGGGCAACCACGTCGCGCTGTTCAGCTACTACGCGCTGCTGAACGCGGGCATCTTCGCGATCGCGTGGTTCAAGGCCTGGCGCCCGCTGAACCTGCTCGGCTTCGTGTTCACGTTCACGATCGGCTCCGCGTGGGGCGTGACGGCCTATCGTCCCGCACTGTTCGCGAGCACCGAGCCGTTCCTGATCCTGTTCTTCCTGATGTATGTCGGCATCGCGCTGCTGTATGCGGTGAAACGCGAACTCGCGCTACGGCACTACGTCGACGGCACGCTCGTGTTCGGCACGCCGATCGTCGCGACCGCGCTGCAGGCGTCGCTCGTGAAGGGCATGCCATTCGGGCTCGCGTGGAGCGCGGTCGCGCTGTCGGCGTTCTACGTCGCGGTCGCGGCCTGGCTCGCGCGGCGCCGCGACCGCCTCGGATTGCTGTTCGAATCGATGCTCGCGCTCGCGGTGATCTTCGCGACGCTGGCCGTACCGCTCGCATTCTCGGGCCCGACGACCAGCGCCGCGTGGGCGATCGAAGGCGCGGCCATCGTATGGCTCGCCGTGCGCCAGAAGCGCCTGCTGCCGTTCGGCTTCGGTCTGCTGATGCAGGTCGCCGCGGCCGGCGCGTTCTTCACCAGCCTCCTCGGGGCGGCCGACACCACCACGCTGCCCGTACTCAACAGCCCGTACATCGCGATGCTGCTGATCGCGCTGGCCGGCGTGTTTACCGGCTGGTGGCTGCACGGACGCGACGACGCGCGCGCGTGGCACGCGTGGATGCCTGAAATCGGTGCTGCCGCTGCCGCATGGGGACTGCTGTGGTGGGTCAGCGGCGGGCTGCACGAGATCCTCGTTTATGCGAGCCGTCACGTCGACCTGCATGTCGATCGCTTCGTCGTCGATACGACCGCGCTGTTCGCCGCCGGCACCGCGTGGCTCGCGCATGTCGCGCGCCGCCGGCTTGCGTGGCCGCTCGCCGAATGGCCCGCGCTCGCGCTGGCGCCGGTGCTCGCCCTGCTCGCGCTGCGCGCGTTCGATGCGCATGAAGCGCCGCTGTCCGGCATGGGTGCGTTCGCGTGGCCCATCGTCGTCGGCGCGGGTCTTGCGCTGCTGTGGCGCCAGTCGCGCGGCACGGCCGGCGCCGGGACCGCGAACGGCACGGTGCCATCGATCGCTGCCGGCATCATCGCGCCGCTGCATACGCTGACGTTCTGGACCCTGTGCGGGCTGCTGTCGCTCGAAGGGTTCTGGCGCCTGCGCGCGTTCGTCCCCGAAGGGGCATGGAGCTGGAGCGCGTGGGCGTACGGCTTCGGCGCGCTGCTCCTGCTCGTGTCGGGCCCCGGCTCGCGCCTGCGCTGGCCCGTCGCGGCGTTCCCGCGCGCCTACCAGGTGTGGGGCGCGGCGCCGCTCGCCGCGCTGCTGTGGCTGTGGAGCCTCGCCAGCACGATCAGCGACGGCAGCGCCGCGCCGCTCTTCTGGCTGCCGCTGCTCAATCCGCTCGACGTCGCGCAGTGCCTCGTCTTCGTTGCATTCGCCGTATGGCTGCGCCGCCTGAAAACGCTCGGCATCGCGTGGCATCCGCGCGTCGTCGACTATGCGGCGCTCGCGACCGTGTTCCTGTGGTTCAACGTGCTGATGCTGCGCACGCTGCATCACCGTTTCCACTTGGGTTACGACGTCGACACCGTGCTGTCGTCGTTCGGCATCCAGCAGGTGTTCATGGTCGGCTGGAGCCTGTTCGCGTTCGCCGGGATGTGGCTGACGCGCCGCGACGGCATCGCCCGTATCTGTGCGTTCGCGTCGCTGCCGCTGATCGTCGTGATGTGGGTGTGGACCTTCTACGCAAACTTCACGCAGGACGGCGGAAGCTGGGCGCGCGTGCCGCTCTTCAATCCGCTCGATCTCGTGCTCGTGGTCGTCTATGCGCTTGCCGCATCGTGGTTCGTGCGTGCGCGCAAGCTCGGCTGGTCGTTCGGCAAGTACCGCGTCGAACTGCTGAGCGCGGCTGGCGCCACCGCGTTCCTGTGGCTGAACGCGATCCTGCTGCGCACGCTGCACCACTGGGCCGGCGTGCCGTACGAATTCGGCGCGATGGCCGAATCGACGCTCGTGCAGGCGTCGGTGTCCGTGTACTGGACCCTCTGCGCGCTCGCGATCACGATCTGGGCCACGCGCCGCGGACTGCGCCCGCTGTGGTTCGTCGGCGCCGCCCTGCTCGCGCTGACGGTCGTCAAGCTGTTCCTGTTCGACCTGTCGCACGTGACCGGGATCGAGCGCATCGTGTCGTTCATCGGCATCGGCGTGCTGCTGCTGTTGATCGGGTATTTCTCGCCGCTGCCGCCGAAGGCCGCCGCGCAACAGGACGACCAGCCATGAAGCGACTCGCCGCCCTGCTCGGACTGAGCCTGCTCGCGTCGTTCGCGGCCGCCGACGGTGCGCCGGACGCCGGACGCGTCACGCAACGCTTCGCGCTCGACCTCGACGGCAGCGCCGCGTATTACCAGCTCACCGTGCCGCAGCCCGTGTATGCGGCGAGCCGGCGCGACGATCTCGGCGACGTGCGCATCTTCAACGGTGCGGGCGAGCCGGTGCCGTATTCGCTCGATGCCCCCGTCGCGGCCGCGCCCGCCGTACCGCCGGCGCGCACGCCGGTGCACTGGTTTCCGCTGCCGCCCGCCCGCGCCGATAACGGCAACGCGCCGCTCGGCGTGACGGTCGGCCCGGACGGCGCGCTGCGCGCGGCGACCGCCGCACCGGCGCGCACGAAGCACGGCGCCGATCTCGTCGACCTGTCGCATGCGGACGGCACTCTCGATGCGCTGCTCGTGCATGTGGGTGACGCCAGCTACCAGGGGCGTGTCGCGATCGAAGCGAGCGACGACCTGCGCAGCTGGCGGTCGCTCGGCAGCACACAGCTGCTGAAGGTCGGCCGCGGCGACGACATGCTGGTGCAGGAACGCATCGCGCTCGAAGGCGCGGCGCCGCGCTACCTGCGGCTGGACTGGCTCGACGGCGCGCCCGCGATCGCGTCGATCGACGTCGAGACGCATCCGCGTGACAGTCGCGGGACCGATACCGCATCCGTGCCGCGCCAGTGGCGCGACGCCGTGCGTGTGCACGCCGGCAGCGCGCCGGGCGAGTATCTGTTCGACACCGACGGCGCGTATCCGGTCGATCGCGTACGCATCGACCTGCCGCAGCCGAACACCGTCGCACGCGCGACGCTGCAGAGCCGCCCCGATGCACAGGCGCCGTGGCGCGACGTTGCGGGCGCCGTGCTGTTCCGGCTGCAGGGCAAGGCCGGCGAGCAGCGCAATCCGCCGCTCGAATTCGCGGCGAATACGGATCGCGCATGGCGGATCGTCGTCGACATGCGCAACGGCGGGTTCGGCGGCGGCCAGCCGGCCATCGCGGTCGGCTGGCATCCTGCCGCGCTGACCTTCGTCGCGCGCGGCACGCCGCCGTTTACGCTCGGCGTCGGCGATGCGTCGCTCGTGTCGTCGGCCGCGAGCCGCGATGCGATGCTGGTCGGCATGGCGCCCGAAGTGCGGCCCGCGCGGGTCGGCGCGGCGCTGCCGGTATCGGCGGTCGCGCCGGTGCCGGCAGCCGATACCGACGCGACGCGCCGCTACGTGCTGTGGGGCGCGCTGGTTGTCGCGGTGGGCGTGCTCGGCACGATCGCATGGCGGCTCGCGAAAGGCGGCGGCGACGCGCGCGGCCGCGACGAGTGACATCCCGCGTCTTTATGCGGCGTTTATCCGGCACACCTGTTTCTTTCGACGCTCGCAACGCGTAACTGCGTACAGTCGTCGCATCGGAACCACGATGCGACGACATGCAGGAAACCTATCCATCGCATGACCGGCCGGCACAACGCATGCGTATGTGCCCGGCCCTGCCACTGAAGCGGCTTCTGTTGCTTTTCCCGATCGCGCTGTCGCTATCGGCCACACTGCCCGCGCGTGCCGACGACATGCCGGCGGCACCGGTCGGCGCCGCCAGCACGCCCGATGCATCACCGCCTCCCACCCTCGACACGATCGTCACGGCGCTGCGCAACCGCTTTCACATCGCGTATGCCGAAGCACGCACGATCGCCCGCGCGGTGCAGACCGAGTCGGACCGCTACGGGCTCGCCCCGGCGCTGCTGCTCGCGATCATCGCGGTCGAATCGGGCTTCGATCGCCACGCGACCAGCGTCGCGGGTGCGCGCGGACTGATGCAGGTACTGCCCGCCGCGCATCGCGATCTCGTCGCGCATGTAACGGATTTGTCCGATCCGGCGACCAACGTACGGATCGGCGCAGCGATCTTCCGCGGCTATCTCGACGATGCAGACGGCGACGTCGAGAGCGCGCTCGTACGCTACAACGGCGGTACGAAGCGCTATGCGCAGCGCGTCGCACTGCGTGTGCAGCAATTCGATGCGCAGTTGCGCCGGTCGAGCGGCATGCCGGCCGACGAACTGCGGACGGCCGCAAACCCCTGAACACACCGCTCCACGTTACGCGGCGCCGGCAAGCCGGTAGCCGACGCCCCTCTCCGTCACGATGTATTCGGGCCGCCGCGGCTCGGCCTCCAGCTTGCGCCGCAGATGGCCGACAACCACGCGCAGGTCGTGCGCATCCTTGCCGTGCGCCTTGCCCCACACCTCGCTCAGCAACCGGTCGTGTGTCAGCAGCCGTCCCGCGTGATGCGCGAGGACAGCCAGCAGCCGGTATTCGACCGGGCTCAGATGCACGCGTTCGCCGCCGCGCACCACCTGGCGATCGCCGAGATCGACGATCACGTCGCCGAGGCGCACGCGCACCGCATCGATGCGCCCGCCGCCGGCCTGCCGCCGCAGTTGCGCACGCATCCGCGCGATCAACTCGGCCACGCCGAACGGCTTGGTCAGATAGTCGTCCGCGCCCGCGTCGAGCGCGGCCACCTTGTCGCATTCCGCGCTCCGCGCCGACAGCACGATCAACGGCGCATCCGAGCACGCGCGCAGCGCACGGATCAGTTCGGCGCCACCGAGATCGTGCAGGTTCGTATCCGCGACGATCAGGTCGGGGGGACGGGCGGTCACGGCAGCCACGCCTGCGGCGCCGGTCGCGGCCTCGTACACGTGCATGCGTTCGGCCTTCAGCGCGACGCGGACGAAATGCCGGATGAACCTGTCTTCGTCGACGATCGCGATGACGACGGTCGGCTCGCTCATGCGGTCATGCCTCCGCGCGTCACCCTGTTCACGCCCATCCGCATGCAACCAGCACCACGTCGATCAGCTTGATGAACGGGAACGGCAGCAGCACGCCGCCGAGGCCGTACAGCAGCAGGTTCCTGCGCAGCAATGGCGCCGCGCCGAGCGGACGATAGCGCACGCCCTTCAGCGCGAGCGGAATCAGCGCGACAATGATCAGCGCATTGAAGATCACCGCCGACAGGATCGCCGACGCCGGGGACGCGAGATGCATCACGTCGAGCACGCGCAGTTGCGGGTAGGTGGTCGCGAAGGCTGCCGGGATGATCGCGAAGTACTTCGCGATGTCGTTCGCGATCGAGAAGGTCGTCAGCGAGCCGCGCGTCATCAGCATCTGCTTGCCGATCTCGACGATCTCGATCAGCTTCGTCGGGTTCGAATCGAGGTCGACCATGTTGCCGGCCTCCTTCGCCGCCTGCGTGCCGGTGTTCATCGCCACGGCCACGTCGGCCTGCGCGAGCGCCGGCGCGTCGTTGGTGCCGTCGCCCGTCATCGCGACGAGCCGGCCGGCCGCCTGGTACTCGCGGATCGTCGCGAGCTTGGTTTCCGGCGTCGCTTCCGCGAGGAAGTCGTCGACACCCGCCTCCGCCGCGATCGCCGCGGCCGTCAACCGGTTGTCGCCCGTCACCATCACGGTCTTGATGCCCATCTTGCGCAGTTCCGCGAAGCGCTCCTTGATGCCGCCCTTCACGATGTCCTTCAACTCGATCACGCCGAGCACGCGCGCCACGCCGTCGCGCCGCTCCGCGACCGCCAGCGGCGTGCTGCCGCGGCGCGCGATGTCGGTCACGGCCGTCTCGACCTCGCGCGTGACCCGGCCGCCATGCGACGTGACGTAGTGCGCGATTGCGTCGGCCGCGCCCTTGCGGATCTCGCGGCCGGGCGCGCCGGGCGACGCCCCGGCAGGAAACAGGTCGACGCCGCTCATCCGCGTCTGTGCGCTGAACGACAGGAATACCGGACGCAGCGCCTGCATGTCGCGCTCGCGCAAATTGAAGCGCTGCTTCGCGAGCACGACGATGCTGCGGCCTTCCGGCGTTTCGTCGGCGAGCGACGACAGTTGGGCCGCATCGGCCAGCGCCTCCTCGGTCACGAACGGCGCCGGCACGAACGCCGCCGCCTGGCGGTTGCCGAGCGTGATCGTGCCGGTCTTGTCGAGCAGCAGCACGTCGACGTCGCCGGCCGCCTCCACCGCGCGGCCCGACGTCGCGATCACGTTCGCCTGCATCATCCGGCTCATCCCGGCCACGCCGATCGCGGACAACAGGCCGCCGATCGTCGTCGGGATCAGGCACACGAGCAGCGCGACGAGCGCGGTGATCGTCACCACGTGGCCGGCCTTCATCGCCTCGACCGAGAACATCGAGAACGGCAGCAGCGTTGCGGTGGCCAGCAGCATCACGATCGTCAGCGCGACGAGCAGGATCGTCAGCGCGATCTCGTTCGGCGTTTTCTTGCGCTTCGCGCCTTCGACCATCGCGATCATCCGGTCGAGGAATGCCTCGCCCGGATTGACGGCGACCCGCACGACGATCCAGTCCGAAAGCACGCGCGTGCCGCCCGTCACCGACGAGAAATCGCCGCCCGATTCGCGGATCACCGGTGCGGATTCGCCCGTGATCGCCGATTCGTCGACCGACGCGACACCTTCGATCACGTCGCCGTCGGCCGGGATCACGTCGCCGGTCTCGACCAGCACGACGTCGCCACGGCGCAGGTCGGTCGACGCCATCACCTCGACGGCGGCCTTCGCACGCGGCGCCGAAAGCTTCTTCGCGACCACGTTGTGTTTCGCACTGCGCAGCGACGCGGCCTGCGCCTTCGAGCGCCCTTCGGCGAGCGCTTCGGCGAAGTTCGCGAACAGCACGGTGAACCACAGCCACAGCGCGATCGCGACGATGAAACCGGCGGGCGCCTCGGCCTGGCCGGCGAGCGCCGCGATCCACAGGAGCGTCGTCAGGATGCTGCCGACGTACACGCAGAACATCACCGGGTTGCGGAACTGCGTGCGCGGCGTGAGCTTCCTGAACGCGTCGGCGATCGCCGGACGCACGAGCGCGGGATCGAACATCGAGCGCGCAGCGGTGCGCGGATGGCCCCGCTGCTCGGGACGCGGGCCTGTCACATGATCGAGAGACATGGCGGTTTTCCTTTTGCCGGCGCGGCGGTGCGGTGGCAGCCGGCATCGGTCAGGCGAGCCGGCTGCCTGCACGCATTCGCACGTGCGGCTTCCGTTTCCACGCAACCATCTTATGAAGATTCGCGTGAAGATCGCGGCAAAGGATCACGTCAGGGCATAAAAAGCGCGTAAACATCCGTTTCGCCGCGATGCGGCGGGGGTGTCTCGAGGGCCGTACACGAGCGGGAGCGCCACACTCCGCTCACGCGATGTCTACGCGGCAAAAGCTGGAAAGGAACCGGGCGCCCGTCGTTCAGCCGAACGTGTAGCGCCCGTGCTGACGCGGCCGCCACGGCGACGAGCGGCAACTTGCGGCGCCGGCCGCGCGTCGTGCCGCCCATCCGGCACCGCGGCGCACACGGAGGTCGCGCCGCGCCACTGCGGCCACGCGCGACGGCAATGCATACGCAAGACGCCGTACGGCCGCGACACGTGCCGCCAGCCGCGACGCCGGCGACACGCGGCGCGAGATACGCGCGACGGGGCGCTTGCAGAGGATCGCGCTCTCGTAGCGCTTGCCGGCAAAGCGCATCACGTCGACCACCTCGAAGCCCTGCGCGCCGTAGAATGCCAGCAGGTGCGCAGCCGGATGCGGCGTATCGAGCGCGAGCAGCGTATAGCCGCGCAACGCGGCCCACTGCTCGGCGAACGACAGCAGCAACGCGCCGATCCCGCGGCTCTGGCACTCGGGGTCCACGGCCACCTGGCGCACGCTCGCGACGCCTTCGCGCCGGTACAGCGAGCACGCCGACGACGGATCGGTCGCATACAGCGTCGCCGTGCCGATCACGCGCCCGCCGCACACGGCGACATAACACTCGCCCGCTTCCGCGCGGCGGCGCGTAACGTCTTCGTCCTGATCGACGCACGTGCAGTTCAGCCCCATCGCGCCGAGCCGCGCGAACGCACGATGCAGCATCGGCGTGAGTTGCGCATAACTGTCGACTGCCGGATCGAAGCGCCGGACGATCACCCGATCGGCGCACACGGAAGGCGGCGCGGCAGGGGTTCGTTCGGCGATCGCGTTCCAGGGTATCGACATTGCCATGCTCCGTGGTTGGGATGCACGAAGTCTATGAGCGCGCCGGTCGCCGTCGCAAGAAAAAATGTCGTAAAAGTTTGGGGAAACGGGCGTGGCAGACGCGATGACGACGGTGTCGTCCGGCGCGCCGCGCTCGCCATTGCGAACGCATGAAAGCGCACCGATCGTTGCTCACGCAAGCAACGCGTCGCACGACCGAATCGACGCCTTGCGTGCGCGCCGTTGACACGTGCCGCAACGCACTCCAGACTCGCGGCTCCCTCACCGCATTGCGAGTGCACATGATTACCTGCTACCTCCGCTACGTCATCGATCCGTACAAGCTCGCCGAGTTCGAAACCTACGGCAAGATGTGGATTCCGCTCGTCGAGCAGTTCGGCGGCACGCATCATGGCTACTTTCTGCCGTCCGAAGGCGCGAGCAACATCGCGCTCGCGATGTTCTCGTTCCCGAGCCTCGCCGAATACGAGCGCTATCGCGAGCGCTCGAAAGACGATCCGGCCTGCCAGGCCGCGTTCCGTTACGCGGAGGAAACGCGGTGCATCGTCAGCTACGAGCGCAGCTTCTTCCGGCCGGTGTTCGCATAACGGGCGACAGCCCGGGGCATCGCACCCTTTTTCCTGGCCTGGACGAAAAAAAGCCCCGCCTGCATCCGCGCGGCGGGGCCAACCCATGTCAGTAGAGACATCATGGAGGAGACGGGCCCATCTTATCGACCGCGGCGTACCGTCCCAACCAAGCATTTCTGCTATCGATCTGCGGGGTCGCACACACGGTCGCCCCCGCCGCGCGGCATATCGATAGAACGAAAAGTCGTTTTCAGAGTGGCGACAGGGTCGTTACCATCTGGTTTTAAGCCTGTGCTTAGCCGGGCAAGCCATCCCCGAGGAGCGCCCCTTGACTGCATTCGATCAACACCGCCGCCCGTTCGTCGTCGGCATCGGCGGTACCACCCGAGCCGCGTCGTCGACCGAACGCGCGCTGTCGTTCGCACTGCGCGGCGCGCAGGCCGCCGGCGCCCGTACGCGCCTGTTCGACGGCCCGTTCCTGCATACGCTGCCGCACTACGCTCCCGAACACAAAACGCTGACCGACGCGCAGCACGAGCTGATCGACGCCGTGCGCCAGGCCGACGCGATCATCATCGCGACACCGGGCTATCACGGCGGCGTCTCCGGTCTCGTGAAGAACGCGCTCGACACGCTCGAGGAACTGCGCACGGACGAACGCCCGTATCTCGACGGCCGCGCAGTCGGCCTGATCGTCACTGCCTACGGCTGGCAGGCGGCCGGCACGGTGCTGACGTCGCTGCGGTCGATCGTTCATGCACTGCGCGGCTGGCCGACGCCGTTCGGCGCAACCGTGAACACGCTGGAAACGCGCTTCGAAAGCGCCGACAGCTGCTCGGATCCGAAGGTCGTCGCGCAACTCGAGACGGTCGGCGCGCAAGCCGCCGAATTCGCGCTCGCGTTCGCGTCGCATCGCGCGACCTCGCATGCGGCATCGGTCGATGCGCTCGCGCCCGTGCTGAAGGTCGCCAACCAGTAATCCCCCTGCATTGCGCCGCGCGCCCCCGCTCGACGAGGTTCGACGGGTGCGCGCGGCACGTCTTCGGATGCGCGGCGCCGGACCATGCACGCCGTCGCCTCCCCCGCGTCGCCCCTCCCCTGCGTACCGCCCCGATAACGATTCAGCCTGCCGCGTGATTAGCATTGGCCGAAAGATTGGTTCACGTCGCCGGCAGGTTTTCGTACGCTGAAAGTCCGAACTCTCTCCGTGCACGCCATGAACCGTACGATCCGCTACAAGGGCTATGAAGTCGCCCCCGCCGCCGCCCGGTTGCCGAACGGGCTGTTCGCCGCCAACCTGACGATCGAACGGGCAAGCGGCGGGCCGTCGCCGCGCTCCGTGTCGTTCGACGCGATCGATTTCTTCTTCGAAGAGGAACACGCGCTCGCCTACGCGTCGCGCTGGGGCCGCCTCTGGGTCGACACGAACGCGTGACGCGCGCGGGGCCGGCGCGCACATGGCCGCTCGAAAATACGTGATTACGGAAGCTATGCAAAAATCTTTCGACCCGTAATCGCATAACAACAGCCATGAGTGACACGCTGCAGGAAGAGCATGCAGCCGCAGATCACGCAATGCGCAACTGGACCTTCGAGAGGCAAGGTCCGGTCCGGATCGGTTCCGATGCGCACATGCAGATGTTCTGCCGCATGCTGCTCGACACACACAACCCGTACAAACCGGCCGTGATCGACTGGCCGGCGCTCAAGCCGGATGAACTCAGGCGGCTCACGTCGCTGCCGATCTGGGACATCGCGGTACAGACCGAAGGCCGCGCGTCGATCCGCGTGGCAACCTACGCGGCAACAGTCGACGATCCGCTGCTGCGCCGCGCGCTCGAGATGGACGGCGGCGAGGAAGCGCGCCACAAGGTCGTACTGTCGAAGCTCGTCGAGGCATACGGCATCCGGCTCGCGCCCGAGCCGGCCTACCCGGCGCCGGCCGATCCCGAGTGGTCGTGGATGATGACGGGCTTCAGCGAATGCATCGACAGCTTCTTCGCGTTCGGCCTGTTCCGCTCCGCGCAGCGCTCCGGCTATTTCCCGCCCGAACTCGTCGACACCTTCGAGCCCGTGATCCAGGAAGAAGGCCGCCACATCCTGTTCTTCGCGAACTGGTACGCGTGGTACTGGCGCACCATGCCGTGGTGGCGCCGGCCGTGGTTCTTCGCCCGCGTCGCGGCCGTGTGGGTGCAACTGATCCGCGACCGCATGAACATCGCGCGCGGCATCGATGCCGATGGCGCTGCGCGCGACGCGAATTTTCCGGCAACCGGCACCGCCGACCTCGGCGACGCGCTGAACCCGCGCGAGCTGATCGAGCTGTGTCTCGTGGAGAACGACCGGCGTATGGCCGGGTACGACAGGCGCCTGCTGCGCCCGATGTTCGTGCCGCGGATGGCCCGGCTCGCGCTGCGGTTTCTCAGGAAGTAAGGTCGAGCGTTGCCGCAATCCATGCGGCAAGCGGCCGGTTCGGCCCACATTCGTGGGCCGGATGCGACACGCCCGACACGATCGATCCGCCCCCTTTTCCCTCCGCCACGCCGACGCCCCCTCGGCGTAGCGGACACATTGCCGCACCCAGAATCTGACATTTCGGGCGCCTGGCCCCGGCCGCCGCCCCTCGTCTTTGACAACCCGTCGGCATCGCGCGGGACATCCGTCCCGAAGCCGCGCCCTCGGCGGCCCGGCGTGCGCCCCAATTCCGTCGCAGCACCGATATCACCGATATCGTCAATAGGACAAATCCTATATCTGGATGCCGAAAGTCCCATCTGTCGCTCTGTAGCACTTTTTTACAAATTCGACGAGCCAACCGGCCCGGAACGCCCGTCACGCGGGCAACTGCGCTTGGCGAAATGCGCAGATCAGCACAGTCCAACATCCTGAATTTCAGATTTAATTGATTTATAGATAATCAATAAAAACAGAAACAAACCAGATACAAAATCGAAACCCAATAAATCAACAAAACCATGAATACATTATCAATCAAGACGCCACTTGACATTACAATGATGAAAGAATCGAGGTGCGCGCAAACGTTTGCTATTTCATTTGTCTTACTTTTGAGACGAAAACGCATGTCACCTACCGCACAAAACAACAGCAAGTCGTTGATTTATATATAAAAACCAAGGATTCTCCAGAAAAATTCAAACCCTACACGACACATTCTTACATCTTTCAAAATCATTCTCGATAGATACATCAAAACACGATGTATTAACCATCTTTTAACTTTCAAAACCCCTTATTTATCACTTTTTATCAATCTATAAAATTCACCTCCAATAAACTCCGCCCATCAATTTTGAGATTCGCGCGAGCGCACGGAGTATTCCTCTAACAAAAGAGACCGGTGTGTGGCGTGCACATTTGGAGGTAGCAGGACATGAACCGCACATACCGCTCGATCTGGAACGAAGCCCTTGGCGCCTGGGTCGCGGCATCTGAACTCGACTCGGCACGGGGCAAGAGCAAACGCTCTGCATCGGTCAAATTGCTCGTCAGCCTGTTGCTGGTTGGCGCTGGGCACGCTGCCTACGCGGGGACCTACTCGTTCAGCGGAGGCAATGGCGGAGCCAATTGTGGCTTCGGCAGCGGTACGGGCCCGGACGGTGTGCGCACCTATGCAGCGGGGAGCAACCCTCAGGACGGCACCGGCGGCTGGTCTTCCGTCGCAGGCTGTAGCGCCAACGGCAACAACCTGTCCGGGGTGACCCTGTTCGGGTCGTTCACGACGGCTTCCGGCGCCGGAGCGGTCGCCATCGGCATGGGTTCAAATGCGGCTCAGTGGGGGCTCGCTGCGGGCCTCCAGGCAACCGCGTCGGGTCAGTCGAGCACCGCGCTCGGCTATAACACGTCAGCAGGCGGTGTCGGATCCGTAGCGCTGGGCGCCAATGCCGCAACGGCAGCCGACGGTTCGATCGCCATCGGCACGGGTGCCAAGACCACGGGCGGCTCTCAGGACATCAACTCGATCGCGATCGGCAATGGCGCGACGAGCTATGGTCAAAGCTTCGCGCTCGGTACGGGCGCATCGGCCGACCAGAACGGCTATCTGCAGCAGAACAGCAGCGTCGCGGTCGGTGCGCTGGCCACGACGTCGAACAACACGACGCGTGCGGTTGCACTCGGCGTCGGCGCAACGGTCGACAATTCGAGCTCGGTGATCGATGCCGGCATGGCGCTGGGCGCCGGCGCAACGGCGGCAGCCAACAGCGCAGTCGCGCTGGGTACGACCGCCAAGGCATACGGAAACAACTCGATTGCACAGGGCACGAACGCCGTCGCTGGGGTCAGCGGCTCGCTGACTACCGCGAACGACATCGCACTCGGCAACGGCGCAACCGCGTCGGGCGGCAGCTCGATCGCGCTGGGTTCGGGCGCCACCTCCACCGTCGCCAATTCGGTCGCAATCGGCTCCGGCGCCACCGCCAGCGGCACCGCATCGGGTACAACCGGCGGTACCGGCAGCGTAAGCAGCACGACGATCGGTAGCCAAACGTTCGGCACCTATGCCGGCGCAAGCTCGTCCGCCGGTATCGTCAGCGTCGGCAAGGTCGGCTCGGAACGCCGTATCCAGAACGTCGCAGCCGGCCTCGTCAGCGCCACCAGCACCGATGCGATCAACGGCAGCCAGCTCTACTCGGTCGCGAGTACGACGACGTCGAGCATCGCAAGCCTGTCGACCTCGGCGTCGACGGGCCTCTCGTCGGCTAACAGCTCGATCGGCTCGCTGTCGACCTCCACGTCGACGGGCCTCTCGTCGGCCAACAGCTCGATCGGTTCGCTGTCGACCTCCACGTCGACTGGCCTCTCGTCGGCAACCAGCTCGATCGGCTCGCTGTCCACCGGCCTGAGCTCGACCAACAGCTCGGTCACCTCGCTGTCCACGTCGGCTTCGACGGGTCTGTCGTCGGCCAATAGCTCGGTCAGGTCGCTGTCGACCTCCACGTCGACCGGCCTCTCGTCGGCCACCAGCTCGATCGGCTCGCTGTCCACCGGTTTGAGCTCGACCAACAGCTCGGTCACCTCGCTTTCGACGTCGGCTTCGACCGGTTTGTCGTCGGCTAATAGCTCGATCACGTCGCTGTCGACTTCCACGTCGACCGGCCTCTCGTCGGCCACCAGCTCGATCGGCTCGCTGTCCAC
>NZ_CABVPX010000028.1 GCF_902499125.1 Burkholderia arboris
GCGCGGCCGCCGCGCCGGACGCCGTCGCGCTGATCGACGACGCGGGCGAGACGACCTATGCGGCGCTGCTCGACCAGTGCGACCGGCGCGCGGCGGCGCTCACCGCGCTGGGCGTGCGGCAGGGCGACGTCGTGGCGGTGTGCGCGGGCCGCACGGCGGCGACGCTGCAGACCGTGCTCGCGCTGTTCCGGATCGGCGCCGTGTATCTGCCGCTCGATCCCGCGTTGCCGGAAGCGCGCCATCGCTTCATGGTGGATGACGCGCGCCCGGTGGCGATCGTCGGCGATGCCGCCGCGCCCGCCTGCCTGCGCGCGTGCGGCGTGCAATTCGTCGAGCAGGCGGCGCTGGCGGAAGCGGGGCAGGCCGCGTTGGCCGCCGCGCCGCGCGTGAGCCCCGGTGACCCGGCCTACATTCTCTATACGTCCGGCTCGACCGGCACGCCGAAGGGTGTGCTGTGCCGCCAGGAAGGCATCCTCGCGCTGTTCGACGCGCTCGCGCACACCTATCCGCTGGCGGCGGGCGATCGCGTGCTGTGGAAGACCGCGCAATCGTTCGATGTTTCGCTTACCGAAATGCTATGGCCGTTGATGAAGGGCGCCGCGATCGTGATCGCGCGGCCGGACGGCCAGTACGATCCGCGCTACCTGCAGCGCGCGATCGAACGGCATCGCGTGACGGTGGTCAATTTCGTGCCGTCGATGCTGCACCTGTTCCTGCAGTCGCTCGACGCCGGCGCGGCGAGCCCGCTGCGCGCCGTGTTCGCTGCCGGCGAGCCGCTGCTGCCCGCGACCGTCGAGCTGGCGGCGCGCGTGCTGCCGCACACGCCGCTGTTCAACGCATACGGCCCGACCGAGGCCAGCATCTACGCAACCGTGTGGCGCTGCGCGAGCGGCCCCGTGTTGATCGGCCGCGCGGTGGGCGACGTCGGCACGCATATCCTCGCGCCCGATCTCGCGCGGCTGCCGATCGGCGCGACCGGCGAGCTGTACCTCTCCGGCCGGGCGCTGGCGTCGGGCTACCTGAACCGGCCCGAGCTGAGCGCGGAGCGCTTCGTGCCGAACCCGTATGCGACGGGCGACGCGGATCGCGTGCTGTATCGCACCGGCGACCTGGCCCGCTTCGACCGGCACGGTGACATCGAATTCGTGGGTCGCGACGACCAGCAGGTCAAGGTGCGCGGCTTCCGCATCGAGACGGGTGAAGTCGAGTCGGTGCTGGGCCGCCATCCGGGCGTCGCCAAAGTCGCGGTGCTGGCGCGTTCGGGCAGCGCGGGCGCTGTGCTCTGCGCGTTCGTGCAGGCGGCAGGCGCGCTGCCGGACGGCGCGCTGAAGGCGCATGCGCAACAGGCGCTGCCGCCGTACATGGTGCCCGACCGGATCGTCATGCTCGACGCGATGCCGATGACCGGCAGCGGCAAGATCGATCGCCTCAGGCTGGCCGACTGGCCGCTCGACGCGGCCGGCACGCCCGGCCAGGCCGGCCCCGCCAGCGCCGCACGCCGCACGCCTGGCGATGCCGAGGCCGCGGTCGCGGCGATCTGGCGCGACGTGCTCGGCCTCGCCGAGATCGATCCGGACACCAACTTCTTCGACGCGGGCGGCCACTCGCTCGCGTTGATCCAGTGCCAGGCGCGGCTTCGTCGCGAGTTCGGCCGCGACGTGGACATCGATCACCTGTTCCGCTACACGACCATTCGCACGCTGGCCGGCTGGCTGTCCGCGCCTGGCGAGCCGTCAACCGGCGCCGGCGGCGCGGCTGCGGCCGCAAGCGCGTCGCCGGTCGACAGCCGCGACGTCGCGATCATCGGGATGAGCGCGGCCGTTTCGGGCGCGGACGACGTCGAGCAGTTCTGGCACATGCTGCTCGCGGGCGAGGACGGCATCACCCGGCTCGACGACGCGCGGCTGCGCGCGCTCGGCGTGCCGGACGACCTGCTCGGCAATCCGCGCTTCGTCGCCGCGCGCGGGTTGATACGCGATCCTGACTGTTTCGATGCCGCGTTCTTCGGCTACACGCCGCGCGAGGCAGAGATCATGGATCCGCAGCAGCGCAAGCTGATGGAGGAAAGCTATCGCGCGCTCGAGGACGCCGGTTACGCCGGGCCCGGGCCCGCGCGCGACGTGGGCGTCTACGTCGGCGTGGGCGCGAGCCAGTACCTCGCGAACCACGTGCTCGGCAACCGCGACGCGGTCGAGGCGCTCGGGCTGTACCAGATCAACGTGCTCAACCAGCCCGCGACGCAGATTGCGTACCGGCTGAACCTCACCGGCCCCGCGGTCACGCTGAACACCGCGTGCTCGACGTCGCTGGTCGCGTTGCACATGGCCGCACGCGCGGTCGCGCAGGGCGATTGCGAACTCGCGCTCGCGGGTGCGGCGTCGATCGGCGTCGACGGTGTGCCGGGCTACCTGCACCGCACCGGCGGGATCTTTTCCGCGGACGGCTATTGCCGCGCGTTCGACGCGGCTGCGAGCGGCACCGTCGAAGGCAGCGGCGCGGGTGCGGTGGTGCTGAAGCGGCTCGATCTCGCACGCCGCGACGGCGATCACGTGTATGCGGTCCTCAAGGGCTCCGCGATCAACAACGACGGCCACGACAAGGCCGGCTACACCGCGCCGAGCCCTGCGGGCCAGGCACGGGTGATCCGCGCCGCACTGGCGGACGCCGGCGTGGACGCCGCGTCGGTCGGCTATGTCGAGACGCACGGCACCGGCACGCTGCTCGGCGATCCGATCGAAATGGCTGCGCTGAAGGCGACCTACGGACAGCACCCCGTGCGTGCGCCGCGCATGCTCGGCGCGGTCAAGACGAGCGTCGGGCACCTGGACAGCGCGGCGGGGCTCGCGGGCGTGATCAAGGCGGCGCTCGCGCTCGAACGCGGCAAGGTGCCGGGCACGCTGCACTTCGACACGCCCAATCCGCTGCTCGAACTCGACGACGCGGCCTTCCGCATCACGGCGCAAGCGGCCGACTGGCCGGACGGCGGCGCTGCGCCGCGCCGCGCGGCCGTCAGTTCGTTCGGCATCGGCGGCACCAATGCGCACGTGATCCTGGAAGCCGCGCCGCCCGAGGCGGACGCGCCGTCGGCCGCTGCCGCGCATTGCCTGCGGTTGTCGGCCGCCACGCCGGACGGGCTGCGGCGCGCGGCGGACGGCCTCGCCGCCGCGCTGCGCCGCCACCCGGAATGGGCGCTGGCCGACGTTGCGCATACGCTGCAGGCCGCCCGGCAGGACCACGCGTGCCGGGCGTTCGTGGTCGCCGAGTCGCGCGACACGGCGCTCGATGCGCTGGCGGCGGGTGTGTCGCCGGCCACCGACGACGCGCCGCACGCGCGCCCGGTGATTTTCCTGTTCACCGGGCAGGGCGTGCAGGCCGCCGGCATGGCGCGCGACCTGCATCGCGAGAACCCGGTGTTCCGCGCCGCGCTCGACGAGGTGTGCGGGCGGTTCGCGGGCGCGGCCGGGCTGGCGCTCGAACCCTATCTGCTGGGCGACGCGAGCACCACCGATACGGCGCTGGTCCAGCCGCTGCTGTTCGCGTACGAGTACGCGCTGTATCAGGCATGGGCTGCGCTGGGCGTGACGCCGGACTACCTGATCGGCCACAGCGTCGGCGAACTGGTCGCCGCGTGCTGCGCGGGCGTGTTCTCGCTCGACGAGGCGGTCGGCCTCGTGGCGGCGCGTGCCGCGGCGATGCAGGCGCAGCCGGCCGGCGCGATGCTGTCCGTATCGATTGCGGAAGACGAGCTGGCCGCGCAACTGCCGCCGGCGCTCGCCGTCGCGGCGGTCAACGGGCCGCTGCAGTGCGTGGTGTCCGGCCCGGTGGATGCGGTCGACGTGTTCGCGGCGCACCTGCGCAACACGGGTATCGCGCATGCGCGGCTCGCGTCGTCGCATGCGTTCCATTCGCCGATGATGGCGGACGCGGCCGTGCGCGTGCAGGCGCATGCCGCGACGATGACGCTGCGCGCGCCGCGCATCCCGTTGATCTCCAACCTCGACGGCACGCTGCTGGACGCGCAGCGCGCCACCGATCCGGCGTACTGGGCCGCGCACGTGCTCGGCACCGTGCGCTTCTCGGCGGGCGTGCGGACGCTGGCGGCGCTGGGCGACGCGTTGTGGGTCGAGATCGGCCCGCGCGACGTGCTGGCGGCGCTGGTGCGCGGGCATCGCTGCGCGCCGGCCGACGCAGTGCTGGCAAGCTTCACGGAGCGCACGCCGCGCACGATGGCGACCTTGCTCACCGGCTACGGCCGGCTGTGGGCGACGGGCGCGCGCCTGACACGCCGCGACGCGTACGCGGGCGAGCGCCGCAAGCGCCTGCCGTTGCCGGGCTATCCGTTCGAGCGGACGCGTCACTGGCTGTCCGCCCAGCAACGCGGCCCCATCGAGCGCGTGCAGCCGGAGGCGCCGGCCGTTGCGCTGGTGGCTGCACCGGCAGTGACCGACACGCCGCCCGCCGCACCGGTCGAAACCGATGACGTGCGGCACGCATTGACGCGCATCTGGACGGAGTGCCTCGGCCATGAGCGGATCACGCCGGCCGACGATTTCTTCGAACTGGGCGGCGATTCGCTGCTGGCCGGGCGCGTTCTCACGCGGATTCACGAGCGGCTGAATGCGGAGCTGACGCTCGAGGCGTTCTTCAGTGCGCCGACGATCGACGGGCTGGCCCGCGCGATTCGCGTGCAGGCCGAACCGGCGCAGCCCGCCGGGCGGGTGGCAACGACGCAGCACGGCCTGCCGGCCGCCGGGCCGCGTCGTGCACCGATGTCGTTCCAGCAGCGCCGGCTGTGGACGCTCGAACGGCTCGGCATGGGCGGTTCGGTCTTTCATCTGCCGCAATGTCTGCACCTGCACGGCGATGTCGATCGTGCCGCGCTGCACGCGGCGCTCGCCGGGCTGGTTGCGCGCCATCCGGTGCTGCGCACGTCGTTTCACGAGGGGCCGGACGGCAGTGGCGAGCAGCACGTGCATGCCGACGCGGCGGTCGCGCTGTCGATCCATGCGTACGCAGGCGATACGGACGACGCACGGCGCGCGTTCATCGCGCAGCATCGCGACGCGCTGCGGGCGGAGCCGTTCGATCTCGCTCGGCCGCCGCTGTTTCGCGCGCGGCTGCTCGATCTCGGGCCGCGCCGCGCGTGCCTGCTGATGTCGTTCCATCACATCGTCGTCGATGGCTGGTCGTTCCGGCTGATCGCGCAGGATCTCGCGTCGCTGTACGCCGCGGCGAGCCAGGGGCGCGCGCCGGACGCCGCGCCGCCCGCGTGGGATTACGCGGACTACAGCGAGGAGCAGGCGGCGCGGTTCGCCGCCGGGCACTACGCGGCGCACGAGACGTTCTGGGCGCATCTGGACGGCGCACCGGTGCTCGACCTCGGCGGCGACCGGCGCCGCGCACGCACGCCCGGGCGCCTCGCGCACAGCGGCCGCGTCGCGGTGGACGCCGGACGCGCAGCGCAGGTCGACGCGCTGGCGCGGCGCTTGCGGACGACGCCATACGTCGTGTTCCTGTCCGCGTTCCTGCTGATGCTGTCGCGGCGCACCGGGCAGCGCGACCTGGTGGTCGGCTCGCCGGTCGCCAACCGTGCATCGAGCCGCACCGAAGGACTCGTCGGCTTCTTCGTGAACCTGCTTGCGCTGCGCGTGGCATTCCCGGCAGCCAGCAGCACGCGGGCATGGATCGAACTGGTGCGCGACTGCGTGATGGCCGCGCACGCGCACCAGGACTATCCGTTCGAGAAGCTGGTCGAGCGCTTCGCGGGCCCGCGCGACACGTCGCTGACGCCGCTGTTCCAGGTGGTGTTCTCGATGCAGGAGGCGCCGGTTCGCACCGTGCAGACCGGCGCGCTGGAGGTCGCGTTCGAGGACACGCCGGAAACGGAAACCGAATACGACCTGACGATGAACCTGCATCGCGACGGCGCGGGCTACGGCGGCGTGCTGCTGACGCGCGACGGCGCACTGGAGCGGGGCGAGGCGGGCGAGGTGGTCGAACAGTTCCAGGCGGCGCTGGATCTCCTGCTGACGCTGCCGGACGATGCGCCGCTGGGCGACGCGGGCGTGCTGTCGGCTGCGCAGCGGCAGGCATGGCAAGCGGCGTCCGGGACGGCCGACGCGTCCGCGTGGGCCGCGTCCGACCTCATGTCGCTGCTGGCGGGCACGCTGACGGCCGGCAACGCTGCGCCCGCGGTTGCCACGGCGCACGAGACGCTCAGTTACGGGGCGCTGCGGGCGCGGGTGGAGCAGGTCGCGGGCGCACTGCACACACACGGCGTTCGCGCCGGCGACCGCGTCGCGCTGTGCTTGCCGACGGGGCTCGACGCACTGGTGGCGCTGCTCGGCGTGCTGCGCGCCGGGGCGACCTACCTGCCGCTCGATCCCGCCGCGCCGGCTGTGCGGCAGCACGCGATCCTGTCGCAGGCGGCGCCGGTGCTGCTCGTGCACGACGCCGCAGCGGCGCCGCCGGCGTGGCCCGGCTGCGCGGCGCTCACGTTCGCCGCGCTTGGCGACACGCCCGCCGGCGCGCTGCCCGCAGGTATCGATCCGCAACAGGCCGCCTATACGCTGTTCACGTCCGGCTCGACCGGCGTGCCGAAGGGCGTCGACGTCAGTCATCGGGCGGTCGCGCACAAGATCCAGGCGCTGTGCGCCGCGTATCGCATGACGGCCGACGACCGGGTCGTGCAGTTCTCGTCGCTCGTGTTCGACGTGTCGATCGAGGAGATCTTCACGGCGCTGTCCACCGGCGCCTGCCTGCTGCTGCTCGACCGCGCGGCGTGGCCGACGCTCGGTGCGTTCAGCGGCCTGCTCGACGCGCAACGCGCGACCGTGCTCAACCTGCCCGCGTCGTTCTGGCGCGAATGGGTGCGGGGGATCCGGCTCGGCGAGGCCGCGCTGCCGGCGCAGTTGCGTCTGGTCGTGACGGGCAGCGAGACGGTGCCGCTCGCGGCGGTGCAGGCATGGCGCGCCGTGACGGGCGGCCGCGTGGCGCTGATGAACGCATACGGGCTGACGGAAAGCGTGATCACGTCCGTCGTGCACGACGTGCCGGCCGATGCGCGCCCGGACGAACGCGACGTGCCGATCGGCGCGCCGCTGCCGGGCACCACGGCCTATGTGCTCGACGCGCACCTGCAACCGGTGCCGCCGCTGTGTCGCGGCGAGCTTTACCTGGGCGGCAGCGCGCTCGCGAGCGGTTACCCGGGCCGCCCCGGGCAGACGGCCGCGGCGTTCCTGCCGGATCCGTTCTCCGGACAGCCGGGCGCGCGCATGTATCGCACCGGCGACCTCGTGCGGCGCGACGCGGCGGGCGCGCTGGTCTACCTCGGCCGCGGCGATCGCCAGATCAAGGTGCGCGGGGTGCGCGTCGACCTGGCCGAAGTGGAGGCGCTGCTGCTCGAACAGCACGGCGTGCGCGAGGCGGCGGTGCGGCTGTCGAGCGGGCACGACGCGCTGGCGCCGCGCCTGGAGGCGTTCATCGTCGTCGGCCCTGGCGCGTCGGGCGCGCCGGACATGCCACGCGAGGCGGCGCGCGAGCGGCTGCGCGCGCTGCGCCGCGTCGCGCCGGCGCATCTGGTGCCGCATGCGCTGGCCATCGTGCCGTCGCTGCCCAAGACGTCCGGCGACAAGATCGACCGCCAGTGGGTGTCGACGGCGGTGCTGCCCGACGAGGCCGCGGGCGGCGACGAAACGCCGCCGCTGCGCGCGCTGCTGACGGTGCTGCGCGACGTGCTGCGGCTGGAGCGGATCGGCCGGGACGACAACTACTTCGGGCTGGGCGGCGATTCCATCCTGGTGCTGCGGGCCGTCGCGCAACTGAACCGGGCGGGCTGGGCGGTCGATCCGCAGGATTTCTTCGCCAGTCCGACCCTCGCGGACCTGGCCGATTGCCTGCGGCCGCTGGCGGCGCGACCGGAGGCGGACGAGGTGTCCGGGTTCCCGTTGACGCCGTATCAACGGCGCGTGTTGCAGCGCCCGCACGCACACCACTGGAACCGCTCGCTGCTCGTTCAGGCCGCGCAGCCGCTCGACGCCGACGCGCTGCTGGCTGCGTTCCGTTCGCTGCTCGACGCGCACCCGGGGCTGCGCTGCGTATTCGACCACGACACGCTGCCGGGCCGCGTCGCGCCTGCGGACGCGGACGCCGCGCAGCGCTGCTTCAGCAGCCACGACCTCGGCTCGGCAGACGATGCGGCGCGCTTCATCGCCGCGCACAGCACGACGCTGCAGCAGGGCTTCGATCTGGCCCACGGGCCGCTGATCCGGATCGCGCACTACCGGTGCGGTGCGGCCGGCGACCGGCTGCTGCTCGTCGTGCACGGGCTGGTGGCGGACAGCCATGGCTGGGCGGTGCTGCTGGACGACCTCGCCAACGCGTATGCGGCGCATGCGAACGGCCGGACGCCGGCACTGGCCGCGCCGACGCTGGCGTACCCGGCCTATCTTCGCGCGCTGGACGCCCGCATTGCCGCCGCGCGGCAGGCCGGCGCAACCGCCGCGTACCTCGCGCCGATGGCGGGCAACGTCGCGCTGCCGCGGGATCGGCACGCGGCACGCGGCGAGAACGCCGAGGCCAGCCAGCAGGTCGTGCGCGACCGGCTGACGGGCGAGGCCGCGCAACGGTTGCTGGCCGTCGTGCCGCAGCGCCTGCGCGTGAAAGCCGCCACCGTCGCGATCGCGGCGGCCGCGCGCGCACTGACCGATTGGGCGGGGGGCGCGGTGGTCGCCGATCTCGGCCGGCACGGCCGCGACTGGCTCGACGACGGGCCGGCGGTCGAGCGCGCGGTCGGCTGCTTCGTCTGTGACGTGCCGCTGCTGTTGCCGCATCACGCCGGCGTGCCGAGCGTCGCGGCGCTGCGCGAATGGGAGGCGACGCTCGCCGCGCTGCCGCCGGCCGCGCTGGGCGGCGCGGACGAACCGCCGCCCGCCGGCGTCGATCCCGACGCGTGGCGGCGCTGCGTGCAGCCGCAGGTCAGCGTCGATTTCGTGTCGGCGGCCGCTGCGCGCCCGTCCGCATGGTTCTCCGCCGCCACCGAGGCGGTGGGCGCGGACCGCGCGGCGACCGACGAACGTTCGCACCTGCTGAACCTCGTTTGCGTCGCGGGCGACGGCGAACTCGCGTTCGAGTGCCGTTACAGCGACGCCGTGCATACGCGCGCCACCGCCGAACAACTGCTGCGCCGGTGGCGCGAGCACATCGAGGCCGCGCTCGCGCTTGTCGCCGACGCAGCCGTTCCCGTAGTCGAACACGATCATTCCTGACATGACCCAGATCTACCTGAAACCGAACGTCGTCTTCGAACCGCTGATCAATCAATGGTATGCGTGGACGTTCCTGCTGCAGCCGGCGACCTGCGCGCTGGTGATGAAGCAGGTACACCTGCGCATCATGGAGTCCTTCATCCGCGCGCCGGAGTTGCACCGGCGTTCCGCCGCGAAGATGGCCGGCGGGCCGTTCCTCAACGGCGGCCGGGAGCTCGTGCCGGCGGTCGATGCGCTGATCCGCGACACCCGCACGCGCGCCGCGCCGCTGCTGGTGCTGGCGGACGCGCTGCGCGAGCTCGACGAGCTGCTTGCACGGGAAGGGGGCGGCGATACGCTGTCGCCGCTGTATGCGCGGGTGCCCGAGCCGTTGAAGGGGTTCGTCGAGCTGGGCTACGACCTGCGCGGCCACGCGTCGTACCGGCTGTTCGAGCGGTTGCTGTACGACAGCGCAGGCTATCTCGACGCGCTGCAGAGCGTGAACGGCTTCCTCGCGACCAGCGACGACCGGAGCTTCATGCTCAGCACGCCGCGCTTTCCCGACGAGCACATGGTGGAGATCCGCCTGCCGTTCCGTGACGCGCTGTACGACGAGCTGTTCGCGGCCCGCCACGCGGGCGCCGCGCCGGACCTGATCGACCGTCTGCTCGCGCATGCGGAGGGCGGTGCCGCCCGGCGCGCGGCGCTCGAAACCTGGTTCACCGACGCGCCGCCGCCGCGCCCGCCGTCGGCACCGGCGCGCGCGGGGCAGCAGCCGGTGCGGGTGCGCTACTTCAACCATGCGACGGTGCTGGTCGAAACCGCGGAATTTTCGCTGCTGACGGATCCGATCGTCGGTTATCCGCTCGGGCAGGGCGAGGATCCGTTCACGTTCGCGGATCTGCCCGAGCGCATCGACTACGTGCTGCTGACTCACAATCACCAGGATCACATCGTGCTCGAGAGCCTGCTGCAGCTACGGCACCGGATCGGCACGCTGGTGGTGCCGCGCAGCCACGGCGGGTTCCTGCAGGACCCGTCGATCCGGCTCGCGCTCGAGGCGTGCGGGTTCGAACGAGTCGTCGAGGTCGGCGAGCTGGACAGCGTGCCCGTGCCGGGCGGCGAGATCGTGGCGCTGCCGTTCCTCGGCGAGCACGGCGATCTGCATATCGCCGCGAAGATGGCCTTCGCGCTGAAGGTGGACGGCAAGAGCATGCTGTTCGCGGCCGACTCGAACAACCTGCAGCCGGAGCTGTACCAGCGCATCGCGCAGCGCATCGGCCGGATCGGCACGCTGTTCATCGGCATGGAGTGCGAAGGCGCGCCGATGTCCTGGCTGTACGGCGCGCTCCTGAACGAGCCGCTCGGGCGGCAGTTCGACCAGAACCGCCGGCTGAACGGCTCCGACTGCGAGCGTGCGTGGCCGCTGGTCGAGTGCTTCGCACCGCGCCAGGTGTTCGTCTATGCGATGGGCGCGGAGCCGTGGCTCAAGTTCATCTCCAGCATCGAATACGCGCCGACCTCGCTGCCGATCGTCGAATCGGACAAGCTGATCGCGCGCTGCCACGCGCACGACATCCAGTCCGAGCGGCTGTACCTGAAGAAGGAAATCATCCTCTGAGCGCGGGCGGCCGCGCGGCCGCCTGCACCGTCTCGTCGAATCGTCGAACCAGGAAAACATTCCCCATGCCGGATCGTCATCCGTCCCGTGTCGCTACCGTCTTCAAGATGCTCGCCGCCACCGCCGTGCTGCTGCTGGTGATTGCCGCGGGCGTGCTGTATTGGGCGCTGCCCGCCGCGACCGGCTATGCGTCGCATTACCTGTGCGTGCGCGTGCTCGCCGGCGGCGACGGCAATGCGCGCGCCGTGTTCGCGCGCGAAGTGAAGCCGATCAATCCGTTGTTCAACTTCGTCACGTACCGGATCGACCGTGCGCGACAGACCGTCGAGGCCGCCGGGCTCGGCGTGCTGCGCGCGACGGTCGCGCTGTACCGGCCGGGCCTCGGCTGCACGATCGCGCCGGCCGACGCGCTCGACGCGTTGCGCATACAGGGCCGCGGCCTTGCGCTGCCGCCCGCCGCGGCCGATGCCGACGACGTCGACACCGCCGGCGATGCTGCGCCGTCCGATGTTCCGCCGGCGCTGCGCAGTGTGCTGGAGCGCGCGGTGGCGGAGCCGTCGCCCGGGTCGCTGCGCAACACGCTGGCCGTGGTCGTGCGACAGGACGGCAAGCTCGTCGGCGAGCGGTACGCGCCGGGCGTCACGGCCGACACCCCGTTGCTCGGCTGGTCGATGACGAAGACGGTTACCGCATTGCTGGCGGGCGTACTGGCCCGCGACGGCAAGCTGACGCTCGCGCAGGATCGCCTGCTGGACGACTGGGCATCGCCCGGCGATCCGCGCCAGGCGATCCAGTTGCGGAACCTGCTGCAATGGACGAGCGGGCTGGACTACCAGGAAGGCTATCTGCCCGGCTCGGACACGACGAAGATGCTGTACCAGTCGACCGACATGGCGCGCTTCGTCGCGAGCCGGCCGCTGAAGGTCGCGCCCGGCCGCGAGGTGGACTACCAGAGCGGCGGCAGCGTGCTGGTCGCGAAGATCGTCGCGCGGGCGGTCTCGCCGCAGCCGCTCGACATCGTGCCGTTCGCGCGGGCGCGGCTGTTCGAGCCGCTCGGCATCCGCACCGCGATGATGGAGCCCGACGCGTCGGGCACGCTGGTCGGCGGCAGCTACATGCTGGCGTCGGCGCGGGACTGGTCGAAGCTCGGCCAGTTGATCCTCCAGCACGGCGTGTGGCATGGCACGCGCATCGTCGATCCCGACTGGGTGCGGTTCATGGCGACGCCCCAGGCGGCGCGGCACGACGGCCGGCTCGGCGCGCATCTGTGGCTGAACGCCGGCGTCGGCGGCGCGCGGCGGTTTCCGTCGCTGCCGGAGGACGTGACGATGATGGACGGCTTCAATCACCAGCTGGTGGTGATCGTGCCGTCGTGCCGCGCGGTCATCACCCGGCTGGGCGCGACGGTGGACCGCAGCTGGGACACCGAACGCTTCGTTGCCGACGTGATGGCGAGCCTGCCAGGCTGCACGGCCCCGGCAACCACGACTGCTGCGAGGTAAGCGAATCATGACGATCATCGTACGTGACGCGGTGGCCGCCGATATGCCGGCCCTGCGCGAACTGTTCCTGCACTCGCGCCGCGAGACTTTCGTGTGGCAGCCGGCGGGTGCGTTCCAGCTGGCCGACTTCGAGGTCCAGACGGAGGGCGAGCGGCTGAGGATCGCCGAGGACGACGGCGGGCGGCTTGCCGGCTTCGTGTCGGTCTGGGAGCCCGACCATTTCATCCATCACCTGCACGTGTACCGGCCGCGCCACCGCAGCGGCGTCGGCCGGGCGCTGCTGCGCGCGCTGCCGGGCTGGCCGGCCACGCGCTACCGGCTCAAGTGCCTGCGCGCCAACGCGCCGGCGCTGGCGTTCTATGCCGCGTGCGGCTTCGTCGAGATCGGCGCCGGCAGCGCGGAAGACGGCGAGTACCTGCTGCTCGAGTCCGGCGGCAAGGACGGCCGATGACCGTCCACCTGCGGTACTGCCTGCAGCAGGCGGCGTTGTGGGGCACCTTCGGCCTCGTGCTGCCGGTCGTCACGCTGTTCCTGCTGCACAACCATTTCACGCTGTTCGAGATCGGGCTTTACGCGGCGCTGTTCAGCCTGTCGACCATTGCGCTGGAACTGCCGTTCGGTGCGATGGCCGACCGCGTGGGCCGCATCCGGACCTATCGCATCTCGCTGCTGATGAACAGCGTCGGCTGCGCGCTGATGCTGTGTTTCAGCCAGAAGCCGATGCTGTACCTCGCCGCGGCGAGCTTCGGCGTCGCGCGTGCGATGAGTTCCGGCACCGTCGACGCGTGGTACGTCGGCCTGCTGCGCGAGCACGGCGAGACGAAGCGGATTCCGTATTTTCTCGGCCGCGCGGAGCTGGCCTCCGCGCTCGGGCTGGCGAGCATGTCGCTGGTCGGCGGCGTGCTCCCGGACCTGATCGGCAGCCGCCTGTTCGACAACCCGTACAAGATCGGCCTGGCGCTCGCGTGCGGTCTGTTCATCGTGCTGCTGGGCCTGACGTCGTGGTTTTTCGCCGAGGCCGAGCAGGCGCCGCACGAGGCGGCGCCGGCCGGCAGGATGCTCGACGATCTTCGCGAACTGGTCCGGTTTGCGTGGCACGGCGGCGCGGTGCGGCCGCTGATCCTGCTCTGCATGCTGCTCGGCGGCGTCGTGTCGGTGCTGGAGAGCTACTGGCCGGTGGTGTTGAAGACGCTCGTGCCGACGCATGGCGCGACCTGGGCGTTCGGCCTGTTCCTCACGCTGATGCTGGTCGTGAAGGGCGCGGGCGGCTGGGCGTCGTATCGCGTGATGAAGCATTGCGCCGCACGGCCGGCGCTCGCCGTGACGCTGCCGTTCGCCGGGCTTTCCGTGAGCCTCGTGCTGACGCTTTGGGCGAACCACGTGGTCGCATTCGGCGTCGTGCTGAGCGGGGTCGCGCTGTTCCTCGGCATTGCCGGCGCGGTGGTCAACGCGGTGCTGCATCACCGGACGCCCGATGCGTTGCGATCGCGCGCCGTCTCGTTCTTTTCGCTGGTGTTCCAGCTCGGCAGCATGATCGCGTCGATCCTGCTCGGCTACCTGGTCAGCCAGTGGGGCGTGCAGGCGGTGTGGTGCGGCGTCGGCGTGCTGGTCGCGGCGGCGTCCGGGTACGGCGCGTCGATCGGCGGCTGGGCTGCCGGCCCGGTGGAAGAGGCGAAGGCGACGGCGCGCGTGTAGGGCCGGGCGCGCCGGTTCGATTCAGGTGCGATGCGTCATGCGGTAGCGGCAATCTTTTTCGTTTTGTCACCCCACGATAGCCAAGGAGAGCGACTTTGAAACAGGAGATGCACAACGCGATTCACGAGACGCTGGATGCGCTCGTGTCGCAGTACGGGATAGCGGAGCTCGAACGCGTGATCGAGTTCGTCAACATCAACACGGGGCGGGTTCCGCTGCCCGAGTTGCCGAAACATCAGCGGCCGTTGCTGTTCTATTTCCCGGGGCTGGACGGGAAGCCGTGGTACGAGGCGTCCGATTATCCGGAGCTCGAGGCGTTCACGTCGACGATCGAGGCGTCGGTCGACGTGCTGCGCGAGGAGTTTCTCGCGCAGGTGACCACGCCGATGCTGCTGCCGTACGAAGAGCAGGTGGCGGGACGGTTCGAGTCGATCCGGCGCAACGACTGGGGGTCGTTCTATTTCCGGCGCAAGGGCGAGCCCGAGGTCGAGGAGAATTGCCGCCGCTGCCCGCGCACCGCGGCGCTGATGCGGCAGGTGCAGGATTTCCTCAGCCCGAGCGGCGCCTTCATCTTTTCGGTGATCCAGGGCGGTACGCGGATTCCGCCGCATTCGGACACGACGAATCTCAAGCTGACCTGCCAGCTTCCGCTGATCGTGCCGCAGGGCTCGCGGCTGCGCGTCGGCGACGAGACCCGCGAGTGGCCGGACCGCCGCGCGATCATATTCGACGACACGTTCGAGCATGAGAGCTGGAACGACAGCGACGAGCCGCGGGTTTGCCTGCTGGTCGATATCTGGCATCCGGGAATCACGCGTATCGAGCGGGACGCGGTCGAGCGGCTCGACGCGGCGATCAGCCAGCATCTCGGGCTGGATTTCCGGCCGCCCTGGGCGGAAGCGGCCGCGGCGTAACGCGGGGAAGGGCGGCCGGCGGCGGTCGCCTTTCGATCATCGACCGATAGCGGTCCGGCCGGGCCGCCGCGCCTGGTTTTCGACGGACGCGCCATTCGTGAACAATCGGAAATGCGCCCGTTGCGGCGCCGTCAGCGATTCGCGATGCGTTTGTCGATTTCCGGTTCGGACGACACGATTTTGATTGCCGGCCTGTATTTCGCCACCCCTTCCGCGCTCAGCCGGAAATCCCACGCGGTATCCGGCGTCATCGTTTCCATGGATTGGTCCGTCGCCCGACGAAGAGGCGATTCGGCCTGTCGCGCATCCTGACGATTTCATCGCGGCAACTATCCCGGGTCGCCAGCCGCGCTGCGTGACGCGGCCGGCGGCCGATGCAGCAGAAAGCGGGTCTTGGCCAACGTTCGGCGATCTTCCTTCCTGGCTGCCGCTTCAATCAACGCGCCTGCGCTTGCCAGCCAGCCAGCCCCATCCGAAGGCAATGCCTCCGGGTTCGATAAAACGGATCGTCCAGGGAAATAATCCGCCGGAATGATGCATTCGGGGTCAAATGGTCGCGCAAGCTTCCTTCAGACTTGTTAGGATTGTAGGCGCGGCGAAAGGGGGCTCGGCTCGCGTATCGCACGGCATGCGCAACCGGATGGCGCCGGGGCGGTACGAAAACCCGCGCATGACAACGGGCCGGAATGGCAACTGAGAGACCGGCGACTGGCCCGAGCAGACTCAATTTTGAACCACAAGGACGTCAACAACATGAAGGCCACACGCCTCCAGGTCGCTGCGACACTGGTCGCTTTCGCGCTCGCTACGGGATGCCCGGCGCCGATCGCCTTTGCCAAGAGTTCCGGTTTCAGCTCGAGCCGCTCGTCGTCCGGATCGAGCTCCGGGTCCAGCCGTTCGTCGTACAGTTCCAGTTCCAGTTCCAGCTCGAGTTCCAGCCGGTCCTCCTACGGTTCGAGTTACGGCTCCAGCTCCAGCTCCAACTCCAGCCGCTCCTCTTACAGTTCCAGTTACGGGTCGAGCTCCAGCCGCTCGACTTACAGTTCGAGTCCTAGCTCAAGTTCCAGCCGCTCCGATTACAGTTCGAGTCCCGGCTCGAGCTCCAGTCGCTCGACTTACAGTTCGAGTCCCAGCTCCAGCTCCAGCCGCTCCGATTACAGTTCGAGTCCCGGCTCGAGCTCCAGTCGCTCGACTTACAGTTCGAGTCCCAGCTCAAGCTCCAGTCGCTCCGATTACAGTTCGAGTCCCAGCTCGAGCTCCAGTCGCTCGACTTACAGTTCGAGTCCCAGCTCAAGCTCCAGCCGCTCCGATTACAGTTCGAGTCCCGGCTCAAGCTCCAGTCGCTCGACTTACAGTTCGAGTCCCGGCTCAAGCTCCAGCCGTTCCTCTTACAGTGCGACCCCCGGCTCCAGCAGCTCATACAGTGCGTCGAACTACAAGAGCGCTTCCGCTTATGACGCACCGGCCCGTTCGTCGGCCAGTCCGTCCGATGGGTCCGGCACGTCCGGGAAGTCGGGGTTCAGCAGTTCGGGCTCGAAGAAGGTCATTGCCGCGACTGCGCTGGGTGGGGCGCTGTATGCCGCCCAGTCGAGCCGTGACGCGGCTGCGACGCTGAATTCGAGCGAGTCGTCGCACAGCGGCAGTGATGGCAGCAACGCCAGCAACAGCAACTCGCCCGACCACGGCACGTCCAGCAATCCGCATTCGTACGGGGCGCGAAACGACGCGCCGCCGCCGCCGTCGTACAGCGCACCGCCACCGCCGGTCGCGGCACAGCCATCCAATGGCAGCAACGGGCTCCTGCTCGGCTATATGCTCGGGCGCAGCAGCGCGCCGCGCGAAACGGTCGTCGTGCAGCAGCCGGAGAGGCGCGCGTCAGATTCGGGCAATGCGTCGGTGTATCGGCACGTGCCCGACGACGATGCGACGCCGGATGCCGAGGTCGCCACATCCGATGTCCAGCATGCCCAGGCGGCGAAGCCGCCGGCAAAGGAACGCAAGAACGTGTGGCTGGGTGCAGTCGTGGTGTTGGGCGGCCTTTTTCTCGCCGTGTGGCTTGTCGTCGCGCTGTTCAGACGTGCGCGCCGCGCGTGGTTGGAGCGGAAGGCACGCTACATGTCCCACACCAACTACCGCCTCTGAGAAACGACGCACATGGGAATTCTTGAACTCGCTCGCCGTATCGGCGGAAAGCGCCTCGACGATCTTGCGCGCGCGCAGGTCGATCAACCGGAGCGGGTCGACACCGGGCTGCCGTTCGGCGCGCGTATCGGCGGCATGATCGAGCTGGTGCTGGCCGATTTCGCGCTGCTCGAAGGGTCGCTGCTGGTTGTGCCGCCGGCTGTGCAGATGCCGATCGTCGCGGTCAGCCGCCTGCATGTCGACGCCGATGCGGATCTGTCGATCTTCCGGCTGTACACGGATACGGGCACGGACAGGAACGGGCAGGGTGCGTTCCTTCAGGTCATGACCGGCAACGACGATCCCCGGGATGTGCGCGAAACCGCGTACTACCAGTTCCTGTATCGCGAATATCCGCTGACGGCCGAGGAACAGGACGCCTTCCGCGGCCACGGCTACGGCCTCGGGCAGGACCGCTACGACATGGATCGCGACGAGCTTGCCCAGATCGCACACCTCGCCACGCAGCCGGCACGCGTCGATGCGCTGCTCGGCGGCAACGACGCGATCGGCTTCGAGCGCGATGCGCCGGGCGGCGACTACGTCCGGCCGTGGACGGCCAGGGAGCGCCGGCTGGACGACGGCGTCGGCCAGAAGGGCGTCGAGAAGACGCATTCGTTCATGCAATACGTGCGGCGCCTGCCGGCCGGCCCGGCGCAGGAAAGTGGCCCGATCGAGCGCCTGTGGATCGATTTCGAGCATGTCGAGACGATGGACGGGCGTCCGGACGAGGCCGTCTGGGTCGACTATTTCGCCGGTCTTGCCATCGATCCGCTGCGCGTCAAGGTTTTCTGAGGCGCGAAGCCGCCTCGATCCGTTCGCAACCCGCAACCCGCAACTCAAGATTGACCAAGGAGCACACCATGTCTGGCTGGAAACTCGTTTCGTCGCTTCTCGCGAAACACGTTGGTACCGTAGGCGACCGCCTCGCGCAGCAGATCGCCGCATTCGATCCGGAAACGGCGACGCAAGTCGACCGCGACAACCTTCAGGCGAAGCTGCACGAAGTGGCGGTCAAGCTGGCCGAGGCCAGGCAGAAGAACGGCGCTGCGCAGAAGGCGGCCGCGGATCTGAAGGCGAGCATCGACGGCGACATGAAGGCGGCGGTCGTGCTGATCGACAAGTTCGAAAAGCAGGAGATCAACGAGCTGACCCTGACGCAGTTCACCAACGATCTCGAGCGTCGCAAGCAGGATCTGCCGCGGCGTCAGGCCGAAGCGGACGGCGCCCAGCAACTCGTCGATACGCTGCAGGAAATTCTGACGACCGTCGAAACCCAGGTGAACGAGTTCGACGCGAAAGCGCGTGCGGCGATGGCCGACCTCGCGCAGGCACAGGCCGACCGCGAGCGGGCGCAGTTGATGCAGCAACAGCAGGATGAACTGAGCCGGCTGCGTGCGGGCACCGGTGGCGCGTCGACCGGGCTCGGCGCGTTGCAGGCGGCGGCCTCCCAGGCGCGCGTCGCCGCGGATGCCGCGCAAACGGTGGCGGCCATCGGGCAGAAACCGCTCGATCAACAGGCGGCGGTCGAAGAAGCGCGTCGCATCGCGGCAGGCGGAGCGGCCGCGGGTTCGGAGTCGGCGGTCGAGCGCTTGCGCAGGCTCTCGCAGTCGTAATCGACGAGGCCGCGCGCCGGCGATGACGGCGCGCGGCTCGGCGGTGCCAAGGCGGTGGCGGTACGGCGTGCCCGGATGCCGCGCTTCCGGAAGCCGTCGCGCGCAGTCCGGTGACGTCGCGCAGGCGTGCATCGGCCGGCGAACCTGCAAAGTCGAGTCATGGCCGGCGTCGAGGTCGGGCGGCACGGGAATCGGCAAGCTGCTATGCTCGATTGTCCTCACCGGAGAATCGCCAAATGAGACGCTTGCTCCTGCTCTGGAAAACCGCCCGACGCGACCTGCGCGTCCTTTGGACCGCCCTGAGCCACCCTGATCGTCCGGGTTGGCTGATTCCCGTGCTCGGGCTCGTCGCCGTCTATGCGCTTGAGCCGTTCAATATCGCGATACCGCTGCTCGGTCTCGTCGACGATGCCGTCCTGGTGCCGATCGTCCTGCACCTGATCGTCCTCGGGCTGCCCGTTTCGCTCCGTAGCGCGGCCGTACGGTAGCCCGACACGCTCACGCGTCGCTCAGAGGCTGTCCAGAAACGCCTGCGTGACCGCAACCCACGGCCCGTTCCCGTCATTGTTCGCATCGTATTCGACAGCAGGATTCTGGCCGCCCCAGATGATCAGGCCGGCCGCGCTGGTGCTTCGGATCGTGTTCAGCATGCTTTGCCAGGTCGACGCGGGAATCAAGGTCGTGTTCTGGTCGTAGTACTGCGGCCAGACGTACGGAAACACCGGATGCGTGCCCGTGCTGCTCTGGCGATCGATCGTCCCGGTGGTGGCGAGGTCGGCGTTGAGCTGCGGGGCCCATGCCGCGCCCGTATACGGCGATGTCCCGTTGGCCTTCACGTATTCGCTCGGGAAATACGCGGTCCGGCCGTTGTTGAGATCCATCAATTGCGCGATGTCGCGATAGGCACTGGCTGAATCCACCGTGCTGATGTTGGCCGCATTCGCGAGCCCGTACCACCCGAGTACGCGATTGGGGCGAATCGCCTGGGTCCATTGCTGGAGTTGGTTGAGGATCGCGAACCGGTTGGCAATCGTCGCCGTGCTGCCGGTCAGGTACAGCTTTTCGCAGTCGAGCACGAGATAGCCGGCCGAGTCGGCCGGCGTCGGATCGTACGTGTTGACCAGTGCCTCCCAGTCGCTCTGCGACGGCAGCTTCACCTTGCCCGTCGATGCATCGTACGTGAGCGGCTGGCAGTAACGGGCCGGGATGAAGTTGGTCTTGACCGCGCCGTGTCCGAGCGAGACATCGGCATAGGCGGTGTTGTCCAGCACGGTAAACGACGATGCGGCATCGACGTCGCGTGGATGGGTGACCGCAAGCGCGATCAGTGCTGCCGTGCCGACGCCGGCTGCGACCAACGAGCGCGGGCGGATGGATCGGGAATGCATGGTTCGACTCCAGGTTGGCGAGGTGGAAGAACGTGGCGCGATGCGCAGGGACTGCGCCGACCGGCCACGCCGGCTAGAACACCGTCTCGATGCCGGCATAAACGCCGGTTTGTCCATGGCCCGGCGCGGGGTTCGTGCCCCAGCCGGCGTTCATCGGCCCGAGCCCCGGGCTTTGTGGATTGACGCCGAAATTGGCGTTGGCGCTGTTGAACACGTGCGCGGCCATGCTGTACAGGAAGGTCCGCTTCGACAGGTCGTACATGCAGCCGACGCCGACCATCGTCACGCGCGACTCGCCGTCGTGATCGGCGGTCCACTTGCCGGGGCCGACCTTCATCGTGTAGGCCGCGCCCTGCAGATGGAAAAACGGGTTCACGTCATATGTGAGGCCGGCCCACCAGAGGTCGGCGCGATCGGACAGTCCTGCCGGCGTGTCGGGCGCGGAGTAGTGCGTGTAGGCGGCCTGCACGCGAAACGGGCCGAACCGGTCGCGCACGCCGACGAACAGCTCGCGCGAGTAGCTGAACAGGTTGTTCTCGATACCCTGCGCGTTGCGGATCTCGTCCCACACCACCCGCACCTGGAAGTCGCCGTGCGTGTAGGCGCCGCTGAAGCCGTCCGCGCGCCCGGCCTTGCCCGCGTTGGCCGGATCGCCCGCATTGAAGCTCGTCGGGCTGTTGCCCAGGTTCAGCTCGGCGTCGAACGAGAAGCCGTGCAGGTCGGGCGACAGGTAGCGGATGCCGTTGGAGAGGCGGGAGCCGTTCCGGTAGGCGACGAACGACTGGGCGCCGAAATTCTCTTCGAGCAGCGGGTCGTATTCCCACACGTAATTGTTGAGCATGGGCCCCTGGCCGAAGCGGATCGTGCCGAAGGTGTCGTTCTTCAACCCGACCCAGGCCGCGCGCTGGAAGATCAGCCCGGCGACCAGCGAACCGGTCGGCGTGAACGCCGACTCGAGCCAGAACAGCGCGTGATTGCCGTTCCCCAGATCTTCCGTGCCCTTCAGGCCGATGATGTTGACGCCCCAGTCGCTGCCTTGCGACCAGCGCGACGCGGCCCCGAGCGGCGTCTGCACGCCGCTCGTGTACTGGACGTCGCCGCCCAGGCGCCCCCATAGCAGGACGTTCGATTGCGCATGTGCGAAGGTCGTTACGAAGCATGCAAGCGCGAAAGCCATTCCGCTTTTCATGTATTTAGCTATCCATATTGAATGGGGCGATAAAGAGACGACCGACTCCGGTGCGACCGCCTTGTCTCGATGCCGCGCGGCGCGCTCAGTGCGGCTGCCGTACCGGCAGCGGCCCGTCGGCGAGCGGTTCGGCGCGCTGCGGGGCGGGCCGGATGAACTGTCGCCGCTGATCCTGCGTCAGCCCGAAGAACCACGTGAGCACGAAAGCCGATGCATAGGCTGTCGCCGTTGCGAGGCAGTAGACCGCGACGCTGCTGCCCAGCCCCATCGGCCCGGTGACGAGCGGAATCAGCATCAGGTTGGCCGGGCCGATCGTGGTCGCGCCGACAAAATCGCCGTGACTGGCGAAGTACCCGAGCACGAGCGCGCCGATGCCGCCGCCGATCGACGACGTGACGAGCGGGCGCCCGAGCGGCAGCGTGACGCTGTAAAGCAGCGGCTCGGATACGCCCAGCATGCAGGTCGGCAGCGTGTCGCGGATCCGCTGTTTCAGGCCCGCATCCTTGACGCGGAAATAGAGTGCGAAGGCGGCGCCGGCTTGCCCGCAGCCGGACATCGCGAGAATCGGGAACAACGCGGTGAAGCCGTACTGCGCGATGAGTTGCGCATGAATCGGGATCAGCGCCTGATGCAGGCCGAACATCAGCAGGCCCACGAACGATGCGGCGAGGATGAACGCGGCCGGCATGCCGCCGACATTCAACAGCAGCGTGGTGAGCTTGCTGACGCCGTTCGTCAGCACGTCGGCCACCGGCATCAACACGAACAGCGTCGCGACGCCCGCGACGAGCAGCGACACCGTCGGCGTCACCAGCGTCTCGATGGCCGGCGGGACCCGCGTGCGCAGCTTGCGCTCGACCAGCGCGACCAGCACGCCGGCCAGCAGCGCGCCCATCAGTCCGCCCTGGCCAGGCCGCAGCGCGATCTCGCCGAGCAGCGGCAGCGTGAACGCGGGGAGCTTGGTCAGCGCCGGCACGATCATCACGCTCGCGGCCGCGCCGCCGAGGCTCGGCGTGCCGTCGAATTCGCGCGCCGCATTCATGCCGACCTGGATGACCAGGAACGCGAAGAACGCGGTGCCGATCGTCGACGCGACGGTGGCGAGGAAAGTCAGGTCGCTTGCGCTGTCGGGCGGCGAGTGCCGGGCCCAGAGCAGCAGCAGGCCACCCAGCGCGTTGATCAGCCCCGCGCCGACCAGCGCGGGAATCAGCGGTGTGAAGATCGCGGCGATGCGGCGCAGGAATCCGCGCACGGCGTGATTGCCGCGCCGGGCGGGCGCAGCCGGCTTCGCGGCGGGGGCGTCGTCTTGCGGGCGCGTGCCGCTTGCCTCGTGTTCGCTCAATGCCTGCGCGAACGCGCCCCAGACCTGTTTGACCGCGCCCGGGCCGATCACGACCTGCAGCGGATCGCCGGTCACCACGCCCAGCACGCCGGGCAGTTGCCGCAGCGCGGCCGGATCGGCGAGCACGGGATCGGCGAGGTTGACGCGCAATCGCGTCATGCAATGCGTGTGATTTCGCACGTTCCGTGCGCCGCCGATCGCATCGAGAATCGCGTGGGCCAGTGCCCTGAACCGTTCTGCCGTCTCTGCCGCCATGCTTGCTCCTGTCGAATACCGAACCGCCCCGGTCCGGGGGGGCGGATACATTGAACCGTCGATATATTGGAACGTACCAATTCATATATTGGTTGGCAATAGGTAGTTTTTGAGAAGCTGTCCAGAGGTTGAATGGATAGCTTTTCCGTCCTGGAGATAACAGGGGCGGGATCGTGTCGAGCGCCTTTAATATATTTATTATCAGTAGTTTAGTGGCATTATGGGGTGAGCCGAGCCGACGTCGACGGTTTCCGGGAGATGGCTGTCGCTGAATCGACGATTTACAACCAATGCCATACCAATTATGATCAAGGCCATCCGTCACCCAACCTGTGGAGCGCAACCATGCCGCTGGACCGTTTGATCACCGAGCAGCCGAACGTCTTCAGCGCCAACCTCGACCAACTGAGTATCGAGGAAGGCGTGGCGTTGATGAATCGCGAGGATGCGTTCATCGCGCCATGCGTGGCGCGTGCGTTGCCGTCCATCGCGGCGGGCGTGCGGATGGTCGCGCAGGCGCTCCGCGCGGGCGGGCGGCTCGTGTACATCGGGGCGGGCAACAGTGGGCGGATCGGCTATCTCGACGCGCTGGAGTGCCAGCCGACCTTCAGCATGTCGCCGCGGGAAGTCGTGGGCATCGTCGCGGGCGGTTTCGTCGGGGTGTCCGAGGGCATCGAGGATTCCGCCGAAAGAGGGCGGGCGGATCTGGAAGGCATCGACCTGCGGCGCGAGGACGTGGTCGTCGGACTGACCGCGAGCGGTCGCACGCCCTATGTGATCGGTGCGCTTCGTCATGCACGCCAGATCGGCTGTCCGACCGTATCGGTGGCCTGCAACAGCGGGAGCGAGGTCGGCGCGGTTGCCGAGGTCGCGATCGAAGTGGACTGCGGCCCCGAGATCCTGGCCGGGTCGACACGCCTGAAGGCCGGGACCGTGCAGAAGATGGTCTGTAACATGCTCTCGACGCTGTCGATGGTTGCGCTCGGCAAGACCTATGGCAATCTGATGGTCGACCTGCAGGTGCACAATCACAAGCTGCAACTCCGCGCGCAATCGATCGTCGCGCAGGCCGCCGGCGTCTCGCCGGAGGTCGCGGCGCGAACGCTCACCGAAGCGGGCAACCGCCCGCGGATCGCGATCCTGATGCTGCTGGCCGGGTTGAGCTGCGGCGAAGCCGAGGCGCTGTCCGTCGAGCACGGCGGATCGATTCATCATGCGCTGCAGTCGCGCAAGCCGTCCTGATGCCGTGCATCGCACCGTGTCGCCTGTTCAATCCTGACCATTTCTAGTGTATCGATGACGGAACGCAGCCTGGATGACCTTCTTTCGCCCGACCCGCAACCGGGCGCGCACTTGTTCAGTCCATCGCAGGTGGCCGAGCTGCATGCGCCATCGCCGGGCGGCGCGCGAATGCCGATTGCATCGCGGCTCGCCCGGATGCTGCGCGCGCTCATCGTCGACGGCACGATGCAGACCGGGGAGAGCTTTCCGCCCGAGCGGGAACTGGCCGCGCAACTGCAGGTGTCGCGCGACACCGTGCGACGCGCGATCGAGGAACTGATCCGCCAGGGGCTCGTCGAAGCGCGGCAGGGTGCCGGGACGTTTGTGTCTGCGCGCGTCGAGCAGCCGTTGACCGAGATCACGAGTTTCTCGGACGACATGCGCCGCCGCGGCTTCAGCCCGGGATCGCACTGGGTCAAACGCGAACTGCGTCGCCCGACGCCGGAGGAGTCGCTCGCGCTGGGTCTTGCGCCGGATTCGGTCGTCATGCACCTGGAGCGTGTCAGAACGGCGGATTCCGTGCCGATGGCGCTCGAGCGTGCGGTGCTGGCCGCCGAACTGCTGGGCGGCAACCTGGAGTTCGGCGATTCGCTGTACGGCGCGCTGAATGCCGCGGGCATTTGCCCGGTCAGGGCGCTTCAGCGGCTGCGCGCGGAACTGGCGTCCGAACTCGACGCGGCGTTGCTCGGCATCCGCAGCGGCGATCCGGTGCTGCACATCGAGCGCCGCTCGTTTTCGGCCGAGGGGCGGCCGCTCGAACTGACGCGCTCGTTCTACCGCGGGGATCGTTACGACTATCTCGCCGTGATGGGAAAGGGGTGATGGTTTGACGGGTCGGTTCCCGCTGATCGGGCCGGATGATAGTCACACCCGAGCGCGTAACTGACAGCGCTTCAGCGTCAAGCGCGCGGCGAAGCTTGTGTGAAAAGTGACGCGATGCTCTGCCGCAGCCATTGGTGCGCGGCGTGACTGTCCCAGCGCTGATGCCAGATCATGCAGTAAGGCCGCACCGGCATCTGAACCGGCAATCGGCGCGAAATCAGTGAGTCCTTGTACGGGCTGAGATCGAGCAGCGAGGTTGGCAGCACGCCGATGAAGTCGGATTGCGCGATGATCGCGAGCGCGGGCGAATAGTTGGGCAGCGTGAGTAGCAGGTTGCGCCGGTGCGAATGCGCGGCGAGGATGCTGTCATAGAGCGGAGTCGAGGTTCCCGGAAACAGGACATCGAGGTGCTGAGCGCCCAGAAAGCGCGGGAGCGTCAACGCACCTTTCTCGAGCGGGTGCCCTTTGCGCATCAGGCAACTCCACTGGATTGGCCACAGCGCATGCGTACGAATACCGCTGCTCCGGTTCGCGTCGTTCAGATAGCCGCCGATCGCGAAATCCACGCCGCCGCGATCGAACAGGTTCGGCAGGTTGGCAAGATCGTACGGCACCACGCTGATCCGCATGGATGGCGCGTATCGGCCCATGTACGCGGCGAGCCGCGGCATCACACGCTCGACCGTGTAGTCCGACATCGCGAGGGTGAACGTGCCGGAGAAGCGCGCCGGATCGAACGTATCCGGTGAGATTGCCTGCCTCAGCGCGTCGAAATGCGGCTGCATCGCGGCCCACAGCTCCTGTGCGCGCGCTGTCGGGCGGATACCGGTTGTCGTCTTTTCGAACAGAGTGTCGTCGAGCGAGCGACGCAGCCGGCTCAGCGCGTTGCTGACCGCCGACTGCGAAAGCGACAGCCGCGCGGCCGCACGCGTCACGTTACGTTCGTCCATCAGCGTCGCGAACACGCGCAACAAATTCAGATCCAGCTGGCGAAAGACGTCTTTCAATTTCGAATCTCCGTGATCGCCTTGCCTGCGACGTAGCGGAACGAACCGACAACCGTTATGGATGTCAGTGATGACCCTATCACGGAAATCCGTTGGACGCTTGCGGCGTTCGTGTCGAACATGGTCTCTCGCGTGCGGCGATGGCGGGCGGGCCGATTCTTCGTGTCCGCCGTGGGTCAATGATGGCGGCGAATCCGATTCGGCAAACGTCGCCGCGCATCATTCACTGCAGAAATATGGGCGTCACAGACAAACGGAGCAACTCATGGCACATCTCGGCCGCGACGTTCGCGACTACCGCCTTCGCCTGATGCGCGAGCTGATGGATCGCGAAGGCTACGACGCACTCGCCTTCACGCAAGGCGATTTCTTCCAGTTCGTCACTAATTTCCACACCGATGTGCTCCCGTGGGAGCGCCCGATCCTCTGCGTCGTGCCGCGCAACGGCGAGCCGTTCGCCGTGTTGAACGAGTTGTCGACACATCATTGGCGCTTCACGCGCGAAGCCGGGCATCTGTGGGTCGACAACGCACACTACTATGCCGAGCATCCGCGCGTGCAGCAGCGGCTGCCGCTCGTGAGCCAGTGGAGCGAATGCGTCGCGGACTGGTTGCGCGCGGCCGGCCTGCATCGCGCACGCATCGGATGCGATGCGATCACCGGCCCGCTGTCGCGCGCGGCCGCATTGCTGCCAGGCCTCAGGATCGAAGCGGCGGCCGGCGAAACGCGCCGGCTTCGCGTCGTCAAGCATGCGGAAGAGATCCAGTTGATGCGCGACGCGAGCGCGCTGTCGGACTGGCTGCAGGACCGCTATCGCGAGAACATCCGCCCGGGCCGCCTCGTGCAGGAGCTCGACATGGCGATGGCCGCGCTGTTCGTCACCGAGGCCGCGCGGCGCTTTCCGGGCGAGCAATTCGAGGTGCTGCGCTGCTGGACGCTGTCCGGCCCCGCGAGCTGCGCGCCGCATGGCGACGGGCGCTCGGCCGGCGCGACGATCGAGAACGGTCACGGGCTCGTAAACATCGTGATTCCGCGCATCAACGGCCTCGTGATCGAGAACGAGCGCACATGGTTCTGCGGCAAGCCGTCTGCGCGGCAGGCGCAATTGTTCGACATCGCACGCGCGGCGAACGAAGGGGCGTGCGAAGCGGCGATCGCGGGCCAGCCGGTCTGCGGGATCGACGCGGCCGCACAGGCGGTGTTCGAGAAGCACGGTGTCGCCGATCTGATCCGCCATCGCACCGGACACGGGATGGGATTGATCGGCCACGAGTTCCCGGAGGACATGGCGTTCAATACCCGGCCGCTGCTCGCGGGCGAGGTTTATTCTGCGGAACCGGGGCTGTACGAATGGGGGCTGGGCGGCTTCCGGTTCGACGATACGGTGCTCGTCGGCGAGCGGCCCGAAATGCTGACGAAGGCGCCGAAGGATCTGGCGAGCCAGACGATCGCGTAACGAAAACGGTCCATGCGGGCCGTTTCGCTCAGGCAGCAGGGGAGTCGCGGCTCCCCGGCCCCTATCCACGCGGTCCGCCGTTCACACGCGCCCGATCGCCTTCAGCACCGGTGCGACCGCGCGCGACGCAAACAGCGCGATCGTCGCGAAATCGTCAGCGTCGCACCACGCCTGCTGATGCGGCAGACTCAGCGAGCCGATCGCCTGTCCCGCCCATCGCACCGGATAGTTGATCGCGCTTTCGCAGCCGAGCGAGCGAATCAGCGCGTGGTCGAAGAACGCTCGCCGCACGTCGTCGTAGTCGCGGCAGCGCCGCGGCTGGCCGCCGGTGACGATGTGATGGAAAAGCGCATCGGTACGCACGATCGGCTTGGTGCCGCCGACCGGATACGCGTCAGGCAGTATCGATATCACATTGCGGAGCGCGAAGCCTATCGAGCCGTGCGAGCGCATTACCATTCGAATGAGAAAAGTGGGGATGCCTCATCTCCATAGACGAGGCATCCCGAAAACCATCGTAACGACAAGTGAAATTGTGGCGGATTTGATATTTCAAGAAGGATCGTACTCGAAATAAACCACCTTGTAGTTGTAGCTGTAAGACTGGGCAACGGTATCGCTACAGCTCAATTTCTCCATCCATTGAGAAGTGCTGTAGTCCGAGTAAATGTACTGAAACGCAGTTGTTGGAATGCCAAGATCGCCAGCCATTGCCACAGTGCCAATAAGATTGCCAAAGTTCTTGTAATTGCTCTCAAATCCAATTTGAACCTGAAAGTCATTCATCTTGTCCTGGAGCCAGACCTGGATTACCTTTACATCACCTCCCAGCGAGGACAGAACGTCTTGGAAGAATGTGTCCATGATCTCGAGTGTGACTTTGGTGCCGCTATCTCCGTCACTCTCGCCCCCGGTTTCGGCCATGCCGTCTACGTCGTTTATCGCTTTGATGACAATATCCGGATCGAGAAAATATGCCGAATTTAGTGCCACTTGATTTCCGGTATTCTCAATGGATTGCTTGATTTGATTTGGAACATCCAGCGCAGCCTTGAAGGCTGCGCGAAGAGTTTTCTTGTCGTCACTGCTCAATTGATTCGACTCATATGCGAAGATAAATAAGTCTTTCACGGGATAAATCCAGCTCCCGTTGTCATCCTCGGTTACGTAATAGCCGCGCTCGAGGTCTTGCGGTGATGGTGTGATAGCTTTGCGCCGCCGAGCCGTTGAAACACTCTGATCATTCATAATTGTTCTCCGGGTTTCATGTAAACAAACATATCTTTTGCATCTCAATCTCTTTCGGCTGAAAAACTGCGCCACGAATGGCCAAGAGGTTGTGAAAGAGCAATTTCAATATATGGGGCATTCGCACCGGAGTCGATTACATCCTATTACAAAAGGTGGCGGAGTAAAGTTGTCATCGTTAAATTGAGATAACAAGCACTTCGATGCGCTTATTTTTTGGAAATAGGCGGGAGGTACGATTCCGGACCATCGCGGACCGGTCCGCCACAAGCGCGGTAGTTCGAGCGACGAGGTATTCAAGCGGGCCAGGACGGCCGTGAGCGTGCCGTCGCGTTTGGCGGGCCCAATCTTGTTAACGACGTTCCAGCCGCGCACGTAGCGCACGAAGCTGCGTTGGCTTGAGAGTGCGACGCGTGGACACGGACCCATGCGTGCATTTCGCAGGGCAAAACGTCGAGCGATGCCGGAGCGGGTTCGATGTGCGCTACAAGGGCTGCCCTTGATTTTCACGCATTTTTCCGGTCAGCCGCCTTTAGGTCCAGTAAGGCTTTGCCTTGCGGCCCCAAATAAATATCTATATAAATCAAAGTGATACTGTCTACCCCTCGCTTGAGGGGCGTTGGTCATGGTCAGACGTTGTGTCGGCCCGATATTTCATCACCGCCAGCTCGAAAGGCCTCCTTGTTAGGCTCGCTGACTGGTTGATGCGATGGTGTCGTCGGCCGCGGTACTCGGCAAGATCCGCTTCGCATAGAGTGCCACTGGGAAATTGAAGGTGCCGCGCAAGTTGATACCTTCCATATGAGTGGGAGCGATTCGCCGCAGTTGGTCTGCTTCGATCGGTTGATCTCGACTAGCTTCGATATTCTCGAGGGCGCGTTGCATGTGGGTGGTGTTCCACGCCATCAAGATGTTCGAGAGCAGGGTCAGCGCTGACGACACCGCGGCGAGCGATTCTTCGCGCCGCGCAAGCTCCACGGGAATACGACCGATATGGATTGCGCGCTGAACGGTATGCACCGCTTCCCCTCGATTCAGCGCGTGTTGCAACTCTGATCGGAATGCAGCATTGGTGAAGTAGTCGATCAAAAAGATGCTTCTGAACAAGCGGCCGATCTGAACACCGCCATCGTACACAGCCTGCCCTCGGGCAGCCGAGCCGAATCTGGCAATCGCTTCGACAGCTGTACATTGGCCAGAGCGGATAGAGGCCGCGACCCTCACGAACTCGTCCCACACGTCAACGATGAGCCCAAGTCGGACGTCTCGATCCGTGATTCCTGCAAGCCGCGCCGGTATTGTCTGACTGCGAGGTACGTGGAGGCGGCGATTGCGAAGGTGTGACAGGCGAGGGCACAAATCGAAGCCAAGCGCGCGGGAAATGCCCATTGCGAAGTCGGTATAGCCATGGGTGTCGACTGCAAGCTGTGCGATATCCTTCGTCGCGCTTTGCCGGACGACGCCCTCAATTGCTGCGCCTGCCTGCCGCTCGTTCAGGATGATAGGCTGGTCGTAGAAAATGCCCCAACGATCGAGCACATGGGTGTACATCCCAATGGAAGCCGTACGGCGACGAGGGTCCGCACGCGCTCGCCAGACTGTCCGGGTTGTTTCCAGCGACATCATGTCAGACGATGCTAGATCCGCTCGCCCCCAGTTTGCCGCGATGGGGTGCTCATGCATGAATTCGAGGACGGCATCGGCAGCCGAACGCAGCATCCGTTCGTCCGCGAGACGCTTCATCATTTGACGAATCGCCTCAGTCGACACTTCCGGGACCATCCGAGAAATTTCAGCAGCCGTCAGTGAGGTGCCGTGAGCCAAAATTGCTGAATAGACCATCAGCAACTCGGTGCGTGACCGCGGCTCGCGACCGAGCAGGATCCAACTGAACCGTGTCGCGCTGTCGATCTCGAGGATGATCTCGGGAAATTGACCTGGTGGATGCGCTTCGAAGATCTGGCGTCGAAGTTGATCGGCTTGTGTGTCTGGATTCTGGGCAGCCGTCGGCTCAAGGTGAACAGCCGCATCTACACGAATCGAACCATTCGCCACAGCTTCGTCGAGAAGGGCAAGGCGCTGATCGAGCTGTTGAAGGATCGGTTCGAGAAATTCGTTCGGGTCCTGTGGTAGGCCTAGGTGTCCGTAGTGATGGTTACGCTTTGCCAGCCACTGCTCGGTAGAAATCAGCATATGTGATTGGCTTCGGAACGAGAAGCTGTGATTGATAAACACCGAGCCGTTGCGCAATGCGACGCGGAGCGCAAAGAGGGTAGCCCACTCGAAAGCCACCATCGCTCGGAGCCGGTCATAGCCGTCGATCGCCTCGCGCCATGCTCGTCCAAGCCTGATATTGACCCCGTCGGGTAGTAGATGAGCACGACGTCGATACAGCCCAAGCAATAACGTGATTGCATCGATTACAGGATGCGCGTCTTCGGCCTGGAATGGCAGTTGCACGATTCGGATCAGAACATTCCGGGCGTAATACCGTTTTCGGACCAGGCACTGCCGGATCTGGCTCCGGCGGCTGATGGGGTGCGGTTGCAAAACATCGTCAGCGAGCAAACGTAGGTTCTCGCCAAGCTGTTCCCGCGAGAGCGTTTCATCATCGGCCAGTGCTTTGACGGCGAGTGCAAACTCACGGAGTTGATCCGCCGCCTTCGTCCGCATGGCATCCACTTCGCGCGACGTGTCGTTGACGACTTTCAGCACCCATCGCCGAAACATCTCGAGTAAGTGGTCAGTCGCGGTACAAAGTGAATACCGAATGAAACACGCCGCCTCGATCCGTCGACCCAGCGGTTCGATCCGTTTACTAATCGAAGGCGGGCGGCTCGCGCAGCGGCGGGCATAGTGGCGCACCATGGCATCGTTGCATTCAATTGGCCAACGCGTTGCCGCATCGTGCATCGTGAGCAAGTTGATCTTGTCTAGAATCTCGCTCATCTGATGGGTTGAGTTGCGAAGCGGAACAGCCCACAGCCATCGCTGGAGACTTGAATGTTCACCGTGTGGTTGAGGGAGAATTCGCGCCCAACTCTCGAGTTTTTCGACGCCGACGGCACGCTCAAGCGCGTCGTGTAGTTGGTCCTCGATGTCGCGTACGGCTTGGACGACAAACTGCCTGAGCATGCGCTCCGGAGGTATCACGATGCGATGCTCGTAGAACCAATGCTTGAGATCATTCGTCAACTGCGCACGCTCTGGCCGGCCCGTGAGTTGCTCCTTGAGCCAACGGATGACATACCGACGCTGATGTTCCGCGATTGCTCGAAAATTAATGGTGTCCCGAGCAAAGCGCTGGTGGTCGGATAACGTCTTGAGGTTGCCATCGTAAAGTGAACGCAGCGTGCCGAGGTCTGGTGGCTTCACATTCAGCTGTCGGCCAAGATGTCGCCAGAGAACCGTGGGGATCTGCTTGTACGAGCCGAGCGGCCGGCCGGTCATACGTAGAAAGCCGATGTGCAGTGCGACCGCGAGCCGAAAGAGATCCGTGCGGCGTGAATCAATGGAAGCACGCTCCCGCTTGGAGAACGTGAAGAATGTGGCGAGCTCGAATTCGCTCAGTTCGCGCGGTACCTGCCGGATTCCGAGATAAGCCAATCGCCAGTGATCCATCGGCGGCTCCGCATCAATGATGAGAGCGGCTCAGCGTAGCGAGGCAAAAATTGAGGTGCTACGGGGAAAGTCAGGATGGCGGCTGCAGCCGTTGAACGCCTAAGAATGGTGTCGGAACGACATCGAGTCGGTTAACAAAACGGGTGAGCCGCGATTGTTCCGGCCGCGCTGAGCGCGTTCGCCTGAATCGGGCTCGTAGACGTATTTTTCTTGCGACCCTAAAAAATTGCTAGTTTAGCTTATGTCAAATTAAAATTATTCAAATGGAATCCGCGAGCCGCTGCCGCTCTTTTCCGTAAAGCTGTTCCCGTTTCTATCGCAATTTGTTCCTGGCTGTCGGCCACGCTCGGACTTCGCTCTCACCCGTGGTTTATGCGCCGCAGTCGGCGCCAGGCGTCAGCCTGTTCATACCGCTCCGGTTCCGGTAGGGTGCGGGATCGCGCGGGACTTTGTCCATTGGGTCGGATGGCAACGAAACCGGGAGAGGCCGCTGTTCGGGCCGTTTCGGTTTCGTTGCTTCGCGGTTGCCGAGCAACCAGCCTTTTGCAATGACCTGACTGCGGTTCTATTCTGTTCTGATTGTGCGACCGCGCGCGGAGAGCAACATGCGTAAACCTGCGGAGCTTGCCGAAAAATTCTTTGGCGTCCCCTATGAATCACTGGACGAGCGCACGAAGAATGTTGCACATCTCATCTCGGAGCGAAAGCACATCGCGAGAGACCCCACGAAAGAACTGGATGCAGCGGCAACGCGCGGCCAGCGCGCAGCGGATGCCGTTGCCGCCTTCGGCGGGTCGTGGATATTCATCACGTGCTTTGTCGTCATCATGGTCGCCTGGGTCAGTCTGAATTCGCTGATTCTGGCAACGTACAGCAAGGCCTTCGATCCTTACCCGTATATCCTGCTCAACCTGTTTCTCTCGATGCTGGCAGCTATCCAGGCACCCATTATCCTGATGGCGCAGAACCGGCAGTCATACAAGGACCGGGTCTCTGCCGAACACGATTACGAAATCAATCTGAAGGCCGAACTCGAGATCATGTTGCTCCATGAAAAATTGGACGGGTTGCGCGAGGAGCAATGGACTGAATTGCTGAACATGCAGAAGGAACAGATGGCGGCGCTGAAGAACCTGCTCGAGTCTGGCAGGACGTGAGCAATGGGGTATCCGGGTCGCCAGCTTCGCTAAACGACGCGATCGAATGGCGAACGACGCGGCCCGGCCATCCATGGCGACTGCCGGTCGTTTCTTCCGATCGATCTGTTTGGGAGAATCGCCGTACAACGGGATATGAAAGGCGAACTTCGACACGGCGACGTGTGCGTTGCCAAACCGCCGCATCGGTCATGATGAAGCGCACCGGAAGGACGCTGTTTTCATGTGATGCTCGCAGCCCTGACCTACCATCCCTCCCGTTGCCCTGCCCCATGCGGCCCCTGGTCATCGGAACGCCCGGAATGATTCACGTGGTCGCGCGAAGTGGCGCCTCGATTCCATCCGCTTTCGTGATTGCCGCCATACGCACCGCCATACCCCCCGTTTCGATCGCCGCGATAGCCGTCACCAGGTACCCAAAAGCATCCGGCAAGCACGGTCGCAATAGCCGCAAGACAGACATAGACAGACGCACGCATGTTGCTCTCCTTGCCGGTCGCATCCAGGCACGTTGCTTCGTTTGATCGACCGGAGACGAATGACGGAATCATTCACCGCTGACGTGAACCATGCCGATGTGCGTGAACAAGTCACGCACGAACGAACGGATGGTTGCAGGGGACATCTTCCCGTCAACGAGATTGCGTGTCTGTACGGTGAAGGACGCTTGCAGAGACGTACCGGTTGCGCGGCATCGACCGCCATTCACCCCACACACGATGCACGTGCCGCGAACGCGACGCGGGACAACGCGGATGTCGCATTTTTGTACGCTGTCGTACCGCATCCGTGGCCGTCCTGGCATAGCCTCGGAAGCTCGAGCAGCAATCAGGAGACGATGATGCTACGACGAACGTTTCTATGGGGTACGCCGGGATCGATCCTGGCTGTTTCCCTCGCGGTTTCAGGTTGCACGATGACCGGAACATCCGACGCCAGCGGCCACCAGACCGACAAACGCCACACCATCGATGCGGGTGTCGACTCGACCCTCGCACGTCTTTACTCCAGCGCCAACGGCTCGCATGAACTTGTCGGCAAGGCGCGTGGCGTGCTGGTGTTCCCGTCGGTCATCACGGCCGGCTTCTGGATCGGCGGTCAGTACGGTGAAGGCTCGCTGCGCGTGGCCGGCAGCACCGTCGGGTACTACAGCACCACGACCGGCTCGATCGGGCTGCAGATCGGCGCACAATCGAAAGCCATCATTTTCCTGTTCATGACCGAGGACGCGCTTAACCGGTTCCGTAGCAGCGAAGGCTGGTCGGCAGGCGGCGACGCATCGGTGGCAGTCCTGAAAGTTGGTGCGAACGGCGATGTCGACACCAGCACCGCGACCGCGCCGATCGAAGCATTCGTGCTGACGAACAGCGGGTTGATGGCGGGGGTGACGCTTGAAGGAACGAAGATCTCGAAGCTGAAGACACTGTAGTGCTCAGCGCGAGCCGGCAGACGCCGCGTCCTGAGGACGCGGCGGCGGATCTGAACCCGACTCGCCTGATCCGCACGCAACCGCGCCCGCGCGTGGCGCCTGTCCTGCAACGTACCGGCCGCACGCGAATCGTCACGGCCCACTCTTCCGCGACCGACGCCACGCAGCCTGCCGACTGCGATCGATTTCCCGTCAACCGCGCCGTGAAATATCGGTTCCGTATCGAGTGCGCGTGATTGCGCCCACCTTGATGAGACATGTGCCGGCACTATAATTTTTGATGCAGGATTCGCGCTCGAACGGTCTCCCGAACTCATCGAGAAAAGGGACATATTGCTGCCGCCATCCCGTCCGGTCGTCGGATCGGTAAAGTGTGAGGATTGGCCTCTCCCGCCGATTCCCACTGCGCCCCCTAATGGCTGGATTCTTCATCGTCGCCCGAGCGCGAGCGCAGGAGCCACGCATGCAGGACAACCCGCCCATCACCGAAAATCACCTGCTTGCCGCGCTGCCGGAAAACGAGCTTGCACACATCATCCCGAACCTGACGCTCATCGACATGCCGTTGGGAAAAGTGCTGTACGAATCGGGCGGCCAGCTTCATCACGTCTATTTTCCGACCACGTCGATCGTGTCGCTGCTGTACGTGATGGAGGACGGCTCGTCTGCGGAAATCGCGATCGTCGGGCATGAGGGAATGATCGGTGTGTCGCTGTTCATGGGCGGCGAAACGACGCCGAGTCGCGCCGTCGTGCAAAGCGCTGGGCAGGCCTACCGGCTCGACGCGAGCGTCCTGAAAGAAGAATTCAGGCGTGGCAATGCGATGCAACGCCTGTTGTTGCGCTATACCCAGGCGCTCATCACGCAGATGGCGCAGACTGCGGTGTGCAACCGCCATCATTCCATCGATCAGCAGCTGTGCCGCTGGCTGCTGCTCAGCCTCGACCGCCTGCCTTCGAACCAGTTGCGCATGACGCAGGAACTGATCGCCAACATGCTGGGCGTGCGGCGGTCGGGCGTGACGGAGGCTGCTTTGAAGCTGCAGGACGCGGGCCTCATCCGCTACAACTACGGCCATATCCAAGTGCTGGACCGACCCGGGCTCGAAAAGCGCGTGTGCGAATGCTATGCGGTGGTCAAACGCGAATTCGACCGCCTGCTTCCCGATCTGAAGCGACTCTAGCCGCCACTGAGCCGCATCGTGCCGGCCTTTCCCGCAACTGCCCTCGATGTCCGAGAAGGCCCGGAAGCGGCCGATCGACACCTTGCCGCCAACCTCGCCTCATCCGGCGACCCAGTACGGCGCCCGGTTGTAGTACTGGTGAAGCGACAATCCCCACTGCGATTGCGTCATCACCGGCCAATGCTCGTCGTCGAAGCCAGGGGTACTTTTGACATGCGCGGCGGTCACGTCCAGGTGGAAACATTTGTCACCGACATCGTATTTCATCGCACTCCACGGAATGGCACAAAGCATCTCGCCCATGCCGCCGCTGGACGCTACCGCGTAGGCAATTTTGCCGTGGTGCAAATCGAGCACGATGTCGAACACGTTGCCGATATCCTCACCGTCCGACGCGATGATCTTGCTGCCCCTCAGGACATCGGCGGTCGTCACCATATGACCGGGTTCATCGCCAGCATCGCGTTCGACGAGCTTGCCCCCGTTGCCGTCATCCCCGGATCGGTCGGGGGTGTGGAGCATCCTCATGATGTCCTCCTTGGACAAGTTCCGGGAATATCCGTCTCGTGCACGGCCTCGACATCGAAAGCGGCACTCGACGTACGAGGAAACGCTGCGCGCACCGGCATTGGAAGTCGGTACGGTTCCGTACCCGGGCACCTCGGGAATGTTGGCTCGCCGGCGCTCCGACCGATTCCGCCACGCTTATCGATTTCGCCGAATACCGGCGACGACTCGATCCTTCGTAGTCTCGCGGGGCGCTGCCCCTGCGCTAGCGGTGCTTGATGTGCAACGACTTCCGGTGATGCTTTCGATGGGCCGGGCGGGAGATCATCCTCGTGACACCACCGATCGACGGCGGATCGCTGGCGGGGAACGTTCCCTCCACCGCCTCGTCGACATTGCGCTCGCTCTTGCCACCGTTCGTATGCTGCTCTCGATACCTGCTGCGCATAACCGCCTCCGTGGAGTTGATGGTCGGATCGGGCCGGATTCATCTGGCCCACCAGCGTGAAACGCCCCCGGTCACGATGCCAGCATAGGCCCGATTGGAATATTCCGCCCGGTGCTAGCGTGATCCGCCGGACATCGCGAAACGGCCACGTACACCGGCAAACCGTCCGGCATCGGACAGACTGAGCCCGCGCATCCCGCGTATAGCTGGGCTACCGGGCCGAAATTCGCCGCCGACCGGATGCGTTGCGGTACGTCGACTTCTCCCCAATTTTTCACCAGGATCCGCCACGACACTCGTTCTTCTCGCCCTCCCCCGACAGATTGCCGGCGCGTTCTCCGTGGCGGCGACAGTCGCCCTCGGCGCGGCCGTCTTCCCCTCACTCTCGAATGCCGGCGGCTCCGCACCGGATCAAGCACCGCCCCACATCATGACCGTAGCGGCGCAAAGGTCGATCGACGGGCGCATCAGCAGCCTGCACCAGCGGCTTGGCATCACGCCTGGCCAGGAATCGCTGTGGCAGCCGGTGGCGCAGGTGATGCGCGACAACGCGAACGCGATGGAATCGCTCAGGAAGGCACGTAGCGATCACGCGAACGACATGAGCGCGATGGACGATCTTCATTCCTATGGCGAAGTCGCCAACGTGCACGCAGATGGCGTCAAAAAGCTGACCACGGCGTTTCAGCCGCTTTACGACAAGATGTCCGATACGCAAAAGCAGAACGCGGATGCGATTTTCCGTGGCAACGGTCGCCACCTGATCAAGAAGCAATAGTTCCGGACCTTCCGCCGATACCGACTGTCGATGACAGCCGCTGACCGGCAGATTGCGGATCGTACACGGGAGAACATGATGGACGTTTCTATCGGACACGCACGTCGAACCACGATGGCGCCGAGATCGGGCATGCGACTTGCCGGCATGATCGTTGCGATCGGCTGCCTTGTCGTCGCACCGCAATTGCATGCGGAAAGAATGAATCACGGCGGAGATCAGGGCAATCACGAACACATGAAGCATCAAGGCGGCCGCCACTACGACCATCACCGGTATGGCGGCGACGGCTACTACGGCGGCGAGGATGATGCCTATGCCGCGCCGCCGTTGGTTTACGCGCCGGCACCGGCGCCCGGCGTCTCGCTGTTCATCCCGCTGCGGCTGCGTTGACGCACGCACCGAATCCTGTCGCCGGGTACGCCCGTCGGCACGTCGGCGCGGCGATCCTCACTGCTTCGTGATCCTGATGACGAAGCTGGCGAGGAGGTGTTGCGACATGCCGGGAGGGGCGGTTCGCGCCCGTGCGCGCTTTGTACGGTTTCGTACCGCATCGGGCATTCGTCGCGTGTAGCGTCTCAATCATGCCGGCCACCCGAGGGGACGCGCTCGGCAGGCATCGCTCCGCATCGGCGGGCGAACGGCTGGATACCACTGCACGGCAGGCAGGTCAGCCGGATCACCGAAGTGCCGGGCATCGCTCTGACGAGGACATCATGTTGCGAAGCATCCGAAGGTTGCACGGAGACACGGTTCGAGCGAAGGACGGCGATATCGGGCATATCCACCAGGCCTACTTCGACGACGACAACTGGTGCATCCGCTACCTCGTCGTCGAGACCGGCGATTGGCTGCACGACAGGCAGGTGCTGGTCTCGCCGTATTCCGTCACGCATGCCGATCCCGAAACCCGCACGCTCTACGTCAGCCTCACGCAACAGCAAGTGAGAGACAGCCCGAATCTGGACACGCACAAGCCGGTATCGCGCCAGCACGAGATCGAGTACCTGCGTTACTACAACTACCCGACTTACTGGGGCGGCCCGAACCTTTGGGGGATGGGAGCTTACCCGGCTTTCGATCCGGCCGGACCGTCGCAGGATCTCGATGCCGGCGACCCGCTGTTCTCGCACGGCGCGCCGGCCAGCGCGCCGGCGGATACGCATTTGCGCAGCACCGGCGAGGTCGACGGATATCGGCTCGAAGCCACGGACGGACATATCGGTCACGTGTCCGACTTCATTTACGACGATGAAGCCTGGGTGATCCGCTATCTGGCGATCGACACGTCGAGCTGGTGGTCGACCGGCAAGGAAGTCCTGATCGCGACGCACTGGCTTGACCAGGTGGAATGGCCTACGGAAACGGTGTCGGCCACGCTCACGCGCGACGCGATCCGCCGCAGCCCTCCCTACGACGACTCGCAGCTCGTGCATCGAAGCTACGAAATCGAGTTGCACGAATTCTACGGCAAGCACGGCTACTGGCCCCGAGACCGATAACGCGGACGACGGGCCGTCAACGCAACCACCATCCCGTGCGGGATGTTGCGTGACCGAACGCCAAGGAGCAGTTGCATGACCTCAACCGATTTCCCGTCAATCCAAGGGGCGGCACTCGATGCGCTCTGCATCAATACGCTGCGCTTCCTGTCGATCGATGCCGTGCAGAAAGCGGCGAGCGGCCATCCAGGCCTGCCGCTCGGCGCCGCGCCGATGGCCTATGCGCTATGGATGCGCCATCTCAAGCATCACCCGGCCAATCCGGCATGGTTCGATCGCGATCGCTTCATCCTGTCGGCCGGACATGGATCGATGCTGTTGTACAGCCTGCTCCACCTCACCGGCTACGACCTGCCGCTCGATCAGATCGGCCGCTTCCGGCAATCGGGCAGCCTCACGCCCGGCCATCCGGAGCGCGGCCTCACGCCGGGTGTCGAGACGACGACCGGCCCGCTCGGCCAGGGTTTCGCCAACGCCGTCGGCATGGCGATGGCGGAAACGCAGCTCGCCGCGTGCTACAACCGTCCCGGCTTCGAGATCGTGGATCACCACACCTACGCACTCGTCAGCGACGGCGACCTGATGGAAGGCGTCGCGGCGGAAGCCGCATCGCTTGCCGGCCATCTCCGGCTCGGCAAGCTGATCTGCCTGTACGACGACAATCGCGTCACGCTGTCCGCCGGCACCGCGATCACCTTCACCGAAGATCGCGCACAACGGTTCGACGCCTACGGCTGGCATACCGAAATGGTCGAAGACGGCAACGACCTGGCCGCCATCGATGCGGCGCTGGTCAACGCACGCGCCGAGCAGCGGCGTCCGTCGTTGATCCTCGTGCGCACGCATCTCGGCTACGGCTCGCCCAACCGGCAAGACACGTACCAGGCTCACGGATCGCCACTCGGCGATGCCGAGGTGCGCCTGACCAAGCACAACCTCGGCTGGCCGCCCGATCCCGCGTTTCATATTCCCCCACCGGCGCTCGCGCATTTTCGCCGGGCGCTGGCGGAGGGGCGAGTACGGGAAGAGCAGTGGAACGCGCGGTTCGAGGCCTATACGCGCGCGTTCCCCGAGCTGGCTCAGATGCTGCTGAACACTGTGCACGGCACGCTGCCCGACGGTTGGGACCGCGATATCCCGGTCTTTCCGGCCGATCCGAAAGGCATTGCGACACGGGTCGCATCCGGCAAGGTGCTGAACGCCCTCGCCTCCCGCGTCCCGTCGCTGGTCGGCGGCTCCGCCGACCTGAACCCCTCCACCTTCACCGCGCTAACCGGGCTCGGCGATTTCGAGGCCGCTGGCGTGAACGCGCTCGACCGGCAAGGCTCCGACGGCGGCGGCTGGAGCCGTAGCGGCCGCAATCTGCATTTCGGCGTGCGCGAGCATGCGATGGGCGCGATCCTGAACGGCTTGGCGGCCCACGGTGGCATCCGGCCATTCGGCGCGACCTTTCTGATCTTTTCCGACTACATGCGTCCGCCGATCCGGCTCGCCGCATTGATGCGTCTGCAGGTGATCTACGTGTTCACGCACGACAGTCTCGCCGTCGGCGAGGACGGTGCGACACATCAGCCGATGGAGCAGCTTGCCGGACTGCGTGCGGTCCCGGGCCTGCTGGTGATTCGACCGGCCGATGCCAATGAAACTGCCGTTGCGTGGCGTGTGGCGCTCGAAGCGCGGGAGCGACCGACTGCGCTGGTACTGACCCGCCAGGACGTGCCGACCATCGATCGCCTCCGGTTCGCGCCGGCCGAGGGCTTGCGGCGTGGCGGCTACATCTTGGCCGATGCCCCCGATGGCCACCCCACGCTGATCCTGATCGCGACGGGCTCGGAAGTCACGCTCGCGCTGGCGGCACAAGTCGAATTGCTCGCGCGCGGCGTCGCGGTTCGGGTGGTGTCGCTGCCCTGTTGGAGATTGTTCGACGCTCAGCCCCAGCCGTATCAGGACGCCGTGCTGCCGAAGTCGGTCGGCGCGCGGCTGGCGATCGAAGCGGGTGTGTCACAAGGCTGGCACCGCTATGTCGGCGATCGTGGCGACGTACTCGGCATCGCGGGTTTCGGCGCGTCGGCGCCGGGCGCCGAGCTGATGCGAGATTTCGGCTTCACGGTCGAGAACGTCTGCGACCACGCACTGAAACTGCTCGCCTGATCCGTGGACGGCCCGTACGCGTATCAACCGTTCGGGCCGCCGCTGGCATGGCACATACCGGCTTCGAATACCGCGTCGACCATCGATTGGACATCGGTCATGATGCGCCACGTGATCCGCTCCGCTCTCCTGTATGAGGCACTGTCGCATTCTCGTTCGCGCACGGGCCGTGACTGCCGGCATGCGCGTGGCGGACGGCGGGCGCCGGGACCTTCCACAACCAACCGAACGCTCGAAGCGCCGCCCATTCCGCCACCCGCCATGCTCAAGCGGTGGCCGGCTTGCCAGCTCGGCGCTCGAGCATGAGAATAAGGGCGATGATGCTGACGAAATGCATGCGTTCAGATGGCGTCAGACTGCCGTGTTCCAGAATCGATTCCAGCCTAATTCGCCAGAGTGCCCATGGCGCAGGCTCACCAGGCGCGACGCGTGCAATGAGTCGTTCGAGTGAACGCAGGTCTCCCTCGATTGCTGGGTGGGCCATGGCCATGCTCCGATTGTCGTGAGGAACGGCGAACAGTCTATGACGAAGCACCGCGCCGCTCTGCCCGCTACCGTACATCGCGCGCGCGCGGGCCACTTCCCTGCAGCGACGGCCGCAATGCAGGCACCCGGCGCGATACGGTGCGACGGGCGCGGGGGCATCGGCGCCCCGTCCGGCGCGAGCCGTCCCGTGCGTGCCGCGCACCACCTCCACGACGCCGCATGGCGACCTGCGGCCGACACGCGGCGAGCGCAATGTGATCCATGCGAGGTATGCAAAGTGACCGAAACGATCGGATGCCTCATCTTCGGAGCCCTGCTGATTTTCATGGGACTCATCGGATCGTCGCTCAAGCGCCTGCCGCTGAGTGCGGCCATGGTGTATCTCGGGATCGGCTTTCTGGTCGGACCGGCCGGCACCGGCTTCCTGTCGCTGACATTGCCGGACGACGTCACGAACTTGCGCATTGCTGCCGAAATCGGCTTGCTGATCTCGTTGTTCGCGATCGGCCTGAGGCTGCGTGTCCCGCCCGCCGATCCCCGCTGGATGCTGCCGCTGCGGCTCGGCGTCGTCGCGATGATCTTCACCGTCGCGTCGATTGCCGCTCTCGGCGTGTTGGTGCTGCATTTGAGTCTCGGCGTCGCGGTACTGCTGGGTGCGATGATCGCGCCGACCGACCCCGTGCTCGCTCATGACGTCGGCGTGCGCGACGCGGGTGACGTCGAGCAGGTGCGTTTTTCGTTGTCCGGCGAAGGCGGAATCAACGACGGCACGGCCTACCCGTGCGCGGTACTCGGCCTGCTTTTGTGCGGTTCCGGCACGACGTCGGCGCTTCACTGGAGCATGGTTGGCAATATTGCATGGGGCATCACGTCCGGTGCGGGCGCAGGCTGGCTGCTCGGCTTCGTCACGGCCCGGCTCGTCGCATTCCTGCGCAGCCGTCACGGCCAGGCGCTCGGCCTCGAAGGGTTCTTCGCGCTCGGCCTGATCATGCTGTCGTACGGTGTGGCGCTCGCCATTCATGGCTACGGGTTCCTGGCCGTGTTCGCGGCGGGCGTCGCGATGCGGCGCGTCGAACATCGAACGAGCGGCCAGAAGACGTCGAAGGAGACGGTCGGCGTCGTGAACAGCGAGGATGTCGAAGCCACCGCCACCGATCCCGACAAAGCCCATGCCTTCGTCGCGGAATCGGTCATGGGATTCACGATCGAGCTTGAACACATCGTCGAAGCCGTCCTGATCCTGCTGATCGGCGCGCTCGTCTCACGGTATTGGCTCGACATGCTCACCTGGACTGTCGCGGCCGTTGTCGCGACACTGCTGTTCGTCATCCGGCCGGCCGCCATCCAGCTCGCGCTGATCGGCTCCCGGGCATCGCACCACCAGCGCCGGCTGATCAGCTGGTTCGGCATTCGCGGCGTGGGTTCCCTGTATTACCTGACGCTGGCCATCGAGCAAGGGCCGCGTGCGCAACTGTTGCCGCTGGTTCCGTGGGTACTGGCCATCATCGCCATGTCGATCGTGCTGCACGGCATTTCAGCCGCGCCGCTGATGCGTCGTTATGCGCGAGACCCAGGACGGGCATAGTGACGCGGTGCGTGGGCGGGTCCAACGGTTTGGAGCGATGCCACACCCGACACTCAAGGTGCCGGGCGACAGTCCTTCCATGAACTTGCAGCGTCGATGATGTCCCGCGTCACAGCCTGCCCGGCAGCATCAGGATGAGTAACACGACCAATACCAGGCCCAGCAATCCGCTTGGACCATAACCCCAGCCGTTGCTGTAGCGCCAGGTCGGGATCACCCCGACCATCGGCAGCACGACAACGATCAGTAGAAGCAGTCCCAGCGACATGTCGTCTCTCCTCAATCAATCCGGCCGGTCATGCCGCGATGCGTCCGCATCGATGGCCTCGCCGAATGCAATCGAAACGATGTTTCCGTCGATACGCTCCCGTGCGATTCCACGTCGACGCGCACACGCGCCGTTCGTCGCCGGTCGCGTCGAAATTCGCGGCGCCGCATCTCGGATGCCGGAGTTCCCCGGACGGAAGTCGTCCCGCTTCTTCATGCAGGGCTCGTGCGCGATGCACCCGGTTCGGGACGTGCATCGGCTCTTTCGATATCAAGGTAGGCGGACGCGGGCGTGGAGTCTGTCCGGCAACGTACCGGACGCACGGCACCGCGCGACCGATCGACCTGTCGACACCGACGAGCCGACGATCGTGGGTACCGCCTGCGAGGTTCGTCACCTGCTTTTTCGGGTGGCGGGGCCCGGTTCAGTGGAGATGCCCTCCGAACAAACCGAGCAACCCGATGACGATCAGGTAGATCGCAACGATGTAATTCAACAGCCGTGGCACGACGAGAATCAGAATGCCGGCGATCAGCGAAACCAGTGGGCCCGCGCTCGTGAGGATGTGCATATGCCCTCCGCAAGATTGACAACGACAGATGGATACGAATCCGCGCTGCCTCCGATGCTCGTTACAGCGACTTGAGCCACGTGACACGCGGGCTCTTGGCGGTCGTGCAAGAGCGCGCAAGGAGCGAGCCGACGCCGGCGGCGGTGATGTGGCATTCGTCGATCTGGCGGCCGCTCGCGTCGGATGTGCCGGTCGTCGTGCATCCCTGCACCACGACGCGGATAGCAAGACGCGATCCCGGCGTACCTCATGTAAGTGTTCGTCGCTGTATGATTCGCCTCAGGCTGTGCGTGGATATCCCCGACGCTACACACTGGCGAACGTGAATGCGGTACGAAAGCGTACCAAGCATGTAAAAACAGACAACCACCCTTCGTAGCGATCGACCCGGGAGCCGCCCGCATACACCTGCTCGCGTGGCGGTGCCGGTTCACGTACGGCATCGTACCGACTTCCATCACGAATGCGCTCAACCTGTATTCCGGCATCCTGATTGTCGCGCGCCAAAGCACCCGGTACGACGCTTCGATGGTTCAGGATTTCGCACCGGTGAAACAAGCGATCCATGTCAAGGAACAAGATGATGAACAGGGACCAGATGAGAGGCCGCATCGCGGAAGCGAAGGGCAAACTGAAGGAAATGGTCGGCAGAATCATGGGGAATCGATCGACCAGGATGCAGGGCAAGGTCGAACAGGTCGTCGGAAAGACGCAAGCGTCATTCGGTGACGCGAAAGAGCAACTCAGGAAGCGGTCGTAGGATGCTCACGCGAACGGTTCGGTTCTGTCGCACCGCGCGATCGGGCAACGTGACGCGAATTCACCGGATGTTGACGGCGCGTGCAGGCAACATCCGGCACTACCCGCCTCCCGACCGACCTTCACGATACCGCAATGCGTCGAGGGTGGTCGCTGTGCACGTCGGCAAGCGGCTTGTGCTGCGCGTCTCCCACGCCGGGAAAGAACGCGTCCCGGACACCTTTCGCCGAGGTCGCATCCACTGCAAGCGTCTCCTGGTCGCTCGACTTGGCCGGATCGGAACACAAGCCTCGCCAGCGCATAAAGGTGAGCATCGGCTTTTCCGTCCATTCGCCGTCGCCGAACTTCGCAAACGCCGTGTCTCCGCTCACCAGTCGAACCTCATACCATCCGTCGCGCACAGGCGCATATTGGTCCAGCGTAAACCATCGTGTAGATGGGATTTTCATCGTTGCCTCATGGGTCCATGGATCGTTGTACAGGACAAACCCGGTCGACGCGTGCGCGCTAATCGGCGCACCGATTCAGCCACAGCCGGCCTGCGGCGGTCATGTTGATCGAACCGCCGGTGCGCGACTCGTATGCAAGCCCGTGAGTCAACAGTTCATCGGCTATGACGCGTGGAATATCGGCTTGTGAATCGGGAATCCGATCAAGCGATTTGAGGGTCTCGACGACCTCGGGTGAAAGTGGGATGCACATGGCGGCCTCCTCGGTATTGACTTCATGTTGAACCGAACGACACGCGCGGGTCTGTACGGTATCGACTATTTGGACGCAGGTTTTGCGGCACCTCGCTGACGCCCGATGATCAACCTGAATCGACAATATGATTCGGTATCCGATATTTTGTATTGCGCAACCGGTTTCGAACGCGCACACTACAGAGACCTGCCGGTTCGTTGTCAAGGCATCGGCGCCCTCGAATCCTTCGGCGCCAACGGTTGCTCTGTCAGGAGCACATCATGACCATTCCCACTCTCGAATATCGCGGCCGTGAACTCCGCGTCTATTCACAAATGCTTTTCCCGCCGTTCGGCGATCCCCACGCCCCCGGTCCGAAACGCTTCGGTTCAATCGTACGCATCGACACGATTCCGTCGACCTCGGCAACGGCGCCGCGTTACTCGACCATTTTCGAGCATGGCGCTCCGCAAACGGCGGCGCTCGCCCTCGATCTGGCGATGCAATTCGGCAAGGACATCGTCGACGGCAGAATCGCCCCTACGGCGATCTGATCCATCCGCCGCATCGGACTCGATGCGGCGTCTCGCGACGCGAGCACATCTCACTCAGGAGCGATCCATGAAATATTACTCAAGCACCTCGATCGACCGGCGCGATGACGCAACCCGGCAAAAACAGCGGGACGATCTCGCGCGTGCCGACGTCGAACGCGCCGAAAAGCGCATCCGTCAGGATGCCGGCATCAACTCCAATGCGAGCAAGTGGCGTTATTTGCGCCCCGACAATCGGGCGAGATGAGCGACGGATGCGCCACGCGCCGTGGCACACCGGTCCCGCACCGCAGGTCGCGGGCGGGCCGGGATCACGCATACCGGCGCAGGTGTATCGAGAATTCGGCGATCGCGTCGATGCCGCTCTGCTCCGCGCAGCGGCACCAATCCTGTAACTGAGCCAGCAATTGCTCGTGCGACGCGTGTGGCCACGTCCATAGCTCGAGCAACGCGTCGTACATATCCGCATACACGCGTATTCGCCGGTTGGCATTGGGGCTCGTCAGCACGCGCAGGTCGGGCTTGTTCCGATGGCCCCAGGCCTGGCGCAGCCAGCGTTTCATGCCGAGCGCGAACGCGCGTTTGTCGTCTCGACTCATGTCCTCGACGCGGCGCAGTTCCCGCCGGCAGGCGGACTCGAGCGTGCGCGCAAAGGCGGCCATCACCGCATGCAGGTTGCGGATGACCGCTTGCAGCGTCGCGTCGTCGGCGACTGCCTTGACCGGGAGCAGGCGCGGCTGCGTTGCGACTCGCCGAACGGTCGCCAGCCGCAATGCCGCCAGCAGGCGGATGTACGCCCAGCCGATATCGAACTCGAACCAGCGATTCGACAGCCTGGCGGACGTCACGTACGCGTGATGATTGTTGTGCAGCTCTTCGCCGCCGATCAGGATGCCCAGCGGGAAAAGGTTGGTACTCGCATCGGGTGTCGCGAAATTCCGATAGCCGCTGAAATGGCCTAAGCCATTGATCACGCCACCGGCCCAGAACGGAATCCATATCATCTGGATCGCCCACGCCGCCACGCCGGGCAACCCGAACAGCCCGACGTCGATCACGACCAGCAGCCCGACGCCGAGATTCGGATAGCGGGCATAGACGTGGCGTTCGAGCCAGTCGTCCGGCGTCCCCGATCCGTATCTGCGCGCCGTTTCCTCGTTCCGCACTTCCGCACGGTACAGTTCCGCGCCGCGCAGCAGCACGGTCGCGAGGCCGCGGGTTCGCGGGCTATGCGGATCGTCCGGGGTCTCGCTCCGCGCGTGATGCTTGCGATGCACCGCGACCCATTGCGAGGTCAGCATGCCGGTCGTCAACCACAGCCAGAACCGGAAGAAGTGACTGATGCACGGGTGCAGATCCAGCGCCCGGTGCGCCTGGCAGCGGTGCAGGTACACGGTCACGCTGATGATGGTGACATGCGTGAGCACGAACACGACCCACGCAAGCTGCAACCAGGACAGCCTCAGTTCGCCGTTCAGAAGAAATGCCGACATTCCGTTCGCACTCCGCGCCACACTGGTATCCGCGCACGCTTCGCCGTGACGACGCGTGCGCGTGCCGATTCCCTGCCCTTCGACGAGCCTCCTATTTCCCGACCTGATTGCCGACAACCCCTCCGACGGCGGCACCGCCAACGGTGCCCAACGCACTGCCGCCCGTCAGGACCGCACCGGCGACGCCGCCGACACCCGCCCCGATCACGGTATCCGTTCCGCGGTGGGACATGTCGCCGCAACCCGCCAGTACGATCATCGTTATGGTGACTATCGCCGTCCCGACCGGCACGGAATGTAGCTTTCTCATGATCATCTCCTCGGGTCGCCGCTACGCTGTCCGATCCCGCACGGCGCGCGGAACCCCCTGGGCTGACGTCCCGATGAAATTCGAGACGTCGAATCACGATGGGGGGTAAATCGCGCGAAGTCCGTCCGCTAACGTACCGGACTGGATGCCGGCCGACCGTCTCACGGAAGCGCCGCTTGCACCGCGCCCGGCGCCAAAGCCGGCGTTGACCTGACTTCCTTGTAGTCGACATCGCGCGGCGAACAGCTCCCTGAGCCTTGCCGATCACGGCCGTCCCTGGCTCGTCAGGAAATCGGGCTTATTTTCAGCTACCGTACCGTCAAGCTGCGAACGACGAGATACGATAGTGAATCCCGCTCACTCCCCGCTGCGCTCGAAGCGACCAGACAACGCCATCGCGCCAGATGCGAGCCTAGGAACCACGCATGCCAGACATCCCCCCCATCACTGAAAATCACCTGCTTGCCGCACTGCCGGAGAACGAGCTTGCACGCATCATCCCGAACCTGACGATCGTCGACATGCCGCTCGGGAAAGTGCTGTACGAATCGGGCGGCCAGCTTCATCACGTCTATTTTCCGACCACGACGATCGTGTCGCTGCTGTACGTGATGGAGGATGGCTCGTCTGCGGAAATCGCGATCGTCGGGCATGAGGGCATGATCGGCGTGTCGCTGTTCATGGGTGGTGAAACGACGCCGAGTCGCGCCGTCGTGCAAAGCGCTGGGCAGGCCTACCGGCTCGACGCGAGCGTCCTGAAAGAAGAATTCCGGCGCGGCAACTCGATGCAGCGTCTGTTGTTGCGCTATACGCAGGCGCTCATCACGCAGATGGCGCAGACCGCGGTATGCAACCGTCATCACTCGATCGATCAGCAGCTGTGTCGCTGGCTGCTGCTCAGCCTCGACCGTCTGCCATCGAACCAGTTGCGCATGACGCAGGAGCTGATCGCCAACATGCTGGGCGTGCGCAGGTCGGGCGTGACGGAAGCGGCATTGAAACTGCAGGACGCTGGCCTCATCCGCTACAACTACGGCCATATCGAGGTGCTGGACCGACCCGGGCTCGAAAAGCGTGTGTGCGAATGCTACAGCGTGGTCAAACGCGAATTCGATCGCCTGCTTCCTGACCTGAAGCGGCTCTAGGAATCCGTCAGCAACGGCGCTGGCCGACACTGCGCGGCATCGTACCGACTTCTTCGTCCGGCCCGGTCATCCTGTATTCGACACGCGTGCGTCGTCGATGCCGATACGCCCGCGCAAGGCGAATTCACGGGAGCAGGCAGATGAACGACCGCAAGCAGAAAGACGACGCTGTCGGGCAGCAACGCCGTAAATACGAGCAGGACAATGCAACGGACGACGGTATGCCCGCCGCGCCCGAAGTGCCGACGCATACGTGCCCGACCGAGCAAGAACGATTGCGGACCGCGAAGCAACGGATCGCCGATTCGAGAAAGCGCTGGGGTATGGCCTATCCGCCGAATTGAGCACGCACTGTGATCATGATACGGCGTTGCTCCCGACACAGGCGGAGCATGACATTCGCGCTCCGCGTTGTCGTGCGCGCGTCCCGCAGGCTACGTCGCCGACGTTCCGGCATCGGGCCTACTGGCACAGGCGGATCAAGAATTCGGCAATGGCCTTGATCCGCGCTGTTCCGTTCGGGTCACGATTCCATGCCAGTAGCCCTGCAAACGTCCGGCGAACTTTTGCAGGGCGGCCATCCCGCTTTCCCGAGCCTGTTCGAATCATTGCCTCCCAAGCCTTTTTCGCCCAGGCCGGCTTGCGGTAGAACTTTGCCGCGACGCGATACAGATCAATGATGATTTCTGCTTGCGGGCACTGTGCCTTGATCCCCAGCTCATAGGCCGTAGTCATGTCGATGGTGACCGTTTCGATGCGCGCGGCGATGCCTTCAGGCAACTGTTCGATGCAGGTTCGAAACGTGTCGCGCGAGCCATCCATCCCCCCCAACCCACAGCACTCACCGGCCAATCGGATCGGCCATTCCCCACGCTTTAACCAATAACTCGCCCAGCAACCCGGCGCCTGAAGTGCCTAGGGTCGAGTAATTATCTTTCCCGCTCCCTTTAAGGTCAGGCGTCAGATTACGCAATCGCCCTCAAGCCCTCCACGATTTTCCGCGAAGCATCTTGATGAAGGGCGGTAAAGTGATCGAGAAAGATTGCCTTTTCAAGTTCGATTGAAGGCGGCATCGTACGGATGCCCAGCCCGCTAGACGCGCCGGTCACACTAACTTGCGGAAGATGGCGTCGAATTTGTTTCGGGAAAAGCAACGGCCGGAAAGTTCATCCGCGAACCGGTTATCCTGGAACCACTGGATCAAGCAGTGCCACTGGCGCATCGATTCGACGGCGATCATGCGATAGGGAACCCCGGAGTCATTCCGGACGGCGATCTGCATGCGGGGAAGCGACGCCCACAGGCGGACGGTCTCGATCGAAAGCCCCGCCACGATTTCCGCGTCGAACGTCGCGAGGCTCGCGCCGGCGAGGATGCGGCTTTTCGTGGCGACGAGCGGCAGCACGGCCTGGTCGGGGATCACGCCGGCGACATCCGATGGCGATGCGAGCAGACCCTCATCACAAGCCAGTGCCGTTCGTTTACAACGAAAGGCGTGCCCTCGGTCCAGCACACGATGACGTAACCGTTCGAATGCGCGAGGTATCGCAGGCGTCTGCCGCTACCGCCATCCACGCGATCCCTGCAATCGAATGCTGGCTTCCTGACGGTAGTGGGCAAATCGTCGGGATTGAGTCTGTCGTGCACAACGGCAAATGTGCCCTTTTCCAGAATGAGGGCCGCACGCTCGCCATTCGCCCGACAGCGCTTCAATTCGGCGAGCGCCAGTCCGGCCAGACTCTGCGGACCGAACGTCTGCGCCAGTCGGGCAGCCAGTGCTTCGATATTCATGTCGCCGCTCCCCCAGCAATCGCTTAGCCACCCTTCGATGGATGGCTTAATCATCATCAATCGGTATGCCGATCGATCCGTCTGAGTGCTTGAGCAGTCTAGTATCGTGCGAACAATTCTTCTGTCCGCTACCGTGCCCGGGATTTGCCGCCGAGCGCAGCACGCGGCCGCGCGGCGTGGAATAGCCGGTCAACAGATTGCGGGCGGTGCAGCCGGTTCAGGTGGGCTGCCGTCGGGCTCATCAACGAGCATCCGGAGAATTTGCTGCAGTTGCCGCGCGCATCGGCGAGCATCCTCGGGGGCATTTGCATCGATCGCCTCGAGCAGGCTAACGAATGCAATGAGGAAGGAATCGGAGACGGGCGTCTCACGCGCATGCTCGCGCAGATAAGCGCTATAACTGAAAACGCGCTGGATGAATTCGATCTGGTGAGCGGCAAATTCGTCATCGCCCACGGAAGGTGGCACAACGGCGAGAACACTGTCGGACAACGAAGGAGGAAGACGGATGTAAGACGGGCGATCACTCATGCGGATCTCGTGAAACGCACGAGCGCGGCGTGAATGCCCGAAGCACGGACGCTGTTTCACGACGGAAGGCGCCTATGCTATAAGTGTCTCTAGGATTTGACGTACCAACGCTCATCGTATTCTTTCATCGACCAGGCGTGGTGTCAAATCAATTTGACACCAAACTTCACTATAGATCGATGCGATTTGATTGGAGCAAGCTGTTCGACGAACTGAAGCGCGAGGGGCAGTTCGGCAGCGATGCGCAACTGGCCGACAGCCTGGGGCTTACGCGCGCGCAAATCTCGGCATGGCGCACCGGCAAAAGCGATCTCGGCATCCTGACCAAGATCAAGATCCTCGATGCACTGGGTCACGACACGTTGCGTACGTCGCTGTCGAGCTTGCTGCCCGAGAAAAACCGGGAAACACAGGCCGCACAGCATGCAAAGCTTCTTGCGCGCATCGACCGAATCCGATCGGGAGCAGGCGTCGTGCCCGCAGAGCGGGACGACGCGGCCGACTCGCCCGTAGTAGCGAACAATCTTCTCGGCGAATTGCCCATGGACGAGCGCAAGCGCATCGAGCCCCATCTGTCGTGGGTCGCGCTGCCGCTCGGGCATGTGGTGTATGAACCGGGCGATCACTTGAGCCACGTCTACCTGCCGACGACTGCGATCATTTCGATGCTGTACGTGATGGAAAACGGTTCGTCCGCGGAAATTGCCGTGGTCGGACGCGACGGGCTGCTTGGCGTCGCGCTGTTCATGGGCGGTGAAACGATGCCGAACCGGGCCATCGTCCAGAGCGCGGGCGAAGCGTTCCGCCTGAGCGGACAGATCGTGAAAGAGGAATTCGCGCGCGGCGGCGCATTGCAGCGCGTGTTTCTGCGCTACACGCAGGCGCTCATCACCCAGATGGCGCAGACGGCCGTGTGCAATCGCCATCACTCGATCGCGCAGCAATTCTGCCGTTGGCTGCTGCTGAGCCTCGACCGGCTGGATTCGCGCAACGTGCGGATGACGCAGGAACTGATTGCCGACATGCTCGGCGTGCGCAGAGCCAGCGTGACGGAAACCGCAAAACGGCTTCAGGAAGAAGGCATCATCCGTTATTCGCGCGGATTGATTGAAGTCGTCGATCGCAGCGCCCTCGAGCGGCGCGTGTGCGAATGCTACATGGTAGTCAAGAAGGAAAGCGACCGGCTGCTGTCGCAAAAGTAGGTACTGCCTGGGCTGCGTCCCGCCATCGACATGACACGGATGCCTGCCGAACACGTTTCTCAGCCAGTCGATGTCCATGCTGTCCCAATTGCCCATGTACCGGGTCTTCCGAACACGCCCGATCTATTTCCCGACCTGATTGCCGACCACCCCGCCGACGGCCGCGCCGCCCACCGTGCCCAAGGCACTGCCGCCCGTCAGTACCGCGCCGGCGACGCCGCCGACACCCGCCCCGATCACGGTGTCCGTTCCACGGTGAGACATCCCACCGCAACCTGCCAGCACGACAATCGTCATGGTGACTATCGCCATCTCGACTGCCACGGAATCTAGCTTTCTCATGATCATCTCCTTTGGGGTGCCGCGGCGCCGTCCGATCCGGCACGGCGTACGGAGGCCCATGCGCTGACATCTCGATGAAATTCGGGACGTCGGTTCATGATGGCCGGTCGATCGCGCACAGTCCGTCCGCTAACGTACCGGCGCGGATGCCGATCTGCCGCGTCACAGAAGCACCGCTTGCGCTGCCCCCAGCGTCACGACCACGCTGTGGCGCCGACCGTCGTCCACGAGCCGCACCGCCGCTTCGCCGGCGGCGAGCCGCACGCCATCGACCACGAGGCGGGCGACGCCGCCGCTGGCGCCGCCCGGATTTTCGACGACGATGTCGTAGTGCGACGCGCCGTGACGCAGCGTGGCCCTGAAACCCGGCCAGGATCGCGGGATGCACGGCTGAATCGACAGCATGTCGCCATGCCTGCGCAGGCCGAGCAGCCCTTCGACGCCCGCACGATACAGCCAGCCCGCCGAGCCGGTGTACCAGGTCCATCCGCCCCGGCCGATATGCGGCGCGACGGAATAGACGTCGGCCGCGACCACGTACGGCTCGACCCGATAACGATTCGCGCCGCTGCGCGTGCGGCTGCGATTGACCGGATTGAGCAGCGCGAACAGATTCGCGGCGCGATCGCCGTCGCCCATTTGCGCGAACGCGAGCACCGACCACGTGGCCGCATGCGTGTACTGGCCGCCGTTCTCCCGAATGCCCGGCGGATAGCCCTTGATATAACCGGGATCGACCTGCGAATGATCGAACGGTGGAGCGAACAGCAGGGCCAGGCCATCGTCGCGGCGGATCAACTGCGCTTCCAGCGCGTCCATTGCCCGAGCGGCGCGCATCGGGTCCGCCGCGCGCGACAGCACGCTCCACGACTGCGCGATCGCGTCGATCGAGCATTCGGCGTTGCCGGCCGAGCCGAGCGGCGTACCGTCGTCGAAGTAGCCGCGCCGATACCACTCACCGTCCCATCCCGCATCGGCGAGCGCATCGCGCAACGCGCCGGCGCGCGTCGACCAACGCACAGCCAGTTGGCTCGAACCGCGCGCCGTGGCGAGCGGGACGAACGCCGTGAGCGTCGCATGCAGGAACCACCCGAGCCAGACACTTTCGCCCCGTCCGGCCTCGCCGACCCTGTTCATGCCGTCGTTCCAGTCGCCCGTGCCGATCAGAGGCAGATCATGCTCGCCGAAATGCGCCAGACAGGACTCCAGCCCGCGCACGCAATGCTCGAACAGCGACGCGCTCGTCTCTGAGATGCGCGGGATGAAGAACGCGTCCTGCTCGTCGGCGGCCAGCGGTCGTCCGTCGATGAACGGGATCGATACATCGAGAATCGCGCGGTCGCCGCTGACGTCGACGTAGTGCGCGACCGCATGGGCGAGCCAGACGCGATCGTCAGAGATTCGCGTGCGTACGCCGCTGCCGCTTTCCGGCAGCCACCAGTGCTGCATGTCGCCCTCCGGAAACTGGCGCGCCGCCGCCCGCAGCAAATGCTCGCGCGTCAGGGCCGGGCGGACGGCCGCGAGCGCCATACCGTCCTGCAGCTGGTCGCGAAAACCGTACGCGCCGCTCGCCTGATAGAAGCCTGCACGCGCCCAGATCCGGCACGACAGCGTCTGGTACAACAGCCAGCGGTTCAGCATCAGGTCCATCGCGCGATCAGGCGTTTCGACCTGAACGGCGCCGAGCGTCTCGTCCCAGAACGCCGTCACGGCGGCGAATATCGTGTCGAGATCCGCCTGACGGTAATGCGCGATCAACTGTCGTGCCGTTGCCGCATCGGCACCTTCGCCGAGCAGCAAGACGATTTCGACGCTGCCGCCGGGTTCGAGATCGACCGTGGTCTGCAACGCGGCACACGGGTCGAGCCCGGCGCCGACGCGGCCCGACAACGGCGACGCGCCGGCCCTGCCCGGAAAACCGGCGGGATCGCTCAGGACGCCATTGCGGCCGATGAACTCGCGCCGGTCCGCGCTCCACGAGGTTTGCAGGCCGCATAAATCGGCGAACGCCACCCTGCCGCGATACACCTGACTCCAGTCGTTTCGGGCAAACAGCGCGCCGGTCGGCTGATCGATCTCGCTCGCGGTGTGCGGCGCCGCGACGGTGCGCGACGCACCCAGCGCCCACTCCGCATAGGTTGCGACGGACAGCCGGCGAGTCCGGTCGGACAGGTTGCGCAAGGTCAGGCGGGAAATCTTGACAGGATCGGCCAGGGGCACGAACTGCAGCAACTCGACGGCGACGTCGGCGGCGGAATGCGCAAACCGGCTGTAGCCCTGGCCATGACTCGCCACGAAAGCGGTCGCGCCCGGCGCGTCGTCGCCGATCGAGGCCGCTTGCGGCCCCCAGCGCACGCCAGTCTCGTCGTCGCGGATGTAGAACACTTCGCTCGGCGGATCGGTGACCGGGTCGTTCGACCACGGCGTCAGCGGATGCTCGCGGCTGTTCGTCACCCAGGTATAGCCGCCCCCCTCCGCCGACGTCAGGAAGCCGCACGAGGGATTCGCGACGACGTTGACCCACGGCATCGGCGTGCATTGACCGGGCTGCAGGATCACGACGTATTCGCGGCCGCCACGCGCGAAACCGCCGATTCCGTTGAAGTACTCGAGACCGGCGCCGGCCTGCGCGCCCTTCGGCGGCGCAATCGTGGGCGGCGGCAGCGGCGCGCGCGCGGGATCCGGTCGCGTGGGCAGCGGTGAACCCGCGAGGCGCCGCAACTGGTCCACCAGCCGGCCGTTGCGCGCGGCGAGCACGGCGCGCGCGACCGCCGGAAACAGCGCGCGCGCCGCTGCCGCCATCAGATCCTCGCGCAGCACGAAAATACTGCCGCGCCCGGCTTCGTCCGGCTGCTGCCGGGTCCGCACCAGCCCCTCGAGCGCCGCCTGCAAATCCTGCACGTACGACGCCGCGCGCTCGTTGATGATGACCAGATCGACCTCGAGCCGCTTCATCCGCCAGTACTCGTGCGCGCGGATCAGCTGCCGCACCATCGCGATGTGCTCGATGTCGTCGATCCGCACCAGCAGGATCGGCAGATCGCCCGATACGCCATGGGTCCATAGCGGCGCCGCGCCCACGCCGCCCGCCGCGGACACCGCCGCCGCATGGCGTATCAGCGCGGCGGACCCCGGCCGCATCGACGCATCGCTGTAGAGCATGTATCCGGCCAGTTGCTGGAACAACGCGGCCTCGTCGAGGCTCACCGCGCTATGCCGCAGCTGCACCTGCGCCTGGGTCCACGCGAGCATCGCCGCCCGCGCGAACGATTCGCCGTCGCGATGCTTGTCGACCAGGTCGAGCAGCTGCGCGCGCGAATCCGCGACGATGGTCCAATAGACGATGCTCGCCTTCGCGCCCGGCTCGATGCGCAGCCGCTGCCGCAGCGTGAACGCCGCGTCCAGTACCGCGCCTTCGCAAGCGCCCAGCGCACGCTGTTCGGTCAGCGCAAGCGGCAGGCGAACGCTGCGCCCGCGTCCGATGACGCGCAATCGATCGGTGTCGAATTCTTCCGCGCCGACGGTTTCGCCGGAGGTCACGGCCAGATGCGCGGCCCAAACTTCCGCCTCGTTCGGCGCGCGCTTGCGCCGCGTCGCCAGAATCGCGCCGGACGCCGGCACGTACTCGGTTTCAATGAACAGTTTCGAGAATGCGGGATGGGCATGATCGGCGGCGGGCGGAGCGAGCACGATTTCCGCGTAGGACGTGAATTCGATCACGCGTGGCCGGGAGCCGGTATTGGCCACCGACACCCGCCGCACTTCCGCATCGTCCTCGGCAGATACCACTACCTCAAGCGACGTCGTCAAGGTGCCGTCGCGGCGCACGAACTCGGCGCGATCTTCGGTGAACGTCACTTCGTAGCTGTCCGGCACCACGCCGGTGGGTTGCCACGTGGCCGACCAGACCTCGCCGCTCTCGGCGTCGCGCAGATACAGATAGCTACCCCAATCGTCGCGCGTCGCGTCTTCCCGCCAGCGCGTGACGGCCAGATCGTCGCGGCGGCTGTAGCCGGAGCCTGCGGCCGTGAGCATCACGGCGTAGCGGCCGTTGGACAGCAGATGCGTGACGGGCGCGGGATCGTCCGCCGACAGCAGGCGCCGTGCAACGCCGGCGTCGACGCCATGCATCCTGCCGGCGGGGCTCGCGTCGATCCGCGGCCGCCCTGCCGCGACCCGGCCCGGCACCCGTTCCTGCAACAGCAGCTCGGTGGCGCGCACGGCCGGCTCGCCATGGAAGAAGGCGCGAATGCGCCCGCCCAGCAGTGCATTGGCGATCGACACGATCGACATGCCCTGGTGATGCGCCATGAATGCCCGCACGATCGCAACTGGCATGCCTTCCGGCACGCGCGCGGGCGTGTAGTCGAGCGCTTCGTAGAAGCCGAAGCGCCCGCACGCGCCGGCTGCACGCAACCGCTCGAAGTTGCGCGCGGCGGCGTCCGGCGCGACCATCGCCGCGAGCGCGGTCGCATAGGGCGCGACCACCAGGTTCTGGTCGAGATCGCGCTTGAGCCCCAACTCCGGCACGCCGAAGCTCGAATACTGATAGGTCAGCTCGATGTCGCGCGTGTTGTACGCCGATTCGGACATGCCCCACGGCAGGCGCAGCCCGTCGCCGTAGGCGATCTGGCGACGCACCACCAGCTGATTGGTGCGCGCGAGCAGGCTGCTGTCCGGCGCACGCATCACGAGCGACGGCATCAGGTATTCGAACATCGATCCCGACCACGAGATCAGCGCCGCGCCGTGCCCGATCGGCGTCGCCAGGCGGCCGAGCCGGAACCAGTGCCGCGCCGGGACATCACCCTTCGCGATCGCGACGAAACTCGCGAGGCGCGCCTCCGATGCCAGCAGATCGTAGTTGCCCGGATCGAGCCGTCCGTCGGCCACCGCGTAACCGATCGACAGCAGATTGCGCACCGGGTCGAGCAGAAAGCCGAACTCCATCGCATAGGCCATCTGCAACGCGGTATCGGCCAGCGCATGCAGGCGCTTGTTCAGCACGTCCGCTTCGTCCGGCGTGCGCGTCGCGTCGCGGCAATGCCCCTGCACCGCGTGCTCCAGCGCCTGCGCCCAAAACAGCACGTCGTCGACGTCGCCGCCCCGCACCCCGCCGACCTCGTCCGTCAGCGCGCGCGCGACATCGGCGACCGTCGCGGTGAGGATCGTGATCCCGGACCATTCCGGCGCGGCGGGGCCGTCCGGGGCGCCGACTTCCCGGGCCGGCGCGGCGAGCGTCTCATCCAGCTCGGTCGCGGCCCGCTCGAATTCGCCGTGCAAGGTCGTCCGGGCATCGCCATCGCGGCACACTGCCTTGCGCAACAGCGCGAGCGTGTCACCGATCCCTTCGTACGCGGCCTGCCACCCCACACCGGCGGGCTGATTCGCCCAGGCCCGGCAACCGTTGCCGAGGGCGATCAGGTGGCCGGCAAGATTGCCGCTGTCGACCGACGACACGTACTTCGGCTCGAGGGGCCGCAGGTCGCGCGTGTCGTACCAGTTATAAAAGTGGCCGCGATAGCGTGACATCAGCCGCATCGTCGCGACGGTCGCCTCCAGCCGCGACACCGCGTCCAGCGTACCGAGCCAGCCAAACTCGCGGGCGCTGACGGCGGACAGCAGGTACAACCCGATGTTGGTGGGCGAAGTCCGGTGCGCGACGACGGGCTTCGGGTCCTCCTGGAAATTGTCCAGCGGCAGCATCTGATCGTCCGCCGTCACGAACGTCTCGAAAAAACGCCAGGTCAGGCGCGCGTCGCGCCGCAGTTGACGCGCATCGTGCGGAGTCACCGCCAGCTCGCCCGCCGACCGTGGTGCGCGGCTCAGCCAATACGCGATCACCGGCGCGGCAAGCCAGACGAGTACGAACGGCACGGCCAGCCAGCCCGTATGACGATCGAAGCGCCAGCCCGCCATCAGGCTGGCAGCCGCGACAAGCAGCGCGAGCGTCACGCCGCCGCGCATTTGCAGATAGGTGGGCGCGAGGGTCCGCCGGTCGCGCGCACCCGCTGCGGCCGCCGTGGTCCATTCGAGCAGATGGCGACGGCTGATCGCCACACGAAACAGCGTACGCGCGATCGCGTCGCCCATCGACCACGCCTGCTGCGGCAACATGACGATCGACAGGCCGAACCGCGTCAACGCGAACCGCAACTCCATCGACCATGCATGGAGCACGCTGCGCGTGGTCATCTTCACGTGCGTGCGCCGCCAGCGCGGCACCAGCCCGCTCAATACAGGCAACAGGAACGGCAGCGCGATCGTCACCAGCACGAAGGCGCTCCAGGCGAGCGATACGGGGAGCGGCAGCATCCATCCGGCCAGTAGCGCGACCAGCATGGCGGGCGCCGTGAGTGTGCGGCGCAGGTTGTCCAGCATCTTCCAGCGGCCGACCGCCGTCAACGGTTCGTGGCCGAACAGCAACCAGGGCAGGAGCTGCCAGTCGCCGCGCGCCCATCGGTGCAGGCGGCTCGCGGCGACGTCGTAGCGGGACGGCGACGCTTCGACAACCTCGATATCCGACGCCAGTCCGGCCCGCGCGAAAATACCTTCGAACAGATCGTGACTGAGCACCGCGTTCTCCGGCACGCGACCGGCGAGCACCGCCTCGAACGCATCGACGTCGTAGATGCCCTTGCCCGCATAGGAGCCTTCGTCGAACAGATCCTGATAGACATCCGATACGGCCGACACGTAAGGATCGATGCCGTGCGCGCTCGACGACACGCGCTGGAACAGCGAACCCTCGTCGCCGCTCGCGAGCGACGACGTGACGCGCGGCTGAAGGACGCCGTAGCCGCCGACGATGCGCCGGCTTGCCGAATCGAATACCGGCCGGTTGAGCGGGTGCGCCATCTTGCCGACCAGGCGGCGCACGGTATCGCGCAGCAACCGCGTATCGGCATCGAGCGTGATCACGTAGCGCACGTCCGGCGGCACGTGCGGCGTCCGGCCGGCCGCCGCGATGAACGTCGTGTCCGATGCGCCGCGCAGCAACCGGTTCAGCTCGTGCAGCTTGCCGCGCTTGCGCTCCCAGCCCATCCAGCACCGTTCGCCATCGTTCCATACGCGCTTGCGGTGCAGCAGCAGGAAGCGCTCGCCTTCGCCCGGCGCAGCCGGATAAAGGCGATTCAACCGGTCGATGCCCTCCGTCGCGGATGCCAGCAGCCCGTCGTCGCTGTCGGCGTGCGGCGTGGACGCGTCCATCCAGTCGGAGAGCAAAGCGAAGTAAAGCGCGCCGTTGGGGCTCGCCAGATGATGAATTTCCAGTTGCTCGATCTGCTCGTCGAGCACAGCTTCCGTCGTCAGCAGCACCGGCACGGCGACCATCGTGCGCAGGTCCGGCGGAATGCCGTCGAGCAATGCGAGGCCTGGCAGGATCTTCGCGCCGACATCGCGCATCACGCCGCGATTGACGAGCGCGACCGCGGCATCCAGCGCGGGTAGCAGGCCGGCGACGCCGAGCCGGATCAGCCACTGACCGGGCGGCTCGATGCAAGCGAGCCATGCCAGCATGCCCGTCAGCAGCAGCGCGGCAATCAGCCCGATTCGACCGAGATACCCGCCGAGGCCGGCGTGGCGGGTGAGGCGCCGCAACCATAACGCAACGGGCGGCCGATAGCCGATCTCCGCTTCGAATGCGGCGCGGCCGTCCGCCAGCAGGTAGTAACCGGGGTCCGCCTCGCGGCCAGGCATCGCGCCGGCGGCCGGCGCGTGGCTCGGCCCCTGTGCCGCGGCATCGGAGACGACGCGACGGGCAATCTCGAGCTCGCTGACGGGCGCGCCGCGGGCAAGCGCCTCAACCGCGTCGCGATACAGATTGCGCGTGGGGAAATCCATCTCCGCGAAACCCGGGTGGCTGCGCAGCACCTGATCGACCAGACTGATGCGCTCGAACAACTCGGTCCAGTCCACCTCCGAAATCAGCCGCATGCTGGTGATCACGTTGCGCACGGTGAGGCTGGCGGCGCCCTGCTCGTGGTTGACGGAGGCGACGATCTGGTCCGGCGTCGCGCCGCGCGCTGCCAGGTGCCGATGCAGCCACGCCAGTGCCGGCGCGACGGCCGGATCGGGATCGTGCAGCCGCTGGATCAACTGCACCGCGAACGCATCGTGCGATACCACCTGCTCATAACGCGCGACGAGCGGCTCCGTCTCCGCCCGCGCCTGCCCGCGTTCGCCGAGCAGGCGATCCGCGAGCGCGTCGGCGTCGAGCCGCGCGCGCCGGTCGTCGATGATCTGATCCGCGAGCCGCCGCAGATTTTCGATCAGCACGATCCGCAGCGTGATCGCCACCGCCCATAGTTCGCCGATCGTCAGCGGTTCCACGGCCTGATAGGCAAGCATGAAACGGCATAGCGCGTCGGGATCGAAACGGCTGTCGGTATGGGCGACGAAGGCCCAGTTGATCTCGAGCACGCGCGGATAACCGGCGAACGGGCCGTTGCCGAGCTTGGGCAGTTGGCGGTAATAACGCGGGGAGAGATCGTCCCGGATCTGCCGCACCTGTTCCGCGACAAGATAGTAGTTGTCGAGCAGCCACTCCGCGGCAGGCATGATCTCTTCGCCGCGTGCGTCTGCGGCCGCCGTGTTCTGATAGGCCTTCAGCAGATGATCCGCATTGTCTTTCAGCCGTGTGGCGAGCGACGGGCCCGAGATCACGCCAGGCAACACCTTCTGCGCGCGAGCCAGGCTGCCCGCATGCTGCGCCAGTCGCTCCTCGCCGAAGAACTCCTCGCGAATCGGCCGGGAATTGCTCCATGGCGATGTCCGGCGTCGCGACACACGCGCAACGTGAATCTTCAAGGCGCTTCCTCCCCCATCGCCGCACCATCCGCAGCGGCTTCATGCCCGGCACGCCCGGGCCGTCAGGCCGCTTCCGACAGCGATTTCGCGATGGGTTCGCACCGCAACGCCCCGTGCTGCGCGGATCGGACGGCTGCGTTCTCGCACGCCAGCGACACGAAGGCATCGCGAGTCGTATGCAGCGCGTTCGCCGTCCGATCGATGTCGTGCACGATGCGCTTCGGCAAGCACAGCTCGATGCGCACGGAACTCGACGTCATCCGGCTCAGGTCGAGATCGATGAACCGCCAGATCCCGTCCCCGGCATCGACTTCCGACGCCTGCAATACCGATATGTCCGTGGTCGGTGGCGGAACGAGACGCGCGGAGCGGTCGTAGCGGGCCATGACCCGTTGCTCGGCGGCCGCTTGCAGCTCGCCATACGAGTCGCCCTCCACACCGACCTCGGGGAAATCCGGAAGCGCGCCGCGATAGCGGGGCTGCCCATGCTGCGTGATGTAGATCGGATATTTCATTAACGGCTCCCGGCTGAAGAACGTGACAAACGTCATCGTGCATCGCGGAGGCTCGTCGAGTCGGTACGCTGAAGAACAGTCTCCGGGAAGCGTTTCGTGGTGCGCTGCACGTCGTTCACACACCGGATCGCCCGATATTTCGTTATCCGGTCACGCAAGCGCAGCGCGCGCGATCGAGGTACGGCACCGTACCGATCGGCATGGCGATAGGGCGCACGCTCGCATCAGGGCCTCTGCCCCTGTTGCCAGAACGCCCCAGACGACCCGAGATGCAGTGCGCGTCATCGCTCATGCGCCAGGTTGTCGTCACCGAAACGGAGCGTCACCATGAATCCCATCACACTCGTGTTATCTGCCGCGTTCGTCCTCGCGGCATTCGCCATCGGCGCGTGGGGCCACCTGTATCTTGCGGCCCCCCTTTTCATCGTCGCGGTCCTGATCGCACTGTCCGTGCGGGTCGCCAACGTCTGGGAGAAGTTCGTGATCCTGCGGATTGGCAAGCTGCAAAGCGTCAAGGGTGCCGGTTTTTTCATGATCATTCCAATCCTGGACAATGTTGTCGCGATCATCGACGAACGCATTCAAACCACCGCCTTCAACGCCGAACAAGCGCTGACCAAGGACACCGTGCCCGTCAACGTCGACGCCGTGATTTTCTGGCACGTCCATGACGCGCAGAAAGCCGCGCTCGCCATCACCGACTACCGGCAGGCAATCGACCGCGTTGCGCAAACCTCGCTGCGGGAAATGATCGGGGCATCGATGCTGGCTGCCTTGTTGTCGGATCGCAAGGCGGCCGACATGCACCTGCGCGACGAGATCGGCAGAAAGACCGTGGATTGGGGCGTGACCGTCCGCTCGGTCGAGACCCGCGATGTTGCGATCCCAGTCGCGCTGCAGGATTCGATGTCGCGCCAGGCGCAAGCCGAGCGCGAAAAGCAGGCACGTGTGATCCTCGGCTCGGCGGAGGCCGAGATCGCGACCAAGTTCGTCGAAGCGGCGCAGGTCTACGAAAATCATCCAGGTGCGCTTCAGTTGCGAGCGATGAACATCATCTACGAAACGACGAAGGAACGCGGCGCGACGATCCTGATCCCCAGTGCGATGGTTGACAGCCTGAATCCCGTGCTCGCGCTTGCGATTGCCGGGTATGACGCGGCGGGCGCCGCGCCGGCGCCTGCGCTCAAGACAGCAGCGTGATCGCTAGCTCGTATTCACTCCCCCGCGACGCCTTGCGCAGATCGCCCGAACATTGCTAGAACGGGGGGTACCCCACACGATTTGATGATGAGACTGTTGCGAATACTTCACCGTAGGCAGGAGGCGGAAATTGCTTCATCACGTTACAACGCGGGGTTGGTCGCGGCGGGGGCGAGTCCCCCTCTCATTCGAGGTCGGCCGTGGATCCTCACATAGCATCGATTGATGACCGCCATGAACATATCGTTGCAAGAAGATAGTGGCCGCGTTCACCTCACAAAGGCTGATCGTCGAATTGCAACTTGTTCGTCACCGAGACGATGCCGTTGACGCGCCAGGCGACTGTTGCTACGAAATTCGCCTCGTTCGCGTCGGCAACCGGGCCGACAAGCGTTGCGATGACGGTGCATCACCTTGCGGGCGACCCACACGCCCTTTTCCGCGCCTTCATTTCTTGTTACTCGTTGGTTGGATGGTATGTCTGTAGCCCGCTGGCTTGAAAAACAGACAGCAACCATTTGATTTTAAACAAATATTTAGAGGCGGCGGGGCGCAACCCCGCATGCAGTCCAGATCGCTCTAACCGGAAAATTGCACGGAGATCAAGGTTACCCCTACAACGGCTGGTTGTTCGACCATAGAGGCGGCGATGGCGCGGGAGGCCGGCGCATCCGCTTCGCGTGCAAGCAACCTAAGTAGCTCGATGCGATGACATGGAATCGGCGAGCGACCGGCGACGTAGTGCCGGACGGTGCGGGTGCAACAGCGGAGTGACTGTGCGATTCGATCGATGGACAGGCCGTCAGTCTCATTCAACCTGACGGCACTGCCGGCTTTGTTGGCCACTTGATTTTACATAATATATATGATGGATTTTTTGTTCTGTGGCGGCTAGATTGAGATGTCCGCTTTCTTGCCACGTACGCTACTCTGCCGCCGGGGGCCGGCGCCGGAGGCTACGATGGTTGCCACGGATCGGATCACGATGCTCGAACTGGACCGATTCAAGGTCATTCAGGACGTAGCGGACGGCAAGCTCAAGCCATGGCGTGCAGCGGAACGGCTGGAATTAACGACACGACAGATTCGCCGGCTGCTTGAGCACGGTCCTGCGGGTTTGGTGTCGGGATACGGCAACCGCCGTCTGGACCCAGGAGACGCCGACCGGGCGCTGTCGATCATCCGCGATCGCTACGCCGATTTCGGACCGACACTGGCCTGCGAGAAGCTCTGGGAATGTCACGGCATCGAACTGGCCGTCGAGACAGTTCGTACACTGATAATGGCCTCCGGCCTATGGATTCCGCGCCGGCAGCGGCCGCTGAAGGTTTATCAGCCGCGGGCACGGCGTGCGTGTCTGGGCGAACTGGTGCAGATAGACGGCAGCGACCATCGGTGGTTCGAGCAACTAGCGCCGGCCTACACGCTGCTCGTGCACATCAGGTGAAACATCATGCCGCGCCACATATTGGGACAAAAACGTGCGACTACATCGTGCAGGCCAGATCCGCTGCGATCGGATCGCTATAGGCCGCATAGATAAATGCGAGTCGTCAATCGCCACCTGTCTGCGCTAGCGGTTTGCGGGTGGGCCATAGAAAGTCCATCGATCAACTCCGATTCGGACGTGTTGGTAACGGCAGCGGCGTGAGCTCGACAGCCGCAATACACTTGCGTCACCGCTTGCGCTAAGCGAACAGGCCGCGAACATCAAGCCGGTCTAAGTTCTCCTTCGTGCCGCGAACCCGGCCCGTCAAGGCAGCGATCACGCCGATGCGTGATCGCTGCGGGTCTGAAGCGGGGTGTCGAAAGAGGAATGTGGCGCACTTCGGTCCTTGCTCAACGCTCGAGAAAGGGCCTCAACTTGTCCGCTCGGCTGGGATGCATCAGCTTGCGCATCGCCTTGCTCTCAATCTGGCGGATCCGCTCACGGGTCACGTCGAACTGCCTGCCGACCTCTTCAAGCGTGTGATCAGAAGTCGTGTCGAGCCCGAATCGCATCCGCAAGACCTTGGCCTCGCGCGGCGACAGCCCGTCAAGTGCCTCATCGATCGCTGCGCGCATGTTCGCATGAGTCGCGGCCTCGACCGGTGAGCTCGCGGACGCATCCTCGATCATGTCGCCTAGCGTCGCGTCGGCATCGTCGCCCACCGGAGTTTCGAGCGACACAGGTTGCTTGGCGATCTTGAGGATGCTGCGCACTTTCTCCTCGGGCATCTCCATACGCTCAGCGAGGACGGCGGGAGGCGCTTCCTGCCCGGTCTGTTGCAGGTATTCACGCGAAATCCGGTTCAGCTTGTTGATCGTCTCGATCATGTGGACCGGCACGCGAATGGTGCGCGCCTGATCGGCAAGCGCACGCGTGACTGCCTGCCGGACCCACCAGGTCGCGTAAGTCGAGAACTTCCAGCCGCGCCGGTATTCGAATTTGTCCACCGCCTTCATCAGGCCGATGTTGCCTTCCTGGATCAGATCCAGGAACTGCATGCCGCGGTTCACATATTTCTTGGCAATCGAGATGACAAGACGCAGGTTCGCTTCGATCATCTCCCGCTTGGCCTGCCGCATTTTCAGCTCTGCGGTACTCATCTGGCGGTTGATCTGCTTGAGCTGCTGGAGTGGCAGAGAGACCTTGGCCTCGATGTCGATGAGCTTGTGCTGCTCTGCCTGGATGGCCGGCAGATGCCGCTCGAGTGCCGCGCCGCACTGTCGCGAAGTCGCCGCCGTGCGCCTAGTCCATTCAAGGTCGGTCTCGTGGCCCGGAAACAACTCGACGAACGCCTCGCGTGACATGCCACAACGGTCGACAGCGATCGCCAGGATGCTGCGCTCGATTGCACGAACCTCGGCCACCTGTTCATGCACGCTGACACACAGGCGGTCGATCGTTTTTGCGGTGAAGCGGATCGGCACGAGTTCGCGCTGAATCTCCGCGCGCACTTGCACAACGGCTGCGGAATGCGCTTTACCGGTAGCGGACGCATCCAGCAACTGCTCGAACAGGGCACGCACGCGCGCAAAAATCGCAAGGCTGTCGTTCGTGAGATTTTCGAGGCGGGCCGCGTTCGCTTTCTCGGAATCCCCAGCGTCCGCATCAACGTCGTCGCCGTCCGTGTCATCGTCGGAGGCGTGCTCTTCCACCTCGGCGTCATCGGACTCCAGGGCCACCTCACCTTCTTCCGCGGCGTCGCTGATGCCATCGACCAGTTCGTCGATACGCAGTCCGCCAGCAGCGATTCGGCCCGCATCGGCAAGAACCGTCGACACAACCGACGGGCACGCGGCGATTGCCTGAATCATGTCCTGCAGGCCGCCTTCGATACGCTTTGCGATCTCGATTTCGCCCGCGCGGGTTAGCAATTCGGTGGCACCCATTTCACGCATGTACATCCGGACCGGATCGGTCGTGCGGCCGAATTCGGAATCGACGGTCGACAGTGCGGCTTCCGCTTCCTCGTCTGCCTGATCATCGGATGCTGCGGCAGGCGCGGCGTCGCTCAGCAAGAGCGTCTCCGCGTCCGGCGCCTGCTCGTAGACGGCCACCCCCATGTCGCTGAACGTGCTGACGATCGTTTCCATCGCAGCCGTTTGCGTAAAGTTGTCGGGCAGGTGATCGTTGATGTCCGCGTGGGTCAGATAGCCGCGCTCACGGCCCAGGGCGATCAGCGCGCGCATCTGCCGTTGACGCTCCTCGTCCTGGCGCGCCATCGATACCACGTCCAGCGGTGTTGCGACGCCCGACGTCTTTTCCTTTGGGGTGCGGCGGCTGGTCTTTGACGTGACCGCGATCACACGAGATGCTGAGCCGTCGCGAACTGGGTTTGCCAATACATTCTCCTCGACAAGTTGGCCGACGATCGCCGCGGGCGTGACAGGCTGGTCAAGCCTGTTGGGTGCGAACGAGATCGTGGGATGGCGCACGGACAGTCGAGGCAGGAATGCCTCTCGCGGATTCTGGTGCGCGCAGAAAGGGGAACAGGAAATTATAGCGGGCGCCGTTGTGCAGCGCAACATTCGGTCAGTTCGCGGCCCTCTTCGCCCACGAAAGTGTCACGGCCCCAGTTCAGGCCGGCAGGTGATCCGTTTATCAGCGACTGAGCCGCTGTTGAATTGATGCTAGAATTGATGCAAAAACGCATCAAAGGAGCCATCATGCGTACCACCGTCACCGTCGACGACACTCTCTATGCGCGCGCACTCGAACTCGCCGAACCGGGCATGCCGCCGGCTGACCTGTTCCGGGCGGCACTTGAAACCTTCGTGCGTGTCCAGGCCGGCCAACGCCTGGCCGCTCTGGGCGGTCGCGCGCCCGACATGGCAGATGTCCCGCGCCGCGCTCCTGAGGTAACCTCCCGATGAGTGTGTTGGTCGACACCTCCGTGTGGGTCGAGCATTTCCGGCGGCCACTACCGGCGCTTATCCAACTTCTGCGCATCGATAACGTCCTTACACATCCACTGGTGATACTTGAGCTCACGTGCGGGACGCCGCCCGAACCGCGGGCGCGAACGCTGGGAGATCTCGCGTTACTACGCCAAACGCGCCTCGCGACGTCAGGCGAAGTAGCGGACTGGATCGAGCGGGAACGGCTGTATGGGCGCGGATGCGGTGCCGTGGATTGCACGCTGCTGGCATCGGTGCTGTTGACTCCGAGCACCCGGCTCTGGACGCGCGATCGGCGGCTCGCGCAACTGGCGGAGCAATTCGGGGTTCACTACGTACCGCCTGACTTGCATTGAGCGAAGCAGTTGCCGACTTCTTTGCGCGGTCTGTCGCCGTGCCGAGGCACGATCCCGCTTCGCTCCTCACGATTAGGCCGCCCGCTTTCGGGGCGGGCTGCCCATCCGTGCGGCAAGTGAAAGAAGAACCCGATCAGACTGCCCGCCTACCGATTCGTTGCACGTCCGCAGTGCGTGGCGATTTTAGGTCCCGGTCTGTGTCCCATCCCGAACACCTTTCAGCACCTGCTCGATCTCTTTCTGCTTTTGGGACATAGCGGTTTTCGTTCATCGCGCGCCTTACGCGATTGGTTGGCTTCGCCACAGCTTGTCACAATTGGTTTGCTCACCACCGTCTAGCGCGGCGTCGGTGCGCCACACGTGACAGATGTCGCCCAACACTTCGGAGACGGCTCGTCTCAACGCATGAATGAAGCGGCGACGGGCGAGACAATGACGATGACCATCGAGCAGCGATACAGCCTGGAGTGATTCGGCCCAAAGAACGGATTCGCGGCGATCTCGGCCATCGCAACGAGGTACAGTGAGAAATACCATGTCCACAGGGCCGGGCCAATATTGTGGGATACAGCGGCGGCCGCCCCGAAACCGATGACGGTCGCAGCCGCGACCGAGGCAAGGGCTACGGCGCGAGTACTGACGTGCGCTATCAGCGCACGGAGAAGCGGTCGATCCTGCGTGATGCAAAGCCGCTCGACAGCCCACTTGGCGAACCAAAGGAACATCACGGTCATCAGCAGCGAATTGAAGGCGATGTGCTCCACCAAGAGATCAGTGCCAACGTTGGATTTGTTGAAGTAGCGGTAACCGAACCATTGAATCAGGCCGAAGATAAAGCCGATTGTGCCGAAAAATGGAAGATCGTTCCGAAGATCCCCTCCCGACAGCATCCACACTGCCCCCTGTTGTGCCATACCCGCTCCTTTACGGCTGGCTTCGATAGCGCTTCGCGCTTGGCGCGTCACCTTGGTCACGGTCCTCTCTGTAGTGGTCAATCAATCCCGGACACTGCGTTAAGTTTTCGTACCTCGGCGCTCTCGGAATAGCAAAGGCTGCTGACGATGGTGAACTGGCGCTACGGCGGTACGAGCGACAGCAAGAAATCTATTCGGTGCTGTACGGCGCCCAGAAATGACCGGAAAGCGGTAAAGAGATCAATGGATAAGAAGGTCCGGGAGCGCATTGAGCAGCGCAAGGTGAAGGCGCTCGCTCTCGATACGAATGGCCGTCGAGCTGATCGTTGGGCCCGCGATGTACCGCGCAGTGCGATAGGAAAACAGAAACAGGACCATATCCGAAGTCGGCGTGCGCGCGTGAACATCGTAGATGTACAGCCTCGCGTGATCTCAGCATGCCGTTTCGTGGATCTCGCCGCTCGCAAACAGTTGATCGAACCCGGCGTAAGCATCGGCCTGCTGCGATTTTTACACAACGGCATCGACTTTCCATTGCTTACATTCAAACTGACACTTGATCCCGACGACTACGACTATGGACCACGATGCCGGTTCGTCGACCTCAAGCGTTCCGGGCTAGTGCCTGTCATTTGCCTGACCATCGCGATGAACGCCGAGGAACTGTTGTAACCCAGCCGTCGAGCGATTTCATCACTCGAATAGTCTTCTTCGAGCATCGCTAGTGCCGCAACGAGTTTGGCCCGCTGGCGCCATTCATGGAACGACACGCCAGCAAGTTCTCGCCAGTGCCGCGACAGGCTCCGTTCGCTTAGCCCCTCCTCCTCAGCCCACTGCGCCAGACTTCGCCTGTCTCCCGGTGTTTGAACAATAGCAGTCATGATGCGCGCAATCGCTGGTTCATTGACGAACGGGAGAAAGCCATCAAATGGAGGAGCGATGCGTACTTGATCAACTAGAACATTCGCGAGGCGCAAGTCCTCCATCGAAACCGGAACCTCGATTGAGCGGGCCGCCAAATTCTGAACAATCGCAAGCAGAATATCGGTGCACCGCAATGCAGTCACTTCTCTCGGCAATGAATCGCATCGTGCTTGTGCGATATACACAGCTGCGTATCGGGTTGCTTGGCGTGCCCTCGACTCATGCTCGATGAACGGAGGAATCCAAAGCGCGTAAGCAGGTGGCGAGAGATATCGCCGGCCTTCAATAGCAAATTCAACGACGCCGCTCACCGAAAACAGAAACTTGCCCCAAGGCGCCGCTTGTGGCACGAAAACAGTTCCGGCTGGAAAGTTCACGATCCGCACCGAGACAGGGTTTGGCGTCGGGCCGATCAGGACGGGTTGTTGCGAACATGGCGGCGTACAGACATCTTCTGGCCGATTCTCGCGATTGCGCTGTCGATCGTCGTTTTCTACCATTTGCGAGTCACTTTTGGAGAAGTTCACATGCAGCCGAGAGATTGGATAGATGCCCACGCACATTTTACGCCGCCTATGACAACCGCTGAAAGCGACGCACGCTGGAATGCCATGCAGAATAACGACTGGATTGGGCCGAAGCCGCCTGACTGGTCCGTAGAACGCGCGCTGGATGTAATGGACAGACTAGGCATTCGTATGCAGATGCTAAGCAACATCCCGTTTGCACCAGATATGCTCAGAAAATCAAATGACTTTGGTGCATCAATCGTCAAGCGTTATCCGTCACGATTCGGTCTTCTCGCCGCCTTGCCTACCAACGACCCGGACGCGGCATTGGCCGAGATTAAACACGCCGCAACGATGCTTCAGGCCGACGGTTTTGCAATGACATGCTGTTACAACGGCATGTACCTGAGCGATACGCGCCTCGAACCCGTCTGGGCAGAACTGAACAGGAGGAAGGCCGTAGTGTTTGTACATCCAAATGCCTATGGCCCCGGAATGTTCGGGCGTGCAAGCGCACTACTCGAGGTCGCGTTCGAAACCACGCGAACCGTAGTCGACATGCTGTATACAGGCATCTTTCGGCGCTATCCGGATGTTAGATTTATCCTGGCGCACTGTGGGGCGGCCCTCCCCGCTTTGTCTGCAAGGTTAGTACTCCTAGGAACCAAGCCGTGGGTCAGGAACGCTTCTATGCTCACCGAATCGGAAATGCGCAATCAGCTTGCACGACTGTACGTCGATACGGCTATGACTGGATCCGTTCACACGATCGCACCCGCTGTCGCAATGACAGGAATCGATCATATCGTCTACGGCTCAGACTGCGGTGTGCCTTGCACATGCTTCGACACGATGGAGAGCAACATGCGCATGTTGCGCCTGTCGTCGGGGCTGGATTCCAGACAATTGTCGCAGCTTGGTCACAATGCGCTGAAGCTGTTTCCAATGGCTTCGGGGCGGATCTGACCGTACCGCGCTGAGTACACCACTCGTAAGTTGGTGGACTCGCCGGTTGACCCTGACCCAAGAAATAGTCCGGATCAGAAGTAGAGAAATTCGGCGTGATGTGTCCAAGCGGACACGAAGGCCATGCCATGAAGAAGAGCAAGTTCACCGAAGAGCAGATCGCGTTTGCACTGAAGCAGGCGGAGCTGGGCACGAAGGTCGAAGAGATCTGTCGCAAGCTCGGGACCAGCGAAGCGACGTTCTACAACTGGAAGAGGAAATTCGGAGGGCTGGAGCCCTCCGAACTACGCCGGCTGCGGCAGCTTGAAGAGGAAACGCGAAGCTGAAACGACTGGTGGCAGATCTGAGCCTGGACAAGGCCATGTTGCATGACGTCCTGGCAAAAAATGTATGGTTCGCCCCGTCGACGCATGTTGATCGACGAATTGCGTGATCGCCAACAACGCGATCCAATATCAGACCCGGATTGCTGACAAACGAAATTTTGCTGTCTTCCATGTTCGACGTCTCATCACCGGCTTCGGGCCGTTTCCGGGCGCTCGGGCGCCGATGTTTTCCGCGGTCAGTCGCTTCAGCCAGTTGTCTAATAGTCGGCGATCATGCCGTGCCCACGCGACGACCAGAACATCGCCCATCGTGCAGCGGACGCGACAATATGCGCCTTACATTCTGGACTGCGCGGGTGTTCGCATCGAACAGCATCTCGTGACTCTGTGTGGGATAGGCGACGAGCCAGAACGCGCGGCTGGAGTTAAGTTTGACGTGGGCGACCTCCAGGCGCCGCTGCAGCCCGCCAATAAAAGCGTATTCGCAGCTCCGGTCAAACTGGAAGGCTTCGCCGGGTTCGAAGGCGAGCGGCACGAAGGCCTTGTTGCGAGGCGCCTCAATCTGCCCCTCGTGCCAACGCCTCACGGACGCGCTCACGCGGCCGTAGCTGCCGGCGTAACCCTCGGCGCGGATCGCCTCGAACATGAACCGGGCGGTGCGCCGGTCACGCTTCGGGCGATGACTGTCGGCACGCAGCCAACCTGTCAGCTGTGCGGCCCAGTCGTCGATGACGCTCGGGCTGACGCGCTTCGGATAATTCTGCTCGACGGTATCAGTCTGCCGCAGCCAGCGGCGCACCGTGTTTCGGGACAGGCCCGTACGCCGCGCAATCTCGCGCAGCGGGACCTTCTCGCGGAAATACATCCGCCTGATCTTGGCCAATATGCCCACCGTGATCACCTTTGTATCCCCTGCTCAAAGATTGAGCAGGGGATACATTCACGTGGGTCAAAATTCGATGAAAATTTGGAGCTCTAGTGGGTCAGTTCTGCGCGGACATCAACAACCCATTGACAAAGGGGTGGACAAATCGGTGGAGGCTCATCGGGTACCATGTCGACGTATATCCACCCTGTTAATCAAAACTTGTCGACATGTTCGATCTACACACGACTCAGCAACATCGTCGACGCCGACTCACTTACTTTTGAGTATCTCTCAGGTACACCCGAAATCAATTGCTTAGGGAAGGCGGCCCACATGCACAGCGAGTCGTCAGAAAGAGCGCCGAGCAAGACATCGTCAATTTTCTCGGAGATCTCGCACTCAAACTCCCAGCCGGCAGCCAAAACGAAAGAATTTGAGATGCTTTCAGCAAAATCCTTTGTTGCCAAGAAGAGAGATTCTACGTCAGACAGATCGGCATCATCTTTCAATGGTAAGGATATTAAAAATTCCTCACAAAAACCGTTCTGGTCAATATGAATGCTACTGCGAGATCCGTCCCAGCCCAACTTATTTCCGTAAACAAACAAGAGTTCATGGATATTTGCCCCCGTCTTTACAAGAGCCTCCCCCTTGGGCCAACCTTCGCGTACCGATTCCGTCGTTTTGTAATTGTCCAGGGAAACCTCCTGGATATCACCAAATAACGACGAATATATGTCTCTGAGAGACAGGACGGTATCTAGACGCGAAGTCGAATCCGCGACGCCACTTAAAATCAACGAAATATTAAAGTGTTCGGCCATCTTATGGATTCCCTATAGGATAAAGGCTTCTGAAATTTCCGCTCGAGTCAAGCCTCAGTAAATTATTGCCGCTCTGAACATGTGTTTCACCCGAATACTTCGGCGCACCTTTGGGATATGTCGTTCTCGTAGCGTTTGAGTCATTATATATGTCATTCGCCAGATCGCGGTACTCCTTGCTGTTTCGATACCCCGGTAAATCAGGGTCTTTGTGCTCGCCAAATTTCTTCCCAAACTGCTTGTCCGCGCCTGGGCACGCCTGTGGTTCCTTCTGTCTGGGCCAAAGATCTGCAATGACTCTTCCAGCTCTCGCAATCGGGATTAGTGCGCACTCAGGACAAACCGGCTGGAGCCCCGGTTCAATGTCGTAAAGACCAAGTGGATCAATAAAAGAGAGGGGATTTCCGCGAACATATGCATACGCGTTTACCGATCCATTCGTGCGATCAATAGAGTCTTCGCTGATAAATCTCGAAGTTTGTGGGCTGTAATATCGATTCCGATAGTAATACAGCCCCGATCCATCATTCTCTCTTCCGGCGTATTGGGTGGAATTTGCATTTGATTCTCCCGCTGTCGATGCACCACCATACGGTTCATATGAATATGTGGTTTTTGTCAAACCATTCTCATCCACCAATGCAAGGGTACTACCCAGTGCATCAGTGATAGCAATCCTCGCCCCCAAACTATCTGTGCGTGTAAAAAATTGATCTATCAATAACCCTGTTAGGCGCGTCGCCGAAGCTGATCCAGCGGCTAGCTCCTGTACGAAATTTTCGCCGTCGTAGACGAAATTTGTTGTAGATCCATTTATGGTTTTCGCAACCCTTCGGCCAGATGAATCATACGAGAATGAACCATTAACGCTGCCGCCAATAGAAGTTAACCTCTCGCGCGAATCCCACTGATAGGTTGACGTCCCATCCGAAGCAAGATTCCCATTCGCGTCATAGGTTTTGGTTGATCCGGCCCAGTTTACAAGTCGGTTGGCGGCATCGTAAGTTGCACCCGACATCCCTGCAGGAATCAGCGTCGTCGCAAGCGAACCGTTCGCTTCCACTCGCTGACCATTAGGGTTGTACGTGTAAGACAGCGCACCAATAACTGTACTGCCCTTGATGTAGCCAATCGACGTCACCTCGTCCGCAGCACTGAATTCATATGTTTTGACGATGCCATTCGGCATTGTCAGCGTTTTTGGTCGACCAGCAGCGTCGTAGGTGAACGCAACCTTCGAGTTTCCTTGGATAATAGCCAGCAACTGGTTAGCATCGTCATAGCCATAAGATAGGCTAGGCTGCCCACCAACCTGAAAGGTTACTCGGCGACCAGCCGCGTCGTATCCGTACGAAACGATGCCGGTTGGTGTCGTCTCGCTAAGTAGTCGATCCAGTCCATCGTATGATCGCGAAATCGACCCGCTAGCGGTATCAACTATCTGCGTCAAGCGGTCGCCATAATCATATGTGCTATTTACTGATGCGTCCGGTTCCGTTAGATTTCCACCCACCAATGTTTGCCCATACTTGGCTGCGATGCCACGATTCAAAGCATCGTACGTATAGGTGGCCACCTTACCGATCCTGTCCACGTACCGAATAAGATTGTTATTGCCATCGTACGTATATGATTCCGTCGCTTGCAACGGATCCGTTCGACTAGCTAACCTATCCTTTGCGTCGTATGTGAACTGAGTGACGGACCCTCGAGCGTCCGTGAAACTCATGAGATTACCATTGGCATCGTAGGTCGCGTGGATAGCTCCGCCTTGCGCGTCCGCGGCCTGCGTCAACAGTCCTCGAGCATTGAACCGGAAGAGTGTCCGATTGCCGACGCTATCGACAATAGAAAGAGGGCGTCCGATCGCATCGAGATATCGCGTGAAAGCTCGGCCGAGCGGGTCAACTACCGAAATCAAGTCTGCGCCGAGATATTGATACGAGGTCGTGTGGCCCAACGGATCTGTGGATGTTAGGCGTTGCCCTACATGATTGAACGTATAGGTTGAGGATCGATTCAGTGCATCCGTAACCCCAATCCGATTTCCAACCGGATCGTACAAGTAGCTCAAAGTGTGTCCGAGTGGATCGGTGAAAGTGCTAAGTCTGTTGAACGTGGGGTCGTATGTGAAAGTTGAAGTAAGGGCTTGCGCCGTCCCAGACAGCAACGTGCGACTTGTCATGTTTCCTTTCACGTCGTACGTATAGCTGGTCTTTCGACCCAGCGCATCCGTAGACGAAAGCAAAAGGTTAGATGCCTGATCGCGATCGTAGCTAAACGTCTGGGCCTCGGGCTTACCAAACCCCCAAGTTCCCCCCGTAGAATAACCGTTCGCATTGAACGACATTATTCGAACGTTGCCATTTGGATCGGTGATTGTCGTCTTTGTTACCTTGCCAGAGGTGTCGAGCGCATAAGCGAACTGATAGATCCCACCGTCCGCCAACGTCTGTTTGCTGACACGATTATTTTCGTCGTAAACATTCGTCACCATAGTCTGGCCATTCGGCCGTACCACCGTGAGCATGTTGTTCAATGAGTCGTACGTGTACCGCTCGATACCGCCGTCCGGGTCAGTAACGGAAGCCAGACGTCCCTGCGAGTCATACTGATAGCCAACGACACGCCCGATATTGTCGACGGCTTGCGTTATGCGATTCCCCGAGTCGTACGATAGGTTGATATATCGACCATCAGGAGACGTGATCCGTGTCAGATTTCCATACGTGTCTCTAGTCAAGCTCAGGTGATTACCTAATCGATCATCGAAAGCAGTCATCGCCGCCTTTCGCGCACTACTGCAGCCGGTGCATTCGGCGAAATACATCTTTCGCCCATCTTTCATTTTTAGGACCCAGTTAGATCCGGTCCACGAAATGGCGGCGCCGTAGTAGGCACTCGGACTCGATGTGTGGGTATACACCGCGTCTATATAGCCTGTTCCCGGCGAAGTCCGCGGGAAATGAATACGGCCACCGTCTGGCAATATCAAATCCTGATATGTCCAGGGATAGATGTCCCCAATCGTAAAGATGTCATACCGATCATTCGTTCCGACACCGAAGGCTCGAACAGTGTTGTCGCTTTGCCGATAAACGCGAGTTAGCTCTAGAGGAATGATTCCAGGGATCGAAAGATCTGTCCGGGCATGCATGAAGAGCCCCGTCGCGCAATCCACGGGATCCCCCCCTTGAGAGCCACACCCGCCACCTGCGCCGCCACCTCCACTTTCGGCCGGCTGATCAGGGGTGGGGGGCGCTGGAGTACAACTCTCGTCCGGACTAGCCGGCCCTGGCGTGCCCCCTGCACCGGGCGACCCCCCCCCTCCAGTGCACCCTCCCGGGGACGGCCCGATAGCAGGTGCATTCGCCGGCACCGAGACCATTGCGCCAGTTAGCTCATAGATAGCCACCCCCAGATTCGGCACAATCTGCTCACCGTTAGGCGAGATCTTTCCTTGCCCATAGACGTACCAGCCCTTTTCCGATGGGTCGTAGTTCCAGAAATCGAGAACGGAACCCGGAGGATCATGACGATAATTCGGGTAAATCACCCGAGCGCCTTGTGCACTTGCGGCGTTGATGCCCTCGAGATGAGCGCCACCCGGTTGAACCGTGAAATACACGGGGACATACTGAGTCGGTAACGGAAACGGCGGGCGATCCACGGGGATCGGGGTAATCGAGAGCTCGTTGATCACGTGTCCTTCGCGATCGCGAAGAACGGTACCCGCCGGAATACGGACCTGCAATCCCGGGATATAAGGCGTCTTCACAACGATTTCCTCGGTCGTAGGCGAGGGAAAGCGTACAGAATGCTTCGTGTCTATCACCGGCATCCAACTCGTGAACGGTAGGGTCGTTGTCCGTCCAGCGACCAGATTCACAAGCACTTCAAAATATCCGAAAGTACGACCTGGCCTATTCGCGCTTCGACCATCGATTACAAGCGTCTGGAGGCCACCGTTGGAACTTGATACGAGAAATCGACCTGTACGATCTGTAAGTGTTTGACGGTCACCGATCTTTACCGTGACGTTCGCGGCGGGACTACCATTCATGAACAAGACCTGTCCGGCTAACGCCGTATCGCCTTGACGTCCCGCAAGGGGCGACAGCATCTGATAGGTCGAATTACCTTTGTGAACACGCCAATCACCCTTCAGGTTGATGGCTTGCGGTGTCCATAGTTTTGTTTTCTCAACCGTCGAGGTGATTTCGGCTGAACGGTCGAGCTGTTTGTCGTTCGCGACAGCCTTACCTACCGATTCATTGCCGGATAGCGAAGTAGTCAAAAATCCCACAGTCACCATGGGCACCTCTTCGCCCGACAGCGATTTCGTGCCTTTAACAAATAACGTGTAGTGCGCAGCCGGACGCAGCTCGGTTCGAGGACGCACGATAATCCTCTTTCGATCATCCGAAAACTCGGCGTCAATAGGAGTGGCATCCGTGGGGCCCAGCAGAGTGACGACGCCGGGCCTCAGAGATGTCTCGTCAAACGCCTTAGGAGCTTGAACACTCAACTTGGCATCGAGTGGAACATCAATCGCACCATTAGTCGGAAAGGTCTTGATTGACGAACCTTCGGATGACTCGGGCGACACGCGAGAAATCGCCGAAGCAATTGTTGAACTGGCGACTTCGTCGGCAGCCGCAATCTGCGAGAAAATTTGGGATATGGCCAACACGCCCATCAAGATCCAGTATGGCCAAGCCCGAATCCTCTCAACATGGAGAAGTAATTTCTTTCTGTTCATCTCGAGCGCCCCGCTTACTGATTAGTCAAGTTGAACGTTGCCGACCCAACGCTCGTCGAGGAAGGTGTCAACTTGATTTGATAGGTTCCGGTAATCGGAAGTGTCAGAACACTGCTCGTATAGTTTGAACTGCAGAACATAGTACGGGATAAGAGATCAGTACCGTCCGGCTTGTAGATTGCAACGTAGTTGCACGTCTTGCTGACGTTGACGCTCAGTTTGACGGTCTGTGCGGCTTGTCCATTAAATGACAGTACCGCCGATTGCCCCGGCGTTGACAGCGTCACTGGCACCGCACTTCCACCAATGGAGATGACCCCAGTAACGTCTGGCGGTACGCCATATAGCGAAAATGTCATGGTACCCATGCTCGTTCCACTCGGTGTGAGTTGGATCTTGTAGGTACCGGTCTGAGCGAGCGTAATTGCACCACTGAAGAAGCCGGAAAAACATACGTTGGTACTTGTAACCGTGCTCCCATCAGGATTGGTGACCGCGACCCCTTGGCAGGCTTGCGCCATGCTTGAATCAGGACTGACGTTCAATGAAATTCTGTCCCCGGTTGAGGCCGAGAACGTCAAGCTGCCTTTTTGACCGGGTGCGGAGACAACGATGCCAATGGGGGTGCCATTCGCCACAATGGTTCCCGTTGTGTCCGGCGGAACGGTATAGAGTTTGAACGTTGCGCTCCCAACTGTCGTCGAAGCAGGCGCCAACAGTATCGAGTAGGTTCCAGAGGATGGAAGGGTTATCACACCACTGAAGAAGCTCGTATTGCAGTTGAGTTTTTGAGGGAGGAGTAAGCTTCCGTCTGGACTGGTAATGGAAAAGTATTCGCAGTTTTGCCACAATGGCGACGCGATGTCAGCTACCAACGAGATTTTCTGGCCAGTTATCCCATTAAACGTCAGATTCATCCTCTGACCAGGCGTCGAGACTGACAGTCCCACTGGCGTGCCGTCCGATGAAATCGCAGCGGTTGCGTCCTGCGGCACGTCATAGAGCGTAAACGTCACCGCGCCAACGTTGGTTACGGTAGGTCGGAGTCGAATCGTGTAGTTACCCGACGATGGTAACGGTTGGACTCCTGAGAAATAAGTTGATCCACAGCTCAGTTTCTCTGGAAGCAAAGTCGATCCGTCCGGTGACGTGATCGAAAAATAAACGCACGCCTTTGACATACTGCTGTCAAGCCCGGCGAGCAGAGAAATTCGTTTTGATGCAATGCCAGCGAACGTCAGCGAAATTTGCTGTCCCGGTTTGGTTGTTGAGAGAGCTACCGGTGATCCCCCGGGGCTAATCGTACCAGTGGCATCGGTTGCGTCGTAAGCAGTCAGCGAAACGTTACCGGTGTCGCTGCTTTCCGGGAGGACTAGCACGGTATAGCTACCATCCACCGGCAGCGAAAAGGAACCCGTAAATGAGGTGGCACAAAGATTTGATTGTGCAATCGGCTCGCCAAGCGGCGATAGGATGCGCAAGGATCCTAACGTACATTTGGTGAACGTCGTACTGTTCATGAGGACACTGGCGCGTTGTCCAAAGTGACCATCGAAGACTTTCAGCCCAATCTTCCCGGCGGCACCGACCGCCACTGTTCCTGGTCCATCGAGATTCATGCGTCCGACCGAGTCGACCGAGGCCACCGTATACGGACTCGGAGGGACAAAAAGATCTGGCCCATTGTCGACACGCCCAAACGGTGTGGTCACTCCAACCCGACCTGAGGTTGCCCCCATCGGCACCGATGATGTGATTGTTGTACCTGTGCTCGATTGAACGAAAGCGCTGCGCAGGTTGAGCGACAGGTTGTTGAGTTCGTTGGTCGCTTGGAAATTGCTGCCGAGGATGGAAATAGCATCGCCGGGGGCCGCGACAGTTGGTGAAACACTAGTCAGAGTTGGTGTGACATCCACGCTCACTGAGAATGTCTTGAGAGAAGCGGCGGTGCCTGCCGGAGCGGAAACAGTCACCAAGCCCGATGCCGCACCCGAAGGAACTCGAACCAACAACTGAGTTTGGCTGGCGGAGACAACCGTGGCCGCCACGCCATCAAATGTCACACTATTCTCATTGGCGGCCGATGAAAACCCGTATCCCGAAACGGTCACGATGCTATTGACCGGAGCTTGCCGTGGAGTTACGGATAGCACGGATATCGGGCCGCTTTTGCGCACAATCGACAGAATATTCCCTGCCGCATCATATTCGTAAACGGCGGCCTCACCCGAGCCATCAACGACGCTGACAAGTCGGCCGAGCTCATCATAGGAATAATTGATTGGGTCGGCAATACTAACACCGGAAAACCCGATCCATACCAATACAACGCCTATCCACACGATGTGGATAGTGCGCAATAAGCGTCGCCGCATTGCGATCCTCGCTAGATTTATTCCGTCAAGCGGGCAGGTGTGCTCAACGAAATGAGTCTATTTTTTCAATACCACCAAACTCTATAAGAAGTGACTAGCAGACGATGATACGGGATTCGCTTCCGAGCATGGATACACCGCATATGATGCGCGGTTGGCGATTCAAATTTCCACCATGCCCCCCCCCGGGGGGAAATTTAGAATTTCAGTTGGGTCTGACTCTTTTTGACGAGTAAGGCTAGCATAACCTATCCGCGCGTCGAAATCTTCATACAACATTGAGCAAGCACCAAAGAGCAATTTTCCATACAATATATCTGCAACGAAAAATTCATCCGCACGCACACATTCGATTTCTTGAAATAATATTTCAATTCCACTTAGATTGATGAATTTTAATCCAAGGAAAAGACTATCTTTCACTCGGTGCGCACTCCTTCGGCTCTCGGCCATGATTGCCGTTGCATTCACTGTGATGGGTATGGCCAGTCGCCTCCATGCAGACCAACAAGACAATTTCCTTGGGCTCCCGCCTGATGCTCGAGAGGTACTCCAAGGTGTGAATCCGAGGATGGCCGCACTAGGTCGGAGACTCTTCTTCGACAAGCATCTCAGCGCGGACGGCTCGATCAGTTGCGCCAGTTGCCACCGACCGAATCTCGCATTCACCGATGGATTGCAAAAGTCGTTAGGTATTGGCGATCAGATGGGTACCAGGAACGCGCCCAGCCTATGGAACGCGGCATTACTGCCCAACCAATTCTGGGATGGCAGGCAGCTCACGCTAGAGCAACAGGCACGCGAACCACTCTTCAATGTTCGGGAACATGGCTTGACGACTGAAGCGCAGCTGATTCGGATCATCCAAAGCAACGCAAGTTACCCGACCGAATTTGCCGCGGTGTTTCCTGCCCAACAAAACATAACGACAGAGAACGTGTCGCGGGCGCTAGCGGCCTATGAGCGTACGCTGCTGATCGGGAATTCCCCCTTTGACCGTTACGCCTATGCGGGCGACAAAGATGCGATGTCTCAAAGCGCCAAGCGCGGTCTGCTTCTTTTTGAAGGGCGTGCACAATGTGCAGCTTGCCACCTAATCGGGAAAAAATCGGCAATGTTCACCGACAACCAGTTTCATGCGTTACACGTTGGGCTTTTACCCCTAGATTCCCGACTTGGAGAAATTGCTCAGCGTGCATTCTCGGCTCGCCGTACTGGCCGTACCGTGTCGGACATCGTTCTTAGTGACCCGGAAGTGGCTGAGCTTGGTCGATTTGTCGTTTCGCTAGATCCCAAGGATATCGGAGCATTCCGCACTCCGAGTTTAAGAAACGTCGCACTGACGTCTCCTTACATGCACGATGGAAGCATTGCAACGCTTGCGGGCGCGATCGATCAGGAAATTTACTATCGAACAACTTTGACTCGCCGCCCCATTATTTTAACGCCCGACGAAAAGAGTGATCTCGTCGCATTCCTAGAAGCCCTAACGAACGTCGAAGTAGAGTCCTTAGGCGCCGAGTGACTGTGTCGCCTCGGCGACCGGCATGCCAAGCTCAACCTCCGTCAACTCGTCTGCGATCTACTCGTCAGTGCCCTGCTCTTGTTGACTGTATGACGGTGTAGCTCTGGGTGACAAAGTCACGCTGGAACTCTCCATTTCCAAACGAAGGGGGTAACCATCTCGGACAGCAGATTATGCTTACCAGAAGTTCAGTAAAAAGCTGTTGCAGACAACTCTTTGAGTGCGCAGTTGAGACCTCACTCTTCAACGAGGGCAGGGAAGTCGACGGAAGCGGAGGGCGTGTGTGTTCGGTTTAGCTGGCCGTGGATATCGATTACCCATTGAACCGGAGAAGTGATGCAGATGCTTGCCCATCAGTGCGGCTGGCATTGAAATTCTTGACGACCGACTGGTCTCATCCGGCTTTCTGAAGTGGCCTTCGTTCGATATGTACGTGATTGGTCGTATCGGTAGAATTGCCATGGGTGGCATATTCGGCACAAACGACTGACGCTGTACCGGTCGCGGCAAGTATCGATCCAGGCGTACTTCACCGCGCCTCCCTCGCAAAGTACGCCGTTGCTTTTGAGAGAATCTCAATATCGAGTTTCGCGCTGGCCAATTCCTTGCGTAGCCGACTGTTCTCCGCTTCCAGTTCGCTAATCGGGCGAGCTGACCGTGCTGCGACCGCCTGATGAGCACCCGCCTCGCCAACGCCGTCAGCCCGGCGACTACGACGCATCCAGTTCGCTAATGTCGCCATCGGGACCCCGAGCCGTCGCGCGGCTTCATGCTGACCGACGGATTCGGCAAGCCTGACGGCCTCGACTTTGAACTCGTCCGTGTATTGCCGTTTCGGCACTGACCCCTCTGACATGCAACCCTCCGTACATACAGGAGATTAACAAAATTCCTGCTGTACGCGAAATCAAGGCATGGTCATCGCTGAGGCGCTGCAGGCCGACGCGTTCACTGGTTATACCGAGCTACATCTCGACGGCCGCGTCCAGAATCCGCCTGCAATCCGCGGAAATCGTTTGCGGTTCCATCGAGTGTTCATTGCTGCCGCCAAATTGCCGGCGCCCTCACGATGTGCGCCGTCCCTCATTCTTTGCCAGACATCGCCGTTATGTTCGGCTCCCTGCCCACACCCCCGGCCGCCGGAGGCTCCACGGCCGCGATTGCTCCAGTTGCCCAGCAAGCCGCAGCAACCTGTCCTCACGCGCGAAACCCGCCGCGAACTGCACCCCGATTGGCAACCCCGTCTTCGGATCGCTCTCCAGCGGCACCGACATCGCCGGCCCGCCTGCGACATTGAACGGCGGCGTGAACGGCGAATGTCGGAACACCCGATCCGTCCACTCGAGCCCATTCATTGACTCAGAACCCTGCGCGTAGGTGCCGATGACTGGCGCGCCATGCGGCAACGTTGGCGTCAACAGCACGTCGAACCGCTCGAACCATGCACCAACCGCACGCGTGACGGTGTTCCGGATATCCAGGGCGGCTGCGTAATCCGTCGCCCGTGCCCGTCGGCCGTACCGGACGCAGGCCAGCGTCGCCGGCTCAAGCGTCGTTGCGTCGACCGGTCGACCGGTCGACGCCGCGATGCTGTCGATCCAGCCGATCATCGTCGCCGTCCAGATCGTCGCGTTCGCCTGCACGAGCGCCTCCCACGACACCCCGATACCTGGCGTCTCGAGGCTCACGTGATGACCTAGCCCTTCGAGGTGGCGCGCGGTGTCGCTGACGGCAGCCGCGATCGCCGGATCGGTGCGATCACCGTTCCACGGGTCGATCATCAAGCCGATCTTCAACCTCCCCGGCTCACGGCCAACCTCGGAAAGGAAGCTATGCGCTGGCGCGGACGTGACATACGGTTCGCCCGCCGCGTCTCGGCTTTGCACAGCATCCAGCAACGCGGCGCTATCCCGCACGCTACGGCTGACGCCCAGTTGGACGCCGAACCCGGAGAACACTTCGTCCAGCGCCGGTCCGTTCGAACCGCGCCCGCGCGTCGGCTTGAGTCCGAACAGTCCGTTGTACGCGGCAGGCACACGGATCGATCCCGCCGCATCGGTCGCATGTGCGACGGGGACAACGCCTGCCGCGACGGCCGCCGCCGCGCCACCGCTCGAGCCACCCGCACTCAGTCCGAGTTGCCACGGGTTGCGTGTCGCCCCTTGAAGCGTCGACTCGGTGGTCGTGCTGAACGCCATCTCGGGTGTCGTCGTCCGGCCGATCGTGACCAGGCCCGCGTCGCGAAAGCGCTCCATCAGAACCGAATCGCCGGCCGCTACGCATCCTTGCGCGAGGCGGCTACCCAGTTCGAGGCGCCTGCCCGCCATCGAGATTGCGATGTCCTTGATCAGGAAAGGCACGCCGGCCAACGGTCCACCTCCGTCGAGCGACACGCGTCCGCTTGCCTCGAACGGCCAATGTTCGACGATCGCGTTGAGACTTGGATTAACGACGTCGGCCGCGACGCGTGCCAATTCCGCCAGTTCCGCCGGTGTAACTTCCCGGGCGGCGACGAGCTTAGCCAGCCCGACTCCGTCAATGGCGGTGTATTCGGTGAGATTCATGGGGTGCTCCGGTTGGTTTGGTACCGCCGAAGATAGGGGATCGGCGCGCAGCCGATTAGTCCGTCGTCGTGGCAAGCATTGCCCCATCAATGGAACAATGGACGTGTTAGCCTTGCACTCCATCGTCACGACCGCTCCCTACAAGAGTGCATCCATGGCAAGGGATCTGAACGACACGCTCGTCTTCGTCCACGTCGTACAGGCGGGGAGTTTCACCGGCGCGGCCAACGCGTTGCAAATTCCGAAGACAACCGTTAGCCGGCGCGTCCAGGAACTGGAAACCCATCTGGGCGCGCAGTTGCTGCACCGAACCACACGCAAGCTACGGTTGACCGAGGCGGGTACAGCCTACTTCGAGCAATGCCGCGCGATTGTCGACCGGCTCGATGCGGCAGAAAGCGCGGTGCACCAGTTGCGCGACGGCCCGCGTGGGTGGCTGCGCGTGACCCTTCCGTATTCGTTCGGCGTCACCTGGATCGCCCCGTTGATCGCCGGCTTCCGTTCGCGCTACCCCGATGTTCGGCTCGAGATCGTCGCTACACATGTGCCGCTAGACCTGTTCGCCGAAGACGTGGATATCGCGCTACGCTTCGGCATCCTCCCGGATTCGAGTCTGGTCGCGCGGCACCTCGGCAGCTTCGCGACATCGATTTATGCCAGCCCCGGGTATCTGGACGTCCACGGCGCGCCGTCCGGGCCAGACGATTTGCACCACCACCCAGCCCTGGTTCTGCATCAGGCCAAGGGCACCGGCTGCTACATCTGGACGCTGCGCAAACCAGGCCGCAAGCCGGAACACTACTCCCTCGATCCGGTGATCGTCGCGAGCGATCCCGCGTTGATCCTCGATGCGGCGCGGGCGGGACAAGGCCTGATGCTGGCAATGGACATGAGCATGGAGCCAGACGTCAAGGCGGGCCGGCTACGCCGCGTATTGTCGGACTGGAAAGGCCCACCGCAGGATCTGAATGTACTGTTCCCGAAAGAACGCGCACCGTCGCCCAAGGTGCAGGCGTTCGTCCGCTATCTCCGCGAACAGCTGAGTTTCACCGACCACCGCCTCTGACCTGAGTCACCGGATAGCCAGACTCGACCGAGCGTGGCGGGAGGTTGATAGCGATGCGCGCTATCGGGCCGGCGTTCGTTGTAGAACTGTCGCCAGCGTTCAATCCGCTCCTTCGCACCGGCCATCCCACCAGTTCGCGGTTTGCGTGGTCGGCCCTGCGCAAACCTGCCCGGATCCAAGCCGATCGGGCTGACGACCACGACAAATATCGCCAGCCGTTGCACGATGTCGGGTTTTCCTATCTGTTGCCTGTTCCGACATCTCGACGCCGCACGAAAATGGTGTAATGGCCGCAAGTGCTGCACTGAACGCTCGTACCAGCTAGTGTGCCGTCGTGCCGTTCGTGGACCATGTTCTTGTCGAATCCGTCGGTCGGTCCGTCACTTGTGTATTGGGTGAGAGAGAGCGAACGGCCGCAGTTGGAACAGGCTACTGATGTGGGGCGCTTCTGGGTCTTGGCCATTTTCGCGTTTTCCTGGTCCTTTTGACGACCTCTATAGACCTCGCCTGGCCGTAGAACCCGCCACGATCTGTCACCTCGTTCCCACACCACCTTGCCGTCGGTCAGGCGCTTGAAATGCTTTAGTACGTCCTTGGAAATACGCACTCGCGGACGAAACACGTACAGGCGTCGGGCACCGGCTCGGGAGGAACGTCGGCGGTAACGCGAAGGCCGACAATCGCAAGGTGCCTGTCATCGTCGATTCTCTACAACAACGACAACTGACCCGGTATGCTTGTACGACCTGCGTGATCGCTTTCCTTTACGGCTGAGTTCTGCTGGGTCGTGGACTGAGTACGCTCGGCGCCCGGTTGATACTTCCGCACCCAATCTTTTCTTCACGTTGCCGACCGGGTGCATGGCCGCCGCACTGCAACTCGTCGCGCCCAGCCGCATGCGCGGCACCGTCGGCGCGCTCTACTCGTTCTTCGCGCAGTTGATCGGCTTCGGGCTCGGACCGACCCTGATCGCCCTCTTCACCGATCGCGTGTTCGGCAATCCGAAGATGGTCGGCGATTCGATCGGGATCGTCTGTACGATCGCGTCCGCGCTCGCGGTGTGGTTGCTGTTCGGCGCACTGCCTCACTATCGTCGGTTGCTTGCGGAGGAGCGTGGCGTTCAGGTGGGCTGACTTGTGGGATTTGGACAGGATCGGTAAGCGCCGCGGCCGACGTCGCGCGCTGCCGACCCGAGACGTTTTTTGCAGCCATTCGGCAAGTGACTTCTCTTTTATTCGACGCGAGACTCACTGCCTGATTGGTCGCAACATTCCGCCTCACGTCACATCCGCGTGCATTCAGTTCGTCCATCACGCCAACCTCATTGCCGTCTCGGCGAATGACAATTCAACATCATATGATGATATATAAGGATGCCTGATTGAAAGATCTGGGTGCCGCAGATCGCGCTTGCCGGAACCTGTCGCCGGGCGTATGGTTTATTTCTCTATCGCCCTTTCCCGGGAGATATCAAAATGGCTGCCATGCAATCCGCGGCCACGCCCCTCTCCGACGAGGAATCCCGGCGCCAGTTGCGCCGCGCCGTCATCGCCAGCACGATTGGCACCACGATCGAATGGTATGACTTCTTCCTCTACAGCACGGTCACCGGCCTGGTCTTCGCAAAGCTGTATTTCCCGCAATCCCACCCCCTCGTCGGCACGCTGCAGGCGTTCCTGATCTATGCCGTCGGTTTTGTCGCACGGCCTGTCGGCGCGGCGATCTTCGGCCATTACGGGGACCGCATCGGACGCAAGGCCACACTGATCGTGACCCTGTTGCTGATGGGGTTCGCCACGTTCGCCGTGGCCTTCGTTCCGACCTACGCCGCGATCGGCATCTGGGGCGCGGTTATCCTCACGGTACTGCGTTTCATCCAGGGCGTCGGTGTCGGTGGCGAATGGGGCGGCTCGGTCCTGATGTCGATGGAGTGGGCGCGCACCAATGCGCATCGCGGCTTCGTCGCGTCGTGGCCGCAGTTCGGCGTGCCAGCGGGATTGTTCCTCGCCAACCTGGCCGTGCTGGCCATGAGCTGGATTTCCGGCAGTGCGTTCGTCGCGTGGGGCTGGCGCGTACCGTTTTTCCTCAGCATCGTACTGGTTGCGATCGGGCTGTATATCCGTCTGAACATTCTCGAGACGCCGATCTTCGCGAAGCTGCTGGCCGAGCGCCGGATCGAGAAGACGCCGATGCTTGAAGTCCTGCGCAAGCAGCCGAAGGATATCGTGCTGTCGGCGTTCGCGCGGATGGCCGAACAGGCGCCGTTCTATATCTACACGGCGTTCGTGTTCACTTACGGGATCACGGCGCTGGGCGTCACGCGCGAACTGCTGCTGGCGGCGGTGCTGGTCGCATCCGTGGTCGAGTTCTTCACCATTCCGCTGTTCGGGCACGTGTCGGACCTGATCGGGCGGCGGCGGATGTACATGATCGGTGCGGTTGCCGTCGGCGTGTTCGGATTCGTCTACTTCGCGATGGTCGATAGCCGGAATCCGGTATGGATCTTCGCGGCCATCGTATTGTCGCTGGTTCCGCATTCGATGATGTACGGACCGCAGGCTGCATTGATTGCCGAGTCGTTCACCGGGCGGTTGCGGTATAGCGGCGCGTCGATGGGTTATCAGCTCGCTTCGGTCATTGCAGGTGGTCCGGCACCGCTCATCGCCACGGCGCTGTTCGCCTACTACCACTCGGGGTATGCGATCGCGGTGTACGTGCTGGTGTGCGCGGTGCTGAGCGTGGTCGCCGCGTCGAAGCTCGGGGACTATACGAACAAGGATATTTCGCGGGAATACGACGACGCTCGGGGGTTCGGGGATCACGGGCACGCACCGCCGGTGACTTGACGAACCGGCCGGCTCAGGCCGGCGCTGACGACCGATCCCCCGGCGTGCCGGAGCGCGCAACGGGACGACGCGCGAACCCGGGGGATGGGATGGTCGTGCCGACGCGCGCGGTGAGCCATCGCATCGGTGAAGCTCGGGAGCCCGGCGAGGTCGGACGCTTCCCCGGCGGATTGTGCTTCGCGTGTAGACGCGATCATGGATGGCGCGCCTGTACCGTCAAGATCGGCGGCGGATCGCTCATCTGCGTCGTTCCTGCGATCTGCCGGAGCCGCCATTGCCACGCTGTCCTACCCGTCGTACGGGGCCAGGGGGGGCGATCGCGTGCGGCGTGATCTCCGTACGCGCGCCGAAGCGCACAAGCATGTTGCCGTCGCCTTCGCCGGAGAACATGCCGACACTGCGCAAGCGGCCCCTTACCCGAATCGCTCGTCTCGTTCGCGATCCTGTTTCATGTCCCGCCGGTTCCGCGACGATCGACTTGCCAGACTGAGGTGCGATCCCGCAACCTTCGAGAACGGATCCAGACAAATGGTCCAGCGTCATGCCATCGCTGTCGAATGTCACGCGTCGAAGCAACGCGCGGCCGGCCTGTGTCGCCGCGACCGCGGCCATCGCACGTCACGGCCGATTTTCGGTGAATCCTCGCGCAGCGTTAGAATATCGCCCCTTCTCACAGGAGACGAAAATGTCCTGGTTCATTTACGAAGTGCCCGAATACCACGAAGACTCTGCGCGCATCGAGCCCTTCAGCGACCTGCGTAGCCGCGTGCTGAAAACCGGTGACCTGGCCATGGCCGACGAACTGGAAAGCGTTCGCGAAAACGCCGCGGCGACGGCGGACACGCCCGAGCGCCCCTTGCGTACTCCGGAAAATCCGCATGTCTTTCCGATCCCTTACGCCGACTCCATGATCCTGGTCGGGTTCATCTTCGATCTGAAACGCGAATTCCGGCAACTGGTCGTGTCACCCGTGGAAATGCCCTGGCTGAAAGAAGCATAAAAGCCGGCCGGAACGAAAGCCGGCGGGAGCGTCGCTCCTGCTCTGGAGCCGGGTCCGACTATCCAGCGCACGCTTTCGGATACACAAACCTCGAGTGGGAGCCGCGCGTCGGACTGAATCGAACTGCACAGTTATTCAATCGGGGGGAACTGCCGTGGATCTCGAGCGGGTACCGAGACGCGTTCGGCATCTTTCCCTGCACGTTGCATCCAGGCCACCACGGGGACGTGCCGCCCTCAACCATCAAGTCGAAGGCAAACGCTTCAACCCTCTTCCGCACCGGCGCCGGGAGCGATCGAGTAACGGCCTCGCGCAGCGCGCCATTGTTCCGCTATCGGAGCAGCGTTTTTTGAGCGCCGATCCGGCAATCGGAGTCGATCGCCTGCTTCGCTTGTTCGATGCCGCGTTTACGGCCGCGCCGTAGACAAAATTATCGCGAGTCTATCGAGCCGATCCGAGCGGTCTTGCATGTCGCGGTGCTCCGCAAACCCGCTCGATACCCGTCGCCGCCAGACCCAGCGACGGGTCGTCCCGCACGATCGCAACCCGCTCAGGCCCCCGACGTCAGCGCCACGCGATGCTCGGTCTTGTTCAGATGGGCGACGGCGCCGTTCCGTTTTGCGAGTGCGTACATTTCGTCGATGCCGACCGTCACGAGCACGCTGCCGTCCTGATCCAGAATCTGAAGCGGCCCGTGAAAGATGGCGAGCATCAGCGCACCGTCGTCGGAGCCCGGTGCGTGCGTGACACCGCCCGCCTCGAGCATGAAATCGTCGGCGAACACCTGGCCGTTGTCGTAGAAGAACGAACCCGAGAGCATGAAGATCTCGACGGCTCCCATGTGCTTGTGCGGGGCAAATCGCGAGCCGGGATCGAAGGTGTTCAGCACGACCATGTAACCGCGGTTTTCGTCGAAATTGAGGATCTTGTACTGAATGCCTTCGAGGCCGGGCTTGTCGAGCCGCGTCCACGGAATCAGCTTCGAGCGCGTGATGAATCCGCCGTCGTTCAGGCGGCAATGCGTGGCATGCTGCGGATCGGCTGCGCCGACGGCGGCGTTCGTCATGGGGTGAGTCATGGTTGTTGTGCTCCAGGATGAAGCGACCGGCTGGCCGCGAACGCACAATCTAGCGACGTGCGCACGCCGTCTCAATCCCGCCGGATGCGGGGGTTGACCGCAACGCCAGCATCGCGCTCAGCGCGGTCCGGTTGGGGGCGCCGAAGCGCACGCACAACGCGCGGACATGCTCCTTGACTGTGTGTTCTGAAATGCCGAGCGTGCGTGCGATCGCCTTGTTCGGTGCGCCGTCGCGCACGAGGCGGCCGACGGCGGCAGCGCGCGGCGGCAGCGGATCGCAGGGATCGCACGGTTCGGTGAGGCACGGCGAGCACGCGCCTGCGTACAGTGCGCCCGGTTGGCTCACGGCAACCGATACCGCCCGGCATACCCAAGCGAACCGTGCGATGTCGCGCACATTGAACGGCTCGCCACCGGCCTTGCGTGCGAGGTTCAGCGTTCCGACGATCCTGCCGCCCGCTTCGAGCGGCCCCTGGAGATTGGGGCCGAAGCCCCAGCGCTGCAGGTGCCGCCATGCCGGCGAATGCCCCCATACGGCCGCCGGCAGCGCACCCCCTGTCATCGCGCGACGCGAGCGCAACACGACGTGCAGCACCGGATCGCGCTCGCGTATGGCGGCTTCGTATTCGTCGAGAAAATCGATCGGCGCGCCGGCGGTTTCGCAGGCAATCGGGCGCGCATCCGGGGCGAGCAAATAGAAGCCGCTCGCACATGCGTCGAGCCCGGTCGTGAGGCAGGCCAGACAGCGGCCGCTGATCTGTTCGAGCGTGCCGCCGCGCGCAAGCTCGAGCAACGCGGAGACATCGCGCGCGTCGAGGCCGTCGTGCGCGGGCGAGGGCGCGAGGGCGCAGGATGAGGCGATCATCGATTTCCTGGCGAACGTAAGGATTGCCGCCGGCATCGTCCAGCGCGCTTGCCGTGGCTTCGATCGCCTGCGCGCTCGGCGACGCCGACGAGTATGGCGTCGGCCGACGATCGCGAGCTAGCCGGTAAACGCAATCGCATACGGTCGCCTGTCCGGTTCGCGCAAATATCCGGAAGCCGGTCTTGCGCGTTTTATTGACGGTGTCGCAAACGTGTACAGTGGGCGTACCCCGGAACACGACCGCGATCGACCGATTTTGCCCTCCGGGCTTCCCCGCATACGCAAAGAAGATACGCCATGCCAAATGCTTCCTTGCCGATCGAGCCGACCCTGCTCCGTCGATACCGCTATTTCGAATCGGCCGATATCGACGACACGCGCGAGCGGATCGCCGCGGTGCTGCAACAGCATCGGCTCACGCCGGGCAGCGCGCGCGGCGGCTATTCGGCATACATGGACTACGTGCGGATCGACAGTGTCGGGTTCGGCACGATCGGTTACGACGTCGCGATGGGCGTCGATGCCGGCGAAATCGAAGATTACTATCTCGCCATCCTCAGCCTGGGCGGCTATGCGGACGTCAGCGTCGGTGGCCGGCGCGTGATCGTCGGGCCGGCCCAGGGTGTCATCGTCGGTCCGGCCACCCGTTTCGGCGGCACGTTCTCCCGCGACTGCGAGCAGTTCTTCGTGCGCGTCGACAAGCACGCGATCCTGGCGCATACGGGATACGACCATCTGCAGATCGAGCCGGTGCTCGATCTCTCCCGCCCCGACCTCCTGCCGTGGCTTGCCCAGTTGCGCGTCATGGCCTCGTCGCCGGAAACCGTCGCGCTCGCGCAGCGCGACCGCCGCATCGCGCTCGAATTCGAACGGCTCGTGATCTCGCTCCTGCTCGCCGGTCAACCCCATCACTGCCAGACGAGGCCCGGCGGAACGGCACTCGTGCCGCGCACGGTCAAGCGGGCGGAAGCCTATATCGCCGAACACGCGTGCGAGCCGATCACGCTGGCCGATATCGCGCTGGCCGCTGGCGTGCCCGTGCGTACGCTGCTCGACGGCTTTCAGCGCTTTTCACGCGGCAGCCCGATGCAGCTGGTGCGCGAACGGCGTCTCGAACGTGCGCGCGACCAGTTGCTGCAGGCACGCGAGACCGGCCGCGTGGCCGACGTGGCGCTCTGTTGCGGCTTCGCGAATCTGGGCCGCTTCGCCGCCCTGTATCGCGAAACGTTCGGCGAATCGCCGTCGGATACGCTGCGCCGCGCCCGCCAGTCCGCCGGCTGAGCCGGAATTCTGCGCGCGCCGGACAGGCGCTGCGCTCGACGGATATTCGCGGCCAATTCGCCCGCATACAGTGGGCTCCTCTGAATTCAACGGAGCCGCTGGATGTCCCCGCTCAGAATCCGCGTCGAGCGTATCGACGCCCTGACGCCCGCAATCCGCCGATTGCTTCTCGTCGCCGCAGACGGCGGCCCGCTGCCCGGGTTCGCAGCCGGCGCGCATATCGGCGTGCACGTGCCGCTCTCCCCACGCACCCAACGGCGCGCGTATTCCCTCGTGAACGCCGGCGGCAGCGCCGGGCCGGTCGACCGTTACGAAATCGCGGTGTTGCGCGAACCCGCGGGAAGCGGCGGTTCGCAGTGGATGCACGCATGCACGCCCGGCGACGCATTCGACATCGATCCGCCCAGAAACGATTTCCCGCTCGTTGCGGACGCGCACCAGCACCTGCTGGTGGCGGGCGGCATCGGCATCACGCCGATTCTCGCGATGGCCCGCGAACTGACGCAAGCCGGGCGCCCGTTCGCCCTGCACTACGCCGCGCGCGACGCCGTCTCGATGGCCTATCGCGACGAGGTTGCCGCGCTACCCGATGCGACATCCTGGCTCGACAACGGCGAACCGTCGCGCGGCATGCCGCTGGCCGACACGATCGGCGCGCCTGAAAGCGGCAAGCACCTGTACGTGTGCGGCCCCGCCGGACTCATCGAAGCGACACTCGCGGTCGCCCGGCGTCTCGGCTGGCGCGACGACATGCTGCATTGCGAGCGCTTTGCGGCGCCGGTCGCGACGGGCGGAGACGCGCCGGTCGAAGTCCGCCTCGCGGTGTCGGGGCGCACGCTGAACGTGCCGCCCGGCACCTCGATTCTCGACGCCATGATCGAAGCCGGCCTCGATCCGCTCTACGACTGCCGGCGCGGCGATTGCGGCGTGTGCGCGGTCCGCCTGCTCGACGGCGATCCCGATCACCGCGACATCTGCCTCAGCGACGACGATCGCGCGCGCGGCGGGTTCTGTCCGTGCGTGTCGCGCGCGAACGGCGCGCACCTGGTCCTGGATCTTTGACCCTCTCCTTCGAGGAAACCCCATGAGCCTTACCAACGAGACCCTGGCGGGTCTGGTGCGCCCCGACAGCGTGCACAAGCGCCTCTATACCGACCCGGCGATCTTCGCGCTGGAAATGGAGCGGATCTACGGCCGTGCGTGGATCTACGTCGGCCACGAAAGCCAGGTCAGGACGGCCGGCGACTATCACACGACGCGTCTCGGCGACCAGGAAGTCGTGATGGTGCGCGCGTCTGACGGCGCGATACACGTGATCTACAACCGGTGCCCGCACAAGGGCGTGAAAGTCGTACCCGACGGCGACGGTTCGGTCGGGAAGTTCTTCCGGTGTCCATACCATGCGTGGACCTTCAGGCATGACGGCACACACCTGTCGGCGCCGCTGCGCAATGGCCTGCAGAACACCTGCTTCGACCCGCAGCATCCGGATTTCTCGATGCGCCGCGTCGCGCGCGTGGACAGCTATCGCGGCTTCGTGTTCGCCAGCCAGAGCGACGAGGGCCCGGATCTGCGGACGTTCCTGAATGGTGTCGTCTCGTCGATCGACAACCTGTGCGATCGCTCGCCGGTTGGCGAGGTCGAGGTCACGGGCGGGGTATTCCGTGTGTTGCAGCGTTCGAACTGGAAAGTGTTCTACGAGAACCTGCACGACACGATGCATGCGCCGGTCACGCACGAATCGTCGGTGGTGTCGGCCCGCTCGCGGGCCGCGGAGCTGGGGGCGATGCCGTTCGAACTGCTCATCATGGACGGCAATGGCGAACCGTACGAATTCTGGGAAAAACTGGAGCTGCGCGCGTACACGTACGGCCACGGTTACATGGAAGGGATCTTCGATCCGGCGGCCGCCGAACGCGATCCGGTGTCGAGCGCGCATTTCGCGGTGCTCGCGCAGGCCTACGGCGACGAGCGCGCGCGCCGGATTCTCGGCATGAATCGCCACAACACCGTCATCTACGCCAGCGGTTCCCCGCACACGGTATTTCAGCAGTTTCGCGTGATCCGCCCGATTGCGGTGGACCAGACGCTCGTCGAAATCCAGCTGTTTCGCCTGAAAGGCGCGCCCGACGAGGTGTTCGAGCGTGCGTTGACCTACGCGAACGTGATCAATTCCCCGTCGTCGAACGTGATGCCCGACGACGTCGAAGTCTACGCGCGCTGCCAGGAAGGCAACCGGACGCGCGGCGGCGAATGGGTGAGCATGCATCGCTACGCGGGCACGGACCGCGCGACGGACGACGGCTTCGTATCGATCAACGGCACCAGCGAACTGCCGATGCGCAACCAGTTCGCCGCGTGGAAGCGTTTCATGGTCGACGAGACCGGCCAACCCGCGCGCATGCGCGAAGGAGATGCCTGATGCTGCACGATCCGGCTTTCGACCTGTCGACCGTCGCGGTCGACGCCCCTGCTCTCGCTTTCGACGCCGCCCTGCAGGCGCAGGCGGCACAGTTCCTGTACCGCGAGGCGCGGCTGCTCGATACGCGCGCGTTCGACGGGTGGCTCGACCTGTGGGCGCCGGACGGCATGTACTGGCTGCCGCACGAGCCGGGCCAGGCCAACCCGCGCGATCATATCTCGCTGTTCTGGGAGGACGCGACGCTGCGCGAAGTGCGCGCGGCCCGCGTGACGAACCGGCGCAACTGGTCGCAGCAGCCGTCGACGCGCACGGCGCGGATGGTCGGCAACGTGATCGTCGACGGCCGCGACGCAGCCGGCCGGCTGGTCGTCCACTCGACGCAGATCGTCAACGAATGGCGGATCGGCCAGCGCACGCTCGCGGGGCTCGTCACGCACAAGCTCGATACGCGTGGCCCGGCGTGGAAGATCTACCTGAAGCGAGTCGATCTCATCAACTCGACCGATGCACTCGCAAACCTGGAGGTATTCGTATGAACGCCGCCACGCTTTCGACTCCGTTTGCGCGCACGGCCGTGATTGCGCTGCATTACCAGAACGACGTGATCGATCCGCGTGGCAAGATCCGCGTCGGTTTCGACACGGACCAGCCCGGTCGCGCGGCGGTGCTCGACGCGGCAGGCGCGCTGCTGGCCGGTGCGCGGGCGCACGGTTTGCCGATCGTGCATGTCCGTATCGCATTCCGCGAAGATTACGCGGACCTGCCGCGCAATGCCCCCGTCTTCGTGCGCACCGCCGAACTCGGCGCGCTGCGCGACGGCAGCTGGGGCGCGCAGTTTTACCCGGCGCTCGAACCCGATCCGGCGCGCGCGCTCGACCATGTCGTGCATCACCAGTGCACGAGCGGTTTCATCGGGACGCCGCTGGAACGGCTCCTCGCGGCTCACGACGTGCGTCACCTGATCGTCGCAGGCGTCGCGACGCATTCGACCGTGGAGATGACGGCCCGCCATGCCGCCGATCTCGGTTATCGCGTGACCGTCGCGGCCGACGCCTGCGCCTGTGCGGATCGCCGCCAGCATGACGCCTCGCTCGAGTCGATGCGGTTGATTGCGGCCATTTCCAGCGTGGCCGAGCTGTTCGGCCCTGCGTCGAAAACGGAGGGTGCATGAACGTGTCGCGTTCTCCCGAACCGGCCCGGCAGGCGTGCCCGGGGCGCTCGAGCGCGCGCCTTGAGGGCAAGGTCGCGATCGTCACCGGTGCGACGCAGGGGCTCGGCGCCGACATCGCGCGCAACCTCGCGAATGAAGGCGCATGCGTGCTGATCGCGGGGCTCGACGTCGACGCGGGCCATGCGCTGGCCGCTTCGATCGGCGCCCCGGCCCACTTCGTACCGACCGACGTCACCGACGACGCGCAGCTCGATCGCGCGATCGCGGCGGGTATCGCCGCCTTCGGCGGCCTCGACATCGTCGTGAACAATGCGTGCAGCTACGACGACGCCGGTCTCGCCTCGACGCGCGAACAGTGGGCGCGCCTGCTCGACGTCAATCTCGTGTCGGCGGCGATTCTCGCGCAGAAGGCTGCGCCGCACCTGCGGCGACGCGGCGTGATCGTCAACCTCGGCAGCGTCGGCGGCAAGTTCGGCGCGGCGGGACGCGCGCTGTATCCGGCGTCGAAGGCCGCGTTGCTGCAACTGACGCGCAACCTCGCCGTGGATCTCGCGTCGCGCGACCTGCGGGCGGTGAGCGTGTCGCCGGCCTGGACGTGGTCGCCGTCGCTGGAACGGCTCGCGGGTGGCTCGGTCGATGTCGCGGATCGTGTTGGCCGGCCGTTGCATGCGCTCGGCCGAGTCGGCCGCGGCGACGAGATCGGACGCGTCGTCGCGTTTCTCTGTTCGGACGATGCGTCGTGGATCACCGGTGTCGACGTACCCGTCGACGGCGGTTTTTCAATCCTCGGGCCGGACCAGGGCCGCTCGCCGCGCGAGTGGTTCGAGCGGCAGGCATCGCGGTAGCGAACCGTGCGGCCCGCATATTTCCCCCCTACTCTATCGGGAGTGCATCCATGACGAAGCAAATCAGAATCGAACGGGGCGACGTTGCGTTCGACGCCTATCTCGCGCTGCCGGAAGCCGGCAGCGGCCCTGTCGTCGTGTTGCTGCAGGAGATTTTCGGCGTGAACGCCGAGATGCGCGAAGTGGCGGATCTCTATGCGGCCGAGGGCTATGTCGTCATCGCGCCGGACCTGTTCCACCCGTTCGGCCCGAACATCGAACTCGGTTACGGCGAAGCCGACCATGCAAAAGCCTTCGACTATTACGGGCGTCTCGATGTGGCCGGCGCCATCGAAGATATCCGCGCGACCGTCGCCCGTGCGCGCACGCTGCCCGAATCGAACGGCAAGGTCGGCGTGCTCGGCTTCTGTCTCGGCGGCAAGCTCGCCTGGCTCGCTGCGGCGCAGTGCGGCGTCGACTGCGCGGTCGGCTACTACGGCGTCGGCATCGAACAGTCGCTCGATCTGGCCGAGCGCGTCACGTGCCCGCTCGCGTTGCATTTCGGCGTAGACGATCCGCTCAATCCGCCCGGGACCGTGGCGGCGATACGCGCGGCGCTGGGCGGCAAGCCGAACGTGAAGCTTTACGAATATGAAGGCGCCGGTCATGCGTTCAGCCGCAGCGGCCCGACCTTCGTCAAAGCGGCCGCGATGTCCGCGCATACGCGCAGTCTTGCGGTGTTTCGCAAGGTGCTCGGTCCCGACTACGACCTGGGCGCGCTCGCCGATCATCACTTCCATCTGGAGTTCGCCGCGCGCGATCCCGACGAGACGATGCGGACGATGGTGCCCGAGCCGTACGTGAATCACGTGCCGACCATGACGGGCGGCACCGGGTACACGGAACTCAGGCGCTTCTACACGCATCACTTCATCCACAACAATCCGGCCGACATGGCGATGGCGCCGATCTCGCGCGTGGTTGGCGTCGATCGCATGGTCGATGAATTCATCCTGACGTTTACGCACGACCGGGAGATCGACTGGCTGCTGCCCGGCGTCGCGCCGACCGGCAAGCGCGTGGAGATCCCGATGGTCGCCATCGTCGAATTTCGCGGGCCCAAGCTCTACAACGAACACATCTATTGGGATCAGGCGAGCGTGCTCGTGCAGCTCGGGATGCTCGATCCGCAAGGCTTGCCGGTTTCCGGCGTCGACGTCGCGCGCAAGCTGCGCGACGAAACGCGGCCGTCGAACACGCTGATGGCGCGCTGGCGCGAGAGCGAACCGGTGCGAGCATGACGCGCGCAGCACCGGAGGCGGCGAGTCCGCAATAGGCGCCGCCGGGGCCACGGCGGTGTGCACGGCCGTCGACCGTGCACACCGGTTGCGCTGATTCGGTCGCCTGCTCGGGTGTCGACACGGCGGTCGGCGCCATGCGTGTTCGGTTCTGACGCGTTTTCGAATCGGTCAGTCTGGAAATGCAATCGATCTGCCGCACAAGAATCGGGCGGGTGGCGTTTTAACGCGACCACGCCGTCATGTTCCGCGTCACAAAGCCAGGCATGAATGGCAATCGCGTGACGCCGTTTGGCCGCGCGATGTACGCGCTGAACATCGACACGTTCGACCGGCCAGTCGCGACGGGCGTGCACAAAGCGGTCGCAACGTGGGTCGATATCTCGCGACTCGCGGTATTGGAATATCGATTTGCCAAGAGCCTCGTTCGTCAGCCCTGACGTTACGAGGCTTTTGGTTTTTGACGATCGTGAACGATCGGTCTCGACGCTTTGTGTTCCGAGGGCGTCAGCATGGTCGCCTTCATCGTTCAATAATTCGATGAATTGATTATTTTTGTATTGAATCGGGTTGGTAAATAATAAAAATACCCGGATCGAAACGAATTATTAATTTGTTGCGGATTATGCTCGATATGAAAATAACTCGCATTGAGTAAGCTAATTTTCACAATCAGCATGCTACAGTGCGCTTCAAATATTCATGTGGCACGAATACTTAGAGTCGCCAGTTCGCACATCCAATCAAGCAACACCTCCCCGTTTCGCCTGTCTGGCCTTGAAAACAACCCTGCTCGCGGGCTGCCGGCGAACCACCGTCAAGAATGGGTTTGATTTTTCAGGTTATTGAAACGCGCGATGTGTGATCGCTCATCATTCGCGCCCTTCGCCATCAAGTCGCGTGTATTGAACAATGACGAGGATAATTTTGAATACAAAAGACCCTCAGGAATTCGCGGAGCTGACTGCCGCGCAGATGGAAATGTGGTTTTCGCAGAAACTCGAACCCGACAACCCGTTGTTCGACAGCCGTGGCTATGTGGATATCAATGGCGCGCTAGATCGTCCGGCCTTCGAGGCGGCATTAAGCCGTGTTATCCAGGAAGCCCGGAGCCTGCATTTTCGCTTTCTCGAAACACCGGCCGGGCCCTTGCAGTTTGAATGCGAACCGGATGCATTCGGGCTGGATTTTATCGATGTGTCGAATGAAGCAGACCCGTTTTCAGCTTGCTGGAATGTCATGCAGATCGAGTCGAGCACGGCGTTCGACCTGCTCTCCGGCAAGCTGTTCAGCCAGATGCTGTTCAAGCTCGGCGACGAGCGTTATGTCTGGTACCAGCGCTATCACCATATCGTGATGGATGGGGCGAGCATCCCGCTCGTGACACGCCGGGTTGCCCAGATTTACACGGCACTGACGCGACAGCAGCCCGTCCCCGACGCGGATTTCGGCGCGACTGACCTGATGACGGACGGCGACCGCTCGTACCGGTCATCGTCGCGCTACGCGAACGACCGCCAGTATTGGCAAGACTACGTCGACACCCTGCCTGCTCCGGAAACCCTGGCCGGTACGACGCCGCGCGCGAGCGGCTTTTTCAGGCGGGAATCCGCGCCGCTTCCGCTTGCGTTTGTCGAACAGCTCGACCGGATCGAGACGCAGATCGCGAAGTGGCCGCTCGTTCTCACGGCCATCGTGGCGGCGTACCTTTACCGAACGAGCAACGGCCGGACTACCGTGTTCGATTTCCCGGTATCGGCGCGCACGAAGGAGACGCGCACACTGCCCGGGATGTTCGCCAACATCCTGCCGATGCGGCTGCCTCTTGCGCCGCACATGACGCTCGTGGAATTGACGCGGCACGTGAGCACCGAAGTCTTCTCGCACATGAAGCACCAGCAGTTCCGCGTGAAGGAGATCAAGCAGCTGCGCGGTGCGGTCACCGCACCGGTCTTCGGTCCGCGCATCAATATCGTGCCGTACGGCAACCGGTGGGAATTCGGCGAGAGCCGTGCGACCCTGCATGCGCTCGCCAATGGCCTCGTCAACGATTTCGCGGTGACCGTGACAGGAGATCCGCGCGATCCCGGGTGTACGTTGCACGTGGACGCGAATGCCGAGCTTTACGACAACGCAAGTGTGCTGGCGCATCGAACGCGGCTGCTGCATTTTATCGAGTCCGCGCTCGCCGATCCTGAGCGGCCGATCGGGCAAATCGACCTGCTCGATGCCGACGAGCGGCATCTGCTGCTGCACACGTGGAATGCGACGGCGTCTGCTTACCCCGAACACCAGTGCATCCACGAACTCGTCGAGGCGCAGGCCCGGCAAACCCCCGAGGCCGTCGCGCTCGTCGCGGACCACGAGCACCTCTCCTATGCCGCCCTCAACGCCCGCGCCAACCGGCTCGCGCATCACCTCGTCGAGCTGGGTGTCGGGCCCGATACACTCGTTGCCGTGTGCGCCGAGCGCAGCGTCGCGATGGTCGTCGCGCTGCTCGCCGTGTTCAAGGCCGGCGGCGCTTACCT
>NZ_CABVPX010000029.1 GCF_902499125.1 Burkholderia arboris
CTGATCCGGCAGATCGCGCGCCGCTACCTGGAAAACGGGATGTCGGTGGATCCGAACGAGATCATCGTGACGGTCGGCGCGACGGAGGCGATCAACCTGTGCCTGCAGGCGGTGGCGAAGCCGGGGGACACGATCGCGGTGGAATCGCCGACGTTCTACGCGATGCTGCACGCGATCGAGCGGATGGGGATGAAGGCGATCGAGGTCGCGACGCATCCGGAGTACGGGATCGACATCGCGGCGCTGGCCGCGATCGCGAAGTCGCAGCCGATCGCCGCGTGCATGGTGATGCCGAACTTCCAGAACCCGCTCGGCTTCCAGATGCCCGACGAGCGCAAGCGCGAGCTGGTGGCGTTCGCCGCGAAAGCCGACCTGCCGGTCATCGAGAATGGCGTGTACAACGAACTGTACTTCGGCAACACCCATCCGAGCACGCTGAAGTCGTTCGACCGCCATGACATCGTGCTGCATTGCGCTTCGTTCTCGAAGAGCCTGACGGCCGCGTACCGGATCGGCTGGGCGTTGCCGGGCCGCTATCGCGAACAGGTCGAGAAGCTGAAATTCCTGAACACGCTGGCGACGCCGTCGCTGCCGCAACTCGCGATCGCGGAGTTTCTCGAGCGCGATGGCTACGAACATCACCTGCGGCGGATTCGCAAGGCGTACGCGCAGCAGTCGAACCTGATGCGGACGATGGTGTCGCGGTTCTTCCCGGAAGGCACGCGCATCTCGAGTCCGGCGGGCGGGTACGTGCTGTGGATCGAGCTGCCCGTGCAGGTCGATGCGATGCGGCTGTACCAGCTCGCGCTGGAGCAGGGCATCACGATCGGTCCCGGCTACATGTTCTCGATCGCGGACAGCTACCGGAATTTCATCCGCCTGAACTACAGCAGCCCGTGGTCGCCGGAGATCGAGCAGGCGGTCGTGACCGTCGGCAAGCTCGCCGCATACTGCGCCGACTGAACGTACCGCCGCGCGTCGCGCGCGGCGTTACGTCAGCCGGTACGACTGCGCGCCGGTGCCCGCGAGCGTGCCGCCGTCGACGATCAGGTATTCGTTGCGGATCGGCTTGCCGTCGAACCAGCATTGCAGGATCTCCAGCGTGCCGGCCGCGTAGCGCGCCTGCGCGGACAGCGACGTGCCGGAGATGTGCGGCGTCATGCCGTTGAACGGCATCGTGCGCCACGGATGATCGGCCGGCGCCGGCTGCGGAAACCAGACGTCGCCGCCGTAGCCCGCGAGATGGCCGGACGTGACGGCATTCACGACCGCGTCGCGATCGACCAGCTTCGCACGCGCGGTGTTGATCAGGTACGCGCCGCGCTTCATTCGCGCGATCATCGCCGCGTCGAACAGGCGCTCGGTCGACGGATACAGCGGGATCTGCAGGTTGACGATGTCGACGGCGCTCGCGAGCGCCGCGGCATCGGCGTGATACGTGAGCCCGAGTTCCTGTTCGACCGACGCATCGAGCCGGTGGCGCTGCGTGTAGTGCAGGTGCAGGCCGAACGGCTTCAGCCGGCGCAGCACGGCGAGCCCGATGCGCCCCGCGCCGACCGTGCCGAAATGCATGCCTTCGACGTCATAGCTGCGCGCCACGCAATCGGCGATGTTCCAGCCGCCTTGCTGCGCGATCGCATGCGACGGCAGGTAGTTGCGCACCAGCGCGAGCGTCGTCATCACCACGTGCTCGGCCACGCTGATGCTGTTCGACCCGGTGACTTCGGCGACGGTGATGTGCGCACGCGCGGCGGCGTCGAGATCGACGTGATCGGAGCCGATGCCGGCCGTCAGCGCGAGCTTCAGCTTCGGCGCGCGGGCGATCCGTTCGGCCGTCAGATACGCGGGCCAGAACGGCTGCGAGATCACCACGTCCGCTTCGGGTAGCCGGCGCTCGAATTCGGAGCCGGGGCCGTCCTTGTCGCTCGTGACGATCAGCGTGTGACCATGCGCTTCCATATAGCCGCGCAACCCGAGCGCGCCGGACACCGAGCCGACGAGTTCGCCGGGCCGGAAACCGGGCGGGCCGTCCGGCGTCGGCGCGGTTTGGCCGTCCGCGTAGCGCGTGATGACCGGAATCGCATCGCGCACGTAGCGCGGCGGATAGCCGTCGACAGGATCGGGGTAAAGCACGCACAGGACGGTGGCCATCGGGTAGCACTCCTCGCGACAGGGGGAAGGCGGCACGCGGATTGCGCAGGAGGCGCGACGTGCTCCGCAGGCGGCCGGCGTGTTGCGCCGCAGCGTTGATGACGTTCTACGCCCGTCATGGATCGCATGCAAGCTACAGTCCGTGTTTGCGTGCGCTGCGGGGCGTCTGTACCTGTTCTTTTCAGGCGGGATGTCGATAATGGGATCGTTACCTGACTTTCCGGGAGCCACGTCATGACTGCAAGCGACGCTTCGTCTTCACGCCCTGATCTCGCGGCAGGCATCGCGCTCGACGAGATCGCCGACGGCGCGATGATCGAGGGCCATGTCGGCGATGCCGCGGTGCTGCTCGTGCGGCGCGCCGACGAATTGTTCGCCGTGGGTGCGAATTGCACGCACTACGGTGCGCCGCTGGCCAACGGCCTGCTGGTCGGCGACACGATCCGCTGCCCGTGGCATCACGCGGCATTCTGCCTGCGCACGGGCGAGATGCAGCGCGCGCCTGCGCTCGACGGGCTGCCGTGCTGGCGCGTCGAGCGCCGCGACGGCCGCGCCGTCGTGCTCGATGCGCGGCCGGCGGCCGTGCCGCCGGTGCTGGACGCGGCCGGGCTGCCGGCGTCGGTCGTGATCGTCGGCGGCGGCGCCGCCGCGATCGCCGCGGCCGTGACGCTACGGCAGGAAGGCTATCCGCATCCCGTCACGCTGCTGAGCGCCGATGCCGATCCGCCTTACGACCGGCCGAATCTGTCGAAGGATTACCTCGCGGGTACGGCCGACGCGGACTGGTTGCCGCTGCGTGCGCCGTCGTTCTATACCGATCAGCGGATCGACGTGCGGTGCGGCGCACGCGTCGTGCGGATCGATTCCGCGCAGCAGGCGGTCGAGCTGGCCGACGGCAGCCGCGTCGGCTACGGCGCGCTGCTGCTCGCCACGGGCGCGGAGCCGAACCGCCTGAGCGTGCCCGGTGCCGACCTGCCGCACGTGTGCGTGCTGCGTTCGCGCGCCGATTGCGATGCGCTGATCGCCAGGCTGAAAACGGCGCGCCGCTGCGTGGTGGTCGGCGCGAGTTTCATCGGGCTCGAAGCGGCCGCCGCGTTGCGCACGCGCGGGCTCGACGTGCAGGTCGTCGCGCCCGATGCGCGTCCGATGGCACGCGTGCTCGGCGATGCGCTCGGCGACACGATCAAGGCGCTGCACGAGGCGCACGGCGTCGTGTTCCATCTCGGCGCGACGCCCGCGCAGATCGGGCCGGACAGCGTGACGCTGTCGACCGGCGACGTGCTGCCGGCCGATGTCGTGGTGGTCGGCATCGGCGTGCATCCGAACGTCGAGCTCGCGCAGGATGCGGGGCTGGCCGTCGAGCGCGGCGTGACGGTCGACCGCTTCCTTCAGACGAGTGCGCCCGGCATCTATGCGGCCGGCGACATCGCGCGCTGGCCCGATCCGCTCACGGGTGAGCGGATTCGCGTCGAGCACTGGGTCGTCGCCGAGCGGCAGGGCATCGTCGCGGCGCGCAACATGCTCGGCCAGCAGCGCCCGTTCGAGGCGGTGCCGTTTTTCTGGAGCCAGCATTACGACCTGACGATCAACTATGTCGGGCACGCCGAGCAATGGGATCGCGTCGAGATCGATGGCGATCTCGGCGCGCACGACTGCTCGATCGCGTACTGGCGCGGCAACGCGCGGCTTGCGGTCGTGACGATCGGCCGCGATCTCGACAGCCTGAAAGTGGAAGCCGCATTCGAGCGGCAGATTGCAGCCGCGTGACAGCGGCATGACGACACGATCCGAACCTGGAGTGGAGGCAAGATGAATCCCGACGTCCGTGCACGTTTCGAAACCGAGTTCGCGCCGCGCATCGCCACGCGCCTGCTCGGCCTGTATCGGCCCGGCGACGTGAAGGTCGACGTCGTGCCGCACGATGGGCAAGGCAGCCCGACCTGCGTCGAGGTCGCCGGCCTCACGTCGACGGCCGGTCTGCCGAACCGGCTGAATGCGCGGCTCGCGTGGCGCGACGACGCGATCGCCGAGCTGCTGGCCGATCCCGACCGCAGCCGCTTCGACCGCTATCTCGCGGCGCTGCCGGTGACGATCGAGCGCTGGCAGATGGAGTTGCCGGTCGATTTCAGCTCACGGACCCAGCGCGACCGCGAGATCCTGATCGGCGACCTCGATTTCGACGCGTGACGCGCGTCGTGCGATGCCGGCCGCCGCTTCGCCGATGAACCGGGTGCCGCTAACGGTCGCGCGTCCTGACGATCACGCGCCCCTGGTCGATGCCGCCGCGCAGCGCTTCGTCGCACGTGAGCCATTCGGGCGTGACGAGTTCGGGCGCGGGCAGGTCGACCGGCGCGCCGTCGCGGAAGATCCGCACCTGCGCGACCCACGCGCCGTTTGCGTTGCGCGTCGCTTCGACGCGAATCTCGTGATCCATGAAGGTATCGGTGGCTTGCATTGGGGAGGCCTCCGTCGTGCGTGAACGCGGTGCGTCGATCGTATCAGCCCGGCGCGCGCCGCGCACCGGAAACCCGCCCGGATCCATCCTCGGCTTGCCACACGATACGGGAGCGACCCTGTGGGCTTCGACCTGACTTTTTCCATCAAGGTGTTTGCGGCGCTGTTCGCGATCATGAATCCGATCGCGAACATCCCGGTGTTCCTGTCGCTGACCGAGGGCGCGGCGGACGGCGTGCGCCGCAAGGTCGCGGTGACGGCCGCGATCGGCGTGACGATCGGCTGCATCGTGTCGGCCGTCGCGGGCGGTGCGATCCTGCACGTGTTCGGCCTGAAGATCGACGATTTTCGTCTCGCGGGCGGGCTGCTGGTGCTGCTGATCGCGCTGTCGATGCTGCATGGCTCGCCGAGCCGCCAGCATGCGCCGGGTGCGGACGAAGGCGCGGATCCGGCCGCGGCCGAGAGCGTCGCGATCTATCCGCTGACGATCCCGTTGCTGGTCGGCCCCGGCACGATCGCGACGATGATCGTGCTCGGGCACAACGCGTTCTCGACCGGGCAGGCATTCGCGTTTGCGCTCGGGCTGGCCGCGTTTCTCGTGCTGCTGGCCGTCTCGCTGCTGTCGGCGCCGCTGATCGGCCATTACCTGTCGCCGCGCGTGACGGCGGTCACGCAGCGCCTGATGGGGATGATTCTCGCGGCGATCGCGATGCAGATGATCGTCGCGAGCCTGAAGGCCGCGTTCGGGCTGTCGCATTGAGTGCGGCGTGCCGGCATCCGGTCATTCGATTGCATGGAGTGGTCGATGAATACGCTGATTGCGTTGTCTTACCCCGATCTGCCGGCCGCCCATCGTGCGCTGGCCGAACTGGGCACGTTGCGCGACCGGCACGTCGTCGCGCTGGCGGCGGTCGTGATCGTCGAGTGTGCGAGCGACGGACAGTTGCGCACGCATTCGGTCGATTCCGGTCGCGTGTCGTCCGGATCGCTGCTCGACAGCGTGGTCGCGCACCTCGGATCGTCGCTCGACGCATGGCGCGCGCGGCCGGTGGACGACGCGCTGACCGATCGCGTCGCGCGCAAGGCGCGCCCCGGCACCGTATCGCTCGGACTCGACGCGACGCAGCTCGACATTTACGCGCTGAGCGCGGCGCTCGCGCCGTTCGGCGGCGACGTGCTCGACACGACGCTGTCGATCGACGACGAACTGAAGCTGGTCGAAGCGATCTCGAACGCGCGCGGCGGCGGCAACCGCCCGGCGAGCGACTGACGCGCCGCGCCGGCCGCGGTCGCAGGTTCAGTGCGCGGCCGCCTCCGGTTGCGCGCCGGCCTTGTCGTGTGTCGCGTACTTGTCGATCATCGTCGCGCTCGCACGATTCAGGCCGCCGACCTCGACGTCGATTCCGTTGCGCCGGAACTTGTGGACGATCCGGTCGAGCGCGTCGATCGCGGTGATGTCCCAGAAGTGCGCGTGCGACAGGTCGAGCCGCACGTGCTTCACCGGTTCCTTGAAGTCGAACGCCGACACGAACGCTTCCGACGACGCGAAGAACACCTGCCCGCGCACGACATAGCGGCGCGCGCCGCGCGCATCGTCGAGCGCCGATTCGACGCGCAGCACGCGCTGCACCTTCGACGCGAAGAACAGCGCGCTCAGCAGCACGCCGATCCCGACCCCGATCGCGAGGTTGCCGGTCGCGACCACGACGGCAACGGTCGCCACCATCACGAACGACGAGCTTGCCGGATGCGTGCGCAGGTTCGCGAGCGAGCGCCAGCTGAACGTGCTGATCGACACCATGATCATCACCGCGACGAGCGCGGCCATCGGAATCTGCCGCACCCACGGGCCGAGGAATACCACGAGCACGAGCAGGAACGCGCCGGCGACGAACGTCGACAACCGGCCGCGCCCGCCCGACTTGATGTTGATGACGGTCTGCCCGATCATCGCGCAGCCGGGCATCCCGCCGAGCAGGCCGGCTGCGATGTTCGCGACGCCCTGGCCGCGGCATTCGCGGTTCTTGTCGCTCGACGTGTCGGTGAAGTCGTCGACGATCGCGGCCGTCATCAGCGATTCGAGCAGGCCGACCACGGCGACGCCCGCGGCATACGGGAAGATGATGCGCAGCGTGTCGAGCGTGAACGGCACGTGCGGCAGCGCGAACGACGGCAGCCGGTCGGGGAACGCGCCCATGTCGCCGACGGTCGGCAGCTTCAGGTGCAGGGCCATCGAGATGGCTGTCAGCACGACGATGCACACGAGCGGCGACGGCACCGCGCGCGTCACGCGCGGCAGCAGGTAAATGATCGCGAGACCGCCGGCGACCATCGCGTACACATAGGAAGGCACGTCGTGCAGTTGCGGCAGCTGAGCGAGGAAGATCAGGATCGCGAGCGCGTTGACGAAGCCGGTGATCACCGAGCGCGACACGAAGCGCATCAGCGTGCCGAGCCTCAGCAGGCCGGCGGCGATCTGCAGGAGCCCCGCGAGGATGCCGGTGGCGAGCACGTACTCGACGCCGTGGTGCTTCACGAGCGAGGCGATGACGAGCGCGACGGCGCCGGTCGCGGCCGAGATCATGCCGGGCCGGCCGCCCGCGATCGCGGACACGACGGCGATGCTGAACGCCGCATAGAGGCCGACCTTCGGGTCGACGCCCGCGATGATCGAGAACGCGAGCGCTTCGGGGATGAGTGCGAGCGCAACGACCGTGCCGGCGAGAAGATCGGCGCGGAGATTGGAAAACCATTCGTCGCGTAAGGAGCGGGTATGCATGGCGATGGCGATAGCGATAGGAAGCAGATGACGGAACTGCCGGCCGCCGGGGCGCGGTTCGATGCGAAGGTGACGCACGGCACGGCCGCGCGCGGCCCGATGGCGGGCGCGGCGAAGACGGCTGCACGAGCGGCGGCCTCGAGAGCGAAAAGGCGCTGTGCGGCCGGCGCGCGAATGCGCAGGCCCGCACAGCGGGTACGCGAACCCCCTGTCGGTCAGGCTGGATGACGATGGGTAGTTCGCGAAGCGCTACATAGGAATCTCGGGGAATTCGGAGGAAATACGGGGAAACGTCGCGCCGCGCAGCGGCTGCCGAGGCGCCGAAGCTTACAGAATGATCGGACGAACGTCCAGCCATGCGAGGGCAGCAGGCACGCATGTGATGCACGGGGTGCACGGTCGGAATCGCGCGAAAGCGGTCTTGGCCGGATTTCGAGATGCGAAAAGTCGAGTCGGGAAGTTTGACCTGATAGCGCGACGAAACGTGTAAACGCGACATCGCACCCGGCTAAACACCGCATGATCCGCTCGACGGTGAAGACGTTCTTACCGATCGCGACGCATTGAATCTGGCAATGCAGACCGCACGCATGGATAGATTTATTCGATGATCGGCGAATGCGCGACATGCCTCTTCTATACTGACAAGGACCGCTTTTCACGGGAGGAAAGCCAGTCCGCACGAGCGCATCAATCGTGAAGTGCCGTCGCGCAAGCGGCGGCCGGACCGCGCTGTCATCCGCTGCGGTCTCGGCCGACAGACGCGCCGGGCCGCCTCACAAGGAGCGACGATGCCCTATGTCCTGATCGTCGAAGACGATGCCGATACGCGGACGATGCTCGCGGCGCTGGCGCGCACGCAGCAGCTCGCGTGCGATACGGCCGCGACGCTCGAAGAAGCGCGCACGCTCGTCACGACGAATACCCCCGATCTCGTGCTATGCGATCTCGTGCTGCCGGACGGCAACGGGATGGACCTGTTCGATGCGTTGCCGAAGCGTTCGCACTGCGAAATGGTGCTGACCACCGGCCATGCGAGCCTCGAAACCGCGATCGACGCATTGCGGCGCGGCGCGACCGACTACCTCGTGAAGCCGCTGAACATGCAGCGGTTGAACAGCATCTTCGCACGCGTGCCGCGTACGACCGCGCTGCATGAGGAAATCGCCGAGCTGCGCTCGGAACTGCAGCGCCTCGGCCGCTTCGGCCGCATGCTCGGCAGTGCGCCCGCCATGCAGGCCGTCTACGACGCGATCGGCCGCGTCGCGCGTACCGAGGCGTCGGTATTGCTCACCGGCGAATCGGGCACCGGCAAGGAGCTGGCCGCGCAAACCGTGCACGACCTGAGCCTGCGCCGCCGCGGTCCGTTCCTCGCGGTGAACTGCGGCGCCATTGCCGCGAACCTCGTCGAGAGCGAGATGTTCGGCCACGACCGCGGCAGCTTTACCGGCGCGGAGCGCCAGCACAAGGGCTTCTTCGAGCGCGCGGACGGCGGCACGCTGTTTCTCGACGAGATCACCGAGATGCCGCCCGAATCGCAGGTCAAGCTGCTGCGCGTGCTGGAGACGGGGCGTCTCACGCGGCTCGGCTCCACGCGCGAGATCGACGTCGACGTGCGCATCGTCGCCGCGACGAACCGCGATCCGGAGGCCGCGATGGCGGACGGCAAGCTGCGGCCCGACCTGTTCCACCGGATCAACGTGTTTCCGATTCCGCTGCCGTCGTTGCGCGAGCGCGGCGACGACATTCCGATGCTCGCCGATGCGTTCCTGCAGCAATTCAACGAAGAAAGCGGCCGGAACCTGCGGTTCGCGCCGGCCGCGCGCGATGCGCTGAAAACCCATGCGTGGCCTGGCAACGTGCGCGAGTTGCGCAACTTCGTGCAGCGTGCGGGCATCTTCAGCGACGGCGACGTGATCGAGTCGCTGCCGCCGCCGATCATGGACGAACTGTCGAGCATGGCCGATTCGCACGAGGATCGCGTGACCGTGCCGTTCGGCACGCCGCTCGAGGAGGTCGACCGGCGGCTGATCCTCGGCACGATCGCGCAATGCGGCGGCGTGAAGGCGCAGGCGGCCGAGGTGCTCGACGTCAGCCTGAAGACGATCTACAACCGGCTCGCGCAGCTCGAAGACGAAGCAGACAAGCCGGAGACCTGATGCCGCCGACCGAACCGGCCGGCAGGAGCGCGACCGATGATTGATCTTTCGCGGACACGCGCCGGCAACTACGTCACCGCCGTGATGCTGGTGGCGATCGCGACCGTGCTGCAGGCGCTCGCGATCCGCTTCGGCGGCGTGAACCTGCCGCTCGTCCTGTACTACCCGTTGCTCGCGGGCGTCGCGTGGGCCACGTCGTTCCTGTTCGGGATCGTCGCGACCGTGGTCAGCGGCATGCTCGTGTGGACGCTGTTCCTGTCCGATCCCGCCGCCTACACGCAGCCGCTGCCCGAGCGGCTCGTGCGGCTCGGCACCTTCGTGCTGGTCTGCGCGCTGGCGTGCGCGATCGCGTCGATGCTGCGTCGCGCGCGATTCACGAACGACGCCGCTTACCGGCGCGAGGCGCTCGCCCGTCGGCGGCTCGAAGCCGTGCTGCAGGCGTTGCCGCACGGCGTGATCGCCACCGACACGAACGGACGGCTCAGCTACATTAACGCGGCCGCGGCTGCCCTCGTCGGCTGCCGGCCTGAAGCCGCGGCGGGCCGTGCCGCGCGCGACGTGCTGCGGATCGTCGATCGCGAGGGCCGGCGCGTGGCCGCAACGCCGCTCGATCTCGCGCTCGGCGGCGCGGGTGTCGTGTCGGATCGCCACTGGCTGCAGGTGGACGGCGGCGAGCCGGTGCCGATCGTCGAGGTTGCGGCGCCGCTCGGCGACGCGGACGGCAACGTCGACGGCGCCGTGCTGCTGCTGCGCAACGCCGGCGCCGAACGTGCGCGGGCCGACGCGTCGCGGTTGCAGCGCGCCGTCGTCGACGCGTCGCCGGATGCGATCGTCGGCATCGACATCGACGGCCGTATCGTCAGCTGGAACCCGGCGGCGCAGCGCATGTTCGGCTACGACGAAGGCGACGCGCGCGGGCGCGCATTCGAATCGCTGGTCGCGATGCGCTGGCTGAAGCGCAAACCCTTTGCCGAGGCGTTCGACGACATGCGCGAAGCAGTCGGTCCGATCGACCTGCTGTGCGTGAAGCGCGACGGCCGGCGCTTTCGCGCGACGGTGTCGGCGGGGCCGGTGCGCGGCGATGCGCGCACGTACGTCGTGCTGTCGCTGACCCTGCGCGAAGCCGGCGCGCAGCGCCGTCGCGACCTGCGCGTGCAGCGTTCGCTGCAGGGCGCGCGCGATGCGCGCGACCAGGCCGATACGTCGAACCGCATGAAGGACGAACTGCTGGCGACCGTGTCGCATGAACTGCGCACGCCGCTCAACGTGATCTACGGCTGGGTCGAGGTGCTGCGCAACTCGGGCGAGCATGCGCTGCAGCAGCAGGCGATCGATGCGATCGATCGCAGTGCGCGCTCGCTCACGCGGATGGTCGGCGACATCCTCGACGCTTCGTCGCTCGCGACCGGCAAGCTGCAGCTCGACGCGATGCCGGTGGATCTCGTGCGGCTGTTCGCCGATTCGGTCGGCGCATTCCAGACGGCCGCATCGTCGGCCGGCATCGTGCTCGCGTTCGATTGCGAGGTGGCCGCCTGCGTCGTGCCGGGCGATGCCGAGCGGTTGCGGCAGATGCTGTCGAACCTCGTGTCGAACGCGCTCAAGTTCACGCCCGGCGGCGGCAGCGTGACGGTTGCGCTCACCCGTGACGGCGCGCAGGCGGAGTTGACCGTGTCCGATACGGGGCAGGGCATCGTGCCCGCGTTCCTGCCGTACGTGTTCGACATGTTCCGCCGCGCGGACGATTCGCCCGCGTCGCCGCGGCGCGGGCTGGGCCTCGGCCTGTCGATCGTGCGGCATATCGCCGAGCTCCACGGCGGCAGCGTGACCGTCAGGAGCGCGGGCCGCAATCGCGGCGCGACGTTCACGGTGACACTGCCGGCGGGCTGGCAGCCGACCGGTGCGATGGCGTGGGGGATCGCGCATGCGGACGGTCATCGCGAGCCGCCGACGCTCGATACGCAACGCATCCTGATCGTCGACGACGATGCGACGACACGCGCGAGCCTCTCCGCCGCGCTGACGACGTTCGGTGCGGCCGTCGCGAACGCATCGACCGGCCGCGAAGCGCTTGCGGTGGCGGCCGACATGCGGCCGACGGTCGTGCTGTCCGATCTCGCGATGCCCGACGGCGACGGCTTCTGGCTGCTCGATGCATTGCGGCACGCGGGGGCGAACGGTCATGGCGGGCCGTCCGGCATGCGCGTGCTGGCCGTCACCGCGCATGCGGGCCTGGCCGACGAACGCCTTGCGCTCGAAGCCGGATTCGACGGCTATCTGTGCAAGCCGGTCGACGTGCGCGAACTGGCCGACAAGATCGTGCGCGTGACGAAGCGCGACGGCTGATGCAGCAGCTGTCCCGCCGCGCGTGGGTTACGGCATGCGTGCAGGACGACGGCCGCGATCTTTGGCTCGTGACGGCCGCGTACGACGCATAGCGGCGCGCTTGCAAGATTTGCAGCGATCGGTGTAGCAAAGGCACGGCATGCGGCGCGGGACCGCGCGGAGACATCAATGCACACGTGCGCATGGCGCGCACGGACGGCATGCGGTTTGCGGATCATCGGCATGCGACCGTAGCACCCGATATCGCCCCGAACCGCAACGGGCGCATTCCATTTCAACCGGCGCCGAGCCGTCGCTGCAACGGAGGATTCCGATGCCGCCGATCCGGACGATACGCGCGGGCGTATGTGCGTTCGCCGCCGCGTGCGTGCCGCGCGCATGCACGCAATCGATGACCGGCACCTATGGCGCGGCGCCGCCGCCGCCCGCGCCACCCGGCGGTCGCGGCGCGCGGTCGGCCACCACGATGCCGGACGCGAATACGCGCTATGACGCGCGTCGGTCGCCGGGCAACACGATGCCGCAGGGCGCAGCCGGCGGCGAGCCGGCCGACGTGCCGCCGCCGGGCCCGAACGGCGCGGGGCGATCCACCGCCGCTGCCGGGCACGCCGCCGCCGCTGCAGTGCCGAACGCGCCGGACCGGGCGCACGGCACACACGTTGCGAGGCGTCGGCCGCGCGGCACATCGCGGCGCACGGCATGCCGCACCGTAATGTGGCGGAGGAACGCAATGGCAAGCCCGCGCGAACATCTGGAAGACTGGCTGCGCGATGCGTACGCGATGGAGCGGCAGGCCGAGACGCTGCTCCATGCGCAACTGAAACGGATCGATCACTATCCGCACCTGCAGGACCGGCTGCGCCTGCATCTCGACGATACGCTCGGCCAGCAGACGCTCGTCAAGGCGTGCCTGAAGCGGCTCGGCACGGCGCCGTCGGCGCTCAAGGATGCCGCGGCGCGGATCGCCGGCTACGGGCAGGTGGCGAGCAACATGATGGCGGTCGACGAGGTGATGAAGGGCGCGCTGGCCGGCTATGCGTTCGTGCAGGTCGAGATCGCCGCGTATACGGCGCTCGTCGCGGCCGCGCAGTCGGCCGGCGAGGCCGAGATCGTGGCCTGCTGCGAGCGGCTCCTGCAGCAGGAGCGCGACATGGCTGCGTGGCTGCTGCGTCATCTGCCGGACCTGACGACGGCGTTTCTCGGCCGCTCGGCCGCCGATTGCATCGATGCGAACCGGTAACGGCCGGACGACGGCGCGTGGCGCGGCGAGCGAAATACGTGCCCCAAACTTGCCGCCGGCTTGTAAAAAAGCGATTCCCGACCGTGGCGACACGGGGTATGAACCCGCGAGAGCCGCGGCCCGATGCGCTTCGCCGGACTGGCACGAAAGCTGCATGAATCCTGCAGGCGATATTCTGCGAACCGAACCGTCAGGAGGCTTTCGATGTCCGTCTCGCTTGCGCTGCAGATGCGACAGCATCTGGCACTCACGCCGAGGCTTCAGCAGTCGCTGCGGCTGCTGCAGTTGTCCTCGCTCGAATTTCAACAGGAATTGCGGCAAGCGCTCGACATGAATCCGTTTCTTGAGGACGGCCAGGGCGACGAGGAACCCGCTGCCGGCACGCCGGAGCAACCGGCCGAAACGGCTGCACCGGAAGCGGCTGCCGAACCCGACGAAGTCCGCCCGCCGGACGGCGAGGTGTCCTTTACGGCCGCGCCTGCGCCGCGCGGCACGAGCCGCCAGGGCGACGACGCTGGCGGCCTGTCGCCCGGCGAATGGATCGCCGCCGAGCCGTCGCTGCATCAGCAGCTGCACGATGCGCTCCGGCTCTACCCATTGAATAAACGCGACCGTGAAGCCGCGCGCATCGTGATCGACGCGCTCGACGACGACGGCTACCTGCGCCAGGAACTGGCCGAGTTGCTGGTCGCCGCCGATCCGGCGCTGCTGCTGTCGGAGCAGGATCTCGCGGTCGCGCTGCGGCTCGTGCAGATGCTCGACCTCCCCGGCATGGCCGCGCGTTCGTTGTCCGAATGCCTGACGCTGCAGCTCGATGCGATGCCGGCCGACACGCCGGCACTCGCGGAAGCGAAAGCGATCGCACGCGAACATCTCGAGCGGCTCGCGCGCCGCGAGACGGCCGAGATCCAGCGGCGCGTCGGCTGCAACCCGCAGATGCTGCACGCGGCATGTGCGCTGGTGCGCGGGCTCGACCCGCGCCCCGGCAATCATTACGGCAGCACGCGCGGTGATTACGTGGTGCCCGACTTGATCGTGCGTCAGGTGCGCGACGAGTGGATCGTGACGATCAATCCGGCCGTGCTGCCGCGTGCGCGCCTGCACGAGCGCTACGCGACGCTGTTCGCGCAGTCGAGCGGCGAGCGCGATTCGCCGCTTGGCCAGCAGTTGCAGGAAGCGCGCTGGCTGATCCGCAACGTGCAGAAGCGTTTCGACACGATCCAGCGGGTCGGCGAATGCATCGTCGCGCGGCAGCGCGACTTCTTCCGCTACGGCGAGATCGCGATGAAGCCGCTCGTGCTGCGCGACATCGCGGAAGAACTCGACCTGCATGAATCGACCGTGTCGCGCGCGACGGGCAACAAGTACATGGCCACGCCGCACGGCACGTTCGAGTTCAAGCACTTCTTCCCGCGCAAGCTCGAGGCGGCCGGCCGGGGCGTGTGCTCGGCATCGGCCGCGAAGGTGCTGATCCGCGACATGATCGCGGCCGAGCGGCGTACCGATCCGCTGTCCGACGTCGCGCTCACGCACAACCTCGCCGGCCGTGGCATTTTGCTTGCGCGTCGCACGGTGACGAAGTATCGCCAGGCGATGAAGATCCCGCCGGCCGACCTGCGGCGCCGCGGCGTCGTGTGACGGCTTGCCTGCCCAACCGGACGTGCGCGGGGCCGGCTTGTCGTATCGGCCCGCGCACCCACGACAGGAGTGCAACCATGCCCGCGACATCCCGGGCCCGGCAACGTGCCGCAGGCGCTGCGCTGCCGGCCAGACGTGGCGACACGAAAATGAAGGACCTCGGGCCATCGGCGAAGTCGATGGCCCGATCGATGAGCGAGAAATCGCTCGAAAAAATGGCTTCCACGCCCGTGTGCGGCAAACCGAAGCACAAGCACGATGCGTGACCGGCGACGACGTTTGGTGACGACGGCCGTCATCCAGGAGGGCTCCATGTTGCGATACGCCATCATCTTTTTCATCATCGCGATCGTCGCGGCCGTCTTCGGCTTCGGCGGCATCGCGGCCGGCGCGGCCGAGATCGCGAAGATCCTGTTCTACCTCTTCGTTGTGATCTTCCTCGTCACGCTGCTGATGGGCGTCTTGCGACGATGAGCCGCGCGCCCGACCGGTCGCAGCGCGTCGCGGAACTCGAGCACGCGCTCGCGAACGGGTTTCCGTCGCGTTCGACCGTTGTCGTGCACGCGGACGCGGTGTCCGGCCGGCTGACGATCCAGGTGTCGTGGGTGCGCGTGCCGTCCGACGAGGACGCGCGCGAATGGCGCTGCACGGTCGACCTGCGCTTCGATCCGGACGTGATCACGCGCTACGCATCGCTCGGCGCGGAAGACCGGCTGCGTGTGCGCACCCAACTCTGCGACCGGGCGCGGCGCGCGGTGGACGAGCACAAGCCGCGCGTCGAGGATGCCGTGATCGAATGCAGCGTGGCGCTCGATGTGACGCGCGCCGAACTCGATGCGGCGCTGTGTGCGCCATGATGCGGCAGGCGATGCGCGCGGCGCGGTTTCCCGCACGGGCCGCCGCCACGCAGGAGGACATCATGCAATCGAATTCCAGAATCAGGCTCAACCGCGACGAGGCCGACGAGATGGACGGCGACCCGATCGACGCCGTCCATCTCGATACGATGGTCCATCTCGACGTCGCAACGGGCAGGATCATGTTTCAGGCCGCGTGGGCACCGACGACGGAGGTCCCGCCGGAGATCGCGCTCCATCGCGTCGAACTCGTGCTCGACTGCGACACGATGGAGCGCTACGCGGCGCTCGATGAAAACGCGCGGATGCGTGTGCACGCGATCCTGCACGACACCGTGCAGGACAGGCTGGACCGGCTGTCCTGCGCGGACGGGAGCCCGACGCTGACGATCGAGCTGACCGACGCGATGCTCGACGCCGCGCGTCACCTGCAGTAGTCGCGGCGGCGGGCCGCCGCGCCGCGGGCATGCGGATTGCGCCGCGGCCACAACCTGGATGGAGGTGCGCATGAGCGGCAAGCTGGATCATTGCAGGGTAGCCATTCTCGCGCTCGACGGTTTCGAGGAGGCCGAGCTGGTCGAGCCGCGGCGCGCGCTGGTGGCCGAGGGCGCGCAGGTCGACGTGATTTCGCAGCAGCGCGGCGAGATCCAGGGGTTCACGCACGTCGACAAGGGCGCACGCGTGAAGGTCGACCGCACGTTCGACGAGGCGCGCGAGGGCGACTACGACGCGGTCGTGCTGCCCGGCGGCGTGATCAACGGCGACGCGATCCGGATGCTTCCGGCTGCACGCGAATTCGTGACGGCGGCCGTCGGCGCAGGCAAGCCGATCGCCGCGATCTGCCACGGCGGCTGGCTGCTCGTCTCGGCCGGCCTCGTCGAGGGCCGCACGATGACGAGCTGGCCGAGCCTGCAGGACGACATCCGTCATGCGGGCGGCAAGTGGATCGACGAGCAGGTGGTGCGCGACGGCAACCTGATCACGAGCCGCAAACCGGACGACTTGCCCGCGTTCAGCGGCGCGCTGGTCGAGCGCCTCGCGGCGCAGGGCGGTTGAGCGTATGCATGCCGGTTCCGCCCGCCACGTGACGCTGACGCGTGCGCCGCCCGAGTTCGACGGCGCGGCGCTGCAACTGCGCTTCATCGTCGACGTCGATGGCGTGCCGGAAGCGTGCGCGATCACGGCGGAGGCGCTCGAGGATCATTTCGGTGCGCCGTCCGCACTGGAAGCCGACCTGTGCGCCGCGTTCGAACGCGGCCGTGCGGGCATCGAGGCCGCCTGCGCGGACGTGCTGGCCGACGGCCAGGGCGGCGTGGTGCTGCACAGCGGCTACTTCCGCGCGCGCGGTCGCGCGGCCGCGGCCAGCGTGAAGGCTGGCCTGTCCCGCTCGCGCCGGTCCTGACCGAAGCGCCGCTTGCGATGGCGTGTTACCCGCGCCCGGATCCGGCGTTACACGCCGTTGAAAACTTTGCACGGGCAGCCGGATGCCGTTCGGTGCCGCATCGCGCCGCGCGCTCGCGGCGCGGACGGTCGCTGCATGGCGTGAATCGGCATGATCGATGCGTGCTTGAAGCGTTGTCGGCGCACGCATTGCGCCGGGCGCCGATGCGGCAATGTTGCCGCCTCGCGCGAAGCCGTCCACGGGGAAACGAGCATGCTCACTGCCCATGAACTTGCCGTGCTGTTCCTGGTGTATCGCGCGCCGGAACAGATCCAGATCGACCGCGAAGACGTTGTCGCGCTGGTCGAGCAGCACCTGATCGTGATGCAATGCAACGCCGCATCCGGCGAGCAACGGCCCGCGCTGACGGCCGACGGGCTGGCGATCGTGCGGCGCGTGCAGCGGCACGATGCGATCGAGCCCGACATCACCGACGCATGACACATCGAAGCAGCGCGCATTTTTGCCTCGTCGTCGCAGACGGGCATTGGGGGCCATCATGCAACATCAACAGGACGCACAGATCCGCGACCCGTATCGCGGCCACGAGATCCACGTCTGGGCGTGGCGCAACGAAAGCGGTGCGTGGTGCGACGAGGTGCAGGTGTATGTCCGCGGCGCACCGATCGAGATCGTCACGCCGGCGGCAGCCGGCCCCGAGTGGCTGACCGAGAACGAAGCGCTGCGCGCGGGCGTCGAGCGTGGCCGTTATCTGATCGACAAGCGCATCGACGACGACTGATCCGCGTTGCGCCGGCGTACCGGCGCCGCGTCGCGCGATCGCCCTGCGCGATGTGCGGCGCGACGACGTCGACGCGAATCCGGCAACGGCGATTGCGGCAATCCGGGCGACTCAGGGCCGCGCCGCAATCTCGTCGAGATGCCACAGCAGATCGGCCGGATCGTCGTACACGCGCAGGGCACCGGCGCGTTCCAGCTCGTCGCTGCCGTACCCGCCCGCCAGCAGCCCGACACCGAGCGCGCGGCAGCGGGCCGCGGCGAGCATGTCCCAGATGCTGTCGCCGACCACCACCGTGTGTTCGATTGGCACGTTCAGTTGCGCGGCGGCGGTCAGGAACAGGTCGGGGTCCGGCTTCGCATACTTCACCTGGTCGCGCGTGACGACGACGTTTTTGGCCGGATCGACGCCGAGCGCCTCGAGATTGATGGCGGCCGTTTCCATTCGCCCGCTGGTGGCGATCGCCCAGCGGATGCCGGCGCTCGACAGCGCGGCCAGCAGTTCGCGTGCACCCGGCAGCGGCCGGACCTGCGCGCGCAGCCGCTGGTACGCGGCCGCGTGCAGCCGGGCGAGCCGCTCGACGCGCTCGGCGTCGATGTCGCCCGCCGTCTCGCGCAGCAGCTGGTTGAGGAACAGGCCGCCGCTCATCCCGATCTTGCGGTGGATGCGCCATACCGACAGTTCGATGCCTTCGGCATCGAGCGCTTCCTTCCACGCGAGCACGTGCTGATAGACGCTGTCGACGAGCGTGCCGTCGAGATCGAACAGAAATGACGTTTCAATGCGCATGTGAATCTCCTGGCCCGACGACGCCCGGGCTGATCGTCCGCGAACAGTCCGCGAAAATTCTGAACGGCACATTATCGGCGCATCGCCGTGTCATCGTCATGTCCCGCCGCCGCGCCGTGCGGCGACGTGTCATTTGCCACTGGTACAATCGCGCCGATGCGCCGGGCCGGTTTTTTGCGCCGCGTCCGCGCCGCACGCGCCCCCAACCCTCGTCTCGTCGATTCCACGCATGGCAACACCGGACGCCGTCAGTTCCAGGCACTCGTGGTGGGGCGTACTGGCCCTGGCCCTCACTGCCTTCATCTTCAATACCACCGAATTCGTCCCCGTCGCGCTGCTCAGCGCGATCGGCGACAGCCTCCACATGGAGCCGACCGCCGTCGGCCTGATGCTGACGATCTACGCGTGGGCGGTTGCCGTCGTGTCGTTGCCGCTGACGTTCGTCACGCGTCACGTCGAGCGCCGCAAGCTGTTGGTCGGCGCGCTGCTGGTGTTCATCGGCAGCCACCTCGTGACCGGCGTTGCATGGAATTTCACGGTGCTGATGATCGGCCGGCTCGGCATCGCGTGCGCGCATGCGGTGTTCTGGTCGATTTCCGTGCCGCTCGCCGTGCGGCTCGCGCCAAGCGACCGCAAGAGCCGGGCGCTCAGCCTGATCGCGATGGGCTCGGCGATCGCGATGGTCGCCGGCATTCCGCTCGGGCGCGTGATCGGCGAGGCGTTCGGCTGGCGCGTCACGTTCCTGATCATCGGGGGCGCCGCGGCCGGTGCGGCGCTGTTGCTGCGCGCCACGTTGCCGGTCCTGCCGAGCCAGGGCGCCGGGTCGCTGAGCAGTATCGGCAGGTTCCTGCGCAAGCCGGCGCTGGTCGCGCTGTACGCGATCACCGTGCTCGTCGTATCCGCGCACTTCACGTCGTACACGTACATCGAACCGTTCGTCCAGAGCGTGAACCACGCGAGCAGCAGCCGGATCACGTACGTGCTGATCCTGTTCGGCGTGGCCGGCCTGCCGGCCGCGATCTGCTTCAATCGCGTCTATCCGCACCGGCCGGACGATTTCCTGCTGGCGTCGATCGTCGCGCTGTCGGCCTGCCTGCTGATCCTGTTCCCGAGCGCGCTGAACATCGTCACGCTGTCCGTGCATACGCTGGTGTGGGGCGGCGCGATCGTCTGCTTCGGGCTGGCGATGCAGGCCTGGGTGCTGAAGCTGGCGCCGGAGGCGACCGACCTGGCCGTGTCGATCTACTCCGGGCTGTACAACGTCGGCATCGGCGCCGGCGCGCTGCTCGGCAACCATATCGCCGGCGACTACGGGCTGCCGTGGATCGGCACGTTCGGCGGCGTGGTCGGCGCGTTCGCGGTCGGGATCGCGTGGCTCGCGTTGCGGCTTCACGCGAAACGGGACGTGGCGGCCGCGGCCCCTTGAGTCACGCGGCGGTTCGCGTGCGGTTCGGCATGCAACCAGGCGTGCAACCAGGCATGCAACCGGTCATGCAACCGGTCATGCAACCGAGTAGCCGCCGTCGGCCACGAGCGCATGCCCGGACACATAGCTGGAATCGTCCGATGCGAGGAACGCAACGATCGTCGCCATCTCCTCGGCCGAGCCCCACCGTCCTGCCGGCGTCGACGCGGCAAACGCCTGTTGCGCGTCGTCCGACGGCCAGATGCCGCGATGATGGAACGGCGTTTCGATCAGCCCGGGGCAAAGCGCATTGACGCGGACCCCGCGCTTGAACCACTCGATCGACGCCGTCTTCGTCATCCCGATCACGGCGTGCTTGCTCGCGATATAAACCGACGCATTCTCGAAGCCGATCAGGCCGCCCATCGACGCATTGTTGATGATGCTGCCCGCCCCCTGGCGCAGCATGATCTCGGCTGCATATTTCATCGAATTGAATACGCCGCGCACATTCGGTTCGAACACCTTGTCGAAGCTGTCGGCATTCTGTTCGAGCAGCGGGGCGAACGTGCCTTCCGTGCCCGCATTGTTGAACGCGATGTCGAGGCGGCCGTAGGCCGATACCGTGAAATCGAAGAGCTTGCGCAGATCGTCTTCGTTCGCGACGTCCGCGACGAAAGCGCGGGCTTCGCCGCCGGCGGTCACGATCTCGTCGACCAGCCGGTCGAGTTCGGTCTTGCGCCGGGCGCTGACGACGACCTTCGCGCCGCGCCGCGCAAGTTCGATCGCCGACGCGCGGCCGATGCCGGAACTGGCGCCCGTCACCACGGCGATACGGCCTTCGAGTTGGGCAGGTTGAGTGCTTGCGTTCATGATGCATTTCTCCAGAGTGGTTGACCGTCCACGTCAAAGCGACGTCTGGTGCTCATTGTGGCCGCCTGGTCATCGCAATAGAATGGAACAATCACGCATTCAGAATTCCTGATTCTGGAATAGATCACGCTGCCTCTGGAACACCGGAACACCGGAACACCGGAAGGGCCCGCCATGCTCAATCGACTCGACCTCCTCAAGATCTTCGCCGCGGCTGCCGCGGCGCCCACCTTCCGCGAGGCGGCGGCGCGTCTCGGCGTGTCGCCGCAGGTCGTGACGCGTGCGGTGCGCGAGCTGGAGGAGATGCTGGGCGAAACGCTGTTTCACCGGACGACCCGCAGCATCCGGATCACCGTGTTCGGACAGTCGTTTGCGCGCGAGGTGCAGGGCGCGCTGGCGGTCGTCGACGGGCTGTTCGGGCCGGCGACCGGCCAGCGCGACGAGCCGGTCGGCGTCGTCAGGATCACCGCGCCGTCCGGCATGGGGCGACGTTACGTGCAACCGGTCCTGACCGGCCTGATGCAGCGGTACCCGGGGCTCGTGCCCGATCTGCGGCTGTCGGACGTGCCGTCGCCGGTGGTCGACGAGCAGATCGACATCGGCGTGCGCGTCGGCGCGATCGGCGACAACCGCTATGTCGCGCGCATGATCGGGCCGTTGCCGATGTGGGTCGTAGCCGCACCGTCGCTGCTCAGGCGGCTGGGCGAGCCGAAAAACCGGAAGGAACTCGAAGCGATGCCGGTGACGTGCCTGATCGACCGCGCGAATGGGCGGCCGTGGCCGTGGATGTTCCGTGGCGAGCACCAGTTCGTGCCGTCGTCGCCGGCTTATCTGACCGACGACACCGAGGTGGAGATCGAGGCCGTGTGTGCAGGGGTAGGGTTCGGCCAGTGCTCGGAATATCTGGTCCGGCCATACGTCCAGAAGGGGCGCCTCGTGCGCGTGTTGCCGAGCCTCGAGCCCGAGCCGTGGAAGCTGCATGTCTATCGGCCGCGGCGCGGCCCGATGCCCCGGCGCATCCGGGTGGTGTACGACGAACTGGTGGCGAAGCTTGCGGACGCAACGTGGCGGGGGTAGCCGGTGCGGTCCGGTCGGCCGTTGCATCGTCGCGACGCGGCGTCGACCACCGGTTTCGCGATAAACCTGCCACAAGCGTCCGGATTGTTTCCATATCGTCGGCCTGGTTGCCAAAGATTGGGTTTTCCCCGTCAATTATTTAAATCATTAAGAAAGCAGCGGGTTTCTGCCCGGAAAGGTGGGGTCTCCCAATATGTGACCGCATGCTGCAAAGATTGAAACAGGGAAACGAACGTCATTAATCTGCGTACGCGTACGAAGCGGACCGGCGTGCGTCGTTCACAACAATCGGGAGACGGAGATGAAGGGCAGAAATCATTTAGGATTATTGATAATGTGCTTTGTTGCGGCGGCGATGGCGCTATCGGCATGCGGCGGCGATGACGTCGGCTCGTCGCCGGGCACGTCGACGACAGGCGCGACGTCAACTACCGGCACGACCACGGCGCCCGGCGGCAACGGCACCCCGGCCACGTCGCCGACGGCATTGCAGCAGATCGCGGTGAATCCGCCGCCGATGGGCTGGTCGTCGTGGAACAGCCTCGAGGAGAACGTCAGCTTCGACACGATCAAGGCGCAGGCCGACGGGCTGGCCGCCCTGAATGCGAACCTCGCGACGGGCAACAAGTACCAGTATGTGAATATCGACGAAGGCTGGTGGACGTCCAGAAAACGCGACGCGAACGGCAACTTCATCCTCAACGTCGACATGAACGGCAATCCCACCAACCAGTGGCCGGGCGGGATGAAGGCGATGGCCGACTACATTCACGGCAAGGGGCTGAAGGCCGGCATCTATATCGATTCCGGGCCGCAGGGCTGCGGAAACACGAACGGCACGCATTTCGTCGGCAGCGATTACGCGCACTACGACCACGATTTCCTGCAGTTCGCGCAATGGGGCTACGACTTCGTCAAGGTCGACTGGTGCGGCGGCAGCGCGGCCGGATACGATCCGCAGCAAGCGTATACGGCGATCTCGCAGGCGATTCAGAAGGCCTACGTGGCCACCGGCAAATTGCTGGTGCTGAACATGTGCGACTGGGGCACGCTCGGCAAGAGCGGATACCTCGACTACAACCTGGGGCCGTGGGACTGGGGCGCGGGCATCGCGACCTCGTGGCGCACGACGGGCGACATCTACGGGCCGGGGAGCGGGGTGCCGAAGTTCAGCTCCGTGCTTGGCAATTTCAACGGCAACACGCACCCTGAAGGCCAGCACACCGGTTACTACAACGATCCGGACATGATGGTGGCCGGCATGGGCATGACGGCCGCGAACGACCTTGCGCACGTGAATCTGTGGGCCATTGCCGGCGCGCCGATGATACTCGGCAACGATCTGTCGAAGGCGCTGTCGAGCGATACGGTGAGCCTGCTTACCAATCCCGAACTGATCGCGATCGACCAGGACACGCTGGGGCTGCAGGGATTGAAGGTCGCGGACGCCAACGGGCAGCAGGTGTGGGCGAAATTGCTGGCCGGCGCAGGCAAGCGCGCGGTCGTGCTGTTCAACAACGGCACCGCGGCGAGCGACATGACGGTCACGTGGCAGCAGCTGGGTTTCGCCGCCGGTACGTCAGCGACTGTCCGCGATGTCTGGGCGCACAAGGATCTCGGTGCGGCCACCGGTTCCTACACGGTCGCGGCCGTGCCGGCAGGCGGTACCGCGATGCTCGTGTTGAGCGGCACGGATCTCCCGTCGACGACGTTCCTGCCGGGCACGCTGTCGGGCGGCGCGACTGTCGCGGATTGCGCTGCGTGTGCGAGCGGGAAGAAGGTGACGGGGTTGGGCACGGTGACGTTCAACAACGTGACGTCGCAAACGGCCGGCGGCTACCTCCAGATCGCCTACCTGAACGCCGGAACGGAAACCGTCAGGGCCCAACTCGTCGCGAACGGCGGCCACGGCACGACGCTCGCGTTTCCGCCCACGGGCAACGCGGTCGGCACGGTGACGGTGTTCGTCAACCTGACGGCCGGGCAGAACGCGCTGTCGCTGTCGAGCGTCGACAGCACGACGCCGACGCCCGAGATCGCGTCGATCGCCGTGGTGGCCGGGCCGGTGAAAGTCCCGCCGCCGCCGCCGATGGCGTATGAAGCGGAGGCGGCCGCCAACACGCTCGGCGGCGCGGCGCGCGTGTCGTCATGCGGCGCATGCTCGGGCGGGCAGGACGTCGGCTATATCGGCAACGGCGACGGGACCAGCAACGGCACGCTGACGATCAACGGCATCTCGGTCGCGGCCGACGGCACGTACAGCGTCCTGATCGCGTACGTGAACGGCGATTCGGCGCCGCGCAGCGCGCAGCTCAGTTTCGACGGGGGCGCGCCGGTTGCCGTGTCGTTCCCGTCGACTGGCGGTTGGGGGAACGTGTCGACGCTGACGGTGACAGGTGCGTTCAAGCAGGGAAGCGCCAACACGCTGAAGTTCTCCAACCCGACGGGCTGGGCGCCCGATATCGACGGCATCGCGGCACCCGTCAAGCCGTAACGGGCGCGTGGCGCGGCTACCCGGCCACGGGTGGTCGCGTCATTCGCCGGAATGACGGGCCGAATGCCGGCATATTGCGGCATCATCATGGTGCCGCCGCACCCGCGAGCGGTGCCCGATGTCCGACTGGAGACCCTGCATGCCGATACCCCGGATTGAAACCCGCGACGCGATGGGTGACCCCGATGTGGTCTATCTCAACCCGGCGCACGTGCTGTGGATGTCGCAGCCGACCGCCGCGCAGCGGCGGCCGGACAGCACGGCCATCCGTGTGGACGACCGCGTGAAGGGCGGCTCGTTGCTGGTGGCCGACGCCCCGTCGGCCGCCCGGCTCCTGCAGGATCTCGGGCCGTTCGTGACGGTGACGCTGGCGAGCCCGTCGTCCGACTATCCGGACGGGCTCGTGCATATCCGTGCGCATGCGATCGTCAGGGTCGCGACGGACGGCGACGGCAGGCCGCTGGCCGAGCGCACGCTCGGCTGGGTCCATGTCCAGGACGGTTCCGCGTTCAGGATCAAGGATTACGCGGGCGTGGCCGTGCAATGGCAGGCGTCGGTCGCGGCGGCGTCATGAACCTTGCCGCGTCCGACATCACGCCGGACGAACTCCGGCTGTTCGGCGACATCGTGGCCCGCCTGGAAGCACTGGGGCCGATCGTCGACGTGAGGACCGTCGTGCTGCCCGAGATCACGCAACTGATCCGCGCGGATTTCGCCGCATCGTTCGATTGCGACGCGCAGACCGGGCTCTGGCGCAACGGCTTCTCGTACAACCTCGATCCGTCGCAGATCGCACGGTACGAAGCGTGGTTCCAGCATATCGACCCGGTCACGCCGCAGCTGCGCGCGCGCCGCGTGGCAACCTGCGTCGACGAAGTGATGAGCCGCCGCGACCTGGAGCGCACCGCGTTCTACCGCGATTTCCTGAGCCGCGACGGCATGCATCACGGGATCAACGTCTATGCGTTCGATGGCGCGACGCACGTTGGCGACCTGCGCATCTGGCGCGCGCAAGGGCGGCCCGACTTCACCGAACGCGACAAGCTGCTGCTGAACGGCATCGAGCCGTTTTTCCGGCGCGCGCTGCTGAGGCGGCGCCATGCGTGCACCGGGCTGACCGAACGCGAGAGCGACGTCGCGCGGCTCGTCGCCGCCGGCTACACCGACAAGGATGTCGCGCGTACGCTCGGGATCGGGTTGTCGACGGTCCGCACGCATCTGCGGCGCGTGATGGCGAAGAAGGGCGTCGCCAACCGGGCGAGTCTGGCGGCCGCGATGGCGTGACGGGTCGCGCCGCGGGCGGCGCGGGGTCATCCATTGTGATGATGGGCGTCAAAATCGGCGCGGCCTACCTTGTGACGATCCCCTGTTACGAGGCCTGCCGAAATGACCACCCTGGGTTCCCTGACGCTCACCGAAGCCCGGCACGCGATCCTGCGCCGGGAGTTTTCCTGTGTCGAATACGCGTATGCGTTGATCGAGCGGCACGCGCGCTGGCGTTACCTGAACGGCTTCACGTGCGTCGACGACGCGCGGTTGCTCGCCGAAGCCGCCCGCAGCGACCGCGACCTCGCGGCCTCGGCTGCGCCGCGCGCACTGCTCGGTTTGCCGATCGCGATCAAGGACAACATCGACACCGCCTGCCTGCCGACCGGTAACGGCACGCTGGCGCTGCACAACCGCGTGCCGCCGCAGCATGCGCCGGTCGTCGCACGGTTGCTGGCGCACGGCGCGCTGATCGCGGGCAAGGCGAACCTGCACGAGCTCGCGTTCGGCGTGTCCGGCAACAATCGCGTGACCGGCGTGGTGCGCAACCCGTACGATTTCGACCGGATTCCGGGCGGCAGCAGCAGCGGGTCGGGCGCGCTGGTCGGCGCGGGCGTGGTCCCGGCCGCGCTCGGCACGGACACCGGCGGCTCGGTCCGGATTCCCGCCGCGCTGTGCGGCGCGGTCGGCCTTCGGCCGACGGTGGGGCGTTATCCGCAGGGCGGCGTCGCGCCGATTTCCCGCACGCGCGACACCGTCGGCCCGATGGCCCGGTCGGTCGAGGACATCGCGCTGCTCGACGCGATCCTGGCCGGCGACGTGGCGTCGCTGTCGACCCCGACGCGAAGCCTGACGCGTCCCGTGCGTCTTGCGCTTCCGCGCACGACGTTCTGGCGTGGCCTCGCAGCGGATGTCGACGCGCTCGCGCAGGCCGCGATCGCGAAGCTGGAGCAGGCGGGATTCGAGTGCGTCGATATCGACCTGAACGACTACCCGGGGTTCTTCGACGACGAGCCGGCCGTCATCGCGATGTATGAATTCCGTGCGTCGATGCACGCGTATCTGGTCGAGAACGGCTACGACCTGTCGGTCGACGATATCGTCGCGAACGTGGGGAGCCCGGACGTCGCGCGGATCGCCCGCCATATCACCGGCCCCGACGGGATCGCCGAAACGGCCTACCGCACCGCGCTCGACCGGCGTACGCGGTCGCGCGCCGCGTACCGGCAGTGCCTCGCCGACAGCGGCGCCGACGCGCTGGCCTTTCCGACCACGATCGCGACCGCTTGCCCGATCCCGGCGGGCGACACGATGATCGTCAACGGCGAGACCGTGTCGGTGTTCCAGACCTACATCAGGAATACCGAGCCCGGCAGCAACGCCGGCGTGCCGGGCATGACCGTGCCGGCCGGCCTGACGGCGGCCGGTCTGCCGGTCGGCCTGGCGCTCGATGGCGCGGCCGGCACCGACCGCGAACTCATCGCGGTCGCGCTGCAGGTCGAACGGGTGCTCGGCCGGCTGCCGGCGCCGGACGACGGGTACGGGGTGGAGGGCCGGCTGGCCGGTTGGGCGGGCGGCGGCGGCGCGTCGTAACGGTTAAGGGTCTCAATCGCGTTGCGGCTTCATGAGCGGCGGGCAGTGGCTCAGGATCAGCGCAAGCCCCTTGTTCGCGTGAACAGGCGCAAGCGCCATCGCCACACGGCCCGCCGCGTCCGGAATCGTCAATGCGGCTCGTCGTGCCGGATCCCTGCCGCATCGAGCTGACGAAGTTTCGCATACAGCGTCGTGCGTGAAATGCCGAGCCGCCGCGCGGCCGCCGACACATTGCCGTCGTGCTCGCCGAGCGCGCGCCGGATCGCGTCGAGCGACTGTTCGTGCAGGCTCGCCTGAGCACCGGCGGCCGGTGCCGCGTGGCATACGTCGGCGGCGTCTTCCAGCACATCGGCATGGCGCGCCATCGTCGCCCGGTCGAGCGGCGCACGCAGGGTGCGCACCCATACATGGCTACCATCGTCGCGCGCGATCCGCTGCGGCGTGCGTGCCGGTATCAGCAAACGGCGCTGCTGCACGGGCGTCGCGCCGGGAAACAGTTGCCGGAGATCGTACGGGGCCACCGGCCCGGCGGCCGCGAGGTCGAGCATCCGGCGCGCCAGCCGGCTCACCGCGCGTACGCGGCCCGCTTCGTCGAGCGCAATGACGCCGGCGAGCGGCGTGCCGAGCCAGCGCGCGTCATGCTGGACCTGCAGCAGATGGCAGTCGCGCAGCAGCGCATACAGACGCTGCTCGGCGGACAGCGCCGCGTGACGAAACTGTTCGCACAACTGCACGACGTTGCGTTTGCCGACCCCGGTGATGTCGAGCGCACCGATCACTTCGCCGTCGAAACCCACCAGCGGCACCGCGAGACAGAACACCCGGGACAACTCGTGGAGATAATGCTGCGCGCCCGCGACGATGGCCTCGGCGCCATCGTGAATCACGCAGCTCGGCGCGGTCGTGCCGATGTTCGGCTCGACGATCCGGCGTCCGGCGACGATCGGCGTCAGCAGTGCGTCGTCGCATTGCGGGCTGCGCCGCGCATGGACGATCGTGCCGTGCGGATTGACGCACATGATCGTCCATTCGGTGCCGCCGAATGCGGCCCACAGCGGCTCGATCTCCTGCGCGACGCAGCGGGTGAGCCGCCGGTCCGCGCGCGATTCGTCGCGCTCGCGCTGCATTTCATAACGCGCGGTTTGCCATGGTCGCAGCCCGGCGTCGCGCGAGCGCAGCCACGAGCGCGCGACGCTGGCCGGCAACGCCGTGTCCGGCAGCGGCTCGCCCGCGGCGAAGCGGGCGCGGAGCCGGTCGAGATCGACCGGCCGTGCAGGGGATTCAGGGGCCGTGTTCACGCTGCGCTCCATGTGAGGTCGAATGGTCGGGCCGGGCGTGCCGGCCCGGCGTGTCGCGCGAATGCGTAATATAGCCCGGTGCCCGAAGCCGGGTATTTTCGTGCCCGGCAAGGGTGCCCGTCGTGTGGCGCCGCCTGGCATCGGCGGGCGGCCGGCGGCGCCCGCGCCCGCGTCTAGTGCGGCAACCGCAGGATCGGCTTGAGCGTGATGCCTTTGCTGCTGTCCTCGGCGGCCTGGTTGATCTGCTCGAGCGGATAGAACTTCACCAGCCGGTCGAACGGAAACCGGCCTTGCAGGTGCAACTGCACGAGTTGCGGAATGAACGTCTGCGGCACGCTGTCGCCTTCAACGATGCCGCGGATCGTATGGCCGCCGAGCAGCAGGCTGTTCACGTCGAATTCGGCCTTCGTGCCGAGCTTCGGCGCGCCGACCACGCCCATCGTGCCGCGCGAGCCGAGTGCGTCGATCCCTTGCGACAGCACGGCCGGCAGCCCGGTCGACTCGAGTGCGTAGTCGACGCCGCCGCCGGTGATCTCGCGGATCGCGTCGATGACGTCGACTTCCCGGCTGTTGATCGCGTGCGTTGCGCCCAGCTCCAGTGCCAGCGCGAGCCGCGACGGCACGATGTCGACGGCGATGATGGTGGTGGCGCCGGCGATGCGCGCGGCCATCACGGCGCTCATGCCGACCGCGCCCGCGCCGAAGCTCGCGAAGCTGCTGCCGGTGCGCACCGCGAGCGAATGGATGACGGCCCCCGCGCCGGTCTGGATCCCGCAGCCGAGCGGGCCGAGCAGTTCGAGCGGCGCTTCCTTCGGCACCTTGATTGCGTTGTTCTCGCGTGCGAGCGCGTAGCTCGCGAACGACGACTGCGCGAAGAAATGATCGTGCAGCGGTTGTCCGGCCGCGTCGCGGATGGCCGTCTGCCCGTCGCCATCGGCGCCGCCGAAGTTCAGCGCGAAGAACTGCCGGCAATACGCGCCGTGACCGCCGGCGCACGATGCGCAGTGGCCGCACGCACCGTAGGTCAGCACGACGTGGTCGCCGGCGGCGAGCGTCTTCACATTCGGGCCGACCGCCTCCACCACGCCGGCGCCTTCGTGACCGAGCACGGCCGGTAGCGGTACCGGGTAGTACTGGTCGCGCACGATCAGGTCGGTATGGCACAAGCCGGTCGCGACGACGCGCACCAGCACCTCGTCGCCGCGCGGCGCGCGGATCCGTGCCGTTTCGATCGAGAAGGGCGCGCCGGCGGCGCGCGCGACGGCCGCGGTGACGGCGCGTGTATCGTTTTCGGTGTACATGGTCGGTCTCCTCGTCAAATCGGATACAGCGGCGCTTCGCCCTTGATCGTCAGCCACTGCCACTGTGTGAATTCCTCCCAGTTTGCCGCACCGCCGATGCTCGAGCCATTGCCGGAGGCGCCGACGCCGCCGAACGGGTTGATCACCTCGTCGTTGACCGTCTGGTCGTTGATGTGCAGCAGCCCCGTGTTCAAGCGCTCGCCGATCCTCAGCGCGCGGCCGACGTCAGCGGACAGGATCGCCATCGACAGCCCGTATTCGGTCCGGTTCGCGAGCGCGATCGCGTCTTCGTCGGTATCGAACGGCACGACGATCGCGACCGGCCCGAAGATTTCCTCGTCGAACGCCGGATTGCCCGGCGCGACGCCGCTCAGCACGGTCGGCTCGAAAAACAGGCCGCGATGGTCGCCGCCCGTCTCGACGCGGGCGCCCGCGCGTCGGGCCGCGTCGACCACGCTCGCCGCATGGTCGCGCTGCGCGGCGTCGATCAGCGGGCCGAGGCCGACGTCGCCGGTGGCCGGGTCGCCGACGCGCAGGCTTCGCGCCTTCTCGACGAGCTTCGCGACGAAGCGGTCGTGAATGGCGCGTTGCACGAGCACGCGGCCGGTCGCCATGCAGATCTGGCCTTGATGCAGATACGCGCCCCATGCGGTGTTGGCAACGGCGCGGTCGAGGTCGGCATCGTCGAGCACGATCAGCGAATTCTTGCCGCCGAGTTCGAGCGACACCTTTTTGAGATGCCGGCCCGCCGCTTCGCCGACCTTGCGCCCGGCCGCGGTGGAGCCGGTGAACTGGATCATCGAGATGTGTGGATCGGCGACCAGCGCCGCGCCGGCCGCGCCGTCGCCGGGCAGCACGTGCAGCACGCCTTCGGGCAAGCCGGCAAGCTCGAACACGCGTGCGATCGCGATGCCGCCGCACACGGCGGTGCGCGGATCGGGCTTCAGCACGACTGCGTTGCCGAGCGCGAGCGCCGGCGCGACTGCGCGTATCGCGAGATACAGCGGAAAGTTGAACGGCGAGATCACGCCGACCACGCCGCGCGGGCGGCGGCGCGCGAGCGACAGCCGGCCGGCCGCCGACGGCAGCACTTCGCCGGCCGCGCGTGACGGCAGCCCGGCTGCTTCGTGCAGCGCCTTGATCGTGATCGAGGTTTCGAACGACGCTTTCGCGCGTGTCGAGCCGCTTTCGCGCACGAGCCAGTCGACGATCGCGTCGAAATGCACTTCGGCGACGGCTGCCGCGCGACGCAGCACCGCCGCGCGCTCGTCGTATGGCAGCGCGAACCATGCGGGCTGTGCGCGATGTGCGGCGGCGGCGGCTTCGGCGATGGCCGCGCTGTCGGCGACGCCGATGCGGCCGAGCGTGGTGCCGGTCGCGGGTTCGATCACGTCGGCCGCGTGCGCGCTTGCGTGCCAGCGTCCGTTGAAGGTCTTGCCGCGCCAGATGTCGGTGTCGAACAGTGCGGTGTTGCTGCTGCTATCCATGTACGCTCCTGAGGAATTCGGATCGGCCGGATCGGGGCGCTTGCCTGGGCGTCGACCGGCATGCGCGCGAGGGTAGGCGGGCGCGGCGAAGCGGGGCTATCCGGGTTTCTTCCCACCCGCGGAGGGCGCTTGGGGTGGGGGGGCGTCTGTGGTTTTGTGTGCGGAAACTGAACAGTCGTTGTGCGGGTTGTTGCCGCACGCCGTCTGGTGACATGGCAGGTTGTTGCTGGTGTCGTGCGACGTGCGCCGTGTCTGAAGACTCAGCGCGCAAACCTGCGGCAAGACTTGCGCTCACGGTTCGTTGGAGGGGCGGTTACCGACCCGTTGCAGCCGGCCGACTCAGGGTGACATAGCGGACCGCTCTCATGGTGGAACGGACGTTCGTTTAGTCGCATGCGCTGCGGCAGCCGTGTCCAGAAAACGGGGGCTTTCTCGATATGTCAAAAATTCCTGTCCCGAGCCACCCGATTCCCTATTGTCACGTTAATATTTCCGTTGGTTTTCCAACGTTCTGGTTTGTTAGTGAATCAACGAAGACCCAGAAGTCGATGTATGAGCTCGCGGCATACGGCTCGACCACTGAGCGGGATTTGCCCGATAGGCTAGAGAAGAACGAAGCCATCAAACTCTACGCCAAGCTGCCAGGCTGGTTTAAGGTGCCTACGCCGCTGGGCATCTACATCCCCGATTGGGTCGTGCTGATGGAAGAAGACGGCGCGCAGCGCCTGTACTTTGTGGCGGAAACCAAGAGTAGTTCGTTCACTGACGACCTGCGCGACAAGGAAAGCGCCAAGATCGAATGTGACAAGGCGTATTTCAGCGCCCTGGCGGTTGGTGAAAACACCCTTCGCTATGTGGCTGCGCACTCGGTTGATGATCTTTTGATCGAGGTGGCAAAGGGATAGGTTCTGTCGCTGTCACGGCGAGAAACGACATAGAACCAAATATCAGAGGCCCGAAATGAAGATCCAATCCGTTCGCATCCGAAACTTTCGCACGTTGAAAGACGTATTGATCCCGTTCGATTCCGTCACGACCTTCATTGGACCGAACGGTGCCGGCAAGTCAACAGTGCTTCGTGCGCTTGATTGGTTCTTCAACGGCAAACCCGGCTCGCTAACGGAGAAGGACTGCTCTTTTGGGGCAATCGACGAAGATATTGAAGTCCAGGTGACATTCGCAGAACTGACGGAAAAGGATCGCGAGGCGCTTGGGAAATATGCACCGGAAGGAGTTGCTACGTTTACCGCATGGAAGCGCCGATCCCATGATGGCGCTGACGTTCTCTCTGCCAATGCGAAGGGGTTTCCGGACTTCAATGCGATCAAGGAGGCAGGCGGTGCAACGGCGAAGAAAGAGCTGTATGCCAATCTCCGACGGGAGCGTCCGGAGCTTGAGCTGCCTGCGGCAAATACTGGCCCAGTTGTCGAACAAGCAATGACGGCGTGGGAGGCGGCTCACATCGATCAACTTATTGATGCGCCCGAAGCTCTGCAAACCAACTTCTTCGGCTTCAACAGCGGTGGCAAGATGAGCGGACTCTTCGACTTCGTCTTGGTCACGGCCGACCTTCGAGCAAGCGAGGAGTCCATCGACGGGAAAGCAAGCATCATTGGGCGAATCCTTGAACGATCGATTGAGCGATCGGCTGCCGATGCAGCAATCGCTGAAATCGTTGCGGAGTCGCTGGCAAAGCAGCAAAAAGTGTATGAAGAGAAGTTCAAGGAGCAGCTTGGGACTATCACAACGCAGCTCAACGAAGTCGTCACAACCTATGCGCCTGGCCGGACAATCACGGTTTCTCCGGCTGAAGTAGAGCTCAAGCCCCCCCGCACGACATTTGATGTGGCCGTGCGCGATGGCACCACTGAGACTGCTGTGGAGCGGCAAGGGCACGGTTTTCAGCGCACGCTGCTGATCTCGGCTCTACAACTCTTGGCGCAGTCGGGCGCAGCCTCTACTGAAGGAGTCATCTGCTTGGCAATCGAGGAGCCTGAACTTTTCCAGCATCCGATTCAGGCGCAGACCTTTGCAAAGGTACTCAGATCGCTAGCCGAAGATGCCAGCAAGCGCATTCAGATAACCTATGCGACGCATAGCCCTTATTTCCTTGAGTCGCGCCATTTCCATCAAGTTAGACGACTGACTAGATCAACCGATGAAATCCCGGTGGTGACGGTGCATTTTTCCACGGTTGAGGATGTGAAGGCTCGGCTGATTGGGATAGTGGATGGTGATGTGGTCGACCGCAGACTCGACCATAACGTGGCGGACCAACTCGCCACAGCGCTTTTCGCGAATCGTGCGTTTCTTGTAGAGGGGCCCACCGAATCTGCGGTGTTTTACGGCATTGGGGATAGAACGTCTCCCGGCGCCCTTGAAGCAGCGGGAATTTCGATCGTTTCCGTGGGTAGCAAAACGTCAATCCCCCTTGCGCATGCGATTCTGCAATCTATTGGTGTGCCAGTCTACGCACTGTTCGATGCCGATGGCGGATTTGAAGCACGAGCCAAAGCCAAAAACAAAAAGCAAGACGACATAGACCGGGAACGTAACAATCACGCAGTGGAGAACCGGAAGTTAGCGAGGTACTTCGGTTTGCCGGAAGAGGACTTCCCATCTGCAACCATTTCCGACGTGGTGGCTATATTTGATGACAACCTTGAAACATTCCTTTCAGTTAACTGGGGCGAGTGGACGGCTGCTTGCGAGAGTGTTGAGACTGAGACGGGGATAAATCTGGCAAAGAACCAACTTGCATACCGGACGGCAACACTCCGATCGGAGGGGGTAGTGCCTGAAATGCTTGCTCAGATTCTCACTAGGGCGCGGGGGTTTGTGCTGGACTGAGCGCTCGTCCCTCACGATCGGATGGCCGGTTATCGCGGAGTAACCGACTATTGAGCGTCCGAACGCTGCCGCGTGCGAACGACCGCTTGTGGCCGGCAGCCGCCGGTCATGATCTCCGGTAACTGGCTGAACGGCGAACTTCAGCGGTTCCGTGCGGGCCGCTGGTAAACTCGGGCAACTTCTGATGAACGACGGGCATCGCCATCGACCGTCGACATCCGCTCCCCGATTCCTTCCGGTTGTTCGCAGAAACCAACGCCGAAGCGGAAGGCCGGACGGCCAGCCCCACCATTTTCCCCATCAGGAAAACCCTGATCGACTCGGCAGGGCCGCCGGTTTCAGCCGGTTTTCCCGCTGTCACAAGCCGCTGCAGTGCGCGCCCGCCCAAGCGATACCCCGAACCCGCACGACCGCGCTCCATCAAGCCTCTCAGCCCGCATACCTAGCCAAAAAAGGTATGGCGCACCGCAATATTTCGCATGATGAGCGCGATTTTAATACCCACCAGGTATCAAAAGTCCCGCCCAAAAGTATTGGACGCTCCATTTCCCCGCCGCGTATAAATCCGTTCCATGAACACCCCCCACGCAGCGTGCCCCATGTCCTCCGTCACCATCGAACGCATCGAAACCCGCCTCGTTGACCTGCCGACGATCCGCCCGCACAAGCTGTCGGTGGCGACGATGCACGGCCAGACGCTGATGCTCGTGCAGGTGTTCTGCAGCGACGGCGTGACGGGTATCGGCGAAGGCGCGACGATCGCGGGGATGGCCTACGGCCCGGAAAGCCCCGAAGCGATGAAGCTCGCGATCGACGCGTATCTCGCTCCGGCAATCGTCGGTCGTGACGCGACGCGCATCCAGACGCTGATGGCGTTCCTCGGCAAGCTTGCGAAGGTCAACCACTTCGCGAAGAGCGCGCTCGAAACCGCGCTGCTCGACGCGCACGGCAAGCGGCTCGGCGTGCCGGTCAGCGAACTGCTCGGCGGCCGCCGGCGCGATCGCCTGCCGGTCGCGTGGACGCTCGCGTCGGGCGACACGGCCACCGACATCGCCGAAGCCGAACGGATGCTCGACCTGCGCCGCCACAACGTATTCAAGCTGAAGATCGGCGCGAAGTCGCCGGAGACCGATATCCGGCACGTGGCCGAGATCAAGAAGGCGGTCGGCGATCGCGCGTCGGTGCGCGTCGACGTGAACATGGCGTGGAGCGAAACGCAGGCCGCGCGCGCGATTCCCGCGCTGGCCGATGCGGGCTGCGAGCTGGTCGAGCAGCCGGTCGCGTCGGCCGCGGCGCTGGCGCGCCTGATGCGCCGCTTCCCGGTCGCGCTGATGGCCGATGAAATCCTGCAGGGCCCCGACAGCGCATTCGACATCGCGAAGCATCACGGCGCGGACGTGTTCGCGATCAAGATCGAACAGAGCGGCGGCCTCTTTGCCGCGCAGCGCGTGGCCGCGATCGCGGATGCCGCCGGCATCGAGCTGTATGGCGGCACGATGCTCGAAGGCGCATTCAGCACGGTCGCGTCCGCGCACCTGTTCGCGAGCTTCGCGAACCTGCAGTGGGGCACCGAACTGTTCGGGCCGCTGCTGATCACCGAAGAGATCCTGACGCAGCCGCTGGATTACAGCGACTTCGAACTGACCGTGCCGGACGGCCCCGGTCTCGGCATTGAACTCGACGAAGACAAAGTCAGGCGTTTCACCCGCGACGGACTGATCAAAGTCGCGCGGTAGCCCGAGTCAGGCACAGCCGTCATTCCCCCCAATACACGTGGAGACACCATCATGAGCGTCAAAGTTTTCGAAACCCGGGAAGTGCAGGATCTGCTGAAGGCCGCATCGAACGCGGGCGCGGACAACGCGAAAGGCGGCAACGCGCGCACGCAGCAGGTCGTGCTGCGCCTGCTCGGCGACCTGTTCAAGGCGATCGACGATCTCGACATCACGCCCGACGAGGTGTGGGCCGGCGTCAACTACCTGAACAAGCTCGGTCAGGATGGCGAAGCAGCGCTGCTCGCGGCTGGCCTCGGTCTCGAGAAGTACCTGGACATCCGGATGGACGCCGAAGACAAGGCCGTCGGCCTCGACGGCGGCACGCCGCGCACGATCGAAGGGCCGCTGTATGTGGCCGGCGCGCCGGTGCGCGACGGCGTGTCGAAGATCGACCTCGACGCGGACGACGGCGCGGGCCCGCTCGTGATCCACGGCACGGTCACGGGCCTCGACGGCAAGCCGGTCGCGGGCGCGCTGGTCGAATGCTGGCACGCGAACTCGCACGGCTTCTATTCGCACTTCGACCCGACCGGCAAGCAGAGCGATTTCAACCTGCGCGGCGCGGTGAAGACGGGCGCGGACGGCAAGTACGAATTCCGCACGCTGATGCCGGTCGGCTATGGCTGCCCGCCGCATGGCGCGACGCAGCAATTGCTGAACGGCCTCGGCCGCCACGGCAACCGCCCCGCGCACGTGCACTTCTTCGTCGACAGCAACGACCACCGCAAGCTGACGACGCAGTTCAACATCGACGGCGACCCGCTGATCTGGGATGACTTCGCGTATGCGACGCGCGAGGAACTGATCCCGCCGGTGGTCGGCAAGACCGGCGGCGCGGCGCTCGGCATGAAGGCCGATGCGTACCAGGACATCGAGTTCAACTTCGTGCTGACGCCGCTGGTGCAGGGCAAGGACAACCAGATCGTCCACCGCCTGCGCGCAGCCGCGACGGCGTAACCACCCTGCGGCGCGGCGCGCATGCGTCGCCGCCGGCCGGGTTTCCGCGAGATTCAACTGAAACCGATGCGAGCGTGCTTGCAGGACGCGGCACGCGCATGGGAGGAGCCAACATGTCCGCCACGATCGATCAAGCCAACGAACTGGATCACCTGCTCGCCACCGCCGTGCAGGATGACAAGGAGGCCGGCGTATTCCGCTGCCGCCGCGACATCTTCACGAACGAGGAGCTGTACGCGCTCGAGATGAAGCACATCTTCGAGAGCAACTGGGTGTACCTGGCGCACGAAAGCCAGATTCCGGCCAACAACGACTACTACACGACGTGGATCGGCCGCCAGCCGATCGTGATCACGCGCGACAAGACCGGCGAGCTGCACGCGGTCATCAATGCCTGCGCGCACAAGGGTGCGATGCTGTGCCGCCGCAAGCACGGCAACAAGGGCAGCTTCACGTGCCCGTTCCACGGCTGGACCTTCTCGAACACCGGCAAGCTGCTGAAGGTGAAGGACGAGAAGACGACCGAGTATCCGGTGCAGTTCAACACGCACGGCTCGCACGACCTGAAGAAGGTTGCGCGCTTCGAGAACTATCGCGGCTTCCTGTTCGGCAGCCTCAGCGCCGACGTGCTGCCGCTCGAGGAGTACCTCGGCGAAGCGCGCGTGATCATCGACCAGATCGTCGACCAGGCACCGGACGGGCTCGAAGTGCTGCGCGGCAACTCGTCCTACATCTACGAAGGCAACTGGAAGATGCAGATGGAGAACGGCTGCGACGGCTACCACGTCAGCACCGTCCACTGGAACTACGCGGCGACGATGGGCCGCCGCAAGGAAGACGGCACCAAGGCCGTCGACGCGAACAGCTGGAGCAAATCGGTCGCGGGCGTGTACGGGTTCGACAACGGCCACATCCTGCTGTGGACGCAGACGATGAACCCGGAAGTGCGGCCCGTGTACCAGCATCGCGACGAGATCCGCGCGCGCGTCGGCGACGTGCAGGCCGACTTCATCGTGAACCAGACGCGCAACCTGTGCGTGTACCCGAACGTGTTCCTGATGGACCAGTTCAGCACGCAGATCCGCGTGGTGCGGCCGCTCGGCGTCGACAAGACCGAAGTCACGATCTTCTGTTTCGCGCCGAAGGGCGAGAGCGAGGCCGATCGCACGACCCGCATCCGCCAGTACGAGGATTTCTTCAACGTGACGGGCATGGGCACCGCCGACGATCTCGAGGAGTTCCGCGCGTGCCAGGCCGGCTATGCGGGCATCACGGCGATGTGGAACGACCTGTCGCGCGGCGCGCCGCTGTGGGTCGACGGGCCCGACGACAACGCGAAGAAGATGGGGCTGAACCCGCGCATTTCGGGCGAGCGCAGCGAGGATGAAGGGCTGTTCGTGTGCCAGCACGAACACTGGGTGCACGTGATGCGCGATGCGCTGAAGAAGGAACGCGGGGAGGTGGCAGCATGAGCTTCGATTTCCGGACCATTTGCGCGGCGCTGTATCGCGAAGCGCGCCTGCTCGACGATCGCCAGTGGGACGAGTGGCTGACCTGCTACACGGAGGACGTCACGTACTGGATGCCCGCGTGGGACGACGACGACCGGCCGACCGACGATCACCAGAGCCAGATCTCGCTGATGTATTACCCGGACCGCGGCGGCCTCGAGGATCGCGTGTTCCGCATCAAGACCGAGCGCAGCGGCGCATCGACGCCCGAGCCGCGTACCAGCCACAACGTGACGAACGTCGAGGTGCTGGCCGAACGCGACGACGAAGTGGACGTGCGCTACAACTTTCACACGTTGAACCACCGCTACCGCGTGACCGATCACTTCTTCGGCACGATGTTCGTCACGTTGCGCCGGGCGGGCGATGCGCTGCTGATTTCGCACAAGAAGATCGTGCTGAAGAACGACTACATCCGGCAGGTGCTCGACGTGTATCACGTCTGACGCCTGTTGACTTGTCATGAAAGGAAGTGGAGGTGACGCCATGTCCAGCTACAAGATTGCACTGAATTTCGAGGACGGGGTAACCCGCTTCATCGATTGCAAGGCCGGCGAGAAGGTTCTCGACGCGGCCTTCCGCGCGAAGATCAACCTGCCGATGGATTGCTCCGACGGCGTGTGCGGCACCTGCAAGTGCCGCGCCGAAAGCGGCAATTACGACCTCGGCGACGATTACATCGACGATGCGCTCACCGAGGACGAAAAGGACGGCGGTCTCGTGCTGACGTGTCAGATGGTGCCGCAAAGCGATTGCGTGATCGCGGTGCCGACCTCGTCGGTCGCGTGCAAGACCGGACAGAGCGGCTTCGCCGCGACGGTCACGAAGGTCGAGCAGCATCACGACGCGGCCGTCGTGCTCGAGCTCGACGTCGGCGCGGCTGCGCCTGTGTTCTTGCCGGGCCAGTACGTGAACATCGACGTGCCCGCGAGCGGCCAGCACCGCTCCTATTCGTTCTCGTCGGCGCCGGCCGACGCGAAGGTCAGCTTCCTGATCAAGAAGATTCCCGGCGGCGTGATGAGCACGTGGCTTGAATCGGCGCGGCCTGGCGACACGCTCGAACTGCACGGGCCGCTCGGCAGCTTCTACCTGCGCGACGTGCAGCGGCCGCTGCTGTTCCTCGCGGGCGGCACCGGCCTCGCGCCGTTCCTGTCGATGCTCGAAGTGCTGGCGCGCAGCGGCTCGCAGCAGAAGGTGCACCTGATCTACGGCGTGACGCGCGACCTCGATCTCGTGCTGGTCGACGCCATCGAAGCCTACGCGGCGAAGCTGCCGAACTTCAGCTTCGCGACGGTCGTCGCGGATGGGGAATCGAGCCATCCGCGCAAGGGCTGGGTCACGCAGCACATTCCGGCCGATGCGCTGAACGACGGCGACGTCGACGTGTATCTGTGCGGGCCGCCGCCGATGGTCGACGCGGTGCGCAAGTATTTCGACGACGAAGGCGTGAAGCCGAACAGCTTCCACTACGAGAAGTTCACCCCGAACGTCACGGCAAAGGCGGCATGACCATGCAACGATTCTCCGGCAAGGTTGTCGTCGTCACCGGCGCAGCGCAGGGCATCGGCCGAGGCGTCGCGCTGCGCGCGGCCGCCGAGGGCGGCAGGGTGCTGTTCGTCGATCGCGCGGATTTCGTCGCCGAGGTGGCGGCCGAGGCGACCGGTGGCGAGACGGCAGGCTTCGTCGCCGATCTCGAAACCTACGAAGGCGCGCACGCGGCGATCGTGCATGCGGTGCAGACGTTCGGCGGCATCGACATCCTGATCAACGGCGTCGGCGGCGCGATTCGCATGCGCCCGTTCGCCGAATTCGAGCCGGCACAGATCGATGCGGAAATCCGCCGCTCGCTGATGCCGACGCTTTATACCTGTCACGCCGTGCTGCCGCACCTGATCGCACGCGGCGGCGGCACGATCGTCAACGTCTCGTCGAACGCGACGCGCGGCATCCGTCGCGTGCCGTATTCGGCGGCGAAAGGCGGCGTCAATGCGCTGACGTCGGCGCTCGCGATGGAGTACGCGGAGCACAACATCCGTGTCGTCGCCACCGCGCCGGGCGGCACCAGCGCGCCGCCGCGCCGCGTGCCGCGCAATGCGGCCGGCGACAGCGCGCAGGAACAGGCGTGGATGGGCGAAGCCGTGCAGCAGGTGACCGAATCGACGTACTTCAAGCGCTACGGCAGCCTCGACGAGCAGATCGCGCCGATCCTGTTCCTTGCGTCCGACGAGGCGAGCTACATCACCGGCACGGTGCTGCCGGTCGCGGGCGGCGATACGGGTTGAGCGGCGCGCCGCCCGCCCGTGTTCATCGACAGCCTTCATCGACAACCAGACGGCCGGCGCATCGACGCCGGCCACGGAGACAGCCATGCATGAACGCAAAGCCATCGTTCCGGCGGGAATGGAAGCGGTGTACGAGAAGATCGGCTATGCGCCGGGCCTGAAGGTCGGCGATACGCTTTACGTCTCCGGCCAGATCGGCCGCGACGCGGCGATGCAGCTTGTCGACGGCCGCGAAGCGCAGATCGTGCAGGCATTCGAGAACCTGAAGCAGGTGCTGGAAGCGGCCGGTGCATCGTTCAACGACGTGGTCGACCTGACGACGTTCCATACCGACATGCGCGATCTGCCGCTGTTCATGCAGGTACGCGACCGCTATCTTCAGGCCCACCCGAAACCGGCATGGACGGCGGTCGGTGCACACATGCTGGGCGGCTCGCCCGGCTATCTCGTCGAAATCAAGGCGGTGGCGGTGCTGCCGGGTTGAGCGCGGCGGCGCATCGGGCCTGGCGCCCGCTCAGGCGCGTGCGGCCGGCGCGTCGCGTTCCGCTGGCGGCAGGTACGCCATGCCGTGCTCGTCGTACAGGTCGTAGATGAGCCGCAGCATGCGTTCGATGTCGTCGGACGCATCGAGCATGCGCATGCTCATGATGATCGGCGACACGAGCCGCGCGTCGTCCAGCTCCTGGTAGGACACGTCGTCGCGCTTGAGCCCGTACACGCTCTTCGGCACGATCGACACGCCTTCGCCCGCCGCGACGAGCCCGAGCGCGACCTGCAGCTCGCGTGTCTCCAGCACACGCGCCGGCTTGAGCGCACGATCGTGAAATGCGGCGAGTACCTGGTCCGCATAGCTCGGGCGCGGCGCGTTCGGAAACACGATCAGCGTTTCGTCGAGCAGGTCGTGCAGCGACAGCGCCGCGTTCGTTGCGCACAGCCGGTGGCCGAGCGGCAGCGCCGCGATCAGCGGTTCCTCGCGCAGCACGACGCGGCGCACGCTCGGGTCGTTGAGCCGGATGCGCCCGAAGCCGATGTCGATGCGGCCTTCCTTGAGCGCCTTGATCTGGTCCATCGTCGACATCTCGTGCAGGCTCAGTTCGACCTCCGCATGCCGCTGGCGATAGCGGCGAATCACCTTCGGCAGCATTCCGTACAGCGTCGAGCCGACGAATCCGACCGACAGGCTGCGTTCGATCTTGCCGACGCGGCGCGTCATCGATTCGAGCTCGGCCGTTTGCGCGAGCAACTGCACGGCATGCTGGTGAAAGAAGCGGCCGGTTTCGGTGAGCTTCAGCGGACGCGAATCGCGCTCGAACAGCAACGCGCCGAGTTGCTGTTCGAGTTGCTGGATCTGCCGGCTCAACGGGGGCTGTGCGATATGGAGCCTTTGTGCGGCGCGCGTGAAGCTGCGCTCCTCGGCAACCGCAACGAAATAGCGCAGATGGCGGAATTCCATGTTCGTTGGCGTCGAGTGGGGAGCAGGGGGGTGAGCGGGTCTCGCCATTCTATGGCAGCTACGACGCGAGCGTGACCGGTTTTTCGTAAAAATTAGTTCGGTTTGCAGAGCGATTCGCGAGGCATGACGGTCATCGATGCACCAAAGGAGGGCGGCCGGCCGATGCATACCTCGCAGATATGAACCGATACCCATTCGGTGTTGGACTGGCTATTTTTCGGTCGCTACTATCGCCGCAAACAGGTTGCAAGCCCGAACGGAATCATGCAACAAGGAGACGCCCCCGATCACATTCCCTTTTGACCGGCCGCCGGCGGCGAGTCGAGCGACAGCCTGATGGCGTTCGGCTCGCATGACGCGTCGATCCGGCCCGGTCGTTCAATCCGCACATGCCGGATTGCCGTTCAGTACCCCGAATCAACGAGAAATACCCCATATCAATGTTTGGAGACGGAATGAGATTTCAGCATCTCGCAGGCGGAGCTTTGCTCGGATTCGCGACGGCCGCTTGTGCGCAAAGCAGCGTGACGTTGTACGGCGTCATCGATACCGGCGTCGAATACGTGTCGCACGCCAATGCCGACGGCAAGGGTATCGTGCGCATGCCCTCGATCACCGGCGAGTTGCCGTCGCGCTGGGGGCTGCGCGGATCGGAGGATCTCGGCGGCGGTTACAAGGCCGTGTTCGCGCTCGAGAGCGGCTTCAATGTCGGCAGCGGCACGATGGGGCAAGGCGGGCGGCTGTTCGGCCGGCAAAGCTGGGTGGGCATCGAAAGCCCGTACGGCACGCTGTCGTTCGGCCGTCAGTACACGATGACCTATTACGCGGTGCTCGATGCCGACCTGCTCGGCCCGAACATCTACGGGCTGCCGTCGCTCGACGCATACATCCCGAACGGCCGCGCCGACAACGCGGTGGCATGGCGCGGCAAGTTCGGCGGGCTGACGGCCGGCGCGATGGTTTCGTTCGGCCGCGATTCGGCCGGGACCGGCAACTCGCCGGGGCAAGGCACGTGCGCAGGCCCGACACCGGGCGAAACGACCGTGTGCCGGCTGTGGTCAGCGATGCTCAAATACGATTCGACGTCGTTCGGCGCGGCCGCGTCGTATGAAGAGCAGCGCGGCGGCGGCGCGACGGCCGCTGCGAACTTCTTCGACGGCGTCAAGCCGTTGCCGCTGACGTCCAACGGCGACAAGGACGACCGCGCGCAGGTCAACGGCTACGTCAACGCGTTCGGTGTGAAGATCGGCGGCGGCTGGATCGGCCGCTGGGTCGACACCGATTCGTCGGGCGGCCCGAACGTGCACTCGAACCTGTTCTATCTCACCGCGAACTACTACGTGACGCCCGCGTTCCTGGTCGACGGCGGCGTCTATCACGTCAACGTGTCGGGCCAGGATGCGCGCGCGACGCTCGGCGCACTGCGCGGCACCTACTTCCTGTCGAAGCAGACGGCTGTTTATCTGCAGGGCGCCTACCTCGCCAACAGCGCGCATGGCGCGTTCACGATCAGCGCCGGCGGGGGCGGCACGACGCCCGCACCGGGGCAGAACCAGGTCGGTGTGATGGCCGGCATCCGGCACATGTTCTGAGCGGATCGCGTCGAACGGGCACCACGCGAATCGGCGCGTGCCGGTTCGCTTTCAAGAACGCAAATAACTCGAGAGAAGACGGAGGGGCGGTATGAATTCGACGACAAGCGGCAACGGCGGTCGCCGTGCATGGCGTGCGGGCGTGTGGGCGGTCGCGTCCGCAACGGCAATCCTGGCCTTGTCAGGCTGTAACGATCACGACGTGGAGGCGCCGGGAAGCGGCACGGCAACCGCCGCACTCGCATGCAACGACACGATGAAGACACGGTTCGTACCGGATGCGAACACCACCGTGATTGCGGTGAAGGCGTTCAAGGCCGGCGATCCGCTCGTGCTGACGGCATCGGCCGCCACGTCCGCGACGCCCGTCGCCGGCAGCGACCTGTGTCTCGTCAAGTTGAACGTGGGCCCGGGCAACGCGGGGCCGGCGGGCGCACCGTCGACGTCGGCCGGCATCGGCATGGAGATCTGGCTGCCGGCGCCGGCGAACTGGAATCACCGGATACACAACCTCGGCGGCGGTGGCTGGCAGGGCGGCGCGTATGACGACCCGACGCAGATCGCGAGTGCCGGCGGCGTGCCGGGCGCCGCGACGATCGCGGCCACCGAGGGGGCCGCGGTCGGCACGACGGATACCGGGCATGCCGTCCCGAACGGTTCGTTCGCGATGAATCCCGATGGCACGATCAACACGACGCTGTGGGGCGACTTCGCGCAGCGCAGCCTGCACGAACTCGCGCTGAAGACGAAGGCGCTGGTCGCCGCGTACTACGCGACGCCGCAGAAGTATGCGTACTGGGACGGCTGTTCGACGGGCGGCCGGCAAGGCTACAACGAGGTGCAGAACAACCCGTCCGACTACGACGGCTACCTGAACGGTGCGCCGGCATTCAACTGGTCGAGGTTCATTACGGGCGAACTCTATCCGCAAGTCGTTGCGCAAAGCGATCTCGGCGGCGTCACGCTGACCGACGCGCAACAGGCGCTGCTGTCGGGCGCGGCCGTCAGCGCATGCGACTCGGTCGGCGGCCAGCATCTCGGTTACCTGATGGACCCGGCGCAGTGCCGCTACGATCCGGCGCAGGACGCGAACGTGCTGTGCTCGGGCGTGAAGATCGGCGCGGTCACCGGGACGAACACGACGGCCGCGTGCGTGACGGCCGCGCAGGCGACGGCGATGAACAAGACCTGGTACGGAATGACACGCGACGGGGCGGTGCCGGGCCCGGCCGCCGACATTGGCACGGGCACGTCGCTCGCGAGCAACCAGCTGTGGTTCGGGCTGATGCGCGGGACGGTGACCGGTGCGCTGGCCGGCGCGTCGCCGTTCAGCATCTCGACCGACCTGGTCGCGCTGGAGCTGCAGGATCCGACGATGGCCGGGAGCAACTTCACGAACGCGACCGGAAACGGCGCGAACAGGTGGAAGGGGCTGGGCTATGCGGGTCTGGCGAACGCCTACGATCAGGGGATTGCATTGCAGCCGTCGTTCGGCAACATCAATACCGACAATCCTGACCTGTCGGGGCTCGTGAAGGCCGGCGCGAAGGTGCTGCACTATCACGGCCTGGCCGATCCGCTGATCACGCCGTCGGGCAGCATCAACTACTACGAACGCGTGGCGGGCCGGATGGGCGGCATTCCGGCCGTCCAGCAGTTCGACCGGCTGTTCCTGGTGCCGGGCATGGGGCATTGCAGCGGCTATGGCGGCGTCAACGGCACCGCCGGCCCTGCGCAAACGGCCGATACGGTGCCGTTGCCGCATGCCGATCGCCAGGACCTGTATGCGCAGCTGGTCAACTGGGTCGAGAACGGGAGCGCGCCGGCCCGCATCACGCTGACGTCGGCGGACGGCAGCGCGAGCCAGCCCGTCTGCATGTATCCGTCGAAGGCGACGTACAACGGCTCGGGGTCGATCAGGGACGCGGCGAACTATTCGTGCAAGTAAGGGCGGACACCACGTCGCCCATGCGCGGGCGGCGGCGATGCGTTGCGTCAGGCAGGCCGCAGGTGCCGGACGCACCGTGACCGCGGTGATTCGCTGGCTCGTCGATGCAATCGCGCGCAATGCGAGTACGCTGACCGGATCGCACATCGACGAAGCCGGGGGCGTGACCGGTATTCGCCGGCGCGGTATGTGCCGCGTGGCTGGATGGTGGGTGTTGCGGCGGGCCGCGCCAGGCCCCGGTGCCCGTCTTGCGGTCCGCTTGCGCGGCCGTTGGCGGCGCGGCATGCGGATTGCTGCGCCGCCAGGTCGCCCGGGCTGGCGTTGCCGGCTTCGCGGCGACAGCCGTACGACACGCATTCGGCGCGTGGGGCTGCCGTCCCGACAGCCGCGCAGCGTCTCATCCGGAGAAAACCGATGACCGAACGCCCATCCCCCGATACGATACCGCCGCACGCGGAGCCCAGTGCGCACGACGCGCTTGAACACCTGCTCGGCAGCCTGCACCGGCATGGTTTCCTGCATTTCGCGAACGAGGTCGTCAGCGCGAATGCGCGGCTGGCCGACACGTTCGTCGACGCGCTCGACAAGCCCGGCATGCAAAGCGGGATGCAGAATCTTGCGGTGCTGCTGATGGCGCTGTCGCGCATTCCGCCCGAGCAGTTCGGCAAGGCCGTGTTCGCGGCGGCCGACGCGCTGCATCATGTCGGCGCATGGCAGCCGGCGCAGCATGAGCACGTTGCGCCCGGCGTGCGCGGCGCGTACCGGCTGCTGCACGACGAGGCGCTGTGGGATGCGCTGACGCCGTTGCTCGAGGGCCTGAAGGTGTTCGCGCAAGGGCTCGCGCGCGATCCGCAGTCGCCCGTTACCCCGCCCGGCGAGAAGACTGCCGGCACGTGATGCGACGCACCGGGCGACGGCGAAGCCGCGTGCCATCGCCGGCGCACGGCGTCATTCCCAGGCGTGCTTGCTGAACTGATAGCCCCGGGAGCGGATGGTCTTGATCCGTTTCGGTTCGGTGGCGTCGTCGCGCAGCTTGCGGCGCAGCTTCGAGATGCGGCCGTCGATCGAGCGATCGAGGCCGTCGAACGCGATGCCGCGCAGCAACAGCGTCAGGTCTTCCCGGCTGACCACTTCGCCGGCGCGGCAGACCAGCGCCCACAGCAGGTCGAATTCGGTCGATGTCAGGCGCGGCATGCTGCCGTCGGGAAGACGCACGCGGCGATCGGCCCGGTCGATCGAGAACTTGCCGAACACGAATCGCTGCGGCGAATCCGGCAGGCGCTCGTCCGCAGGCAGGCGCGTTCGCCGCAGTTGCGCCTTGATCCGCGCAAGCAGGAGGCGCGGCTCGACCGGTTTGCGGAGAAAGTCGTCCGCACCCAGCTCCAGGCCGAGCAGTTCGTCGAACGGTTCGTCGCGGGCCGTCACCATGATGATGGTGCCGTCGTATTGCACGCGCGCCTCGCGGCAGATCTCGAAGCCGTCCTTGCCCGGCAGGTTGATGTCGAGCAGCACCAGGTCGGGACGGTTCGCGACGATGGTGGCGACGGCGCCGCCGCCGTCGAACAGCGTGTCCACCTGGTAGTGATGCTTGCGCAGATAGTCGGCGATCAGCGCGGACAGAGGAACGTCGTCTTCGACGAGCAGGATTCGGATGGGCATCGCTGAACGAGGGGGCAAAACGGGAAAGTGGCGAGCGGTCAGGCCCAGTCCGGACGCGTCATGGCTGAAGCGACGTGGATGATACTGCGCAACATTCCGCCGGAATGTGACGAAATCTGATTCGTTCGGTGAGCTTATCTATGGGGAAAGCGTCGCCGCCGGGCGCGAAGCGCATCGCCGGCGGCACGAGGCCGCGCCCGTGGTCGAAACGGTTCAACGCGATATCCGGCGCGGCACGGACGAGCGGGTGCGATCGGGCATCGTTCAGACGAAAACGTTTGCGGCAATCCGCTGCCGCGAAGGTCGTGCATCCGGGCCGAGCCCAGGCCGGGCAAGGTTACTCGACATATAATTACAAAATATTACCGACGTGGCCGGGCGCCGCTCCCTACAATCCTCGCACCTGACACGCGCGCACGACGCAGCGCGATTTCGTCCGTTTCCCGGACGTATCGGCTGCGGGTTTCGACGACGCGTCGAGCCCTGTCGCTCATGCGCGGAATCGCATGCGTGCGTGCCGGATTGACGCCGCGCCGGCGCCCGACGGGCAGGCAGACAGGCGAAACCAATAACAGACGGGGATGCGAAATGACGCCGTTGCAAGTCGTCCAGAGTCTCGACGCGCTGACGCACGCGATCGAAGTTGCCGTTGCGCGGGCTGACTGGAGCGAGGCCGTGCGGGCCGCCGGGAGACGTTCGAGATTCGTGGTCGCCCTTGGGGCCGATCAACCGGACGAGGTCATGTCGGCGCTCAGGCGAATGCAGGAGATCGATGTCCGGATCTCCACCGCCGCACGCGAAACGTTGCAGGCGCTCGTCGCGGAGGGCTGGGCGGCGTTGCACGACACGCGGGCGGCGACGAACGCGTCGAAGGCGGAGCCGCGGCTCTACGAGGCGGGCGCAGCGGCCGCGCGCTGTGCGGCCCGCGCGGGCCTCCGGTTCACGTTCCGTCCGGCAACGCGACGCCGATATCCGCTTTCTCCGGTGGTGGGATGAAATTCAGAAAACGCACCAGCTATGTCGATGCAACCCGGTGGTTCGTCGAGGGCGACCATGACCGCGTGGAGCATCATCGGGGCATGTGGGCGGTCGCGACGCCGGAAGGCTGGCGTCCGGTGAAGCCGGGCGACTGGATCCTGCTCGACGCATGCGGGCACTGCTGGCCGATGGACCACGATCTGTTCGAGCGTTTCTACGAACCGGCTGCCGAGTGACGCGAGCGACGGCGATCGCGACGCCCACGCTACCGGCTCGTGCGCGAAAACATCAACGAATCGGCGTCGTTGAAGCGGATGCGCCGCGGCTCGCCGTAACCTGCCTTTTCCGCCACGCGGATCGACGCGACGTTGGTCGGCGCAATCAGGCACATGCTGCGCTCGAACCGCTGCTGCGCATCGAGCCACGCCAGTGCGGCCGCAAGCGCCTCGGTCGCATAGCCCTTGCCGTGTGCCCAGGTCGCGAGTGCCCAGCCGGCTTCCGGCACGCCGCGAATCGGCGGCTCGATGTTCCGGTGGAAATCCGCGAAGCCGAGATCGCCGACGTAACGGCCCGACGCCTTTTCGCGGATCGCCCAGTAGCCGTAGCCGAGCAGCGGCCACAGCCCGCGATACGCGAGCAGCCGCATCCACGAATCGCGCGGCGCGGACGGCTGGCCGTTGAAGATGTGCGCGACGACGTCGGGCTCGGCCCACATCGCGGCGAGCGCGTCGAAGTCGCCGAGCGGATGGCCTTCGAGGACGAGGCGCGGCGTATCGAGAACGGGCGGGGAAGAAACGGGCGGCATCGGGGTTTCCGGAAAGGGGAGCGTCGGGCGCGGCTAGACCGTCAGCACGTCGATGCCGCGCTGACGCAGATCGTCGACCACGGCCGCATCGGCGCCGGTATCGGTGATCAGCATGTCGAGCTGCTCGACGCTCGCGATCACCGACAGGTTGCGCTTCATCAGTTTCGACGAATCGGCAACCGCGATCACCTGGCGCGAGATCTTCAGCATCTGCGCGTTCAGCTGCGCCTCGAGCAGGTGTGGCGTCATCAGGCCGATCTCGGGATCGAGGCTGTCGACGCCGAGGAACAGCCGGTCCGCATACAGCCCCTGCAGCGCGACGACGGCCTGCGGCCCCGACAGCGAATAGGAGTTCGGCCGAAGCTGCCCGCCGGGCATGATCAGGTTGATGTGCGGCGCGGCCGCGAGCAGCACGGCCACGTTCAGCGCATTCGTGATCACGTTCAGCGACTGCAGCTTCATCGTGACGATCTGCTTTGCGATTTCCTCGGTCGTGCTGCCCGAGTCGAGCAGGATCGTCTCGCCGTCGCCGATCAGCGCGGCGGCGGCCGTCGCGATGCGCACCTTCTCCGCGTGACGGAGCTTCTGCTTGACCGCGATCGGCACCTCGTCGCTTTCGCGCAGCACGAGCGCGCCGCCGTGCGTGCGCAGCACCGCGCCGGCCGCCGCGAGCGCGTTCAGGTCGCTGCGCACCGTGACGAGCGAAATGCCGAACCGCTCGGCCAGCTCCTCGACGGTGACTTTCTCCCGTTCGCGCACCAGCTCGCAGATCAGGCGGCGGCGTTCCTCGACGAGCAACGGCGCGTGATCGACGGCAGGCGGGGGAGGCACTCTGTGAGCGGGCATGTCCATTTCGGCAAGACAGGGAGCCGAAATGATATCAAAACCCCTGCCCGGGCTGGAGCGCACGCAATGCCGACGGATCGAGCGGCCGGCCCGCCAGCCGGGCCGCGTGGACGGCCGCGCCGACATGCGGGCCGAGCCGCGGTGCGGTAAGCACCGCTTGAGGCACGCAGCGGGCGAGCGCGTCGCGCAGCGGATCGAGCACGAGCGCGCCCGCATTGAACACGCCGCCCGAATACGACACGGGCAGCGGCTGGCCGGGCGGCCAGTCGAGCGCGCGGGCGACGCCGGCCGCGAGTTGCGCGAGCTCGTCCGTCCCGCGTTCGAGCAGCGTGTGCGCTTCGGCGTCGCCCGCGCGTGCCGCGTCGATCACGAGCCGCGACAGTTGCGCGAAGCGGCTGCGCACGGCGCCCGAATTCACGGCCGCGCACAGGTCGAGATCGTGGTCGAGCGAAAAGTGCGTGCGCACGATGTCGAACAGCGGCCCGCGCGCGGCGCGGCCGTCGGCCATCCGCGAGAACGCGGCGAGCCCTTCGCGCGCGAGCCAGTAGGCCGAGCCCTCGTCGCCGAAGATCTCGCCCCAGCCGCCGCAGCGCGCGGCGCGGCCTTCGAGTTGCCCGTACGCGATCGACCCGGTGCCGGCGACGATGCTGATACCGTCGCCGCCGGCCAGCGTGCCGGCCCAGCTGCACACCATGTCGTTGCCGATCCGGTAGCGCTCGCGCGCGAACAGCGGCGCGAGCAGGCCGTCGAGCTCGGGCAGCAGGCGGCTGTCCTCGCCGTACGCGGGCAAGCCGGCGAATGCATACGCGATCTCGTCGCGTGCGACGTCCGCCGCGGCCAGCACGGCGTGCACGCCGTCGGCGAGCAGCGTGCGCAGCGCGTCCATGCCGATCTCGAGGTAATAGCTGGTGGTCGTTTCGTGGCGCGCGAGCACACGGCCGTGCGGGTCGATCACCAGGAACGCGGTCTTGGTGCCGCCGCCGTCGATGCCGAGAAAGAGTGGAGTCATGTGGGCTGCCCCGCATACGGATGAATGGTGACGCCGGCGACGACGCGGTTGACCGTGCCGGACGCGCTCGGGTTGTCGGGCGTGAGCCCGAGCCGCAGCGACGCAAGCAGCGCGAAGCACTGCGCGAGGATCAGCGCGACGGGCGCGAGCGCGAGGTCGGGCAGGCCGGGCGGCAGCGGCACCGTCAGGTCGTCGTCGGACGGCGGCAGCGTCCCGGTGGTGCCCGCGCCGTCGGCTGCCGCGACGCCGATCGACAGTATGCCGGCCGCGCGGTTTTCGCGCCGCAGTTCGCGCAGCAGGTCGAGATCGTAGCGGCGCGTATGCGGATCGCCGGACAGCAGCACGACGACGAGCGTGCGTTCGTCGAGGAACGTCTTCGGGCCGTGCCGGAAGCCGAGCGGCGATTCGGCCATCGCGACGATCAGCCCGTCGGTCAGTTCCAGCAGCTTCAGCGCGGCTTCGCGCGCGAGCCCGAGCAGCGCGCCGCTGCCGAGATACACGACGCGCTCGGGCAACTGCCGCACGTGCGCGGCGATGCGCGACGCCTGTTCGCGCAGCAGCGTGCGCGCGGCGTCGGCCAGCGGCCCGACCGGCATGCCGGCCACGCCGAACGCCCAGGCCGCACCGAGCAGCATGCCGCTGAAACTGGACGTCATCGCGAACGCCTGATCGTGCGTCGCCTCCGGCAGCAGCACGACGTGCGCGCGCGGATGCGTACCGAGGCGGCGGTTCAGCAAGCCGTCGGCCGCGCATGTAAAGACGAGATGGCGGCAACCGTCGACGAAGCGGTCCGCGAGGTCGACGGCCGCGACGCTTTCGGGGCTGTTGCCCGAGCGCGCGAACGAGACCAGCAGCGTCGGCACGCCAGGCTGCAGCGTGTCGCCGGGATTCGCGACGATGTCGGTGGTGGCCACCGCTTCGACGCGGCCGCCGAAGCGGTGCCGCAGCGCGGGCACGAGGCACTGTCCGATGAACGCCGAACTGCCGGCGCCCGTCAGGACGATGCGCAGGCGCACGTCGGCGAGCAGTGGCGCAAGAAACGCGTCGAGCGCCGCGCGTTGCGCGTCGACGACGGCATGCACGTCGGGCCAGACGTCGGGTTGCTGGGCGATTTCGCGGGCCGTGTGAGCGGCGTGGCGGCGGGTGAGGTCGGCGGGATCGAGGTCGAGAAATTCCATGAGCAGATCTGAGGAGAGTCGGTCACGCGGCACACGCGTGAAGATACGGACGGACGGCCGCGGCCGTGCCGTCTTGCAACAATGCGCTCGCACGCAGGTCGAGCCGCCCTTCGCGGACGGCCTCGTACTGGCGCGGCAGATGCTGGCTGATCAGCGTGAGCGGCGGCGGCGCTGCATCGAGGCGCGCGAGCAGGTCGGCGCACGCGCGCTGCACGACCGGGTGGGTCCAGTAGTAGCGGATGCGGTCGCTCAGGCTGTACGCGAGGTCGAGTTCGAGCTGTGCGCCGGCCGCGTAGTAGTCGCGCCAATGCGCGGGTTCGTTGCGCATCACGCCGAGCACGGTCGCGATGAAGCCGTCGTCGCCGCCGAGCCATTCGCGCTCGATCGCGGCGAGCGCCCACAGCGTTTCGCGCATCGCGAAGGTCACGCCGGGGCCCACCTTCAGGATCGCGAAGTGATCGCGTGCCAGTTGCGCGAGATTGTCGGGCGTCTGGTAGTCGGTCGAATGCGCTTCGAAGACCAGCGCGGGTTCGCGTTCGATGAACGCGCTCAGCGCACGCGCGTTACCGGCGTCGTAGTCGATGACCTTGTGATGATCGAACTCGACACCGGGCTGCACGACCATCGCGATCACGCGCGACCACGTATCGTCGAGGCCGGCGCGCGCGAATGCGTCGCGATGCAGCGCCAGCGTCGAGGCGGCCGCGCCGGGCGCGGTGACCGCCAGCGTATCGAGCGTCTCGTGCGCGCCGCCGGGCACCGGCACCTCGGTGCCGATCACGTAGACGGGCGCCTCGCCGCGCGGCGAGCCGGCCGCCCACGCCGCCTCGGCGGCGCGGCACAGGCGCACGGCGCGCGCGGCGATCTCGGGCTCGGGCAGCGGCGACGGATCGTCCGCGCACGACATCGAGCAGTCGAGATGCAGCTTGCGGAAGCCGGCCGCCACGTATTGCGCGACCATCGTCTCGGCCTTGTCCATTGCTTGCGCGGCCGGCAGCCGGCGCCATGGGTTCGGGCCGAGATGGTCGCCGCCGAGCAGGATCGCATCGGGGCTCACGCGTTCGCGTGCGGCGATGTCGAGCACGTGGCGGCGGAAGTCGTGCGGCGTCATGCCCGTATAGCCGCCGTCCTGGTTGACCTGGTTGCAGGTGGCTTCGATCAGTGCAGGGCGCTCGCGCGCCGCGCATTCGCGCAGCGCCGCGGCGATCGCGACCGGATGCGCGGAGCATACGGACGGGATGCCGATCGCGGGTACGCCGTGCGGCGCGCGACGCGGTGCCTGTTTGTGGCGGCGGACGAGATCGAGCAGATAGTTCATGCCGATTCCCCCGCCGCGCCGGTCGCCGCCGCGCTTTCCGGCTGCAGCGCGAGCAGCAGCGCGGCCAGCAGCGCCAGCGCGATGCCCGTCAGCTTGCTGCCGGTCGGCGTCGTGCCGGTGACGGCCATCGAGATCACCGACGTCAGCAGCGGCGCGCCCGCGTTGACGAGCGGCGACACGACGATCGCCTTGCCGAAGCGGAACGCGTACACGAGCGTCAGCGCGCCGATCGCATTCAGCACCTGGATCACGGCCGCGAGCCCCGGGCCGTTGAGCCCGTAGTTGATCGTGCGGCCGAAGTCGGTCATCCACAGCGCGAACGGCACGCAGAGCAGGCCCGTCAGCGCCATGTAGAAGAAGATCGATTCCGCGTCCATCGTCGCGTTCGCGATCTTGATGAAATACGCCTGCAGCCCCCACGCGACGAGCACCAGCAGCGCGAGCGCGAACCACAGCCCGAACCGGGCGGGCCCCTGGCCCGACTGGAAATCGAACAGCGGCAGCGAGCACAGCGCGAGCAGGATGCCGGCCACGCCGAGCTTGCCCGTGCGTTCGCGCAGCAGCAGGAACGACAGCGCGATCGTCAGCGCCGGCGACAGCGACACGATCGGGAACACGAGATACGGCGGCCCCGATTCGACCGCACGGAACAGCAGCATCTGTCCGCCGGCGCCGAGCAGCCCGATGGCGAGCCCGAGAGCCAGCGACCGGCCGTCGTGCCGCACGCGCCAGCCGGCGCGTCCGAGCGCGACCAGCGCGGGCGGAATCATCGTGAACGCCCAGACCACGTAGATCAGCGTATCGGGGAAGCCCTGCTCGGCGGGCAAGCCGGTGAATGCGCCCCACACGCCCCACAGCAGGGTTGTGACGAGCGCGTGAACGAGCCAGTTGTTTTGCATCGGTCGCGTCTTTCGAAGTAGGTTCAAATCCGTCGAATGCTTTCGTTTGTTGCCATGTGAAGCGAAATCGGAGGCTTTCGGCGGGCCGTCCCGACGACGGATCAGCAAAAAATAGCAGAATTACGTGCCGGGAGCCGCCAATCTATGGGCTTTCGATTTCTTTCGTTATTAGTGTAAACCACAAACGAAAGAAATCGAAAGATGAACTAGATTGCCGATCTGCGCGAGGCGGATGCGTCGGCGCACGGCCCTTCTTCACGAGGAACTCCGTATGAACGCTTGTTTTTCCTTTCGATTTCTCTCGCCCGTCCGGCTGGCCGGCAGGCCGGCGCGGCGCATGCCGCTTCGCCGCGAGGTGCGCCAATGACCACCCGGCGCGCGTTCGTGCAGTGGCTGGCCGCCGGCGCGGCGAGCCCGATCCTGGTCGGCGTCGGCGTGCGCGATGCACACGGCGGCGAACCGCAGCGCGTTGCGCTGCGTGACGACCGGCTCGTGATCGAGTTCGACCCGGCGATGCGCAGCCGGCTGGCCGTGCGCCGCGGCGGCGGCACGCGCGCACTGACCCGGTTCGATGCGAGCGAGACGCTCGAACAGCTGATCGGTCCGGCGCCGGCGCCGACCTCGGACGGCCCCGCGCCCGACACGCGGCCGGTGCGGACGATCGACCGCTTCGCGATCGTCGATGCCGCGCATGCCGACGTCTCGACCGTGTTCGGCGCGGGGCGGCAATTGCGGCTGGTCGGGCGCTCGGCGAACGGTTTCGAGAAGACGGTGCGCATCACGCTGCTCGAAGCGCGGCCGGGTGTTGCGCTGATCGACACGCAGTTCCGCAACGTCGGCACACAGGCGACCGACATCCGCGCATGGAACGTCGGTGCGCACCGGCTGCTGCCGGCCGCCGCCGGCGCGGGCGGCTACTGGACCTATTCGGGCGCGAGCCATGCGGACCGGCGCGACTGGGTGCAGCCGGTGAAGGCCGGCTTCGACCAGCGCAATTTCATGGGCATGAACGCATCGGATTACGGCGGCGGCACGCCGGTCGTCGACGTGTGGCGGCGCGATCAGGGCATCGCGCTCGGCCATCTCGATACCGTGCCGCGCCTGGTGTCGCTGCCGGTGAAGGCGGTGCGCAACGAAGTGACGCTCGGCCTGCGCGGCGAGAAGACGGTCACGCTCGCACCGGGCGCGACGCTCGATGCGCCGACCGCGTTCGTGATGCTGCACGACGGCGACTATTTCGTTGCGCTCGACACGTACCGGCAGATGATGGGCGCGCAGGGCTTTCATTCGCCGCAGCCGCCGGCGAGCGCCTACGAGCCGATCTGGTGCGCGTGGGGCTACGAGCGCCAGTTCAGCCTCGACTACGTGCGTGCCACGTTGCCGAAGGTGCGGGAACTCGGCTTCAAATGGGCGGTGCTCGACGACGGCTGGCAACGGCGGACCGGCGACTGGGTGCCCGACCGCGCGAAATTCCCGGCCGGCGACGCGGACATGAAGGCGCTCGTCGACGACATCCATGCAAGCGGGCAGAAGGCGCGGCTCTGGATCGCGCCGCTCGCGGTCGCGCCGGGCAGCGACGAGCTGCACGACCACACCGACATGCTGCTGCTCGACGCGGACGGCGCACCGCAGGCGATCACGTGGTGGAACAGCTTCTACCTGTGCCCGGCCTACGAAAAGACGCAGGCGCATGTCGCCGCGCTCGTGAAGAAGGTGATCGGCGAGTGGGGCTTCGACGGAATGAAGATCGATGGCCAGCACCTGAACGGCGTCGCGCCGTGCTACAACCCCGCGCACCGTCATGCGCGGCCGGAGGATTCGGTCGAGCATCTCGCGGATTTCTATCGCACGTTCCACGACGCCGCGCATGCGGTCAAGCCGGACGCGGTCGTCGAAGTGTGCCCGTGCGGCACCGCGTACGCATTCCACAACATGCGTTACATCGACCAGGCGCCCGCGTCCGATCCGCTGTCGAGCTGGCAGGTGCGCCACAAGGGCAAGACGCTGAAGGCGCTGATGGGGGCGTCGTCCGCGTATGCGGGCGACCACGTCGAACTGAGCGACGGCGGCCGCGACTTCGCGTCGGCGGTGGGCGTCGGCGCCGTCATCTCGACGAAGTTCACGTGGCCGGTCGATCCGAAGCCGAAGGATTCGTTCCTGCTGACGCCCGAGCGCGAGCAGGCGTGGCGGCACTGGGTCGAGGTCTACAACGCGCACCGGCTTGCCGAGGGCCGCTATCGCGGCGAGCTGTACGACATCGCGTTCGACAAGCCCGAGGCGCACGTCGTGGAAAAGGACGGCGTGCTGCATTACGCGTTCTACGCCGACCGCTGGAGCGGCCCGGTCGCGCTGCGCGGCCTGCAGCCCGGCCGGTCGTACCGGATCGTCGATTACGCGAACGGCCATCGCGAGGTCGGCCGCATCGTGCCCGGGCATGACGCAATCGCATTGCGCTTCGAGCATGCGGCGCTGCTGCGCGCCGAGCCGCTCGACGCATGAGTGTCACCCGGCATCACCGCGTACCACCGCTCGGCAGCGTTCATCGCCGGGCAACCGGCAGTTCCGCAACGTGTAGTTCCATTCGTCATTCCGATCCCTCCACTGGAGATGCTTCGATGAAAAAGACCGTACGCAACCTTTCCTGTGTCGCGGCGCTCGCGCTGTGCGCATCGATCCTGCAGGCCTGCGGCGACGGGTCGTCCGACCCGTTGTCGGCCAAGGCCTTTGCCGCCCCGCCGCCGGCCGCTGCGGCGCCCGCGCGCGCCGCAGCGCACTGGGCACCCGCGGCGTCCGACACGTGGCAATGGCAGCTCAGGGGCAAGCTCAATACGTCGTACAACGTCGCGATCTACGACATCGACCTGTTCGATACCGACCCGGCGACGATCGCGGCGCTCAAGCAGGCCGGGCGCAAGGTCGTCTGCTACTTCTCGGCGGGAAGTTCGGAGAACTGGCGGCCCGATTTCTCGAAGTTCAAGGAATCCGACCAGGGCAACAAGCTCGATGAATGGGAAGGCGAGCGCTGGCTCGACATCCGTTCGAGCAACGTGCGCGACATCATGGTGGCCCGCCTCGATCGCGCGGTGGCGAAGGGGTGCGATGGCGTCGAGCCCGACAATGTCGACGGTTACGCGAACGACACCGGTTTCCCGCTGCAGGACACCGACCAGTACGCGTTCAACGTGTTCATCGCGAACGAGGCGCACAAGCGCAACCTGGCGGTCGGGCTGAAGAACGACGTCGATCAGCTCGCGGCGCTCGAGCCGTCGTTCGATTTCGCGGTGAACGAGGAATGCAACGAGCAGAAGGAGTGCCCCGGCTACAAGGTGTTCACATCGAAGAACAAGCCGGTGCTGAATGCCGAGTATGCGGGCAAGTACCGCACACCGAGCGGGCAACGCACGCTGTGCGATGCGGCGCGCGCGCTCAACATGCGCACGCTCGTGCTGGCGAAGAAGCTCGACGACAGCTACCGGTTCAGTTGCGACGCATCCTGATCGAGCCGTGCCCGTGGTAACGGGCGAACCTGTGTGACCGATGCTCGCGCGCGCACGCCACGTGCCCAGGCGTGCGCGCCGCGAGCGTCGCGATGCCGTGATCCGGCGCAGCGCACGACCGATGCCGCGCCGGTTTCCGTTCAAATCGATTCGCAGTACTTATCCATAATCACGATGAAAAATTCCATGCTGGTTGCAGGCGCTGCCTTAGCGGCTGCGCTTTCCGTTGCCGCGCGCGCAGAAAGCTCGGTCACGCTGTACGGCACGATCGATACGGGGATTGCCTACCTGAACCACGCGGAAGGCGGGAAGTCGCGCGTGTCGATGTCGTCGGGCGCGCTGTCGTCGAACGAGTGGGGGTTGACCGGCAACGAGGATCTCGGCGGCGGGATGAGCGCGATCTTCACGCTCGAGAACAATTTCGACGTCGCGACCGGCCAGCTCGATGAAGGGCGGCTGTTCGGTGCGAAAGCGTTCGTCGGCATCGCATCCGACAGGTGGGGCAAGCTGACCCTCGGCCGGCAGAACGATCCCGTGACGGATCTCGTGCAGCCGATCACGGCCGATGCGTTCAGCGGACTGTTCGCGCCGCCCGGCGACGTCGACAACTACGACAGCAGCGTGACGTTCAGCAACGCGGTCAAATGGACGAGTGCGACATGGCGCGGCGTGACGGTCGCGGCGATGGCCTCGCCGGGCGGCGTGGCCGGCGCGTCGGGGTCGGGACTCGCATATGCCGGTGCGGTCGGCTATGCGGACGGCCCGCTGAGCGCCGCGGCCGGCTATCTGCACGTCGACAACGGCAATGCGATCCGTTCGACGCGCGGCGTGACGTCGGCCGATGCGTTCTTCAAAAGCGCTGTCAGTCGTGCGTATGCGTCGGCCCGTTCGATCGGAATCGCGCGCGCCGGCGCGCAATATGCGATCGGCAACGTGACGGTCGGCGCGGCGTTCAGCTTCAGTGAATACCGCCCCGACGCGGCGTCGACGTTTGTGCAGGCGGAGCGCTACCGGAACGGTTCCGCGTTCGCGCAATGGCAAGCGCTGCCGTCGCTGCTGGCCATCGTCGGCTACAACTTCACGTGGTCGGGCGGCGATTCGTCCGCGCGCTATCACCAGGTCAACGCAGGCGTCGACTATCTGCTGAGCAAGCGCACCGACCTCTATACGACCGTCGGCTACCAGCATGCGAGCGGTTTCAACGGGGCGGGGCCGGCCCAGGCCGTGATCGGGTCGTACAACGTCGATGCCGGCACGAATTCGCAACTGCTGGCGATCGTCGGCATCCGGCACCGGTTCTGAGCCCGGCGGCCCGGCCGCGCGTTACTTCCGGCTTTTCAGGAACGTACGCCCTTCGGCAGTGATCGACGCGCCGGAGCGGCCGTGCGGGGGATGGCTGACGAACCCCGCGCTGACGAGCTCCCGCGCGATCGACCAGCCGAGCGCCGGCGCATCGCGGCCGTAGCGTACGTCGGCGAGGCGTTCGAGTGCCCAGATCGCGGAGGCCGACAGGTTAGGGGTGTTGGGCGTGAGCGTGTCGTTCATCGCTTCCTCGTGAAATGACGTTTCGGGGTGGGCGGCACGCGGCCGCGGGATCGGCGGCGCAAGCGTCAACTGGCTTGCAGCAACGGCAGCAGCGCCTGAAGCGCCGCTTCCTCGTCGGGGCCGGTGGCGAGCACCTGGGCCGACGTGCCGCCGTGTACCTGCAGCGACGCGATCGCGCCGCTGTCTTTTGCGTCGCTGCTGTGCCCGTTGGCGATCAGCTGGATGTCGCTGTCGAAACGGCGTGCCGCGTCGACGGTCGCGTCGCGCGCGATGCGGCCGCGATTGCGGTTCCATGCGGGGCCGATTTGAACGTACATAACGGTTGCCACGATGCTGGAAAACCTCCGGACAGGTGGTCGGGATCGGGGCGCGGCGCCGGGCCGGCGGCGCACCGGAGCGGCACGAAACGCGGGGTTGCGCGCATCGGGCGACCGGCGCTTCGCGATTCCCCGCAGGGTGCGGGACGCCATTCGGCACGAACGTGCCGGCATCCGCAGCAAAGGCGCCTTCAAGTTCGCGGATTGTCGCGAAACAGCGATTATAATACATCGGTCAGTCTATGTGAATTGCATTATAATGTCGTGTGCGCCGATACCGGCCCGCCGCGCTGCCGGCGGGCGCGCGACGACGCATCCGGGTACGCAACCTGCTCGCCCGGCATCGTGATCGACCGACCCGAACTCCTCCCGAATGGAAGCTGCAATGAATGCCCCCGCCTGCCCGCAATGCGCGATGGAAAACACTTACCCGGACGGCGCGCTGACCGTCTGCGCCGACTGCGGCCATGAGTGGTCGGCCGACGCAGGCGCCGAAGCCGGCGACGAACCGGCGGGCGACGTCGTCAAGGACGCGAACGGCAACGTGCTGTCGGACGGCGATTCGGTCGTGCTGATCAAGGATCTGCGCGTGAAGGGCTCGTCGATCACGCTGAAGATGGGCACCAAGGTCAAGAGCATCCGGCTCGTCGGCGGCGACCACGAAGTCGACTGCAAGACCGACATGGGCGGCTTCATGCTGAAGGCTTGCTACCTGAAGAAAGTCTGAGCGCACGCCGCGCCCGACGGCTTCCAACCCATTGCCCGCCCATGGCCGAGGATCGAACTTCCTACGACGCGTTCGTCAGGTTCCTGGCGACGCCGCTGAACGACGGTCGGCCGTTCGTGCTGGAGACGCAGCACGCGGTATCGCTGCATTTCGATCATTTCGGCACCCAGAGCTTCATGTCGCTTCGCGATCCGGTGCGGCTCGAGCTCGGGTATACGCGCGTGATGATGGGTTTTCTGCTGCTGCAGGCCGAACCCGCCCACATCTGCATGCTCGGGCTCGGCGGCGGTTCGCTCGCGAAATACTGCTACCGGCACCTGCCGGGTACGGCGATCGACGCGGTCGAGATCAACCCCGACGTGATTGCGTTGCGCGATGTCTTCAGGATTCCTGCCGATGACGCGCGATTCAGGGTGGTATGCGCCGACGGCGCGGATCATCTGGAGCGGGTGGATGTCCGGACGGACGTGATCCTGCACGATGCATTTGTCGCCGACGGCATGCGGGGCCGCTGTGCGGGCGTCGCATTCATCGACGCGTGCCGCGCGCGCCTGGGCGACACCGGCGTGCTCGCGATCAACTTCATGGACGACGATCCGGCGTTGCCGCAGCACCTCGAGCAGTTGCGATCGGTATTCGGTTCGTCGTATGCGCTGGTGCCGTGCGGCGACGACAACAACTTCGTTGCATTCGCATGGAGGGACGGCAGCCGGCTGCCGTCGCTGCGTATCCTGCTGGAGCGTGCGCTTGCATGCGCGCAGGCCGGCGAGCTGAAGCTGGCGGCCACCGCGAGGCGCATGAAGGACGGGGAGGGTATCGATCCGCGGCGGCTGGTCTGGCGCGCGCAGTCGCACGGACGATGGGAGATCGGTGCGTAATCGGTGCGTAACAGGCCGGTAGCCGACGCTGCGGCCGCGCTTACTTCACGCGCTTGCCGAGCGCGCTCTTGGTCTTGTAGGTGACGCCGTGCCGGTCGAGATATTCGCGGATCAACTGCCGCACGACTTGCGACGGCGTAAGATCCTGCTCCGCGCAGAGCATCTCGAAGGCTTCCTTCTTCGCGGGATCGATCAGGACGGTCAGGCGGGCGGTTTTCGTTTCCATTACGAGGCGAGGGTGGTCGGTATGTTAATCAAATTATAATCGATCCGCTTTCGGCACGACCGCTGGAAATGCCGTCCTGGCGCGCGATCAGCGTTTGTTGCGCAGTAGCGCGAGCAGGTCGTCGAGCACCGGCACGATGGCGAGCGTGACGAGCACCGCGGCGAGCGGCACGGTCGACACGTAGCCGACATGCTTGAAGCCGACCGCGCCGGCCAGGCCGCCGACGAAGAACGACGTGAGCATCGTCGCGTGAATCCTCAGTTTCGAACGATTGGCAATCACCGCGTGCGCGTCGACGTCGATGGCCGACCGGTTCCAGTAGAACAGCTTCCCGAGCTCGATGCCGAGGTCGGTCACGATGCCCGTCATGTGCGTCGTGCGGATTTCCGCGCCCGACAGCTTCGTGATTGTCGCGTTCTGCAGCCCCATGATGAAGCACAGCAGCGTCACGGTCACGGGCGCGAAGAACGTTTCCCACAGTGCGAGGTGGCTGCCGAGCAGCCCGAACAGGAGCAGCAGCGCGGCTTCGACCAGCAGCGGCAGCATGAACTGGCTGTGCAGGCCGCGGCGGCGGCCCCAGTTGACCAGGATCGCCGAGCAGCCGGCGCCGATCAGGAACGATCCCAGCGAGCTGATGCCGGCGAGCGCGAGGCGCACGTCGCCGAGTGCCGTCTGGTCGGCGATGGCCGACACGATGCCGCTCATGTGCGACGTGTATTGCTTGACCGCGAGAAAGCCGCCGGCATTGGCCGCGCCGGCGACGAACGCGAGCGAAAACCCGAGCTGGCGGTTCGCGGTCGCGCTGCGGTGTTTTCCCGTCAGGTTTCGAAAGTACTGCGCTGGCATAGGGGCTTCGCTCAATCGCCGCGGATCGCGGGCACGGGCGGGAGAGCCGGCGCCGGACGGCGGGCTGGGCGCGCCGCTTGCGCCGGATACCGGGTCTGTCGAATCATGTGACGAACATGATAATGTCATTATCATACTCTGTTGGCTGGATGGCGCTTTCAGTACAATGATGCGCGGTGCAGCCGCGCTTGCCGTTTCGTTGCCGCGCGGCGCCTGCTTGCTCACTTCTGCCCACCGCTTCATGACTCCGATCAAGTTCATCCTTCGCTACACCGCGATCCCGTTCACGGCCATCGTGGCTGTGGTGATCTGGACTGTCATACCATCGTCGAAAGAGATCGATGCGAGACAATATGCGGCGCTGTCGCGCGCGTACGCGAGTTTCCCGCTGCCGTTCCGGCGGGAAATCTCGGAAACGATGGAACACGGCCGCATCAACGACCGGCGCTACCAGGCACTCGTGCGCGACTCGCTGGGCAATGGCGTCGCGCTGGACTGGCCGGCGTCGGGCGTCGGCGATGTCGCCGACGAGCGGCAAAAACTGGCCGAACTGATTCAGGCCGATTCGGATCTTCAAAGGCAACAGCAATGAAAACCCTGCTGGTTTCTGTGGCATTCGCGATGATCATCGCGAGCTTGATCTTCGCGCTGTATTTCATGAATCACGATCGCGGCAAGTCCAAGCGGATGGCGTGGTCGCTCGCGGCACGCGTCGGGCTGTCGGTGACGCTGTTCTTGTCGCTGCTGATCGCCTACAAGCTTGGCTGGATCGAGCCGACCGGGTTGCCGATCGGGCGCTGAGCGAGGCCGGCCCCGTGGCATGCGGGGCATTTTCGGAAATGAGAGTTTCGATATCTAATAGAAGTATTGTGATAAGAATACTTATCCCGATACTGTTGATGTGAACGAATGGCGTCGATGGATGGGCGGCATTGGATGCTGGAAGAAGGGCGGAACGACGCTAGTTGCCGGGCTCGTTCGCCACGTCATGGCGATACGCGCGCGGCGAGCAGCCCGCGATGCGCTTGAACGCATGCCCGAACGCGCTATCCGAGTCGTAGCCGAGCATCTGCGCGACCGCCGATATCGATGCGTTCGAGCGTCGCAGCGCTCGCATCGCGAGCTGGATCCGCCATCGCAGCACGTATTCGAGCGGCCCGAATCCCAGCCGCCGCTTGAAATGCAGCGCGAACGTCGAACGCGATACATGGCAGCAGGCCGCCAGCGCGTCGACGGTCCAGCGTTGCGCGGGCGCCGCGTGAATGGCGGCCAGCGCCGCGCTGACCCGTGAATCGGCGAACCCGGCCAGCCAGCCGACATCGCCGTTCGCGCCTTCGTCCACATAGCGCCGCAGGATCTGCACCAGCATCATGTGTCCGAGATGCCGGACCATCAGCGACCCGCCTGGCGACGATGCGCCGAATTCCTGCGCGAGCTGCTGCAGCGACCAGCGCAGCACCGCCGCCTGTTCGGAGTCGCCGCTCACGACGACCACCGGCGGCAGGCTGCCGAGCAGCAGCGGCATGCCTTCTTCGTACGCGAAGCGGCCGCCGATCAGGAAGCAATCGGCCGGTTCGCCATAGTGCGCGATACCGCGTTCGACGTGCCGGTACACATCGGCGGCCGGCACGGGGGCGACCGACGGATCGCTCGCCAGCGAAAATGCCCGCGGCGCGGCCAGCAGGAAGCAGTCTCCCGTGCGCAGCCGGACGGGCGGCCCCGCACCGTCGACGGTCAGCCAGCAACTGCCTTCGACCACCGCGTTGAACTTGATGCCGTCGGGCGGCGGCAAGTCGATCGCCCACTCGCCGCCGGCCCGCAGGCCGGTGAAAAACGAGTCGCGCGTTTCCAGCAGCGACAACACTTCCGATAGCGGGTCCACGGGCAATCTCCGGACGATCTCGACGAAAAACCGGATTCTATTGCATTCACAGTCCGGGTGCGCCGCCGGAGAATGAACACGTGCCGTGACGTGACCGATGGGCGGCCGCGTGCGGCATGCATCGTTCCTGGAGCCTTCAATGACGAGCAGGCAACACCCCCTTCATTCCGGATTCGACGCCGCATCGACGGCGAGCGACGTACTGGCCGGCCTCGACCTCCGCGGCAAGACCGCCATCGTCACGGGCGGCCAATCGGGCCTCGGCCTCGAAACGACGCGTGCGCTGGCGCAGGCCGGCGCGCACGTCGTCGTCGGCGCGCGGAGCGTCGAAGCTGCACGCGACGCGACGCGCGGCATCGACGGCGTGGAGATCGCGGCGCTCGAACTCGCCGACGCCGCGAGCGTGGCGGCATTCGCCGCACGATTCGTCGATGCGCGGCGCAACGTGCATATCGTGATCAACAGCGCGGGCATCATGGCATGCCCCGAGACGCGCGTCGGCGACGGCTGGGAAGCGCAGATGGCCGTCAATCATCTCGGCCACTATGTGCTCGTCAACCGGCTGTGGCCGGTGCTCGCGCACGGCGACGGCGCACGCGTGGTCGCGGTGTCGTCGCTCGGGCACCGGCTGTCGCCGATTCGCTGGGACGACGTTCAGTTCGCGCGCGGTTACGACAAATGGCTGGCGTACGCGCAGTCGAAGACCGCCAACGCGCTGTTCGCGGTGCAACTGGATGCGCTCGGGGCCCGCTTCGGCGTCCGCGCGTATTCGCTGCATCCGGGCAAGATCGCGACGCCGCTGCAGCGTCATCTGACGCGCGCGGAAATGATGGCGCAGGGCTGGGTGGACGAGCACGGGGTGCCCGTCGATCCGACTTTCAAGACGCCGGCGCAGGGGGCGGCCACCCAGGTCTGGGCGGCCACGTCGCCGCGCCTTGCCGATCTCGGTGGCGTCTATTGCGAGGATTGCGATATTGCGGCGGTGACGCGCGGCGACGAGGAATCGGGGGTGCGGCCGCATGCAATCGATCCGGAGGACGCGGCGCGCCTGTGGGCGTGGTCCGCGGCATTGACGGGTATCGACGCCTTCGCGGCGCAGCGCTGACGCCCGAGTGCGCATCGCGAGACGCACGGATATCGGCGACGGTGCGATACCCGTCGCGAGACCGGTCATGCACGCGCCGCATCCGTCAGCGCACATCCGTGCGACGGCGGTGCGTGCGTCCGTTCATCGATCCGGTTCGGAACACGCCGGTATCGCCCGCCCGGGGACGCCGGTCGAACGCCGGGCCGGCGCGAACGACGTCGCCCGGCAAGTGCGTTTCGCGCCCACATTACGCGTCGTGCGGCGGCGGCCGCTCGCGTCGACATGGTTAGAATGATCGCGGCAACCTGGTCCTTTCTGCTGCACGTCACCTGATCGACACGCACCGATGACATTACAAGAACTCGAGAACCTGATGCGAAGCCTGTTCGAGGATGAGAGCCTCGACGACTTCGGCAAGAGCGACTACAGCCTTTCGTTCGTCGTGCCCGGCAAGGTCCGCGACGTCAAGGCCGCGTTGCTGGCCCGCACGGGCCCGGCCGGATGGGACGGCGAGTCGGTGCACTGGTTTTTCCGGAACGATGCCGACGACTGGGCGCTGTATCTGCGCGGGGTCCCGAACTCGGTGTTCTGCCTCGCGACCGTGCAGTCGCTGCATACGCAGCACATGCAGCAACATCTGGACGCGGCGGCGATCACGCCGGCGCAGCAGGCCATCTACGACGCCGAGGAGGCGCAGCGCCGGCAGGAGGCCGAAGCACGGCAGCGGCGCGACACGCGAACCGAGCCGCTCGCGCCGCTCGGCGGGCCGTTCCATACCGATGGCGAACGCGTCTGGGCGCGCGTCGGCAGCGGGCATCGCTATCACGCGCTCAACCATTTCGATCTCGGCAGCTTCCGGCATCTGGTCGACAACTTTGCGGTCGATGCATCGGGATTGCGCCATTACGCGTCCGGTGCCGCGTCCCGCTACGACGACGCGGGCGAAGGGCTCATCGCCGACGGGGATGCGGCCACGCTGGAATCGCTCGGCGGCGACTGGTATCGCGACGCACGGCAGGCTTACTACGTCGATCGCGGCATCCACGATCTCGATCACGGGCAGTGCCATCTGGTCGTGGTCAAGGCCGACGCGGCCAGCCTCACGCATATCGGCGGCGCGTATGCGCGGGATGCCAAGCACCTGTTCTGCGCCGGCGTGCGCAAGCGCGGCATCGACGATCCGGCCGGTGTGGTCGGCCTCGGCTACCGGTATGCGCGGCTCGGCGCGCAGATTCTTTACGACGGCAAGATCGTGACCAGGCCGGGGCGCGTCGACGTGGAAACGGCGCGCGGCGTCTTTCACGACATGCTGATCGATGCGGACGGTCATGTGCTGTGGGGGAAGAATTACCGCAAGCCGTTGCCGGGGATCGATGCAGCCAGCCTGCGCTTTCTGAATTGGTCGTTCGCGGTCGACGACCGGCGTGTCTACTACCGCACCAGCACGAACCTGGCCGTATGCGAAGGCGTCGACCGCGCGAGCGTGGAGGCCGCGCCGCCGATGGGTATCCGCGACCGGCACGGGGTGATCGCGCTGCGCTATCCGGACGGCATCGCACGGGTGCCGGATTTGCCGACGGAATCCTGACGGCTTCGGGCGGTGGGTGTCGCACGCCGCCGGGCCGTATGCGCGAGCAGCGATCTTTATCGTTGCAGCAGATAACCGTATCGGAATCGCTTCGTTGACGCGATCCGGCACGCGCTCGTAGATTCGCGTTTTGACCGAATCAGGGGCCGTGCCGTGACCACTACCGCCATCCGAGATGCCGCGCCGCATTCCGCCGGGCTGCCGCCCGCATTGCGGCCGGGCCATGCGGCGCAACGCTTCGACATCGTGCCGTTCGACGGGCCGCTCGGCGCCGAAGTGATCGGCCTCGACCTGGCGCAGCCGCTCGATGCCGATGGTTTCGCGCGCATCCATCGCGCGCATCTCGACCATCACGTACTGGTGTTTCGCGACCAGCGCATCACGCCCGACGAACACATCGCGTTCAGCCGCCGCTTCGGCCCGCTGCAGATCCATGTGCTGCACCAGTTCGCACTGGCCGGTCACCCGGAGGTGCTGATCGTGTCGAACATCGTCGAGAACGGCAAGCCGGTCGGGCTCGGCGACGCCGGTCATTTCTGGCACTCCGACCTGTCGTACAAGGAAAAGCCGAGCCTCGGCTCGCTGCTGCACGCGCAGGAATTGCCGGCGGAAGGCGGCGACACGCTGTTCGCGAACATGCATCTCGCATGGGACACGCTGCCGGCCCACCTGCGCAGCGCGATCGAAGGGCGGCGCGCCGAACATACGTATCTCGCACGTTATGCGGAACTGCAGGCGCGCAGCCCGTGGCGGCCGAACCTGTCGCCGGAGCAGATCGCGCAGGTGGCCGCGGTCGTCCATCCGGTCGTGCGCACGCATCCGGAAACCGGCCGCAAGGCCTTGTTCGTCAGCGAGCATTTCACGACGCGCATCGTCGGGCTGCCCGACGACGAAAGCCGCGCGCTGCTCGCCGAACTGTTCGCGCACAGCGTACGCGCCGAGCACCAGTACCGGCATCAGTGGCGCGCGCACGATCTCGTGTTCTGGGACAACCGGTCGCTGATGCATCTCGCCGCCGGCACGCCCGACCACCTGCGCCGCAAGCTGTACCGCACGACGATCGAAGGCGACGCGCCTTTCTGAGCCGCGCGCTGCGTCATTCTTCCGCCCCTTCCGCACTGGAGTTCCGATGTCGTTTTCGTTCTTGCCGGCGCGTCGCGCGCTGGCGGCCACGCTCACCGCCGCGCTCGCGTTCGCCGGCGCGGTCATCCCGCAAGCCGCGCACGCGGAGGGCCGCATCCGCATCGCCGAGCAGTTCGGCGTTGTCTACCTGATGCTGAACGTCGCGCGCGACCAGCAACTGATCGAAAAGGAAGGGCGCAAGGCCGGCCTCGACATCAAGGTCGACTGGGTGCGGCTGTCGGGCGGGGCGGCCGTGAATGACGCGCTGCTGTCCGGCGCGGTCGATATCGCCGGCGCGGGCGTCGGGCCGCTGCTGACCGTGTGGGACCGCACGCGCGGCCGGCAGAACGTGAAGGGCGTCGCGTCGCTCGGCAACTTCCCGTACTACCTCGTCAGCAGCAACCCGAACGTGAAGACGATCGCCGACCTGGGCGCGAAGGACCGCATCGCGGTGCCGGCGGTCGGCGTGTCGGTGCAGTCGCGCGTGCTGCAGTACGCGGCCGCGAAGCAGTGGGGCGACAAGCAGTTCGACAAGCTCGACGCGCTCACGCAGGCGATTCCGCATCCGGACGCGACAGCCGCGATGCTCGCGAACAGCAGCGTGATCACCGGCCACTTCGGCAATCCGCCGTTCCAGGAGCAGGAACTCGCCGGCAATCCGAACGCGCACATCGTGCTGAATTCCTACGACGTGCTCGGCGGCCCGAGCTCCGCAACGGTGCTGTACGCGACCGAGAAATTCCGCAACGACAACCCGAAGACCTACCGCGCATTCGTCGCGGCGCTGGCCGACGCCGCGCGGCAGATCGCGGCCGACCCCGAGCGCGCAGCCGATACGTATATCCGCGTGAACGCGTCGAAGATCGATCGCGCGCTGCTGCTGAAGATCCTGCGCAATCCGCAGGTGCAGTTCAAGACCGCGCCGCAAAACACGCTGCCGCTCGCGCAGTTCATGCATCGCACGGGGGCGATCCGCAACGAACCGAAGTCGTGGCGCGACTACTTCTTCGACGACCCGGCGACGGCCGGCGGCAGTTGAGCGGGCCCGATGCTTCGACGCCGCGATCGACGCTTATGCGTCGGCACGGTTTCGATATGCGCAATCGATGGTTGGTCCGCACGACGCCCGGCCGTATGTTGATGCTTTCCCCGCAAGAGATTCGATCGTGAACGCCACTTCCCTCCGAACCTGGCTGTCGCCGTATGCGGCACGCGGCGGCGCGTCGCCTGCCGGTCAGTCCGCGCCCGACACACGTGTTGCCGGTCGGCCTGCCGCGAATGCCGCGCAGGCCGGCGCGCACAGCGAGCGGCTGCTGGCCATCGACCGCGTCAGCCTCGAATACCGCAGCGGCGCACGGATCGTACGCGCGACGCATCAGGTGAGCTTCGACGTGTATGGCAGCGACCGCTTCGTGCTGCTCGGCCCGTCAGGGTGCGGGAAGTCGACGCTGCTGAAGGCGATCGCCGGTTTCATCGAGCCCGTCGCGGGGTCGATCGCGCTCGACGGCCGGCCCGTGCGCGGGCCGGGGCCCGACCGCGGCGTGGTGTTCCAGGAATTCGACCAGTTGCCGCCGTGGAAAACGGTCGTCGAGAACGTCGCGTTTCCGTTGCGCGCCGCCGCGAAGCTGTCGCGTGCCGAAGCACATGAGCGTGCGCAGCACTATCTCGACAAGGTTGGCCTCGGCGCGTTCGCCGATGCCTATCCGCATACGCTGTCGGGCGGCATGAAGCAGCGCGTCGCGATTGCGCGCGCGCTTGCGATGCAGCCGCGCGTGCTGCTGATGGACGAACCGTTCGCCGCGCTCGATGCGCTCACGCGCCGCAAGATGCAGGAAGAACTGCTGCGGCTGTGGGACGAGTTCCGCTTCACGCTGCTGTTCGTCACGCATTCGATCGAGGAAGCGCTCGTCGTCGGCAACCGCATCCTGCTGCTGTCGCCGCATCCGGGCCGCGTGCGCGCGGAACTCAACAGTCACGAGCATTCGCTCGACAACGTCGACACCGGCGACTTCCGCGACAACGTCGCGCGGATCCATCGTCTGCTGTTCGATACCGATGCAACGAACGAGCCGACGACGGAGGACGCCGCATCATGAATCCGATCGATCCGGCGCTGCCGCCGCTGCCGCCCGTTCGCACGGAATACGAGCGTACGCTCGACACGCTGCCCGACGCCGAACGCGCGGCGCCGGCGTCGCTGCTGCGCCGTGTCGTCGGCGCGGGCTGGTTCCGTCGCAGCGTGATCGCGCTCGTGCTGATCGCCGCATGGGAGATCGTCGCGCGCATCGTCGCGAACGATCTGCTCGTCCCGACCTTCGGCGCGACGCTGGCCGCTTTCGTACAGGGCATCGAGTCGGGCGAACTGCTCGTGAAGACCGGCATCTCGATGTCGGTGCTGCTGCGCGGCTACGCGCTGGGGGTGCTTCTGGCGTTCGCGTTGACGTCGCTCGCGGTATCGACGCGCATCGGCCGGGATTTGCTGACGATGCTCACGTCGATGTTCAATCCGCTGCCGTCGATCGCGTTGCTGCCGATCGCGCTGCTGTGGTTCGGACTCGGTACGGGCAGCCTGCTGTTCGTGCTCGTGCATGCGGTGCTGTGGCCGCTTGCGCTCAGCATGTACACGGGCTTCGCGGGCGTGCCGGCCACGCTGAAAATGGCCGGGCGCAACTACGGCCTCACGGGCCTGCGCCAGATCGTGCTGATCCTCGTGCCGGCTGCGCTGCCGTCGATCCTGGCGGGCCTGCGCGTCGGCTGGGCATTCGCGTGGCGCACGCTGATCGCCGCCGAACTCGTGTTCGGCGCGAGCGCGGGGCAGGGCGGGCTCGGCTGGTACATCTTCCAGAACCGCAACGAGCTGTACACGGACCGCGTGTTCGCGGGCCTGGCGGCCGTCATCGTGATCGGGCTGCTCGTCGAGAACCTCGTGTTCGACACGCTCGAGCGCGCGACCGTGCGGCGCTGGGGCATCCAGCACTGACGCCACCTTGCGCGAACAATCCCGGCGCATGCATAACCAAAGCTGAAATCGGCTTTTCGCGCGCGCCGGGTGCGTCCCTATACTTTGCGGAAACCGCGATCGCGCGATGCCGCGACGTGCCCGATCTTCCCGAACGAGGACCTGCCGAATGACTGCTCGTGATGCCGTCGATCCGCGCGACGCATTGCGCGACGCGCTGGCCGCACTGCCCGATCTCGCGAACGCGATCGGGCAGGATGCCGCACAACGCGAGGCGCGTCGCGAACTGCCGTTCGACGGCTTCGCGATTTTCCGCCGCTCGGCGCTGGGTGCGCTGCGGATTCCGGTGGCGCGCGGCGGCCTGGGCGGGACGCTGGTCGACCTGTTCGACACGATTGCGACGCTGGCTGCCGCCGATTCGAATCTCGCACACGCGCTGCGCATCCATTACGACCAGACCGAGACGCTGCGGCTGTCGCCGCGCACGCCGTTTAACGACGTGCAGCTCGAGCGCGTGCTGGCCGGCGCGATCTTCGGCGGCGCGTCGACCGAGCGCGGAACGTCGCGACCGGGCGAGAACACGACCGTGCTGCGCCGGGACGGCGATCACCACCGCGTGACGGGCCGGAAATACTATTCGACGGGCACCGCGTTTGCCGATTTCGCACGCATCAACGTGGAGAACGAGCAGGGCGACGCGCTGGCCGTGATCGTTCCCGTTGCGCGCGATGGCCTGCAGGTACTCGACGACTGGGACGGGATGGGCCAGCGCATGACCGCGAGCGGCAGCCTGCTGCTGGAAGACGTGCAGGTCTTCGCGGACGAAGTCGCCGCGCGCGACGGGTCGACGCTCGTCGGACGTCATTGCGGCGCACTGCGGCAGCTTCATCTCGTCGCGACGGGCGCGGGCATCGTGCGCAACGTGCTGGCCGATGCGCGCCGCTACGTGCTCGCGCACGGCCGCCCGGCGCTGCACAGCCCGGCGCCGACCGCGCGCGACGATCATTTCATCCAGCAGATCGTCGGCGAGCTGTCCGCGCACAGTCACGCGATCGACGCATTGGTGCGCGAAAACGCGCGCGCGCTCGACCGCTCCGCCGATGCGATCGAAGCGGGCGACGCCGGCGCGCATGCGCTCGTGCTCGACAGTGCGCTCGCGACCGCGCGCACGCAACTGATCGTCAGCAAGCTTGCGCTGCATGCGGCCGAACGGCTGTTCGAAGTGGGCGGCGCGTCGGCAACGGCGCGCGAGCACAACCTCGACCGCCACTGGCGCAACCTGCGCACGATCTTCAGCCACAACCCGCTGCTGCACAAGGCACGCGTAGTCGGCGATTACGAACTGAACGGCGTGACGACGCACCTGACCGAAGGGCGCGTGTTCTGACGGCGGTCGCCGCTGCGGCGGCGGCCCGTGCCGTGCGATGCGCCGGGCTTCTGCGCCGGCCTCAGCGTCTCAGGCCGGCTTCGCGCAGCAGCGGCAACACGCGCGCGCCGAAGAAGTCGAGATCCGGCTTGAAGTCGTAGAAGCTCAGCTGGATGCCGTCGATGCCCGCGCGGTGCAGCCGCACGATCGTATCGGCGACTTCGTCGGGCGAGCCGGTGATCGAGATATTGCCGCCGATCGCGCGCGCGGCGGCCTGCGCGCGCTGCTCGAAACCGCCACGCCACGCATGCGCGTCGCTGTCGAAGCGGTGGAAGCTGCCTTCGTCGGCATGCGCGACGATCGCGTCGCGGTATGCGCGCGCTTCGGCCGCCGTTTCGCGGCAGATGACGAGCGGATTGAGCAGCGTGCGGATCGTGCGGCCTCGCGCGGCGGCGGCCGCCTTCACGCGTGCGGTATGCGCGGGTAGCGCGTCGATCGCGCGTTGCGCATCGGGGCCGGCCGGGCTCGTGACGAACACGATGTCCGAATAACGTGCCGCGAATGCGATGCCCGCCTCAGAGCCGGTCGCGTTGATCAGCAGCGGGCGGCCGTAGTGCGGCTTCGGCGTCACGAATGCACCGCCCAGCTGCCAGCTCGACAGTTCGGGCGTGTAGCTGAAATTGTCCGGTTGTGCCCACAACTGCTGGACCGCATCGAGGAATTCGGCGGCCATCTCGTAGCGCCGGTCGTGCTCGATCCGGTTCCAGCCGAACATCTCGTGCTCGATCGCGCGGTGGCCGGTCACGACGTTGATGCCCCAGCGTCCGCGCGAGATGTGGTCGAGCGTCGCGGTGAATTTCGCGAAATGCAGCGGATGCCACGGACCATAGAGCACGTGGCTCGTCGCGACGAGGATGATCCGCTCGGTGCGCGCGGTCAGCGCGGCCAGCGTCATGAACGAGTCGAGTGCCTGTCCGTCGAACACGCCACCGTAGCCGCCTTTCGGGAGCCACTGCGACAGCGCGAACACGAGATCGAAGCCGAGCGCTTCGGCGCGCGCGACCAGGTCGGCGTTGTAGTCGAACGTCCAGTCGGTCGAGCGCGGCAGCGTCGACGCGCTCCATCCGCCGGCCTGGATCGGCAGGAACAACCCGAGCATCAGCGGTTGCGCGAGGACACGCGAGACGGGGCTGTCGGGGAAATCCGCCGGCGAGCGGACATCGACGAAAGGCGACGGCGCGATCGAGGCGGCGACGGAGGTATCGCTCATGACGGGGTCCTTGCGAGGTATGCGCGCGCCGGGCGATGACGACGATCGGGACGCCCGCGCGGTTGTTCGACATCGGCGAAGGCTTCCCGTCCACCCCCGCGCCTCTGTGGCGGACGGGAACGGACGCCGGTCATGATCGAACGCATATCGAACGCATATCGAACGCGTATCGCACTCGGGGCCGCGCGCAGGGAAACACCCATTCTCGGCAACCCGGCGTGGCGCGGCAAACAACGATTCCCGCTTTGCTTATCGCGCCGCGCCCGATGCGCGTGCCGTCAGAACTTCACGCGCAGCCCGCTGACGAACGCGAGCTGGCGGTTCGTCGACGACGCGCTGCCGATGTTCGAGATCGCCGCGATCTTGCGATAGCCGCCCGGCGTTGCCGTGCTCGCATCGCCGGCCGCAAGCTGGTAGATGCCCGACACGTAGATATCGGTGCGCTTCGACAACGCATAGTCGAACCCGAGCGTGAACTGGTGCCAGCGCGGTTTCAGCGTCTGGCCGCTGGTGCCCGGCAGGCCGCTCGCGCGCCCGTCGGTGAACGTGTAGACACCGATCAGCGTGGCCGACGGCGTGATCTGGTAGCGCGCGTTGACGTCGTAGTTGTTGAACTTGCGCGACGAGCCGTCGAGATAGTCGAGCTGCGTGTGGCTCCACGCGAAGCCGAGCGTCGTGCGGCCGAGCGCGTAGTTCGCGCCCAGCGCGCCGATCTGCTGCTTGAGCACGCCGCCGTTCAGCCCGTAGAAGAACGCGCCGCTGTAGTCGTTGCCGGTGGTCGAGGTTGCGCCGCCCACCGCACCGCTCGTGTTCGACGTCGAGTTCGGATGATTGAAGCGCACGTAGCCGCCGCCGATCGACAGCGGGCCGTTCACGTAATTCGCGGATGCGCCCCACGCGTTGTTGTTCGAGAACCCGGTGCCCGCACCGCCGCTGGCCTGGTTGCTGAACGCGTAGAGCAAGTCGGCCGTGAAGCCGGCGATCGTGTCGCTGCGGAACTTCACCGCGTTGTTCAGCCGGAAGCTCTGGTTCAGGTTGTCGTTGTCGCCCACGTGCGTGGCCGGCGACCAGAAGCCCGCTCCCGAGTACTGCGCGACGAGATCGGTGATCGGCTCGTACTGGCGGCCGAAGGTCAGCGTGCCGAGCCCTTTCTTGCCGAGGCCCACGTACGCGGACCGGCCGAACAGGCGGCCGCCCTGGCCGAGCCCGCCGTCGCTCGGCCGGAAGCCGCTTTCCAGCGTGAAGACCGCCTGCAGGCCCCCGCCGAGATCTTCCGTGCCTTTCAGGCCCCAGCGGCTGCCGCTCAGCTTGCCGCTCGTCTGCTGGATGTTGCTCGCGCCGCCCTGGTTGTTCGTATAGGCGATACCGGCGTCGACGACGCCGTACAACGTGACCGAACTCTGCGCGTGCGCACTGACCGAACCGATCGAAACCAAACCCAGGACTACCGATTTTTTGATCATGACTATCCTCTGTTTTTATGGGTACCTCTGTGAGGATCACGATGCTATTGACGACGGGCGCGCCGACGAACGGCCGATCCGTGGTTTGTAAATCGCTGCGCCGCCGATTTGTAATGTGCGTTGCCGCCCGCCCGCCAGGTGTGCCGCGATCGCGTCCGGCACGCATGCTGCGGCGAACGCATCGCGCGGACCGCGAACGTCGCCCGCCGGAAATGCGCGTGCGCCGTCATATCGATCGATGAAATCGTTCGATGTCCGCAATAGCGGTCGTTCGCGTTGCGATGCGTTTACGCAACGACCCGCTAGGCGGCGACCGGCCGATGCGCTACGCGCGCAAGCATATCGATTCCGCAAAACGTTGGTAGGGCCGTGCCAGGCGTAACGGTAGAGTCGGGCATCCGGTCGCAGGCCGGCATGCACCGGGAACGCGAACGTGCGCAAGCGCGTGTGCGTCCCGGCTGAACAATCAACACGGGAGCCGTTCGACATGAGTCGCGATGTACTGTTTCTGCTGGAGCCGGGCTTTGCCGATCCGAAGCATCCGGGGCAGCGCTTCGTCTGCCCGCACGGGCTGTCGATCGAAGGGCTGCTGGCGAGTGAACCCGAGCGCGCCGGCCGCCTCGACGTGAAGCGCGTGGGCTTCGAGCGGCCGCGGCCGGCCGTGATCGAGGTGCTCGACGACGCGCACCAGGGCCTGCCGGTTCTCGTGCTCGGCCGCGACCAGCCCGCGCCGGACGACGCGCAGACGCTCGGCGACGTGCGCTTCGTTACCGACGCGCGCCGTATCCTCGAGCTGCTGGCCGAGCGCCACGGGTTTCCGGCGCTGCATTGACGCGCCGTATCACGTCCTATCCGTTATCCGATCGACAGGAGCATCCGATGTCGTCCATTTCGGCGGCACGCCGCCGCTTGCTGCTTGCCGGCGCCGCGGTCGCGGCGAGCCCGGTTGCCGCGTTCGCCGCGCAGGCCGCGTCCGCCGATCTCGCCGGTACGACATTGCGCGTCGCGACCTACAAGGGCGGCTGGCGCGCGCTGCTGCAGGCGGCCGGGCTCGGCGACACGCCATACCGGATCGACTGGCGCGAGCTGAACAACGGCGTGCTGCATATCGAGGCACTGAATGCGGACGCGCTCGATATCGGTTCGGGCAGCGAAATTCCGGCCGTGTTCGCCGCGCGCCAGAAAGCCAGCGTGCGGTTCATTTCGCGGGTGCGCGAAGACCTCAACAACCAGGTTACGCTTGCCCGCAAGGACACGCCGATTCGCAGCATCGCGGACCTGAAGGGCAAGCGCGTCGGCTACGTGCGCGCGACGACGTCGCACTATTTCCTGTATCGCCAGCTTGCGGAGGCCGGGCTGAGCTTCGACGACATCCAGCCGGTCAACCTGTCGCCGACCGACGGCTTGTCCGCGTACGACCGCGGCGACATCGACGCGTGGGCGATCTACGGTTACAACGGCCAGCTCGCGCGCAACCGCTACGGCGCTCGCGTGCTGAAGACGGGGAAGGGCTATCTGTCGGGGAATTTTCCGGTGTACGCGAATCCCCGCACGCTCGACGATGCGCGCCGCCGCGCGGCCACGGGCGATCTGTTGCTGCGGTTCCGGCATGCGTATGCGTGGGCGAACGGGCATTTCCGCGACTATGCGCTCGCGCAGAACCGCGAGACGCGCGTGCCGGCTGCCGATCTCGTCGCGATGTTCGATCAGCGCAGCGAAGACTACGCGCTGCTGCCGGTGACGCCCGACGTGGTGGCGCAGCACCAGCAGGTCGCGGACGTGTTTGCCCGCATCGGCGTGCTGGACGGCCCGGCCCGGGTCGCGCCGTTGTGGGATACGTCGTTCAATGCGGTGGTGGCGACGGGGTGACGCGATCGGCGCGGGACGCCGCGTGCCGGATTCGAAGCCGGACCTGCCGGGATCAGGCGAACGTCGTCGCGACCATGATGCCGAATACGACCCCGAGCGCGATCCCGCAGAGCCGGCCGTAAATCGAGGCGCGAACATTGTCGTCGAGCACGAACGGGGAGCGCTTGTGTTTCCACACCGTGCTGAACGCCACCGGGCGGGTCAGCAGCGCAATGCATGCGATCAGCACCGGCGTGGCGACGAGCAGCGCGATGCGCTGGCCGTTCCAGTCGACGCCGTGCATGGCCAGCGAAACCAGTGCGGCAAGCGGCACCTCGACGCACAGGCCCAGCAACGAGCCGTTGACGAAGGAATCTCCGGGTGTCTGGAACATGATCGGGTCGTACCGTTCGAAGCAAACCGGTGCCCGGCTCGGGCCCCTGAAAATAAGCGCCGCGACCGCGTCGGACGGTCGTGGCCAGCCGTGTTCAACATTGGGTTGACGGGCGGATGGTAAGGCAAAGCGTCGGCCGGTTGTCGCTCCTTCAAGTAATTTGACAAACACCCCGGCCGGTGGCGTGACGGCCGGGGTCTGTACGCGCCGGCAAGCGGGCGTCGTGGCGTCGGCGCGTCTACGGGATGGCCTTCGCCATGGCCATGACGAGGTTGCTCGACTGCTGGACGATGGTGTTTCGATACGATTCGAACATCGGATCGGTCAGCTTCGCGTCATCGCCATTCGAGAAGTGCGTCATCACGGGCGTATGAAGATGGCCTGCGAAGATCTTTCCGTCGGGTGCGAGCGTGTCGCGCAGCAAGGTGTTCCGGTAGCCGCTTTCGTTCGACAGGTAGTTTCCGCCGCCGCCGTTCTGCGCGCATGAAAGTACCGCGGGCGCGGTCGGCGCCGTGGTCGGCGGATACGTATCCGAACCGGTGAAGCTCACGACGCTCGCGGCATTGCCGCAGTCGGTGAATTCGGAATGGTCCGTATGCCAGATCACCGCGTATCCGCCAGGTTGCGACGCACCCGGCAGGGTGATTGCCGCGCCGGAATTCGCCGCAATCATCGCATCGAACGGTAGCGTGGTCGTCGTGAACTGCTTGGGCAGATAGGCTTGCCACGGTTGCGGATCGAAGCCCAGAACGTCATCCGGCGGATAGATGTCCGCGTCCTGCATGCCGGGCAACAGCGGGGCCGCCCGCGGGTTGCCGATCGTCGTGCCGAGATTGTCGGGGTACGCGGCCGCGTGATAACGGCCGTGCCAGTTCTCGATCCAGAATTCTCCCTCTCCGCCCTGGCTCATCGTGATCGACGCATTCACCCGTTCGGCGCCCGTGAAGAAAGGGGCGAGCGTATGTTCCTGCATGCCCTTGCGGAACGGATCGTAGTCGACCGGCAGCAGGTAGGTCTGGATCACGGCGGTCGACCCGTCGGCCAGCCGGATCTGCCGATTGTTGAGTGCGAGCGCGACAGCGCCTGACGGATTGCCCGTCCTGATGTTGGTGGACGGGTGGTTCGCGCCCGGCGTGCCCAGCGTGAACGGATCGAACCCGCTGACGATGATCCGCTTGATGCCGGCGCCCGACGGGAAGCTCATCGCATATTGTCCGCGCGACGCACGTTCGAGTACCCATTGCAGCTGCGCCCGTTGCTCGGTCGTCAGCGATGCCTGCGGCACCCATTGGCGCAGCGCCAGCGTCATCTTCAGGCGCGCCCAGTAAAGCATCCGGTCGTCGCTTTGCGGCAGTGTGCCGGCCACCTGCCGGCCCTGTACGCGGTCGACCGTTGCCTGCCACAGTGCCTGCCCGGAAATCTTGACCGTGCGGACCGCGTCGGCAAACGAGTGGATCGCGCCGTCGGTGCAGAGCTGCCTGACGAAGTTCGGCCCGAACTGGTCGAAGCCGGCAGCGGCGAGCAACTGGTCGGCGAACGGCGTGGTGCCCCCCGGCAGCACGTTGACGAGCCGCTGCTCTTCAACCGATGGCGTGACGCCTGCGTTCATGCAGCCTGCGTACTGGGCTGCCGGAGGCGGGTTGGTGGCGCCGTTCGGCGGGATCAGGGAAGGCGCAGGATCGGCGGGGCCGGTCGTCGGCGCGGACGGGGAGGCGGTCTGGCCGGCCACGGGGGGCGACGCAGCCGTGTCGGATTGGGTATCGCCGCCGCAACCGGCGAGCCCCAGCACGGTCGTCCAAAGCAGCGTTGCGAGTCGGGTGCGCTTCACTTTGCCGTCCCTCCACTCGCGGGTGTCGCCGGCGGGGCGGGCAGATCGGAGCGCTTCGGCAGCGGTTGACTGCATTCGCCATCAAAGTACGGACCACTGATCAATTTCCATGCGGCATTCGGCGCATTGGCCGAACACTTCACGTCGCTTCCGTCCCGCCATTGGTAGTACGCGCCCTGGTACTGAGCAAAGGCAGTCGTGCTCAAAGCGACCAGCGCAAACATTATCAATGTTCGTTTCAAAATGACCTCCCGCCTCGTTGATTGCCAATTGATGTTGAGTAAAGTCTGGCTTTGACCGGTCAAGAAAATGAATGACATGCGTCAATGAGTTCGACACACGGACGAAGGGTAAGAAGAAAAAAAGCGCGTCGCTAACGAGTTTTTCTTCGCGCCACGTATAGAAAACCTTAACGAAGATCCGGGTTTTCCCGGTGCGGAAAACTAAACGTCAAATCTCTTTTCCGGTAAACGATCGACACGTATAAGTGAGCTGGCGCACGCGCTGTCAACGCGAGGCGGAGCAGGATTCGGGATGCGCGTGGCACTCGCGGCATGAGTGCGGAATGGTTCAGGCAGGCCGTGCATTCGCGAATGCATTGCTTCATGCTTGACTGTGTTTTTCAGCTGCGTTACAAATGGTTACATGCGGGGGTTCGTGTAAATGTGGCCGATACGGCGGGTCGGCTATTTGTTAAAAAATACCAAACGAGCATTATCGAGTGCCTCGTTTTGATGAAAACGAATATTAATAATCTGGAAAAACGAGATGAATGTGCGTTGCGTGTCGTGCCTGGCTTCCATTGCCGTTTCAACGTTTCTGACAGGGTGCGTTTCGGTACAGCACAAGGCCATTTCGCAAGACGGCACGGCAGCGTTGGGTGGCAAGACGATCGTCGTCAGCACCTATGAAACACCCAGCTTCAGCGCGATGACACCGGGCAAGGCCATGTTCGGCCTGATCGGCGGGGCCGTCATGATCAGCACCGGCAACAGCTTCGTTCGGGACAACCGGATTGCCGACCCGGCGGTCGCGATCGGCAACGGCCTTGCAAAAGCGCTCGCTGAAAAATACGGGGTTGTCGTCAAGCCGGCAGGCGACGCCAAACCGCTGGCCACGGATGCGCTCGATGTGCTCGTCGCGCAATACCCGGGCAACGACCTGATCATGGACAGCCGAACGATCAACTGGATGTACACGTATTTCCCCAACCACTGGGGCACCTATCGGCTGGTTTATTCCGCGAAGATCCGTCTCATCGACGCGCGTTCCAAAACCGTGCTTGCGGAAGGCGTGTGCAGCCGGGTACCGGAGTATTCGGCCGATCTGCCGGATTACGACACGCTCACGGGCAATGGCGGCGCGTGGGTGAAGGAGAAACTGCGCAGCTATGCCGACGCGTGCGTGAACGAATTCGGCGCAGCGTCCCTGGCCCTGCCGCAGTTTGCGAGCCAGACGAACACGGCGCAGCCGGTTCCGGCTGCACCGCAGTAACGCGCAGTCGTACCGGGGCCACCCGGTACGACTGCGGTGGGTGCCGCACAGGTGCGCCACCGCAGGCAGATCCACTGGGGTCTTTCTGAAATGGACGTGGTGTTGCCGATGCCGCGATCGATTCCTGTCGCGATCGCATGAAGAGGGCGCATGCAATTGCTTCCCGGCGATCGGCATCGCCCGTAATGGCGCGAGGATGTCAGGCGGCGAAGATCCGGCGCTGGTAGTCGAGGATCAGGCGATCGATGTCCGGGCCGTCACGCCGCGGCTGGCTTTTCGGCTCGAGCCAGAGCCATCGCATCATCCGGTAACGCGCCTCGACGCACATCAACCATGCGTCCCAGTCCGACCAGTGGCGCAGCAGCGGAATGTTGCGGATGTCCCGCAGCCCGTCGCGAATCTCGTACACGTGGAAATGCTGGCTGGCGCGCTGGCTCAGTTCGTCGAACGCGCGCGCGGCTTGCGCCGGGTCGGAAAGCAGGAAATCGTGGATCTCGATGATCACGTGGCTGCCGGCAAGCTGTTCCAGCAGGGTGGCGTCGAACAGGTCGAATTCCGCGCCCTCGATATCGCACAGGATGACCCGGCCGGCCGGATCTCCGCCATGCTCCGCGAGGATCGCGGGCAGGTTGCGATCGGCCTTGCCGTGGACGGCGACGCGGTCCGCCAGCCCCATCTCCGCGGCGCGGTGCTGGATCGCCTGGCGGCGTTGCTCGTCCATCTCGAAGCACAGGCTGCGGGCAAAGACGTTGTTCCTGACCAGGCCGATGCCGAAGATCCCGTCGGCGGCGCCGAGGTCGACCAGCACCTTGTCGGGGGAGCCGAGCGCCTCCAGGATCGCGCATACGGCGATCTCGTAGGTGCCGAGCAGGTAGCCGCCGACCGCGACCTCCGCCCAGTGACTGACGCCGACCGGAAACCCGCGAAGGATGCCGTACTGGACGATCGAGCCCGTTTGTTCGCGCAGCAACTGCGACAGATAGTGCAGGCGAAGATTCGCGGCCTGGATCGAGCTCTGGCTGAAGTACTGCGCGTGGTCCATGTTTGTCGTTCTCGCTGGGTGGAGATGCGCGTCGGGGAATGCGGCGATGACGGGCGGGCTTCTGCGGATGCGAGTGCGTTGTCCTGCCTCGGACAAGAATATAGCGCGTTGTCGGCTCAGTGCCCGCACGACACGAATCCGGCAGATGGCGGGATGCAGGGCCCGGCCCGTGACGGGTGCGTTCGTCGATCGCGGCGGGCGACGATGACGGCCGAGGCCCGTCCGACACGGTCGGACCTCGAAGGTCCGTCGTTCGAGCGGGACGCGGCCGCCCGACGACCGTCTGTCAGCGATCGCGAACGGCCGAGGGCTGGCCGGGCCCGGCCTCGATCGACGACGCTCCCAAGCGGTTGGATCGCTGCATCCCGACGGTCCGCTCGGTATCGACCGGATGTCATCCCCCCGCCATGCGGCGGAGATCGACCAGCCTGTCGAACGTCTCTCCATCCAGCAGGCCGAGTTCGATCGCCGCCTCGCGCGGCGCGATCCTGCGGCCACGGGCATGGCGGGTGATGGAAGCTGCCTTGTCGTAACCCAGCACCGGGTTGAGTGCGGTGACGGCGAGCAACGGGCTTTGCAGGTCGCGCGCCAGTCGTTCTCCTGCCGGCTGGATGCCTGGAATGAGCCGAGTGGCCACCATGTTCGCGCCGTCCGCGAGCAGCCGGATCGACTGAAGGACGTTGTAGATCAGCACCGGTTTTGCCACGTTCAGTTCGAAGCTGCCGGACGCGGCGGCCATCGTTACCGTCACATGATTGCCTGCCACCTGCATCGCTGTTTGCACCATGACCTCGGCGATGGTCGGATTGCGCTTGCCGGGCATGATGGAGGACGTCAACCCGTCGTCCGGCAGCAGCAATTCGCCGATGCCGGCGTTCGGGCCGGAACTCATCCAGCGCAGGTCATTCGCGATCTTGGTGAACGACGCGGCGATCACGTTGAGCGCGCCGGAGAGCTCGAGCAATGCGTCGTGCGCGGCCATGCCTTCGACCTTGCAAGGATTCGGACGGAATGCCAGGCCGCTCAGCCGGCTCGCTTCCTCGCAGAATGCACGGTCGAAGCCGGGCGGGGCGTTCAGACCGGTCCCTGCCGCCGTACCGCCCTGCGGCAGGACAAGCAGGCGGGGCATCGTGTCGTGCAGGCGCGCCAGCGCATTGTCGACCTGCGCGGTGAAGCCGTCGAAGCTACGGCCGAGCGTGGTGGGGACCGCGTCCATCAGGTGGGTGCGACCGATTTTCAGCACGTCGGTGAACGCGCCGGCGCGTTCGCGCAGGCTGTCGCGCAACCGGCGAAGCGCCGGGGCCAGCCGGTCTTCCAGTTCGATCGCAGCGCTCATGTGCATGACCGACGGAAAACTGTCGTTGGACGACTGCGAGGCGTTCACATGGTCGTTCGGATGCACGGGAGACCGGGTGCCCAGCGGCTGCCCCAGCCGTTCGTTGGCCCGGTTCGCGATCACCTCGTTGGCGTTCATGTTGGTTTGGGTGCCAGAGCCGGTCTGCCAGATGGAAAGCGGGAAGTGATCGTCGAATCGGCCGCAGCGCAGCTCTTCCGCGGCGGCCACGATGTCTGCACCGAGCCCTGCGTCAAGTACGCCGCAGCGCATGTTGGCGTGGGCGGCGGCCATCTTGTGCAGGCCGAAAGCATGGACGAGGCAGTCGGGGAAGCGTTCCTCCCCGACCGCAAACACGGTCAGCGCGCGCTGCGTCTGGGCGCCCCAATAGCGGTCGGCGGGAATGTCCACCGGGCCGGACGAGTCATTCTCGATGCGGTACGTTGTCATGATGAATTCAGGGAGCGTTGTCGGGGTCAGGCAGCCGTCGTGCGTTGCAGCGGGCCGCCCGGCGAATGAGGATCCACCGCATTGGCGTCGTCGCCCGGCAGGGTGCCGTCGTCGAGCGCGGCGTCGGCTGCGGCCAGGTCGGGATGGCGCTCGGGATAAAGATGGCGCTTCGCGGTCTCGGCATCGAACGTGCCCGACCACTTCGCCACGACCACCGTCGCCACACTGTTGCCGATGGTGTTGCAGGTCGAGACGGCCATGGACAGGAAGCGGTAGACGCCAAAGATCACGGCCAGCCCTTCCACCGGCAGTATCCCGGTCGATGTCACCGTCGCGGCAAACACCACGAACGAGCCGCCGGATACCGTGGCCGCGCCTTTCGACGTCAGCAGCATCAGCACCAGGATGCCGAACTGGTGGTCGAGCGTCAGCGGCACACCATACGCATGGGAGATGAACATCACGCCCATCGCCATGAAGATCGACGTGCCGTCGAGGTTGAAAGCGTAGCCGGTAGGCAGCACCAGACCGACGGTCTGCTTGGCGCAGCCCAGCCGCTGGAGCTTGATCAGAAGGCGCGGCAGTGCGCTTTCCGACGAGGCCGTGCCGAGCACGATCAGGATCTCGTCCTTGATGTACCTCAGGAAGCGCCACAGGCTGAAGCCGGCCACTTTTGCGACGATGCCGAGCACGACGGCGATGAACAGCACCACCACCGCGTAGAAGCTCAGCACGAATTGCGCCAGTGCGACCAGGACGGCTGACCCATTGATGCCCACCGAATAGGCCACTGCGCCGAAGGTGCCGATCGGCGCGAGCTTCATCACGAGATTGATGAAGGAGAACAGCACGTCGGAGAGGTTGTCGAGGCCACGGTTGATGGTCGCGCGGCGCGTCTCCGGAATGGCCAGGATCCCGATGCCGACCATGACCGCCAGCACCACGACCTGCAGCAGTTCGCCCTTGGCAAATGCGCCGACGAAGTTGTCGGGCACGATGTGCATCATGAATTCGAGGAAGCCCTGCGGCGCCACGACCTTTGTTGCCGGCGTGATGGTGCCGGTTGTGACGTGGGCCATCCCCTTCCCGATTTCCAGCAGATTGCCCGCGAGCATGCCGACCATCAGCGCGACGGTCGAAATCACCTCGAAGTAGAGAATCGAGCGCCAGCCCACGCGCCCGGCGCTCTTCGCGTCGCCCGCCGACGCGATGCCGTGCACGATGGTCAGGAATACGAGGGGCGCCACGCCGACCTTGATGAGCGACAGGAACATGTCGCCCAGCAGCTTCAGCTTCGCGGCGAAGGTCGGGAACACGAAGCCGACGCCGATGCCGAGGAGCAGTGAGACGAGCACCTGCATGCCGAGCTTGCGATACCACGGAAGCCGCGGGGCGGCCGGCGGCGCGGCTGGCGGAACTGCGAGGGTATGGATGGTCGGGTCTTGCATGATGTCTACCTCCACCGGGGCCTGTGTTCAGGCCACCTTGTTCGAGAGTTCGATGGCGCGATCCACCATCTGCGGGGCGAGGCCGAGATAGTTGGCCGGGTCGCACAGGCGCTCGATGGCCGCACGGTCGAGATGCTGCGTGACGGCCGGCAGCGCGCTGAGCGCGTCGGCCAGCGTGCCGCCGGCTTCGTTGACGGTGCGGCAGGCGTCGTACACCACGTCGTGGGCCTGCTGACGGCCGATATGCGGCGCCATGCCCATCATCACGGCCTCGGCCACGATCAGGCCGTTGGAGATATCGAGGTTGTGCCGCATGCGAGCGGTGTCGACGATCAGCCCGCCCAGCGCGAATTTCGCCTGGTGGAGCGCGCCCGAGGTCAGGATGAAGCTCTCAGGAATGGCGATCCACTCGGCGTGCCATGGGCCGGTGGCGCGCTCGAAGTCCTGCACCATGGCATCGACCATCAGCCCGGCGTGCTGGCGCACGGCCTTGGCGGCAGCCAGCATCAGTTCGCTGGAAATGGGATTGCGCTTCTGCGGCATCGTGCTGCTGGCGCCGCGCCCCTTCACGAACGGCTCGTAGACTTCCGCGAACTCGGTCGACGCCATGATCATGATGTCGAGTGCGATCTTGCCGAGCGAGCCGGTGACAAGCGCGAGCAGGTTGACCGCTTCGGCGAAGCCATCGCGCGCCACGTGCCAGGTGGTGGCCGGCACACCCAGGCCCAGCTCCTTGGCCAGCGCCTGCTGGATCGCAAAGCCCTTCTCGCCGACCGATGCCAGCGTGCCGGCCGCGCCGGCGAATTCCACCACGGCCACGCGAGGGCGCAGTTCGGCGATACGCTGCTGGTGCCGGTCGAACATCGCGAGCCAGATCGCGGTCTTGTAGCCGAAGGTCACCGGCAACGCCTGTTGCAGGTGCGTGCGCCCGGCCATCGCGGTATCGCGGTGCTTCGTCGACAAATCTGCGAGAATGCCGCGCAGTTCGCGAATGTCGGCGTCGATGCTGTCGAGTGCGTCGCGTACCTGGAGGGCGACGGCGGTGTCCATGATGTCCTGCGTGGTCGCCCCCCAGTGCACGTAACGGCCTGCTTCGCCGCACATCGTCACGAGCTGATGGACCAGCGGCAGGATCGGATAGCCGACGATGTCGGTTTCCTCGCGCATGTGGTCGAAGTCGATCCGCTCGATGCGCGACTCGCTCGCGATGACCTCGGCGGCTTCATTCGGGATCACGCCGACGCGTGCCTCAGCCTTCGCCAGCGCGATCTCGACGTCGATATAGCGCTGCACGAGCGCGCCGTCGGAGAAGATCTGGCGCATCTTCTTCGTGCCGAAGGCATCCCGGAAGAGCGCGGAATCGACGACGGTGCTGGCGGCGGGAATGGCGTTGTGGAGCATGGTGCTACCTTGTGGTGGGAGGTCGGGTTGGCTAATATGTTCGAACAAATCGCATTAGATATGTTCGAACATGTTTGGCAAATCCGGGTTTACCCAATTCGAATGAAACGTGATGTTGGCGAACCAGATGAGCAAAACCAACGCGGCGGAGATCGCCAGGCAACTTCTAGACGGGATCGCCAGCGGGCGCTTCCCGGTCGGCTCACTGCTGCCCACCGAATTCGAGTTGTGCGAGCAGTTCAACGCGAGCCGTTACACGATCCGAGCCGTGCTGCAGGAATTGCAGGACCAAGGGCTCGTGTCGCGCCGCAAAAACGTGGGCACGCGGGTCGAGGCGTCGCGGCCCAAGGCCAGGTTCCGGCCGACGCTTGCCTCGGTGGACGATCTCGTCCAGTTCGGCGTCGAGCATTCGCGCCACGTGCAATCGGTGGGAACGGTCAAGGTGAAAGGGGCGCTGGCGCGCGAGATCGGCTGCGCGGAGGGGACACCTTTACTGCGAATCTCCAGCATTCGTCTGGAGGAGGGCCGGACCGACGCCCCGATGGCCTGGACGGACATCTACATCGATCCGGCGTACACGGACATCGGCGAGCGGGTGCGCAAATCGACGGAACTGGTCAGCGCGCTGATCGAATCGCGCTATGGCCGCCAGATTGCCGAGATCGAGCAGGATGTGCGCGCATCGACTCTGTCGGACGAGCGCATCGGGAAGGGACTCGGGCTCGAGCCTGGCGCAGCAGTGCTGAAGATTTCGCGCCGCTATCTGGACGCCACCGGGGAGGCATTCGAATTCTCCGTGACGGTGCACCCTGCGGACAGTTTTGCGTTGTCGATGCGGCTGACACGATCGGCCGGATAGCGGGGCAACGGAACGCGTGGAACCCGGCCCGGACGGACGCCGGCCGAGCGGGAACCCGGGCCAGGCGGCTGCACGGTGTTGATCGGCCTCCGGCCACAAAGGCCCGGCGGCAACGGGTCAGCGCAGTGCTTTCATCACCTCGTCGGCTGCGCGGATCCCGGACTCCAGTGCCCCCTCGAAATAGCCGATGCATGCCGTGGCGGTCTCCGTACCGGCCCAATGAATGCGGCCGAACGGTTCGCGAATACTATCACCGTACGAGGTCAGGACGCCGGGCGGCATATGGGATGCGTACCCGCCGAGCGCCCATTCGTCCGTCGTCCAGTCGTAGTCCGCATAGTCGAGAGGCGCCGCCGCTTCGTCGCCGAAGTAATGCACGAGATCGGCAATGACGTGCTCCCTTGCCGAGCCCGCTCAGTTCAAGTGCGTGGTTTCCCTCGATCAAGCCCACCAGCACGCCGACACTTTCGTCGGCCGGCGACTGATCGAACACGAAACCCAGATGACGGCCGGCGCTGGCAACCGAACCATTGAGCCCGCGACTGCGCCAGAACGGGGTAGGGTAGGCCACGTGCATCTTGATGACGGCACCCATCTGCATTCTTTGCAGCAGTCCTGCGCGTTTGACGGGCAGCGGAGGCGTGAAGCGAATACGGGAGGCGAGCGCGGGAGGCGCGGTGACGATTGCGGCCTTCGCCTCGTACGTGCCTTGCGGACATATCGCGCGAACGCCGTTCGCATCTTGTTCGATCGTGCTCACCGGTGCGTCGAGCACGATGCACCCGTTCAGCCGCTCGGCCATTCCTTTCGGGATCAGCCACGCGCCGCCCAGGAACTTGTCCTGTTGTGCACCGCCTTCGACACCCATCATCGTTTCGAGGCCACCCCCCTGTCGCAGGCACTCCAGGAAGAACAGATACGACACATGCAGGGTCTCGGTGCAGGTGATCGCGCTGGTGATCAGGCGGGCAAAGTCGCGGGCGGCAGCAGTGTCCACATGCTTGTCGATCCAGACCTCGATCGACATCGCATCCCACTGGAGCGCGTTCTCGGCCAGCCACGGCGCGCCGACCGGGAGCGTCTGCATGTCGCGCTTCCATCGATGCAAGGTCAGACCCAGTTCCAGGGTCGACAGGAACGGGAGCTTCGGCGTGCTGGAATACGCATGAACTTTCCCGTCGATATTGACGAGGCTGTTGCCCTTCGTATATTGGCTGTACATCGGCACGCCGAGCTCCGTCGCTTGTTCGCGCAGCAGCCTTTGTGATGCGCCGACCCATTGGCCCCCGAAGTCGACCGTTTGACCGCCGACTTCTCCCGGCATCGACCGGCCGCCGACTCTGTCGCGCGCCTCGAGAATCACGACCCGCTTCCCGGCCTTCCTGAGTTCGAGCGCGGCCTTCATCCCCGCGAGACCGGCGCCAATGATGAGTACATCTGAGTCGTGGCCGGCCGAATGATCGATCGTTGCCATGGTATCCCTCTCCTGGTCACGTTTCTGCCGCGCCCGGTCACGACACGCCCGTGTCGCCTGACGTAGCCGGCTTCAAAAAACCCTTCATCCCGTTGTCGATACGACGGTCAAGCCGACGGTGCTCGCGGAGCGCCGTCCTCCCCGCGCCGGCGCACGAAGGCGCCGTGTGGCGCGATGCCTCCGGACGAGGTCTCGAGGTGCGGGAATGCATCGTTATAGGTCATTTGACCGAAAATGGCAAGTCGCGGGATGGTGCCGAGACGGTGGGGGCGGCAGTCGGATGTGGCTCGCCGCCTGTTTCCGATGCAGTGGCCCTGCTCGATGATCGGCGCGTTGTCGGTGGCCTGAGTGCGTCGGATGATTGGTATTTCGTGCGCGTTTCCCGTTGAATCGGCCTGTCGACGCGTGCCTGGTGCGATTGCACGCCGGCATCGCTGGCTTGAGTTCCCACGGGCTTGTCGCATCGCAGCAGGACGCGACGTTGCGCGGCCCAGGATTGTGTTGTATAACGAAAAATAGGTCGTGTGACACAATTGTATCGGATCGACGAAATGAAGCGCCGATCGGGCCGAACGCGGGACGTGCCATCCACCGGGTTTGCGCGCGGCCCTGGCCGGGGGCGGGCAGTCGATGTCGATGGGGTGCGCATCCGGCACCTCAATTTGAAAGGGAACTACCATGACGTATGAAAAGGCAGAGCTGGAACGCATTCTCGACGTTCAGCGTGCGGCATTCCTTGCCGAGGGCGGGGCTTCGGCTGCGGTACGAAAGTCGCGAGTGGGGCGGCTCGCAATTGCCGTTCTTTCCAACTTCGATGCGATTGCGGCGGCCCTGAGCGCCGACTACGGCAACCGTCCGCCCGAGCTGACCAAGGCGCTCGAAGCGCTGCCCTGGTCCGAAGACATACTCCACACGCTCGACAACATCGAGAAGTGGATGGAACCTGAGGCCATCCCGGGCGGTTTCATTCAGCCAAAACCCAAGGGTGTCGTGGGTGTCATGGGCGCATGGAATTTTCCGGTGACGCTCACATTCGAGCCGGCCCTGAGCGCGCTGGCCGCCGGGAATCGCGTCATGATGAACTTCCCGGAGTACCAGGTTGAAACCGGGCGCTTGCTGGCGAAGATCATCTCCGACACGTTCGACGAGGCGGAGGTGGCCTTCGTCCACGGCGATCTGTCGACGTCACAGTTCTTCTCGGGGTTGCGGTTCGACCACCTGTTCTTCACCGGCTCTCCGAAGATCGGGGCGATCGTCGCGCAGGCGGCAGCGAAGCATCTCGTTCCCGTGACAACCGAGCTGGGCGGAAAGAACCCGGTCATCGTGGCGCCCGATGCCGATCTGGATCTGGCAGTCAGCAGAATTGCCGCCACGCGTGTGGTGAACGGCGGGCAAGTTTGCCTGTGTCCGGATTATGTCTGGGTGCCCAGAGGCATCGTGACGGCTTTCGTTGACAAACTGATTGCTCAGTACAACTCTATATTCGATACCTATCTGGACAATCCCGCGGTCGTGTCCATCGTCAACGAGCGCAATTTCGACCGGATCGTTGGCCTCGTGGACGACGCGGTCGCGAAGGGCGCGAAAAAAACCGTGGCGGCGCCGGAAGGCGAGGCTGGGCGGCTCCCCGATCGTGCATCGCGCAGGATTGCGCCGACGATCCTGGTCGATGTTCCTGCGTCGGCAGAGATTGCCGACGAGGAAGTATTCGGGCCGGTGCTTGTCGTGTACGGATACGACGATTTGCAGGAGCCCATCGAATACATCTCGGCACGTCCTGCGCCGCTTGCCGCCTACTGGTACGGCGACGACGGCGCCGATTTCCGGCGCTTCCTCGATTGCACGACGAGCGGCGGGGTCACGCGTAACGACGGGTTGCTGCATGCACTGCTTCCCGGTGCGCCGTTCGGTGGAATCGGCAATTCCGGTTCGGGCGCCTATCACGGCAAGACGGGCTTCGATACGTTCACGCATCGTCGCGCGGTGGCCGTGACAACCCGTCCTGACGGCGTGGCCAATCCGCTGGTGGGGCGCCCGTTGGTGTCGGCGCAGATGCAAGGCTATCTCGACGGTGCCATTGCAGCCGCCATCAACGCGTTCGAGGCCAGGCTGTCCGAAGCAACGTAAGTCGAACGTGTCGCGACGTCGAGTCGCGGCACACGTTCTCATTCATCGAGGGCCGGCCTTCTGCCATCGCGCCGATGGCCGATAGCGTGCTTGCCTGCCCTGTTTGTCAATTGCCGGATCTGAATCGGGCAACCGTCCAATTTCACCCGACGCGGTGAGGGCTGGCCGGACATGCGCTACGCGAGGTAATTATCTTGATGCCTTCCAGTCAATTTGCCAAAGGATTCAAGGGCGAAGTCCAGAATCGGGCATTTGCGCTTCGTGCCATCGGGCGCCTGGCGAATCGTCTCGACGGCGATCCGCGTCAGCCGCTCTGGGCGGCCTATCTGAAGTTGGAAGAGTTCAATGCGCCCGTTTATCGTCAGGCGGCGGCTCGATGGGGAATCGGCACGACTCCCGGAGCCGGAACGCGAATCAAGGCGTGGGTGATCGGATCCGTTCCGAAATGTCTTTTGAGGCCATTCCTGAAGTTCGTGCACGCCAAGACCGTCGTCTATTGCGACGAGCTGCGCAAGCTGAGAAACATCGGCCCATCGGATTCAAGACTCTTCCTGGATTACATGGTCGATCAGGAGGATTTCCAGATCGAGATGATGCGGCTTTCGCTCGACGGCCAGGATGCCGTCCTGGCCCGGAAGATCGATTCGTTCCTCGAAAAGTACGACGGAAAATTCGTGGTCAAGAAATATGGATGAAAAGTGAAAAGCTTCAAAGCGACCTGGCTGCGGGGCATGCGATGGGTCATTGCCGTGACGACACGGTGACGGCTCCGACGCCCGCGGGCCTGTCGAAGGCACGCGAGCGCGAAGGCGTTGCTCATGCGCCGGCCGGATCGCCCGGCAACCATGTCGCTCCACTGCCGAAGCAGAAGAACCCGGCTGCCTCGGCATCCGATCCCGTTACGCGAAAACACCACCATGTCACTTGATCAAGCCTCCCTGCATCAAAGCAGATCGTTCTGGCAGCACGCCTATGGCGCGTATTCGCCCAATCCCGCCTTGACGGAAGATCTCAAGGTCGACGTTGCGATAGTCGGGGGCGGCTTCACGGGGCTGAATACGGCGTGGCAGTTCAAAAAGGATCACCCCAACGCACGCGTCGTCGTGCTGGAAGCCGCCATCATCGGTTTCGGTTCCAGTGGCCGCAACGCAGGCTTCAGCACGAAGATGTTCGGTCTCGAGCCGGAGATGGTCCTGCTGCGCTGGGGCGAGCAGAAAATGATCGACGCGCATCGCTACCTGACGCTCGCGGTAGCGCATACCAGGAGCCTGATCGAGGAGAACGGCGTCCAGTCGGATTACCGGCACAGCGGGCTGGTGCGCGCCACCTACACGAAGCCGCAACTGGGCCGGATGCAGAAGACCTACGCACTGTTCCAGAAGCTGGGCATTGACGACGACATGGTATGGCGGAGCGCAGAGCAGTTTCAGCAGGATTTCCATTCGGAACGCTTTGCGGGCGGCATCTACGAATCGAATACCGGGTACCTCGATCCCTGCAAGCAGGTGCGGGCGCTCAAGTCGCTGGCCGAATCGGCCGGTGTCGTCATTTACGAGACCACCCAGGTGACGAATATCGAACGAACGTCGTCCGCCATTTCAATCAGTACACCGAATGGAAAGATCATGGCTGACAAGCTGGTCGTCGCGACAAACGCTTACTCCCGTGAGATTCCGGGCCCGGAACGGCTGCGCGCGCGCCAGTATCCCCTCTGGACCTATCAGGTCGTCACCGAACCGCTGAGCGACGCGCAATGGGAAAGCATCGGCTGGAGCGAGCGGCAATCGTTCGGGGACAACCGGCAGATGCTGCACTATTTCAGGCCGACGGCCGACGGCCGGATCATCATGGGCGGCGGCGACGCGATCACTTACCGGACCGGGGCCACGAATGAGGTTTCGGCACCGGTGGCGTGGCAGCATTGTGAGGATCATCTCAAGTGGATCTACCCTCAGCTGAAGAACACGCGCATCGACTATCGATGGGGTGGCCCCGTTTCGATCACCATGGACATGGCTCCCGAGATCAGCTTCATCGACGATGAACGCATCATCTATTCGGGCGGATGCTTCGGTCATGGTGTCGCGTTGACCCACCTCAATGGCCGCACCATTGCGGATCTGCTTGCCGGGAATAAATCCGAGCTGACGGATTTCTGGATCGTGAACAGGAAATCGCTGTCGATGACGAGCGACACGCTCGCGTATCTCGGCGGCAGGGTTGCGCGCCAGGCACTGAAGTCCTGGGACTGGTGGGAGGAGAAGGGGCTCAGGAAGTGACCGTCCAGGCCAATAGTCAGCCTCGTGGAGGCCGCACAGGCGGCAACGGTGCTTACGGTCATGCATCCGGCGCGTCGGGCGAAACGGCAATGCGCTGTCGGTGCGGTGCGCGACGTTCGTCAACCACGCGATCCCGAACCTCGCTTCAGCGCACCCGCAGGGTCGATGGCGGCACGCCCAGCAGACGCTGGAAGCTGCGGCGCAGGTTCTCGGTGTCGCCGAAGCCGCATTCCTGCGCCACGCGCTGCAGCGACGCTGCGCCGCTTTCGAGCGCGGCGCGCGCGGCTTCCACGCGCAGTTTCTCCACCGCTTTCGCCGGGGTGAGCCCCGTTTCCGCCTGAAACGCACGCGCGAAGTGTCGCGGGCTCATGCACGCGCGCTCGGCCAGATCGCTGACGCGGTGACGCACGGCAAGGTTGCTGCGCACGTGATCGAGCAGCGGGTTGAAGCGGCCGCGTGCGCAGTTCATCTCGATCAGCGCGGAAAACTGCGATTGTCCGCCGGGCCGCCGGTAGTAGACCACCAACTGGCGCGCGACGAGGCGCGCAACGTGCTCGCCCAGATCGTTGCCGACCAGCGCGAGCGCGAGATCGATACCGGCGCTGATGCCGGCGCTGGTCCAGAACGGACCGTCTTCCACGTAGATGAGATCGGGCTCGAGGCGCACCTGTGGAAACTGCCGCGCAAATCGTTCGCTGCAGGACCAGTGCGTGGTCGCGCGCCGGTCGTCGAGCAAGCCTGCCGCGGCCAGCAACAGGCTGCCCGAGCACACGCTCGTCACGCGCACGCCGCGTCGCGCGCAGCGCTGCACGAAGCGCAGCACGCGCGGATCGGACATCGGGGAATCCATGTCGTCGCTGCCGGCGACGAGCAGCGTGTCGATCGTGCTGACCGCAGGAAGCGCTTCGGCGGCCCAGCTGACACCGGACGAGCTGCGCACGAGGCCGGCTTCCGCGGCGATCGTGCGCAGCGTGTAGTGACCGCTGCGATAGCGGCCGGCAATTTCGAAGGCAGCGATGGGGCCGGCCGCGTCGAGCAGCTGGAAGTCCGGATACACGAGCACGGCGACGCGATGGGGCATGGCAGGAAAAGTGGGGATAGCGACATTGCAGCCATCACGATAGAGCGCGACCATGCGAGGTGTCAATCCACTGAAAGGAGATTCGTGTCATGACTGCTGCGCCGTATGTCGTCGTCTTCGCGTTGTTCGAGAACGTGACGCAACTCGATTTCGCCGGGCCCTACGAGGTGTTCCTGCGCCTGCCCGGCGCGCAATGCGTGCTGGCTTCGTCAACCGGCGGGACGATCGAGGCCGATGGCGGCCTGACGATCGCGAACGTCAGGCGCCTGGCCGATATCCCGCATGCGGACCTCGTATGCGTGCCGGGTGGCCTCGGCGTGATCGAGGCGCTGGGCGATGCGGAATACGTGCGCGAGCTGCGCCGGCTGGCAGACGGGGCGCGCTATGTCACGTCGGTGTGCACCGGCTCGCTGTTGCTGGGGGCGGCAGGGTTGTTGCGCGGCAAGCGGGCCACATGTCACTGGTCGTGGCTCGACCTGGTGCCGGCGTTCGGTGCGACCGTCGATGACGCGCGCGTGGTGCGCGACGGGAACCTGATCACCGGTGGCGGCATCACGGCAGGCATCGACATGGCACTGACGGTGATGGCGGAAATTGCGGGGGCCGCCCATGCTCAGTCGGTGCAACTATCCATCGAGTATGCCCCGGCGCCGCCGTTCGACTGCGGACGGCCGGAGCGCGCGGCGCCCGAGATCCTGGAGGCGGTGACCGCACAGCTGGGGCAGATGAGGATGGATCGCTACGACGCGGTGAAGCGGGCCGCGCAAGCGCTTCGATGAGCGACGGCGGGCGCAGGAAGCGCGGAATCTGACGCGCATCGGGACGTGCGGCCTGCGATGACGCGCCCGGCTCCGGCCGGGATTTGGTGTGCCGCTGTTTGCCGATCAACCGCCTGACATTGCAGGCGGTTGATCGACATCTGCCCGTCATTCGCGTGAGTACCGCGCGACGTCGATCGGCTCGTTCTCCGTCGAAACGGCGTGCCGTCACGCGATCTGCGGGCGTTCGGCGTACCCGCACACGCGCGATCAGTTCACGCCGACTGCACTCCAGGCGCGTGCAACCGTTGTGCTTTCTGCCGAGTTCGCACCATACAGGTCGTTTGCCGCCTGGATCGACGCGCGCCGTGCGTTCGGGTAGCTCGAGTTGGCGTTCAGGTACACGGTCAGCGTCCGGTACCAGATCTTGCCGGCCTTGTCGCGGCCCAGGCCGCTGAAGGTCGTGTCGCCATTGCAGACCAGTTGCGTCCTCGACAGGCCGGTGTCGGTCGACGGCACCGCCGGGCCTTCCGACAGCAGGTAGAAGAAGCGGTTGCCGATCCCCGACGTGTAATGCGGATCGTGGCGCGGGTTCGACCACGAGAAGCCGCCGGACGGGTAGCAGGCGAACGACCGGCCGTCGAGATCCTGCTTGTACATCTTGCGCAGGCCGCCGCTCACGATGCGCGCACCGATCACGTAGTTGCCGGGATCGTTCGGGTTGTTCGCGTAGAACTTCACCAGCGTGCCGAAAATATCGGACGTCGCTTCGTTCAGGCCGCCCGCGTCGCCCGAATAGTTCAGGTTGGCGGTGGCCTCGGTCACGCCGTGGCTCATTTCGTGCCCGGCGACATCGACCGATACGACGGGTTTCGGCAGGCGGGTGCCCGGATCACCGTCGCCGTACGCCATCACGCGCGACGACAGCCATGCCGCGTTCGCGCCCGTCGTGCCGCTGCCGGTGTTGAACACCACGTGCGCGTAGCTCTTCACGCCGCGGCCATCGTTGAAGATGCCGTTGCGGTTGTGCGTCGTCTTGTAGTAGTCCCAAGTTAACGCAAGCCCGTAATCGATGTCGGCGGCGACGGTCTGCCGGTCGGTCGTCGCGTTGTTGCCCCACACGTTCGTGCTGCTCGTGAAGATCGACAGGTCGGTCGCCTGTTCGACGTCGTCCGAGCTCAGGCCGCGGCCATCGTAGACCGAGCCGCCGCCGCGGCTCGGATCGAGCATCCGGTACGCGTTCGTGCCGGTCTGGTCCGTCGTGAGCGTCAGGTTGCCGTAGTACAGCGAGCGGCCGGTGCCGGTCGCGGCGGCGGTCTTGATCAGGTCCTGTGCGTCGAGCACGTTGCCGGTGCGCGCGTCGACGTAGTACAGCACGGCGTCGCCATGCGTATCGGTCGCCTTGCCGAATACGCGCACCGCATAGGCCAGCGTCGGCGCGACGTCGCGGGCGAACACGACGAGCTCCGCGTCTTCGACGCGGCGCACGTCCGAGTTGAAACGCGCGGCCGCGACGTTCCTGGCCCGGGTCGCGCCGACGTCGGGTGCGTTGCGTACCACCGAGCGGTTTCCGACCTTGCCGATCGTGCCGGCGAGATTGATCGGCGCGAGCTGGGTCAGGCTCGCCTGCTTCAACTGCCCCTTGCTCGAATGGACGACGACGTCACCGCCGATCACGGGCAGGCCCGCGTAGAAGCGGTCGAAGCGCACGTGCTCGGTGCCGTCGGGGTCGACGATCACGTCGCGTACCTGGAACTGATCGCCGTCCGTCGGCGCGCTGGCTTGCGGCCCTGCGAACTTCAACGCACGTGCCGTGCCGCCAGTGGCGAGGCTGAAGGCGGACGGGTTCTGCTGGATCAGTTGCAGGGCTTTGTCGACCGCGGCGGGCTGGTCGCCGGCCTGGGCAAAAGCGCTGAGACTCGCAACGGTAATCGCGGTGATGGGCAGCAGACGAGACAATTTCTTCATGTAATTCCCCAGGTTATGGATGGGTTTGTTCGAGGAATGCATCAAGTAATGACTTTGATATAAGACATGTCGCGTACAGCAGAGGCATGCTAGGAGGCCATTTTTATAATTACAAGATATTTTCTGTGATATTGATTTTTCATGTCTCCGCTGTTAATCAAGTCATGATTTGGTGAGAAATATGAAATGATCTTGTCGGTGGCGTTGGCGGGATCGGCAACGCCGCATCGACGGTGTGCGGCTGAGGGGCGTTGTGCGACTGGGCGAGGCAGGGTGCGATGCCCGGGGCGATTGGCGGGGGTGACGTACGGCCGAGTTAAAGAGGGGAAATTTTCTTTATTAAATATTGATTTTGATTGTTGCAGTGTCGTGCGTTTCAATGCGGCTGGACAATACTCCGGATATTTTCGATTTTTGATCGCGATGTCACTCAATACGCAGCGAGCGTCGGGCTACGGCGCTCGTCGGTGTTGCGCCCGGTGCTTGCACTTGCGGGCGCCGGGGGCGACGACGCGGGCAGGGCGGGCGCTTCACGCTTCATCGCGTGCTTGACGTGGCAATGTCGAGCGCAACGCGCCCTGCCATCGAAGCGTTCGACCTATGCGCGAACGTCGCCGGCAAACGACCCAAGGTCGCGCTGGTTGTCTGCATACGCAAACGCCTGGCCCTGCTCGATGCCATCGCCGGAGCCAATGCGCCTTGGGGCGACTCGCTTCGTCACGCTTGAACGCGAAGACGGTTACCTCGTTGCGATCGGCTGACTCCGGCCTGCGTCAAGGTTCTCCCGCGCAGGTGGCGTGTGGGTGGAGTTCCAGGCGATCGAAGTCACCCGGTTTCAACGTGGTGAATGACGGGTCTTGCAGCACGTGCTGTCCGCGGCTTGCTGTCGACTGGCAAAGCCGGTGAGCTTCCTGCCATTGACGCGCGCATGGCAATGCTGAATACACCATTCCGGGTTTCAGCGGCTTTTCAGGCCCGAAGGCGGGCTTCCGTGCACTTCCGGATGCGATGCGTGCCCGCCACGGGACATCAGAAGCGGTGGATCAGGCCGACGCCGAGGCCGATCTGGTTCTGCTTCGAACCTGCGCCCACGCCGTCGCCG
>NZ_CABVPX010000030.1 GCF_902499125.1 Burkholderia arboris
CCCATCACTTGAAGTAACGGACATCACTTTGGACACCGGCTGCAGCTCTGTCCATGCGGCCACGAAATGACGCTTACAGAACGTCAGCGTCTCGTCGGCAATGTAGCAGGAACCGTTGTCGCTAAGCCACTCGATTTCGCTATCGGTTTTCAGCGCTCCCTGGAAGCGGTTCTCGACGGCCTGAAGCATCACGTCACGCACCATATCGCCGGTGTAGCCCCCGGTGCTTGCCGCCCAACTCATGGCCTCGCGGTCGCAGCAGTCCAATGCAAAGACGACGCGCAATGGCGAGCCGTCATCACAACGGAATTCGAAGCCGTCCGAGCACCAGCGCGCATTGCTTCGCTCCACCGCGACTCTGCCGTCGTGCCGGCGTGTGGATTCAGGATGTCGAGGGCGGCGCTCGAGCAGCAGACCGTGCGTGCGCATGACCCGATAAACCCGCTTTGCATTTACGCGAGGTTGGGCCTGCGCATCCCTGTTTCGCCGCAACAGCGCCCACACACGCCGGTAACCGTAGGTGGGAAGCTCGGCGACCAGTCCCCGAAGTTCGTTGACCAGTGGCATGTCGTCCAGAACCGGCATCCTGCGCTGGTCGACCCACTCAGCGGGGCGCTTCGATTTGACCGCAAGATTAGAGCGCGACACACCCAGGACTTCACAGACCGTCTTCAACGGTCGTCCCCTGGCAGCAATGGTGAGCGCGCAATCAATTTTTTTGCCCGGCCGTACTCCACTGCTTCGCGAAGTATTTCTACTTCCATCGTCTTCTTGCCCAGCAGCCGCTGGAGTTCGCGAATCTGCTTCATCGCTTCGACAAGGTCGGAGGCTGGCACCACCTGTTCTCCGGCACTCACGGCTGACAGGCTTCCATCCTGATACAGCTTGCGCCAGGCAAACACCTGGTTCGCATTCACCTGATGGCGACGGGCCACCCCGGAAACGCTCGCTCCGGGTTCGAAGGTCTCGCGCACTATCGCAAGCTTCTCATCGACAGAGCGGCGCCGGCGCTGTTCCGGCTGGGTCAGAACCTCGATGGGTTCTACATTGGAGCTAGGCTTAAACATAGGCGGAAGACTACCTTAAATTTTAGGTTCATCGAGGATTACCGGGGAACGCGGCGCGAATCTTAAGGAAGAAGTATTCGTCGTCGCGGTACCCGTAAGCTCGACGCTTGATGACCTTGATGGTGTTGTTGATGCCTTCAACGATGCTGGTATTGAGCGGATGGCGGCAGCGAGTCACGATGCCGTGCCAGTAGCCCTGCAGACGCTCGGCGAACTTTTGCAGGGCCGCGATCCCACTTTGCTGAGCCTGCTCGAACCATTGTTCCCAAGCCTTTTGAGCCCAGGCCGGCTTTCGGTAGAACCAGAGCCGCTTGAGCTCGTCGCGTAACACGTAGACGCATAACAGCGCCTGATTGGCCGCCAGCAATTCCTTCAGGTGCACGGCCTGATCCGGCTTGAGGTTGTGGCGGTTGCGCAGCAACAGCCAGCGGCTGGACTTCAGAACCTTGCGGGCTGGCTTGTCATGTCGGAGTTGATTGGCCTGATCGACCCGCACCCGATCGATCACTTCGCGGCCGTACTTGGCCACCACGTGGTACAGGTCGAAGACGATTTCCGCCTGCGGACACTGTTCCCTGATTTCGAGTTCATAGGCCGTGGTCATGTCGATCGCGACCGCTTCGATACGCTTGGCCGCGCCTTCGGGAAGCTGTTCGAAGAAGGCCCGGGCCGTCTCACGCGAGCGTCCCGGTCCGATCCAGAGTACTTGCCGGCTGATCGGGTCGACCACCACCGTGGCGTAGCGATGACCTTTATGCAGCGCGAACTCGTCCATCGCCAGATAGCGGATCGTTGACCAATCGGGCTCGCTCACGCGCGCCCGCAGGCGCATCTTGTCGATCGATTTGACCGTGTGCCAGCCCAGATCGTAGAAGGCCGCCACCGCCTGTACGCTGGCCGCTTGCAGCAGTTTCTCGCAAGCCTTGGCGAAGCGCTCCGTCACTCGCTGGTAACGGCCCAACCACGCCAGCTTCTCCAGTCGCGGGCCGCCGCAGCGTTCGCACCAGACCCGGCGACGAGGCACATGCAACACCACCCGGTATTCGAATAGCGGCAAGTCACGCACCCGACGAACCGTCGTCTCGTGGATCTGCTGGCAACGTGCCCCACACTGCTCGCAGTACATGATCTTGCTGACCGGCTTCAAATACAGCGACAGCGTGCGGCCTTCGCCTTCCGGCCATTCCACACGCTCCAGTCGGTAACCCGTCCAGCAGCCCAGTGCCTGAAGTGCCTTGCGATCGAGCAATTGCATCTCCTGACGTCCTTAAAGTCAGGCGTCAGGTTACGCAATCGCTCTCAAACCCTCCACGGTTTCCTGCGATGAATCAAATTTTAAGCGTTACCTCGTGTCCGGTTTTCGACGGGGCCAATCCACAGGAAGATGGTCAGACGACAAGTTTGGCTTCTTCAATACCACCCGTAACGAAGATCTCTTGACCCCGTGCAAAAACTTTTTCCTGCTTTCTACAAGGCAGCAATGCTCGAGGTCAACGACAGTAGCTGCACCAAAGACGATCCGCTCCAGTATGTTCAGTGTGTCTATATCGTCGGTCGCGCTGCCAAGAAATGTAAATGCGGTTGCGTACGTCAAGCTACGCCCTGCAACAACTAACGGTTGCGTTGCTCGTTCATAAGGCGTCGTGCATACCCACGCTTCAATCACTGTGCCCAGCGTTCCAGGATGCAACGCTGGGCGCGTTTTTACTATTGCGGCGAGCTGCAGTAGTTCTTCTTTCGTCGGGGTGCATGGCTTGTGTTCGATTGTTGGTCCTGGGCCCAGAATATTCGGAATCGGTCTCGCTTGAACGTCTACTGGTCTCGGCTTGGAGGGGGCGGGATTGAGTGAGGATTCCGTGGAGGGAGCCTCATTCGGACAGCCGGTGACGTGCTTGTCCGGCGCGTAGAAATATGTGTTGATTCTCTGCTTTGGGTACACCTTGGCGAGGCAGGATTCGTACGGACAATAGCAGGCAAGCTCAAAGGTCGTTCTCACCGAGTATGCGTATTCTGCGGTAACTTTCGATTCGAGTTGCCAGCACATGGCTTCGGTCATCAATTCATCGCGCAATGTATCACCCTCAATGGATCTAGAATCAGTTAGCGAAGTGCCTTGATCGGGCTGTCAGCTTTCCCATACGCAATGAAGTTGTTGCAAACCGCCTCGCGATGCGGTCCAATTGCAAATCGCCGCTACTAAATCGTCTGCAGTCGGCTGAGGAGCAAGCGCACTCATCGTCCAAGTGCGATGACGTGGGTGGGAATCGATCTGGAACGGCAACCAGGTTCGATCAGAACGGACTTCGATAGTGTAAGTACTCGTTGCCGTGGTGAGGCGCCAGACGGAGATAACGTCAGTCGAAGGGTGCTCAGGGTTGGGACGCGCAGGAGTGAGCATGGCCAAATAGATGTCGTGGACGATGAGGGATTGCGCTGTTAGGGCAGGCTATCACATGAGACGGGAAGTTTGCCTACATACGAGTCCGATGCAGAGACTTCGCTGCAATCGGAAGAAGAATCAGCAAAAAAATACATGGATTGACGGGCACTATCGCATAGGTGACGTTGCGAGCTTGCTTTGATATTGAGGTGACGTGACGGCTTGTGTCATTAATCTTTAAGAGATTTAAATGACTTTAATTTTTTATTAAATCAATAAAATTAAAAAATTGTCATTGGCGTTGCCTGCCTGAGAAAAATGAATGACGATGAAGTCGTCTTGCAATTCTTGGCCTACCTATGCGCACGAGCATTGGTCCGGTGTGATCGACACGGCCTGCGAAGAGGGCGGTATCAAAATTGACACGCCGTTCTGCTGTCTTCCAGTTAGTCACTAGTAGCGGTCGCCAGATCTTTGTCATTGCGCGGTAGGCCGCGTGACTATGGGAACATTATTTAAGTTGTGGCTAGTGATGATCGTGCTGCTGCTGTTGATTCTATGGCTTGCGCGTGGTTCGGTTGCGCAGATACCCGCTGTCGTCGGCGCGAATCCTGCCCAGAGTTCTAGTCGGCTGTTTGTTGATCGGCAACGCAAAGAATACGCCGATGTTAGATCAGGTATTCGGCGGAATTGACCGCGTCTTCCACCCTGGAACCCATGCACACCGTTCCCCTAGCCACGTCGATTGATAGGAACTACTGGCTGCATATACCCGTTCGTTCTTAACAGCAGGTGCTTCGCGTGGTAGTGGGTCGCTGCGCTCTTTATATATGAAGTGTGAGCAGAGATGAAAAACGAAGTTTTGGATCGCATGCTGGTCGTTACTGCATGGGCATGGCAACTGATTCTACCTATACCAGTCGAGGCGCAAACTACTTCATTGCCTGCAGGCGTAGTTGCGATGGTCAACGGCACGTCGATTACGCAGGGGGAGGTCGATGCAATGTTAAGGGCCTCGCATCAATACAGTCAGGCGCCGACAGCATCCGTCGGCGGTGAGCTTTCGTGGGTGAGTTTTAAGACACCGGTACAGGAAGGCAAGACGCACGGGTTTCCAGTCGCTGTTGCGCAGGCGATTACTCGTCTGCCGGTTGGCGGAGTGACATCAGAGTCGATTCCACTGAGCAATGACGCTAACGGGCCGCGAGCGATCGTGAAGGTCGATGCGAGACGACCGACTCAGATGCAGACGTTCGAGGCGGCCAAGCCGACGATTCGGCAGGAACTGGAAGCGTTAGAAACAGAGAAGGCAACGGCGAGTTTTGTCGATGGACTGATGAAAGGGGCAAGCATTGACACGGGGCCAATGTAAGTCGACTGGTGCGGTGCAGCGCGAGGCTATGTTGGTGAAGTTGCAGCAATGCGTTGCTGATCTCGGTTGGTGTTGTTTGTCCAGCACGTGGATCGATACGAACGCGCGCTACGAGTTTATCTGCGCGCGTGGCCACGTTTTTGAGCGAACCGCGGCCACCTTACTTTACCGAAGCGGCGGGGCGCCGGTGTGTGCCCGGTGCGAAGACGAAGGTCTTCGGGATCGATGGATGGACAAGCTAGCCGAGAGGGGCGGGACGCTTTTGAATGGCCCGTTCACTGGACTGATGAGGCGTTACCGAATTCGTTGTGCTGCAGGACACGAATGGGATGTACAAGGACGGAAGATTAGCGAAGGTCGTTGGTGTCCAGACTGTGCTCGAACTGAATCTAAGCATCGCGGTTGGCATGCTGACAGCCTGACGCAACTGCAGGCCGCGGCGCAAGCGAAGGACGGAAGATGTCTGCCAACCGAATATACGGCGCGTGGCCGTAAATACAAGTTTGAATGTGCACAGGGCCATCGATGGGAGGCCAAGGCATCTGACATTCTTCGGGGTACATGGTGTAGTCGTTGTGCGAAGCTGATCTCTGCTGGGCAAGTGGATCCCAATGGATTGGTCCGCTTGGAGGCGGCAGCTCGCAGGCGAGGCGGAGTCTGTTTGGCGACTGCGTATCATGGCGCAGGTGAAAAGTACCCTTTCCGTTGTGCAGCTGGTCACGAGTGGCTGGCTATAGCGAGCCAGGTGTGGCTTGGGCATTGGTGCCGGCAATGCGCGAACCTCAAACGGCGCCATACAATCGAGGATATGCGGAACCTAGCGGCTATGCGCGGCGGATTATGTCTTTCGAGTGAATATCGCGGCAGGCGGGTTAAACTGATGTGGCAATGCCATCGCGGACACACTTGGGAAACACGTCCGGTGAATATCAGTGCTGGGAAATGGTGTCCGCAGTGCGCGATCCTCGGCCGCGTCCGTGTAAAGAACAACTCAAGCTAGCCACTTGCCTCTTGATGGCAACGTCGATGGAATTAATCGACCACGAAAAAAGGCACCCGAAGGTGCCTCGACGGTGTTGCTTGACCGTCGCTCTTAGAAGCGATGACGCAGACCGACCGTTGCGGCGGTCTGGTTGATTGACGAGCTCGGCGGTGTGCTCAGATCGCCATTGTAGATCGATGCACCGATGCCATTTTTCGCAGCGCGCTGATAGACCGCCTGTGCGTACACATCCGTGCGCTTCGACAGTGCGTAGTCGCTTTGCAAGCCGAACTGGTTCCAGTGTGTGCTGTGGCCGTTCTGCTTCCCACTCGTGTACGTATACGCGGCGCCAAGACCCAGAGCCGGCGTCAGGTTGTACTTTGCGTTGACTTCGTAGTTGTCGGCGCGCAGGGTACCGGCGCCATTCGTCTGATTATCAATACGCGATTGCGTCCATGCAGCGCCGACCTGTGCCGGGCCGAATGCGTACGCGGCAGCAGCACCATACGTTCGGGTGCGGCCCTGGATGCCGTATGTGATGCCGCGCGAATCAACGTACGGATTCACCGCACCTGACGTGCTCAGGCCCGCATTGTTCGCTTGCGAGTATGCCGCACCCAGCCTGAGGCCTTGGTACTGATACGAAACACCACCGCTATACGCACGGTTGTTGCCAAAGTTGGTGCTGTTCGAGAAAGAATACGTGCCGCCGAACTGCAGGCCCTCGTAGTTTGCGCTCGCGAACTTCACGGTGTTGTTCATCGCGACGTCGCCACCGTTGTTCAGGCGGTCGTTGTTCAGCGGGTGTGCGAAGTACCCACCGCCCCAACTGCCCGTTGCCGTTAGCGGCGCCAGATAGTCTTGAACGGAGTCGTACTGCTTACCCAGCGTAACTGTGCCGTACTGGCTCGACAAACCGACAAATGCCTGGCGGTTGAACATGCCGCTGTTATTCGTGAAGCTGCCGTTTCCGATGTTGAAGCCACTCTCCAACGTGAAGATCGCCCTCAGGCCGCCCCCGAGATCTTCCGACCCGCGCAGACCAAAACGGCTCTGGTCGATACCTGAACCCATCGCCCACCGCGACTTGCCGGCGATGTTGCTTTGGTAAGTAATACCTGCGTCAACCAGGCCATAGAGTGTGACGCTGCTTTGTGCGTGAGCGACGGTTGCGAATGATGCCGCAACAGATGCGACTGCTGCCACGATCAGTGTCTTTTTCATGCGTGGAAATCCTTTCATAAAGATGCAAGCCTTGCGACCTGGTTTCATCGATGGTCTCAACCATATGGAGCGCTAACAATCATCCCGAGTGTGTCCGGATGGATGCCCTCTTGGGAGATATGAGTTTATGAGGGAGTGCGAAGCGATACTTTTCGGAAATGGAAATTATGTATTTCTGATTTAGAAATAGATGGTTCGGGTGTGCTTGGTAAGTGATTGTAATTATTGTTTTTTTTGAATTTGTGACGCCCTTTGCGTGGGCGAGATTGCGTCACGATACATTCATATCCACGGCCGGTAAGTGGTATGAATACGACGATTTTGTGATGTTGAGTTATGGGGTTGGATTTTCCATTGATGAATGAGTGCATGAGCGGTTCTTAAGTATCGGACGTTTTGTCTCTATCAATGCTTTTATTTGTCTCATTTGTGCTGGGTACTGAGCTTGGATGGATTCTTTGCGAGATGATCCAATGTGCTGATATCTTGCGTGCGCCTCTTTTTTATCCGGAGGCTAATTTATGAGAGAGGTAGAGGTCGACTCCTCATGGCGTTCAATCATGAGAGAAATTATGGAATTGCAAGGAAATTGGTAGGGAATTCGTCGAAATGTATAGTCGAGAAAGAGACACGTGCTAGCTGGGCCACGTGCCAGGTGCTTGCACATTTCTGTGCTGCGACGGATCGTATCGCCGGTGGGTGTAGCGAACTTGGGGCATTTGGGATCCTCGACTGAGGCCGCGAGGCGGCTCGACGGGAAGCTCGTGATCTTCCCGAGCTTTATGGTCGCCGGGCGAAAGGTGTCGGTGTAGTCGCTCGTAAGGAGATCGTCACTGCGACTGATCGCACATGACTAAATGGTGTGTGATTAAAAAATTTATAAGTGGCCTAACTCAGGTTTTGCATCCTCTTGGACCTGAGTTTTTACGCAGCAGCAAGTGTTGCTGCATCTTTTTATATAGAGAGAACTCCATTATTTGGTGGAGGCGAGTTACGGACTGATGCGGCAGTATCTTAGGAGGACGGGATTTGAATCCCGTATGTACATGTCTCGAAATCCACGAAGAATGAAGCGCAAGCCGCTAACCCGTAAGGAACTTCTTCCGATGCCTGCTGAGAAGGTTCGAGGTCTGTCGCTGGAAGGGCATATTGCACTATCAGTTTTACGAAGTGGGAGAGGAAATGTCGTACTGATTGGGCATCTTGCGAAAGTCAACTATCTCTCGTATCTCATGCGTGATGTGACGTCTGTAGGAGCTGATATTGAGCAGTTCCGTGTGGCCGAAGTACTTATAGAGAATTGCATCATACACGCGGTACGTAATGAACGATGGGCGTTGAGAGAGGAGGAGTATTCAATCATCGAGCAAGTCCTCCTACTGTTCGACATGCAACTGGCTGTCGCGCCGGCTTATCGATATGCCGACGCGTGGCGAAAGCTCATGTACGTTGTGGTGAAAAACGGTCGAACTCCAATCGAAGGATCCCGTATTCGGTCAACACCAGACGAGATTCACGCGGTCGACGTCATGGTCCGGGATGCGACTGCCCTGCGTATCGTCGCCGCGTGACTTGTCGAGTTCGTCAGTCGCAGCCGAAAATGGACAGGAGAATTGACGATCTGAATCATTCGGAATGGACGTGTTCCTCGACATCGACTCATTTTGTCACGATGGTTGCGCAGCGCCGTGGATCAGCTGAACCTGTCATTGTCATATTGTCGAACCCGAGAGCATTGCATGTGATATCTCAGGTGATTTTATTTGCGGCGTTGAGTCAGCGATGAGAGCAAAAGTACAACGAAGGCTTGTGAATGTCACCATGTTGGCGGCACGGTGCGCTGGCACTGAGTGGATGTGGGTTATTCGGTTGCGGTGGAGCGGCGAGTAACGATGGAGGATTGGGCGGATGTCACGTCGATACGCAGTCTTAAGATGGCACGCGGAGTCACCGATTCCGGAAACTCGCGTGTTTTTGTAGAGCGCATCTACGATCTGGACGCGGAGTGGACCGTTCGGGTCCGACTTCATGTTCCCGAGGTGGTATCCGTTCGTGATTGGCGCTGCACTCTTGAAGTCATGTGGCCACATCGTACTGTTCGTCGGGAAGTGTGGGGGATTGATGGTCTGCAGTCGATGTTGTTTGCCATACAGGCCGCGCGTACGGAATTGCTATCGTCTGAATCAACTGGCGTGATTCGCTGGTTTGGCAATGATGACTTGGGTTTACCGAAACAAAGTATCGTTTAAGTAGGTAGCCTTGAAGGGTTGCGTTGACGTCTATTCGGTATGGAGAGGAATTGCAATTATGCAAGAACAGTAAGCGATCGAAAATGATATTTTAGATGATGAAAAATTGATTCGATGATCGTCGCTTACCAAAAAGGAAGCGTGTAGTGGTGATTTAAGGTTCAGTCAAAATTTCAGCGGGCGCGCTGCTTTCCTTTGGTCTAGCATCGGATAGAAATCGCCACAATCAACGTATTCGCTCTTCAACATGGCTCCGTCGGGTAAAGCAGAACGCGTACGTAAGCGTATCCTTAAAGTTATGGCTGACAAGAGCGATTGGACAATTCCGGAGCTTGCCTCCGAACTTGAATTGTCGATCGCGCAAGTCAGGTCAGCAGTTCGAGTGCTGATCGACGCCCATCAGATCTATCAAAGTAGCCGCATTGAATCGCTTCACAAGAACACCTATCGGATTGTGCTCCTCGATGATGTTGTAGTTGATGTACGATTTGTGGAGTTGACGCATGACAATAAATCGGAGCGCCGAGTGAAAATAGATCGACGTTGTCGTTGCGAAACTACAGCGCCGTCGGTGGATCATGATGAGGCTTTGAGTGATGCGATCTTTGCCATGGTTCGTGCGTCGAGGAAGTCATCTTGAGTAAGATGAGGCCGCACGATCGCGCATGAGGAGGCCAAGTGCGTGGCAAGCGAGTGTGTGCCGCAAGCCTGTGTAGACCATAAAAGTTCATTCTGGGGACGCGTTGGATGTCACCTACCATTTACGAGGCGTATCCCTACAGGGCGGATATTTTTTGACCGATGTGTGAATGACCTGCAGCGGGATTTTGTAGCCATATAGAGCCGTGTTCGCTCATTATTCTTTAATGATGCCGCATGGAGGTCCAAGAGGCAATGGCACAGAACGCCTGCCGACTACTGATCTAATATGGAGGCATATCGTCGACTTGCTCACGAAACTTACCGACTCGTTTCGAGACTAATGGGATTTTTGTACATTGGATAGGAGAAGGATACATGTATATCAGAATGCCTTTTGCTGCCGCTGCATTGTTCGTTGCCCAAGCCGTATGGGCTGGCAGTCCCGCGACAACGGAGACGTGGACAATGAGCGCAATCGCGGGTAATCGCGCCGCGAGCGCAGCATTCGATGCGATGAAGAAAGGACATCAGTTGCCGGCGTGGGTGGTGCGCGGTGGAACCGAGTCGCCATCGATCACCGTGTCGTTCGGAGGACACGATGTCTACGTGATGACCGCCTGCAAGCCGCACGACTGTAGCTCAGAGAGCATCGCAGTGTTATACGATCCGCAGAAGAACGAAATGTACGGCGTGCTGTCTACCGTCAGCCCGAAGAAGGGAACTGAGCGACTGACGTGGCTGAACATTGGCGGCGGTGATGAATCGATTGATGGCCGGACTATCCTCTATGCTGCGCTGACAGGTAGCCTCGCAAACCATCCTGGCGCGTTCAACTACAAATAAAGCATTTCCTGCAGCCGCGTATTTCGTGGCGACTTGGCACACGAAGCAATGCGTGTGCGGCAACCGGGGCACGCGAGTTGGTTATCGGGTCCTCGGTTTTTGTTTAGTCCGTGATTATTCCACCCACCACAATTGGCAGGGGCGATCCAGGACCGCTTACACAACGGGCACACGGATGCTCGCGGACGTGATGTGGACGTATTTTGGTCCATGCAGATTTGGCAGCAGTCAATGCTTCAGCTTGCGAGCGCGGCTGAGCAACTGTTAAGGTGTCGCGAGTTGTCGAGCGACGCCGCTTTCCGATGCTGATTGGTGGGATTGCGGCGCGGTAACCGGACGTAAGGCATGTGTCGATTGCGTTCGACGCGTGCAGCAATCGAACGACCGAGTTGCGGCCGCGTGTAGTTACTCCTGGATCAGGAATCGATCACGATTCTTGGCATCCTTGATCCACGCCGGCGCGCGTCCTCGACCCGACCAAGTCGCACCCGTCTTCGGATCGCGATACTTCGCTTCGGACGTGGCCCCCGCCACGCGGCCCCGCTGCTTGCCGAAGATATCCTTTTCGGTAATCCCATATTCCGCCACTTTGACACGGATGTCGGCGATAACGGTCTGAAGTTCGGCGATGCGCGCAGCTTCGGCTTGCTCTGCGAGAGCATCCATCTTGGCCTTCAATTCTTTGTAGGTTGCCATAATTTCCTCCTAGTGATGTTATGCACATGATAGCGCTTTTCGGCTGTCAGGAACGGCTGCAATGTGCTCGCGGAAAGTCCCGATGGCCGACGCGCGGAAGTGAGGCAGTAGCGAATTGCCGCCGGGCTATCCTCGTCTTGTGGAACTAGCCATGTTTTCAAGGATGTGGCTGGCGTAGGGGCTATGCATCGAATTGATACGCGCGGTGTTGCTGGTTTTGGGAAGCATTTCGTTGGGAATGCGTGAGCTTGCTGCCGCCGATGTTGAGATCATTGTAGCGGGACAGATTATGCGACGGGTTACCTAGAGAGGACGTCGAATTCGCGTGATGCTGATAATCTAAGATTCCGTAGAGAGAGTCAATGCAATCGCAAGCTTTCGAAATGATAGTGTTGATAATTCGCGATGGATGGTGAGTGGGTAGGCCATAAATACTAGTAACTTACCCGAATTGGTTCGGTACATTATTTTTTGTCGATCTCTTTCGATCGTGCGGTACATTATAAAATTCGCCGAGACCCGGTCGAATGAAAACTTATGCGATCGGTTAGGAACATGGATCTGGGGAAACCAATGACAGATAAATTTGATGCACGGAACGCTCGGGGATCGGTGTGGCATCGATGGGATCCGCACGTTCACGCGCCAGGCACTGCACTGAACGATCAGTATAGTGGCAACGCACCGTGGGAAGATTTCCTCAAAGCAGTTGAGGCGACGTCTCCGCCGCTGTGTGCGCTAGGTATCACCGACTATTTTGGTGTTGATGGCTATGTACAGGCGCTAGAATTCAGGAAGCAGGGACGCCTTTCGAACGTCGATTTTGTCTTTCCCAACGTCGAGCTGCGCCTGAGTATCGAGACATCAAAGGCATCTGCGATCAACCTACACCTGCTTTTCAACCCAGGCGATGCGGATCACGTTGACCGCATTCATCGTTTCCTACGTGAACTGCAATTTTCATACCAAGGCGAAACGTATCGTTGTGAGCGCACGGATCTCATCCGTCTCGGTCGTACGTATAACCCGAGGCTCACGGATGATGACTCGGCTCGCGCAGAGGGCGCAAATCAATTCAAGGTTACGCTGGATCATCTGAAAGAAGCGGTTCACAAGTCGGAATGGGCTCGGAGAAACGTTTTATTTGCTGTCGCCGGCGGCGAAAAGGATGGGACTTCAGGATTGCGCGACATATCTGCTTCTTTTGCTGCGCTGCGCAAGGAAATCGAACGTACCGTCCACATTATTTTCAGCGGCAATCCGAAGCAGGTTAGCTTTTGGCTGGGCAAGGAGGCGCTATCCGTTGAGGAACTGCAGCAGCAGTACGGTGGACCAAAACCTTGCTTGCACGGCTCTGACGCACATTCTGCAAATAAGGTGGGGGTGCCAGATATCAAGCGTCTATGTTGGATAAAAGGCGATCTGAATTTCGAGACGTTACGGCAGGTGTGCATCGAGCCCGGTGAGCGCGTGTTTATCGGTGAAGAGCCGCCGAAAGGCGCGCTCAGTGGATCGACGATCGAGTCGATATCGGTTTCGGACGCAACGTGGCTATCGAGAAGCAACATTGAACTCAACACGGGCCTCGTGGCAATCATCGGTGCCCGCGGATCCGGAAAGACCGCTTTGGCTGACCTTATCGCGGCCGCTGGCTATTCGTTGCCGCCATGGACCAACGAAAAATCGTTCCTCTCTCGGGCAAGACCGTTTCTGGGCGGCAGTGAAGCTCGTCTGTACTGGGCATCTGGCGAGCAAACGCATAGCCCTCTAACCACGGCAGACCCAGGGGACGTATTCGATCGCCCGCATGTGCAATACATGTCCCAGCAATTCGTTGATCTGCTGTGCTCTGCGGAAGGGCCGAACGACGAGCTGGTCGACGAAATCGAGAGGGTTATTTTTAATGCCCACCCGTATCAGGATAGATTCGGTGCTGACACATTCGAAGAACTTCTGAATATTCGGCTCGAAGCGTCACGCGACAAGCGAAGTCGCAGTCAACAGTATCTTGAGAGGGCGTCTGTCGATCTCACGGAGGAGCGTGTCAGAAAGGATGGTTTGAAGGTATTGGAGAAAGACCGAGATGAGAGGCAGGCGGCTATCGAAAAGGACAAGAAGAATCGAAACTCGTTGGTTGGCAAAGGCGATGAGGCCCGCGCCCGGCGACTTGAGCAGCTCTCAGAGGCTGTCGATCGCAAACGTCAGAGCGTGGATCTCGCGAATCGCAAGCTCCGCGCACTGCAACTCCTGCAGCAGGACGTTGTGGACTTTAGGGCCCGCGAAGCGGTCGAGCATCTGGAGGCTCTCAAACAGAGAAGGGAAGAAAGTGCGCTGACACAGCAAGACTGGGATCAATTCAAGCTCGTCTTCGCCGGCGATGTCGATGCGCTCCTTGAGACCCGGGTTGCCGAGGCCAAGCGTGGTTTGGTTGCGCTCCAGGGTGTACAGGGGGAGCTCGATCCCAACGCCGATCCGACCATCCCACTAATTGCAGGCGATGCCGTACTTGGGAATCAGACGCTGGCACTACTTGAGCGCGAATTTGGTCGATTGCAGGCTTTGGTTGGAATCGACATCCAGAATGCCAAGCGATATACCACGCTGTCCGAAAAAATTTCCAAGGCCGAATCTGCATGGAAGAAGGTTCTGCAGCAGATAGAGCGTGCAAAGGCGGCCGACGCCAAGATAAAGGAGCTGATCGACGCACGGCGTAAGGCTTACGCGGAGGTCTTCGCTGCAATTGTGGAGGAGGAAACCGAGCTTTCATCCCTATATGCACCGATCAAGGAGCGAATCGAGCAGTCCGCCGGATCGCTATCAAAGCTGTCTTTCTCTATTCGGCGGGCTATCAATCTTGGCGATTGGGCCGCTCGCGGCGAGGGCTTGCTGGATCTGCGCAAGAGCGGTCCTTTCCGTGGCCGCGGCGAACTGCTGAAGCGCGCCAAGGAAAAACTGCTCGGGGCCTGGTCGACAGGTGACGCGGCGACCGCTGCGGCGACCCTGTTCGAGTTTGTCAAAGCGAATGAGGCTGATCTTCGGACGCATATCCCGGATGGCGAGGATTTTCGTTCCTGGGCGCGAAATGTATCAGACTGGCTCTACAGTACCGATCACATTTCCGTTGGCTACGGGCTACAGTATGACGGCGTGGACATTGAGCAACTCTCACCGGGTACTCGAGGGATTGTGCTCCTGTTGTTATACCTCGCTATCGACGCGGAAGACGATCGTCCGCTCATTATTGACCAGCCCGAAGAGAATCTTGATCCGCAGTCCATTTTTCAGGAGTTGGTCGACTGCTTTCGGGAGGCCAAAAAGCGTCGGCAAATTATTATCGTTACGCACAATGCCAATCTGGTAGTGAATACCGATGCGGAGCAGGTGATTGTGGCGACATGCGGACCGCATCGTCCGTCGCAACTCCCGGAAATATCGTACGACAGCGGTAGCTTGGAAAACCCGCGGATCCGAAAGCACGTTTGTGACATTCTGGAGGGCGGTGAACGAGCCTTTAAGGAGCGGGCCAAGCGCTTGCGCGTTACGATCTAGCTGTAGTCGATAGCGCCTAGCAGGGCGCGTGGCGCGTTCTCGGCCGTCTATGCTTTAGCCTTTGGTGTCGGAGAAACCACAACATTCTGTGCGGTAAATCTTCGCAACTTGAATCGGGAGACTGAGCGTTTATGTCCTGGGAACACGATCACTATAAGGCGACCTGTGATGCCTGCGGGCACGAAGGTGTCTGTATCAAGTCTTCTGACGATTGGGGACGTTCGGCAACGCGGTTTGAAGGGTTCGAGAACGTAGCACCTGATTCTTATGCTGTCGGACGCAAGCGCGTCGGCGCAGACGACATGCGTCCGAAATGTCCGGAGTGCGGAGGAGCATCGATTACCGTCGGCACCTTCTTCAAGAGCACGTGATTCAGATCAAGCAATAGAAGGAAAAGCGATGAGCAAAAGGCCCCGCGTATTTCGCAGCACAGAAAGTCTGGCCGAGGAGGCGGTGACGCGAGACGCTGTCGGACCGTTCCTCGCGGCGCGGGGGTATCAGGTCCTGCATGACGAGCGCAAACAGACCGGAACTGCAGTCTCGCAGTTCGTTCGTGTGCGCGCTCCAGACGGCCTAACGCTGCAAATGCGCGTCCGGTTGTGCTGGCGGTGGTCAACGCTCTCCAGCCTGATGTCGTCGTTGGCCGCCTTGTAGCTGCGCAGTTTGTCCGTCACAATCACGCGCCGCCCCGCTACCGCTGAGGAGCTTGCACATCAGGCGTCTGGCCGCTGTCTTGTCGCGCCAATCCAGATGTAGCGAATGTTTTACGAATCCCGGCCAACCCTCGAATTGCGTTTTCATCTGTGGGCTGCCGTTTCCAGCCGTCGTCGGCTCCGCCACCGCGAAAGTCGCGATCTTGCCGAGCGCGCACACAAAATCCGTATTGTTCTGGAGGTCTGTAAATCGTAAGCACTCGACATGTACCGTCTGTTCATGAGGGCGCGGCACAGGCAATCTGATTCCCATCAGATGTAATGGGAATCAGATTGATGAGGCCAGTGGTGCATGGAAGACAACCGGGATCGAGGAACTACACGAAGGAGTTTCGGGAAGCGGTTGCTGCAGAAGCGAACGATCCGAATCGCTCGATTGCCGAGGTAGCTCGTGCGCACGGCTTGAACGCCAATATGGTCGCGCAGTGGCGAAGAAGCTTACTAGATGCGCAACGTGTACCGTCGGTACCAAACATCGCGCTGCTGCCTGTTGATGTGGTCGATCTGCCTGCGAAAGACGTCCCAAACCGCGCTCTACCGCAAACGCTGGATGTGTCGGCGAGCCCGGCAATGCCACCGGGCTGTGAAATCGAGATCGAGGTCGGCAAACGACGTATTCGTATCCGCGGTGTGTCGCAGGAGTTCGCCGAACAGTATTTGCGAGACTGTCTGAAGTGATCCCGCCGAACACGCGAATCTGGATCGCGGCGGGCGTCACGGACATGCGTTCCGGCTTCAACTCGTTGGCCGCGAAGGTACAAACCGTGCTGGAGAAGGATCCCTACAGCGGGCACGTGTTCGTGTTCCGGGGTAAGCGCGGCGACTTGCTGAAGTGCTTGTGGTGGTGCGACGGTGGCCTGTGCCTGCTCTCGAAGCGCCTCGAGAAAGGACGTTTCGCGTGGCCGCGCGCCGATGCCGGTGTTGTTGCGCTGACGACCGCTCAGCTCGCGCTCTTGCTCGAAGGTTTCGATTGGCGGCAACCGGTCGATGCGGCACGCCCGCGCAGCGCATTGTAAACGTTCATTACGTGTGGAGAGCTTGATGGTGGCGTCGTGTAAGCTCACTGCATGTCCGCTGCTCCCACCGATCTCCCCGACGACATTGATGCGCTGAAGGCGATGGTCGCCAGTTTGCGCGAGCAGCTCTCGTCGCGCGCGATCGAGATCGAACATCTGAAGCTGACGATCGCCAAGCTGCGCCGGATGCAGTTCGGCCGGAAATCGGAGAAGCTGGATCGCCAGATCGAACAGCTTGAATTACGTCTGGAAGACCTGCAGGCCGACGAAGGTTCGGCCGATATGGCCACGGCTGCAGCAGTGAAGCGGCCGAGTCGCGAAGGTGCGGGCCGCAAGCCGTTGCCGGATCACCTTGAGCGCGAAGAGCGCATCCATCTGCCAGCCGACGATGACTGCCCCGATTGCGGCGGGCAACTCAAGCCGCTGGGCGAAGACGTCGCGGAACAGCTCGAATACGTGAGGGCGCACTTCCGCGTGATTCGTCACCGCCGTCCGAAGCTGGCCTGCGCGTGCTGCGATCGCATCGTGCAGGCTGCGGCACCGAGTCGGCCGATCGACCGCGGCATCCCGGGACCGGCGCTGCTCGCACACATCGCCGTGTCGAAGTTCGCGTACCACATCCCGTTGCACCGCCAGGCAGTTATGTACGCGCGTGAGGGCGTCGAGATCGATCCGGGCGCAATGGGGTATTGGATGGGCAGTATCACGGCGCTGCTCGCACCGCTGGTCGACGCCGTGCGCCGCTACGCGCTGGCCGGCGGCAAGGTTCATGCGGACGACACGCCGCTGCCAGTGCTGGCGCCCGGCAACGGCCGCACGAAGACAGGACGTCTGTGGGTCTACGTGCGTGATGATCGGCCAAGTGCCTCCGAAGAGCCGGCGGCGGTCTGGTTCGCCTACACACCCGATCGACGGGGTGAGCATCCACAGCAGCATCTTGCAGACTTCGCCGGCGTGCTGCAAGCCGATGCGTTTGCGGGCTATGCCGAGCTGTATCGCGGCGGCACCATCCAGGAAGCTGCCTGCATGGCCCACGCTCGCCGAAAGATCCATGATCTACATGCCGTCCGTCCCAATGCGGTAACGGAGGAAGTGCTGCACCGGATCGGCGCGCTCTACAAGATCGAGGAGCAGATCCGTGGCAAGCCACCTGATGAGCGGCACGGTGTGCGCCAGGCGCGAGCGGTGCCGCTGCTCGACGACATGAAACGCTGGTTCGAAGCAACGCTCGCCACGCTCTCTGCAAAATCCGACACGACCAAGGCGATTCGGTACGCGCTGAATCGCTGGCCGGCGCTCATCTACTACTGCAGCGACGGGCATGCGGAAATCGACAATCTGATCGCCGAGCGAGCACTGCGCGGTGTCGCCCTCGGCAGACGGAATTACTTGTTCGTCGGCGCTGACTCAGGTGGCGAACGTGCCGCCGCGATGTATAGCCTGATCGGCACGGCACGCCTGAACGGCCTCGATCCCGAGGCGTATCTCGCCTATGTGCTTGAGCGCATTGCTGACCATCCGATCAACCGCATCGACGAACTGCTGCCGTGGAACGTGGCGCCGTCGCTGCCGTCTACTGCTCACGTCGAGCCCATCCGATAGCATCGCGATTCTCCTGTCGTCAACGACATACGCTACGGTGCTGGTCGAGTGATTACTGTAAATCCGTGACGCCGGCCGGCTATTGCCGGCACTCTCCGCTCATCGCAGAACTCACCCCTTGAAGAGCCGGATATGGTCGGGAACTGCGCCTAATCATAAATATGAGAAGTTCCCCATATTCACAAATTCCGGCCGACCCTCGTGAAATAGTCGCACACCGCGTGCATCGCGGGACTCAGCTCGATGTTCTTGCGCCACGCGAGGCCAACGCTCATCGGCGGCACCGGGTCGCGCAGCACGATCGTCTCGATACGCCGCCCTTCGAGCGACCACGGGCGATACACCATGTCGGACGCGATCGCGACACCGCTGCCGTTCGCGACCATGCTGCGCACCGCCTCGACCGACGAGGTGCGCAGGATCACGTTCGGCCGATACGGCGTCTCGTTCCAGTAACGCAGCGCGGTCTGCCCGGCCTCGTCCACCGTCAGCATCACGAACGGCTCGTGCGCGACCTCCGCGAACGTGACGCTCTCGCGCCGCAGCAGCGGATGATGCGCGCCGACCCACAGCCTGCGCACCGAATGGATCACCGGCTCCAGCATGAGCTCCAGATTCGACACGTTCGACGTGAGCAGCACGGCCATGTCGTAGCGGCTCGCGATCACCCGGTCCTCGATCGACTCGCGGTTCTGCTCGTGCAGATGGATCGTCAGGCGCGGATAGAGCGTATTGAGCCGCAACAAGTGATGAGGCAGGAAGTAACCGAGCATCGCGTAGCTCGCGGCGATCGCGAGCGTACCGGTCAGCGTGCTTTCGAGATTCGGGATCCGCATCGCCTCGTCGATCGACGACAGGACCGTGTACGCGTGATTGAGAAAACGCCGTCCGGTATCGGTCAGCGTCACGCCCGACGACGTGCGCACGAACAGCGGTGTGCCGAGACGGTCCTCCAGTTCCTTGATCGCGCTCGTCACGGCCGACTGCGAGATCGTGAGCTGGATCGCGGCCTGCGAGATCTGTCCGAGCTCGGCGGTCGCGACGAAATACTTGAGCTGTCTGAGCGTCAGGATCCTTTCCGGTGGAAAACTGATGGGGGCGCGGTAAACATCATATCAACCGACCGTCTCGCGACAATCCGGGGCCGCCCGACCCACGCAGATCCGCGTGCCGCAGCGCCGGGTGGTCGATTCTCGCGATATCTGAAAAATCGATACGGTTGCATCCAAAAATAGAACTATTTTGACGCACCCAGCACGGTTTAACCTGCGTTCAACACGGTTTCGACATGCGTCGCGGCGCACGCGAAACCGGAGAACATGGAGGAACGAACCGGCCTCCACGATTCCCGGTGCGGTTCAAATACCGGAGCCGCTACTTTTGCGACCAACTTGCAGCCTGTCGTCCGGCAAGCTTGACTAGGTTCCCCATGACCAGCTCCATGTCAGCATCGTGGACACCCCAGTTCGACAGCAAGACGGGGCCGACAATGACGTGCCCGGGGATATGTCTCTTGCGCAGATCGCCACTCGCGTCCGGGGTGATGAAGTCGATCGAAAGATAACCGGCGCCGTCGTCGCGCGTCACGCACTTTGCCTTGAGAAAGTCCGGTAATTTGACAAGCGGGGTCCCCACCGCCAAAGCACGCCTCGTCCATTCGATAGGTGCCTTGCCATCATCCGTTGTGCGGCTGGCGTCGATATAGGGAATCAAGCGGCCGTTGTCGCTGGAAAGTTCTGCGGGGTTGGAGCAGTTATTGGTCGTTCCGGCTGCGGTGCTCATACCGAATGCCTTGCTCCAGGATGGCGGCGGCGCATCCGCCTCAAAGCTCGAGAACGAAATGAAGCAACCCGTCTGCGATGCTTTCGTGCAGACGGGTACTGTCTTGAACTCGTTCTTGTCCACATTGGTTTTGGATGTGGCAATCACGACACCTGCCAGATAAGCAGATACCAGCTTTTTCTGGTCCGCCTTTCCGTCGATCTCATTCTTGATGAGATCGCGCAAGATAAACGAACCCTGACTATGGCCGATGAGGATAACACCGCGACCATGATTGTCATGGGCGAGGTAGTGCTTCCACGCCGCAACGACATCGTCATAGGCAGTCTTGTATTGCGGAGCCGCCGCCATGACGGCATTGGGATCGAATTTCTTCAGGTCGGTTGCATATTCAGCCATGAGTTTCAACGTAACCTGTCGATACATCGGCGCGAACAGGCGGCAAACGTTGGAAAAACGCGCAAACTGCGTGCGAATGCGATCGAACTGGGCGCTCTCCTGCTCAAGATTGCTGACGTCGGCGTCCTGTGTGGAAACCGTTGGATAGACGTAGAAACAATCAATTTTCTTCTCGTCGTCAGGCGTGTGGACGAATGGCTCCACGGTTTGTTCGCCTTTTCGCGAGATTTCCGTCGCGTTGATGTCGGTCGCGCAAGCATCGACCCGTCCCGGTTTGCAAAGCCAGTTGCGCTCGAGACCGTAGTCGGGAGCACTTGACACATCGGTCGCCGCCTGCGCGGCTGCCCAGAACAGGAAAAGCGAAAGAACAAGCGGAATTCGGATTTTTTTCAAGTTTCAACTCCGGACAGACAGAAAGCCGTCGCTTTTTTAGTTCGGGGGGTAAATCGTTCGCCGCGGTTGTACCTGACCGCAGCGACGCGTCCCCAGCTCGCCCCGTGCGGGGCCGCAGGGTCACGCCGCTGCGATCGTATCATCGATCACGCAGGCGACGTGATGCATCTAACAGGCCATGTTTCTCCGGAAGACCGCGCAAGTTGCACCAGGGCGCTATCGCCCGACGCTGCCCGAACGATGCGCACGCTCGTTACTTCGTTGTGTAGCCGCCGTTGACCAGGACGTTACTGGGTCCCGCGCGGACAGGTTCGGATTGCGTTCTCGGCCGCTTGTATTAGTGTTTTGGGAGCTTTCATCGTCGCATGGAGTGATGGTGATGGGTGCAACTTTACGTCAGCATCATTGCCTTTCCGCGTAGATGCATAACTCGGCACTGCACGCCTTAGCCGCTCTTATAGCACGCCACGGCTGGGAGATTTGCGCCGAGTCTATTGGCTCAGGAGTAAGTGAGCTGCCCACGCCTCTTACAAGCAATGCTTATTTAAGTTTGTCCTCTGCGGCAGCCGCCGCTTGCGCGGCATTCGACACGACAACCGACATCATGCGACGTTGAAGCTGGTTCAGCGCACGGGTTCGAAATGCATATTTTTCGAATGGCTGTACGGTCAAGGCGGCCGAAAAAATACCCGCTCATCGGGCGGGCATTTGGAGAGGTGGGGCAGGAACATACCGTGGAATCACCTCCAAGCCGGTAAGCCCCGCACCCTGTTTTCTTTCGCCGAACGGAAGTTAGCTACGATGTGAGAGTAGCCGCAATTTTGCGGACCCGCAACGTGTGTCTCCGGCTATCCAGCCGCACCGGCCTCGAGCGATGTGACGTAACGCAGCAGGTCTTCAGTGCGTCCCTCCGATATCAGCTCTTCGGCAGTCTTGTAGCCAAAGGTCGGCAGCGGTTCATTGCGATACCAAAACAGTGTGCTCCGTATATCTCCGGAGATATCGGTTGCAACTCGGATGACCCGCAGCGCGTCTCGAAGATACTTTTGCACGCTTTCGGCGCCGGGAAGACGACTGATGGTATTGCGATGGACGTGGGCTAGCAGTGCGAGTGTCTGCATATCGATATGCAGGGCGGCCGCGAAGCGTCGCGCCGAGACGATCGGCGCAGCGCTCTCCGAGTCCTCCAAAGACGCCAAGAACTGATCGAAATCGAGGGGTGGTGTTGAATCTCGGGTCAGACCGGAGTTCATGGAAGCTTTCTCGGCGCACACTATGTGCACATTTATAGCACAAGAAGTGCCGACATCGCTGGCCGCTGAAACGCTCATCCATTGTGCTGCTGGTCGCCGAGTTCCGCCGAGGCGCCTAGGTAGGGGCGTGACATTCCGAAGGACAACTTTTCTGAGAATTTCCGGGGCTGCGGACATCTTTTCTGAGACAAGAAGCATGCGGTGTTCTCAAAAAAGATGTCCAAGTCCTTGATCTGTCTAGGGGGCCAAAGACACCTTTTCTGAGAGCCCACAATTGTTGAGGACCGGCAATGAAGAGGCGATTCAACGAAGATGGTATGAACGCGCCCCGTCCCAGGCCATCGGGCAGGAAGGCTGGCGGCCGCCATGCCCAAATTTTGATGACGGTAGCGTTGCCTGGGGGGCGGGCCGATCATGGCCCTGACATGAGATAGCGCTTGCACGGCCGTGGTATAGGGCGCATTCTCGTGAGGTTCGATGCGCGCGACCGACGGTTTTGCTTCGACTCCTTACGCTTCCCCCTGTCCGCAAGCTACGCAGAAGGCTCACCACGACGATCCCGCGCGCGAACGTCGAAGCTGCGAACTTCGCGCGTCAACCGAGCCTCCGTCCGAGGTTCGATCCGGCAGTTCCGTGCGCGAGAGATGCCGTCGGCCGCAAGCCCGCGGGTCGTCGTCCGCTCCTCGTATGGGGCGGGCGACGACGAAACTCAGTCACCGCGACGGTCCTGAAACTTGAATTTCTTCTTTTGGGATCCGGCATGCCTAAGCAAACTGAACTGAACCCAGACACGCCCGCCAGGCAAGGCGATTACGTTGACGTGAAAAAGGCGCGCGCCTTGGCACTGAAGCGCGCGGACAGCGAGCGCGCCGAGAAGCGGCGCGAAAACGACGCCCGAATTAATGTCAACGCGAGCAAGTGGCGTTATATCTGTCAGGAGGGTTAGATGGGGAATAGCGCCGTAACACTCAACTTTCCCAATCCCAGCCGCACCTACGACGCTTCCAGACACTGTGTGTGCTTCTGGGGTTACGACAATTCTCGCGAGATTACCTTTCTGGTCGACGATGCGATGCTGGCGAAACTGAACTCCGACATGGGTTCCGGCGAGCCCGCCTTGCTTGCGGCCTTCGACCGCAATCGCGACCGGATTCTGGGACTTGCCAGAGACCTTTACAAGGGGGGGCCCCAGAACCGGTACACGATCTCGTGAGCGTGGCCCCCGTTTGCGCGCGCACCCCATGCGCGGCTTCTTTCTGACCTGCACTCGCCGCGCGTGCGGGTATTCCGGGTCTGAGGGGACATGGATCGGTCAAGGCGTGCGGTGCTTGATTATCACGAACGCAGCAAGCACCGTCTCAACTTCTACGCTCCTGGCCCTGGGGGGCTCGACTGGGCAACCCAGCCGGATTCGTTTCGCGTATTTCACGGCGCTCCGCGCGTTGCTCTGCCGTTGGCCGCGGACACCCTGGCCACCTGCTACAACGCGTTACGCTGCGGCACCCTGCCGCCCACGCAGGGATTCGATCTATCCAGTCTGGCAATCCTGTTCGAACTCTCGCTTGGCTTGTCGGCGTGGAAATCCTTTGGTGCCCAGCGGTGGGCACTGCGCTGCAACCCTTCGAGCGGAAATCTGCATCCGACCGAGGGCTATCTTCTGTGTCCGGCTCTGCCCGGCTTGCCCGCAGGCGTCTACCACTACCTGAGCCGGGATCATGCGCTTGAACATCGCGCTTCAGTGGACGAGCCACAATGGAACGAGGCGTTTTCTGAAAGTGGTGTCCTGGTCGGCATAAGCTCGATCCACTGGCGCGAGGCATGGAAATACGGCATGCGCGCCTGGCGCTACTGCCAGCAGGATTGCGGCCATGTCATCGCTGCGATGAGTTACGCAGCCGCAGCGCTCGGCTGGCAGACGCGGTTGATGGAGTCGGTTGCGGATGATGCCGTGGCCGGCTTGCTTGGAGTGGACCGCCGCGAAGATTTCAGGGAAGCCGAAACGGAGGCGCCGGATCTTTTGCTCTGGATTGGTAACCCTGATACGCGGCCCGATCTCGAGAGCATGCTGATCGCTTTGGACGGGGCACAGTGGCACGGACGCGCCAATCGACTGAGTTCGGGACATGTGGCCTGGCCGGACATCGATTCGATTCATCGCGCCACCCACAAGACCCACACTCGCGAACCACCTTCGCCACCGCATCCGGAGCAGTGTCCAGCGCCGGCGACGCCAACCCTCGATCTCAGCTTCGCCCGAATCGCCAGACAGCGTCGCAGCGCCGTGAATTTCGATGGCACGACGCGCATCAGCGACGCGACTTTATTCAGCATGCTGGCGTGCTTGCTGACACATCCCGACACGCCGCCGTGGAATGCGCAGATGTCTCCTGCCGCAGTGCATGCGGCGCTGTTGGTGCACCGCGTCGACGGGCTGGAGCCGGGCCTGTATATGCTCGTCAGGACACCGGGCGCACTGCCGGATCTCAAGCGATCTCTGCGTCCCGAATGGTTGTGGCAAAAGATCGGGCCGGACCATCTGCCGCTCTATCTTCTACTGCCGTACGATTTGCGCGCGGCGGCAAAGTTGATTTGCTGCCATCAGGATATCGGTGCCGATTCCTGCTTTGCGCTTGGAATGATCGCGAGATTCGAAATCGCGTTGAAGCAACCCTGGCGTTATCGCCATCTGTTCTGGGAATGCGGCATGCTCGGCCAGGCGCTCTATCTCGAAGCAGAAGCCGCCGGTGTGCGCGCGACGGGGATTGGCTGCTTTTTCGATGATGAGATGCACGCATTGCTCGGCGTGAAGGATCATGTCTGGCAATCCCTGTATCACTTCACCGTCGGTGGCGCGGTGGACGATCCACGCCTGTCGGCATGTCCGCCGTACGAGATTCAGCCTTGATGCGCAAGCCCACGCATCGATCCTGGCGGGGGAATATCCGCGAGGATCGCTCGCTGCCCGGGCATCGCAAGTCATTTCGATGCGATGAACGCCGCGGAAGCGAACCCATGACGCGTGCGTTCGGCTTCTGGCGTCGCCGTGGCCGATCGCTGCGCTCGACCGAACGAAGAAATGTGCCGGAGGATACCCTCCGCACGTGATCGTTTTTCAGAAACAACGACGGTCAAATCGGCCATCGACGAGAGAGCAACTCGCGGCCCGAACCAGTCAGCTGATGCCGGGCATCGGCAGCCTCGTCACATGTCGATGACCGAAGCGCCGCTCACCTTTCCGTCGATGATGTCCTCTCCCTGCTGCCGGGCGGCACGCCTTGCCATTCCAAAGTCAGAGAATGCAAGCGGTTGGTCCAGCCTGAAAACACGGCTCGCGGCGGAGGTTGCTATCGCGCCCGGGCGACATATCCGCACCGCAACGTCATACCCTTCGGCGTAGCGGGAATGTCCGTCAAAGCGAATGAATGTGCGGGCGAAGACGAGGGGATGAAGCTCATACCCCTTGTAGAAAAGAAGCGGGCGTGTCGACATGTTGGTCACTCCACAGGGGGTGAGTCACTATACCTTCGAACGAGCACCTTAGGGCGGCGCCGAGACGATTACCGCAATTGAATTGACCGAAGGTGGCCTGGCGCGTATCGCGATCACGAGCTCCGCGAAGCGGATCGCTGCCTGCACGTGACGACGGCTGTCAGCCTCGCTCCTCTTCGGTGCGTGGCGATCTCTTCGAATCCATCTCCGCCCGAACGCGGCTTTTCATTTCCGCCGCCGCAGCCGGCTTAGCAGCTCAAGTGCCACCGTGTCAGCGTCGTTGTTGAGCATTTCCGCTCGCAACAGCAGGCCGCCGACACGAACGGCTGCATCCCAGCTATCTTCGGTCATTGCCTGATGGTTGCGTGCAAGCTGCTCGGCAAGAGCCAGGAGCGCCACCATCCTGGCCGACTCGCCAGAAGTCCGGCGCTCCTCCCTCCCGGCAATGAGCCGGAACAGACCAAGGACCGACTCGGCGGTCACGGAGGGGATAGTCATTCGGACTTTATACGCCCTTTCGGTCCGCCCCGCCCATATATCACGCCAGCCCCCGAACCTGCCTAGTACCGCCGCGCATACCCCTCGCGATACAGCGTAGCGCCGATTGACGTCAGCAGTGCGATCTCGTCCTCACTCAATCGACTCCATGCCTCCGCCAACCAGCCAGCGAACCCGGCACACGCATGGTCCAGATCGGCGGCCGCCTTTCCTTCCGCGTTCATCCGCTCGAAGATCGTCATCACGTCATGTGGCTTCATGGTCGGCTCCTTGTGAGCTTCCAGCATAGTTGATCGGGGGCGTCCGCCCCTACTTCGTCGCGCGCTCGATTTTCGCTCTGCCCGTGGCCACAAGCCGAAACCGGCCATTAGCGGTTCGACCCGGTGTCCCGTTCCGTTGACGTCAACATGCCACGTGCATATGGATCGGTTAAAGCCTGCCTGCGGCACGTCATCGCTCGCATTGCCGAGCATCCCCTGAACTGCGTCGGCCAGTTGCTGCCACCGGCCGTCGCTGATTTGTCTTGCTCCAATATCGTCCGGGTGCCTGGCTAAATCCATTCGCAGTCCGCAGGACTAGTCGGTCATGAACGACGAAGGAGGATATCTGCGACGGCTGCAACTGCGTTACCGGCCCGGATGAAGGTCGTGAACGTAGAGGGCGCCTGCCTGAACGCCCCGCGCCTGGATATCGTGTGCGTAGTCAGCCTGCGGCTGGAGACACTGCCTGCGGTACCAGGGGACGTACTCGCGAACGGAATCCTGGGCGGAATGCCGCTTAACCGAGGGACACGGCGGCTCGAATGTCATCGTGACGTAGGCAGCCAGCGGCAGCTGATGGCCGCCTGTTGCCTGCCGCAGCGACGCATGGCACTCGATTCAACGAATGAGCGCTGCGGTCACGGCTCTCATGGTCGCAATGGGACTACACTGAAGACGCTATAGCAGTAGGAGACAGTGATGAGAGACCCCGACCCCAAAAGCACCTTCCGGGGGCTGCCGCTAACTGCGGAGCAGGACGCGGAAGTGAGGCACTACATCAAGGTCCGAACCAGCCGTGGCCTGCCGTGGGACACGCCGGAGCTGAGCGCGATGCTCAAGGACATGCTGCTCCCCCCGGGTGACAGCAACAGCGATGCCGACTCCCCGGAAGACGAAACCAAAGCGGCTGCTGAGCGCGCAACGGCGTCGGTTGACGAAGCGATGGACCCCATCGAGGCGAGTGAAGAGCGGAATGCGGCCATGGAGTCGGAAAGCATGAAAGGACCGAGACGATAAAACCGCAGGCAATGATGCTTGCTGTCTGGTAGCGCCGTATGTCGGGGATCGTGATGTACACCGCATGGGTTCAGTGCGCATGATTTCAACGCCTGAGCGGGTGCCGTCGGCCCCCCGTGACATCGAGCCCCGCGACATCTGCGCTGAACACAAGGGGGCTGAATATGCGGCTGATCGAACCGGATGAACACCGAGACTTTCTGGCGACCCTGGCGCGCCGTGGTTTGGCAGAGGGCGATTTCGATCTGCAGGAAACCGATACGACCGATCCGAAGGGTGATGAGAACCTCGGTCTGCAGGGCTATGTCACCATAACCAGGTTCTCGACGCAGATTGCGAGGGAATACGTGGTCGGCGACGAAAGCGACTGGCTACAGCATTTCAGGAAAGATCTCGAAGCGGGTGCCTTCGATAGACTGGAATGATTTCCCGACGCGACGTGCCGCACCTGGGAGGAAGTCCGGCTTACGAGAGTCGCGGACTTCGTGGGCGAGGGACTCGTGCGGCCCGATGGCGTGGGCGCGGGAAAGACGAGCGGCGCAATGGAGGCGCTTCCTGCGCGGGTGGCTGGCGTGCCACCCGAAGTTCAAATCATCGACGCTGGGAGATCGTCGACCCAATACGCCTCGAGCCATTCGAGGGCCCAGCTTTTCGCAAAGACAATCGCGTCCTCGCGCACATCGAAGCCAGCCAGATCTCCGCTCAGTTGCACGTCATACTCGCTGCCATCCGAACGATTGATGCTGATCCGCGCGTGTGCCATGTATTCCCCGTCGGCTCTGCGCGGTGTCGGGTCGATATGGAATCGGGTTGAATCGAGCTGCATTTTCCTTCCTCCTTCAGTTGCTGCGGGACCAGTGGCCACCGCGAGCGTTTCGTCGCGACCGGGACCATCAAATATCGAGGAATGCCATGATATGACCTGCCTCCGGGCCCGATTCTCAGCTCGACATTCCGCCTTTGCGCAACAGCGCGCGGATCGAGAGAAACATCAGAAAGGCATCCTCATCGATTTCATGACGACGATCGAGAATGACGTCATCCAGCTCGGCACGAGCGTCATACGGCAGGAACTGCTCGATGACGCCAGAACCATCGTGTCGAATTCACTTCAACAGGTCTTTCCTGTTCATGTCCAGTCTCCCGCCGATGCCGGCACGCCATGCGCCAGGCGTGCTCGAGTCTGTGGCGCCGCCGCGGACGCAGAAGCAGGATGGACAGGGGAAGAGATCGGGACGCGCTATCCAACACGCTCATGCCCTGCAGACACGTATCGATCAGACGCTTCGTATAGGGAGGCGATGCGTGTCGCGCTCGTCCGCATTGCGCGGTTTCGATGAGAGGCCCGATCACGTTCGGAGGGGGGCGCGCCTTGAGTGGCGCGGGAATCGGTAGCGAGTCAGTCAACGAATCCATCCTACGCCCATTGGCGAACTTGTACAGCGAAAGTTCTGCGCGAACCGCCGCATGGCTTGTGGCCCCGATCGGGCGCGGGGACGCATCGGTTCCGTCACGTGTGAACAATCGCCGGTACGCGGAGCGATGGTGCCCTGACGGTATCGTCGAAATTTCACTTAGAAATTCGAAACAACTCGAAGCCATGGAGACAAAGATGTGCAACCGGGGCGAGCTTCGCCGATCGCGGCGTCTTCTTGCGCGCCTACCCGACATGCTCCGACCGAAACAGCTTGACAGGGTGTTTGGCCCCGCGTAGGGTGGGTGTCTGAAGCCTTCAAGAAGCGTGATTGCTGCTCATCACTGACCGCGGAACGCGGTATTCGTTGTCCTCTCCCTCCTTGATCCTTTTTCGTGCACCCCTATCGGGGCGCATGCATATTGTCCAATATCAGGAGAGTTTCCATGGATACCGGTACCGTCAAGTGGTTCAACGACAACAAGGGTTTTGGCTTCATCACGCCTGACAGCGGCGGCGATGATCTGTTCGCGCACTTCTCGGAGATTCGCGGCGATGGCTTCAAGACGCTGGCCGAAGGTCAAAAGGTCAGCTATGAGACGAAGCACGGGCCCAAGGGTCTGCAGGCATCGAACATCACTCCTCAGTAATCCACATCATTCTCCGATCCTGCGTACAGGGTCGGTCATGCAGTCATCGGTCGGGATCTTTCGCATCCGCCGCAGGCGTCCCCGGTCCTCCTGCGACTACCGTTTCGCGTCGAGACGACTTGCACGGATATGTGCGAACGTACACCACAAGGAAGAAGGTGGGGACGCCGCGCGTCCGGCGGCGAACGACTGGACGGCTCATTCATCGTGAGTTTGCGATCGACGCGTACGGAGGTAACTTTGACCAAGAGTCAGTTGCGCAACAAGCGATCACTCGCGAGACCACGGCGCTCCAAGGATTGGCCGATGCTCGGCGCGGCGCTGAACTGGGTGCCGCCGAAGGCACCCGCTGCGCCCGCCAGATCGAGCGGGAAGAAGCGCTCCACCGAGACGCGCTAGCGGCCGGACAGGGCGTGGCCCGCATGTCGTGTTGGTACGCGCTCCCCACGCATGGTCAATCTCGTATTTGCAATGAAGCCGCGCCCTGTCGGGGGCGGAGATCCGCACGCCACTGCGATTGCGGTGCGTCACATCGATTGGAGAAATTGATTTGGCAAAGGAAGAATTGCTGGAATTGGACGGCGTAGTGAATGAGGTGCTTCCGGACAGCAGGTTTCGCGTCACCCTGGAAAACGGTGCGGTCGTTGCGGCGTACGCATCGGGCCGCATGCGCAAGCACCGCATTCGCATTCTCGTTGGCGATCAGGTCAGGCTCGAATTGTCGGTCTATGACCTGACCAAAGGGCGTATCAATTTCCGGCACAAAGACGAACGGGCTTCGCCCAGTGCGCCACGAAACCGATTTGTTCGACGCTGACCATGTAGCGTCGATACAGGATTGATCGCGCTCGTCTACGCAGTTTGTAGCCATCAATCACCAGGAGTTCATCATGAGTATGTGTACCTATCGCGGATTCGAAATATATCCGCTGATCTACCCTCACTTTCACGCAGGCGCCGGCCGTACTCACAACTACGAAGCCGGTTTCGACGCGGCGGTCAAGGTTTGCCTGCGCGGCACCGACACCACGCTGACCCGGAGCCAGACCTTCAAGCTTGTCGACGGTGCGCCGTTTGCCAGTGCCGGTGACGCACGCCGGGCCTCGCAACGTTACGCAGAAGACATCATCGACCGGAACCGAGGCGAGCACTGGATGCTCGACGCGGTTCTTTGAGACGACTCTTTGTCGAACAGCAATGCATGGGTGCGCGCGTCAATCGGAGACTCGCGTCCCGATCCGATATTGAGCGAGCCGATGCCATGCTGCCGGTCACGGGAAACTTGCACCGTAACACCGGCATTCCTTTTTTCCGTGCTCTCAAAGCAGATCAACGGACGAGCGGCCGCATTGTGCGACTGGCGTGCCACGCGCTGATGGACGTCGCGTTGTCGAGCGACGCTGCGTAGCCACTAATCCGCCGACGCAGATTCAATCGATTCCTTGCGCTTTTTCGTGCACCTCGATTTGCTCGTCGAGCAAACTGCGCGCGAGCGTTCGAGCGGCGTCACGCGCCTCTATGTCCGTCGAAAAATCCCCTTCGGTATCGTGTTGCTCAGAGGAGTCAGGATCCTCTCCAATGCGGTGCACGTGGACGATTCCGCGATAGCGCCCAGACACGGTCTTCACCACGCGAAGGCGTGCCACGTGCGTATGGGTTGTACATACTTCATCATCCATGATGCCTTCCTTGCCAGGACCCCTGGTAAGACAACGACATGGTCGACTACACCCGCCCGCCTGCATCCGTGCGTTTGGTCCCCGGTAAACTTCGGCAAGGCGGGGTTGTCGCCGCCAGCGTGGGCACGTCAATGTTTGCGATGCAGCCACCCCAGGTGATGCGAGTCCAACCACTGAACAACTTCCATACCGGGATGTTCGCTCTGGTAACGGCGCGCCAACGCGAGGGCAACCACCGCGACCACCGCAAGACCAACCACCCAACCAATCATCGACTGAGTCATGACAGCCTCCTTGTGGAATGCAGCCATGACTGAATTCTAGGCGTCTTGGGGGAAGGATTCCCAAGTTCTGCTACGCCGCGAGGATGTATCGCCTCCACATATACGATCCTGGGGACGGTACGCTCGACCTCTTTCCGATCGGTAGCGCCCCATAGCCACGGACCCGGTTCGCAAGCGATCAAGCAGGTCATGGACTGGACAAGCGTCGCGTCGGAAAGCGAACCTCTGCTGTCTCGGCACCAGGATGCAGGCAAATGCGCTCTCATGTGTCTTGCGACAGACCGCGGTTGAACAGTCGCGGGGCCAACAGGCGCCATCCGATCGCTTCGACGCCACCGATACCCGGGCGGATTGCTGTTCCCGGGCCGCTTGGCCGACAGGGGCGCATGCTCGATCGAACCCGAGATATCTGTCGCTATGCGTCAGGCGTCCTTGTCGAGCCACCACGGCTTCGCTGCTCGCTCGACCGGATAGTAGTCGAGCGGCTTGCCAGCGAGCCGTTTCGGGCGCAGATCGTGGCCGGACCATGCCTTACCCGACGATGGGCCATGGTATTTCGCTGGCGCTCGGGTCCTGCGCGACTTCCGGAAACCAGCGGCACACGGCAAATCATTCATCGGATGGTTCTACCGGAATACTCCGATGCAGGCGGGCGACATTCCCAAAGACGAATTCTCTGAGAAATCCCATACCCAAGGACATTTTTTCCGAGCTGGGTAGCATGGGGTTGTTTCAAAAAATATGGCTAAGTCATTGATTTTTATCGGGCGGAAAAGTCCCTTTTTCCGAGGGGCCCGAGTTGTTGTTGTCTCTCCGAAAAGATGTCCGGCTTCTCAATCTGTTGCCCTCCACCTACATGCCAGCCGATACGTTTGCCGTGTTTGGTGATCGGCGAGAAGGTGCGTGATTGTTTCCGACGAGGCTGGAATCGCCGGATTGATATTTTCCGCGACTCAATCGGTTGTCGAAAATATATTGGACGTCTCGAAATGGATGCTGCATTGTTCACGCATTCGCCGTGATCGCGGAAATTGTGCCGAAGGGGCCAGGTGACACGAGCGAACGCCATTCACGATTGCGGTCGCGGCTCCTGTTCCCGGAGTCGTGGCACGGGTCGGCCGGGCATTGAAAATAATGTCCGTGGGCCAGGCCGGGGCAACAAAGAAAGAAAAGCGGCGAAAAGGACCTGAGAAGATGAAGGAGACGCGACGGACGCGGGCAGCACTCCGGATCGGGCACATGCCCGACCCGGTTTCGCCATTACGCCCAGACCGAGATCTGTTCGACCGACAGCGCGGTCGCAACGGCAGGGCGGCGGAGCATGCGCTCCGTATGTGCAGCCCAATGCGCGAACCCGCGCATGTCGAGCTTCAGCATGTTCCCCCATTTGAAGAAGATCAGCAGCATCGGATCGACGATCGAGTAATGCTCGCCGAGTGCCCAGTCGTGCGCGGCGAGCCGTTCGTCGATTTGCGCGTACGCGGCGAGGATGCCGGTGCGTCCTTTCGCACGGATACCGTCGTGCGCGGCCGTGTCGTCGCTGAAGCGCGACGGATGGAAATTGAGCGCGACCGTCCCGGGCAGCACTGACGCGAGCCAGTTCATCCACTCGACGGCACGTGCGATGCCCATCGCGGTATCGGGCAGCAGCCGGGCCTCGGGATAGCGCATGCCGAGATAGAGCAGGATCGCGGACGACTCGGTCAGCACATCGTCGCCGGTGTGCAGCACGGGCACCTTGCCTTTCGGGTTGAGTTGCCGGAATTCGGCGCTCTGCGTTGCACCGTCCTTGATCGAGACGAGTGCGAGTTCGAACGGCGCGCCGAGCTCGCGCAGGATGACGTGCGGTGCAAATGACAGGTGGCCGGGGCAGTAGAACAACGTATGAGTTTTCATATTGGTTAAGTGTCCTATTTATATGAATCGGGAAGCTGACCGGGTTGTCGTGTCGACGCGTCGCATGGTGCATGACGCCCGCTCGAAAGTCAAAAACGAAAGACGATGTGAAGGATAGTGCGGCTCGATGCGAATGTCGCCGGCGGGCGCGATGCATGCGGGACGGGACGAACGAAAGTTTCTGGAGCGTAATCGTGATGCGGATGATGAGTCTCGACGAATTGATCGACAGCGTGAAGACGTTTCTGGCCGGCATCGATCCGGGCGCCCCGGCACGTGTGACGGCGCAGACGAACCTGCTCGATGCCAGCCTGCTCGATTCGCTGTCGCTCGTGCACTTCGTGTTGTTCATCGAGCAGACGCTCAGGATCGAGATTCCGATCGGCGATTTCGTGCTCGACTCGATCGCGTCGGTCGCGGCGATCTACGACCACTACGTGCTGGGTACGCCGCGCGCTGCAGGTTCTTCATGCTGATGCGCGCCTGTCCAACCTCGAACGTCACGACCCGGGACGCGACACGATGACGACGGAAGACCTGCTGAGCGGCGAGCATTTCGCGTATTTCGCGTACGGCTCGTGCATGAATCTCGCGAGCCTGTCGACCTCGCTCGGATGCGATGCGGCGGCATATTTCGCGGGCGCGGCGCGGCTCGATGACCACCGTCTCGCCTTCAACTACGCGTCGCTCAACGAGCCAGTTTGCTGCGCCAACATCGAACCGGCTGCAGGCGCAATCGTCGAGGGGGCGCTGTACCGGTTGCCGATGGGCATGCTCGCCGCGCTGGAGCGCCGCGAAGGCGTGCATCTCGGCCGCTACGTACGGTGCGCGGTCGAGGTGTCGGAGCAGGGCGGGCAGCGCGTGCACGCGCTGACGTATCGCGGTGCAGTCACGCTCGACTGCGACGCCGCGCCGAGTGCACGCTATCGCGACCTGCTGGTGCGCGGGCTGGCCGATGCGGGCGTGTCGACGTCGTATCGGGACAGCACGGTCGCCTACATCGCCGGGTTGCGCGATCGCCCGCCAGCAATGCAGTGACGGCACGCCGTGCGCGGCCGGATGGAATCACGATACCGGAGGCTCCACAAGGGCGTCCGGTCCAGCGGTGCGTTCTCGACTTCGAACGTCGACGAACGTTGTAAAGGAGCCCTAAGCGGGCATGTGAGCAAAAGGCTGAACATGAAGAACGCTTTCGACTACCCGCGCGCGCTGCGCGCGTTCCATCCTGCCGGCGACGCAGTTCCCGGGCACAACGACGTACAACGAGCCCCCGGGGGCGTCGCGCTGTCGCGACCGGCCATCGCGACACCGATGCGCACCTGATCCGCAGCACCCGAACCGGATTCGACGAACCGCTGAACGGACGTCGCACGCAGGCGTGCGGCCCGCGGCATCCTGCGCGCGCGAACGTGACGGCTGCGCTCGGCCGCGCTGGGCGACGCGGCCCGATGCCGAGCGGCGCAAGCCGGAATCCGGACGCCGTGCGCAACAAAAAATAACCGATCGAAAGAAAGGAAAAATCATGGAGACGCTTGTATCGACCGTATCGCCCGCATTGCGGGTTTCGGAGGAAGCAGCCTATCGCAAGGTCGCGTGGCGGCTGATGCCGCTGCTGCTGTTCTGCTATCTCGTGTCGTATCTCGATCGCGTCAACGTCGGCTTCGCGAAGCTGCAGATGGCCGGCGATCTCGGGCTGTCCGATGCGGCCTACGGGCTTGGCGCCGGCATCTTCTTCTTCGGCTACTTCATCTTCGAAGTACCGAGCAACCTGATTCTCCATCGTGTCGGCGCACGCGTCTGGATCGCGCGGATCATGGTGACGTGGGGCGCGATATCCGCGCTGACGATGTTCGTCACGACGCCGGCGGCGTTCTACGCGATGCGCTTCGTGCTCGGCGCCGCCGAGGCCGGGTTCTTCCCGGGCGTGATCCTGTACCTGACCTACTGGTATCCGGCGCACCGGCGCGGGCGGATGACGACGGTGTTCATGACGGCCGTGGCGCTGTCGGGGGTCGTCGGCGGCCCGGTGTCCGGCTACATCCTGAAGGCGTTCGACGGGCTCAACGGCTGGCACGGCTGGCAGTGGCTTTACCTGCTCGAAGGGTTGCCGTCGATCGTCGCCGGCGTGCTCGTGTATGCGCTGCTCGACGACCGGATTGCGCAGGCGAAATGGTTGAGCGACGACGAGCGCGCGCTGCTCGAGCGCAACGTGAACGCGGAGGAAGCCGTCAAGTCGCATCTGTCGCTGGGCGCCGTGATGGTGAATCCGCGGGTCTGGCTGATGTGCGCGATCTACTTCTCGTTCGTCATCGGACTGTATGGCGTCGGGTTCTGGCTGCCGACGCTCATTCATGCGACCGGTGTGGCCGATCCGCTGACGATCGGGCTGCTGTCGACGGTGCCGTACGCGCTGGCGGTGCTGGCGATGATCGCGATCGCGCGCAGTTCGGACCGGCAGCGCGAGCGGCGCTGGCACCTTGCGGTGCCTGGCGCGATGGGCACGGTCGGGCTCGTGCTCGCGGTCGGATGGGCGCATCAGACCGGGCTTGCGATCGCGGCGCTGACGCTCGCGACGATGGGCATCCTCACCGCGATTCCATTGTTCTGGAGCTTGCCGACCGCTTTTCTCGGCGGCACCGCGGCGGCCGCCGGGATCGCGATGATCAACTCGATCGGCAATCTCGCGGGATTCCTCGGCCCCTATCTGATGGGGCTGCTCAGGCAGGTGACCGGATCGAACGACGCAGGCCTTTACATGATGGCCGGCTGCATGGCGCTGGGCGGGCTGCTCGCGCTGTCGTTGCCGAAGGCGCTGGTGAACCGGTAGCGCGGCGTTTCCCCCAATGCATCCCGGAGACAGGACATGATCCACAACGAACCCGCGCTGTTCACCGACCAGTCGATCGGCGCTTCGCCGCAACGCTTTCGCGACGCGATGTGCCGCGTTGCGTCGGCGGTTCACGTACTCACGAGCGACGGGCCGGCGGGGCGCTGCGGCATGACGGCGACCGCCGTGCTGTCGGTGTCGGACGCGCCGCCGACGGTGCTGGTGTCGGTCAATCGAGACAGCGTGTCGGCGCAGCGGCTGATCGCGAACGAGGTGTTCTGCGTGAACACGCTCGGCGCGGCCGACCGGTTTCTCGCCGACGTGTTCGCGGGCCGCACCGCGCACGCACGCGACGAGCGCTTCTCGGTGGGCGAATGGGGCACGCTCGCGACGCGCGCGCCGGTGCTGGCGAGTGCACGCATCGCGCTCGACTGCCGGCTCGTGGCATCGATGAGCGCCGCGACGCACGAGCTGCTCGTGGGCGAAGTGGTGTCGCTGCATTGCGCGGCGCCCGACGACGACGCGCTCGTCTATCTGCAGCGCGAATTCCGCGTCGTATAACGACGCGCGCCGACAGGACGACTCACATGAAACGCGAAATCGTACAAGCCACCAACCGCTGCCGGAGCGAGATCCTCGCGGGCGGCTTTCGCACCGACGTTACGCGCATTGCGCAATGCGCACGGACGCACCTCGGCAACTATGCCGACAATCCGCACGTGCGCGCGCTGCTCGTGACGCTGGAAAACCGTTGCCTCGCATCGGGGCGCCTGCTGGACCTGACGTACTCGGTTGACCCTAGCTTCATCCTCGGTTTTTTCGATGTACCGTACAACGCCGACGCGTTTCTCGAGGCGGCCGCCATCGCACCCGTGCCGATTCCGCCGAGCGTGCTTGAAATCGCGCCGGACGGCAATGCGCTGCCGGTGCAGATCCGGATGTGCACGGACGGCTTCCGCAATCCGCTGGCGGTCGCCGTGTTCGGCGAGAACTTCATCGATGCCGATCTGCACGCCTATCACAAGGCGTATTACTTCATCGACAAGTTCGTCGAGCGCTTCAAACGCTACACGCGCCCGGCGATCGAGGCGAGATGGTCGCCGACGGCCTTTCCGGACCTGCTCGCGGCCGATGACGAACTGCTGACGCAGGCCAGCGCGATCTGGGTGCATTTGCACGAATACCACCATCGCACGGGCTTCCTGCCGATTCCCGAGTACCTCGATGCGAAGAGTACGCGCAACGGTGCCGGCGCCGAGGAGTTGCGCGTCGACATCCTGTCGATCCTCGCGCTGTTCCGGCTGCGCTCGGACGATCGCGTGCTGCGCGCATCGATCCAGTACATCCTGGCCGAGCGTCTGATCCGCTACCCGCTGCAGGCGCCGCCGCTCGACAACTACGACGCGCGCTCGTCCGTCGCGCTGTTTCATTACCTGTCTCGTCACGGCGTGATCGCGCAGCGTGGCGAAACACTCTATTTCGAAGGGGGCTACGAACGCCTGACCCAGGCGCTCAGGTCCATCGTGATCAAGCTGACCGCGCTCGAATACAAGCTCAGCGTGTCGTCCGATCTCGACCGGAGAAAGATCCTGTCGTTCGTGCTGCCGACGCTCGCGAAGAACGACAACAACTGGGGTGCGGCCGGCCGGCCGCACTGACGGCGGGCTGCTTGCCGGCCGCGCCGACCTTTTCGAATCGAATCAACCGAGGTTCAGGATGCCTACCTATCGTTCACGTACTTCCACCCACGGACGCAACATGGCCGGCGCTCGCTCGCTGTGGCGCGCGACCGGAATGACCGACGCCGATTTCGACAAGCCGATCATCGCAGTCGTCAACTCGTTCACGCAGTTCGTGCCGGGCCACGTCCACCTGAAGGATCTCGGCCAGCTCGTCGCGCGCGAGATCGAAGCGGCCGGCGCGGTCGCGAAGGAATTCAACACGATCGCGATCGACGACGGCATCGCGATGGGCCACGACGGCATGCTGTACAGCCTGCCGTCGCGCGAACTCATTGCCGACAGCGTCGAGTACATGGTGAACGCGCACTGCGCGGATGCGATGGTGTGCATCTCGAACTGCGACAAGATCACGCCGGGGATGCTGATGGCCGCGATGCGCCTCAACATTCCGGTGATCTTCGTGTCGGGCGGGCCGATGGAGTCCGGCAAGCTGACCTTCCGCGGAAAGCGGCGGTCGTTCGACCTGATCGACGCGATGGTGGTGGCCGCCGATGAGCAGGTATCGGACGACGAGGTGCGCGCGGTCGAGAACGTCGCATGCCCGACCTGCGGCTCGTGCTCGGGCATGTTCACCGCGAACTCGATGAACTGCCTGGCCGAAGCGCTCGGGCTCGCGCTGCCGGGCAACGGCTCGGTGCTCGCAACGCACGCGGAGCGCAAACGGCTGTTCCTCGAGGCCGGCCGCGTGATCGTCGATCTCGCGCGCCGCTACTACGAGCAGGACGATGCGAGCGTGCTGCCGCGTTCGATCGCGACGCGCGATGCATTCGAGAACGCGATGACGCTCGACATCGCGATGGGTGGCTCGACGAACACGGTGCTGCACCTGCTGGCCGCCGCGCACGAAGGCGAAGTGCCGTTCACGATGGCCGACATCGACCGGCTGTCGCGCCGCGTGCCGGTGCTGTGCAAGGTCGCGCCGTCCGTGCAGGACGTGCACATGGAAGACGTGCATCGCGCCGGCGGCGTGATCGGGATCATGGGCGAACTGGATCGCGCGGGGCTGCTGAATACGACGCTGCCGACGGTTCATGCACCGAGCGTCGCGCACATGCTCGAGCGCTGGGACGTGATGCGCAATCGGGTCGATTCGGTCGCGCGCTTCTATCGCGCGGCGCCGGGCGGCGTGCGTTCGCACGTCGCGTTCAGCCAGGACAACCGCTACGACGAGCTCGATCTCGACCGCAAGACCGGCTGCATTCGCGACGCCGAGCATGCATTCTCGCGCGACGGCGGGCTCGCGGTGCTGTTCGGCAACATCGCGCGTGACGGCTGCATCGTGAAGACCGCCGGCGTCGACGGCGGGATGCTGCGCTTTTCCGGCATCGCACGCGTGTTCGAGGGGCAGGAGGAGGCGGTCGAGGGCATCCTCGGCGGTGCGGTCGGCCCGGGCGACGTCGTGATCGTCCGCTACGAGGGGCCGCGGGGCGGGCCCGGGATGCAGGAAATGCTGTATCCGACCAGCTACCTGAAATCGAAAGGGCTCGCGAAGCAGTGCGCGCTGATCACCGATGGCCGCTTCTCGGGCGGCTCGTCCGGACTGTCGATCGGGCACGTGTCGCCGGAGGCGGCCGAAGGCGGCGAGATCGGCCTGATCGAGAACGGCGACGTGATCGAGATCGACATCCCGAACCGCTCGATCCGTGTCGTCGTCGACGACGACGAGTTGCAGCGTCGTCGTGCGGCAATGGAAGAACGCGGCGAACGCGCGTGGCAGCCGGAGAAGCGGCAGCGCCGCGTGTCGGGTGCGTTGCGCGCGTATGCGGCGATGACCACCAGCGCCGCGCGCGGTGCGGTGCGCATCGTGAAGGGGTGATCATGCGGCCCGCCCCGATCCGTCCGGCAGCCGACGCGCAGGTCGACACCGTGCTCGTCACGGGCGGCCGCGCGCCGGCCGCGCATCACGGCTTCGTCAATCCGCCCGTCTATCGCGGCTCGACCGTGCTCGCGCCCAGCGTGGCCGATCTGCTCGGCTACACGCAGCCATACGTTTACGGCCGGCGCGGCACGCCGACGACCGCCGCGCTGCAGGACGCGGTGCTTGCGCTCGATCACGGCGCCGGCGTGGTGCTGTGTCCGTCGGGGCTCGCCGCGATCACGACCGCGCTGTCGTCGTGCCTGTCGGCTGGCGACCATCTGCTGATGACGGATGCGGTGTACCGGCCGGCCCGGCAGCTGTGCGACGGCGTGCTGCGGCGCGCGGGCATCGAGACTACGTACTTCGATCCGTGCGCGTCGGTCGACACGCTCGCCGCGCTGATCCGGCCGAACACGCGCGCGCTGTATCTCGAAGCGCCCGCGTCGCAGAGCATGGAGATGTGCGACGTGCCTGCGCTCGCCGCACTCGCGCACGACCGCGGGCTGGTGGTGCTGTTCGACAACACGTGGGCGACGCCGCTGTTCTTCGATGCGTTTGCGCACGGCGCCGATCTCGTGATCCAGGCCGGCACCAAGTATCTCGCCGGCCATGCCGACGTGATGATCGGCATGGTGTCGGCGTCGGCGCGCGCGCTGCCCGCGCTCGAGCAGTACCAGCGCGACACGGGGCAGTGCATCGGCTCGGACGATGCGTTTCTCGCGCTGCGGGGGGTGCGCACGCTCGGCGTGCGGATTCGCCAGCACCAGGCGAATGCGCTGCGCGTGGCGCGCTGGCTCGCGGCCCGCCCGGAAGTGCGGCGGGTGTGTTATCCGGCGCTCGAGGACGATCCCGGCCATGCGCTGTGGGCGCGCGACTTCAGTGGCGCGACCGGGCTGTTCTCCGTCGTGCTGCGGCCGGCACCCGCGCAGGCCGTCGCCGCGTTGCTCGAAGGGCTGGCCTATTTCGGGCTCGGCTATTCGTGGGGCGGCTACGAAAGCCTCGCGATGCCGTTCGACTGCTCGGCCTACCGCACCGCGTCGCACTGGGATCCGGGCGGCCCGTGCGTGCGCTTTCACATCGGTCTCGAAAACGCCGACGACCTGATCGGCGATCTGGAGGCCGGCTTCGCCCGCTTCAACGACGCGCGCTGACGGGCCCGCCGCGCGCGGCCCGCACGCATTGCGCCCCATTCCGACGACGAGGAACCCCGTATGACGAAGCAACTCTGCCTGGGTGGATTCATGCGACCGATCTGCCTGCACACCGCGTGGTGGCGGCATCCCAGCGCGCCGACGCTCGCAAATTTCAACTGGCCGATCATCCGGTCGCTTGCGCAGAAGCTCGAGCATGCATGCTTCGACGCGGTCTTCACGGCCGACCATCTGGCGGTGATGCCGATGCCGCCGAACGCACTCAAGCGCAGCGGCACGATCACGTCGTACGACCCGCTCGTGATGCTGTCGGCGATCGCCGCGTGCACCGACCGCATCGGCCTGATCGCGACCGGCACGACGAGCTACGAGGATCCGTACCTGCTCGCACGCCGTTTCGCGTCGCTCGATCACCTGAGCGGCGGGCGCGCGGGCTGGAACATCGTCACGACCGTCAATCCGGAAGCCGCGCTCAATTTCGGGCTCGAGACAGCGTTGCGGCACGCGGAACGCTACGAGCGCGCGGAAGAGTTCTTCCAGGTCGTGACGGGGCTGTGGGACGGCTGGTCCGATCATGCGCTGGTGATGGACAAGGAAGCCGGTGTGTTCTCCGATCTCGACCGGATCCGGCCGCTCAACCACAAGGGCAAGTTCTTCTCGGTGAAGGGGCCGCTCAACGTTGCGCGGCCGGTCCAGGGCTGGCCGGTGATCGCGCTCGCCGGGGCGTCCGAGGAGGCGCGCGACATGGCCGCGCGATCGGCCGATCTCGTGTTCGGCAACGCACGCAGCATCGAGACGGGCCGCGCGTTCTATCGCGACGTGAAGTCGCGCGCGGTCGCGGCCGGACGCAATCCCGACCATCTGAAGGTCTTGCCCGCGAACCAGGTGTACGTCGGCCGCACGCGTGCCGAGGCGCTGGCGAAGAAGCGCTACATGGACGATCTCGTGCACGTCGACAGCAACATTCCGAACCTGTCGATCCGGCTCGGCGTCGACTGCTCGAAATTCGATCCCGACAAGCCGTTGCCGGAGCTGCCGCATACCGAACAAGGGCAGGGCAACCAGCGCGAATGGGCGGCGCTGGCGCGTCGCGAGGGGCTGACGGTGCGCGAGCTTGCGAAGCGGGCAGCCGAATCCGGCACCGGCGAAATGGTCGGCACGGCGTCGGAAATCGCCGACCAGATGGAGGAGTGGCTGATGACGGAGGCATGCGACGGCTTCATCGTCGTGTTCTACACGGTGCCCGACGGCTACGACGACTTCGTGACGATGGTGGTGCCCGAGCTGCAGCGGCGTGGCCTGTTCCGCACGCGCTACGAAGGCGCGACGCTGCGCGAGAACATCGGCCTGCCGCGGCCGAAGAGCCCGCTCGACTGAGCGGCGCCGCATCCGATTTCGTGACGGGAGACCGTAATGACCCATGAAGCTTCACCCAGACACACGTGGATGACGACGACCTATCGCCGCCGGCTGGGCGTGCTGAGCGACGCGGCCCACCTGCCGTTGCTCGGCCACGGGCTGTGCGGCGTCGAGCGCGAGACGCTGCGCGTCGATGCCGCCGGCCGGCTCGCGATGACGCAGCATCCGCGCGCGCTCGGCGCGGCGCTCACGCACCCGTCGATCACGACCGACTATGCGGAGCCGCTGCTCGAGTTCGTCACGCCGCCGCAGCACGACGCCGCCGACGTGATCGAGCGGCTCGACGAGCTGCATCGCTACGCGTGCGATGCGATCGGCGACGAGCTGCTGTGGAGCCAGTCGATGCCGTGTCCGCTCGACGACGATCGCCGCATTCCGATCGCGTGGTACGGCACGTCGAACCTCGGCATCCTGAAGCACGTGTACCGGCGCGGGCTCGCGTTCCGCTATGGCAAGGCGATGCAGTGCATCGCCGGGATTCACTACAACTATTCGCTCGCGGATGCCGTGTGGCCGCTGCTGCGCGACGGGCGCACGCCGGCCGGCCGCGACGGGCACGACGCGCGTTCGGCCGGCTATTTCGCGCTGATCCGCAATTTCCACCGCTACGGCTGGCTGCTGCTGTACCTGTTCGGTGCATCGCCGGCGTTGTGCGCGGGCTTCGTCGCGGGCGACCTGCACGACCTCGACACGTTCGATGCACAGACGCTGTACCGGCCGTACGCGACGAGCCTGCGCATGAGCGACCTCGGTTACCAGAACCGGGTGCAGGGCGCGTTCGCGCCGTGCCTCGACACATTGCCGGCCTATCTGGAAGGGCTCGCGCGGGCCGTCGCGCAGCCGTGTCCCGAGTACCAGGCGATCGGTGCGAAGCGCGATGGCGAGTGGCTGCAGCTCAGCACGCACCTGCTGCAGATGGAGAACGAGTTCTATTCGGCGATTCGCCCGAAACGCACGGTGCGCAGCGGTGAACGGCCGCTCGATGCGTTGCGCGGCCGCGGCGTCGAGTACGTCGAAGTGCGGTGCCTCGATATCGATCCGTTTGCACCGCACGGCGTAGCGGAGACGACGCTGCGCTTCGTCGACGCATTCCTGCTGTTCTGCGCGCTCGACGACAGCCCGTGCTTCACGGATGCCGAACAGGACACGTGCCGGCGCAATTTCGCGACGGTTGCACGGGAGGGCCGGCGCCCGGGGCTCGAACTGCAGCGCGGCGGCGAACGCGTTGCGCTGCGCACCTGGGCGCACGAACTGCTCGCACGCGTTCACGAGGCGGCCGGTGTGCTGGATCTCCAGCGCGGCGACACGCGCACGACCGCGGCGCTCGATGCGCAATACGCGAAGCTCGACGATCCGCGGGCGACGCCGTCGGCACTTGTGCTCGACGCGCTGCACACGTTGCGCGACGACCCGCGCGGCGCGTGCTTTGCGTTCGGGATGCGGCAGTCGCGTACGCATACCGGGGACTTCCGCGCGCGGCCGCTGCCGGCTGACCTGAAGGCGCGATTCGATGCGACGGCGGCCGAGTCGCTGAGCCGCCAGGCCGATCTGGAACGCACGCAGATCGGCAATTTCGACGCGTTCCTCGCCGCGTATCACGCGGGAACGCTGAACCAGGAGTGCGGCGAGCCGGCGCGCGACGCGCGATGAGGCCGCTGCTGTACCGAATCCATTCCACGGAGGACAGATGAGCAGTATCGCGGAAATGAAAACCGAACGCGGGTTCTCGGCACGCGCGGCCGGCGCAGGCGCGCTGGCGTCGTTCGTCGGGTTCGCGTCGACATTCACGCTGATCGTGAATGCGCTGACGAACGTCGGCGCGACGCGCGCGCAGGCCGCGTCGGGCCTGATGGCCGTGTCGATCGTGATGGGGCTGGCCGGCATCGTGCTCAGCGTCCGGACCCGGATGCCCGTCAGCGTCGCGTGGTCGACGCCCGGTGCCGCGCTGCTGCTCGGCCTGGGCGCGGTGAAAGGCGGCTATCCGGCGGCGGTCGGGGCACTGGTGCTGACCGGCGTGCTGCTGACGCTGGCCGGGCTGTGGAAGCCGCTCGGCCGCGCGATCTCGAAGATCCCGTTGCCGATCGCGAACGCGATGCTCGCCGGGATCATCCTGAACCTGTGCGTCGCACCGGTGCATGCGCTCGCGCGGTACCCGCTGGTCGTCGCGCCGATCCTGCTCGTCTGGGTCGTCATGATGCGGATCCGCAAGATCCTCGCGGTGCCGTGCGCGGCAGTCGCGACACTGATCGTGATCGCGTTCATCGCAAAGACGGGAGGCATCGGTGCGGACGGCATGATGCCGCATCTCGCGCTCGTCGCGCCGGTGTTCTCGGCGGAGACGATGATGAGCGTCGCCGTGCCGCTGTTCATCGTGACGATGGCGTCGCAAAACATTCCGGGCGTCGCGGTGCTCAACGTGAACGGCTACCGGCCCGAAGCGTCGCGGCTGTTCGCCGCCACGGGGCTGTGCAGCCTGCTGGCGGCGCCGTTCGGCGCACCGCCGATCGGGCTGGCCGCGATCACCGCCGCGCTGTGCGCGGGCGACGAGGCCGGCCCCGACGAATCGCGCCGCTACTGGGCGGGCATCGTGTGCGGCGCCGCGTACATCGTGTACGGGCTGGCCGCGAGCGCGGCGACGCTCTTCATCGCGGTCGCACCGCCGATCATCATCGAGGCCGTTGCGGGCCTCGCGCTGATGAACGCGCTCGGCGGCGCGCTGCTCAACGCATTCACCGACAAGGAGGCGCGCGAAGCCGCGATCCTGACCTTCCTCGTGACGATCGCCGGCCACGCGTTCTTCGGCATCGGCGGCGCGTTCTGGGGGTTGCTGACCGGCATCGGCGTCACGTTCGTGCTGCGTCGCGCGCAGAGCCGGTGATGCCGCGCGAACGCGCGGCCTGACGAAGTCCTGTTGCACTCATCAAAACAAAACGGAGCAAACATGCAGCACACCATCGTGAAAATGACCGCGACGCCGGTGTTCGCGCGCGGCGACGCCGAGATCGCCGGTGTCCGGTTGTCCGGCAAGCTGTCGGGCGTCATCGTCGAAATCGAGACGTCGCAGGGCGTGACCGGCCACGGCTTCACGGCGATCACCGACGAAGCGGTCGTGGCCGCCGCGATCGATCACGTTGCCGCGCCGAACCTGGTCGGGATGAACGTCGTCGAGCGCGAGCGGATTCTCGACAAGCTTTACTGGCTGCTGTGCCCGCGCGGGCAGACCGGCTACGCGGGGCACGTGATCTCCGCGATCGACATCGCGGTCTGGGACGCGATCGGCAAGATCGCCGGCATGCCGGTATGGAAAATGCTCGGCGGCGCGCGCCCGGTGGTGCCGCTGTACACGACGTTCGGCTTCGCGTCGCTCGAGCGCGCAGAGCTGACGCATGCCGCGCGCGCGCTCGTCGGCGCCGGGCACCGACGCATCAAGATGATCGTCGGCTATCACGCGCTGGCGCGCCGCAACGAAGGCCGGCCGCTCGACCAGGTCGTCGCTGACGACGTGGCGCGCGTGCGGGCCGTCCGCGATGCGGTGGGCGATGCCGCGGAAATCTACATCGACGCGAATTGCGGGCTCGACCACTATCACGCGCTGCGGCTCGCCGAGCGCGTGGCCGACTGCGACATCGGCTTTTTCGAGGAGCCGATTGCCGACAACGATCCCGTCAAGCTCGCCGACCTGAGAAAACGCGGCGGCATTCCGGTCGCGACCGGGCAGAGCGAGGGGCAGTTGTTCCGGTTCCGCGATTTCCTCGTGAACGAGTCCGTCGACATCCTGCAGCCCAACGTATGCGTGTGCGGCGGCTTTTCGGTCGCGGCGCGTGCGGCCGCGCTCGCGCAGGCGTTCGGCGTGCCGATCGACAACGGCGGCACGTTCCCGTTCCACAACATGCACCTGCACGGCGGGCTCGCGAACGGCGGGTCGGTCGAGTGGCACGTTGTCGCGGTGGAGATCTGCCGGAACCTGTTTACCGGCCTGCCGGCCGAGCAGGACGGCACGCTGGCGCTGCCGGATGCGCCGGGCCTCGGCTTCGGCATCAATCGCGACGGCGTGCGCGAATTTTCGTCCGGCCCTGGATCGCTGGGGCACGGCAAGGCCTGACCGGCGGCCGGTGCGTGCCCGCCGCGGTGCGCGGACAGGCTGCGATGCGCTTGCAGTTGCCGGAGGTGGGTGTGCCGGTGGCCGATATCGGCGGCACGATCCACGCGCACCCGACGCTCGGCGAAGTGCCGCGGGGGCTGCATTGAGCGCGCTCACGTAGGCGTTGCAAGTGTGATCCAGCGTGGATCCGACTGGTGGGACGGAGCCCCAATACGCGGGGCTTCTTTGTTTGCGTTGGCAACGGATGCCATGCTTGGTTGGCCGGCTACCGGACGGGGTGCTGCGTTTCTACCCGGAAGATGGACGAGCAAGCGGTCTTTTCGATCGGATGCGACGGCGCCGACAAATGGACGAGCATGCCCGACGCTTTAAATGACCGAGCAACTCGAGCGCGCGTATTGACGCGCGTATGGATGGTCGAGCCGTGAGCGGATGGCGAATCGGTCTCGAGCGTTGACCGTTCTCGGGATTAAATTTGTCTCGTTTGAGGTGCGAGGGTTCGCACGATGTTGATGAAGCTGGCGAGGACGTGCCCGATATCGTCTTTCCGCCACACAAGACCCGTTTCAACGATGGATGGCCCGTGTGCCAGAGGGCGATAGACGACGCCCGTGCGTCGCAAGTTGCGAAGCGATTGCGGAACCAGGGCGACGCCCATGCCGGCGGAAACGAGACTGACGATTGTTTGCATCTGGATCGCCTCCTGACCAATGCGAGGAACGACGCCGGCAGAACTGTAGCACTCCATAATGGTGTCGTAGAAAGCCGGTGCGAGATGCCGCGGGAAAATCACGAGCGGAAGCGCTGCGACGTCTGGCAGATGAATGGGTACGTCCTCGGGTGCGTTCGACGCGCCGGCCGGCATCGCGAGCACGAGTGGTTCGCTCAAGACCGGAAAATACGATATTTCAGCCGCGTAGCGCGGCGATACTGGCGGGATAATCAGGCCCGCGTCGATGCGGCCTGCGACCAGCGCGTCGATTTGAACGTCGCTTGTCGCTTCGGTGAGTTGCAGCCGCACTAGCGGATAGCGGGCGCCGAATTCGCGTAGCAGCGATGGCAGGAGCCCGTAATCGGCAATGGAAACAAATGCGAATGACAGTTTCCCGGTTTCGCCGCGCGCGAGGCTCTGCGCGAGTCGCGGAAGCGCTTCAGCCTCAGCGAGCAGTTTGCGCGCCTCGGGGAGCAACGCTTCGCCGACCGGGGTTAGCGCAACCGTTCGGTTCGTGCGCGCAAATAAAACGACGCCGAGTTCCCGCTCCAGGGAACGAATTGCCTGTGAGAGGGGAGGTTGGGTGATTGAAAGGCGCACGGCCGCGCGACCGAAGTGCCGCTCTTCAGCAACTGCCACGAAGTAGTACCACTGGCGTAGATCGGGAGGGGAATTGAACATTCTCGTGAAATGCGACTAATAGCGATGAACAATATATTGGACAAGCGGTATCTAGCGCGTGGGTTTTCCGGTCCGCATGTCGAAAATGGGCAGACTGCCCTTTGAAGGCACCCGATATCCCCTTCCACTCTGTAATTCTCGCGAATGATGGTCTCGTAGCAGCCTGGTATCGCGTTGTCATTCAGGAAGAGCGCGCCTCGGTCTGTTTGATTATTTTTCATCACCTTGATGTGACGAGTGAGCGGACACAAGTGGGATTTTACCTAACTCGGCGATCTGATTTTAGCCCTCTTCGAGAAGCGGCGATTTTCATGGTCGTGAGGGCGGTAATGGGCAGCGGAATCTTATCGGTGGTTCCAGCCGACTGAATGCCAAGGCAGGGCGGCTGACGAGAATCTCGCGCGAGCAGCACGACGAGTTGGGTATTTTTCCAGATGCGGCCCATCCAGGTGACGATAGAGACGAGCGTCCCATCGACGGTCAAGTCGAAGGAAAGCACTTCGGGGCGTCCTGTGTGAGCCGGGCCAAGCGTTGTCCTCAGGCAGGCAAACTTCGCTCGCGTCCGCGCCGGCAACCCGTGTTGGCTAGTCGCCATTTTGTATGCTCGCGACGGGTGTATCCGCCGCTATCCCGCTGTACCTGTTATTGAGCGCTGTGACGAAACACAGCAGGTCTTCAGTGCGCCCTTCTGAAACGACTTGCTCATCAAAGGTCGACACACGAGTTGAAAGAAGCTCGCGCGCCCAGAACGATCAGAAAGCTGACTCACGGATTGGTCCGGGCTTGGGTTTGCGGATTGACTTGTGCTGTTTCTCGCTCTGATATCGTTATCGATACGCTCACTAATCCATGCCCACACGAGTGAATTTTGGCGAGCCGCTTCGAGGGCCATTTCTGCCGCGACGTCATAGTCGCTGTCGTTGGCATTCGCTCCGAACATCTGCTTTGTCCAATTGACGTTCGCGTCGCGCTGCCTGCTGGAAGCCCCGGCAGCATTTATTTCAGCTTGTAGTTTTTGACGCTACTTTCTCTGGGCGAGCCTGTTCTGCCCCTGCGTCTACTCGTGATATCGGTCGACTGCTGTTCCCTGTTCATGTCGGAACCGATACCGCCAGCCTCGCGGGTTTCGCGCCGGATCTGCCCGGCCTGTGTTCCCGCCACGGTCGCGGCGGGTTGCTGGGTGGCCGCGGATCGGGTGCCGAAGGATCACGTCGGCGTGATCAGCGGGATGACCAAACTGGTCGGAACGGAGGCAGCGTCGGCGCAAGTGCCGACGGGCGTCGCCCTTCCGGGTGACTGCTTGCGGTCCGGTGCAGCGGATCGCCGGCGCAGCGCGATCGTGCGACGCGATTCATTCGGGTAAATTCGAACGCCTGATTGACAGGTGGCACGAGGTTGACTAGATTCATCGCATGAACGCACGTTTCGTCACGACCACCACGACCACCACCACGACCGCCAATGGCGGGCTGGGGGGAGGTTGCACGTCGTAGATCCATGCGTCGATCTTCCCCAGAAGCCCCGCCGGAAACGGACGGGGCTTTTTTCATGCTCCGTTCGACCGGCACCTGACGTCAACGGAGAACGTGATGGACGATTTCGATCATCGAGTGCTTGGCAACAGGCTCGATCTGTTTCACCAGCAGGATGAAAGCCCGGGCGCCATTTTCTGGCATCCGCGCGGCATGATCCTTTTTCGCGTCGTCGAGGAATATATTCGTGCCCGGATGCGGCAGGCCGGCTTCGCAGAAGTCAGGACACCTCAGATTGTCTCGCGCGAGCTATGGGAGCAGAGCGGTCATTGGGAGAAGTTCGGGCGAAACATGTTTTCGCTCGAGAGCGACAGCAAGCCATACTGCCTGAAGCCGATGAGCTGCCCGGGCCATGTACAGGTCTTCAGGAAAGGCACGCGTTCGTATCGCGATCTGCCGGTCCGGTATGCGGAGTTCGGCGCGGTTCACCGGGCGGAGCCGTCGGGGGCATTGCACGGCCTCATGCGTGCCCGTGCGTTCACGCAGGACGACGCCCACGTGCTGTGCATGCCCGATCAGGTCGAGGCCGAAGTGGCGCGCTTCTGCGTGCTGCTGAAGACGATCTACGCAGACTTCGGGTTCGACGGATTCGACGTGGCGCTGTCGACGCGGCCGGCGCTTCGAGCCGGCGACGATGCGGTGTGGGATCGCGCGGAAGCGATGCTGGCGTCCGCTGCGCGAGCGGCGGGCCTGGATTTCGCGGTCCTGGCGGGCGAAGGCGCGTTCTACGGCCCCAAACTCGAGTTTCATTTGCTCGACCGTCAGGGGCGGAAGTGGCAGTGCGGAACGATCCAGCTCGACTTCGTGTTGCCGGAGCGGCTCGGCGCAACCTATGTTGCGGAGGACGGTGCGAAGGCCACGCCCGTCATGTTGCATCACGCGGTGCTCGGGAGCCTCGAACGGTTCATCGGGATTCTGCTCGAGCACTATGAAGGGTGGCTGCCGACGTGGCTGGCGCCGGATCAGATCGTCGTCGCGAACATCGGGGAGGGCGACCGCGCGTTTGCCGACGATACGGCGTTCGCCTTCGAAGAAATCGGTTGCCGGGTGCTGCGGGATTTTCGTTCGGAACGCTTGCCACGCAAGATCTTCGATGCGCGGGAGTTGGCCGCGCCGATCGTCGCGGTAACGGGGCCGAAGGAGGCGCTCGCCGGCGAGGTGTCGTTGCGGACGAGAGGCGGGGAGCAGCACGTGCTGAAGCTCGACGATGCGCTGGCTTACCTGAAGCAGCAGGCACGCGCGCCGTCAGCGACGCGCGTGTTTCGTCCGCCGGTTTGAGCGGACGGCGGAGCCCGTCCATGTGTCGTCGCGGCATGGACGGGTATCGGAGTGTCGGCGGGTACGCCGGAGGCGGCGCATGCTACCGGGTCCTTCGGAACCGCCCGCTCGCACACTTGAACCACAGCCGCACGGCCCCGACTCCGCCCGCCACCGGAATCCGCGGCAGCAGAAACGGATCGTCGGCCGCGCTGGCACATCCGCGCCGGGTGGTCGTCGCGTTGCCGTACCCGGCGTCCATGACCTGGTCGCGCACGCGCGCGTCCAGGTCGCCGTACGGATAGCAGAACGATTCGACACGCCGGCCGCTCAGCATTTCGAGTTGCCGCTTCGATTCGGTCAGCTGGAAGTCCGATACGGGCGTCGGCACATACGACAGCGCGACGTGATCCAGCGTATGCGAGCCGATTTCATGGCCGTGATCGCGCCACGCGAGCATATCCTCGCGCGTCATCAGCGGCGAGCGTGCCGTATGGGCATCTGCGTCCCAGTCGTTCGCCCCGCCGAACCGGCCGGCGACGAAGTAGCAGGTCGCGGTGAACCCGAGCGCGTCCAGCACGGGCATCGCGTGCGTCAGCACGTTGAGGAAGCCGTCATCGAACGAAATGCCGAAGACCTTGCCCTTGCGCTCCCCGCGCAGGTACGGCTGGAGTTCGCGCACGCTCACACCGCGGTAGCCGAGCCGCTTGAACAGCGTCATCTGGCGGCGGAACGCGTCGGGGGCGACGCTCAGGCCGCGCAGCCGGTCGGGCGGCGGCGGCAGCGGGCGGATCTGGTGATACATCAGGATCGGATAGCGTGGGGTGCGCGCAAGCATCGGCGGATCGCGGGAAAGCGGGGTTACGCGGCCTTGCGGAAAATCCGCAGGGTCTTGAAGTCGCCGACCTCGACGAAATCGGCATTCGCCGCCCATTGCGTAATGATTGGCTCGGCCTTCCGGTACGCCGACGAACCCTTGTAGAACAGCAGGTGGCCGTTGGGTGTGGTATGGCGTGCGAACAGGTCGAGCACCTCTTCGTCGGTCTTCGCGCCGTAGCGGCTGTTCGACTCGTCGCGGAATTCGCACAGATGGAACAGCGTGACGACGTCGAATGCCGGCAGCAGGCCCGAATTGCTCGTGTAGATGTCGCCGAAATACGCGAGATAGGTCTTGCTCACCTCGGGTTGCCGCGTGACGAGATCGACATACGACTTGTATTCCTTCGGCGACGCCGTCACGCCGAAGACTGTGTTGTTCAGGTGCGGCCGCGCGCATTCGACGCCGACATGGTGATGGCCGCCGGTGCCGAAGTGATAGATGCGCACGCCCTTGAGGCGCACGGATTCCAGCCATTCGACGAAGTGCACGTCGCACGGGCATTCCTGCGTGCGCAGATCCCAGTACTTCTTCCAGATATTCATTGCCATTTCGTGGTTCCCAGGGATGTCACCCAGCGATAGGGGTTGTGTCGAATCGAGTTCTGATAGACGGACAAGGTCGCCTCGACGAATTTGTCGAACGAGAATTCGTGCTTGCCTTTCAGCCGCGCGCTGCGCCCCATGGCGCGAACGCAGCCGGGTTCCCGCACGATCGCGCGCAGGATCGCCTCGATCGCTTTGGGTTCGCGCGGCGGGACGACCCACCCGTCCACGCCCGGCTCGACGTTCTCGGGCAGCCCGCCCACGCGCGTCACGATGGCCGGGCAGCCGAGCGACATCGCTTCGCGGCACGCGTACGACAGGCTCTCGTGGTACGACAGGACGAACGACACGTCGATGATCGAGAACGGTGTCCGTACGTCGTCGAGCCGTCCGGTGAAGGCGGTGCGCGACGCCATGCCGTGCCGCGCGATCTGCTCGCGTTGCTCGCCGGAGGGCTCCGCGCCGACCAGCAGTACGCGAAACCGCTCGCGCTCGGGTTCGGGCAGGCGGCCGAGCGCCGCGATCAGATCCATCCAGCCTTTTTCCGGCGCAGTGCCGGCGCTGCTGCCCAGCACGATCGCATCCGCACCGGACGACCCGAACAGCGCGATCTTGCGGCGGCGGAGCTCGTCGCCCGCCAGCCGTTCGGCAGCCGGCCGGCGCACGCCGTGCTTGACCACCGTCACGTTTCCATACGGCGAGCGCAGCGCGAGCATGCTCGCGACGTAGTCGCTGACCGCGATCGTGTGGTCGGTGGCCAGCCGGGCGCGCAACTGGTTGCCGAAGCTGTCGGCGCGATAGGTGTTGTGCTTGGTCAGCACGACCGCGGGCCGGTACCGGCACCCGAGCAGCGCCAGCATCACCTGCCGGTGATCGGCGGACCCGTTGACGTGGATGACGTCGAAGCGCTCGGCGACGATCCGCTGGCGCAGCCGGACGATTTCCTGGCAGAGCCGGTTCCAGCGCGGCTTGAATTCCATGTCGAAGATGGCCACGCCGGGACTGTCCTTCAACAGTCGCGACAGGCGGCTCCCCTCCGGCGACGCGACGGTCACGCTGTGATGGCGGCTCATCGCGACGGCGAGATCGCGGACGTAGGTGTCCTGGCCGCCGCCGTAATCGCCGTGGAAGTTGGTGTACAGAATGTTCATCACGATGCCGTTTTTTCTCGATCGCTCACTTCAAAGGAATCCTGATGAAAAGAACGACTCAGCCTGATGGGAGCAATGACTCGAACACGGTGCTGCATTTCCGGCTCTGGATCGCGCATTGACGTCAAGGGATGGCGTCAAGGCGAAACATTTCCAAATATTACATATCGTTTACGTGCCGTAGTGTCGAGGTCTGCGCATCTTTGTGAAAATGTGTCGCGATCGCTTGATCGTGTCGCCACCGGCGTGACGATCTCCGGTGAACCTGACTGGAAGATGTGCCCCCGGGATTTGATCTCGACGGGCGCTTTCCATATAATGCGACGAATTAGTCCGGTTATCTCTGCAAGCATGGCTCGCACACGCAACGAAAACCTTCATCGGCAGCGCCGGGAGCAGGTCCTTGCCGCGGCCGCCCGAGTCTTCAAGGCCAAGGGGTTCCACGGCGCGCGCACCGAAGATATTTGCGCGGCGGCCGACATGAGCGCGGGCGCGGTGTTCCGCTACTTCGCCGACAAGCGCGAGATGATCGACGCGATCATCGTGGCCGAGGTGGAGCGCTATACGCAGGATGTCGAGCGTTTTCTGAACCGGGAAGGGTTGACGCGGCTCGCTCGCATCACGGCCGACGAACTGGCCGGGATGACGGGGCAGACCGATGGCGGCCTCGGTGTCGACAGCTGGCTCGAACTTGCGCGCGACGCCGACCGCCGTCCCGATTTCGTCGCACTCGACCGGAAGTTGCGCGGGGAGTTCGCGCGCGTGCTGGCGAGCGGCCAGGCCGATGGCTGGGTCAGGCCATCGTTGGATCCGGCCGGGGCCGCGAACATCGTCTTCTCGCTGTTCAACGGCCTGTGGCTCGACCAGAGCCTCGGGACCGCGAGCGACATCGAGCACATGGCCGCCGCGCTCGGCGACTTCTTCCGGACCTACGTCCTGGTTTCCTGACACCCCACGCTGCCCTTCATGAGGAACATCGCATCATGCAGACAATGACGCCCGACGTCGTTCACGCATCGGCCCGCCCGCCCGGGTCGTTTTTTTTGCTCATTAACGAGACGAAGTACTCCGTTTATTATTGGATACATGCGCTTGCAGGCTTGCTCAAACGGTGCAGCCGGTTGTTGCCGATCGTGTGCGTCCTCCTGCTCGGTGCCTGCGCGACGCCGCCGGAGGTGGTGAAGTCCGGCGAGGCGGTGTCCTATCGCGGGCTCGTGAAAAGCGGCGAGCATGGCATGGCGGTGCCGCCGCGGCCGGCCGATCTGGGCCGCTATGAGCGGGTCGTCGTCGAGTCGGTGCAGGCCACGCCGTCCGTATCGGCCGACGTGTCACCCGACGAGGTTCAGGCGGTGCGGGATGTGCTGCAGCACAGCCTGGAAGCGGAACTGCACAAGCGCTTCGCCGCGCCGGCGAGCGGCGATGCCGGCCCCTCGCTCACCGTTCGCGTTCGCATCACGCGCGTGGCCGACGCGTCGCCGCTGCTCAATATCGTGACGACGTCGTTGATCTTGTGGCCGGTCAGCACGGGCGGCCTGTCGATCGAGGTCGAAGCGCTCGATGGCCGCACGCGCCGGCAGGAAGCGTTGCTGCTGCTGGCCGACGATGGCGGCGCACGGGATTTGATGGGGAGCTTCCAGCGCACCGGTCATGCGCGCGCGCTCGCGCAACGGTTTGCCGCCGAGGCGGCGGACTTTCTCGCACAGTTCGGCCGGGCCCCCGCGCCCTGACGCATCCACGGGCCTGCCGCGCCGTTCCCTGCCTGATCCGCCTGCATTCCCCGGCATCCGGCCCCACAGGAAGCGGGCCGGATCGCGACAAACCCGCCTTTTACGACGACATCCGGACGCAAATCAACCGGCGCCGCTTTCAGATTTGAAAGCCGGTGCGCCATTTGCGTTAGAATGCCCCCCCTTGTCCGCCCAGGCGACCGCCAGAGACCGCCAAAGCGGACGCGTCGCCCGCGCGGCGACACAGGTTCCGATTCGCAGCCGGACGCGAATGATTTGCCAGCCGTTAGCAACATACGTTTTGTAATTTGGATTACTAATGAAGAAGAAGCACAACATTACCAAGTACATCGTTGTCGCGATGATTCTTGGTATCGCCGTGGGTTACGCATGCCATAGCGCGTTTCCCGACCCGAAAATGGCGAAGGAAGTCGCCGGCTACGTGTCGTTGCTGTCCGACGTGTTCCTGCGACTGATCAAGATGATCATTGCGCCGCTGGTATTCGCGACGCTGACCGTCGGCATTGCGCAGATGGGCGACGGCAGCGCGGTGGGCCGCGTGGGCGTCAAGGCGTTCGGCTGGTTCTTCATCGCATCGTTCACGTCGCTGCTGCTCGGTCTGCTGACCGCGACGATCCTGCAGCCGGGCAGCCACCTGAGCCTGCCGCTGCCGCCTTCCGATGCGGCGCTCAACCTGAAGACGGGCGCCTTCACGCTGAAGGATTTCGTGGTCCACCTGGTGCCGAAGTCGATCGCCGAGGCGATGGCGAACAATGAAATCCTGCAGATCGTCGTGTTTTCGATCTTTTTCGGCACCGCGCTGTCCGCGCTGGGCGATGCGGGCAAGCGCCTGACCGGCGTGATCGAGGATCTCGCGCAGGTGATGCTGAAGGTGACGGGCGCGGTGATGTGGTTTGCGCCGATCGCGGTCTTCGCGGCGCTTGCGTCGACGATCACGACCGAAGGGCTCGGCATCCTGCTGACGTTCGCGAAGTTCATGGCGAGCTTCTATCTGGCGCTCGCGCTGCTGTGGGGCGTACTGACGCTCGCCGGCGTGACGTTCCTCGGCAAGCGTGCGTTCACGCTGATCCGGCTGATCCGCGAGCCGTTCCTGCTGTCGTTCGCGACGGCGAGCTCCGAGGCCGCGTATCCGAAGCTGCTGGACGCGCTCGACCGCTTCGGCGTGAACCGCAAGATCTCGAGCTTCGTGCTGCCGATCGGTTACTCGTTCAACCTCGACGGTTCGATGATGTATTGCACGTTCGCGGTGCTGTTCATCGCGCAGGTGTACGGCATCCATCTGCCGCTCGGCACGCAGATCACGATGCTGCTGATGCTGATGGTGACGTCGAAGGGGATGGCCGGCGTGCCGCGCGCGTCGCTGGTCGTGATCGCCGCGACGCTGAACCAGTTCAACATGCCCGAGGCCGGGTTGCTGCTGATCATGGGCGTCGACATGTTCCTCGACATGGGGCGCTCGGCCACCAACGCGGTCGGCAACTCGATCGCGGCGGCCGTGGTCGCGAAGTGGGAAGGGCAGCTCGGTGATCCGCGCGACGACAACGAGTCGGACGGCGGCACGGTTGCCGACGTGAAGGTACGGGAGACATCGGCATGATGCGCGGCAACGCGGCGACGCGTTGCCTGCCCCGGCGTCCATGACGATCGCCGGCCTGGATTCGATACGGATTCAGGCCGGCGATTTGTTTTGTGCAATGACTTTGCGCCGTATGCGGCGGCCTGTTCCGATTTTCCGGTAAAAGCGTCCGCCGTTTCAATCTGTCGTCGCTGGACAAGCGGCGATATTCCCGCAGGCGAACGCCTGACTCTCTCCATTCCCGTTCAGGCGCGCAAGTGAACATTCACTGTTGCGCAGTCGCGCTTGCCGCAAGCGTGCGGTCCGCAATTTTTTTCGATTTATATAACGCTATTCTCGCCCTGCTCATTATCGAAGGCATGCCGTACGTAATACCGACTGCGCCAGATGATTCAGGGGAAGAAGTTCCGCATCGCGGATTTCAAGCCATCTGGCCGGCCCGATCCCTCATGTGAATGTTTGCCTCATTCAGGAGCGCATCCGTCATGGTCGCCAGTAAACGAATCCAGGCTGCGCTTCTTGCCGCAGCGATCGCCGCAATTGCGCCGGCGACTCATGCAGGCAATACCACCGACTGGCTGGCGAATACGTACGGCACGCTCGCGGCGCACGTCGGCAACGTCGCGCGCGCGATGTGGGTCGCGCCCGAAGGCGTGATCTACACGGCGTCGATGTGGGACGAGGATGAAGGCGGCGTCGCGATCTACCAGAACGGCAAGAGCATCGGCTCGATCGGCACGCATTCGGAATTCCAGGGCAGCGCGATCACCGGCAACGCGACGTCGCTGTTCGTCGCGCTGCAGCCTGGCAAGACGTACGGCAGCGGTGCGGTGGGACGCTACAACCGCGCGACGAAGTATCGCGACCGCGTGATCCAGATCAGCGCGGCGACGAACCAGCCGCGCATCGATGTCGTCACCGGGCTCGCGACGGCCGGCTCGCTGCTCTATGCCAGCGATTTCTACGGCAATCGCGTGCGCGTGTTCACCACCGACGGCGTGTGGCAGCGCGACATCGACGTGCCGGCGCCGGGCGCACTCGCGGTGGATGGCGCGGGCAACGTGTGGGTCGCGCAGAAGGCGGCGGGCTCGATCGTCGGCTTCAGCCCGGCCGGTGCGTTGCTGAACACGATCCGGATGCCGGCCGGCTCGCAGCCGTCGGCGCTGTATGTCGATGCGGCGGCCGCCCAGCTGCTGGTGGGCGACGAAGGCCCCGACCAGAACATCAAGCGTTATTCGATAGCGGGCCGCCCCGCGCTGGCCGGCACGTTCGGTGTGCGCGGCGGCTATCTCGACACGACGACGGGCATCAAGGGGCAGGTCGGCGCGCAGCGCTTCACGCGCATCGTCGGGATCGGCAAGGACACCGGCGGCAACCTCTACGTGCTCAACAACCCGTGGGGCGGCAGCTGGGATCTCGGCCGCAACGGCGCGACCGACATTCATGCGTACAGCAGCACGGGGAGCCTGCGCTACACGCTGCAGTCGCTGAACTTCGAAGGCATCGCCGCGCCGGACCCCGTCACGGACGGCGCGCTGTTCTACGGCGGCACGCACGTGTACAGTGGTACCGCGGGCGGCAAGTTCGTCGCGAACACCGTCGACCCGTTCGCCTACCCGTCGGACCCGCGCATCAACATGAGCGATACGCAGCGCGACGAACACTTCGGGCTGCTCACGTCAGTGGGCGCGAACCGGATCCTCGTCGCGGCCGGCCAGAATCCGCCGGTCTTCTACTTCTACCATTTCAACGCGGCGAACGGCTATATCGCGATTCCGGACGGATCGATTCCGGGCCCCGCGTTCAACACGACGCAACGCGTGACGAGCGGCTTCAGCCTCGACAGCAAGGGGGGCGTGTGGACCGGCCTCGACAAGACCGGTGCGATCACGCATTACCCGCTGAGCGGCTTCGACGCGAACGGCAAGCCGTCGTGGGGGCCGGGCGTCGCGACCCGCATTCCGGCCAGCATCGTGCCGCTGACGCGCATCGTCTATCTCGCGGACAGCGACACGATGGTGCTCGCGCAAGGGGCGGCCGGCAGCAACGACTGGACGTCGATCGGCACGCGCATCGAGGTGTATCACGGCTGGAGCGCCGGCAACACAACGAAGCCCGATCCGGTGATCACGCTGCCGCACAGCGGCGCGAAATCGATCGACGCGGTGGGCAATCATCTGTTCGTCGGCTACTGGTTCAGCAGCAGCGGGCCGCTGTGGCCGAACGTCGACGCGTTCAACCTCACCACCGGCAATCTCGACGCCACGCTGGTCAATGCAAGCCCCGCGACCGTCGATACCAGCAGCGCAATCGACGCGATGTACAGCATCCGCGCGTACCGCCGGTCGAATGGCGAGTACGTGGTGATGAAGAACAACGTGAAAGGGGACAGCATCACCGTGTACCGGTGGACGCCCTGAGCCGCTGAACGCGCGGCCGCTTCGGCTGGCGGCCGTACTCGCGAAGTCATGACGGCAATCGGGGCGTTCTCGCGGGATTGCTGCACAACACGAATGCAATGAACGGCGCGCACAATGCGCGCCGTGCCGCGTTGCGCGGCCTCTCCCCAACCTCCCGACGCGGAAATGCCGTTCCGTGCACAATGACAGCGGCACACGCAGACGCTGCGTGTGCAGGTGTGCACGATGAACGGGCGCGGCCACCCCGTGCCGCGCTTTCCATGCTCGAAGTGACGAAACGATGAAGATGAAAACGACACCGAACCGCCTGTTGCTGATTGCCGCGCTCGCAGGCGCATTGATCGGTCCTGTCCACGCGCAGACGGCGGCGACCGTCGCGACGGTCAACGGCACGCCGATCACGCAGGCCGACGTCGATACGCTGCTGCGCGCGTCGGGGCAGCCCGACTCGCCGCAGGTTCGCCAGGCGATCAAGAACCAGCTGATCACGCGCTTGCTGGTGCAGCAGGCGGCCGAGAAGGCGAACTACGGCGACAAGCCCGAGGTCAAGGCGGCGGTACAGCAGGCGAAGGTGACGGCCGAGGTGCAGCTGTACCTGCGCGACAACGTGAAGCCCGAGCCGGTGACCGACGAGCAGGTGAAGGCGCGCTACGACGCACTCGTCGCGACGCTCGGCAAGAGCGAATACAAGCCGCGCGTGATCGTCGTCAAGGATCCGGTGACGGCTGCGACCGTGCTGAGCGAGCTGAAAGCGGGCAAGTCGTTCGACGGGCTGGCGCGGCAGTACAGCATGGCGCCGAGCCGCGACAGCGGCGGCGAACTGCCGTGGGTGAGCTTCAATACGCCCGCTGCGGAAGGCAAGACGGGCGGGTTGCCGCTGCCGGTCGCGCAGGCGCTCGAGAAGCTGACCGCCGGCGCGGTGACGAAGGATTCGATTCCGGTCGACGGCGTGCGGGCGATCGTGAAGCTGGATGCGAAGCGGCCGACGCAGGTGCCGGGTTTCGAGGCCGCGAAGCCGGGGCTTCAGCAGCAGCTGCAGGCGATCGCGGTCGAGAAGGCGAGCGCGCAGATGATCGGCAATCTGCTGAAGGACGCGAAGATCACGCAGTAATCGTCATGCGGCGGCATTGCAATGGCGCGCGTCACGCGCGCCAGATCATGCTCGCGCTCGTGCCGGTTTCCGACGCGAGCCGGAAGCCCAGCCGTTCGTAGAGCCGGCGCGCCGGGTTGCCGTGCAGCACGCTGAGCGATACCGGCACGTGCTCGCGCGCGGCGTCGGCCAGCAACGCGTTCAGCACGGCCTCGCCGATGCCGCGGCCCTGGTGCGCGGGGAGGATCTGGATCTGATGGACGTGCCATTCGCCGGCGGCACGCGTCACCTTCAGCAGGCCGATGGCGGCAGCGCCTTCGCAGACGATCATCGCATCGTCGAAGTGCGCGCGGATGCGCTGGTCGTGCGCTGCGTCGTCGGTCGGCGCGCCGACGCGCTGCAGGTGCTCGGTCATCGTCAGTCGACGGAGCGTCAGCAGGAAGGGGAGGTCGGTGTCGGAGGCGGTGCGCAGGCTGATTGCGTATGTCATGGTGCGGACTCGTGCATTCGGGATGGGGAGCGGTAAGTGGCTCCCCGCCGCGCATGATTCCCGATTGCGGGAAGCCGGTCAAAGGCAGGGCAACGGAATGTGCGGGACATACCCGATCGTCCTGCCCGATGGGCGTGCCGGATGTCGATCATGCGTCGCCAAGATTGGCAGTCAGGTTGTCGATCACGACGCGTTTCAGGCTGGCGAGTGCGGAGGGCGCATTGCCGCTCGCGCCGTGGAGGCACACGTCGACGGGCGGCAACGGCGGGAGGCCGTCGCGCTCGCCAAGCCGTCGCAGCGCCGACGGCACACCGACCATCGTTCTCGGCGTAATGCCCAGTCCGCCCGCGACGCCGGCCCACAGGCTTTGCAGGCTGCCGGTCGTGTAAGCGAGCCGCCACGGGATGCCGGCCTTGTCGAGCGCTTCGGTCCCGGCCTTGCGGAACAGGCACGGCGGCTTGTACAACGCGAGATCGAGCGAGGCGCCGGCGCGCGGGCGCACGTCGACACCGGACGGCCCGATCCACACCATCGGCAGCGTGACCAGGCGTTCGGCGTCGGCGCGATGGCCCCGGCCCATTGCGAGAACGAGGTCGAGTTCGCCGCCGTCGAGCCGCTCCAGCAGTGCGCCGTTGCCGTCGACGACGATGTCGACCCGCACGCCTGGGTGGGTGCGCTTGAACTGGCCGAGCGCGACCGGCAGCCACGATTCGGCGAAGTCGCCGGGCAACCCGAATCGCACGGCGCCTTCGATTGCCGAGCCACGGATGGCACTCACCGCTTCGTCGTTCAGTTCGAGGATACGGCGGGCATAGGACAGCATCAGTTCGCCGGCGTCGGTCGGCACGAGGCCGCGCCCCTGCCGGCGAAACAGCGGCTGGCCGATCTGTGTTTCGAGCTTGCGCATCTGCTGACTGACCGCCGACTGCGAACGGCCGATCCGGTCGGCGGCGCGGTTGAGGCTGCCGAGCCGGTCCGCGGCGATCAGCGTGCGCAGCGCATCCATGTCGAGATTCGGGAGCGTCATGATTCGGTTTTTCTTATAAGTCAGTTTCAAATTATCGTATTTATTGCACATTCTCCCCGCTACGATCAAGCGAACCGTTCATTGCGGTTGACGGGGATGCGCGCCTACGCCACTGCGGATTCCCGTGACGTTTCTTCCCTTCTTTCCGACAAGGACTGCGAATGAAAATCGGCTCGATATTCCGTCAAGGCTTCCCCGGCATGTTGCTGGCCGCATCGATGGTTCCCGGCGGCGCATCGGCCGCACCGTCGCTCGCGGGGACCTGGACCTTGGTCGCGGCGGACGTTCAGCATCCCGACGGCACGATCGGCCGCGACTACGGTGCGGATCCGAAAGGCCTGCTGCTGATCGACCCGCACGGGAACTACTCGCTGCAGATCTTCAAGTCCGAACGCCTGCGTTTCGCTTCGAACGACAAGGCGACCGGCACGCCGGATGAATTCCGTACAGCCGTGCTCGGGTCCAGCACCCATTACGGCACCCTGACCGTCGATCCCGCGGAGCACACGCTGGCGTTTCACATCGTCAACGCGTCCTATCCGAACTGGGTCGGGCAGACGCAAACGCGCAGCTATCAATTGAAAGAGGGCGAATTGAGCTATCGCGTTCCACCGCGGCCCAACGGAGACATACCGATTTCGGTGTGGCGGCGAGTCGACTGAGACGGACGGAGATCCGAAGCCAGCCGCAAACGGCCGCGAGCGCGGCCGGCGTTGCGCCCGCCGGTATTCCCCCGCCCGCCGCGTCCGCATATCATTCGCACATCGCGCACCTGCAGGCCGCAGGCGCGGCACACAGGGATTCTCGATGGACACCAAACGATCGCGGCCGGGGCTCGTCGCCGCGCTGCTCTGGGCGGCGCTGTATCTCGCGACCGGTTACATCTCGCACGAGTTCAACGGCCCCGTCCGGCTGACGGGCTACATCTGGCTGCCGGCCGGCGTGACGGTCGGCGCGTTCATGCTGCGGCCGGTGCGCGACTGGCTGACGCTGGCCGGCGCGTTCCTCGTCGGGCAGCTCGCGCTGACCACGATCGAACACGGCAGCCTCGTCAACGCGGTGCTGTTCACGGTCGACGAGGTCGGCGCGGCCGCGCTCGCGGTCTGGCTCGTGCAGCGCGTGCGCTTCTCGCTCGAAGGGCTGTACTTCCTGCGCTCGGTGATCCTCGCCGGGATGATCGCGGGCGTCGTCGGCGCGGTCGGCGGCGCGGCGTGGTACACGACGGTCAAGGGCGCGCCGTTCTTCGACGTGTGGTCGGTGTGGGCGGCGTCCGATTTCGTCGGCGTGCTGCTGGTCACGCCGGTGCTCGCATCGTGGTCGCGCTTCCGTGCGCACCGCTCGGGCGACCACGAACGCTTCGACCTGGTGCTCGGCATCGTCGCGTTCGTGCTGCTCGCGGTCGTCGCGCTGGTGATCTTCGACGGCGACACGTCGCGGAAATTTGGCACGGGCGCCGGCTTCGCGCTCACGTATATCCCGCTGTTCCTGACCGTCGCGGTCACGCTGCTGCTCGGCGGCCGCGTGGGCTCGTCGTCGGTGCTGGTGCTCGCGCTGATCGTGATCGAGCAGACCGCGCAGGGCGACGGCCCGTTCTCGTCGTTCCACGAGCACTATGGCAGCGCGCTGCTCGAAGCGCAGCTCTATCTGGCGGTCGCGTCGCTGCTGGTGCTGACGGTCAGCACGCTGAAGACGACGCGCGAACGCGTGCACGAGCATGCGGCGGTCCTGCAGAACAACATGGAGCTCGCACTCGCGAGCGCCGGCCAGATCGCGTACGTGCTCGATCCGGAGTCGGGCCGGATCGACTGGAGCGGCGACGTCGAGCGCGTGTTCGGCGTCGGCGTCGATGCTTCGCAGATCGCGAGCGTGCCGCTCGTGCTCGAACGCGTGCAGCCGGGCGACCGCGAGGCGCTGAGCGACTACTGGAACGCGGAGATCGCGGGCGAGGATCGCGCATCGCTGTCGCTGCGCATCGTGCTGCGCGACGGCGGCACGCAGACGATCACCGACCACGGCGCACCGCTGCTCGATTCGAACGTCGACGTGACGGTGGTCGCGGGCGTCTGGCAGATCGAACGCGTATGGCCGGCGGACGAATGAGCGGGCACGCGTCATGACAGGCCGCACGGGCGTCCTGCTGATCCACGGGCTCGGCGGCACGCAATACGATCTCGGTTCGCTGCACAAGGCGATGCGGCGCGCGGGCGCCGACACGCACATGATCACGCTGCCCGGGCACGGCACGCGCCCCGAGGATCTGGCCGGCGTGCGCGCGGAGGCGTGGCTCGACGCGGTGACCGAACAATATCGCGCGCTGGAGCGCGAGTACGACACGCTGCATGTCGCGGGCATGTGCATGGGCTCGCTGGTCGCGCTGCTGCTGTGCCATCGCGTGCAGCATGCGCGCGGCCGGCTCGCGTTGCTGGCCACGCCGATGTTCATCGACGGCTGGTCGACACCGTGGTACCGGTCGCTGCGGCACGTGCTGTACCGCGTGCCCGGAGTGGCGGAGCGAATGCGCGTCGAGGAAGGCGATCCGTTCGGCATCAAGAACGCGACGATCCGCGCGATCGTGAAGAAGAAGTTCGAGCGGCAGGACAGTTTCCACTATGCGTGGGTGCCGCTTGCCTGCGTGCGGCAGGTCGACCGGATGCGCGACTGGGCGCTCGACGCCGCGGCCGGCACGCCGTGCCCGACGCTCGTGCTGCATGCACGCGAGGATGAACTGACGAGCCTGCGCTCGGCCGATTTCCTGCTGGAGAAGATGCCCGATGCGCGCGGGATCGTGCTGGAGAACAGCTATCACATGATCTGCGCGGACAACGATCGCGACGACGTCGCGCGGCACGTGCTCGAATTCTTCGGGTTCGATCCCGTGCATGCGGTGAGCCAGGCGATGGCGCGCAGGATGGGGCGGCTGGAACCGTGACGCCGAAGCGCCCGGCTCGGGACGCCCGACATCCGCCGCCCCCGGTACGCATCGGCTCATGCATGCGAGCGCCGGGGCGCATTCATGCCGTTGCCGTCGCGCGTTGAGCCAGCAGCGCCGATGCGGCCAGCTGGCCGCGTACCGCGTCGATCGCTGCGTCGTCCGGCGCAATGCCTTCAAGGTAGATGAAATCGACCGTCGACAGGCCGATGACGGCCAGCACCTGCTTCAGGTACGGCGTCAGGAAATCGGGCTGCCGTGCCGCCGGCCCCGTGCAGATGCCGCCGGAGCGCACCAGCACGAGCACGGGCCGATCGGCGAGCAGGCCGAACTTGCCTTCCGGCGTGGCCCTGAACGTGCGGCCGATGCGCAGCACGTAATCGATCCACAACTTCAGCGCGGCGGGTACCGTGAAATTGTGCATCGGCGTGCTGATCAACACGCCGCCGCTGTGTTCCACTTCCGCGATCAGTTGTTCGGAGCACGCCAGCGCGGGATCGGAATCCGGTTGTCTCGCGACCAGTGCGTGCGCATAGGCGGTCGACAGCGAAGGCAACCCGGGTTCACCGAGGCTGCGCGACACGACACGTGCATGGGGGCGGGCCGTCTGCCATTGCGCGATGGCTTCGCATGCGAGGCGCGCGCCCAGCGAATCGCTTCCATGCGGGCTGGCATCGACAAAAAGAAGGTGGTTCATCCGAGCGCCTGCAGAGACTGGCTGAAATGCATGCCGCGGGACAGCAGCCCCTGGCGGAAATAGAAACGCTGCGCGAGCGCATTGGACAGCCCGGTATCGAGTACCAGGTGCATGCAGCCGTGTTGCCGCGCGTCGTCGCGCACCGCATCGAGCAGCCGCTCGCCCAGCCGCTGGCCGCGCGCGTGCCCGGTCGCGACCAGGTCGTCGACGTAGACGAAGCGGCCGTACAGCGTGTTTTCGAGGTGACGGTATCCCGCCAGCGCGACGACCGCACCGTCCGGGGTGGCGTGCCGCGCGGTCAGCAACACATAACCTTGTTCGGCCTGGCGGCGCATCTGCCGCACGAACGCATCGGCATCGGTCAGGTGGGGGCGCAGCTCGCGCATCACGTCGAGCGCCGACCGGTAATCCGCATCCGTCACGGCTCGTTTCAAATGAATTTCTTGCATCACGATGGCTCCACGGTAACGCCGTTACTTTACAAACCGGATGGCTTATCCTGAAGGGGCAAAAAGTGACTATTTGACTGGGACATGAACTTCGACGACCTGATCCCGGACCGCCATCTCGACATGCCGGTCTACCGGCAGCTGTACGGGCGCATCCGCGATGCAATCGAGACGGGCAGGCTTGCGCCGGGCAATCGCGTGCCGTCGGTACGGGGCCTGGCCGGCGAACTGAATCTGGCACGCGGCACGGTCGAAGCGGCCTATCAGATCCTCATCGGCGAAGGGTACCTGGTCGCACGCGGGCCGGCCGGTACCGTCGTTTCACCGCAGCTGCCGGATGGCCGGCAGCCGCGCGCCGCCGCGCCCCGGCCGGACGAAGCGCCGCACGGCGATCCGGCGGCGAGCGGGCCGAAGCCGTTTCAGATGGGCATTCCCGCGCTCGATGCGTTTCCGCGCATGCCCTGGATTCGGCTGACCGGGCGTCATGTGCGGGCGATGGCGACACCGTCGCTGGACTACGCGCCGCCCCAAGGTCACGACGCGCTGAGGCGCGCGCTGTCCGCCTATCTCGGCGTATCGCGCGGCATCGACTGCTCGGCCGGGCAGATCTTCGTCACCGCGGGGTATCGCGGCGCACTGGACCTGATCTGCCGGACCCTGCTGCGCCCTGGCGATACCGGTTGGTTCGAGGATCCCGGTTACATCCACGCACGCCGCCTGCTCGAGCACGCGGGCATGCGGCTCGTGTCCGTTCCGGTCGACGACGACGGCTTGTGCGTGGAAGCGGGGCGACGCCGTGCGGCCGATGCGCGTTTCGCCGTGGTGACCCCGACCCATCAAAGCCCGCTCGGTATCGCGCTGTCGCTGCCGAGACGCCTGGCATTGCTCGACTGGGCCCGCCGGCAGCGGGCCTGGATCGTCGAGGACGACTACGACAGCGAGTTCCGGTACGACGGTCGCCCGCTGCCCGCGCTCAAAAGCCTGGATCGCCATCGCCGCGTGCTTTACACCGGCTCGTTCAGCAAGGTGCTGTATCCGGGCTTGCGACTGGGCTATCTCGTCGTGCCCGAGGAGCAGGTCGATGCCTTTCGCGAAACCGCCGGCTGGCTCGGCGGCAGCGGCCAGATGCTGATGCAGTCCGTCGTCGCCGACTTCATGGAACACGGGCACTTCGCGCGCCACCTGAAGAAAATGCGTGCGCTGTACGCAACCCGCCGCACGTGGCTGATCGATGCACTGGTCAAGGTCTTCGGCGACGCGCTGCACATTCCGCCCCGCGCGGGCGGCCTGCATGTCGTGGCGTACTGGCGCGCGGCAGTCGACGATCGCGCCGTCGCACGCATGGCCGACCTGCACGGTTTGTCCATCCAGCCGCTGAGCGGCTGGAGCCCGGGCGGCCGGACGCCGTCCGGCATGCTGCTCGGCTTCACGAACCTGGCCTCGGCGCAGCAGGCCTTGACCCTGGTTCGACGCCTGCACCGGCTCATTCGCGCGTGAACCGCGCGTGGCCGGCAACGTGCCGGCCGCCCGGGCCGCGCATGCGGGTCATCGCCCACCGTGATGCCGGGCCGGAGCGATGCCGTTACCCGGCCTCCGGCCGCCGTGCGATCCGTGCGCGGGTCGCGGGCGATGCAAGACAGGTGGCCACGGCTTCGTAGCCGGGGGCGCCGGGGTACGGTGCGACGCGAGCCGGTGGGCTATGGTTGGCGGGACACAGAATGATCGCTTCGTCGGGGCCGACGGCCGACAGATCCAGCATGGCCGACGAGCGGGTCAGCAGGAACAGCGGCCGCATGCCGCCGGCCCTGGCGCGCTGGCGAAGGCATGCGATCAGCGCCGCCTGCGTCGACTGGTCGAGATCCTGTTCGATCATGTCCACGACCCGGGCGCCGGCGCCGTCCGCCTCGAGGCCGGCGAGCAGCGCGGTCAGCGCCGGAGACGGCGTGGCGCCTTCGCCCGCGAGCCAGGCCGACGTGCGCCCGACGCGCGCCTTCAGCACCGGATCGGCCTGCAACGCGGCGAATGCCGCCGCGCCGTCGTCCTCCAGCCGGTCCAGCCCGATGAACGCGGCGCCGGGCAGCGCGTCGGCCAGCCGAAGCGCGAGCCGCGTCTTGCCGCTCCCCAGCGAACCGATGATGTAGTTCAACGGACGGATATCGCGACACTCGAACCATTCGCCGTTCCACGGCCAGGGGAGGCTGAACGCAACGCCGGCGGCCGCGGGGTCGAGCAGGCGGGTCAATTCGCCGTCGTTGGGCATTCGGCCGCGTGCGAGATCGGCACGGATGGCGCGAACCTTGCCGACCTTGCCGACCAGATCCCGGATGCCGCGCTCGAGCGCCGCTTCATGCGTCGCCAACGCGTCGTTCAGGCTGCCGGCGTCGCCATCCAGCACGCTCGCGACCTGGGCAAGGCTCAGGCCGAGCGCGCGCAACGCCGCGATTTCGGCGGCACGCGCCAGATCGTCCGGGCCGTAGGCCCGGTATCCGGACACCGTGCGCCCGGGCGTGACCAGCCCTTGCCGCTCGTACAGCCGCAGCGCCTTGACCGATACGCCGAGCCGTGTCGCGGCTTCCGATGCGCTCAGGCCGCGCGTGACGTTGCTCATGGGTCGCCCCCGGGTCGTCGATTCGTTGCGGTCAGCATAAAGGCGATCCCAGGGGCCGGGTCAAGCGGGTTTCCGCATGTTTCGGCCGGCCGCGATGCGGGCATGACGGCCACGCCCCGCTGCTCAGTCGGCGGCCGCGAACTCGTCCCGCAGCGCGTGATACAACCGCCGGTACCGCGCGAGCCGGCCGGCCAGCAGATCGACCGACGCCGCATCGGGCGCGACCGTCTCCGTCACCGGCGGCGCGACACAGACGTCCGCGAGCGAGTCGTCCGTCGCAGCGAGTCGCGCCAGACGCGCGGCGCCGAGTGCTGCACCGACCGCGCCGTCCGCGTGGCGCTGCATCGTGAGCCCGGTCGCATTCGCGCACAGCCGCGCCCAGAACGCGCTTTTCGATCCGCCGCCGATGAACGACACCGCGTCGAGCGTCGTGCCGGCCGCGCGCAGCGCGTCGTAGCCGTCGGCCATCGCGAACGCGACGCCTTCCATCACCGCATACGCGAGGTCGTACGCATCGTGTTCGTTGGACAGCCCGAAGAACACGCCGCGCGCATGCGCGTCGTTGTGCGGCGTGCGCTCGCCGCCGAGATACGGCAGGAACAGCGGCGCGCGGGCCGGCTCCGCGCGTTCGGCGCGCGCGGCCAGCACAGCGGCGGTCGTGCCGTGTGCCCGCGCGAGCCAGTCGAGGCTCGCGGCGGCCGACAGGATCACGCTCATCTGGTGCCAGCGCCCTTCGATGCAGTGGCAGAACGCGTGCACGGCGGCGTCCGGGTTCGGCGCGAAACGGTCGTTGCCGGCGAACAGCACGCCGGACGTGCCGAGCGACAGGAAGCCGCTGCCGGCGCCCGTCACGCCCATGCCGATCGCGGAGGCCGCGTTGTCGCCGGCCCCGCCGGCGATCGTCACGGGCCCCGCGATGCCCCATTCGCGCCGCAGCGTGTCGCGCAGCTGTGCGGCGGGCGCATTGCCTTCGACGAGGCGCGGCATCTGCGCGCGCGACAGCTCGGTCGCGGCGAGCATCCGGTCGGACCAGTCGCGGCGCGCGCAGTCGAGCCACAGCGTGCCCGACGCGTCGGACAGGTCGGACACGAATTCGCCGGACAGGCGCCAGATCAGGTAATCCTTCGGCAGCAGCACCTTGTGCACCGCGCGGAACACGGCCGGCTCGTATTTCGCGAGCCACAGCAGCTTCGGCGCGGTGAAGCCGGGCATCGCCATGTTGCCGGTGATCGCGCGCGATTCCGGCACCAGCGCCTCGAGCTCGACGCATTCGGTGCCCGCGCGCGTGTCGTTCCACAGGATCGCGGGGCGCAACACCTGGTCCGCGCGATCGATCAGCGTCGCGCCGTGCATCTGCCCGGACAGCGCGATGCCTTGCAGCGCGGCAAAGCCGGCCGGGTGTGCGGCGCGCACCGATGCGATCGCGTCGAGCATCGCGTGCCACCACGCCTGCGGGCTTTGTTCGGACCAGTGCGGATGCGGGCGGCTGATCGACAGCGTGGCCGAGCCGGTCGCGAGTGGCACCGAACGGGAATCGGTGAGGAGTACCTTGACCTCGGACGTGCCGAGATCGATGCCGAGAAATGTCACGTATGAAGCGTCCTGTCTGGGGCGCGCGGCGGCGCGCGTCGCGGGGGCGGCGCGTCGTCGCGGCCATGGGGTTCGTTGAGCCGGTGCAGCGCGCGGAACCTCGACGGCGGCACCTGCTTCATCGCGAGAAACTGACGGTTGAAGTTCGACAGGTTGTTGAAGCCAACCCGGTAGCAGATGTCGGTCACCGTCAGGTCGGAAAACATCAGCAGCTCGCACGCCTCGTTGATGCGCAGGCGGTTCAGGTAGCGCACGAACGACGAGCCGGTGTGGCGGCGGAAGAACCGTGTGAAGGTGCTGACGCTCATGCCGGCGAACGCGGCGACGTCGGTCTCGCGCAGCATGCCGGGCAGGTTCTGCTGCAGGTACGACAGCACCTGGTTGACGGTCGACGACATGTAGTGCTGCGCGTCGCTGCGGTAGCCGGGGCCCGCGAGCACGCGCCGCTCGCGGCACGACGACAGCCGGTCGAACAGCGACATAAGGATCTCGACGCGCCGGCAGCCGTGCGCGTTCGCGAGTTCGAGCATCAGCGGCGCGACCTCTGCGCCGACGCGGTCCGGAAACTGCACGCCGCGCGCCGCGTCGTCGATCAGGTCGATCACCGGCTGCAGCTCGCTGAACGCGCCGACCATCTTCTCGATCGCATCGCGCGAGAACTGCAGCACGACGTCGCGCGACGACACGCGTTCGCCGTCGGCGAGCTCGCTGACCCAGTTGTGCGGCAGGTTCGGCCCCGTGACGATCAGGTTGCCGGGGCCGAAATCGCCGATGTGGTCGCCGACGAACACCTTGCCGTGCGACGCCTGGATCAGATGAATCTCGTACTCGGGATGAAAGTGCCACTTCGCGACCGAATGCGGGTAGTCGTGGACCCACGCGCGGAACGACTCGTCGCGGTGGGTGGGAACGATCTCGAGATCCGGGTTCATCGTGTGCTCCGTCGGGGCGTGCCGGCGTGCTACGAACGGGACATCGACCAGCCCGTCGCGGCCGGCGGCGTGGCGCGCGTTGCGGCCGCCGGCGGCGCCGCCTGCGCGATCGGGTTCGCGTCCGGCAGCGTGACGTTGCGCTCGGTGCCGGCGTCGAACAGATGCAGGGCTTCTTCGTCGAAGCGCAACGCTACCACGGCGCCCGGCGTGGGGGCCATCGGGGCCGGCACGAGGGCCGCGCACGGCTGGCCGCGCCAGTCCAGCGTGACGAGCGCCTCGGCGCCGAGCAGCTCGACGAGCTCCACGGTGCCGGTCAGTGCGAGCGTGCCGGGGGCCGGATCGCCTTCGGCGACGAGCCGCAGGTGGTTCGGCCGGATCGCGGCCTTCACGTGCTGGCCGTCCTGCAGCCCCGCGAAGCGCGACGATGCGAGCGGCCAGCGCGCGCCGTTGCAGTCGAGCAGCAGGTTCGCGCCGAGGCGCTCGATCGTGCCGTCGGCGAAGTTCATCGCGGGCGTGCCGACGAACCCGGCGGCGAACACGGTATGCGGCCGGCCATACAGTTCGGCCGGCGTACCGATCTGCTCGATGTGGCCGCCGCGCATCAGCACGACGCGGTCCGCGAGTGTCATCGCTTCGAGCTGGTCGTGCGTGACGTACAGCGTGGTCGTCTTCAACTGCCGGTGCAGCCGCTTGATGTCGCCGCGCAGCTGCGTGCGCAGCTTCGCGTCGAGATTCGACAACGGCTCGTCGAACAGGAACACGGCCGGCGTCTTGATCATCGCGCGGGCGATCGCCGCGCGCTGCTGCTGGCCGCCCGACATCGCGCGCGGACGGCGGTCGAGCAGCGCGTCGAGGCTCAGGATGCGCGCGACGTCGCGCACGCGGCGGTCGATCTCGCCGGCCGGCACCTTCAGGCGCCGCAGGCCGAACGCGATGTTGTCGTACACCGTCATGTGCGGGTACAGCGCGTAGTTCTGGAACACCATCGCGACATTGCGCTCGCGCGACGGCAGGTCGTTGACGACGGCATCGCCGATCACGAGCTCGCCGCCGGTGATCGCCTCGAGGCCCGCGATCATCCGCAGCATCGTCGACTTGCCGCAGCCGGACGGGCCGAGCAGCACGATGAATTCGCCGTCGGCGATCTCGAGGTCGAGCGGGTGCAGCACGGCGGGGCCGCCGTCGTAGTGCTTCGACAAAGCCTTGCAGGTGATCTGGGCCATGGCTCAATCCATTTCGATCTGAATCTTGACGTCGCGCGGCTGGCCGCTCGCCGCTTCCTCGAACGCGCGCACGCCTTCGGAGAACGGGAACGTGCGCGAGATGAACGGCTTCACGTCGATCGCGCCGGACGCGATCAGCGCAAGCGCGCGCGGGAAAATGTTCGCGTAGCGGAACACCGATTCGATGCGGCCTTCCTTCGCCTGCAGCGCGACCACATCGAGCGGTACGGGCTCGACCGGCATGCCGATCAGCACCGCGCAGCCGCCCGGGCACATCAGGTCGACGAGGCCCGCATACGCGTTCGCGCTGCCGCTCGCCTCGAACACGACGTCCGCGCCCCAGCCACCGGAGGCGTCGGCTACCGCATCGGCGAGCGGCCGCGTGCGCACGTCGACGGTCGTGACGGCCGGGTTGTCGCCAAACAGCGCGAGCTTGTCGGGCACGACGTCGGCGAGGATCACGCGCGCGGCGCCGCCGGCGAGCGCGGCGAGCGCCGTCATCGCGCCGATCGTGCCGGCGCCGATCACGACCGCGAGGTCGCCTGGCTTCATCGCCGCCTTCTTTGCGGCCTGCAGGCCGATCGACAGCGGCTCGACGATCGCGCCTTCGGCGAACGACACGTTGTCGGGCAGACGGTACGTGAACGCGGCCGGATGCACGACGAACGGCGTCAGGCAGCCGTGGATGGGAGGCGTTGCCCAGAAGCGCACGTCGGGATCGAGGTTGTAGAGCCCGCGCAGTGTCGCGGGCGAATCGAAGCGCGGCACGCCGGGCTCCATGCACACGCGATCGCCGACGCGCAGGTGCGTGACGCCGGCGCCGGTCTCGACGACGGTGCCGGAGGCTTCGTGGCCGAGCACCATCGGCGCATCGACACGGAACGGGCCGATGCCGCCATGAACGTAGTAATGCACGTCGCTGCCGCAGACGCCAACCGTATGGACCTTGATCCGGACGTCGCCGGGGCCGACCTCCTGCGGCAGGTCGATGTCGCGCAGCGCGAGCTCGCGCGTGCGTTCGAGTACGAGCGCTTTCAACACATCCTCCTTATTTTCCCTTGACCATCGAATTGAGCAGGCGGCTCAGCATGCCGACGAACACGAGCGGCGGCAGCGCGAGCAGCACCGTCGACGCGTTGATCACGCCCCACGGCACTTCCTGGCCGAGCGACGTGAACGCGGATGCGACCACCGGCAGCGTCGCGCTGCGCGACGACGTCAGCGCGAGCGCGATCATCAGTTCGTTCCAGACCAGCACGAAGCTGAACACGATGCCGCCGAGCAGCGTGCTCGCGCACACCGGCAGCGCGATATGCCAGAACACCGCGTACGGGCCGTAGCCGTCGAGCGCGGCGGCTTCCTCGATCTCGCGCGGCAGCCGGCGGAACACGGGGATCGACAGCCACGTGATGGTCGACAGCGTGACGAGCAGGTACGTGACGATCATCGACAGCTTGGTGTCGTACAGCCCGAGGTCGACCCAGATCGCGATCAGCGGCAGCGCGACCGCGACGGGCGGCAGGAAGCGCAGCGACAGCAGGAAGAACTGGATGTCGCGCTTGCCGCGCACCGGGTAGCGCGCGATCGCATACGCGGCCGGCACGCCGAGCATCGCGCCGATCAGCACGGCCGCGCCGACGATCGCGATGCTGTTGCCGAGCCCGATCAGCACCTCGGGGCTCGACAGCACCTGCTCGTAGTTCGCGAGCGTCGGCGTGAAGAAGAAGCGCGGGGTCGGCGTGACGATGTCGAGCAGGTGCTTGAGCGAATTGAGCACGGCCCAGAACAGCGGGAACGCGGCGACCAGCAGGATCGCGCCGGCGATCGCGACGGTGGAAACGGCGGCGGGGCCGCGGCGGGCCATCAGTCGTCCCATTTGTTGACCCTCTTCCAGATGAGCGTGAAGACGAGCGTGGTCGCGACCATCATCAGCACGGCCATGCCGGACGCATACGACACCTTGCCGGCGAGGCCGATGCCCTGCTGGTACGCATAGAGATCGAGCGTCTCGGTCGCGATGCCGGGGCCGCCCTTGGTCATCACGTAGATCAGGTCGAACGAACGCAGCGACTCGACCATCTTGATGAACACGAGGCTCACGAGCGGCGCCTTCAGCATCGGCAGCGCGATGTACGCATGCACCTGCCACGTCGTCGCGTAGTCGAGCCGCGCGGCTTCGAGCGGCTCGGGCGGCAGCGTCTCCAGCAGCTTCAGGATCACGACCGCGAAGAACAGCCCCCATTGCCACACGTCGACGAGCGCGACCGCGTACAGCGCGAGATGCGGATCGGCGAGGAAGGCGGTGTTCCCGACGCCGAGCGTGCCGAGCAGCCAGCTCAGGATCCCGGTGAGCGGCGCGTACATGAACTTCCAGATGAACGCGGCCGACACGCGCGGCAGCAGCACCGGCATGATCAGCACCAGCGACGCGAAGCGGCGCCAGCGGCCGTGCACGCGCTCGAACAGGAACACGGCGAGCGCGATGCCGACCAGCACCGCGCCGGCGACCGTGACGACTTCCCACAGCACGGACACCTCGATCGCGTTCAGGAAGCGGCGGTCCGACGCGAGCCGGATGAAGTTGCGCAGGCCGACGTATTCGCTGTCCGGGTAGCGCAGCACGCGGTTGCGCAATGCGAGGTTGATCGCGGCGACGGTCGGGACGAGGCTCAGGACCGCGAGCAGCGCGAGCGTCGGCGCGAGGAATACCCACGGCAGGCTCGTGCGGTCGCGGCGCGCGCGGCCGCGCCGGGCCGACGTTGTGGATGGGGCCGGGCGGACGCCGAGCGCGCGTCCGCCGGCGCCGTCATTTGCGAGCGCCATGTTCGAGCGCATCCTTCGCGTACTGGGTCGCGTCGTCGAGCGTGCCGCGCGGGTCCGCCTGCGTGCCGGTGAACACCTGTTCGAGCGCGATGCCGAGGTTGTCGCCGATATCCGGCCACTGCGGCGTGCGCCAGATCGTCACCTGCGTGACGGGGTTGGTGTCGTTCAGCCCGGCCTGGATCTGCGGCGCGACGTGCTGCTTGAAGTACGGGCTGTTGATCGTGCTCGTGCGGTTGTAGTCGCTGAACACGCCGCTGCGCAGCCGCGCCTGCTCCTGGTCCTTGCTGGTCGCCCAGGCGATGAAGCGGCCGGCGGCCATCCGCGTGCAGTCGTCCTTCGCGCCGACCGCCGAGATCGCGAAGCCGTGGCCGTACGCGGCCGACGGCAGCGGCGCGGGCGGCCGCGTGTAGCCGACCTTGCCGGCCACGCTCGACTTGCTCGCATCCTCCATCCAGTCCGCGAACGGCGTCGATTCGATCATGAACGCGACCTTGCCCGAGCGGAACGCTTCGAGCGCGTTGCTCCAGTCGTAGGTCGCGGCGCCCGGCGGCGCGTACTTGAACAGGTCGCTGTAGAGCTGCGTGGCCTTCACGGCGGCCGGCGAGTTGAACGCGGGCTGGCCGCCCTTGTCGGTCCAGGCGCCGCCCATCCCGAGCATGAACGGCGACCAGCGCCACACGTTCATCCCCGAGCCGCGCTGGCCGCGCGCGACCCAGCCGTACAGCTTCGGCGGCGCGTTGAGCTTCTTGATCGCGGCGACGAGCTGGTCGAGCGTCTTCGGCACCGGGATGTGCGCGGCGTCGAGCAGGTCGCGGCGGTAGAACAGGAAGTCGCCGCCGCCGATCAGCGGCGCGAAGTACGCGACGCCGTTGTAGCTCGCGACCGCACGGCGGCCGGGCAGGAAGTCGTCGTAGTCGTAATCCTTCGGGTAGTACTTGAGAAGCGGCACGATCCAGTTGGCCGACGCGAATTCGGCGACGTTCGCCTCGTCGACGTAGTAGATCTGGTAGGAACCCGCGCCGGTCGACGCGTCGAGCCGCGATTTCGCGCGGCGGTCGTTCTCGCCGAAATAGCTGATCTCGACCTTGGTCCCGCTTTTCTTCTCGTAGTCGGCCAGCGACTTCTCCATCACCGACAGGCCGAGACTCTTCTGCGCGAGCACCCGAAGGGTCGGCACCTTGCAGGTTTGCGCGGCCGCGACGCCCGGCAGACAGGCGCCGAGCAGCAAGCCGGCTGCGACGATTCGCATCTTGTTCACCCGTGTCTCCTTGATTCTGCTTGTTCGAATACCGTCGATGACGGCAGGACTCATGGTGTGACGGCGGCGATGCGGGCACCACATCAAAAGAAAACGCGAACCGATACTTTTTGCTCAGGGTCGGTCGTGCGATGCACAAAATGTGTCGGTCGGGCGCGTGGCGTGGTGCGCCGCCCGACCGACAGGAGGGGCGGGGAAGGGAGGGGAAGGCGGGGCGCTAGCCGCGCGCCGGCCGGTGCGGCGCGTCGGGCGCGATCCGGTAGACGCGCAGCGCGTTGTCGTGCCAGATCGCACGGCGCGCGGTGTCGTCGAGATGCGCAATCGCGCGGGCGAACGTGCGCAGCAGCACGGGATAGGTCACGCGCAGCCCGGCCACCGGGAAATTGCTCGCGAACAGGCAGCGCTGCCAGCCGAAGATCGCGATCGTGTCGCGGACGATCCGCGCGTTGTCGGCGTCGTTCCACGCCGCGTCGCGCAGGCCGAGTTCGGAGATCTTCACGGTGACGCGTGGCAACGCGGCGAGCGCTTCCATGCCGCTGCGCCAGCGCGCGAGCCCGGCTGCCGAGCGGTCCCACGGCAGGCCCGCGTGTTCGAGCACGACGTCGACGTCGGGGGCGCCGGCAAGCAGCGCGGCCGCTTCGCCGAGATGCCAGAACGGCACGCGCAGGTCCCAGGTCAGGCCGTGCGCGGCGAGGCGCTCGAGTGCGGCCGGCCAGCGCGAGTCGTGCAGCGTGCCGGGCCCGTCGATCGACGCATCCGGCGTGGCCGCGGTGCGCGGCTTGAAGCGCACGCCGCGCACGCGCGGCCACGCGGCCTGTTCGGCGAGCCGTTCGTCCACGTCGCCGGCCAGCAAGTCGACCCACGCGACGACGGCCGACGGCAGCCCGTGCGCGGCGGCGACGTCGTGCAGCCAGCGCGTTTCGGCCAGCGCCTCGTCGTGCGCGCGCTCGGCCTCGACGTGCACGCTGGCGACGATCGGCGCGTGTTGCGCCGCGTGCCGGAATTCGTCGACGCCGAAGTTGCGGCACAGCGCCGCGTAGTCGCCGAACATGAAGCGCGCCGGATCGTATTGCGCCTGCAGCCACGGGTAGTGCGCACCCGCATCGAGCTGCCACAGGTGGTGATGCGCATCGACGAGCGCATCGGGCAGGCCGTCGATGTCGTCGGGCGACGAACCGTCGTGCATGTCAGCGCGCGCCGGCGAGCACGTACGACGCATCGGGCTCGCGTAGCGTCGCCAGCGCACCGACGAAGCGCCACGTATCGAGATCGAGTTCGCGCACGTAGTCGTCCTGGAACGACACGTACGCGACGCGCCGCGACGGATGGAACGACAGTGCGGTCGGGTTCGCGGGCAGCGCGATGCGCTCGATCTCCTCGAGCTGCCGCGCATCGAACACCGAGATCGACCGTTCGCCCGAATTGGTCAGCAGCAGCAGGTCGCGGCCGTCCGGCGCGCTCGTCCGGTAGATGCGGTTCGGATCGCTGCGTGTTTTCACGCGGCGGCCGCAGGTCATCGTTTCCGTGTCGATCTCGACCAGCGTGTCGTCGCCGCGATTCGCGACGAACAGCGTGCGCTCGTCGCCCGACAGCGCATTGCCCTCGGGGCGCGGGCCGGGCATCACCGCGCGCGGCGCGACCGTTGCGTCGCGCGGATGGAACTGCGTGACCGTGTTCGACAGCAGGTGCACGCCGTAGGCGCGGCTCGCGTCGCGCGTGAGCGTCACGAGGTGCGTCTTCACGCCGCCGGACGGCACGGCCATGTTCGGCACCGGCTGCCGCGTCGGCTCGTCGAATACGAGCAGCATGTCGTGTGCCTCGCTCATCGCGTACAGCCGGCCGTCGCGGTCGGCCGCCATCCCGTGCGGCCGGTAGTACGGCCACAGGTCGAGCATGCGCGTGTGCGTGCGCTCGACGAGGTCGATCTCGGCGATCCGGTGATCGCCTTCATGGCCGCGCGACCACGCGGTTTCGATCCCGAAGATGCCGACGTACGCGTGACGCTCGTTCGCATCCACGGTGAATTCGTGCGGGAAGTTGGGCAGCACGATGTGCTTGAGCGGCGCTTTCGTGTCGAGGTCGTAGAAGCTGAAGGTGTGGGCGCATTTCTGCACCAGCAACAGGATGTCGTTCATGGTGAGTCTCCGTCATGTCGTTCGCAGTCCCGCGTATCCGGGGTCAGTCCTCGCAGCGCTTCGGCAGCGTCATCGCGAGCAGGCCGGCCACCGCGAGCGTGACCGCGAGGCTGTAGACGCCGGCCGCCGCGCTCACGTGCTGGGTCAGCACGCCGACCGCATACGGGCCGCAGAAGCCGCCGAGATTGCCGAGCGCGTTGATCAGGCCGCGCGCACTGCCGGCCGTCTCGACGCTGCAGAGCTTCGGCGGAATCGCCCAGAACACGCCGGCGGCCGCCTGCAGGAAGAAGCCGCAGCCGATCAGGAACGTGAACGACACGGCCATCGACCCGTGCGTGAGCACCGACAGCGCGAGGCACGCGGCGAAGCCGACGAGCGGCAGCAGCACGAACAGGCGGCGCTTGCCGGTCCGGTCAGACCAATACGACGTGACGAACATCCCGATCACCATCGCGACATACGGCAGCATCGCGAGCAGGCCGATCTTGCCCATCCCGCTGTGCGTGAGGTTTTTCAGCAGGGTCGGCAACCACATCGTATAGCCGTAGATGCCGACCTGATAGCAGAAGTTGATCGCGATGAGCAGCCAGATCGTCGGGTTGCGCAGCATCTCGCCGAACGATGCGGCCGCCGGCGTGCCGGCCGCGCGCTTGCGCTCCTGCTCGTCGCGCAGCGCGTCGAGGATGTATGCCTTCTCGCGGGGCGACACCCAGCGCGCGGTCTCCGGGCCGTCGTCGGCGAACATCATCCACGCGACCAGGCACAGCAGCGACAGTGCGCCCGCGCTGAAGAACAGGTGACGCCAGTCGTACGCGGCGAGGATGAAGCCGGACAGCGGCGCGGTGATCATGCCCGCGAGCGGCACGAACATGATGACCATTGCGTTCGCACGGCCACGCTCGCGATCGGGGAACCAGTGGCTGACCATCGTCAGCACGACGGGCAGCATCCCGCCTTCGGCCACGCCGAGCATGAAGCGCAGCGCCAGCAGTTGCCAGGTGTGCGTGACGAGACCGGTCAGCACCGACAGCACGGCCCAGCTCACGAGCGACCACGCGATGAAGGTCTTGCCGCTGCCGAGCGCCGCGCGCCGGCCGCCGGGAATCTGCAGGAACAGGTAGCCGAAGAAGAAGATGCCGCCGGCGAGCCCTGCCATCGTCGCGTCCATGCCGAGATCGGCGTTCATCCCGCCGGGCATCGCGAACGCGATGTTCACGCGGTCCATGTAGGAAATGATGCAGGCGAGCAGCAGCGGCGGAATCACGCGCAGCCAGCGGCGGCGCGGAATGGCTTCGCCGGCTTCGTATGCCGGGGTGGCGGGGGTCAACAGGGTCATGGCGTCTCCATCCAGTTTGGGTCGTCGGCCGCGGCGGCCATCTGACGGGCCGCTGTCTTGCCGTGGCGGGCCGGCCGGTGCCGGCCGCCGATGCGCGGCGCCCGCGCGCCGCACGTACTTCCGGTATTAGCGCCCCCAGCGCAGCACGAGCGGGTCGAGCCGCCGCGCCGCGTCGAGCAGGCCCGCCCGCACCTGCGGATGCAGCTCGGGCCACGGCGCGCGCGGCTGGTCGCACGCGATCACGCCGCCTTCCTTCATCAGCGCCTTCGCGGTGAGGAAACCCGCCTGGCGGTTCTCGTAGTTGATCAGCGGCAGCCAGCGCGCGTACTGCTCGCAGGCTTCGTCGCGGCGGCCGGCGAAATACGCGTCGGTGATCCGGCGAATCCCGTCCGGATAGCCGCCGCCCGTCATCGCACCGGTTGCGCCGGCATCGAGATCGGCGAGCAGCGTGATGCCTTCCTCGCCGTCCCACGGCCCCTCGATCGCGTCGCCGCCGAGCGCGATCAGCTCGCGCAGCTTCGACGCGGCGCCCGCCGTCTCGATCTTGAAGTACGACACGGCATCGAGCTCGCGTGCGAGCGACGCGAGCAGCGACGCCGGCAGCGCGACGCCGCTCGCCGGTGCGTCCTGGATCATCAGCGGAATGTCGAGGCTGTCGGCGACTTCGCGGAAGAACGCACGCACCTGCGTTTCGGGCACGCGGAACGTGGCGCCGTGGTACGGCGGCATCACCATCACCATCGCCGCGCCGAGCGCCTGCGCCTGCCGGTTGCGTGCCGCGCAGAGCCGCGCGCTGAAGTGCGATGTCGTGACGATCACCGGCACGCGGCCCGCGACGTGCTCGAGCGTGGTGCGCGTGATCAGGTCACGTTCGTCGTCGCCGAGCGCGAACTGCTCGGAGTAGTTCGCGTGGATGCAGAGGCCGTGCGAGCCGGCATCGATCATGAAGTCGAGGCAGCGGCGCTGGCCGTCGAGATCGAGCGCGCCGTGCGCGTCGAAGATCGTCGGTACGACCGGAAAAACGCCCTGGTAGCGTGTTTTCATGGCCGGCCTCACTCGACGATGTCGAACTGGTCGAGGAATTCGGTCTTCAGCGTGAGGCCGAGGCCCGGTACGTCGTCGCGCAGCTGCAGGAAACCGTTCTCGGCCACCGGCTCGCCGTCGAAGATGTAATAGAACAGCTCGTTGCCGACCTCGACGTCGAACATCGGGAAGTACTCGCTCATCGGCGACGCGAGCGTGCTCATCGTCAGGTGATAGTTGTGCATCTGGCCCGCATGCGGAATCACCGGCACGCTGTACGCCTCGCACAGCGCGTTGATCTTGTGCGCCATCGTGATCCCGCCGACACGGTTCGTGTCGTACTGCACGACCGACACGGCCTTGCGGTCGAGCAGCTGCTTGAAGCCGTACAGCGAGAATTCGTGTTCGCCGCCGGAGATCGGGATGCGCGTCAGCTGGTTCAGCTCCGCATAGCCGTCGATGTCGTCGGCGATCACCGGTTCTTCCAGCCAGCGCGGCTGGTACTTCTCGAGCTTCGGCAGGATCCGCTTCGCGTATTCGAGGTTCCAGCCCATGTAGCACTCGAGCATCAGGTCGTTGTCGTAGCCGATCACCTCGCGGATCGCCGCGACCGACTTCAGGTTCTCGACCACGCCCTGCTGGCCGTGCGCGGGCCCGTAGCCGAAGCGCATCTTGAACGCGCGGAAGCCCTCCTTCAGGTACTGCTGCGCCTCGTCCTGCATCGCCTTCAGGTCGGTGCGGTAGAGCTTCGAGTAGTAGCAGGGGATCTTTTCCTTGGTGCGGCCGCCGAGCAGCTTGAACACCGGCTTGCCGACACTCTTGCCGAGGATGTCCCAGATCGCGATGTCGACCGCCGAGATCGCCGCCATGCCGATGCCCTTGCGGCCCCACGCGTGGGTCGCGCGGTACATCCGCTGGTTCAGGTATTCGTAGTCCCACGGGTCCTGGCCGATCACGAGCGGCGCGAGGTACTGGTCGATGATGACCTTCGCGACGTGCGGCGCGAGCGCGACGTTGCCGAGGCCGACGATGCCGTCGTCGGTCTCGACCTCGACGACCGTCCACGCATGGAAACGGAACGTGCTCATCGTCTCCTGCGGCGCGTACAGCAGATCCATCGCGTTCGAACAGAAGTTGCCCTGCGGCGGGACGGTCTTGCCTTTCCACTGGAATACGCGTGCGCGTACGGACCGGATTTTCATGGCGGTGTCTCCGAGAGTCGGTGTTGTCGTGTGTGAAAGGCGGGCGGCCGGCTTGGCCGTCACGCCGAAACAGCGGGGGTGCGGCGCGCGGCGCCCATCCGGCAGGCGATCTGCAGCGCCTGCCAGGTCGCGCCGACGTCGGCGGTGCCGCGGCCCGCGATGTCGTACGCGGTGCCGTGCGCGGGCGTCGTGATCGGCACGGGCAGCCCGCCCTGCACGGTCACGCCGCGCGAGAAGCCGAGCAGCTTGATCGCGATCTGCCCCTGGTCGTGGTACATCGTGACGATCGCCTGGTAGTCGCCGGCCTGCGCCTTCAGGAAGATCGTGTCGGCGGGGAACGGGCCGTGGAACGGCGCGTCGGTCGGCCAGTCGCGCGCCTGCAGCTTGCGCACTGCCGGCTCGATGATGTCGACTTCCTCGCGGCCGCAGCTGCCGCCGTCGCCGCCGTGCGGGTTGAACGCGGCGATCGCCACCTTCGGCGCCGCGACGCCGTTCGCGAGCAGCGACCGGTAGATGAGTTCCGACGCCTGTTCGATCCGCTCGATGCTCAGGCAGCCGGCCGCGTCCTTCAGCGGGATGTGCGACGAGATACGCGCCGTCCACAGTTCGCCGAGCGTGTTGAATTCGCAGAAGTAGCCGGTCACGCCGAGCGCTTTGGCGAAGTGGTGCAGCTCGTCGTCGTGGCGCAGCCCGCCGAGCTTCATCGCGTACTTGTTCAGCGGCGCGAAGCAGATCGCGTCGATGTCGCCGGCCAGCGCCGCGTCGAGGCACTGGTCGAGCACGGCGAGCGTCGAGCGGCCGCCGGCCGCGCCGGGCTGGCCGGCCGTGACCTGCGCGGGATCGATCGTGTCGACTTCGACGAACGCGGCGCGCGCGGCCGACGGCCGGCCGCGCACGGCGGCCAGCGACGCCACGGGCTCGACGTCGACGGTGACGCCCGCGACGCGCTGGCCGGCTTCCCACAGCCAGCGATCGCCGATCAGCACGAGATTCGCGCGGGCGGTGGCGTCGGGGCGGGCGAGCAGTTTCGCGATCAGTTCGGCGCCGATGCCGGCGGGGTCGCCGAGCGTCAGCGCGACGACGGGCAGGGTGGCGGCGGTCGAGGAGGTGTTCATGCGGTGTCTCCGGTGGCGGCGCGTGGCCGTTCGTGTATGGGGTTCATGCTAGGTAGACGGAATGAGTCGGTAAATTGAAAACTCTTGATGAATCGATAACCTGGAGTAATCAAAGATGGGCTCGATCGACCGACGAGACTCGACCCCGCAGTTGCTGAACCGGCTGCGCATGCGCCAGATCGCGTTGCTGCTGGCCGTCGACGAATGCTCGACGCTGCGCGCGGCCGCCGAGCAGATGGGCCTCACCCAGCCGGCCGCGACGAAGATGCTGGCGGAACTGGAGAGCGCGCTCGGCCAGCGGCTGTTCGATCGCGTCGGGCGCGGGCTTGTGCTGAACCCGGCCGGCGAGCGCGTGCTCGGCTATTTCCGCGGGATTCGCGGCAGCGTGGAAGCGTTGAATCGCGAGCTCGGCGAACTGCAGCTCGGCAGTGCCGGGCGGCTCGCGATCGGCAGCATCATGGCCGCGTCGCCGGGGCGGCTCACCGAGGCGCTGGTGCAGTTGAAGGCGCGTTATCCGCTGCTCGCGATCGACATCGCGGTCGATACGAGCGACCGGCTGATGCCGCAACTGCGCGAAGGCGTGCTCGAAGTGGTGATCGGGCGCAATGTCGGCACGGATTGCGATTTCCGCGTGGTCGACGACGAGGCGCTCGCGATCATCGCGGGCCGCGACCATCCGCTGGCGGGCGCGGGGCCGGTGGCGTTCGATGCGCTGCTCGATTACGCGTGGATCGTGCAGCCGGCCGGCAGCCCGGCGCGTGAAGTCGTCGAACGCGAATTTCGCGCGCACCACCGGCCGATGCCGCGCGGGCTCGTCGAAACGGGCTCGATCCTGACGACGATGAACCTCGTCGACCGCTCGTCGATGCTCGGCGTGATTCCGCTGACGGTTGCGCAGCGCAACGCGGAGCACGGGCTCGTCGCGATCGTCGATTACACGCTCGAGCTGAAACTGCCGTCGTACGGCAGCATCGTGCGGCGCGACCGGCCGCTGAGCGCGCCCGCGCAGCAGTTTCTCGCGCTGTTTCATCACGACGGAGCCGAGGATGACGGCGACGCGTAATGGCGCGGTTTGCCAGCCGAGGCGGCCGAGCCAGCCGCGTCGGCCGCGCTGGCCGAACCAGCCGCGCTGGCCGAATCGGCCGAACAGGCCGAATCAGCCGAGCAGGCCGAATCAGCCGAGCCAGCCGAGCCAGCCGAGCCAGCCGAGCCAGCCGAGCCAGCCGAGCCAGCCGAGCCAGCCGAGCCAACCGAGCCAACCGAGCCAACCGAGCCAACCGAGTCAACCGAACCAGCCGAACCAGCCGAACCAGCCGAGCAAACCGAGCCGGTCATGCGCCCGCATCGCGGAACGCGATAAAACGTGATGGCGCCGCCGGCGAGACGGGGGAGGCAGGCGAACCCGAAGCGAAAGGCTTCAGCGCGCCGACGGCGCGGCGGGCGCGTCGGCGAGCGACGGCATCGATTCGGACAGCGTGCGATCGGGGCGAATCCGCAGCGCGGCGACGATACCGATCAGCAGCATCGCGACCGAGCCGATGAACGGCACCGTCCAGCTGCCGGTGCGGTCGACGAGATAGCCGAACAGGATCGGCGACAGGATCCCCGAGATCGCGGAGCCGGCGTTCATCATCCCGCTCGCGATGCCGGCGTGGGTCGGCGCGATGTCGCTCGGCACGGCCCAGATCGGCCCGATCGTCAGTTCGAGGCACAGGAACGACCCGGACAGGCACAGCGCGACGCCGGCCGTCGAGTGGACGAACGCGAGCGGCAGCAGGCAGATCAGCGCACCGGCGAAGCTCGTGACGATCACGCTCTGGCGCGACAGCGCGAGGTTGCCGGTCTTCCGGTAGATGCGGTCGCAGAGCCAGCCGCCGAGTGTGTCGCCGACGACGCCCGCGAAGAACACGCCGGACGCGAACAGCGCGGTCGATTTCAGGTTCAGGCCCTGGCCGTTGAGGAAGAACGTCGGCAGCCACGTGAAGAACAGCCACGCGGTCCAGCCGTAGCAGAAGTAGACGAAGATGGTCGGCGCCATCCGGCGGAACAGCGGCCCCCACGGCGTCGGGCCGGACGGGGCGGCAGGGCGGGCGGTGCGCGCGCGGCCGTCGTCGTCGCCGAGCGGGTGCTCGCGGAAACCGACGATCCACCATGCGAGCCATACCACCGTGACCGCCCCGATCACGAAGAACGCCGCGCGCCACGACAGCCACGTCATCAGCGCGGCGACGATCGGCGGCGTGACCGCGTTGCCGAGCCGCGAGAACGAATGCGTGAAGCCCTGCACGACGCCGCGCCGCTCGCGCGGAAACCAGTGCGTGATCGCGCGGGCCTGGGCCGGCAGCGTCGCGCCTTCGCCGATGCCGAGCAGCAGGCGTGCGGCAAACAGCAGCCCGAGGCTGTGCACGAGCCCGGTCGTGAAGGTGGAGACGATCCAGATCAACCCGCAGCCGATCAGCGTGATGCGGGCGCCGAACCGGTCGGCGATCCAGCCGCCGCCGATCTGGCAGATTGCATACGAATACGCGAACGCGGAGAATGCGACGCCAAGTTCGGTATTCGACAGGCCGAGTTCGGCCTTGATCGCACCGGCCGCGGTCGCGAGGTTGACGCGGTCGACGTAGAGAATGAACGAAAGCGCACACAGCAGCCACAGCGTGTGGCGCCGTTGACGGTGATCGTTATGCATGTGTCTCACTCCATTTTCGTGCGCGGCGTTGCAATGACGCGGCGTTCACGGGCGAAGCCAGCATCGCGCGGCGGCGGAGACACTGTCTAATGAATCTTTGGGATCAATCGATAACCGCAGGTATTCATTCCTGTTTCAGCCACGCCGGAACCACAGACGCAACGCAACACCACGGGTGAAGAATTGACCGACAACGACGAACTTTCGCTCCGCCGGGAGAGCCGCTTCTGGCAGCTCGCGCCGGTGAGATGGTGGATCCGCGGGCACGGCAGCGACGGCTATTCGTTCCGTCTGCTGCTGCACCCGCTCGTGCTCGTGTGCGTGCTCGAATTCGTCTGCATGATGTTCGAAGCGCTGTACACCAGCATCGCCGTCAGCGCGGTCGCGACGCTGTTCCTCGGCTTTGCCGGGTTCTACGGCGCGCAGCGCGAATGGCTGATGACGTCCGTGACCGCGCGCGCGCTCGTGAAGGCGCGCATGAAGAAGGCGGCCGAGCGGTTCTCGTCGCTCGGCGTCGGCGCGACCGTGCTCGCCATCTTCGTTGCCGCGACGTCGCTGTCGCTCGTGATGTCGGGCCAGCCGGTGCTGGACAGCGTGTCGAAGGATGCCGTGTCGATCTTCATCGCGCTGGTGTTCCTGCCGGTGTACGTATCCGGTGCGGTGCGCAAGCTGGCGATCGCGCGGATCGAGGAACTGGAGGCGCTGCGTCACGCGACCGTCGGCACGCGGCTGAAATTCGACCGGGCCGGCGCCGTGCGCGCGGTGGTCGTGCAGGGCGCGGCCGGAAAAGGGACGGTATCCGTGATGGAGTACACGGTGCTCGGGTTCAGCCCGCCGCTCGAACAGGTCGGGCGTGAACCGCGCGCGTGAAGGTGTAAAGGTTTAAAGGTGTAAGGGTGCGCGTTACGCCGGGAACCGTTCGCTGTCGGGCGCCGGCGCGAGGTTGTCGGGCCACTGCACCTCGAACCGCGTGCCGCCCGCGCCGGTCGGTGCGCAGAGGGCTTCGCCGTGATGCGCGTGCGCGATCGCCGCGACGACGGCGAGCCCGAGGCCGGTGCCGCCGGGTTGCGTATCGTCGACGCGCCGGAACGCCTGAAACACGTGCGGTGCGAAATCGGCCGGGATGCCGGGGCCGTCGTCCTCGACGCGCAGCCGGCACATGCCGTTTTCGATGCGCGTCTGGATCCGGATCGCGCCGGGCACCGCATGGCGGCGCGCATTCTCCAGCAGCGCCAGTAAAGCCTGGCGGATGCGGACCGGGTCGCAGCGCATGCGCCGCGGGTCGAGATCGAGTTCCGGATGCTGGCCGGCGGCCTGCAGCGCGTGCGTGAACACGTCGACCACGGCGCGCACGTCGGCAGCGAGATCGGTGTCGCGGATCTCGATGCTGAGGTGCCCGCTGTCGGCGAGGCTGACCACGCGCAGATCTTCGATCAGCCGCGTCAAGCCTTCGACCTGCGTGAGCAGGCTGCGGTACAGCGCTTCGCTCGGCGTGAACACGCCCTCGGCGAGCCCCTGCAGCCGCCCGCGCAAGACGGTGACGGGCGTGCGCAGTTCATGGGCGATCGCCGCGTTCCAGAACGTCTGTTCGTCGGTCACGCGCTGCAGTTCGCTCGCGAGCGCGTTGAAGTTGTCGGCGAGCAGCGCCGCTTCGTGCAGCGAACGGTCGCCGGCGACGGCGCGTGCGGCGAGATCGCCGCGCGCGACGCGGCGGATGCTGTCCGTCACCGAGTTCAGCGGCACGAGGATGCGGCGCGACAGGTTGACCGCGACGATGATCGCGATCAGCAGGCCGACCAGCGTGGTCGAGATGATCCACACCCACTCCGGCCCGCTCGGGAGCCAGCTCTGCGGCTTGAAGTACTCGGGCGAGTACTTGTACAGCAGGTAGTAGAACGCGTAGGCCGTCACGACGATCAGCACCGTGATGCCGAAGGCGATCGCGCCCATCGTCAGCGCGATCTGGCGGCTCAGGCCGTCGAGTTTCAATCGCCGCTCCACAGTTTGTAGCCGACGCCGCGCACGCTGGCGGGCACGCCTTGCACGCCGAGGTCGTCCAGTTTCTTGCGCAGCTTGCTGACGTGGCTGTCCACGGTGCGCTCCAGCGCGTCGCCTTCCGGCAGGCAGGTGGCCATCAGCTCGGCGCGGCTGAACACGCGGCGCGGCGCACGCGCAAGCTGCGCGAGCAGCTTGAATTCGGTGAGCGTCAGCACGAGCGTGTGGCGTTCGCTGCCGACTTCGACCGTCGCTTCGTGGTGCTCGAGATCGATCTCGAACGGCGCGGCGCGCAGCACGCGCTGTTCTTCCTGGCGCGAGCCGGCCATCGACCGGCGCAGCACGGCCTGTGCGCGCGCGACGACTTCGGCCGGGTTGAACGGCTTGACCACGTAGTCGTCGGCGCCGATGCGCAACCCGGTCAGCTTGTCGATGTCCTGGTCGAGCGCGGTCAGCATGATGACCGGCGTGTCGCCGCGATGGCGGATTTCGGCGAGCACTTTCCAGCCGTCGAGGTGCGGCATCTGCACGTCGAGCAGTACGAGGTCCGGCTTCAGCGACAGGTGGAGTTCGAGCGCGCGGCGGCCGTCGGCCGCGTGCACGGTGCGCAGGCCGTTGCGCGCGAAGTACGCGATCAGGATCTCGGCGATCTCGGGTTCGTCCTCGGCGATGAGGACGAGCGCTTGCGCGCCCTGGCCGGCGCCGGGAGATGAAGAAAATTCGGGCATGGCCACTCGTTCAGATCCATCGGGGTTCCATCGAATCGCCATACTACCGTACGACCCGTTCCATCGAACGAAGGCGGGCGCAGCGCGGCCGTTCCGGCGCGTGCGCGATGGCTTTCCGCAACTTTTCGGAATCGTCGCAATACGCGGTGCGACAGGGGAATACCCTGTCTTTTTTTTTCAATCCTGTTTTATGTATCATGACCTATCTTTTGCAACATGTACTAATTAAGGGTGCCGGAAAATCCTTATCGGGACAAGGCAGTACGGCACGTGATCAGGCAGGCAGGCGAACCGGATTCGCGCGCCCGATTCGGGGCGGGCCGGCGGCAGGTGTAGCCGGATCGGGATCGCATCCCGTTGTCAGATTCCGCGCGAGCGACGGCCGCGTGCCGCCGGGGCGGCCGCCGCTCGCGCCATTTGCAGGCGGTACCCACACATCATGTCCAGGAAGTCATCCATCAGCGGAGCGGCCGACCTGCAGCGCAGGCAGTGGCTCAAGGTCGCGGGCGCGTCGGTCGCGGCGGGCGGGCTGGCACTCGGCGCCGCACGGGCGAAGGCCGACGCGGCGCCGGCCGCCGGCCATGACGCCGGCGTGCTCGACGTTGCAATCGTCGGCGCCGGTCTGGCCGGCCTGACGGCCGCGCGCGACCTGCGCTACGCGGGCTGCGAATCGTTCGCCGTGCTCGAGGCGCGCGATCGGGTGGGCGGCCGCACGCTGAACTACGACGTGGGCGGCGGGTATGTGACCGAGGTCGGTGGCCAGTGGATCGGCCCGGGCCAGACGGCCGTCGCCGATCTCGCCCGCGAGCTGGAAGTCGGCACGTTCCCGAGCTATTACGCGGGCAAGACGGTCATTCTCGGTGGCGACGGGCGCGTGGAGATCGACCTGCAGGGCACGTTCGGCACCGACGAAACCGTCGCGGCGAAGCTGAGCAAGTTGTCGCGCGACGTGCCGTCCGGTGCGCCGTGGACGTCGCCGAAGGCCGGTGAGCTCGACCGGCTGTCGGTCGGCGACTGGCTCGCGACGCAGGGCATCAAGCCGGAAGACCGGATGGGCTGGAACGCGTCGATCTCGCTGTCGGGCGGCGTCGCGCCCGCGAAGATGGGGCTGCTGCATTTCCTGTCGATGATCAACTCCGCCGATTGCGATTACTCACAGCTCGACTCGATCAGGCACAGCGCGCAGGAAACGCGTTTCGTCGGCGGCTCGCAGATCCTCAGCATCCGGATGGCGCAGCAACTGGGCGACAAGGTGCGGCTGTCGTCGCCGGTGCGCCGGATCGTCGGTTGGGATCGCGACGTCGTCACGCTGGAAACCGATCGCGGCACGGTGCGCGCGAAACAGGTCGTGATGGCGCTCCATCCGGCGCTGTGCCACCAGGTGCAGTTCGATCCGCCGCTGCCCGACAAGCGCCACGCGCTGCAGCGCGCATGGCCGGCCCATTCGCCGGCGCGCAAGACGGCGATGGTCTATCGCCGCCCGTTCTGGCGCGGCAAGGGATTGAACGGCCACGTCTTCCAGACCGACGGGCCGGTGTTCTGGGCTTACGACAATTCGCCGCCGGGCGGCGAGATCGGCGTGATCAACGCATTCGTGCGGAATGCGCTGATGCCGTCGGACCCGCAGGCCGCCAAGCAGATGCACATGGATCTCTATGCGCAGGCGTGGGGTGACGAAGCGCGCGCGCCGGTGTCGTACCACGATCGCGACTGGGGGCTGGCCGATCCGTGGACGATCACGTGCGTATCGGCGATCCCGCCCGGCTTCTGGAGTGCGCACGGCGACGCGCTGCGCGCGCCGTGCGGCAACCTGATCTGGTCGGGCACCGAGACCGCGACCATCTGGGCCGGCTACATGGACGGCGCCGTGCGCGCCGGTCACCAAAGCGCGCTTCAGGCGCTCAATGCGCTGCGTCGTGCTTAGGAGAGCGAAGATGAAGAAACGGATTGTGGTGCTTGCGGCGCTCGTGGCGACCGGCGCGCTGCTGGCGCTCTACGGCCCGACGCTGCTCGGCTTCTACCGCCTGCAGCGTCATATCGATACGGCCGCGCAGGCCGCCGAGGCGGACGGTGGTGCATGGCCGCGCGTAACCGACGTGTGCATGGGCTGCCACGGCGTGAAGGGTACGTCGCTCAACCCGGCGTATCCGAGCCTGGCCGGCCAGCCGGCGCAATACGTGGCCGCGCAGCTTCGCGCGTTTGCAAGCGGGCAACGTGAGAACGCGACGATGGGCCCGCTCGCGATGACGATGAGCGAAACCGAGATCGCGCATCTGGCCGGCTACTACGCGAAGCAGGTACCGGTGGACAACCGGTACTTCAAACCGGATGCCCGGCTGCGGGCGAAGGGCGAGCAACTGGTGACGGGCGGCGCGTGCGCTGCTTGCCACGGTGCGCGGTTGACGGGCCGGGCGCAGTTCCCGCGCCTCGCCGGACAGGGCTACGACTACCTGCTTGCGCAGCTCGACGCATTCGCGCAGGGATCGCGCGGCGAGGCGACCGGCACGATGCAGCGCGTCGCGCAGGCGATGTCGGCGGATGACCGGGCGGCAGTCGCGACCTATCTCGCGAGCGTCAGCCCCGGCAAACAGTGAATCATCGAAAGCAATCGACCTACGGAGTTCGAATCATGGATCACAGATCACTTGCACTTTGCCTTTCCAGCGCGACGCTTGCGATGACGACGGGCGTCTACGGTTTCAAGTTCGTCCGCAAGCGCAATTTCCTGCTCGGCTTCGAATGGTGGATCGTCACGATCTCCGCGTCCAACGCGCTGCTCTTCTTCGTGACGGAATCGCCGGTGTCGTACGGTATTTCGCACTTTCTCGACGCATTCTCGCGTGGGTTCGGGATGCCGGTCATCGCGGTCGCGGGGTTGATGGCCGTCACGCACGGCTACCGGCCGTCGGTGCGGCAGGATCTGCTGCTGTTCGTGCTCGCGGCCGTCGGCACGGTCGCGCTGGTGGCGGCCGGCTTCCTGCAAGGTGTGCTGCCGTACTTCTACGTGACGATGTGGACGCTGCTCTCGGTCTATCTCGCCGGTTTCGTGATGCGGCTGCTACGTGCCGGGCACGCGTTCCATGCGCTGACAACGACGGTCGCGCTCGTTGCGTCGCAGTCGATTGCCTGCATCTACGATTTCTACAGGATCCCGGGCGAGGACACCAACGTCGTGTTCAACTTCTACGTGCTGGCGTTGCTCACGTGGTCGTACTTCACGGTCGTGATCTATTACGCATACAGCGCGCTGGAGCGGGGGAAGGGGCGCAGTCAGGCCGGTGCCGGCGTGTTGTCGTATCCGAAATGAATCGCTGTACCGAGAAAGTGGCCGGGATGGCCGAATCGCGGACGGGCGGCTGCGGCAGGGGCGGTGGAGCGGGCCGATGGATGCGCCACGCCTGACCCGAACGCAACGGCGTGACGCGACGCGCGAACGCCTGATCGGCGCCGCGCGCACGGTCTTCGCCGAAAAAGGCTATGCGGCCGCGAGCGTCGAAGATATCGCGGCGGCGGCCGGGCATACGCGCGGCGCGTTCTACTCGAACTACCGCGGCAAGGCGGACATGCTGTTCGAACTGCTGCGGCGCGATCAGGACGAGGCCGCGGCTGCGTTGCAGCGGATCGCCGGTGCAAATGACCCGGCGGACGATATGCAGCACGCGATGCTCGCGTACTGGCGGCGGTGCATCGGGCGGCAGCCGTCGCGCCTGATGTGGCTGGAAGCCCAGCTCCAGGCGGCGCGCGATCCGCAGTTCCGCGCGCGGTTCGGTGTGTTCCTGCGTGACCGGCAGGCGCTGGCGACTGCATGCATCGACGCATACGCGGTGCGCACCGGCGCGTTGCTGCCGTTGCCCACGCAGGTGCTGGCGCTCGGCCTGACCGCACTGTGCGACGGCGTGGCGGCGTGTTGCGCGGCCGATGCACGGAGCACGGCCGATTCGCTGACCGACGCCGTGCTGGCCGGATTCCTGGCGCACACGGTGTTCGGCCGCGTGCGCGGGTGACGGAGCGGCGCAGCGGCGGCCCGCATGGTCGCAGGATTGCCGGAAGGCCGAAAGCCGATGGTCACGACGGGCCGGTCGTCTGCCGCGATGCGCGTTCGATCATGTAGACGAAACAGGGAATACCCCGTCTTTTTCTTTTCATTATTTTTGTCATGATGACCTAACATAGTCATCATGTTCTATCGAAGGGTCGGCAATGAAGATCAGCCGCCGGTGGTCGCTGGACGAATCAGGAGATTGACGATGGATGCAAAGACTCGCAGGGCGTTCTTCGAGGATGGGGCCGTGCTCATCGAAGGCGTGCTCAACGACGAACAACTGGCGCAATGCCGCGCGGTGTTCGACTGGGGGATGGAGAACCCGGGCCCGATGGCGTCGGCGTTGCTCGACGGCACCGAATACAAATCGCACAACGACAACGCGAACCCGTATGCGAAGGCGCGGCTCGACGCACTCGTCGCCACGTTGCCGTTCGGGCCGCTGTTCGCCGACCTGTGGGGCTCGAAGCACGTGTGGTACTTCGCGGAGGAGTTGTTCATGAAGGCCGGCGGCAAGAGCGCACGCTCGCCGTGGCACCAGGACACGTCGTACCTGCCGTGGCAAGGGATGCATTTCGGCAACGCGTGGATCAGCTTCGAAGGCGTGCCGAAGCGCAATGCGCTGGAGATCGTGCGCGGCTCGCATCACGGCGTGCGCCACGACGGCACGACGTTCCAGAACGCAGAAGATCCGACCGATCCGCTGCATGGCGGCAACGTCTGGCCGCGCCTGCCGAACATCGAGGTCGAACGGCGTGCCGCACCGGAGGCGTACGACATCCTGTCGTGGGAAACGAAGCCGGGCGACGTGCTGCTGCTGCATCCGGGCGTACTGCACGGCGGCGGTGCGGTCGATGCCGACTTCCCCGACCGCCACACGCTGGTGCTGCGCTTCTTCGGCGACGACGCGGTGTTCAGCCCGCTGCCCGACGAAAGCCGTTCGGGTTTTACGCCGGCCGGCGTGCTGTTCGTCGAGGAGCTTGCCGCGCTGAAGGCCGGCGATCCGTTCCGCGCACCGTGTTTTCGTCAACTCGTCTGAACCGGGAGAATTTGATCATGACGGCAACCCCCAAGCGGCAATCGATCGTACCGGCCGCATTCCAGCCGTGGTACGACGCGTACCACTTCTCGGCGGCGACGCGCGTCGGCGACACGATCTGGGTGTCGGGCCAGGTCGGCCTCGACGCGCAGATGCAGCCGGCCGACGGCGTGCAGGCGCAGGCGCAGATCGCGTTCGAATGCGTGAAGATGATCCTCGAGGAAGCCGGTGCAAGTCTCGCCGACGTCGTCGAGTTGACGACCTTCCACACGGATCTGCAGCGTGAGGCGGAGGGCTTCGCGGCGGTCAAGGACGTGTATTTCCCGAACCGCTACCCGTCGTGGACGGCGGTCGGCGTGTCGCAACTGGCACTGCCGGGGCTGTGCGTCGAGATTCGTGCGGTGGCGGTAGCCGGGTCCGGCAGGGACTGACGAGGCGAATCGAGATTTTTCCGGAACTGCATTTCATATGAATCGCAGTCCTCAAGAAGAATCGGGAAGTTGAAAGGTAGTTGGCGGGCCCCCGGCCGGAATCCCGGCCGGCCACGATCAGGGAGCGACGCCTTCGTCGGCTGACGACGGCGATCGATACGAACGCGTTTCGTCCGTGACGGGCGAGCGCAGGCGGAACGGGAAGGAGAACCGTGATGAAGAAGCATCGTTTGTGGGCCGCGTCCGCGATCGCGGCCGCTGCATGTGTCGCGATCGGCACCGCCGTCGCGGCGGACGACCTGACGCCGGCCGGCGCCGACCGTGCGGCGAGCAAGGACGGCGCGGTGCCGGCCTATGCCGGCAAGCAGTCGCCCGACGCGGGCTGGGAGTGGGGCAAGGTGCGCGGTGATTTCTGGAAGCACCGCAACGAAAAGCCGCTCTATTCGATCGACGCGGCGAACGTCGACAAGTACGCGGACAAGCTGTCGCCCGGGCAGGTCGCGCTGATCAAGCAGAAGAAGGGCTACCGGATGGACGTGTACCCGTCCCATCGCGAATGCCAGCTGCCGGATGCCGTCGAACAGAACTCGAAGGCGAACCTCACTGCCGCAAAGCTCGATTCGACCGGCGAGAACCTCGCGTCGGCGGTATTGCCGGGCGTGCCGTTCCCGCAGCCGAAGAGCGGCATCGAAGCGATCCTGAACTACGAGATGCGCTATCGCGGCGAAGGCGTCGACTGGGCGCAGGTCGCCACGACCGTTTCGCCGCGCCCCGGCAGCAGCGAATGGATCGACGCGGTCGGCCCGCAGACGTATTACTTCCCGTCGGGCAAGCTCGGCAAGACGTCGCCGCAGGATGTCGACCAGTTGAGCGCGGCCGTCTACTTCCAGATGAATTCGCCGGCCGCGCTGGCCGGCCAGGCGTTCGTGCAGCGCCAGTACTTCAACAAGGCATCGGAAACGTACTACTACTTCCCGGGCCAGCGCCGCGTGCGGCGGATGCCGGCCTATACGCACGATGCGCCGCTGATCGGCTTCGAGAACCAGTACCTGATCGACGAAGGCAACATGGTCAACGGCTCGCTCGACCGCTTCACCTGGAAGCTGGCCGGCAAGAAGGAAATGATCGTCCCGTACAACGCGTTCGGCCTGTACCGGTTCAAGAACAAGCTGCACGACGTCGCGACGCCCGACGGCCTGTCCGCTGCGAGCCGGCGCTACGAGACGCATCGCGTATGGATCGTCGAGGCGACGCTGAAGCCGAGCGCGCGGCACGTCGCGTCGAAGAAGGTGTTCTATCTCGACGAGGACAGCTGGCTTGCGCTCGTCGGCGAGGACTACGACGCGCAAGGCAAGTTGTGGAAAGTGCGGGAAAGCTACCCGATTCCGGTGTGGGAGCTCGGCGGCACCTGCGACAACGAACCGCTCGCTCAGTACGACATGATCAACGGCCGTTACGTGTTCGATGCGTCGTCGATTGGGCAGGGCAAAGACGTACGCTGGCTCGAGCAGGCCGACGAACCGCGCTTCAAGCAGGATTTTTTCACGGCGGAATCGCTGCGCTCGGTCAGCGAACGGTGACGACAACCGGCTGACGGCTGGCGGATGAAAGGACCGGCGCGCGCAACGATCGCGCGCCGGCGGCGGACAGGGGAGGAGGTGGATCATGGAACCGGCAAGATTAGTAAGGAATGCGACAGTATCGATTGCGATCGCCGGTGCTGCGACATCGAGCGCCTACGCGTACGATTTCACGGCGGGCGGCGGCGCCCTGCAGGGCTCGTGGGTGACGAACTTGACGGCCGGCGCCGGTATCCGGACCAAGAACCCGAGCTGTTCGCTTACCGGCGATCCGAATGCATTCGGCTGTGGCGCGGCGGCGAACACCAATCAATGGGGCTACGCGGACAACGGCGACCTGAACTACCGGAAAGGCCAGCCGTTCAGCACGTACATCAGCGCGACCAGCGAGCTGCTGCTGAAGATGCCGAGTGAAGGGTTGAAGTTCATGGTGCGCGGCACCGGCATGTACGACTTCCTTGCCGGCAATACGAACCGCACGCCGTTGTCGAGCACGGCGGCCGCGCAGGTGGTGTACAACGCCCAACTGCTCGACCTGTGGGCGCAGAAGGATTTCACGATCGGCGGGCGCAACGCGCACGTGCGGCTCGGCAACCAGGTGATCAACTGGGGCGAGAGCATGTTCGCGCAAAGCGGGATCAACGCGACCAACTCGATCGACGTGCAGAAGCTGCTGATTCCCGGCTCGCAGCTCAAGCAGGCGCTGCTGCCGGCGCCGATGGCGAGCTTCGCGGCCGACCTGTCGCACGGGTTCAGCACCGAGGCGTACTACCAGTTCCAGTGGAACGGCAACCGCTACCCGCCGGTCGGCTCGTACTGGTCGGTGACGAACGGCTTCGGCCGCGGCGCCGAGCCGTTCACGATCAACACGAACAACCTGAACGTGACCGGCCCGAGCGCGGGCACGATCGCCAACGCGATCGGCGGATCGGGTGCTGCCGGCAACCAGGACACACTGAATGCGATCAAGAACGGGCTCGTGAACGGCACGTACGCGGGGCCGCCGTTCAACGATATCGGCCTGCCGAGCACGACGAGCCTGCCGGCGAAATACCGGCCGCAGTTCGGCGTGAAGTTCAATTATTCGCCGCGCTCGTTCGATGCGAACTTCGCGTTCTACTACCTGAACTACACGGACAAGTCGCCGGTGCTCGCGTCGCTCGCGAACGGGACCGAGCAATGGTCGTATCTCGGCCGGCGGCAACTGTTCGGCGTCAGCGCGAACTTCGGGCTCGGGCCCTGGGCGATCGGCACCGAGCTGTCGTACCGGCCGCGCGACGCGGTCGCGCTGTCGGGCTGCTACGGGCCGGGCGGCCCGCTCGACCTGAACACGAACGGCGTGACGGGCATCGACTGCCGGCAGTGGGTCGACAAGAAGAAGTTTCAGTACGACCTCAACGGGCTGCTGGCGCTCACGCGCAGCGAATACCCGTTCCTGAAGCTGCTCGGTGCCGATTCCGCCGCGCTAACGTGGGAACTCACGTGGATCTACTACCCGGGACTGAGTTCGAGCGGCGTCACGCGCACGATCGACGGCCAGACCGTCACGCAGGTGCCGCAGACCGGCTACCTGCCTTGGCTGAACAACGGATCCGCGGCCGGCTATCCGATCGGAATGGGCCAGGGCACGTCGAGCTCGGTGGGCGCGACGATCGACTTCAACTGGACCTATGACGGGTCGCTGATTCCCGGCTGGCAGGTCACCCCGGGCGTGACGTTCTCCGACGGCCTGTACGGCTACACGCCGACCTTCACCGCGAATTACATGCAGGGTGCGAAGTCGGTGAACGTCTACGTGCTGTTCAACCAGAACCCGCCGAACTGGCAGGCCGGCATCAATTTCACTGCGTTCTGGGGCGGCCACAACACGGTGGGCCAGCCGTATGCGGACCGGAATTTCGTCGGGTTGTTCGTCACGCGGAATTTCTGACGGTGGCGGGATGGCAGGTGGCGTGCGCCACCGGAATACATGAGGGAGTAACGTCGTGCTCAATCGTCTGGTCAGTCGCCTGGAAAGGCTTTTCTTCGGTCATCGCGCGCTCGTGCTCGCGGCGATCGCGTTGTTCACCGTTGCGATGGCCGTGTTCGCCGTGCAGTTGCGCATGGATGCCGGCTTCGAAAAGCAGATGCCGATCGGGCATGAATACATCCGCACGTTCCAGCAGTACCGGAACGACCTGCTCGGCGCGAA
>NZ_CABVPX010000031.1 GCF_902499125.1 Burkholderia arboris
GTGAACCTGCGCACGTACGCGGGGCCGGAGGGGCGTTTCTGCCCGGCGGCGGTGTACGAGTTCGTGAAGAACGACGATGGCAGCGATCGCCTGGTGATCAACGCGCAGAACTGCGTGCACTGCAAGACCTGCGACATCAAGGACCCGACGCAGAACATCGTGTGGGTCACGCCGGAAGGCGGCGGCGGGCCGAATTACCCGAACATGTAACGCAACGCATCCTTGCGCCCGCGGGCGCGAACGAACCGGAGTGAAACGATGAGCAATGCAGCGAAAGAAGTCGTGGTGGTGAGCGGTGTCCGTACCGCGATCGGTGATTTCGGCGGCAGCCTGAAGGATTTCTCGCCGACCGATCTCGGGGCGAAGGTGGTCGCGGAAGTGCTGTCGCGCGCGAACGTGCCGGGCGATGCGGTCGGCCATGTCGTGTTCGGCCACGTCGTGAACACCGAGCCGAAGGACATGTATCTCGCGCGCGTCGCGGCGATCAATGGCGGTGTCGCGCAGCACGCGCCGGCGCTGACCGTGAACCGCCTGTGCGGCTCGGGCCTGCAGGCGATCGTGTCGGCTGCGCAGACGATCATGCTCGGCGATGCCGACGTCGCGATCGGTGGTGGTTCGGAAAGCATGAGCCGCGCGCCGTACACGGTGCCGGCCGCGCGCTTCGGCCAGCGCATGGGTGACGGCAAGCTCGTCGACATGATGCTCGGCGCGCTGCACGACCCGTTCCAGACGATCCACATGGGCGTGACGGCCGAGAACGTCGCACGCAAGTACGACATCTCGCGCGACGCACAGGATGCGCTGGCGCTCGAATCGCATCGTCGCGCGGCGCGCGCGATCGCGGAAGGGCGCTTCAAGGATCAGATCCTGCCGATCTCGATCCGCACGAAGAAGGGCGAGGTCGCGTTCGACACCGACGAGCACGTGCGTCAAGACGCAAGCGCGGACGATTTCACGAAACTCAAGCCGGTGTTCGCGAAGGAAAACGGCACCGTGACGGCCGGCAACGCATCGGGCATCAACGATGCGGCGGCAGCCGTGCTGATGATGAGCGCGGACGTTGCGCGCGCCCAGGGCGTGAAGCCGCTCGCACGCCTCGTCGCGTATGCGCACGCGGGTGTCGATCCGGCGTACATGGGCATCGGCCCGGTGCCGGCCACGCAGAAGGCACTCGAACGCGCGGGCCTGAAGATCACCGATCTCGACGTGATCGAAGCAAACGAAGCGTTCGCCGCACAGGCCTGCGCCGTCACGCAGGAGCTGGGCCTCGATCCGGCGAAGGTCAACCCGAACGGTTCGGGCATCTCGCTCGGTCACCCGATCGGTGCGACCGGCGCGCTGATCACGGTCAAGGCGCTGTACGAGCTGAAGCGCATCGGCGGGCGTTACGCGCTCGTGACGATGTGTATCGGCGGCGGCCAGGGGATTGCTGCGATCTTCGAGAACATCTGATAATCGACCGTTCAGCACCCGAACACACAGGAAATTTCATGGCCATCGAAATCGTCGGCGTCGTGGGCGCCGGAACCATGGGTAACGGCATTGCGCAAACGGCTGCCGTTGCGGGACTCAACGTCGTGATGATCGACGTCAGCGACGCCGCGCTCGACAAGGGCCTCGCCACGCTGAAGGGCAGCCTGGAGCGGCTCGTGTCGAAGGAGAAGCTCGACGCGGCCGCACGCGATGCGGCGCTCGCGCGCATCACGACGTCGACCGACTACGCGAAGCTCGCATCGGTCGACATCGTGATCGAAGCGGCGACCGAGAACGTCGAGCTGAAGGGCCGCATCCTGAAGCAGATCGAGGCCGTCGCGCGCCCCGACGCGATCATCGCGACCAACACGTCGTCGATCTCGATCACCGCGCTCGCGGCGCTGCTCGCGGAGCCGTCGCGTTTCCTCGGCATGCACTTCTTCAACCCGGTGCCGCTGATGCCGCTCGTCGAGATCATCCGCGGGCTGCAGACGAGCGATGCGACCGCGTCGGCCGTGCGCGCACTGACCGAGCGTTTCGACAAGTCGCCGATCGGCGTGCGCAATTCGCCGGGCTTCGTCGTGAACCGGATCCTGGTGCCGATGATCAACGAAGCGTTCTTCGTGCTGGCCGAAGGCATCGCATCGGCGGAGGAGATCGACGCGGGGATGAAGCTCGGCGCGAACCACCCGATCGGGCCGCTCGCGCTGGCCGACCTCGTCGGCCTCGACGTGTGCCTCGCCGTGATGGACGTGTTCGTGAAGGACTTCGGCGATCCCAAGTATCGCGCGTGCCCGCTGCTGCGCGAGATGGTGTCGGCCGGGCGGCTCGGGCGCAAGACCGGGCGCGGCGTGTACGACTACGGCAAGTAAGCGGCACGTCCTGCCACTTCACGCGGCCGCCTTCGGGCGGCCGCGTGCATTGTGCGGCGCGATTATGCGTCGAGCACCGACAGGTCGCGCGGCAGCGCGCGCTTGAACATCGCGAGGATCTGCCGCGCCGCCTTCGGCGGCAACGTGATCGCGTGGCGCACGGCCGCCGCGATCTGGATCATCATCAGCTCGGCGAATGCGCTGCGTTGCGCACGTGTCGTGTCGGGCGCCACGTCTCCCAGCGCATCCGCGAACAGCCCGGCCAGGAATTCGCCGTCCGCCCGGTCGAGATCCTGCAGCGCGCGGTCGGCCTGCGTCGCGCGCCAGATGTCGCGCATCAGCGGCGCGTCGACGAACATCCGGTAGTAGCTGTCCGTGATGCGGGCGAGCGTGGCGTGCAGGTCGTCGAGCGTCTTCATCGCGGCGAGGTCGCGCCGCACGCAGTCGTGCCCGACCGCGTTGTAGCGCTCCGCGAGCGTGCCGATCACGGCCGCCTTGTCCGGAAAGTACTGATACAGCGAACCGAACGAGATGCCCGTGCGCTCGACGATGTCGCTCATCCGGAATGCGTCGCAGCCCTTCTCGATCATCACTTCCGACGCACACGCAAGGATGCGCTCGAACCGCTCGCGGCTGCGCTGTTGCGTCGGCACCAGCCGTGCGCGCGCCGGCGCGTCCGCCGCCGCCGCGTCGGGCTCGTCGTTCTGCCCCGATTTTTGTCGGCCCATGCCGCCTCCGGAAAAACTTGACGTTGCTAATGCGAGAGTCTATCGTGTTTTTGAAACGCGAGACATTCTCGTATTTTCGTCAAAGGAGACGCACATGTCGGCACTTCCCATCCTCATCGTCGGCGGTTCGGGCAAGACGGGCGCCCGCGTCGATGCGCGGCTGCGTGCACGCGGCCTCGCGACGCGCCCGGTGTCGCGCACGTCGGCCGTCCGCTTCGACTGGACGGCGCCCGCGACCTGGCCCGCCGCGCTCGACGGCGTGTCGGCCGCGTATGTGACCTACCAGCCCGACTTGTCCGTTGACGGCGCCGTGGAAGCGATCGCGGCCTTTGCGCGGCTTGCACGGGAAAGCGGTGTCGAGCGCGTGGTGCTGCTGTCCGGGCGCGGCGAGCCCGGCGCACTGGCGGCCGAGGCCGCGCTGCAGGCGTCGGGCGTGGGCTGGGGTGTCGTGCGCGCCAGCTGGTTCAACCAGAACTTCTCCGAGGGCTATCTGCTCGACAGCGTGCTGGCCGGCGAAGTCGCGCTGCCGGCAGGCGCGGTGCGCGAGCCGTTCGTCGATACGGACGACCTCGCGGACGTGGCCGTGGCCGCGCTCACCGATGCGCGGTTCGCGGACCGCGTGATCGAAGTCACGGGCCCGCGCGCGCTGACGTTCGCTGAAGCAGTCGGCGAAATCGCGCGGGCTGCCGGCCGGCCCGTTGCTTATCGCGAGATTCCACCCGATGCGTTCGTCGCCGGGCTGCGCGAGGCCGGGGTGCCGGAGCCGGTCGTCGAACTGCTCGACGATCTGTTCCGCGTGGTGCTCGACGGGCGCAACAGCGCGGTGGCGTACGGCATCGAACAGACGCTCGGGCGGCCGGCGCGCGATTTCGCCGACTATGCGCGAGCGACGGCCGCCACCGGCGTGTGGAGCGCCTGACCATGATCGCGTTCATGACTGCCGCATTGCTGTGGGGTTCGGCCATCGGTTGCGGGCTGATGGCCGGCGTGTACTTCGCGTTCTCGACGTTCGTGATGACGTCGCTCGGACGGATCGCGCCGCAGGCCGGCACGGCCGCGATGAATGCGATCAACGTCGACATCGTGCGTTCGCCGTTCATGCCGCTGTTCCTCGGCACGACGCTGATGGCGCTCGCGCTCGTCGTGATCGCGCTGTTCAATCGCGACCAGCCGGGCGCGATGGCGGCGGTCGCGGGCGGCGTGCTGTACGTGTTCGGCATGTTCGCGGTGACGATGGCCGTCAACGTGCCGCTCAACGATGCGCTTGCCGCGGCCGATCCGGCGACCGCGCAAGGCGTGGCGCTGTGGACGCGCTACGTGCACGACTGGACGATGTGGAATCACGTGCGCACGGTCGCGTCGGCGGCTGCGTGCGCGTGCTTCATCGCGGGAATCGCGGCGCGGTAGCGTGGCTGCTACGCGTAGAACGCCGACGGCGACATGCCGAAATGCCGCTTGAACATCGCGGAGAACGCACTCTGGCTGCTGTAGCCGTGATCCATCGCAACGGTCAGCACTTTCTCGCCGTGCGCAAGACGCTTGAGCGCGAGCAGCAGCCGCGCCTGCTCGCGCCAGCGGCGGAAGCTGAGCCCCGTCTCGCGCCGGAACGCGCGATGCAGCGTGCGCACCGACAGGCCGAGCTTGTCGGCCCACTCGGCGATCGTGCACAGGTCGTCGGGCGTGGTGACGAGCGTATCGCAGATCGTCCGCAGGCGCGCATCGTGCGGCCACGGCAGGTACAGCGGCAGCAGCGGCGCGACCGTCACCTCGGCCAGCAGCAGGTGCATCAGGTGATCGTGGCGCGAGCCGGGCGCATAGTCGAGCGGCACGTCGACCGCGGCGAGGATCAGCTCGCGCAGCAGCGGATGCACTTCCACCGCGCAACTGCGCGCAGGCAGGTGCTCGACCGCGCCCGGTTCGACGAATACGGTGCGCATCTGCACGTCGCCGCTCATCTGCACCGTATGGTCGAGGCCGGCTTCGAGCCACACGCCGCGCGTCGGCGGCACGACCCACGACGCGCCTTCGGACTGCACGTGCATCACGCCCTCGATCGCATAGAGGAGCTGCGCGCGGCGATGGCTGTGCGTCGGGATCAACGTGCCGTGCACGTACGCGGCCGCCATCGCGGCCACGGGCATCGGCGTCGATTCGTAGCGCAGGTGCGCGAAGGGCTGGGTGGACTCGATTGTCCGATTGGCGATAAGTCCTGACATTTTGGCGTGAGACAGGCAGTTGGGCGGACGGGCACGATGGCGTTCCGATTCACGCCAGATCCCCTGTCAGGATATTAATCCGTCAAACGCGATGAACAAGTCTCCTTTTCTGTTTCCCTTCTGCGCGATCGCGCTGTGGGCCGGCAACGTCGTGGTGTCGAAGCTGTCGGCGTCGACGATCGACCCGTCGGCCATCACGTTCTACCGGCTGCTGCTCGCCGTCGCGCTGATGAGCGTCTTCACGCTGGCCCCCGCGTGGCGCAACCGCGCGAGTCTCGTCGCGCACTTGCCGAAGCTCGCGGTGCTCGGCTTTCTCGCGATGGCGCTGTTCCAGAGCCTGTCCTACGAGGCCGCGAAGACGACCAGCGCGACCAACATGGCGATCATCACCGCGCTCGTGCCGCTGATGACGATGGTGCTCAGCTCGCTGCTGCTCGGCGATCCGCCGGGCGCGGGCATGATCGGCGGCGGGGTGCTGTCGCTCGCGGGTGTCGTCTACCTGATCGCAGAAGGGCACCCGACGGCGATCGCCGCGCGCGGCGTGCATGCGGGCGACCTGCTGATGCTGGCCGCGTCGGCCGCGTACGCGCTTTACGGCGTGTTGCTCAAGCGCTGGCGCATCGGCGCGCTGCCGGCATGGCAGTCGACCTACGTGCAGGCGCTGGCCGCGCTCGTGTTCATGGTGCCGATGCTGCTGCGGTTGCCCGCGCAGGCCGCGTGGCCGACGCGCGCGAGCGTGCCGCTGATCCTGTACGCCGGCGTGCTGGCGTCGGTGGTGCTGCCCTATCTGTGGATGCAGGGCGTGCGGCTGCTCGGCCCGAGCCGCTGCGCGATGTTCATGAACCTGCTGCCCGTGATGACGGCCGGCGGCGCGATCGTGTTGCTCGGCGAATCGCTGCGGCTGTATCACCTGATCGGCGGCGTCGTCGCGCTTGTCGGCGTGGCGATCGCGCAGCGGTTCCCGTTCCATGCAGGTGCGTCGCAAGGCGCCCGCCAATGAGCGCCGGTTTCGACGTGCAGGACCTGATCGCCGCGCTGCCGGACGGCCATGCACCGGTTGCCGATCCGTCGCTTGCGCGCCACCTCGAACGTATCGCGACCGCGCTCGAAGCGATGGCGGGCACCGGGCGGCAGGCGGCCGTCGATTTCGATGCGGCCGTCGCGTTTCGCTGGCGCGGTTTCGGCGCAGGCGATCGATCGGCGCCGCTCGAGCCGATCGCCACGCCCGCGCTCGTCGCGTTTGACGCGCTGCGCAACGTCGGCCGGCAGGCGGCGATCGTCGAACGGAACACGCGGCAGTTCGTGCGCGGGTTCGCGGCCAATCACGTGCTGCTGACCGGCGCGCGCGGCACCGGCAAGTCGTCGATCGTGAAGGCGTGCTTGCACGCGTTCGCGGCGCACGGGCTGAGGCTGATCGAGGTCAGCAAGGAAGGGCTGAACGATCTGCCGGCGATCGTCGAGTTGGTGCGCACACGGCCCGAGCGCTACATCGTGTTCTGCGACGACCTGTCGTTCGAGGCCGGCGAGACCGGCTACAAGGGGCTCAAGACGGTGCTCGACGGCTCGGTTGCGAGCGACCTGTCGAACGTGCTGGTGTACGCGACGTCCAATCGCCGCCACCTGATGCCCGAGCAGGCGAGCGACAACGCGAACGTGACGCGCGCGGAGAACGGCGAGCTGCATCCGGGCGATGCGGTCGAGGAGCGGATCTCGCTGTCCGAGCGCTTCGGGATCTGGGTCACGTTCTACGGCTTCACGCAGGACGAGTATCTGGCCGTCGTCGAGAGCCATCTCGGCGCGGCCGGGTTCGATGACGGGCAGATCCGTGCGGCGCGCGAGCCGGCGCTGCAATGGGCGCTCGAACGCGGTGCGCGCTCGGGGCGGATTGCGGTGCAGTTCGCGCGCGATTACGCGGGGCGGCTGGCGGACGAAGGCGGCGCGGACGAAGGCGCGCCCGGGCGCCGAACCGGCTGAGCGCCGCGTTACAGCAACCGCTCGGACAGCACACGGAACGCGACGTTGGGCACAACGAAGCACATCGGTTCGCCGGTGGCGCCGATGCGTGCGAGGAAATCGCCGCCGCCCGCGGGCCCGGTCGTCGTCAGCGGCCGGACCGCGTCGACGCGGATCGGCAGGTCGATCGACGCGCAGGCAAGACGGTCGCAGTCCTGGACATGCGCGATCGCCGCATGCTGCAGCGCCAGGTACGCGACGGCCGCGCGCCAGTCGTCGAAGAACGGCGCGAAGGCGGCGGGCAGCGTCCGGTCGTCCGACGCTTCGGCCGTGCAGCGGAAGTCGGGCGCACTCCCGCCACCGCCGGCCAGCACCGTGTCGTAGCGTCCGGCGTGGGCCGCATGCGTGAAGCGCCGCGCGAGATGGGACGGCAACGCATCGCTGAAGAGCCGGCTGCCGAGCGCATAGAGCGGGTGGTCGAATACGTTCTTCACGAACAGCACGGTGCGCTCGGCCGGCATCCCGTCCGGCAGCGCGTCGACGTAGAGCCGCCAGTTGCTCTGCAGCGGCGACGGAAACACGCGCCGCAGCGGGCCGGCGAGACGCGGGCCGAAGTGCCGGTGCGCATAGGTGAGCGTCGTGAACAGCGTGCGGCCGTCGCGGCTCGCAAGCGTGACGCCGCGCGGCACGAGGTGCGCGACGGCGGCGACCTCGACGACCCATGTGCAATACACGACGTTCTCGACGTCGCTCGCGAGCTGCAGGAACGGCAGCCGCGACAGCAGCGCGCGGCGTGCGCGCAGCAGCGGGCCGCTCCCGACGATCCGGTTGGCGAGCCGGCCGGCGATGCCGGCGGACGGGTAAACGAAGGTGTTGTCGTAGCGCATGGGCGGCATTGTGCCGGCGTTGCGGCATGAGCGGAAGACGGTGCGCGACGGCGCCCGGGTATTGTGGGATTCGTGAGGGGCAGGCATATTATCCGGGCGATCGGGGCCGGACCGTGCCGGATCGCGCCGGAGATCAAGAACAGAACACGCACGCACCAATCCACGGGGTTTGCATCATGACCGACTCTTTCGATCGCAGGCGCTTCCTCAAGACGGCATTCGGCTCGGCAATCGGCCTCGGCGGCCTCGGTATGCTGCAGGCGTGCGGCGGCGATTCGGTGTCGCCGGATCCGCTCGCGCCGGTGCCCGATGCACAGGTCGCGGCGGCCGTCGCACGGCTCGACCCGCTCGTGAGCGCGCTGCTCGGCAGCTCGGGCGTGCCCGGCATCGCGGTGTCCGTCGTGCACGGCGGGAAGACGCTGTTCGCGAAGGGCTACGGCGTGTGCAGCACGGCCACCGGCCAGCCCGTCGACGCCGATACGATCTTTCAGCTTGCGTCGGTCTCGAAGTCGATCGGTGCGACGGTCGTCGCGTCGCAGGTCGGCAAGGGCGTCGCGCGTTGGGATACGCGGATGCAGCAGCTGATGCCATCGTTCGCGCTGTCCGATCCGGCGGTCACGCAGTCGCTGACGGTCGCCGACCTGTATGCGCACCGTTCGGGGCTGCCGGAGCATGTCGGCGATCAGCTCGAGGAACTCGGGTTCGACCAGGCGACCGTATTCAACCGGTTGCGCGAGATCCCGCTCGTCGGCTACCGAAGCCATTATGCGTATACGAACATCGGCCTGACCGCCGCGGCGATCGGCGTCGCGAATGCGGCGGGCATCGACTGGGCGACGCTGTCGGAGCAGGCCGTTTATGCGCCGCTCGGGATGACGCGCACGAGCTCGCGATACGCGGACTACCAGGCGAGCGCGAACCATGCGGTGGGGCACGTGCCCGTCAACGGCGTGTTCGTGCCGGTCGCGGCGCCGCGCGATGCCGACCTGCAATCGCCGGCGGGCGGCGCGAGCTCGTCGGTCAACGATCTCGCGCGATGGATGGCGATGGTGCTGGCCGGCGGCCGCGCCGGCGCGACGCAACTGATCCCCGCCGCCGCGCTGTCGCCGGCGCTGTCGCCGCAAATCCAGATCCGCCCGGCGAGCGCGGACGGTGCCGCCGCGTACTACGGCTTCGGCTTCAACGTCGGCACGACCGCCGACGGCGGGCGGCCGATGGTCAGCCACTCCGGCGGCTTCCTGCTGGGCGCCGGTACCTTCTTCGTGCTCGTGCCGTCGCTCGACATCGGCATTGCCGTGCTGACCAACACCTGGCCGGTCGGCGTGGCGGAGGCGATCGGTTTCGCCTTCCTCGACCTGGTCCAGTACGGTGCGCAGCAGCGGGACTGGGCGGCCTTCGCGAAGGAGCAGACGGCCCCGCTGACCGCGCCGGCCGGTTCGCTGGCCGGTGCCGCCGCTCCCGTGTCGCCGGCGCCGCCGCAAGCGTTGGCCGCCTATGCGGGCACCTACGGCAACGACTACTACGGGCCGATGACGGTGAGCGTGGTCAACAACGCGCTGGTGCTGACGATCGGTGCCGGCAACGTGCCGTTCGCGTGCGCGCATTGGGACGGCGATACGTTCGCGATCAGCCCGTCGGGTGAAATGGCGCCGCCCGGGTCGAAATACGCGCTCACGTTCGCCGGTACGCCGCCGACGCGCGTGACTGCCGAACTGTTCAGCGACGGCGGGCTGAACGTCTTTACCCGCTGACGCCAGCGGCGGTTCAGTCAGCGGCGCGACATCCGCGAGCGTTGCATCGCCGTGGCCGAACCCGGTCGACGTCTTCACGAACGCCGAGCCGAGATCGCGGCACATCCCGCATGCGCGGATTGTCTCGTCGTCGGTCAGCCGCCCCGTATCGAGGGTCTCTTGAGCGGCACCGCGCCGCATGCGCGGTGTACGCCCGCGATGTCGGCCGTCACGTCGTCGGCGCGGCCGCGCTTCAACTCGCCGACGTCGATCGTCATGTCGAACTCTCCGGCATCCGCGGCGGTGGCTTCCAATATCTCATTGGGGGGACGGTCCCTCGTCGATCCTGGCCGGTGCGGCAAGTCGCGGATCCAGCACGACGGGCAACGCCCCGGCTTCTCCGGCACGCGTTCTTGAAATTGTTGCGAGCGGGTCGGTAACGCGTCATGTCGTCGGGTAAACACTGGACCGGAGTGCTTGACTTCGATTTTGACGCTGTTAAGCTTAATTCATCAGCATACTGATTAATTGAGGCAAGCAGATGAGTTACAGATTCGCGGCGAAGCGGGCCGACCTGGTGGAAGACGAACCGCTTCCGGTGACGATCGGCGACGAGCGGATTGCGTTGTATCTGCTCGACGGGAACGTTCACGCGACGCACAACGTGTGCACGCATCAGTTCGCGCTGTTGAGCGACGGCTACATGGAAGACGGGTGTATCGAATGTCCGCTTCACCAGGGCCGTTTCGACATTCGCACGGGCGCCGCAGTGTGCGCGCCGGCAACGGCGCCGGTACGCGTGTACGACGTCCGGCTCGAAGGCGATTCGATCATGGTGGATCTATGAACGCGTCGACGGTCGATGCACGGCACGCGTCGCAGACGATCCTGATCGTCGGGGCAGGGCAGGCCGGCGGGCGCGCGGCCGAGGCGCTGCGCGCACGGGGGTTCGGGGGCCGCATCGTGCTCGCGGGCGATGAACCTGCGCGCCCTTATGAGCGGCCGCCGCTGTCGAAGGACGTGCTGCTTGCCCGCGACGATGCGGATTGCTTCACCGGCTGGCTGCATCCGGCGTCGTTTTATCAGGATTCGCGCATCGAATGGCGCGACGATTGCGTCGAGCGGCTCGATCTTGCGAATCGGGTTGCCGCGTTCCGCGACGGACCGTCGATCCGCTTCGATCAGTGCCTGTTGACGACGGGCGGACGTGCCCGGCACTGGCCGGGCCTGCGCGAAGGGCGGCACGTGTACTCGTTGCGGACGCTGGCGGATGCGATGCGTTTGCGTGAACGGCTTGCCACCGCGCAATCGGTGGCGGTGATCGGCGGCGGGTTCCTCGGTCTCGAATTCGCGGCCAGCGCGCGCAAGCGGGGTCTCGACGTGACGATCTTCGAATCGGCGTCGCGGCTGCTGGCGCGGGCGGTGCCGGCGGCATTTGCCGCGCGGCTGCGCGACAAGCACGAGACGCATGGCGTGCGGTTCGTCTTCGATGCGTGCGGATTGCGCGTCGACGATTCGGGGCCGGGTGTTCGCCTCGAAACGGAAAGCGGCAGCGCCGGTTTCGATTTCTGTGTCGTTGCGATCGGGCAGACGCCGAACGACGATCTCGCGCGCCGGTCGGGCATTGAAACCGACAACGGCATCGTGGTCGACGCGTACTGCCGTACCTCGGCGCCCGGCATCTATGCGGCGGGCGATTGCGCGAACTTTCCGTTCGGCGCGACGGGTCAGCGACTGCGTCTCGAGTCCTGGCAGAACGCGCAGGAACAGGCGATCGTCGCGGCGGCCAACATGACGGGCGAACAGCTGGCCTATCGACCCACGCCGTGGTTCTGGACCGATCAGTACGACTGGAACATCCAGATGCTCGGCATGCCGGACAGTGCGATCGAGTGCTGGGTCGAGCGGCCGTCGCCGGACGGGAAGGCCTTGTCGATCGGACTGCGCGGCGGCGCGATCGTGTATGCACTGGCGATCAACCAGGGAGGCGAACTGCGTGCATTGCGCCGCTTGCTCGAGCGCGGGACGCCGGTCGACCCGGCCGCACTGGCGGACCCGTCGGTCAAGTTGCGGCAGCTGGACCAGCGGGCAGCGTAGTCATCAATTCGGGCGCAGCGGCTGCGCCCCAGCGGAGAACAACGTGTATTCGTGCGACACCATCATCGGCGGCGGAACGCCGCAGGCAAAAAACCTTCCGGTCGAAGCGCTCGCGTGGCCCGACGAAGGCCTTCAGGCGATTCCCGACTGGGTTTATACCAGCGACGCCGTCTATGCGCGGGAGGTCGAGCGGATCTTCCACGGCCGGACCTGGAACTTCGTCGCGCTCGAAGCCGAGGTGCCGAACGCCGGCGACTACAAGCGTTCGTACGTCGGGCCGACGCCGGTCGTCGTATCGCGCGCCGAAGACGGGTCGATCAACGTGTTCGAGAACCGGTGCGCACATCGCGGCGCGGAATTTTGCCGGCACAGCCGCGGCAACAACGCGGAGTTCGTCTGTCCGTATCACCAATGGTCGTACGACCTGAAAGGCAACCTGCAAGGCATTCCGTTCAAGCGCGGGGTGAACAAGCTCGGCGGCATGCCGAAGGATTTCCGCAACGACGCGCACGGGCTGCGCAAGCTTGCGGTCGCGACGCGGAACGGCGTCGTGTTCGCATCGTTCGTGCACGACATGGAGCCGCTCGAGGATTACCTGACGCCGGAGATCCTCACCGATTTCGATACGGTGTTCAACGGCAAGCGGCTGCGCATTCTCGGCTTCTACAAGAACGAGTTGCCGTGCAACTGGAAGATGTACCACGAGAACCTGAAGGATCCGTATCACGCGACGTTGCTGCATTCGTTCCTCGTGGTGTTCGGCCTGCTGGTGGCGGGCAACCGTTCCGCGATGATCGCCGATGGCAAGTACGGGATTCACGGCACGATGGCGTCGGCCAAGAGCGACGATCTCTACGCGCAGGTCGACGAGGACAAGAAGAAGGAGATGCGGTCGTTCCACGAAGGGATGGTGCTGCGTGACGAGCGCTTCCTCGAATTCGTCAAGGAGTTCGATTCCGAATGGTCGGTGACGATGCAGACGATCTGGCCGAACCTGGTCGTGCAGCGCGAAATGAACACGCTGGGCGTGCGCCACATCGTGCCGAATGGGCCGAACAGCATGATCATGCTGTGGACGATGTTCGGCTACGAGGACGACAGCGACGACATGGTTCGCCACCGCCTGCGCCAGGGCAACCTGATGGGGCCGGCGGGCTTTCTCGGGCTGGAGGACAACGAGGCGATGAAGTTCGTCCAGGAGGGCGTGCGGCGCTCCGTGACCGACCGCAGCGTGATCCGGCTCGACGGCGACAAGATCGGTACCGCGGACAACCTGATCTCGGAGGCGGCGATTCGCGCCATGTACAAACACTATCGGGAAGTGATGGGGTTCTGATGCTGAAAGGATTCGACAAAAAGCCGGTCGCGCACGGGGATGCGATCGCGGCCCGCATGGCGGTCGAGGCATTTCACGCCGAGTATTGCGCTGCGCTCGACGACGGCGAGCTGGAGCGCTGGCCCGAGTTCTTTGCCGAGCAGTGCGTGTATCGCGTGACCGAATACGAGAATGCGGAACGCGGGTTGCCGGTCGGGCTCGTCTATGCGGAAGGCCGCGACATGCTGCGCGATCGCGCGGTCGCGATCTCGCGCACGCAGATGTTCGCGCCGCGCCGCGTGCTGCATCTGGTCACGAACGTGCGGATTCTCGACGCGAACGACGAGGAGATCGTCGCGCAAAGCAATTACGTCCTGCTGCAGACGCTGGTTGAAGGCGCGACAACGGTTCATCAGGCGGGCCGCCTGTACGACCGCTTCGCACGCAACGGCAGCAGCCTGCTGCTGAAGGAGCGGCAGGCCGTGTACGACACGGCGCTGATCGCGAACGATCTCGCGTATCCGGTCTGATGGCGAGCGCGCAAACGAGCGGGCGTCCGTTGCGGGCGGCCCGGGAGGACAGCATATGAACGAAGCACCGAACACGGAGGCGCCGGTCGATACCGGCGGCGTCGGCGCGCGCGTGCGACGCCGGGAGGACGAGCGGCACCTGAACGGGAAGGGGCGGTTCGTCGCGGATTACACGTTTCCCGACCTGCAGGAAGTGGCGTTCCTGCGCAGTCCGCTTGCGCATGCGATCGTTCGTCGCATCGGCAAGCCCGAACGGCATGCGGCCCAGGTGATCGTGCGGGACGACATGGCAGGCGCGACGGATATCGTCGCCGATTCGAGCCTGCCGAGCTACCAGTCGTCCGCGCATCCGCCGCTGGCGTCGGGCAAGGTCCGCTTCGTCGGCGAGCCGGTCGCCATGTGCTTCGCGGCAACGCGTGCGGAAGCGGAAGACATCGCCGAGGAAATCGAGCTGGATCTCGACGAATTGCCGGCGTTCGCGAATGCGTTTTCCGCGCGGGAGCGCACCGACACGCGCGTGCACGATCACTGGCCCGACAACCTGTTTCTCGATCTGAAGGCCGATGTCGACTTCGACGCGCACGCGCAGCGTGCGACCGTCGTCGTGAAGCAGAAGGTGGATCTGGCGCGTCAGTGCATGGTGCCGATGGAAGGCAAGGCCGCGCTCGCATACTGGGACCACACGCAGGCGCAGCTCGTCGTGATCACGTCGACGCAGGTGCCGCACATGATCCGCACGATCCTTGCGCAGTGCCTCGGGCTCGACCAGGCACAGGTGCGCGTCATCTCGCCCGACGTCGGCGGCGCATTCGGCTACAAGTGCGTGCTGCAGCAGGAGGAGCTGTGCGTCGCGTGGCTCGCGCTGACGTACAAGCGGCCGTTCCGGTTCATCGAGGACCGGCGCGAACACCTGATCGCGGGCGCGAATACGCGGCAGCACCATTACGAACTGACGGCCTATGCGGACGATCGCGGCCGCCTGCTGGCGCTCGATGCTCAACTGCTGATCGACGGTGGCGCCTATTCGGCGTGGCCGTTCACGATCGGCCTCGAGGCCGGGCAAGCGCTCGGCAACCTGCCCGGGCCGTACGATTTCCGCGGCTACCGGTGCCGTACGCAATGCGCGGCGACCAACAAGCCCGGCTTCCTGCCGTATCGCGGCGTCGCGCGAACGGGCGTGTGCTTCGCGATCGAACTGACGATGGACGCGATCGCGCGCGCGGTCGGACGCGAGGCGTGGGAGGTGCGTCACGACAACCTGGTGCGCGGTGCCGACATGCCGTACACGAACGTCGTGAAGAAGCACTATGACAGCGGGGATTTCCAGGCAAGCCTGAAGCAGGCCGTCGAGCAGATCGACGTGTCGCGCTGGCGGCAGCGCCAGGCGCTGGGCGAGCCCGACGGCCGGTTGATCGGCGTCGGCTTCGCCACCTTCACCGAGCAATCCGCACACGGCACGTCGGTGTTCGCGTCGTGGGGGCTGCCCGTCGTACCGGGCTACGATCTTGCCACCGCGCGCATCACGGCCGACGGCGGCATCGAACTGCGCGCGGGCATCCATTCGCACGGGCAGGGCATGGAGACGACGCTCGCGCAGATCGCGAGCGAGGTGCTCGGCGTGCCGGTGCAGAAGATCCGGCTGGTGCACGGCGATACGGCGCTCACGCCGTATTCGACCGGCACCTATGCATCGCGCAGCATCGTGATGGCGGGCGGCGCCGTCGCCGCGGCCTGTCGCGAACTGGTCCCGCGGCTGGTCCGGATCGGCGCGCACCTGCTGAACGAAGCGGAAAGCGCGGTGCGATTCGACGCGGGGCGCGTCGTGGGCGCGAGCGGCAGCGTCACGCTCGCGGACGTCGCCGCGGCCTGGTATCTGCGGCCGGACACGTTGCCGAAGGGCGTCGACCTGGCCGGCCTGGAAACGACGCAAGGCTTCAAGCCGGCGGTCGACACGGGTGCATTCAGCTACGCGACCCATGCGGCGGTCGTGGCGGTCGATACGCAAACGGGGCAGGTCGAGATCCTCGATTACGTGATCGTCGAAGACTGCGGCACGATGATCAATCCGATGGTGGTCGAAGGACAGACGATCGGCGGGACGGCACAGGGAATCGGCACCGCGTTCTACGAAGAGACGCTCTACGACGACAATGCGCAGCCGCTGACGTCGACGCTGGCCGACTACATGTTGCCGGGGCCGACTGAGCTGCCGTCGCTGCGGATCCATCACATGGAAACGCCGTCGCCGTACACGGCGTTCGGTGCGAAAGGCGTCGGCGAAGGTGGTGCGATCGCGCCGCCGGCCGCGCTTTTCAATGCGGTCAACGATGCGCTTCGGCCGCTCGGCGCGCGGGTATCGGAAACGCCGCTGACGCCGCGCCGGCTGCTGCAGGCGATCGAGGCGGCGAAAGGCGGCCACGCCGCGGGCACGCATTCCGCGGTCGCGGCAGGGGAGGCAATCCGATGAAGGCCGCCGCATTCGAATACGTGGCGTGTGCGTCGATCGCCGATGCGCTGGACGAACTGCAACGGGGCAACGGAAGCGCCAAGCCGATGGCCGGCAGCCAGTCGATGGGGCCGATGCTGAATCTGCGGCTGGCGCGGCCGGCACGCGTGATCGACGTGTCGCGCATCGATGCCTTGCGCCAGGTCAGCGCAGCGGGCAGCGACATCCGGATCGGCGCGGCCGTCACGCACGCGGAAATCGAGGACGGCAAGCATCCGCTGCTGCGCGGCGGCATGCTGCAGGTTGTCGCGTCGGGTATCGCGTACCGCGCGATCCGCAATCGCGGCACGATCGGCGGCAGCCTCGCGCATGCCGATCCGGCGGCCGACTGGCCGCTGGCGCTGAGCGCGCTCGATGCGCGGCTCGAACTGACCGGGCCGTCGGGTGTCCGGCAGGTTCGCGCGGCCGTGTTCATGCTCGGCGCATTTACGACGCAACTGGCGGACGGCGAGCTGATTTCCGCGGTGCTCGTGCCCAGAACGAGCGACGCCGTGCGCTGGGGCTACTACAAGCTGTGCCGCAAGACCGGTGAATTCGCGCACGCGAGCGCGGCGGCCGTCTTCGACGCGGAAACGGGCCTGGCGCGCGTGGTGGCCGGTGCGCTGGACGGCCCGCCCGCCGCGCTCGATGCGCTGGCAGCGGAGATCGCCCGCCACGGGCCGGCTGCGGCGACGCAGGCGGCGATCGCCGACGCGGTCGCGACCGTGATGCCCAACGCCGATGCGATCGATCGCGGCATGCACGAGGCGGCGGTCGAACGCTGTCTTGCCGCCGTGTTCGGCCGGTAGGCCGTTTTTGACAGGAAGATTTCATGTCTGCCATCGAACTGACGATCAACGACAAACCCGTCCGCAACGAAGTCGCGCCACGCGTGCATCTCGGCGATTTCCTGCGCGATACCCATCACCTGACCGGCACGCACCTCGGCTGCGAGCACGGCGTATGCGGCGCGTGCACGGTGCTGTGCGACGGCGAACCGGTGCGCGCGTGCATCACGTTCGCGGTCGCGTGCGATCGACGTGAGGTCCGGACCATCGAGGGATTCGACGACGACGAACTGATGACGCGGCTGCGCCGCGCGTTCTCGCAGCATCACGCGTTGCAATGCGGCTACTGTACGCCCGGGATGCTCATCACTGCGCGCGATATCGTGCAGCGCTTGCCGGACGCGGACGAGGCACGCATCCGGCTCGAACTGTCGGGCAATCTGTGTCGCTGCACCGGGTACATGGGCATCGTTGCAGCGATTCGCTGGGTGCTCGACGACCTGAGACGCAATCCGCTCGTGCAGCCGGTGCCGTCGGCGTTGCCGGCGGTCACCGGGCCCGCCGGGCGCACCGAGCGCACCGGCGCGACGGCCGGATTCACGACGTTCGATGCGAAGCGTGCCGAACCGGTGCCGGGCGCCGCGACGCCGCCCGTCCGCCCGGTGCAGGTGGCGGAGCCGTCCGCCACCGTGCCGTCTGCCGCCGACCGCAAGGGCTGGACCGCGATCGACGACAGCTTCATCGTGCCGTTCCCGCTCGAGCGCGTATGGGCGTTCATGGGCGATCTGCCGTCGGTGACCGCGTGCCTGCCGGGCGCGGAACTCGTCGAGCACGACGCGGAGAAGGTCAAGGGCCGCATCGCGATCAAGTTCGGACCGATGTCCGCGAACTTCGCGGGCTCGGCCCGGCTGGAGCGCGACGACGCGAACCATCGCGCGGTGATGCGTGGTGCCGGCCAGGACAATATCAGCCGGTCGCGCGCGAACGGCGACGTCACGTATGCGCTGACGCCCGAGCAAGACGGTGCGCAAACGCGTGTCGCGGTGACGCTCGAATACATGCTGCAGGGGCCGCTCGCGCAGTTTTCGCGATCGGGGCTCGTCAAGGATTTCGTGCGGCGGATGATCGCCGATTTCGGGGCACGCATCACCGCGCAGCTCGGCGGCGACGCCGCACCCGCGGCCGGGCCGGCGACGTCGAAGTTCAACGTCGGCGCGATGATCTGGAGCGTCTTCTGGGGGCGCATCAAGCGCCTGTTCGGAGGACGCTGAGCAGGGCAGGCCGTGGACGGCATCGTCCGCGATATCCCGCCAAAATTGTCAGTATGCTGAATATATGGAGCATGAAGTGACCGACCGTATCCGCAAGATCGCGCTGGAAGAACATTTTTCGACGCCCGGGTTCCACGCGTACTCGAAGAGTTTTACGCAACACATCGCGCCGGCGGTGCTGGCCGACCTCGGCGCGCGGCTGGCCGATTTCGACGTGCTTCGGCTCGCCGAGATGGACCGGGCGGGCATCGACTACACGATCCTGTCGCAGACCGGCCCGAGCGTGCAGGGCGAGCGCGACGCCGCAGTCGCGGTGGCGCGTGCGCGGGAGAGCAACGATTTCCTGGCTGCACAGATCGCGCGGCATCCGTCGCGCTTCGGCGGATTCGCGACGCTGGCGATGCAGTCGCCGGATGCCGCGATCGACGAACTGACGCGCACCGTCACGACGCTCGGCTTCAAGGGCGCGCTGGTGAACGGGCACACGTTCGGCGCGTATTACGACGAGCGTGCGTACGACCCGTTCTGGGCGTGCCTGCAGGCGCTCGACGTGCCGCTGTACCTGCATCCGGCCGACGCGTACGTGACGCCGCGCGTGTTCGACGGACATCCGGAACTGGCGGGCGCCGCATGGGGGTGGGGAGTCGAAACGGGCACCCATGCGCTGCGGCTGCTGTTCGGCGGCGTGTTCGACCGTTTCCCGGGCGTCAAGGTGATCCTCGGGCACATGGGCGAGGGCCTGCCGTTCCTGCGCTGGCGCTTCGACAGCCGCTTCGCCGTCTATTCGCACGGCGTGAGGCTTGAACGCCAGCCTTCCGACTATTTCGGCCGAAACATCCTGATCACGACGTCGGGCGTGTGTTCGGCGCCCGCGCTGATCGGTGCGATCGGCGAAATGGGGGCCGACGCGGTGATGTTTTCGGTCGACTACCCGTACGAGTCGACGGCCGTCGCGGCCGACTTCATCGAGCAGGCGCCGCTCGACGACGCAACACGGCAGCGCGTCTGTCACGGCAATGCGGCGCGCATTTTCAGGCTTTGACGCCGGGGTCCGGCGTCACGACACCCTTCCCCGTAGAAACAGGAACCTGCAATGAGCAAGCAATTTCGTATCGGCCAGATCGTGCCGAGCTCCAATACGACGATGGAAACCGAGATCCCGGCGATGCTGCGGCTGCGCGAAACGATCCGCCCCGAACGCTTCACGTTTCATTCGAGCCGGATGCGGATGAAGAAGGTCGTCAAGGAAGAGCTCGCGGCGATGGATGCCGAATCCGACCGCTGCGCGATGGAGCTGAGCGATGCGCGCGTCGACGTGCTCGGCTACGCGTGCCTCGTCGCGATCATGGCGATGGGCCACGGCTACCACCGCGTGTCGCAGGCGCGCCTGACGAAGCACACGGCCGACAACGGCGCGCAGGCGCCCGTGCTGACGAGCGCGGGCGCGCTCGTCGACGCGCTGAAGGTGATCGGCGCGAAGCGCATCGTTGTCGTCGCGCCGTACATGCTGCCGCTCACCGAACTCGTGGTCGACTACATCCGCAACGAAGGCTTCGACGTGCTCGCCTATCGCGCGCTGGAGATCCCCGACAACCTCGACGTCGGCCGCCACGATCCGGCGCGCCTGCCCGGCATCGTGAAGACGCTGCCGTACCAGGATGCCGATGCGATCGTGCTGTCCGCGTGCGTGCAGATGCCGTCGCTGCCGGCCGTCGCGCAGGTCGAGGCGATGACGGGCAAGCCGGTCATCACGGCCGCGATCGCGACCGCCTACGCGATGCTGCGCGAGCTCGATCTCGAGCCCGTCGTGCCGGGCGCCGGCGCACTGTTGTCCGGCGCGTACTGACGAAGCGGAGTGTGTTCATGAGCGATCGTTCCACTTTCATGTACGGCGGCAACGTTCACGCGAACGGCATCCGCCAGCATTACCTGCGCTACGGCGGCCGGCAGGCGCCGCGTGCCGGCCGCGATCCGGTCGTCATCGTGCCGGGCATCACGAGCCCGGCGGCGACCTGGGGCTTCGTCGGCGAGCATCTCGGCACGAGCTGCGACACCTATGTTCTCGACGTGCGCGGGCGCGGGCTGTCGTCGGCGTCCGATACGCTCGACTACAGTCTCGATGCCCAGGCGCGCGACCTCGTGGCGTTTGCCGACGCGCTCGGCCTCGAGCACTACAGCGTCGTCGGGCATTCGATGGGGGCGCGCATCGCGGTGCGTGCCGCGGCGGCGAAGCCTGCCGGCATGGCGCGCATCGTACTGGTCGACCCGCCGGTATCGGGGCCGGGGCGTCGCCCCTATCCGTCTGCGCTTCCGTGGTACATCGATTCGATGCGCATGGCGCGCGACGGTGCCGGCTACGCAGCCATGCGCGAATTCTGTCCGACCTGGACCGACGAGCAATTGCGGCTGCGCGCCGAATGGCTGCACACGTGCGACGAGCGCGCGGTGCGGGCCAGCTTCGACGGCTTCCATACCGACGACATCCATCGCGACCTGCCGTCGATCGACATCCCGGTGATGCTGATGACGGCCGGGCGCGGCGATGTCGTCCGGCAGGCCGACGTGGACGAGATCCAGCGCCTCGTTCCGCATCTCGTCCACGCCCATGTCGCGGATGCCGGCCACATGATCCCGTGGGACGACGAAGCCGGCTTCTATCGGGCCTTCGGCGGATTTCTCGGCGTGCCGCTGCCGTTCGCTATCGCGACCGGGCGCTGAGCCACGACACACGTTCAAAGGAACCCATCATGCCCGTAAGCGATTTCCAGATGGTCGACGCGTGGAAGCAGGTCCTGACGTTGTCGCGCCTCGAACCCGGCCAGACCGTCACGATCCTGACGAGCTCGGCCACCCACCCGCAAACCCTCAGTACCGCATCGATCGCGGCCCAGTCGATGGGCGCGGTGGTGAACCGGCTGGACCTGCCGCCCGTCAACGGCGAGAAGTCGCTGAGCCGCGATTCGCTCGCGTATCTCGGCACGACGCCGCTGACCGGCAACCGGGCGGCGATTGCGGCGCTCAAGGCGAGCGATCTCGTGCTCGACCTGATGACGCTGCTGTTTTCGCCCGAGCAGCTCGACATCCTGAAGGGCGGCACGAAGATCCTGCTCGCGGTCGAGCCTCCCGAAGTGCTGACGCGTCTCGTGCCAACCCAGGAAGACCGCACCCGCGTGCTGGCCGCCCGCGCGCGCATCGCGTGCGCGAAGGAGATGCGCGTGGTGTCGGCGGCCGGCACGGATCTGCGCTGCCCGATCGGCGAGTTCGACGCGATTGCCGAATACGGTTTCGTCGACGAACCGGGGCGCTGGGATCATTGGCCGAGCGGTTTCGCGCTGACGTTCCCCGACGAAGGGCGCGCGTGCGGACGTATCGTGATCGATCGCGGCGACATCCTGCTTCCGCAGAAGTGCTACGTCCGGGAGCCGATCGTCCTCACCGTCGAGGCCGGCTTTGCGACGCGCATCGAAGGGGGAATCGATGCGCAGCTGCTGTCCGAATACATGGCGACGTTCGACGATCGCGAAGCGTATGCGATCTCGCATATCGGCTGGGGGCTGCAACCGCGGGCGCACTGGGCGACGCTCGGCCTGTACGACCGCGAGGCCACCATCGGCATGGATGCCCGCGCGTTCGAAGGCAATTTCCTGTTCTCGCTCGGACCGAACAACGAAGGCGGCGGCCAGCGCACCACGACCTGTCACATCGACATCCCGTTGCGCCACTGCGACGTCTTCCTCGACGGGGAAGCCGTGGTGCGCAATGGCAAAGTCGTTTGAGGAGACCGCACATGACACATGACCTCGATACCTATCGCCGCCAGCGCTTCGGTGCGGCACTCGAACCGGTCGCGCCGGTCGGCCTGCTGATCGTCGACTTCGTGAACGGCTTCGCCGATCCGGACGTGTTCGGCGGCGGCAATATCGCGCAGGCGATCGAACGGTCCGTGCCGCTTCTCGCAGCCGCCCGCGCGCGCGGCTGGCCGATCGCCCATACGCGCATCGTGTTTGCCGACGACGATGCCGACGAGAACCTCTTCACGACCAAGGTGCCCGGGTTGCTCGCGCTGAAGGAGCACGCGCACAACAGCGCGATCGTGCCGGAACTGACGCCGTGGGCGGGCGAACTCGTGGTGCGCAAGACGGGCCCGTCGGCGTTCTTCGGCACGCCGCTCGCGGCCTGGCTCGCGCAGCGCGGCGTGCGCACGCTTGCGGTGGCCGGCGCCGTCACGAGCGGATGCGTGCGGGCGAGCGTGGTCGACGCGATGCAGTACGGCTTCCGCCCGTTCGTGCTCGCCGATTGCGTCGGCGATCGCGCGCTTGCCCCGCACGATGCGAATCTTTTCGACATGGCGCAGAAGTACGCAGCCGTCATGGCGCGCGACGAAGCGCTCGCGTGCCTGGACGAGGCGACGTGACCGCACGCGGTATCCGCTCCGCACGGGACGGGTACCGCGCTCGATCGAACGTGACGCAAAGGCTGTCGCTGAAGCGATCGGCCGGATAAAAGAATCGCCCGGCCCGATCCGGGACAAGGAGACAGCATGTTGACAGCAACGCCTGCCCCGGCGGCGGGGACAGTCACGCGCAGCGAATTCACGCTGATCGTGGCGTCGTCGTTCGGGGCATTGCTCGAGTGGTACGACTTCTACATCTACGCGGCGCTCGCCGCGACGTTCAGTACGCTGTTCTTCCCGAGCGGCAATGCGACCGCGGCGTTCCTGGCCAGCCTCGCGACCTTCGGCGCGGGCTTCCTCGTGCGGCCGCTCGGTGCGCTGTTTTTCGGCCGTCTCGGCGATCGCATCGGCCGCAAGTACACGTTCATGGCCACGATTGTGCTGATGGGCGTCGCGACAGTCGGCGTCGGCCTGTTGCCGCCGTACGCGCACATCGGCGTGGCGGCGCCGGTGTTGCTGGTGGTGCTCCGGCTGCTGCAGGGTTTCGCGCTGGGCGGCGAGACCGGCGGCGCCGCGACCTACCTGGCCGAACATGCGCCGGACAGGCGCCGCGGGCTCTATACGAGCGCGTTGCAGACCACGGCGACGCTCGGCCTGCTGTCGTCGATCGCGGTGGTCGGCGCGACGCGCGCGCTGGCCGGGCACGATGCGTTCCAGGCATGGGGATGGCGCATCCCGTTCCTGGTCTCGCTGGTGCTGCTCGCGATATCCGTCTACCTGCGCACGCGCCTCGCCGAATCGCCGACGTTCCAGCGGATGAAGGAAACCGGCAAGCTGTCGAAGTCGCCGATCGGCGAAAGCTTCGGCACGTGGGCGAACCTGAAGTATGTGCTGGTGATGCTGTTCAGCACGGCGTCGGGTGTCGGCGTGGTGTTCGGCACCGGGCATTTCTACTCGATGTATTTCCTGCAGAACACGCTCAAGGTCGCGCCCGAGACCGTCAACCTGTATCTCGCGATCGCGCTGGTTGGCGCATTTCCGTTCTACCTGTTGTTCGGCTGGCTGTCCGACCGGATCGGGCGCAAGTGGATCATGGTCGCCGCCTGCGCGTTGCTGGCCACGACGACCGTGCCGATCTTCCACGCGCTGACGCACTATGCCAATCCGCAACTGGAGGCGTTCCAGGCGCGTACCGACGTCGTCGTGCATGCGGACGATTGCCACTTCTCGCTGTTCGGTGCGCCGCGCAGCGAGTGCGACCGCATTCGGGCCTTTCTGAGTGCGTCCGGCGTGTCCTACGAGCAGGCGGCGACGGCCGGGCGTCCGTACACGACGATCGGCGCCGTCAGGGTCGACGGTACCGACCCGGCCGCGCTGCGGCGCACGCTGCTCGCGGCTGGCTGGACCGATCGCGCCGACCCGGCGCGGATCAACGGCGTCGCGGTCGTGTTGCTGATGTGGCTGCTGATCTTCTACCTGACGATGGTGTACGGCCCGATGGCCGCGTTCATGGTCGAGCTGTTTCCCGCGCGTATCCGCTACACGTCGCTGTCGCTGCCGTTCCATCTCGGCTCGGGCTGGTTCGGCGGCATGCTGCCGTTCGTCGTGTCGGCGATGGCGGTCGCGCACGGCAATGTCTATTTCGGCCTCTGGTATCCGGTCTCGGTCGCGCTCGTCTCGGCCGTGGTCGGTGCCGCGTTCGTCCCGGAGACATTCCGGCGCGACGTATCGCACTGACGCGGCTGCTCGATGAAAAACAGGCGGCCCGCACAAGGACGGGCCGTCACGGTGGAGATCCTTTCAAGGAAACGACAATGCGTGCGTGGCAAGTGGCGGCGTGTGGAATGTGCACGGCGTGGTGGTCCGTGTCGGCGTGGGCCGATGCGTCGAGTGTTCAGCTCTGGGGTGTCGTCGATGCGGGCGTGACCGTCGTCAGCAACCAGAAGGGGCATCGCAACACGCTGATGGATACCGGTATCGCATCGCCCAATCTATGGGGATTGCGTGGCCAGGAGGATCTGGGCGGCGGCTATCGCGCGGTCTTCGAGCTGACCGACCAGTTCAATCTCGGCACCGGCGCGATCTTTCCGACCAACGGCGGCGGGCTGTTCGGCCGCACTGCCTACGTCGGGCTGGCGAGCGATCGTCTTGGCCGGCTCACGTTCGGCGAGCAGTACGACTTCATGATCGACAGCCTGCTGCGCCATGACAACTCGGTCGCGATTGCCGGCCTGTATGGTTTCCGGCAGGGCCCGTTCGCGGGCCTGGGCATTCCGAACAACGTGTCGGGCAGTTCGAACTTCGACCGGATGTCCGGAACGGCGATGCCCAATGCCGCGAAGTATGTGACGCCGACCTGGAACGGCCTGTCGGCCGGCGTGATGGCCGGGTTCGGCGGCGTTCCCGGTTCGATTGCGCAGCAGAGCGGGCAGAGCGCGGGCCTCAACTATGCAATCGGGGCGCTGTCGCTCGGCGCGGCCTACACGTACCAGCGCTATCCGCAGCTCGGCAGCGGCATGCGCGGCATCCGCAACGTCGGCGCGGGCGCGACGTATGCGCTTGGCGCGCTGACGTTCAACGTGCTGTACACGAATACGACGAACACCGCGAACGACGCGCGCATCGACGTCTATCAGGCTGGCGTGCGCTATCAGGTCGACGCGGCGCTGTCGATCGGTGGCGATTACGAATTGATGCGCGGCAACGGTGTGCTGCACGACGATCGCGCGCACCAGTTTTCGCTCGGTGCCCGCTATGCGCTGTCGAAGCGCACGGTGGCCTATGTGGAAACCGTGTACCAGCAGGTTGCCGGAGACGACCAGCCGAAGGCGTGGATCATGGCCGTGTCGAGCCCGTCGGGCAGCAACCGGCAGATGCTCGCGCGCGTGGGGATGCTGCACCGGTTCTGAACGGGCGACGAACCTGCCGCGATCAGTCGAAATGCTTGAGCGACGTGCGTCCGTACTGGTTGTTGCCTTCGACGAGCGCCATCATCATCCGGACGAACTCCGTGCGCTCCTTCGCGGACAGCGGCTCCATGAACCTGACCTGCGCCTCGCGCATGCTGTCGTACATCTCGTTCATGATGCGCGTGCCTTTCGCCGAAATGGTGGCCAGCTTCTGCCGGCCGTCGAGCGGGCTCGGTTCGCGTTTCACGAGCCCGCGCTCCTCCAGCCGCCGCAGCACGTCGGCCATCGTGGTGCGGTCGACGCCGACTTCGGCGCACAGCGACGTCTGGTCGAGGCCGGGGCGCTCGTTCAGCGTCGTCAGCAGCCCGTACTGGACCGGCGTGATGTCGAAGCCCTTGCAGCATTCGAAGAACAGCGCGATGTGAATCTGGTTCAGGCGGCGGATCAGGAAGCCCGGGCGTTGCCACAGATGGCCCGTTTCGAGGTCGGGTTCGGGCTTGGACGTCTTCTTGTTCGTAGCGGAAGTCATGACGGAACATCCAGAGGGGTCGTTCGATGGGGCCATTGTAGCCCGGCCGCTATCGGGCACGACGCGCCCGCTGGCCGTGACGGCCGTGATGTCAGGGTAACCCTGCTTGCAGCGGGAAAATTCTCGATATACAAAACAATATGTCAGTGTACTGATTAAATGATCGAAAACGATCCCGATCGATGGAGGCGATGCGGGAGGGTGGCAGCGTCGATGTTCCGATAGTAAGACAGACCCTGGCGATGCAGGACAGGAACCTTCCGGATGGTTGACCTGCATCCAATTCGTCAGTGAGCTGATTATAAAGATACCGAACGGAAGTGAACCTTTCAAGTGTTTGGAGATTGCAATGAATTCAACCCCCGTGCAACCCGGCGAGCTGTCGACGGATGTCCGTTCGCTATCGCGCAACGATGTCAAAACGCTCTTTCTGGCGTCGCTGGGCGGCGCGCTCGAATACTACGACTTCATCGTCGCGGTGTTTTTCACGAAGCTGCTCGCGACGGTGTTTTTTCCGCCGCATACGCCTGAATGGCTGGCGCAGCTCGAGGTCTTTTGCGTGTTCGCGGCAGGCTATCTCGTGCGTCCGATCGGCGGCATCTTCTTCGCGCATTTCGGCGACCGGATCGGGCGCAAGAAGATGTTCGCGCTGAGCCTGTTCCTGATGGCGTTTCCGACGCTGCTGATCGGCCTGTTGCCGGGCTACGCGACGCTCGGCATCGTCGCGCCGCTGCTGTTCCTGCTGTGCCGCGTGCTGCAGGGCCTGTCCGTGGGCGGCGAGGTGCCCGGCGCCTGGATCTTCTGTTCGGAGCATGTGCGGCGCGATCGCGTCGGGCTGGCCTGCGGGCTGCTGATGGCGGGCCTGTGCACGGGGATCCTGCTCGGTGCGCTGAGCGCCAGGTACCTGTCGTCGAACCTCGATCACGAGAGCCTGCTGGCATGGGGCTGGCGCATGCCGTTCATCGCCGGGGGGGTGTTCGGGCTCGTGTCCGTCTACCTGCGCCGCTATCTGCACGAGACGCCGGTGTTCGAGGCGCTGCGTGCAAAACGCGCGGCGGACGCCAGGCTGCCGCTGTCGATCGTGCTCGGGAATCATCGTGGCGCGATCGCCGTGTCGATGCTGGCGACCTGGGTGTTTTCCGGCGTCTTCGTGCTTTTTTTCCTGTTCACGCCGACCTATCTGCAGTCGCAGTTTCATCTCGATGCGAAGACGGTGTTCACGATGAATTCGTGGTCGATCCTGATGCTGATTCTCGGGAGCGTCGCTGCCGGCTGGGCGGCCGACGTGATCGGCGGAGGCCGCGCGTATGCGATCGGATGTGCCGGCATGCTCGCCGTGTGCGGCGCGTTCTACTGGACGCTGACGGCAGGCGGCGGCGTGTCGTGGCCGCTTTACGTGGCCGGCGGGTTCCTGATCGGGACCATTACGCTCGGGCCGTACATCATCGTCCGCAGTTTCCCGCCTGAAGTCCGCTTCACCGGGTTCGCACTTGCCTACAACACGGCCTATGCGTTGTTTGGCGGAACGGCGCCCGCCGTCGCGTCGTATTTCGTCGGCAAGCTGGGGATCGTTGCGGCGCCCGGCTACTACACGGTCGCCCTGTGCGTGCTTGGCATCGTCATCGGACTGTTCTGGAAAGCGCCGGTGTCACGCGACACGAGTCGTCCAGAATAGGATGCGCGCGCCGGTCACCGGCCTTGGGAGGCATCGGCGAGCGTCGTGAACGGCGTGCGGCCGTCGCGGCTCGCGAGCGTGACGCCGCGCGACGAGGCGTGCGTTTCCTGGGCGGTGCCGCAGGTTGCCGGCCGCGTGAAGTTTCCCGGCGGCCGGCCCTGCGCGGTTCAGTACCCCGATCCGTTGCCACCCTGGTCGGTGACGATCGCGACCCCCGAGCTCGTACCGAGCCGCGTCGCGCCGGCTTCGAGCATCGCGAGCGCGGCCGCGCGGTCGCGCACGCCGCCCGATGCCTTCACGCCCAGCACGGGGCCGACCGTGCGGCGCATCAGTGCGACATCCGCGAGCGTCGCGCCGCCGTGGCCGAACCCGGTCGATGTCTTCACGAACGCGACGCCGAGATCGCGGCACATCTCGCATACGCGGATTTTCTCGTCGTCGGTCAGCAGCCCCGTTTCGAGGATCACCTTGAGCGGCACCGCGCCGCATGCGCGATGTACGGCCGCGATGTCGGCCTTCACGTCGTCGGCGCGGCCGCTCTTGAGCGCGCCGATGTTGATCACCATGTCGATCTCGCCGGCGCCTGCGTCGATCGCGGCGGTGGCTTCGAATGCCTTCGCGGCAGACAGCCCGGCGCCGAGCGGAAAGCCGACGACCGAGCACACGAGCACACCGGTATCGGCCAGTTCGCGCGCGGCGAGCGGCACGTTCGCCGAATTCACGCAGACCGAGTAAAAGCGATGCTCGGCCGCCTGGCGGCAGAGTTCGCGGATCTGCGCGTCGCTCGCGTCGGGCGCGAGCAGCGTGTGATCGATGGTTTGGGCGAGCTGGGCGTTGGAAAGCGGCATGTGTCAGGACTCCACGGATCGTGTGCGGAAAGGGCACACGGAAAGTTGATGTTTTCACATCGGTTTGTTACAAATACGACATTCCGGCCGGGCCTGTGTGCCCGGCACGACACGCGACGGATGCGACGGGTACGCAGGATACTGGCATGGAAACGAAGAAGGGCGAACGGATCAAGACATTGATGAACGTGCTGCAAGGGCAGAACGCGATTCATCTGAAGGAAGTGGCCGAGCTGTTCGGTGTGTCCGAGATGACGATCCGCCGCGATCTCGCGGACAATCCGCACGGTCTCAGCCTGATCGGTGGCTACGTGACGCGCCATTTCGCCGCGCAGCGCAGCGATATCGGCGAGTACCTGATCAGTGCCGAGAACAACCGGCAGACCGAGGAAAAGCGCCGCATCGGCAAGCTGGCCGCGCAGTTCGTGACGACCGGCGACACGATCTTCGTCGACTGCGGCTCGACCACGCCGTTCATCGTCGACTTCATTCCGGACGATCTCGAATTCACGGCGGTCTGCAATTCGCTGAACGTGTTCGCGAAGCTGCAGCAGAAGCCGCATTGCAACGTGATCCTGTGCGGCGGCGCGTATCACCGCCAGAACATGGTGTTCGAATCGGTCGCCGAAACGGGCATCCTCGACTCGGTACGCGTGTCGAAGGCGTTCATCTCGGCGGCCGGCGTGAGCGATCGCTGCGGCGTCACGTGCTTCAACTTCCACGAAGTCGATGCGAAGAAAAAGGTGATGGCGCGTGCGCAGAACCGCTTCCTGCTCGTCGACCACACGAAGTTCGACGAAGTGCGCGCGGCCTATTTCGCCGAACTGACCGATTTCAACTACGTGATCTCCGACGGGCAACTGAGCCGCCGCTACGAAACGGCGATCCGCGAACACGGGATCGCGCTCGTGACCTGATGGCGCACGGACGTGCGTCGCGCTTTGCATCGCATCACGCATCGCGCGCTTCCGCCGCACTCAGGTAACCGGTGAGCACGTCGAAGCGGCGCGATGCGCCCGACGCGAGTGCGGCGACGTGGCCCTTGCGGCGTTCGGCTTCATAACCCTCGGGCTCGCAGGTCGACGGCAGCGCGAACGCGGCGACCTGCTGGTCCGCGTTGTGCAGGATCCAGCGCGTCGCATGCGGGAATTGCTCCGGGCGATAGGCGGTGTGGAACGCCCCGCCGTCCGGATGCGCGAGCCGGAAATGCGCGACGCCGTCGGCGTCCGTTTCCACGCCGTTCATGAAGAACACGATCTCGGGGTCGTACAGCGCGGGCGTATCGAGCGTCGCGAGCCGCTCGGGTTCGCGCGCGAGCGTGGCCGTGTAGTCGCGCCATGCCGCGGTCGGCTTCACGTGCGCGGGCACGCTGTCGCGCAGCCGCAAGCCGCCGCGCGACGGCGATTGCACGAAGCGGCCGCCCGGCACATACGCGTAGTTCAGGTGGGCCATGTACATCAGGTCCATCGGCGTGCCGCCGAGATTCGTTACGTCCATTGCGATCGTCATCTGCGCGTCGTGCTCTGCCAGCCGCACCGACGGACGCGCAACGTAGTGGCTGCCGAAGCCCTGCACGTACTCGTATTCGCCGGTCACTTCGACGCATGCGCCGCGCGCATCCGTGCCGACGACGAGGCTCGCGCGGTCCATCGGCGCACACGGCATCTCGCCGTGCAGCGCATGCGTGTCGTCCGGCCCCGGGCAGCCGTTGCGCAGCAGCCCACTGTGGAACATGAAGCAGCCGTAGGTATCGATGATCGATGCCGCCCGCTTCGGCTGGCGGAACATGTGCTGCATCGTCAGGTCGCGGCCATCAAATTGCGCGGCCCAGATCATCTGGCCGAGATACGGCAGCACGACGAGATGGCCTCGGCGGTTTTCGAGCTTCAGCGCTTCGACGCCGGACGGATACGCGAACGCGGTGACGGTGAAGCCGTTGGTGCGGTACAGCGTGCGCGGCGTCTCGCGGAAGTCGTCGCGCCGCAGTTCGATCTCGCCTCGCATGGTCATGCTCCCGACGTGTTGCGCGGTGCGGCGTAGCGTGCGGGCGCGCGGCTGTCGGCGGGCGCATCGGGCGTCGCGGCCGGCAGGTGGCGCAGGCAGTAGAAGCCGTAGTAGACGATCACGACGAAGCACGCGAGCGGCACGACGAACGCGAGCTGCATGTTGCCGCCGGTGTGGTCGGAGATCAGCCCCTGGATCAGCGGCACGACCGCGCCGCCGACGATGCTCATCACGAGGATCGAGCCGCCGTATTCGGTGTCCTTGCCGAGACCGTCGATCGTCAGGCCGTAGATCGTCGGCCAGCACGGGCCGAGGAACACGCTCACGCACACGGCGGCATAGACGGCCGTGATGTTGTGCACGCTGATCGTGTACGCGAGCAGCGCGATGCACAGGATGCCGTAGACGATCAGCACCTTGGCCGGGCCGACGCGTTTCATCACGAGCGTCGCGACCAGCTTGCCGACGAAGAACGCGAAGAACGTCGCGAGCAGATAGTGCGACGCGCCGCGCTCGGTGAGGCCGCCGATCTGCATCGCGAGCCGGATCGTGAAGCTCCACACGCCCACCTGCGCACCGACATACAGGAACTGCGCGACCACGCCCGCGACGAAGCGCCGGTTGCCGAACAGCCGTGCGAGCGTGCCGCGCGCGTCGATCCGGTGCGTGACCGCGCCGGGCCCGTTGCCCTTGCAGGCCGGGTAGGGCGTGAGCGCGAACACGATGAACACGGCGACGAGCACGGCGATCAGCCATTTGTACGGCTCGAGCGTGGCCTGGATCATCGCGAGCTGGTGCACGCGCGCTTCGGCGGCCGACATCGCCGCGAGCTGCGCATGCGACGCGTCGCCTTCCTTGAAGATCAGGAGACTGCCCATGTAGACGCCGGCCATCGCGCCGAACGGATAGAACGACTGCGAGATATTCAGCCGCCGCGTGCTGGTGTCGCGCGGGCCCATCAGCGTCGAATACGAGTTCGCCGCCGTTTCGAGGAACGACAGGCCCGCGGCAATCACGAACAGCGCGACGAGGAACATCCCGTATTTCGCCATCGACGCGGCCGGGAAGAACAGCAGGCAGCCGGTCGTGTAGAGCAGCAGGCCGACGAGGATCGTCGTCTTGTAGCTGAACTTCTTCACGACGGTCGCGGCCGGAATCGCGAGGAAGAAGTAGCCGAGATAGAACGCGGACTGCACGAATGCCGATTCGAAATCGGACAGGAAGAACGATTTCTTGAACTGTGCGATCAGCACGTCGTTCAGGTTCGCGGCGGTGCCCCACAGCGCGAACAGGCAGCACAGCAACGTGAATGCGAAGAGCGGCGTGCGGTTCAGGTAATAGCCGTCGGGTGTGTGTTCGATCCTGGCTCGGCTCATGGGTGTCTCCTTCCCAATGTCTCGTCGATGAAGGCGCCGATCAGAGGCCGGCGTCGTGGAGAAAGCGTTCGAACGTCGCGGCGTCCGCATACGACTTCTGCGTGCCGAGGCCCGTGACCGAATGCGCGGCATACGCGGACGCGTAGCGCATCGCGTCGACGGCATCGCGCGACCTGGCGTAGCAGCGCGCGAAGCAGCCGATGTATGCATCGCCGGCGCCCGTCGTATCGCGCGCGTCGACCGGGACGCCCGGCACGTGCCGGGCGCCGTCGTGCGAGACGAGCAGCGAGCCTTGGTCGCCGAGCGTGACGAGCACATGCTTCAGCCCGCGCGCGACCAGCGCTTCGGCGGCACGGGCCGCGCTCTCGCGCGAATCGACCGGCATGCCCGACACGATCGCGAGCTCGGTTTCGTTCGGCACGAAGAATTCGACGGAGCGGATCCGTTCGAAATCGAGGTCGGCCACGGCGGGCGCGGGGTTCAGCAGCACCGGGATGCCGTGCCGCGCGCCGAATTCGATCGCGTGATAGACGGTGTCGAGTTCGATCTCGAGCTGCAGCACGATCAGTGCGCAGTCGGCGAGCGCCGGCGCGGCCGCGTCGATGTCGGCCGGCTGCAGATGGCGGTTCGCGCCCTTGACGATCAGGATGCTGTTGCTCGAATCGGGCTCGACGAAGATCGGCGCGACGCCGCTCGGCACGCCGGCGACCTTGCGTACGTGCGTGGTGTCGATCCCTTCGCGCGCGAAGTTGCGGATCGTGTTGTCGGCGAACACGTCGTCGCCGACCTTCGTGACCATCACGACGCGTGCGCCGAGGCGGGCGGCCGCGACGGCCTGGTTCGCGCCCTTGCCGCCGCAGCCGAGCTCAAAGTTCGGCGCCTCAAGCGTTTCGCCCCGGGCGGGCATGCGGTCGACGTAGGTCACGAGGTCGACCATGTTGCTGCCGATGACGGCGATTGTCTCCATCTGCGTCTCTTCCTTGGTATGGGGTGCGCCGCGCGCGTGGTCGGCGGCGGCTTGCGACAGGTGATAATAAAATCACATTAAATGTGAGAATGCAATCTCCTGATGTTATTGGGGTCACTTTTCACGGGGTATGTGTGGCCGGAATCGTGGTATCGGTGATCTTGTTATCGGATGTCGTACAAGGACGAAATGCAGCTTCCGCCTTTGATGGCGGGGTGCTGCTTCCGGGAAGTCGCGTGATACGAGGGCGCGCGCCGGGTCACCGGGCGTGCACGGCGGGCTTAGCCAGGAAGGCGGCGGCGATGCGGGCGCGTCCGTCAGGCGGGCGTGGCGCTTATGCGTACGCGCGGATCAGCGTATCGAGATTGCGTTGCGCGAGCGGTGCGAGCGGCGCGAATTCCGCCGATCGAAACAGCGGGGTCTGCGCGCGCAGATGTTCGAGCGCCTGCTTGCGGCCCGCGCGGAAAATGGCCGATGGCGCATCGGGATCCTGCGCCCATTCGCGGGCGATCGCGCGATCGTATTCGCGCAGCCGGCCGGGCGCGGCCGCGAGGATCGCGAGATCGGCATCGAGAAAAATCAGCCCCGCGCGCTGCAATGCCGGCGTGGACGCGAGGCTGTCGGGCAGCCGGTGCGATTTCGTTGCAAGCACGAATGCATGCGCGGCGGCGACATGCGATACATGCGCTTCCAACCACGCTGCGTCGCATCGCGCGTTCGTGACCTGGACGAGCCATTGCGCGCTGCGCGCTTCGTTTTCCGCATAGTCCGGCAGTGTCGTCGCGTAGACGACATCGTGTGCCCAGACGGCGAGTTCGATCGCCGGCCACAGCGGTTCCGCGCGATACGGCGCGAGATGACCGAACAGTTCGGCCAGGTGCGAGAGCGTGTGGTAGAAGCGCTGCGACTCGCCATAGGCACGCTCGACGAGCGGCCAGACGGCGGCCGTGCCGAAGCAGGCGTCGCAGGACGCGCGCAGCGTGCGGGCGAGGTCGGGGGCGAGGTCGTTCATGGCGGCGATCGGCTTGGGCGGGCGATGCGTGCAGCTTACCGTGCGTGGCGCAAGTGCGTGCCCGAAACGCGGTATTTTCGGGCGAACGTACAGTCAAGCGGGCGAGATGAGGAAAATGCCCGCTCATCGAGCGGGCATGTGAAGTGGTGGCGCGGGACCGTACCGCAGAATCCCTTCCAAGCCGAAAAGCCCGGCGCCCTGTTTTCTTTCACCTAGCGTCGATCGGCGATGACGTGAGCGTACTCAGGCCCGGCGAGACGCTGCACGAAGTGCAGTGGGGCGGGTGGGAGCGCGATGCGCGAAAGCGCCGCCCTGATCGCCCGCGTCACACGTTGATCACGCCGCGCCCGATTTCGATCACGCGCCCGCCGACGCGGATGTCACCCGTAGCGCCGACCGTCAGCCGCAGTCGGCAAGGCCGGCCGACGGCATCGCCCTGCTCGACCTGAAACGCGGCAGGCAGATCGCGTCCGGCGGCAAGCAACCAGCCACCCAGGTTCGCGCAGGCCGACCCGGTGCCCGGATCCTCCGACACGCCGCCGCCTTGCTTCACGAAGAAATAGCGGGACACAACCGTCCCCGGGCGCTCGGCGTCGAATGCGAACACATACGCGGTCCTGCGGCCGAGACTGCTCTGAGGCCAGATGTCGAGGCGGGCGCTGTCAGGCCGCGCGCGCCGCACGGCGGCGGGGTCCTTGAGCGCGACCAGCAACTGGTCTGCACCCGTGTCGACCCAGATCGGCGGCGCGAGCAGATCGTTCTCGGCGAGGCCCAGCAGCGCCGCCGTCTGCGCATCGGTCAACTGGCACGGTGCCGTTTTCGGCATGCCTGCATGCGGCGCGGTGAACGTCCACACGTCGTCGTGCGCCTGGACGTCGACAACCCCCGCCTTGAATTCGAGCGCGAGCGTGTCGCCTGCTTTCTGCAGGTCGCGCACGACATGCGCGGTACCGAGCGTCGGATGGCCCGCAAAGGCCATTTCATAGCCCGGCGTGAAGATGCGTACGCGCGCATGCGCACGCTCCGACGGCAGCACGAAGGTCGTCTCCGATAGGTTGAACTGCACGGCCAGCGCCTGCATGGTCGCATCGTCCATGCCGCGCGCATCGTCGAATACGCACAGCGGGTTGCCGCCGAACGTCGATTCGGCGAAGACATTCAGCAGGCGGAAGGCATACGGGGTCATGTGAATCTCGCGTGGATGAAGCGATTGCCCGGCTTCGAAACAGGAGTGATCGGCTGTCCACAGCCGCGTGATCGATGCATGGGGTGGTCATGCAGTACGCCATTGTGCCCGCAACATGCGATGAAGGGGGCGGCGTACCTGCGATCCGGTTTTCATGCATCATCGGGTTGCTTCGATGCGTCGAAGGCGATCCGGTCGAGGCATTCAACCATCCGCAACGATGGCGGATATTTTTTGCGCCGAAGCAGACGGCCGCGCTCGAACGCGTGTCATTTGCGATCGCATCCGGATGCGGATTCATCGGTTTTACGATAACGACGCCGTGCCCGTGCAACACGTGTCGGGTTCGGTGTCGCTCAGCGCTTGCAGATTCAAGCATGCAGGAAGGAGGAGACATGAAATCCGACAGCGGCGTCCCGAACGCCGATTCGCGGCAGGGCGCGCTGGACGCAATCGTGCGCGGTGTGGAAGGCTTCCGGATTCCCGCCGCAACGGACTGGTCGACGGCGAAGCACTCCCTCGCGGACAACGACGGCCAGTGGAAATTCTCCGCGGTCCTGGTCGCGATCGTCACGCGGCGCGAGCCGACGATCCTGCTGACCAAGCGATCGTCGGGGCTCAGCGAATACTCGTCGCACGTGAGTTTTCCGGGCGGGCGTCCGGCGGAGTCGGATGCCGGCATCGGCGCAACGGCGCTGCGCGAAGCGTTCGAGGAAATCGGCCTCGATCCCGGCGCGGTGCAGGTCGTCGGGTCCATGCCGATTCACAAGACCCGCAAGCGCCACCACGCGATTTTTCCGGTGATCGGCCTCGTGCCGGAAGCCGCCGCATGGGAAGCCGCACCGGCCGAAGTCGAGGAGATCTTCGAGTTTCCGTTCTCCGCGCTGCTGAACCCGGATCTGCCGCGGCAATACAGCGACGGCGAACGTGCCGGTGGCTGGTATTGGGCCGACCAGCCGCAGGACATCTGGGGCGTGACCGCATTCATCCTGAAGTCGCTGGCCGGTCTCGTGCTCGACACCGCGCACGGCGAGCAGGCCCGTCCCGGCTAGGTGCATGCATCGGGCGTCGGGCTCGCAAAGGCCGCGCATGCAGACGGCGGAAACTTACGTCGCCAGCGTGGTGCGCTTCGACCGGCGGCGCGGCCAGACGCGCTTGCACAACGACGGGCGTCGTGCGGGTTCCGCGAACAGATGGCGCGTGTCGCCCCAGGTCGAGGCCGTGTTGGCGATTCTGCTTGAAACCGGCGCCAACGTGCTTGCACAACGCGCGTCCCTGATCGCGATGCCGACGAGCACGGGACGATGCCGCTGGTTCGCTAGCGCAGCGCCAGATCCAGCGGCATCATCGCCGGCCCGACGGCGGCCAGCAGGCGATCCTTCGATACGCCGTCGCGGGACTGGACGGAAATGCCATGCAACTGCACGGCGTAAAAATCGGCCAATGCGCCGACATCGGTGCCAGGCTTGAGCTGGCCCTGGGCCAGCGCTTCTCGCAGGCGCTCGAGGATCGATTGCGTCCGGGCTCGGCGATGTTCGGTCAGCCACGCCATGACGCCTTCGTTGCTGGCCGAGTAGTTCGTGGCGGATGAGACCACCATGCAACCATGAGGGCGGCCGCGCCTGGTATAGGTGGCTATCGCCTCATGCAGCATCGTCTCGATGGCCACGCGGACATTCGTTTCCCGGAGCGCGCGGTCGGCGAAACCGCCGTCGCTTTGCTCGTAGAGCGCCACGGCTTCCTGGAACAGGGCCTCCTTGCTGCCAAAGGCGGCGTAGATGCGTGCGGAGGCGATGCCCATGACTTCGACCAGGTCGGACATCGACGTGCCTTCGTAGCCGCGTCGCCAAAACACCAGCATCGCCTGTTTCAAGGCCGTGTCGCGATCAAATTCCCTCGGTCTTCCTGCCATTGCCTCTCTCGTCTGCCGATCCGTCGTTGCGCCGATTTTATCGCGTGCCGTGTTGACACGGGATATTCCCATGTCCTATTCTTTGTCGATCAACAAAGAATAGGACATGCACATGCGTACCCTCAAAGGGCCCAGCCTCCATCTTGCGCAGTTCGCTGCCGACGTCGCACCTTTCGACAACTTGCCGAACATCGCGCAATGGGCTGCCGGCCTTGGTTTCAAGGCGTTGCAGATTCCCGCCTGGGAGCGGCGCTTGTTCGATGTGGAGACCGCGGCGCACAGCCAGGACTACTGCGACGAAGTGAAGGGCATGCTGGCCGGGCACGGCCTGGAGATCAGCGAGTTGACGACGCATATCTTCGGGCAACTGGTGGCGGTGCATCCGGCGTACGACGCGATGTGCGACAACTTCGTCCCGGCGCCCTTGCGCGGCAATCCGGCCAGGCGCACGGCATGGGCGCTGGAGCGACTCGAGCTGGCGGCACGCGCGTCACGCCGCCTGGGGCTCACCGAGATGGGCACCTTCTCGGGCTCGTTGGCATGGCCCTACCTGTTTCCGTTTCCGCAACGGCCCGCGGGCCTGATCGAGGCGGCCTTCGATGAACTGGCGCGCCGCTGGCGCCCGATTCTCGATGTCTGCGACGACAACGGCGTCAACCTGTGTTACGAGATCCACCCCAGCGAAGATCTGCATGACGGCGTCTCGTTCGAACGATTCCACGCGTTGGTCGACCAGCACGCGCGTTGCAAGATCCTGTTCGATCCCAGCCATTTCGTGATGCAGCAGCTGGACTATCTGGCCTACATCGACATCTACCGCGAACACATCCGCATGTTCCATGTGAAGGACGCGGAATTCCAGCCTTCGGGGCGGCAAGGCGTCTATGGCGGCTACAGTTCATGGCTCGATCGTGCGGGTCGTTTCCGTTCGCTTGGCGACGGTCAAGTCGATTTCAAGGCGATCTTTTCCAAGCTCGCGCAGTACGACTACCCGGGCTGGGCGGTCCTGGAGTGGGAGTGTTGCCTGAAGAACCAGGAGGATGGCGCACGCGAAGGCGTGGCGTTCATCAACGACCACACGATCCGCGTGACGGAGCGCGCGTTCGACGATTTCGCCGGTGCCGCGGTCGATGCACGGCAAATCCACACCATGCTCGGCCTGGCGTGAGCCGCTCCCACATCACTACGGAAAATCAAATGTCCGCTCAACTTCTGTCTCCGTCGGCCGGCTTCGAAGGCTTTACGCATCAATACATCCGCATCGACGGCCAGCGAATCCATTGCGTCATCGCCGGCACGGGCGCTCCCGTCCTGCTGATTCCCGGGTGGCCGCAGACCTGGTACGCGTGGCGCCACGTCATGCGCGCACTCGAAGAACGGGGCTTCATGGCCATTGCGGTCGACCCGCCGGGCACCGGCTATTCCGACCGGCCTCACGAGGGTTACGACACGGGGCACACGGCCGCGATCATGCATCGTGTGATGGTGGAACTCGGCTTCGACGCGTACCAGGTGGCAGGCCACGATGTCGGGATGTGGGTGGCCTATGCGCTGGCCAGCGACCGGCCCGAGGCCGTGACGGCGCTGGTCCTGACCGAGGCGGTGATCCCCGGGCTGGCGCCCGCGCCTTCGATCTTCGCGCCACCGGAAGAAAACATCTTCCTGTGGCATTTCATGTTCAACCAGCTGGCCGACCTGCCCGAAACGCTGATTGCGGGGCGTGAGCGGGCCTATCTGGAGTTCATGTTCGACCGCTGGTCGTTCCGGCGCGACCGCGTGGCCGTCGAGGTCTACGTCGATGCCTATTCATCGCCGGGTGGCCTGCGGGGTGGTTTCTCCTACTATCGCGCGATACCGGAGACGATTCGCCAGAATCAGGCGCGGGCGACGCGCAAGCTGACGATGCCGGTGCTCGCCATCGGCGCGGAACACGCCACCCGCGACGCGCCGCTGGTTACCATGCGCGACAACGTGACCGACTTGCAGGGCGCGATCGTGCCCGACTGCGGCCACTTCGTGATGGAGGAGGCGCCCGAGGTGTTTATCGGGCACCTGCTCCCGTTCCTGGAACGGAGCCGCTGAGATGCCGGTCGACGCGAACATTGCAGCGTTGCTGGCACAACTGGCCGTGGGCGAACCACCTTCGTCCCTGACCGAGTTGCGGGAGGCCACGGATGGCGCGCTGCGGGCGTGGCATGGGCCATTGGAATCGATCAGCCGCATGGAAACCCTTGAGGTGCCGACGCGCTGCGGGCGACAGATACGCGTGCGTGCCTATTGGCCGCACGACATCGGGGATGGCGGGTTACCGCAACCGGCCATCGTTTATGCGCATGGTGGCGGGTGGTGCCTGGGTACGCTCGAGCTCTACGACAATCCTTGCCGCGCGTTGGCCAACGCGACGCGGTGCGTCGTGCTGTCGGTCGATTACCGGCTTGCGCCCGAGCATCCGTTCCCGGGGCCGCTGGAGGACTTCTGCGATGCGCTTGCCTGGGTGTGCCGACACGCGGGCAACCTCGGGCTCGACCCCGGGCGCATCGCCGTCGGCGGCGACAGTGCCGGGGGCAACCTCGCGGCGGCGGCGTGTCTGGTAGCCCGCGAGCAAGGTGGCCCTGCCATCGCGCATCAGCTGTTGCTGTATCCGCCGCTCGATGCGTCGATGGACACGGTGTCCTATGGCACTTACGGGCAGGGCTACTATCTGACCAAAGAGGTCATGCAGTACTGCTACGCAATGTACCTGGACGATCCGGCCGACGGACGATCGCCTTACGTGTCGCCGCTGCGTGCGCGATCGCACGAGGGGTTGCCGCCCGTCACGTTGCTCGTGTGTGAATTCGATCCGTTGCGCGACGAAGCGGAAGCGTACGCGAAGCGTTTGCGGCATGCCAAGGTGCCGGTCAATCTGCGTGTGCTGCCCGGAATGGTCCATGGCTGCATTCACATGGGCGGCGTGACGCCGGCCGCGCGTCAAGTGTTCGAGCAGGTCGGAGCGGAGATGCGCCGCGTCTTCCGATAGCGATCCGGTTGCGCGTGGTTTCGATGCGCAGCGCCGATGGACGGGATGGACCCGTTCGTGTGCGCGACTGCATCCGGCATGCCCGCGGCATCCACATCGATGTCGATTGTCCGGCCATGCCGGCCGATGTCATCGCCCGGGTTGGTCCGTGCTTTCCGGGTGATGGCGGCATGCCCGCGCAACGCGCGGTCATGGCCGATCGGTGCAAGGAGGGCATGCATGGGGGCGGTGCGGACCGGCCGGCATCGTGCATGTGCCGCTCGCGGTTCCCGCGTCAATGCGACGACACGAACACCGCATCCTCGAACGGCTCCGGAATCGCGAAGCTCTCGCGCATGCGCTGCGTCTCCTTCGCGGGCGTCAGGCCGAACAGGCGCTTGAATTCCCGGCTGAACTGCGACGGGCTCGTATAGCCGACCGCATAGCCGGCCGCCTCCGCCGTCAGGTCCTGACGCACCATCAACAGCCGTGCCTGATGCAGGCGCGTCGACTTCAGGTACTGCATCGGCGACACCTGCGTGATCGCCTTGAAGTGACTGTGAAAGCTCGGCACGCTCATGCCGGCTTCGCCGGCCAGTTGCGATACGTCGAGCGGCTGCGCGTAGTCGGCATGGATCAGGCGCAACGACCGGCCGATCCGGCCGAACTGCCCGCGCATCGCGAGCGCACTGCGCATCGCGCTGCCCTGCGCGCCGGTGAGCACGCGGAAATACAGCTCGCGCAGCAGCGCCGGGCCGAGCACCGCGGCATCGAGCGGCCGGTGCATCGCCTCGACGAACCGCAGTACCGACGCGTGCATCGCTGCGTCCATCGGCGTCGACATCATGCTCCTCGGCGCCTGCACGGGTTCCGCGCTGCCTTCGCGGTCGATCTGCGCGGCGAGTTCGGCGGCCAGCGTGAAATCGAGGTGCAGGTACAGCGCGAGCAGCGGGCGCTCGGGCGTGGCGTCGGTTTCCATGCTGAACGGGACGGGCACGGCGACGGCCAGGTAATGGTGCTCGTCATACCGATAGCGCTCGCCGCCGAAGTAGCCGCGCTTGGATCCCTGGCACACGATCACGATACCCGGGTCGTACAGCACCGGCGTGCGCGACAGCGCGCGGTTCGAGCGCAGGATGCGCACGCTCGGCAGCGCCGTCAGGTTGTAGCCTTCGTCGGGCGCCAGCGCGCGCAGCAGCGTGACCAGGCGCTTCCGGTCGCGCGGCGGCAGCGACGGAGGTCGGGCGGAGGTGGGGGCCGTGCTCATAGTTTTGTGCAAGAAAATCAGCGGAATCGGGCTTAATCGACATCGATCGTCAGACTAGTATGCATGCTTCAATCGACATTCGGGAGAAGCACACATGGCATCAGGCAACATCATGCTCATCACGGGCGTCAGCAGCGGCTTCGGTCGCGCGCTGGCACAGGAGGCGCTGGCGGCCGGTCACACGGTGGTCGGCACGGTGCGAAGCGCGCAGGCGGCGCGGGAATTCGAGGCGCTGTCCGCGCAGGCGGCGGTTGCACGCGTGCTCGACGTGACCGACTTCGAGCGCATCGACGGCGTCGTCGCGGACATCGAGGCGAACGTCGGGCCGGTCGACGTGCTGGTGAACAACGCGGGCTACGGGCACGAGGGGATCATGGAGGAAGCGCCGCTCGCGGAGATGCGCCGGCAGTTCGACGTGAACGTATTCGGCGCGGTCGCGATGATGAAGGCGGTCGTGCCGTTCATGCGCGAGCGTCGGCGCGGCCGCATCCTGAACATCACGTCGATGGGCGGTCACGTCACGATGCCGGGCATCGCCTACTACTGCGGCAGCAAATTCGCACTGGAGGGCATTTCCGAAACGCTCGGCAAGGAGCTCGCGCCGTTCGGCGTGGCCGTGACGGCCGTTGCGCCGGGTTCGTTCCGCACCGACTGGGCCGGCCGCTCGATGGCGCGCACGCCACGCTCGATCGCCGACTACGACGCACTGTTCGACCCGATCCGCCAGGCGCGCGAGGACAAGAGCGGCAAGCAGTTGGGCGACCCCGCGAAGGCCGCGCGGGCGATGCTCGCCGTCATGGCAGCCGAACACCCGCCCGCGCACCTGTTGCTCGGCAGCGATGCGCTGCGGCTGGTGCGGAACAAACTGTCGGCACTGGACGACGAAATCCGCGCGTGGGAGGCCGTGACGGTTTCGACGGACGGCTGACGCGCGCGGTGCGCAACGCAACGGCGCCGTTCATTTCCTGTCGGCGGATGATCGGCCCGCGTGGCCTGTCATGGCATCGGGATTTCACATTAATGTCCGATAATGGCTGCCGGCGAGTGCGCCATGTTCATTCACCTCACAGGAGTCATCGCGATGCCATACGTCACCACGAAGGATCACGTCGAGATCTTTTACAAGGACTGGGGCCCGAAGGACGCGCAGCCCATCATGTTCCACCATGGCTGGCCGCTGTCCGGCGACGACTGGGATGCGCAGATGCTCTTCTTCGTCCAGAAGGGTTATCGCGTGATCGCGCACGATCGGCGCGGCCACGGTCGCTCGGCGCAAGTCTCGGACGGCCACGACATGGATCATTACGCTGCGGACGCGTTCGCCGTCGTCGAAGCGCTCGACCTGCGCAATGCGGTGCACATCGGTCACTCGACGGGCGGCGGTGAGGTGGCCCGCTACGTCGCGAAGCATGGCGAGCCGGCCGGTCGCGTCGCGAAGGCCGTGCTGGTCAGCGCGGTGCCGCCGCTGATGTTGAAAACCGCGTCGAATCCCGACGGCTTGCCGCTCGAAGTGTTCGACGGCTTCCGGAAGGCGCTCGCCGACAATCGTGCGCAGTTCTTCCTCGACGTGCCGAGCGGCCCGTTCTACGGTTTCAACCGGGAAGGGGCAACCGTGCATCAGGGCGTGATCCGCAACTGGTGGCGCCAGGGCATGGAAGGCAGCGCGAAGGCGCATTACGAAGGCATCAAGGCGTTCTCGGAAACGGACCAGACCGACGACCTGAAGTCGATCTCCGTCCCGACGCTCGTGCTGCACGGCGAGGACGACCAGATCGTGCCGATCGCGGATTCCGCGCTGAAGTCGGTCAAGCTGCTGAAGAACGGCACGCTCAAGACCTACCCGGGTTATTCGCACGGCATGCTGACGGTCAACGCGGACGTGCTGAACGCCGACCTGCTGGCGTTCGTGCAGGCGTAACGATGTTGGGCGCATGCCTGCGTCGGCGGGCTGCGCCGTGACCGGCGGCAGGCGATCCGCCGGCCCCGTTGAAAGGGGCGGCGCGATCGCCAGGTTTCAGCCCATCCCGTTGAAGCGAACACCCGGATGCGCGAGGCGCGGCATCCGGCCTGCCAGAAACGTATGCAGTTCGCGCACCTGCGCAGCCTTGCCGGAATCCTCGGGCCAGACGAGGTAATACGCGTCACCGGTGCTGACGGCCGTCTTGAACGGCAGCGCGAGCTGCTTCTCGTCGATCGCCTTCGCGCACAGCGCGAGGTCGCCGATCGAAATCCCGTGGCCGGCGATCGCCGCCGCGATCCCCTGTTCGAGCATGTCGAACACCTGCCCGCGCGTGATGTCCACATCCAGATCGTGACCGCTGCCCTTGAGCCAGCGGCGCCAGTCGCGCCGGTCGGGCGACGGGTGGATCAGCTCGCACGCGGAAGGGTTCGCGCGCACGACCGTCGCGGTCGCGCGCGAGCACACCGGAATCAGCCATTCGTCGAACAGCTTCACGCAGTGCGTGCTTTCGCCGAACCTGCCGGTGCCGAGCAGGATCGCGCAATCGTAGGACTCGCTGAAAAAATCGACGGTATCGACATCCATCCACACGCTCGCGATCTGCACTTCGAACGCCGGCTGCGTGGCGCGAAAGGCGGCGAGCGCGTCGAGCAGCCAGCGCATCGTGAGCGTCGACGGCGCCTTGACCCGCAGCACGTCGCGCTGCGTCTGGAACAGCATGCAGGCTTCCTCGACCTGCCGGAACCCGCGCCTCAGGCCCGATGCGAAGATGTGCGCTTCCGCCGTCACGGTCATCCTGGGCCCGCGCCGGACGAACAGCTTCCGGCCGAAATAGGCCTCGAGCGTCTTCACGTGCTTGCTGACCGCGCTTTGCGTCAGGCTCAGCTCCTCGGCGGCGAGCGTGAACGAGCCGGTGCGTGCGGCGCTCTCGAACGCGCGCAGCGCATAGACGGGGGGAAGCGATTTGGCCTTCATGGGTTTTGAATATGAATAAAACTCATGTCATCAGACAGGATTTTCCGTTTTTCACCGGCAGCCCGGACGCGCGATACTGGCTGAAACCGTGCCGTCCGAGACGTCGAGCCTCCATGATGCCACCGTGATGGGCACGCCTCCCGAATCGTCGATCAACTTTTATTCATGTCACTCCATTACCCGCTGCTGTTCGCCTATCTCGCCGCGATCGTGCTGCTCATCGCGACCCCCGGCCCGGTCGTCATGCTCGTGACGGGTACCGTCGCGCGGCGCGGCTTCCGCCAGGGCGTGCTGACCGCGGTGGGCGCGAATGCCGCGAGCCTCGTGATGATCGCGGGCGCGATGCTGATGGTGTTCGGCGTCGTGATGGTCAGCGATCGCCTGCTCGCCGGGCTGCATGTCGCGGGATGCGTATTCATCGCGGTGCTGGCGATCCGGACGCTGCTCGGCGAATGGCGCGCCGGTCACGACGCGGCGGCAGGCGCACCGGTGCCGCAGCCACGGGGGTTGCCCGGTATCGTGCGCGGCTTCCTCGTCGGCATCGCGAACCCGAAGGACCTGCTGTTCTTCGTCGCGTTCTTTCCGCAGTTCGTCGGCATCACGCCGGACTCGCGCGTGAGCCTGGCGATCCTGGCCGCGTTGTGGATCGCAGTCGATTTCACGATCCTGACCGGCTACATGGCCGCGATCAACCATCCGTCGATTCACCGGAAGCAGCGATGGATCTCGGCGTCGTCGGCGCTCGCGCTGCTCGCAATTGCGCTCGCCGGGCTCGGCAGCACGATCGTGGGCGCCGTGTAGCGCTTCGGCGATCTGCGTTACGCTTCACGTGCCCCGGATTTTTTCCTCGAGTTCAATCATGTCCAGTTCCGCTACCGCTTTTTCCGAACACCTCTTTTCGTACGGCACGCTGCAACTCGAACAGGTGCAGCTCGCCACCTTCGGCCGCAAGCTCGACGGTCGCGAGGACGCGATGCCCGGCTACGCGATGACGATGCTGAAGATCGACGATCCGGAAGTGGTCGCGACGAGCGGGAAGACCCATCACCCGGTGGTGGCCTATACCGGCCAGTCCGGCGATCGCGTGACCGGCACCGTGTTTGCGATCACGCGCGAGGAACTGCGGCACGCGGACGACTACGAAGTCGACGCGTATCGGCGCGACCGCGTCGTGCTCGAGTCGGGAGTTGCGGCGTGGGTGTACGTGGACGCGAGCTCGCCGCGCCCGGGCTGACCCGGGCGCGCGGGCGGGATCGCCCTCGCCGTGTGGCCGCCCGCTACCGGTTGCGCAGGAACACGACGTAGCCGCGGAACCACGGATTCGATGCGAGGTAGGGCGGCGCGTCCCACTCGCCGCCCTGGATCACGCCGATGCGAAACGGCAGCTGCAGCCGCGCGACACGCGGCAGGTAGGCCGCGTAGTTGGGGATCGTGCTGCGGCCCTGGTAGGTCTGCACGACCACCTCGTCGACGATCCCCTTGAGCTGGTTGACCTGGCCGGTATCGATGCGGCTGCTCCAGTCGAGCAGCCCCGTGATGCTCAGCCGGCAATCGGCGGGCAAGGTCTCGCGCAGCGTCCGCAGGAATTCGAGGTAATCCTGCAGGTGGCGCGTACGCGCATCGAAGTCGATCTGGATGCCGGCGATCGTGCGGCCGGACGCACGCCAGCGCTCGAGCTGCGCGAGCATGATCTGCGTGACGCGCGGCGTCCAGCGCAGCGTATGCGCACGATAGACGAGCCACACGCGCGCATCGGGCGCGGGCGGCAGCGCGACGCCCTGCGCGATCACGCGTACCTGCGACTCGTCAAGCGGCGACGCCTCGATCTGCCCTTGCAGCACGTAGACGGTGCGCGCGCCGTGCACGATCGCCTGCGGCTTCACGCCCGCCCACAGCCAGAATGCGTCGTACTGCGCAGCGTCGACGGTGCCGGCCAGCGCGGCGCGCGCGGCCAGCAGCAGCGCGATGCACGCGATGCGCTTCATGCGGCGCTTACCAGTAGTAGCGGAGCTTCTGCGCCCACGGGCTGCCCGGATAGGCAGTCTTGAGCGTATCGAACCAGCGCTTGCGCGTGTTTTTCGGCACGTCCTTGCCGCCGCATTCGTTGGAGCCGGCCGGCGCATAGCACTTGATCGCGCGGTAGAACGCGTACGCGCGGTCGTTCGGGTTCGCCTGCGCATCGGCCATCACCGTCACGTAGCTCGACATCCGCTCGTACGGCTTGCCCGCGAACTGCGACGGCGATGCACCGAGCGTCGGCGGCACGCGGGTAGCGGACGTGTTCGACGCGCTGCGCATCCACGGCGGCACCGGATCGCTTTCGAGGCCGGACGCGGGCGGATGCAGGCGCACGAAATCGGCGAGGCAGTTCAGCCCTTTCGGATCGGCGGGATTCTGCTGCAGCGCCGTGGCGATGTCGCGCGCGGACAGGCACGCGTAGCCGTCTTCGTTCTTCGCGCCGGATGCGATGAACGGCTTCAGCGGATCGGCGGGCGTGCCGGACACCAGCGCGGTATCGGCGATGAATTCCGCGTAATGCGAGCGCGTGAGTTCCTTGTACAGCAGCGTGTACAGCGCGGTGTCGCGCAGCGCGCCGCCGGTCGCCTGGTTCTGCGCCTGCGCGCGCAGCAGGTCCGCATTGGCCGTGCGCTGCAGCAGGACTGCACGGATCGCGGCGTTCTGCACGACGGAATCGTCGGCAAACACGTCGTTGACGAGGCCGGCCTGCTCCAGGTTGATCGCAAGCGCGAGTTCCAGCATTTCGCGCTGGAAGCGGAATTTCGCGAGCGGGACCAGGTCGCGCCACAGCTGGCGGGCCTTGTCGTTCTGGCCGCTGTCCTCCAGCGCGAATGCGCGCAGCGCCTGCTGGCTGAGCCCGAAGTAGTCGAGCGGCGCGGCGGGCGTCTGCGGCAGCAGTTCGAGCGCGGCATCCGGCTTGTGCCCGATCTGGACATACCAGGTTGCGAGCAGGTAGTCGTACAGCGCGGGCGCGTTCGCGAAGCGCGGCTTCTGCGCTTGCAATTCGTCCAGCGTCATCGGCTTGCGGGTCGAATCGCTGCTGTCCGACACGCGCATGCGCTGCAGGTCGACGGTGGCGAGCACGGTGGGCGACTGGATCTGGCGCGCGTCGAAGTCCGGTCCGAACAGCAGCTTGCTGTCGAGTTCGTTTGCCAGTTGCATCAGCGGCACGTTCGATGTCGCCGGCGACCAGCGCGCGAGTGCGTGGCCATACAGGTCGGCCTGCTGCGTGACGTTGCCGCCGAGCCACGCGACACGCCGCAGCAGCCCCGTCGCGGAGGCCGCATAGCGTCCCTGCGGATACACCTTCAGGTAGGTGCGGAACACCGTGTTCGCGGCGTCGAGCGACACCTTCGACACGCGTGCGCGCGACGGCGTCGGGTTGTCGTTGTCGAATGCGTTGGCTTGCGCGGCGTTCAATTGCGCGCGCCCGGCCATATAGAGGCCGGTTTCCTTCAGCCACGGGTCCGCGCTGTGCGATGCGTTCGCGAAGGCCCGGGTCGCGGTGAGGAAGTCGGCGCGGTAGAACGCGTTCGTGCCGTCGAGATACGCGGCGAACTGCTGGCCGAGCGGCGACTTGACCGGCGGCTTCGTCCACACGGCGCTCGCGCCGCCCGCGGCACAGGTTTTTTGTGCGATGTCGGCGCGCGCCGCGCGCAGGCGCGTGGCCTCGTCGGCGGGGAGGCCGCCGGCGCCGCCGAGGGCGTCGTTGAATGCGTCCGAGCCCGAGCCCATGCTGCGGCAGATGCTGCCTTCGCCGTCGGCATACCGGTTCGACGACGCATCCGCATCCGGCGCGTTGCCGGTCTTGTCGGGCTCCTTCTGGCCGATGTAGATCCATCCGGAGAAATCCATCGGGAACGGCACGACGATCTGGTTGATCCGCTCTTTCGCGGGGATGGTCTTCGGGTCCGGAAACACCTGCGCGACCTTGCTGCTATCGACCATCATCAGCATCGCGTTGATGCGCGTGTCGTTGGCGGGCGTCAGGATCGGCAGGTTGCCGCACGAATAGGAAGATTGCCGGAGCGTGTTCGGCACGTAGCAGCCGTCGTCCCCGCTGGCATGGGCGGCCGGCGTCCAGAGCAGGCTGGCCGCCAGCGCGGCGAACAGGTTTCGGTGCAGCGATGGGTTTCTTGGCATTTTTCTTGTGCTGGGTAGGAGGCCGCGACGGCCGGATCTCTCAGGGGGCGCGGTTTGCCCCGGCGCGTATCGTACCTCACGGGCGGCAACGCCTGCCGGCGTGCAGCCGGGCCGGCCCGGCCGAGCACAGGCCCGGCGAAATGGAAGTCCACTCAGTGTGGACGCAACGCCACCTTGAATCCGGATCGCTTGAATTAAGATGCAGCCGGCAGTGACGGACATCCGACGAAAGACGACCCGGCGTGATCGTTGCTGCCCGACGGGGGAGGTTTGCCGCAAGCGGCGTTCGCGTCGATCCGCACGGCGGAATCGATCATCAAGGGGGGGCGAACCGATGCCGGTTTCCATGCCTGTTAAATAGTATTGCTTATCAATGGGCCGGACGATGGGATGCGTCGTTGCGGCGGACGGCAGACGAGAGTGCGCCGGCAAATGAAAACAAGAGGATTCCGATGAAACCCATTACATGGATGGTCATGGCAGCCGCGCTCGCGCTGACCGCATGCGGCGGCGACGACGTCGCGACGAACGACGGCGCGTCGTTGTCGACGCCGAACAATCCCGGCTCGCCTTCCGGCCCGACCTCGCCCGGTGGCGGCTCGAGCGGCGGCCCGACGGGCGGCGGGTCCACGCAGCCGCAGGCCGGCTGGTCGACGGCCGCTGCGGTGGACGGCAAGGGGCCGGAGGGCGATCCCAGCGTGACGATCGACGCAAGCGGCAACGCGCTCGCCACCTGGATGACCAATGGCCCGGCCGGCGCGAACGGCAACGAGATGTGGGGCGCGCACTATGTCGCGGGTTCGGGCTGGGGCAGCGCGACGCGGCTCGACACCGGCGACGGCTCGCATTCGATGAACACGACGAGCTCGAGTCCGCCGCAACTGGTCGGCAACGCGAGCGGGCAGGCCGTCGCGTTCTGGACCGAATGGATGCCGGGCCCCAACACGTACGCATTGTGGGCGCGGCCGTACAGCCCGGCCGGCGGCTGGGGCGCGGCATTCGAACTGGTGCCGGACGTGACGGGTTCGACCTATTCGGCCGGGATCGACAGCCAGGGCAACGCGCTCGTCGCGTGGACGCAGTCGATCAGCCTGCTCGATACGCGCATCGCGTGGTCGCGCTACACGCAGGCCGGACAGTGGTCGTCGCCGGCGGTGATCCAGATGCCGGTGCAGAGCGGGCCGGGGGCGGTGACCGGCGACACCGACAACGTGAGGCCGATGATCTCGGTCCTGTCGTCGGGCCGTGCCGTGCTCGCATGGCGGCAGACCAACCATACGCACTCGGCGCTGTGGACCGCCACGTACGACGCGGCCAACGGCTGGACCAACGTCAATCAGGCCGTGTCGAACACGAGCCTGTTCACGACGATCATCTCGCCGGTGGCAGGCATGGACGCGAAGGGCAACATCACGCTGCTTTGGGGGGAAATCGACGTGACGGGCGGGAAGATCTACACCGCCACGATGTCGCAACGATATGTGTCCGGAACCGGGTGGCAGCCCGCGCAGCCCGTTTCGCCGGCGATCGTCGAGCCGACGGGTTTCATCGCGACGCCGATGCTGGCCGTCAACGACAACGGCGTGGCCGCCGCGATGTGGGCGGAAGGCGGCGCGGCCCTGCAGGTGAGCGTCGCCGATACCAGCGGGAACTGGGGGCCGCTGCAGCGGCTGACGGAGCACCTGAACGGTGCGGCTGGCCAGTATCCGCCGCTCGTGGTCGATGCGGGAGGCAACGTGACGGCGGCATGGCAGGACACGGGCCTGCCGGGCGCGTCGGCGGTCATCGCGGCCAGCTACCGGAAGGGTGCGTGGAGCGCGTCGACGGTGGCGGCCCAGAGCGCGTCGTGGCCGGCGCTGGCCGTGAACGCGACGGGGGCGATGGCGCTTGCCTGGCTGTCGTATGTCCCGAGCGTCGGCAGCCAGGTGCAGGCCAGTTTCTATACGCCGGGATCGTAACCGGTTCGCGCCGGGAAATTGAGGGAGAAAGCATGAAAGGAAGCTTGCATTGCACCGTCCGGACCGCGCTGGGCGCCCTGGTCGCGGCCCTCGTGTTGTCCGCGTGCGGCACGACGCAGATGAACATGATCGACGTGCAGACGTCGACCGCGAAGACGCTCGGGCTCGCGTCGTCCGACGAGATCACGATCGCCAACGTGCAGTACGGGAAAAAGGACGGACTGGGCGGCCAGAAGGTGAGTTACGACGCGACGACCGGCAAGGGGCGGCGTTTCGGCTGTACGGTGTTCATGATTCCGGGGCTCACGCCGATCGATCGGCCGACGTACAACAACTGGGAATGCCATCCGCAACGCTGATGGCTGCGATGACGACGACGCCCGCCGCCGGGCGCCGGTCGACCGTTTGGGTGGACGATGTACTGCGCCGGCCTTGCGCCGGCGCAATTTGGTCCGATAATCGACGAACCGATGCACCCTTTCCCGCCGGTTCGATAAAAAAACTGTCATGGATCAAGCAGCATTCGTCCCTGTTTTCAAGTTTCGCACGATCGACTACCCCGAGCCGGACCGGTTCCATGTCTGGGTCAAGGACATGCTGTGCGACTACCGGCTCGATGACGACGGCGGGCTCGGCCCGTTCGACGCGGAAGCGAGCGGCGCGGCACTCGGCCCGCTGATCCTGTCAGGCAGGCACTGGCGCTCGCGCGCGCCGACCTATACGGTGCACCGCACCCCGCGGCGAATCCGTCTCGACGGGCAGGATTCGATCCGTTTCACGCTGCTGCTCGGCGGGCGGCTCGCGTGCCATACCGGCGGGCCCGAGCTGATCAAGGGCGCCGGCGACCTGTTCGTCTACGACGTCGCGCAGATCAACGACTGCCAGGTCGAGGCCGGCGACGTGATCAGCCTGGTCGTGCCCAGATATCTGCTGCCGAGCCACGCGGCGCACGCGCACGGCCAGACGCTGACGAGCGGGGTGGGGCGCCTCGTCGCCGACCAGATGCTGTCGCTGTTCCGGAACCTGTCGAACCTGCGCATGCACGAGGTGCCGAGCATCGTCCAGTCGATGCTGCTGTTGCTGGCCGCGGCCGTTTCACCTGCCGCGCAGGCGTTGAACGATGCGCGCGGCCCGATCGATCATGCGCTGGTCGACCGGGTGCGCCGCTACATCGACGTGCACCTGCTGGAGCCGGACCTCTCGCCCGAGCGGATCTGCCGCGACATCGGCGTGTCGCGGGCGCGGCTCTATCAGTTGTTCAAGGAGGAGGGCGGCGTGATGCGGCAGATCACGCGCCGGCGGCTGCGCCACGCGTACCACGTGCTCGGCGATCCGCAGCGCCGGCATCAGCGCATCGCGGAGATTGCGTGGGCGCATGGCTTCCCCGACGAGAAGTATTTCCACCGGCTGTTCAAGGCGGAATTCGGCCATACGCCGAAGGAGACGCTCGAGTGTGCGGCCGCGCCGGTCTTGCTGCCGGTCGATGCGGCCGACGCGCGATGGGGCGACGGCGGCAGGCTGACCGGGTGGACGCTGCCGTTCGGCGTGCTCACCAACTGAGCGGGCCGGGCGTGTGCGTCGCGCGGCGGGCGTGCGCGAGCATCACGCGCACACGCTGCTTGCGATGCCGCCTTCGTCCGTGTCGTCGATCGCGGCCCGCAGGTCGTCGATCGCCACCATCAGTTCGCGGACCTGCCGCAGCGACGGGTATTGATGCAGCACGGCATGCCATTGCGGCAGGGTCAGCAGTGCGTGCCACACGACGCCGAGGCCGTCCGGATCGGCATCCCGCTGCTGCGCGAGCGCGCTCGCGTATTCGAGGCTCGCCTGCGCCGACAGCAGCTGCATCCGGCTTGCGGCGCCCAGCAGGCGCGGCGTCGCGTCCGCGGAGGCATCGCAGCAATAGAGCACGTCCCGTTGCAGCGACGCTTCGTCGGTCGCCAGTGCGCGCAGCGATGCGCCCTGCACGCGCACCGTGCCCTGGTGCGTCTCGAACGCATAGACTGTGCCGGGGTCGGCCTGCGCGAGCAGGTTCAGGCCGCGCAGCAGCCGCGGCAAATCGGTCGTCGCGGCATCCGCGGACGCCTTCGCTTCGACGAGGAAGCGGACGTTCCATGCGGACGCGGGATCGGTGCCGCGCGCGCGTTCGAGCAGGATCGCGTCCCATTCGGTTTTTGCGCGGTCGTGCCGGCCCGGTATTGACGAAGGCACGCGCATCGACGTGACCACGCGGTAGGTCCGCTGCTCGTCCACCGCGTCGAGCCTGCGTGCGAGCGCATCGAGCGCCTGTGCCGCCAGCGCTTCGACGGCAGCACCGCGCTGCTGGGAAGCGGCGCCCTGCGCAACGGCGACCGTGCTGCCTTCGAGCGGCCCCTGGCGGACCCACAGCGCGCGGTATCGGCGCACATCTTCGTCCGATGCCAGTGCATCGAGACGCAGCATGCGTTCGAGCGCGGGGCTGTCCTTCAGCTTGACGATGTCCTGCTCGAAAGCGGCGTCGGTTGCCATGTCGGGCAGCGCGAGCAGTTGCGCCAGCGCGGCATGCAGACCGGCCCACGACGCTGCAGTCGCGGCCGCATGCAGCCTTGCGAGGCCGTCGCGTTGCCAGGCCAGTGCGCTGCGCTCGAGCTTGGCCGGGTGCGCGATCGCATTGACGGCCGAGTGGAGCGCGCGCCGGTCCTGCTCGGCGTGCGCGGACAGCGACGCGTATTCGCGTACGCTCGGCGCATCGTGACGCAGCACCGAGGCCTGAAACGACGGATCGCCGGATGCCGGATCCATTGCGTCGCGGATCATCTGCGCGAGTGCATCGATGAAGCGTTGCCGCAATGCTGCGCCGGGAGCGTGGCCGTCTGCCCGCATCCTGCGCGCCGCCTCGATCACGATCGCCAGGGCGGTGGCCGGGTTCGTCGCATCGGTCAGCGACGACGCGCCGTCGAGCGGCGGCAGCCGGTAACGGCGCACGACGGCGTGCAGGGTTTCGTCGAGCAGGGCGGGAAGCGGTGTCAGCGACATGGCGGGTCTGGGCGTGAAGGCGATGCGCGTGTGCGGCGTCAGGGCCGGAACGCGCGACGATGTGCAACGTTATCACGGCGGATCGAAGGTGCACGGTGTCGTGTCGCATCCGCGTCATGGGGTGACGGGCGGACGAAGCGTGCGTCGTCGATGCCGGCAACCCACATTTCGCGCGAGGCTGAAGCATCCGCTGGCCGCCGCCGCCATAATCCGCACGTGCGGCCTGACGCGAACGGGGCGATGCCGACCCGGCCAGCCCCGTCCCGTCCCGCGAATCCGAGTTACCCGACATGCAGCCAGCCCTGACCCGCAGCCCGCCCGCCGTCGCGGACCTGCTGCTGCTCCTGACGCTTTCGACGTTATGGGGCGCGTCCTACACATTCATCCGGATCGGCGTCGAGACGATCCCGCCGCTGACGCTGATCGCCGCGCGCACCTTGATCGCAGGCGCGGTGCTGCTGATGTGGATGCGTGTCCGGCGGATTCCGATGCCGCGCGATCCGACGGTCTGGCGGCGTTTCTTCGTGCAGGCGCTGCTGAACAGCGTCGTGCCGTTTACGCTGATCGCGTGGGCCGAGCGTTCGGTCGAAGCCGGTCTCGCGACGATCCTCAATTCCGCTTCCCCGGTGCTCGCGTTCCTCGGCACCTGGCTGATCACGCGCCACGAACCCCTGACGCCGCGCAAACTGTTCGGCGTCGTTGCGGGGCTGGTGGGCATTGCGATGGTGGTCGGCGTCAGCGTGCTCGACGGACTGGGGCGGCAACTCGTGCCGCAACTGGCGATCGTCGCGGCGACCGTCTGCTACGCGGGCGCCGCGATCTACGGACGCTCGTTCAAGGGGCTGTCGCCGGCCGCACCGGCCGCGGGCTCGCTCGTCGTCGGCGCGCTCGTGCTGGTGCCCGCGAGCCTCGTCGTCGACCGGCCGTGGACGCTTCATCCGTCGCCGCAAGCGCTGCTGGCGCTGGCCGCGCTCGCGATCTTCTCGACGGCGCTGGCGTTCGTCATCTACTTCCGGCTCGTGCAGACGCTCGGTTCGGTCGGCACGACCGCGCAGGCCTATCTGCGCGTGCCGATCGGCGTCGGCATCAGCATGGCGCTGCTCGGCGAGTCGCTGTCGATGTCGGCCTGGCTGGGACTCGGATGCGTGGTCGCGGGCGTGGCGGCGATGACGCTGCCGTCACGAAACGCCGGGCAGCCACGCACCTGACCGATCACGCCGTCAACGTCACCGACAGGCTGCCGAGCTCGCCGAAGCGGACCGTCAGCGCATCGCCGAGCGGCACGTCGATCGCGCCCGCGTACGAACCCGTCGTCACGATCTGCCCGGCGCGCACCGCATCGCCGCGCGACGCGAGGAAATTGACGAGCCACACGAGCGGCTTCAGCGGATCGCCGTCCGGATGGCGGCCGTCGATCGTGCGGTTCAGCGCGCCTTCGAACGACAGCGCCAAGGTGGCGAGCGGCACGTTCAGCCCGTCGGGCACGACGGGGCCGACGCACAGCCCCTGGTTGAATTGCCCGTCGGCCAGCAGCTCGAACTTCGACGCGCGCGCCGGTTCCGCATAGCGGCAGCCGAGCACCTCGAGCACGACGCGCACTTCGCGGATCGCGGCGCGCACGTCGCTTTCCTCATACGGCCGCTCGCGGGCGGGCAGGTCGCGATCGAGCACGAACGCGATTTCCGGTTCGATCCGTACGATCGGCCCGCCGACGACGCGGTACGGCGCATCCGCTTCGCGGATCGTCGACGCGAAGATCGGCGCGAGGATCACGCGGTCGGGCGGCGGCAGCGCGCATTTCCATCCGCCGACGGGTTCGCCGAGCAGGTCGGCCACGCGTTGCTGGATCGCGAGCGCGGTGTCGACGTCCTCGGGGCGCAGCGCATCAGGCAACAGCGGGCCGGGCGAGCCGGCATGGCGGGCGGCGACGAGATGCTGGGCGGCGCCGTCCACGCGTTCGGTAGTCGTTGTCATGTCGGTTGAGCGAGTTGAAAGTGGGGCCGGCAAAAAGGGGCCGGACGAAAGTCGCATCGTCGATGATAGCGCCTTCGGCACGATGGCCGCTCGATCCGGGCGCATAGGGACGGCTCGCGGCCGTCGCGCAGGCCCTCGGGATATCCCCTAGCCGATCGTTTCATGCCGGTGCTTGCACGCCGGGCAGGTTGTGCGACACAATAGGGAAAGCGCTTTCCCAAATGAATCGGACGACGGGAAACGCGGGCGCCCTGCGCGACGGATCGCGGCTGCATGCCGCACAGCCGGCCGCCGCACGCCACTGGCCGTACGCAACGATTCAACAACAACGTGGAGACAGCAGATGTTCAACAGGCTTCGAGCGGTAACTTTCGCAGTCCTTTCAGTGCTGGCGGCGCAGGTGTGCGCCGCGCCGGTCACGCTCGACGTGACGGGCTGGAAGGGCGGCGGCGCCGAGCCCGCCAACATGGCGGCGCTGATCGCAAAGTTCGAGAAGGAAAACCCCGACATCAAGGTCAAGTTCGAATACATGTCGCGCAACGACACGACGACGGTCGTGGCGTCGCGGCTGCAGGGCGGCAACGGGCCCGACGTGCTGATGGTCGACCGCGAGCTGATGCGGCAGTGGCAGGGCGCGCACCAGTTGCTGGATCTGAGCGGCGAGAAGTGGGTGCCGACGATCTGGCGCGGCGTGCGCACCCATACGCAGATCGGCGGGAAGACCTACATGCTGCCGATGGAACTGGTCGGCATCGGCTTGTTCGCGAACCTCGACCTGCTCAAGCGCGCGGGCATCGCGACGGTGCCGACCGACGTCGACCAGTTGAAAGCCGCGTGCGGGAAGCTCGCGGCGGCCGGCATCACGCCGATGCTGCTGCCCGCGAAGGAAGGCTGGGCGCCCGCGGCGCTCGTGATCGCGTCCGGGCTCGCGGCCGGCGGCGGCGACGCGGATGCGCGCGCCGAGTCGTTCGTCGGTGCGGGCAGCGCGCGCTTCGCGGCCGATCCGGCGTTCAAGCAATCGATGGCTGCGCTGAAGGTGCTCGCGGACGCGAAGTGCTTCGTGCCGCGCCTGAACAATGGCGTGAGCGCGTGGAGCACGGGGCTGACCGAATTCCAGGCCGGCCGCGTCGCGATGATGCCGCAGGGCGCGTGGAATATCGCGAAGTTCAGTGCGACGAAGGGGCTGTCGTTCCAGTTCGCGCCGCTGCCGGCGCTCGTGTCCGGCAACGGGCCGGTCGCGCTCGACATGCTCGGCACCGCGTGGGCGATCAATGCGGCGTCGCACCAGGCCGATGCCGCGAAGAAGTGGCTCGCGTTCTGGGCGCGCCCCGACAACGACCGCCAGTTCCTCGACGCGGAAGCCGGGTTCAGCCCATTCGAGGGCGGCACCGACGCGATGCCGCCGCAGGCGCAGCCGTACGCGGCCGCGCAGAAGAACGGGCACGTCGTGCTGTATCCGAAGGGCGTGTGGACCGGCGCGCTGTTCACGGCGATCTGGAATTCGATGTCCGCGTATTTCCTCGACATCGGGCAGGACCCGGCGAAACTGCTCGCCCGTTGGGATGCGGCCGCGCGATGAGCTGCCTGACTGCTGACATTTCCCGTGCCGCGCGAGGGTGCGCGGCGCGGTTCGACGAAGGAGGCGCACGATGAAGCGCAACCGGACCTTGCTGTGGTGCGCCGTGCCGGCGCTCGCGCTGTACGCGCTGCTGAGCCTGTATCCGTTGTTCAAGGCCGCGCGGATGAGCCTGACGGATTTTTCCGGCGTAGGCGATGCGCACTGGATCGGGCTCGCGAACTACGCGGCCGCGTTTCGCGATCCGGCGAGCCTGCATACGCTCGTCGTCACGTTCGCGTATGCGGCGATCGTCGTGATCGTGCAGAACGGGCTCGGGTTGCTGTTCGCGGCGCTGCTGTTCTCGCTGCCGCGGCTGCGAGGCGCGCTGCGGGTCGGGCTGCTCGTGCCGAGCATGTTCTCGGCGGTGATCGCCGGGTTCGTGTGGGAGTACCTGTACTCGCCCCTCGGCGGCGGCATCAACGAGCTGCTGCATCTCGTGCATCTGGACGCGTTGCAGCAGGTATGGCTCGGCGATCCGTCGGTCACGCTGCCGGCCGTCACGGCCGTGCACGTGTGGATGTACGTCGGCTATTCGACGGCGATCTTCCTGGCCGGCTACCTGAACATTCCGTCGGAACTGCACGACGCGGCGAAGCTCGACGGCGCGAACGCGTGGGTGCGCTTCACGCGCATCGACTTGCCGCTGCTCGCGCCGGCCTTCACCGTGAACATCACGCTGAGCACGATCGGCACGCTGAAGACCTTCGAACTGCCGCTCGTGCTGACCAACGGCGGGCCCGACGGCGCGACGACCACGCTCGGGCTGCAAATTTTCCACAGCCTGTTCAACGACTACAAGTTCGGCTTCGCGAGCGCGTTGTCGATGATCATGCTCTCGATCGTCGTGGTGGTCGCGACCACCCAGAACACGATCCTGCGCCGCCGGGAGGACAACCTGTGAACGTCATCCGCCAACGCTTTCATGCGGACCATCCGTCCGCCGGCACGTCGGGCGGCGGGCTGCGCGCGGGCACGCTGCTGCGCCGCGTGCCGGGCTTCGCGCGGCTGGTGGCCGCCATCGCGATCGTCGCGATCGTGCTGCTGCCGACGATCTACATGGTGCTGATGTCGCTGCGCACCGGCGACGACATCATCGCGCGCCCGCTCGGGCTGCCCGATCACGTGTTCTTCGGCAACTACGTGGCCGTGTTCACCGAGATGAACTACTGGCGCAGCGTCGCGAACACGATCGGCATCACGCTCGCGGTCACGTTCCTCGTCGCGCTGCTGTCGTCGCTCGCGGCCTATCCGCTGGCCCGCGTGAAGGGCCGGTTGTCGACCGCGGTCTACATCGTGCTGACGCTCGGCCTGACGATCCCGATGTTCGTCAGCCTGACGCCGCTGTACGTGCTGTTCCGCGACCTGCACCTGCTCAATACGTATCTCGGCGTCGTGCTCGCGTACACCGTGCAGAGCCTGCCGCTCGGCGTGTTCTTCTACACGAGCTTCCTGAAGCGCATTCCGCTCGAACTGGAAGAAGCGGCGGTGATGGACGGCTGCAGCCCGCTGCAGGTGTACTGGTACATCGTGCTGCCGCTGCTGCGGCCGATCACCGGCACGCTCGCGATGTTCGTCACGTTGTCGGTGTGGAACGACCTCGTCTATCCGCTGCTGTTCCTGACCGACTCGTCGAAGTTCACGATCACGGTCGCGGTGTTCCGCTTCATCGGCACCAACGACATCGACCCGACCAAGCTGTTCCCGGCGGCGGTGATGGGCACGCTGCCGCTGCTCGTGCTGTTCTTCATTCTTCAGCGCAGGATCGTCGCGGGCATCACGGCCGGCGCGGTCAAGGGGTGAAATCATGAATCCATTCGAATCGCTCGACGGCCGCGTGATCGTCGTCACCGGCGGCGGCGACGGCATCGGTCTCGGCATCGTCGAAGTGCTCGCGCAATGCGGCGCGCAGGTCGTCGTCGCGGAGAAGAACGTCGCGCGCGCCGATGCGGTGCGCGAACGGCTCGGCGGCCGCGACGCGCTGTTCGTCGAAACCGACGTCGCGGATCCGGCGAGCGTCGTCGCGCTGTTCGGGCGCGTCGACGCGCATCATGGCCGGCTCGACGGGCTCGTGAACAACGCGGGCGTTACGCTGCACGGCCCGTTCGATGCGTTCTCGCTCGACGACTGCGACCGCCTGTACCGCACCAACCTGCGCTCGATGTTCCAGTGCGCGCAGCTCGCGGCGCCGCGCATCGCTCGCGCCGGCGGCGGCGCGATCGTCAACATCGCGTCGAACCATGCGGGCGCGAGCGTGCCGGGCTTCGAGATGTACGCGGCGACCAAGGGCGGCATCGTCGCGATGTCGCGCGCGATGGCGACGAGCCTCGCGCCGCAGCGCATCCGCGTCAACACGCTGAGCCCCGGCTTCACGCTGAACGCGCCGATCGGCGCGGCGCTCGAGCGCGATCCCGCGCTGCTCGACGCGTATCGCGCGCTGCATCCCGCGCAGCGCATCAACGAGCCGGCCGATATCGGCCGGATCGCCGCGTTCCTGCTGTCGGACGCGGCGACCGGCATCGCCGGCGCCGATCTCGTCGCCGACAACGGCATGTCGGCACTGCTGTTCAACCGGACCCGTTCCTCCACATGAAGATCACCGAAATCGAAACATTCGCGGTCGCGCCGCGCTGGCAGTTCGTCAAGGTCAGCACCGACGAAGGGCTGGCCGGCTGGGGCGAGCCGATCGTCGAAGGGCGCGCGGCCACGACCGCGGCGGCCGTGCACGAACTCGCCGACTACCTGATCGGCCGCGATCCGCGCCACATCGAGGACCTGTTCCAGGTCATGTACCGCGGCGGCTTCTATCGCGGCGGCCCGATCCTGACGAGCGCGATCTCGGGCATCGAGCAGGCGCTGTGGGACATCAAGGCGCGCGCGCTCGGCGTGCCCGTCTACGACCTGCTCGGCGGCCCCGTGCGCGACAAGGCGCGGGTCTATGCGCACGTGAAGGGCGACACCCCCGAAGAGATGGCCGCGAACGCGCGGCAGCTCGTCGAGGCCGGCTATACCGCGCTGAAGATGGGGGTCGTCAACGCGACCGACTGGATCGAATCGCCGGCGGCGATCGACCGCGCGGTCGCACGCTTCGGCACGGTACGCGACGCGATCGGCAAGGAAGTGGGGCTCGGCATCGACTTCCACGGCCGCGTGCGCCGCCCGGTTGCGAAGGCGCTCGCGAAAGCGCTCGCGCCGTTCGATCCGATGTTCTACGAGGAATTGCTGCTGCCCGAGCACAACGACGCGCTGCGCGAAGTCGCGCGCGACTGCGCGGTGCCGCTCGCGACGGGCGAGCGGCTGTTCACGCGCTGGCAGTTCAAGGCGCTGCTGCAGGAAGGTGTCGTCGATATCGTGCAGCCCGACGTGAGTCATACGGGCGGTATCTGGGAGCTGCGCAAGATCGCGGCGATGGCCGAAGCGTACGACGTCGCGGTCGCACCGCATTGCCCGCTCGGCCCGCTGACGCTCGCGGCGTCGCTGCAGATCGATTTCTGCACGCCGAACGCGTTCATCCAGGAGCAGTCGACCAATGTGGCCTATCACGACGACAACGCGATGTATGCGTACACGCGCGGCATCCCGTTCGCGTTCGACGCGGGCTACGTGGCGCGTCCGGATGCGCCGGGGCTCGGCGTCGAGATCGACGAGGAGAAGGTGAGGGCAGCCGCCGCGACCGGGCACCGCTGGCGCAACCCGGTGTGGCGCCGCGAGGATGGCTCGGTCGCCGAATGGTAAGCGGCACGAACGGACGAGGAGAAACGCAATCATGGCAAGTGTGTCGCTCAAGCAGATCCGCAAGCGTTACGACGACGGCGCGGATGTGATCAAGGACGTCAGCCTCGACATCGAGGACGGCGAATTCATGGTGTTCGTCGGCCCGTCGGGCTGCGGCAAGTCGACGATGTTGCGGATGCTCGCGGGGCTCGAGGAGATCACGTCGGGCGACCTGCTGATCGACGGCCGCCGCGTCAACGACGTGCCGGCCGCGAAGCGCGGGCTCGCGATGGTGTTCCAGAACTACGCGCTGTATCCGCACATGACGGTGTTCGAGAACATGGCGTTCGGGCTGAAGCTCGCGGGGGTCGACGCGGCCGAGACGCGCACGCGCGTCGGGCAGGCGGCCGAAGCGCTTCGGCTGTCCGCGCTGCTCGACCGCAAGCCGAAGGCGCTGTCGGGCGGCCAGCGGCAGCGCGTCGCGATCGGCCGCGCGATCGTGCGCAAGCCGGGCGTGTTCCTGTTCGACGAACCGCTGTCGAACCTCGACGCGGCGCTGCGCGGCGGGATGCGGCTCGAACTCGCGCGGCTGCATCGCGAGCTCGGCAGCACGATGATCTACGTGACGCACGACCAGGTCGAGGCGATGACGCTCGGCGACCGGATCGCGGTGTTCAACGGCGGGCGCATCGAGCAGGTCGGCTCGCCGCTGTCGCTGTACGAGCAGCCGGCGAACCATTTCGTCGCATCGTTCCTCGGCTCGCCGTCGATGAACTTTCTGCCGTGCCGCGCGCGGGGCGGTGCCGATGCGCCGCGCTTCGACGTGCCGGGTGGCTCGCTCGCCGCGACGCAGGACGCGTCGCGCACGTGGCCGTCGGGTTCGCTGCAGCTCGGGATCCGGCCGGAGAACCTCACGGTCGGCGCGCCCGGCACGGGGCTCGACGGCCGCGTCACGCACGCCGAGCATCTGGGCGACGCGACGATCGTCTATGTCGAACTCGCGGGCCACGACCGGCCGCTGTCGGTGCGGCAGAACCGCGACGCGTATGCGGTCGCGTCGGGGCAGCCGGTCGGTGTGCGCGTCGACATGCGGCACGCGCACTTCTTCGACGACGCGGGCCGCGCGCTGTAAGGCCGGCTCCCGGCAGGTTCCGCCCGCCGCACCGGCGGGCGGCCGAACGCATGCACAAAAACAGAATTTCGATGACGACAGTAAAACTGGTACAGGGCGCGAACGCGATCCTGGGTGAGGGCCCGCTCTGGTGCGAACGCTCGGCGTCGCTCTACTGGATCGACATCAAGCGCACCGCGCTCTACCGCTACACGCCCGGCCACGGGCAGACGGGCTTCTGGCTGCTGCCGGAGCTGGCCGGCTGCGTCGCAAGCGTCGACGACGGGCGGCTGCTCGTCGCGCTGAAGAGCGGCCTGCACCTGTTCGATCCCGCGCACGGCACGCTCGAACGGCTGGCCGACGCCGCGCACGCGCGGCCGTCGCTGCGCTACAACGACGGCGCGGTCGATGCGCGCGGCCGCTTCTGGGTCGGCACGATGGCCGACGACGGCGACGGACCCGGCGATCTGCATTGCTTCGAGCATGCGCGTGCGTCGCGTGTCGCGGTCGCGGGTTTCGCCTGTGCGAACGGAATGGGCTGGAGCCCGGACGGCGCAACGATGTACGTGACGGATTCCGGCCGCCGCACGATCTTCGCGTACGACTTCGACGTCGCTGCGGGGCAGTTGTCGAATGCGCGGCCGTTCGCGACGTTCGACGACGCGCGCGGCGTGCCGGACGGGCTCGCGGTCGATGCGCAAGGCGGCGTGTGGTCGGCGGTCTGGGACGGCTGGCGGCTGCATCGCTATGCGCCCGACGGCGCGCTCGACAGGGTTGTCGAGATGCCGGTGCAGCGGCCGACCAGCGTTGCGTTCGGCGGCGCCGATCGTGCGACGCTGTTCGTCACGTCGGCGTCGGTCAACGTGAGCGCGGACGGGCTGTTGCGCGGGCCGCTCGCGGGCAGCCTGTTCGAGACACGCCCGGGTGTCGCCGGGCTCGAACAGCATCGTGTTGCGCACGCATGGCTCGGTGACGCGGTCGCGGCCACGCCGCGTTGAACGGGCAAACGGCCGGGCGGTCAGCGGCGCCGCGCGTCGCGCGGCCGCACCGTCGATTCGCGCACGACCAGCCGCGCATCGAGCATCGTATGCGGATCGGGCGACTTGCCGGCCAGTGCGTCGAGCAGCGTCGTCATCGCGACCTCGCCCGCGCGCTCGGTTTCGGTGTCGATCGACGTCAGCGTGGGCGACGTGAGCTTGCCGAGTTCGAGGTTGTCGAAGCCGCACACGGCGACGTCGTGCGGGATCGAGATGCCGAGCCGTTCGGCTTCCTTGATGAAGCCGGCCGCGATCATGTCGTTGTAGCAGATCACCGCGTCGGGCGGCTCGGCCGACAGCATCACCGACGCGCACACGCGCTCGCCGTCGGCCACCGTCGCGCGCGGCACGCTGAAGGTGCGCAGCGGCAGGCCGGCACGCGCGAGCACCTGCTCGGCGCCGGCGCGGCGCTCGTCGTCGCCGCGCGCGTTCGGCAGGCTGATATACGCAAAGCGCTGGTATTTCTCCATCAACAGGTGTTGCCCGAGCATCTCGCCCGCGCGGACCGGATCGGAGTACAGCGTGAGCAGGCCGTCGCGCGGCGCGGAGCCGACCGCGACGACCGGCTTGCCGAGGCTCGCGGTCCAGCGCAGGTCGTCGTCGGGCATGCTGGTGTTCAGGATCAGCCCGTCGACGCGCCGGCTCAGCTTCGTCAGCGCCGGCCGTTCGCCCTTGCGGTTCTCGTCGGCATCGACGATCAGGACGACGAAATCGTTGCGCTGCGCGATCCGGTTCACGCCCTTGACCATCGCGGTGAAGTACGGGTTGAGAATGTCCTGGATCACGACGCCGACCGCACCCGTCTGGCCGGTGGCCATCGAGCGCGCGAGCGGGTTCGACTCGTAGCCGAGCTGCTCGATCGCCTCGGCGATGCGGCGCTCGACGTCCGGCGAGAAGCGCTTCGTCTTGTTGATGAACTTCGAGACGGTTCCGATGGAGACGCCGGCAGCGGCGGCGACTTCGTTGATCTTGGCCACGGTGAAAGTGAGTGTCAGTGCATTTTGCCGGCGAGCATAGCATGCGCGCCGGCGGCGGCGGCCGTGCGGCGGCATCGCATGCGTGCCGCGCGACCGGACTCGGTAGTATCCCTTGGGGGGCCAGAATTTTCTTGAAAAAGCGCAATCGCGCGCCGACAATGAAAACGCTTTCCCATTTCGCGAGCATAGCACGCGTGCCTTCCGTTCGAAACGTAGCGGAAAACGACACACGACAACCGCCGCGAAATTTTTTTGCTGTTGAGGGAAAGCGTTTTCCCAAATCAGACGAAACGTCAACGAAAAGCAGGAGGAGATCTTGATGCGACAGTACGGGTGGATCGCGGCGCTGGCCCTGGCGGTGCCGGCGGTGGCGCAGGCTCAGTCGAGCGTCACGGTGTGGGGGCGCGTCGGCGGCGACGTGCAGTACCTGAGCGGCGTGCAGAACGGCCCGCATTCGACCGGTTCGCGCTTCTCGGAAGGCAACGACTGGGGGACGAGCATCCTCGGCATCACCGGCAAGGAGGATCTCGGCGGCGGCAACCAGGCGGTATTCTGGCTCGAGTCGTCGATCAATGCGGCGAACGGCAACTACGGCGGCGGCGTGCTGTTCCAGCGCGGCGCGTGGATCGGGTTGAAGAACGAGCGTTACGGTTTCCTGAGGCTCGGGCAGGGCTCGTTCATCAACAGCTATATCTGGTCGTACGATCCGCTGCTCGAGGAGAACTACTCGGTCGAATCGCTGACGTCGTACCGCAATGGCCCGAAGCTGTCGAACGGGATCCGCTACGAATCGCCGAAGTTCGGCGGCTTCTCGTTCGCGCTGCAGGCGAACCTCGGCAACAGCTCGAACGGCTGGCTGCGCGGCTCGCCGAACAATGTCGGCGCGACGGGCCTGTCCGACGGCGCGACGGTGGCCTATACGCACGGCGACTTCGAAGTGCGCGCCATCTGGAACGAGATCCGCAACCAGTACGGCCGCGAGGACAACCTGTTCACCGCGTCGCAGGAAGCGTTCATCGGCGTGCGCGAGCGCTTCGGCCCGGCGCTGGTGCAACTCGGCTATACGCGCTACAGCGCGCCCGATACGCCGGCCGGCCTGTCGCGTACCGCGAACTACTACTGGGGCGGCCTGACGTACGACGCGACGCCGTTCCTGCATCTGCAGGGCGCCGTCTACTCGATGAAGATCGACGCGGGCCAGTGGACCGCCGACCACAGCGGCGAGGGGCGCTCGGCGATCATCGGGCTCGGCACGATGTACGACCTGTCCAAGCGCACGTTCCTGTATGCGACGGCCGCGCACGTGTTCAACAGCGCGAACGCGAACCTGGGCGTGAACCCGCAGTCGCCGGGGCTCGGCAACGGTAACGGGCTGGGTGCGTCGCCGATGCCGGGGCACGGACAGACGGGCATCTATGCGGGGATCGAGACGCTCTTCTGATCCAGGCCGAATCATGCAGCGAGCCGCAACCGTCAAACAGAGGAATCCTATGCAAGATGCAACACCACGTGCCAGCGGGCAATCGCCGTTGCCACGCCTGATCGCACTCGACTGGGGCACCACGTCGCTGCGCGCGTACCTGATGGCGGACGCGCGCACCGTGCTCGACGAACGCGCCGCGCCGAAAGGCGTGATGCAGATCGGCGGCGCGGGCGTTGCGATCGCCGACGCTTGCGATGACGCGTTCGAGAGCGTCTGCGGCGCGTGGCTCGATGCGTGGCCGGACTTGCCGGTCGTCGCGGCCGGCATGGTCGGCAGTGCGCAGGGCTGGCGCGAGGCGCCGTACGCGGACGTGCCGATCGATGCGGTGCGGCTCGGCGCGTCGCTGCAGCCGGTACACGCGCGGCGCGGCGCGATCGTGCACATCGTGCCGGGGCTGATCCAGCGCGGCGAACTCGCGAACGTGATGCGCGGCGAGGAGACGCAGATCGTCGGCGCGCTGCATGCGGGCGGCGCGGCGCACGACTCGGCGCCTGCCCGGTGGATCGGGTTGCCGGGCACGCATTCGAAATGGGTTGCCGTGCGCGGCTCGCGCATCGAGCGCTTCCGCACGTTCATGACCGGCGAGCTGTACGCGCTGCTGTGCACGCACAGCCTGCTCGGCCGCACGATGCGGCCGCCGGCCGCGTTCGCGCGCGATGCATTCGAGCGCGGCGTGCACGCGGCGCAGGCCGGCCATGCGACGGGGCTGCTCGCGACGATCTTCGGCAGCCGCGCGCGGCTGCTGGCCGGCGAACTGGCGGCCGACGAGCAGCGCGACTACCTGTCCGGCGTGCTGATCGGGCATGAGCTTGCGGGGCTTGCCGCGGAAGGCGACGGGCCGGGCGCCGAAGCAGGCGCCGGCGCGCCGCGACCGATGCTGATTGGCGATGCCGCGTTGTGCTCGCGTTACCGGCACGCGGCGTCGTTGTTCGGCTGGCCGCCGGTGGACACGATCGACGGCGCGGCGGCGGCCGGTTTGTGGGTGCTGGCCGAGCGGGCAGGGCTGTTGCCCGCGGCAAGCGAGGGGGCGCCGGTTCGTCTGGACGAACCGGCTGCCGGAATGGGCGGACGGCATGCGGAGCGACCGGCGGTCGACCCGGTGCCGGATCACGAATGCAATATTTCGGGAGACTGACTTTGAAACACTGGAAGATTGTCGCAGCGCCGCTGATCGGCGCGCTGGCCGCATGCGGCGGTGGAGAATCGGCGGACGGCGTGGCGGGGCAGCAGCTTGCCGCCGCGTCCGTGGCCGGGCAGGCCGGCGGCGCGACGCCCGGCACGCTGCACGTCGACTGTTCGCTCGGCGCGAATGGAACGGGATCGCCCGCGACGCTCGGCACCCCGGCCAATCCGATCCGCGATCTCGCGACGCTGAACCGGATCGTACTCGCACCCGGCACGCACGTGCGCTTCAAGCGCGGCACCACCTGCAACGGCAGCTTTACGCCCGCGCCGGGCAGTACCGGCGCGGCCGGCGCACCGATCGTCGTCGATGCATACGGCGACCCGAAGGCATCGCGCCCCGTCATCGCGGCCGGCTGTGCGGATACGACGGCCGACCCCGACCAGTCGATCACCGAGCAGCACAAGACGCCCAACGGATTCAGCGGCTATTACTCGCTGTGCAAGACGGACAACCCGACCGTGAACCGCGCGGCGATCTATCTGTACAACACGCAGTACTGGGAGATCCGTTCGCTGGAACTGACCAACGATGCGACGACCGTCGGCGGCCGCCTCGGGCTGTACGTGCGGCTCGAGGATTACGGCACGGGCAGCCACTACCATGTCGACGACGTGTACGTGCATCACGTTCGCGGCTATCTGAAGGATGTCGCCGGCAATACGGTCGGCTCGTACAAGACGACCGGCGGGATGCTGTTCGAGGTGACGCGCGACAACGAAGTCGTCGGCACGAAGGAGAAGCCGACCAACTTCGACGACATCGCGGTCGAGAACAGCGAAATCTACGCCGTCGATGCGGTCGCACTGTCGACGCGCTCCGCGTGGATGTGCCGCGAAGGCGGTGCGCCGTGCGGCGACTATCCGCCGTACAAGGGCAATCCGGCCTACCTGACGAATCCGGCCACGCAGGCGGCGTCGGACTACTTCCCGATGACGCGCGTCGTGCTGCGCAACAACCTGATCCACAACGTCGGCGGCGACGGCATCATCGTGCGCACGGCAACCGCGCCGAAGGTCGAGGCGAACCACCTGTACGACATCTGGATGCGCGCACCGGGCAACAGCGCCGGCGCGTGGGCGATCAACACCGACGATGCGCTGTTCCAGTACAACGAAGTCAACGGCGTGCGGTTGCAGAACAACATCGAAGCCGGCGACGGGATGGCGTTCGACGCGGATCTCGGCACGCGCAACACGCGCGTGGCTGCGAACTTCAGCCACGACAACGACGGCGGGCTGATGCTGTTCTGCGGATGCGGTTCCGACGGCCTGGGCCACACGGCGCAGGAGACGGGGGCAATCGTCGAAAACAACCTGAGCCTGAACGACAAGCGGCGGATCATCTCGGCGGCGGGATCGGCCGATTCCGTCGTGCGCGACAACGTCGTGATCACGCGTACGCCGGGGCTGGTGACGCCGATCGTCGAGAACCTCAGCTATGCGAACGCGTTCCAGGTGACGGGCAACCGCTTCTACAACGCTTCGGATAGCGGCGCGATCTACCGGACGAAGAATGCGCAAGGCAGCTACGCGAACATCGTGTGGAGCGGCAACGCGTACTTCGGTTATGCGGCGGATTCCGAGTTCACCGGGCCGAACTATCGCCACGGTGCGCAGCCCGACACGGTGCTGCCGTTCGCCGGACAGGACGTGGACGCGGTCGCCGGTGCCTGGTTGCGCGACAGCGGGTTCGACCGGCACAAGTACCGCGCGCCGCACGCGCGATGACGGGCCGGGCGCGGGCGTCGATGCGTGGCGCCCGGTGCCCGGCGCGTGCGTCGTCCGGTCGCGGGCCGGACGCCCGCCGGCTTGATCGTCGTCAACATCCGGGCCCGCCGTCGGCCGATGATGGTGACATGGCCGCGCGCGACAGGGCGCGCGGCAGTTCACCCCAGCGAGGTTCGCATGTACAAGAAGATCATGGTGGCCGTCGACGGCAGTGCTTCGTCGAAACAGGCGCTTGCCGAGGCCGTGAAAGTGGCGCTGGCGAGCGACACGCACGTCAGCGTCGTGTATGTGGTCGACAAGTCGGTGCTGTTCACGTACGCGGGACGTTTCGATCCGCACGCGCTCGTCGAGGAAATCCGCGACGACGGGCGCAAGGTGCTGCGTGAAGCCGAACAGATCGTCGCGCTGGCCGGCGCGAAAGGCGAAGCCGAACTCGTCGAGACCGAGAGCATCGGCGAGGACATCGCGGAGCGCCTGCAGCGCTACGTGAAGGAGCACGGGATCGATCTCGCGGTGGTCGGCACGCACGGGCGGCGCGGGATCCGGCGCGTGCTGCTCGGCAGCGTCGCCGAGCGCTTCGTGCGCGGCTCCAAGTGCCCGGTGCTGCTGATTCGCGGCGACGATGCCGACGAAGCGGCGGCCGCGGCTGCGGCGTAACGCGGTGTTCGAGCGATGATCCGCCGCCAGTACCGCATCGTCGTCGCGGCGATCGCCGTGTTCGTGTCGCTCGTGGGGATGATGGCCGTCGTAACGGGGCTGCTGTTCGACGAAGCGATGGCGCTGCGTGGCGGCGCGATCGCATTGATCGTCGGTGTGGCCGGCTTCGTCGTGATGCTCAATCCGGGCGCGAAAGGCGAGGAATGACGCGGGGAGGCTGCGTCTTTCCTTGAGGGAACGCGTGCAGGCACTATCGTGCTCGAAGAACGACAACAACAACGAGAGCGCGACAACAATGAAAACGAGGGATCTTGCGGCCGCCGCCGTCATCGTGGGCGGGGCCGTTCTGCCTGCATGGTCCTGGGCCGAAACTGCGGCGCCGCCCGCCGGCTTCGGTTCGCATGCGTTGACCGACCGGCCGGCGGCGAGTATGTCCGGCATGACGGCGCAACATTCGGCAGCCGACCGCGGGGGCGATCCCTCGACGGACTTCACCGATACGATCGGCGGCATCGACTCGCAGGGTGACGGCATCCGCGACGATGTCCGGAAGTACATCGACGATCAGTACCCGGAGCCGCAGCAGCGCGCGGCGATGCGGCGCTATGCGGCTGCCCAGCGTGATTTCATGATGCACGGCGACGTGCGTGACAGCGCGATCGAAGGGCTGACGCGCGTATTCCGCACGCTCGAATGCGTCAGAAAGCTGATGGGGCAGCCGGGCATCGATCAGTCGAAAGTCGTCGTTGCGATGATGTCGAACACGAAGCAGCGCTTTGTGGCCAACGGTCATGCGATGGCGAACGCGTCGGGGCACGTCTATATGCTGTCCCGTGACGATCCCTGTCAGCAGTGACCATCGTTGCCCTGACGATCACCGCTTCCGTCGAGATTACGTGCCGCTCGCACCGGGCGCCGCCGCGCTGTCCGGGCTCGCCGGCACGTCCAGCCGCTTCAGCGTTTCCGCCAGCTCCGCGTTCTTCGGCTGAATCTTCTGCGCCTGCGCGAACGCATCGCGCGCTTCATCCCGGCGCCCCAGTTTCCACAGCACTTCACCCTTGTGCGTCAGCCCGGTCGCATGGGCTTCGCGCGCGTCGCCGTCGTCGTCCTTCGCGAAGATCGCGATCGAGCGGTCGAACCACGTGAGCGCCTCGTCGTTGCGGCCGAGGCGATATAGCGCCCAGCCCTTGCTGTCGAGCGCATACGCATCGTCGGGCGACTTCGCGAGATGCGTGTCGATCATTGCGAGCCCGCGATCGACCTCCACGCCCGCATCGACGAGCCGGTAGCCGATGTCGTTCAGGCGATCGTCCGGAATCGTGTCGAGATCGAGCACGGCAGCCACGCGGCTTGCGTCGCGTTCGGCGATCGCGAGCGACAGCAGCTTCGCGACGATCTGCTGCCGCAACTCGCCGCTGATCCGGTCGCTGTTGGTGACCAGCGTGCCGAGGTACTGCGTGTACAGGTCCGGCGTGCCGGGTTCGTTCGCGCTGTTCGCGATGGTCAGGCCCGGACCCGCGCACCAGTCGGTGTCGGCCGCTTTTTCCAGCATGCCGACGTAAAGATTGACGTTCCGCGGCGTGCGCGATTGTGCGTAGTAGGTGTAGCCGTTCGCGTCCGAATAGCCGCATGCCAGATATTCGTTCTCCACGTCCAGCACGTACGGGAAACGGCCGAGCGACGCCTTGCCGCCCGGATCGACCAGCCGGAACGATTCGCCCAGGTCGCCGTCGCCGACGACCGGGTTGAACACCCACTGCTTCTGCGGATGCGATTTCGGCAGCCGGATCCGGATCGTGCGGCCCGCCGCGTCGGTCGTGCCGAAGATCACGCTGTCGTGCTCGCCCGGCTTGACGGGCAGCCCCGCGATGACCTGGCCCGGCAGGAACAGCCGGTAGCGCGCGTTCGGCAGCGGCTGTTGCGTGACGGGGTCGCGCAGCACGAACTGGTGAACGTAGGCGCCTTTGCCGAGCGACGCCGTCGGCGCGACGTAGGTGCGCGCGTGGGCGACGGGCAGGCCGGTGCAGCTCAAGGCCGCGGCAACGAGCGCGGCGAGAAGTCGGGATGTCATGAAATTTCGGTTCTTGTATGTAAAGGTGCGATGGTCCGACGGCCGGAAATGCACTGAACAAACCGCGCGGTCTTTGATGAACGGCCGGCTGCGGTTGGCGAATCCCGATGCGGTGGATCGGATCGTCCAGTGCAATTCAATGCGGAGCCCGCCCGCCGTCACGGGATGCATGACGGCAACGGACGGGCAACGCGGGAATGCAGTGCGCAGCATAACAGGCCGTGCCGCGCGCTCGATCCCCATTCGATTTCACTGTTGCGGATAGATGAACGATTCCGTGATTTGTATCAAGTCGTGATATGTCGATCCGCCTGACAATGGGTTCGATCACGGTGAGAAGGACGAAATGATCGACATTCGATCGTCCTTTACAACCGGTATTTCGCCTCCTTAAATAATCAGGGTCTGCCAAAAGACCGGAAAAACGAGATCCCCATGAGCCATTTCCTGGACAGATTGCGTTATTTCTCCACCACCAGGCCACGCTTTTCCGACGGGCACGGCGCCGTCACCGACGAAGACCGCAAATGGGAAGACGGTTACCGGATGCGCTGGCAGCACGACAAGATCGTCCGCTCCACCCACGGCGTGAACTGCACGGGTTCGTGCTCGTGGAAGGTCTATGTGAAAGGCGGGATCGTCACCTGGGAAACCCAGCAGACCGACTATCCGCGCACACGTCCCGACATGCCGAACCACGAGCCGCGCGGCTGCTCGCGCGGCGCGTCTTACTCGTGGTACCTGTACAGCGCGAACCGCCTCAAGCATCCGATGGTGCGCAGCGCGCTCGTGAAGCTGTGGCGCGAACGCCGCCGCACGCTCGGCCCCGTCGAAGCATGGCGCTCGATCGTCGACGACGATGAAGCGCGCCGTTCGTACCAGAGCCGACGCGGGCTCGGCGGCTTCGTGCGCGCGAGCTGGGACGAGGTCAACGAGATCGTCGCGGCCGCCAACGTGCACACGGTCGAGCGGCACGGCCCCGATCGCGTGGTCGGCTTCTCGCCGATTCCCGCGATGTCGATGGTGTCGTACGCGGCAGGTTCGCGCTACCTGTCGCTGATCGGCGGCGTGTGCCTGAGTTTTTACGACTGGTATTGCGACCTGCCGCCGGCGTCGCCGCAGACCTGGGGCGAACAGACCGACGTGCCGGAATCGGCCGACTGGTACAACTCGACGTTCATCATGATGTGGGGCTCCAATGTCCCGCAGACGCGCACGCCGGACGCGCACTTCCTCGTCGAGGCGCGTTATCGCGGCACCAAGGTCGTGTCGGTGTTCCCCGATTACTCGGAAGGCGCGAAGTTCGGCGATCTGTGGCTGCACCCGAAGCAGGGCACCGACGCGGCGCTCGCGCTCGCGATGGGCCACGTGATCCTCAAGGAATTTCATCTCGCCGGGAAGAGCGACTACTTCTCCGACTACTGCAAGCGCTACACCGACATGCCATGCCTGGTGCGCCTCGTACCGCACGGCGACGGCTACGTGCCCGAGCGCCTCGTGCGCGCGTCGGACTTCGACGACGCGCTCGACGAGGCCGCGCATCCGGACTGGAAGACCGTGATGATCGACGACGCGAACGGCGAGTTCGTCGTGCCGGTCGGCTCGGTCGGCTTCCGCTGGGGGCAGCAGGACGACGCCGACAAGGGCAAGTGGAACCTGCGCGGCGAGACGTCGAAGGGCGCGGCGCTGTCACCGCGGCTGTCGTGCACGGCCGAGCACGACGACGTGGTCGACGTGCTGTTCCCGTACTTCGGCAACCAGCCGCACGCGCACTTCAACTCGACGCAGCATGCGTCCGAGCTGTCGCGCCGGATCGGCGTGCGGCGCATCGCGACGCGCAACGGCGACATGCTGGTCGCGACCGTCTACGACCTGTTCGTGGCGAACTACGGGCTCGACCAGGGTCTCGGCGGCCGCGACGTCGCCGCGAGCTACGACGACGACCTGCCGTACACGCCCGCATGGCAGGAAACGATCACCGGCGTGAAGCGCGCGGACGTGATCTCGGTTGCGCGGCAGTTCGCGGAGAACGCGCACAAGACGCAGGGCAAGTCGATGGTGATCATCGGCGCCGGGATCAACCACTGGTTCCACATGGACATGTCGTACCGCGCGATCATGAACATGCTGATCATGTGCGGCTGCATCGGCAAGCCGGGCGGCGGCTGGTCGCACTACGTGGGCCAGGAGAAGCTGCGGCCGCAGACGGGCTGGACGGCATTGTCCGGTGCGCTCGACTGGAGCCGCCCGCCGCGCCAGATGAATTCGACGTCGTTCTTCTACGCGCACACCGATCAGTGGCGCTACGACCCGATGGACCCGGCCACGCTGCTGTCGCCGCTCGCGGACAAGTCGCAGTTCCATGGCGCGCCGATCGACTACAACGTGCGCGCGGAACGGATGGGCTGGCTGCCGTCCGCGCCGCAACTGTCGGTGAATCCGCTGAAGGTCGGCGCGGCGCTCGCCGATCCCGCGCACGCGGGCGCCGATGTCGCGCGGCAGTTGAAGGCCGGCACGCTGAAGCTGGCAAGCGAGGATCCCGATGCGCCCGGCAACTTCCCGCGCAACCTGTTCGTGTGGCGCTCGAACCTGCTCGGTTCGTCGGGCAAGGGTCACGAGTATTTCCTGAAGCACCTGCTCGGCACGACCAACGGCGTGCAGGGCGAGGATCTCGGTGCAACCGGCGGCTCGCGTCCCGAGGAAGTGACGTGGCACGACGAAGCGCCGCGCGGCAAGCTCGACCTGCTCGTGACGCTCGATTTCCGGATGTCGACGACCTGCATGTACTCGGACGTCGTGTTGCCGACTGCGACCTGGTACGAGAAGGACGACATGAACACGTCCGACATGCACCCGTTCATCCATCCGCTGTCGGCGGCCGTCGATCCCGCATGGGAATCGAAGAGCGACTGGGAGATCTTCAAGGGGATCGCGAAGCGCTTCTCCGAATTGTGCGACGGACATCTCGGCGTCGAGCGCGACGTCGTGCTCGCGCCGATCGCGCACGACACGCCGGGCGAGCTGGCACAGCCGTTCGACGTGCAGGACTGGAAGCGCGGCGAATGCGAACCGGTGCCGGGCCGGACGATGCCGACCGTGACCGTCGTCGAGCGCGACTATCCGAATACGTATGCGCGTTTCACGTCGCTCGGGCCGCTGATGGACACGCTCGGCAACGGCGGCAAGGGCATCGGCTGGGACACGAAGGACGAAGTGACGCTGCTCGGCGAGCTCAACTACAGGGTCGCCGACGGCGCCGCGCAAGGGCGCCCGCGCATCGACACGGCGCTCGACGCGGCCGAGGTGATCCTCGCGCTCGCGCCCGAGACCAACGGCGAAGTGGCGGTGAAGGCGTGGCGCGCGCTGTCCGGCATCACGGGCATCGACCACACGCACCTCGCTGCCGCGCGCGCCGACGAGAAGATCCGTTTTCGCGACATCCAGGCGCAGCCGCGCAAGATCATCTCGTCGCCGACCTGGAGCGGGATCGAATCCGAGCACGTGTCGTACAACGCCGGCTACGTGAACGTGCACGAACTGGTGCCGTGGCGCACGATGACCGGCCGCCAGCAGCTGTACCAGGATCACGCGTGGATGCGCGCGTTCGGCGAATCGCTGTGCGCGTACAAGCCGCCGGTCGATACGGGCAGCTACGCGCACATGCTCGGCACGCGCTCGAACGGCAACCCCGAACGTGTGCTGAACTTCCTGACGCCGCACCAGAAGTGGGGGATCCACAGCACGTACACGGACAACCTGCTGATGCTGACGCTGTCGCGCGGCGGCCCGATCGTATGGATGTCGGAGGACGACGCGAAGGCGATCGGCGCGGTCGATAACGACTGGATCGAGTGCTACAACTCGAACGGCGCGTTGTGTGCGCGGGCCGTCGTCAGCCAGCGGATCCCGTCCGGGATGGTGATGATGTACCACGCGCAGGAGAAGATCGTGAACACGCCGGGCTCCGAGATCACCGGCACGCGCGGCGGCATCCACAACTCGGTCACGCGCATCGCGTTGAAGCCGACCCACATGATCGGCGGCTACGCGCAGCTCGCGTACGGCTTCAACTACTACGGCACGGTGGGCTCGAATCGCGACGAGTTCCTGATCGTGCGCAGGATGAACAAGATCGACTGGCTCGACGGCGAAGAGACTGCGGTCGATCCCGCAATGCACGCGGTAGGGGCCTTGCATGGGACGGGAGTAGGCGCCAAAGCGCCAACTCCCATCGACACGGGAGAAACGTCATGAAGGTACGCGCACAGATCGCGATGGTGCTGAACCTCGACAAGTGCATCGGATGCCATACCTGCTCGGTGACCTGCAAGAACGTGTGGACGAGCCGCGAAGGGATGGAATACGCGTGGTTCAACAACGTCGAGACGAAACCGGGCATCGGCTATCCGAAGGACTGGGAGAACCAGGACCGCTGGCGCGGCGGCTGGCGGCGGCGCGCGGACGGCAAGATCGAGCCGCGCCTCGGCAGCAAGTGGCGACTGCTCGCGCAGATCTTCGCGAATCCGCATCTGCCCGAGATCGACGACTACTACGAGCCGTTCACGTTCGACTACGCGCACCTGCAGGAAGCCGGCAACACGCGCGCGATGCCGGTCGCGCGGCCGCGCTCGGTAATCAGCGGCCAGCGGCTCGAGAAGATCGAGTGGGGGCCGAACTGGGAGGAAATCCTCGGCGGCGAGTTCGAGAAGCGCGCGAAGGACACCAACTTCGAGAACGTGCAGAAGGACATCTACGGGCAGTTCGAGAACACCTTCATGATGTACCTGCCGCGCCTGTGCGAGCACTGCCTGAACCCGGCGTGCGTCGCGTCGTGCCCGTCGGGCTCGATCTACAAGCGCGAGGAGGACGGCATCGTGCTGATCGACCAGGACAAGTGCCGCGGCTGGCGCATGTGCGTATCGGGCTGCCCGTACAAGAAGATCTACTACAACTGGCAGAGCGGCAAGGCAGAGAAGTGCATCTTCTGCTATCCGCGCATCGAGGCCGGCCAGCCGACCGTGTGCTCGGAAACCTGCGTCGGCCGCATCCGCTATCTCGGCGTGCTGCTGTACGACGCCGATCGCATCGGCGAAGCGGCCAGCGTGGAGAACGAGAAGGACCTGTACGAAGCCCAGCTGTCGCTGTTCCTCGATCCGGACGATCCAGCCGTGATCGCGCAGGCCGAGCGCGACGGCGTGCCGGCCGCGTGGATCGACGCCGCGCGGCGTTCGCCGACCTACAAGATGGCGATCGACTGGAAGATTGCATTCCCGCTGCACCCGGAATACCGGACGCTGCCGATGGTGTGGTACGTGCCGCCGCTGTCGCCGATCAACTCGGCCGCGAACAGCGGCGCGCTCGGGATGAACGGCTACCTGCCGGACGTCGAATCGCTGCGCATCCCGCTGCGCTATCTGGCGAACCTGCTGACGGCCGGCGACGAGGCGCCCGTGAAGCTCGCGCTCGAACGGCTGCTCGCGATGCGTGCGTTCATGCGTGCGCGCCACGTGGACGGCATCGACGCGCGCGGCGTGCTCGACCAGGTCGGGCTGTCGCTCGCGCAAGTCGAGGAGATGTATCGCTATCTCGCGATCGCGAACTACGAGGATCGCTTCGTGATCCCGACCGCGCACCGCGAGTATGCGGAGAACGCATACGACCTGCGCGCGTCGTGTGGCTTCTCGTTCGGCAACGGCTGCTCGGACGGCCGTTCCGAAGCGAGCCTGTTCAGCCCGAAGAAGGGCAGCAAGACCATCCCGATCCACGAGGCTTCCCGATGACGAGCACCGCATCCGATCCGACCTACGCGGCGCTCGCGGCGCTGCTCGACTATCCCGACGCATCGCTCGTCGACGCGCTCGACTCGATCGAAGCGCACCTGCGCGACCGCGCCCGCGTGCCGAAGTCGGTGCGCGCAGGCCTCGACCGGTTCTTTGCCTATGTGCGCGAGCGCGACTTGCTGACGCTGCAGGAGAACTACGTCGGGCTGTTCGACCGTGGCCGCGCGACGTCGCTGTACCTGTTCGAACACGTGCACGGCGAATCGCGCGACCGCGGGCAGGCGATGGTCGACCTGCTGCAGATGTACGAGCGGCACGGGCTGTTCCTGAACCCGGGCGAATTGCCCGACTACCTGCCCGTGTTCCTCGAATACCTGTCGCGGCTGCCGGTGCCCGACGCACGCAAGCTGCTCGCCGAAACCGGCGAGATCCTGCGCGCGCTGGCCGGCCAGCTCGCGCAGCGCGGCAGCCATTACAGCTTCGTCGTCGGCGCGCTGTTGCCGCTGGCCGGCCTCGCGCCGGCCGACGCGCCGGATGCAGCCGACGACGACGTGGCCGCCGAGCGGCCGAGCGCCGACGACTACCGCGCGCTCGACGCATCGTATGCGGACGAGGCCGTGCGCTTCGTCGGGGCAGCGACGCCGGCGGAGCAGACCGTGCGGTTCCACGACAGGCGGCCGGCCCGCGGCGCGTAAGCGCGGGCCCAACTGGGGAAAGACATGAACGCTTACTTGCATCAGTTCCTGTTCGGGATCTACCCGTACATCTGCCTCGCCGTCTTGCTGGTCGGCAGCCTGATCCGCTTCGACCGCGAGCAGTACACGTGGAAAAGCGATTCGTCGCAGCTGTTGCGCCACGGCATGCTGCGGCTCGGCAGCAACCTGTTTCACTGGGGTGTGCTGGTCGTCGTGCTCGGTCACTTCGGCGGCTTTCTGGCGCCGCACTGGCTCGTGTCGCCATTCCTGTCGGCGTCCGGGCACCAGCTCGTCGCGATGGTGGCGGGCGGCGCGGCCGGCGTCGCGGCGATCGTCGGGCTCACGATCCTGATCTGGCGTCGCCTGGGCGATCCGCGCATCCGTCGCAACAGCCGCCAGTCCGACATCCTGATCGTGCTGATGCTGTGGGTGCAGCTTGCGCTCGGGCTCGGCACCGTCGTGCTGTCGACGCGGCATATGGACGGCGCGATGTTCGAACAGTTGACCGATTACGTGAAGGGCGTCGTCACGTTCCGGCCGGATATCGCGAGCCTGCTCGTCGGCGTGCCGCTGACGTACCGGCTGCACATCCTGCTCGGTTTCACGATCTTCCTCGTGTCACCGTTCACGCGGATGGTGCATATCTGGAGCGGGATCGCGTCGGTCGCGTACCTGATCCGCCCGTACCAGCTCGTGCGCAAGCGCTAAGGAGGCCGCATGAACGACGTTCTCTCCGATGCACCGGTCGTCTTGCGCATCAACGGCATCACGATCGACGACGCTGCGATCGCGGCCGAGGCCGCGCATCACGGCGATACGCCCGATCCGCTCGACGCGGCACGGCGCGCGCTCGCGGTGCGCGAGCTGCTGCGGCAGCGCGCGATATCGCTCTCGCTGCTCGACGAGGGGGCACCGCTCGACGACGCGGCCGTCGACGCGTTGCTCGAACGCGAACTGACGCACGTGCCCGAACCCGATCGCGCGGATTGCGAGCGCTATTACGCGCAGCACCCGGCGCGCTTTCGCCGCAACGACATCGTCTATGCGAGCCACGTGCTGTTCGCGATGACGGATCGCGTGCCGCTCGCGCCGCTGCGGCAGCGCGCGGAACGGGCGCTCGCCGATGTCGTGGCCGCGCCCGGGACGTTCGAAGCGGTCGCGCGCGCGTCGTCGAACTGCCCGTCGGCGGAAGTCGGCGGCAGCCTCGGGCAACTGCTGCGCGGCGATACGGTGCCGGAATTCGAGGCCGCGCTGTTCGATACCGACGGCATCGGCGTGCTGCCGAAACTCGTCAACACGCGCTTCGGCTTCCACATCGTGCGCATCGAGCGTCGCGTGGAGGGCGACGCGGTGCCGTTCGACGAAGCCGCCGGCCAGATCGCCGCGTACCTGTCGGAACGCGTGCGGCAGCGGGCGATGCGGCAGTACGTGGCGATTCTCGCGGGTGATGCGCGCGTCGAAGGCGTCGAATTCGACGGCGCGAACGGGCCGCTGGTCCAGTAACGGAGTCTTGCGTATGGCAATTCAACAAGGTAATGCCGGGCCGGTCGTGAACGCGCCGGCCGTCCCGCTGCGCGCGTGGTCGGTGCTGGCCGCGAGCACGCTCGCGTTCATGGTGTGTTTCGTCGTGTGGATGATGTTCGGCGTGCTCGGCGTGCAGCTGCGCACCGACCTCGGGCTGAACAGCACGGAGTTCGGGCTGCTCACGTCGACGCCGGTGCTGACCGGCGCGCTGATGCGCTTGCCGCTCGGCACGTGGACCGACCGCTTCGGCGGCCGCATCGTGATGACGGTGCTGCTCGTCGTGTGCGCGGTGCCCGTCTATGTCGTCAGCTACGCGACGCAGCTGTGGCAGTTCCTGCTGATCGGGCTGTTCCTCGGCTGCGTCGGCGCGTCGTTCGCGGTCGGCACGCCGTATGTCGCACGCTTCTTCCCGCCGCAGCGGCGCGGGCTCGCGATGGGCGTGTTCGGCGCGGGCACGGCCGGCGCGGCCGTCAACTTGTTCGTCACGCCGCTGCTGCTCGATGCGTACGGCTGGCGCGTCGTGCCGCGCATCTACGCGGTCGCGCTGCTCGTCACGGCGCTGATCTTCTGGTTCGCGTCGGCGCCCGATCCGGGCGCGGGCAAGCGGGGCGGGTCGATGCTCGACGCGTTCAAGGTGCTGCGCGACCCGCGCGTGTGGCGGCTCTGCCAGTACTACTCGATCACGTTCGGCGGCTTCACGGCGCTGTCGCTGTGGATTCCGCAGTACCTGAAGAGCGAGTACGGGATGTCGCTCGTGATGGCTTCCGCGTTCGCGGCCGGCTTCTCGCTGCCGGGCTCCGTGCTGCGCGCGCTCGGCGGCGCGCTGTCCGACCGCTTCGGCGCGCATGCGGTCACGTGGTGGGGGCTGTGGGTCGCGTGGATCGCGTTGTTCCTGTTGTCGTACCCGGCGACCGACTTCGTGATCCACACGATCGACGGCACCGCGACGCTGAACGTGTCGATGCCGGTGGCCGGTTTCGTCGCGCTGACCTTCGTGCTCGGCGCGGTGTTCGCGCTCGGGATGGCGTCGACCTTCAAGTACGTCGCCGACGACTTCGCGGACAACATGGGCGTCGTCACCGGCATCGTCGGGCTCGCGGGCGGGCTCGGCGGCTTCCTGCTGCCGATTCTGTTCGGCGTGCTGCTCGACCTGCTGCGCGTGCGCACGACCTGCTTCATGTTCCTGTACGGGATCGTGTGGGTGTCGTTGATCCTCATCTACCTGTCGGAAGTGCGGCGCACGCCGGTCACGGGCTGACGGGGCGCGATCGATGCGCGGGCGCGATGCCGGAAGGCTCGGGATCGCGTCAGTGCGTCGCTTCCCTCTGCAGGCGCGCACGACGTATCCGGCCGCGCGCGCTTCTGTCAAACTGGCGCCCATGAAACCGCGCCTCATTTCACCGCTTTCCCCCGATTCCGCGCCTGCGCCCGCAGGCTTTCCCGACGCCGACGAACTGGCCGCGCTGCGCGCGTGGTATGCGGGCATGACCGTGCGCCAGGCCGTCGAGCGCTACTTGCCCGATCGCCTGGGCGACGGGCGATCGGCGCGCGGCGTGATCGGCGCGATTCGCCGCCGCCTCGTGCGCGTCGCGCGGCAGGCCGGTCGGCCCGAACTCGCGGAACGGCTCGGGCATGCCGACGGTGAGCGTTTGCGGGAGGCGAAGGCCGCAACCGAAGCGATCGGCCTGCTGCGTCATGCGCGTGCACCGGTCCCGCAGATCAGCGACGACGTCGGCCTGTGGCTGCCCGCCCGCGCAGTTGTTGCGCTGCGTGCGCATGGCATCGCGACGCTGGCCGACCTGACGGTGCGCATTCCGCGCCGGCGCCAGTGGTGGCGCGCGATTGCGGGCCTCGGCGTGGCCAGCGCGCGGCGCATCGAGGCCTTCTTCGCCGCGCACCCGGACCTGACCGAACGGGCGCGCGCGCTGATCGCCGCGACGCCGCGCGGCAGCATCGTGCCGTGGGAACAGCTGAAGCTGCCGCACGAGGTCGACGGCTCGGCCGGCACGTTCCGCGCGCCGCGCGCGACCAGCACGCTCGACGCGGACAACGACTACGCGGCCGTGCACGCATGGCTGTCGCTGCACGAATCGGCCGCGACGCGGCGCGCATACCGCAAGGAAGCGGAGCGGCTGATACTGTGGGCGATCGTCGAGCGCGGCCGCGCGCTGTCGTCGCTGACGACCGAGGATGCGGTCGCGTATCGCGCGTTCATCCGGCGCCCGACGCCGCACGAGCGCTGGGTCGGGCCGGTGCGGCCGCGCGGCGCGCCCGACTGGCGGCCGTTCTCGGGCGCGCTGTCCGCGCGCTCGGCGGCGTACACGCTGTCGGTGCTCGGCGCACTGTTCCGCTGGCTGATCGAGCAGCGCTACCTGCTCGCGAATCCGTTCGCGGGCGTGAAGGTGCGCGACACGCGCGGCGCGAACGCACTCGACACGTCGCATGCATTTACCGAAGGCGAGTGGCTGCTGGTCCGCACGATCGCCGACGGTCTCGAATTCCGGAAGCGCACACCGGCCGGCGCGCCGCAGTCGGGCTGGACGCCGGGCGCCGCGCAACGGCTGCGCTTCATTCTCGATTTCGGCTATGCGACCGGGCTGCGCGCGAGCGAGCTGGTCGGCGCGACGCTCGGCGGCATCGAGACGGATGCGCACGGCGACGCGTGGCTGAAGGTGATCGGCAAGGGCAGCAAGGCCGCGCGTGTCGCGATGCCGCCGCTTGCGCGTACGGCGCTCGATCGCTATCTGGTCGCGCGACGGTTGCCGGTGACGCCCGCGCGCTGGCGGCCCGATACGCCGCTGATTCCGAGCCTCGCGGAAGACGATGCGGCCGCGATCACGAGCGTGCGGCTGTGGAAGGTGATGCAGCGGTTTTTTGCGCAGACGGCCGATGCCGTCGATGCCGACAACCCGGCACTGGCGCAGAAGCTGCGCCAGGCGAGCCCGCACTGGATGCGGCATACGCATGCGACGCACGCGCTTGCACGCGGGGCCGAGTTGACGACCGTGCGCGACAACCTGCGGCATGCGTCGATTTCGACGACATCGATTTACCTGCATGGCGACGATGTGAAGCGCGCGCGGCAGATGTCGAGTGCGTTTGCTGCGGACAAGTAACGGCGTCGCGCGCGGCAGGCGGCCGCCGCTTTAGCGGCATGCCGCGCATCCGCATCCGTCCCGTTGCGCGAGTTGCTGCGCCGCACGCGCGACGACCGCATGACGATCGGGCCGTACGCGCTCGAACAGCGCGCAGACCGAAGCGAGCACATCCTGGGCGGCAAGTTCGGGGCGCCCGCAGTCGAACGGCGGCTCCGGCGCATATTCGATGCCGAGCTGCACCGCCTGTGCGTATTCCGCCCCTGCGACGTCGGCCATCACCGCGAGCGCCATGTCGATGCCGGCGGTCACGCCGCCGCCCGTGACGATCCTGCCGTCGCGCACCACGCGCCCTTCGTCGACGATCGCACCGAACGGCGGCAGCAGGTCGCGCCACGCCCAGTGGCAGGCCGCCCGTCGTCCTTGCAGCAACCCGGCCGCGCCGAGCACCAGCGACCCGCTGCACACCGACGTCACATAGCGCGCATCCTGCGCGAGCCGGCGCACCTCGCGGACGAACGCATCGTCGGCGATCGCGTCGATCACGCCGAGCCCACCCGGCACGCAGACGAGATCGGCATGCGCGATGTCGGCGAGCCGCCCGACCTCCGCAACGGCGAGGCCGCTGTCCGCGCGAATCGATCCGCCGCGAACGGAAGCGCGGTGAATTTGTGCGCCCGGAAGGCGCCAGAACACTTCGTCCGGCCCGGTGAAATCGAGCTGCGTGACGTGATCGAACAATGCGAATACGACGATGAACGGCGTGGCGGCCATCACGATCCCTCGAAGGCATGAGCGGCCTGTAGCATCGCGCCGCGCGCGGCCTGTCGCAAGGTCATTTCTCCCGCACTTTCTGCCATGCGCGCGCACCGTTTCGCGCGGATCCGCCGGAGGTCGGCATGCAAAAAGAGCTGGTCGTCGAGCATCTGGCGAATGTCGCACGGGAAGCGTCATTTTCGCCCGTTCACATCTTCACGCGCGCTACCTGGCGTGTTTCGATCGCCGGGGTTGCGCCGGTGACCGGATGCAAACGTTCGTCGAAGTCATCGAGACTCGGGAATGGAAGCGGTGATTCCGTCGCGAGCGACGACAAGCGGCTTCGCCAGGCGGCCAGATAGTCGAGTCGCACGTCGTGCGTGACATAAGGAACATGCCAGGCCACGAACGGCTCGAGCACATCGAGCCCGGTATAGCCGAGCGTGCCTTGCAGCAGCGGCCGCAGCATGTCCATGAGTGGCCCGTGGACGCCGTCGTCAGCGAACATGTGAGCCTGTCCGCCCAGCGTGAGACTCACCACGGCGCGCTTCCCGCGCAGGCCGCCGCGATTGTAGAAGCGCATGCCGCCATAAACGGGTCCGGAGACGAGAACGCGATCGATCCAGCCCTTGAGTATCGCCGGGGTCGAGAACCAGAACAGCGGAAAGTTCAGGATGAGCAAGTCGCATCGCATGAGCTTCTCGAGTTCGTCCTTGATGTCCGGGGCGATGGTGCCGCCGGCAACGCCGTGGCGCTGCTCGAGTGCATAGACGCAGTAGTCGGGGTTGGCGCGTGTTCCGAAGTCATCGGCGGATGCGACGGGATTGAAACCCATGGCATAGAGATCCGACACCTCCACTTCGTGCCCGGCGTCGCCGAGCACATCGACTGCCGTGGTTTTGAGTGCCGTGCAGAATGACTGCGGTTCGGGATGCGCGTGGACGATCAGGACTTTCATGAAAGCTGGCCTCGTGACGAAAGGGCAATGGATACCGGCTGGAACGCGGGTATCAGGCGTGAAACGTGACTTCGCATCGAAAGTTTCGTCGCGCCGCGCGCTGCTGTACATTGGCGGAAGTGACAAACACTTTGCGAAATCCGACATGCACCGCGCGGCCATCCTTGCTTACGAAAATTGCTATGCCTTCAGCCTGGGGGGATTCGCCGACATACTTCAGGTTGCGAATTCCCACCTGAGGCGGCAGAACGGCGAAGCGGGGGCGCGCTACGAGTGGCATTTCGTGTCGCAGCATGGCGGTCCGGTCAGGACCAGCAACGGTCTGGAGATCAGTACGCAACCGATTCGTCCGCGGCAGCGATTCGACCTGGTGTTCGTCCCTAGTGCGCACTACGCCGGGCACAAGGCGTTCGACAAGCTGCTGGCGAGTCAATCGATGGCGTGCGACTGGCTGATCGCGCAATGGAACGCCGGCGCTTGTGTCGCGGCAAACTGCACCGGCACCTTCATTCTGGCGAAGACCGGCCTGCTCGACGGACGATCGGCGACGACGACGTGGTGGCTCGCCGACCAGTTTCGCGCCAGGTTTCCCCGTGTGAATCTTCAGGTCGAACCCGTTCTGACTGAAGTCGATCGCCTGATTTGCGCCGGCGCATCGGCCTCCTATCTGCTGCAGACGATTCACATCATCGAGCGTCTGTCGGGGCCGACGATTGCGTCGCTCTGCGCGAAGACCATGCTCATCGACGTCAGCCAGACCCGGCAAACGCCTTATCTCCCGTTGCTGGCCGACAAGGTTCATGGCGATTCGCTGGTTCATCGCGCCCAGCACCGGTTGCAGAGGAGCATGGCAAAAGAGGTGCGGATATCGGTGCTCGCGAGCGAACTCGGCGTGAGCGAGCGGACCCTCATCCGCCGCTTTCAGGCCGCGCTGGATCAGACGCCGCTGCGTTATTTGCAAAGCCTGAGAATCGAGGCGGCCCGTGGGCTGTTCGAGGCGGGCGACCTGAGTATCGAGGCGGTTGCAGTCAAGGTCGGCTATAGCGACGTGAGTTCGTTCTGCAGGTTGTTCAAGGAGCGGGTCGGGCTGAGCCCGGGCGCGTACCGTGGGCGTTTTCGAACATCCTGACCCGCGTGGTCCTCGCGCTTTTTCAGTGGCGCGCCGGCGGCCGATGGCGAGCGATTCAGCCGTTCCGCCGCCTGGGCAACGCTGCCGGTTCGACACCGGTTGCGAAACGACGGCGCACGGCCAGATCCGGCAATATCGGGCGGATGTCGATCGTTCAAAAAAACAGGATCGTTGATGCAGATATTTCAAATATTCAGCATGCGCGTGGCTGGCTAGACTGAAAGCCGTCAATCCCCACCACAGGTGCCCTGATGGCCAAACCCGCCACCGATCTGGAAAAAATTACGCGATTCGCTCCAAAGCTCGCTCAGCTGAGCGAAGACGTGCTCTTTGGCGATGTCTGGCAGCGCCCCGAGCTTTCGCCACGGGAGCGCAGCATTGCCACCGTTGCTGCGCTCACGGCGCTCTATCGTCCCGAGCAACTGCCCGGACACCTGCAGAGAGCCATCGCCAACGGCGTCACGAAAGGCGAGCTGGGAGAACTGATCACCCACCTCGCGTTCTACGCCGGCTGGCCCGCCGCGGCATCCGCGATCAATGCGCTCGCCGCGCTGCCCGAATAACGGAGAGGTGTTCGATGCCTTACGCGAGAATTGCGTTGCTGGACGGTAAGCCCGCCGACTGGTTGGCGGCGATTTCGAGGAGCTTGCAGGAGGCGCTCGAGCAAACGTTCGAGGTGCCGGCCGGGGATTGCTTCCAGATCTTTCAGCAGTGCCGGCCGGGCGAACTGGTCTATGACCGGGACTACGGTGGCGGGCCGCGCACCGACGATTTCGTCCTGATCCACATCACGGCTGGCCGCGTGCGCAGTCCTGCGTGTAAAGCGGCGTTCTACGCGAAACTCGTCGAACGGCTCGCGGACAGCCCCGGCATCCGGCCCGCGGACGTGATGGTGATCATCGGCACGACCGGTGCCGACGACTGGTCGTTCGGGCATGGCCGGGCCGCATCGCTGACGGCGCCGCCGGCTCATCGGGCCGTACCGTGAGAATCGCGTTGACGTGAGGTCCGAACCAGGTCATGCGACGACGGAGAAAACGCCTTCGAGAGCCGATGCACCGAAAGGGCCGAAGCGCATCGAAGGCGAAAGCGCGGGATGTCCACCATCCGGGCCGAGTGCTTCGACAAGCGCACGTGCGCGGAGCAGTCGATCGACGACTGCCGGCTTCGGTAAGGCGCCCCGGCCCGCATTCTCCGGCCGGTCAATCGCCGGACCGGTCGTCGCGCTCCGCGGCCACGCCCGCGAGCCATTCCGCATAACTGGACGCGACGCGTTCGCGCAGCTCGTCGTCATGCCACACGCGGATCACCTGGCCTGCCACGCCGCCTGCCGCGGGATCGAGGTCGATGCACAGATGGTTGCCGCTGCCGTCGTGCGTGAACGGAAGCCACTTGAGGTTGTACCAGTCGTCGCGAATGCCGGCGTCGGGCTCCGATGACATGCCGTCGAAGTCGCCGGACGCAACCAGTTTCTGCCAGATCGACCATTGCGCGACGATCTCCTGCGCGCTCAACAACGCATCGCTTTCGGCGAACACGGCGTCGGGATCGGCTTGCCCGTCGTGCAACCGGAGGCTGGCGATCAGGTCGTCCGGCAGCGTCGAACCCAGCGCGGCTTGGAGTTCGGCAATCGCATGAGCGTCGGCCGGCCCGTTCAGGCCGCCCGGCAAGCTCGCGGGATGGGCGGCGATCGCGTGTTCGATGCGCTTCCATGCATCGTGAACATCAGGCGCAACGGCGCCGGCAACCGGTGCAGCGGCGGAGGCCGCGGCCTGCGGCGACTGCGCCGGAACGGTCGCGGTGTCGTCCGTCGTGACATCGGTGCGCGACGCGCGCGTACCCGTGCCATCCAGTCGCAGAAACAGCACGGGCGTCCCGGCCGGCAGTGCATCGACGCCCGCCGGGATCGCGACGAGCACGTCGGCTTCGGCCATGCCGCGGATGGGGCCGTCACCCTGGAACGGCAGAAGGCTGACCCGCGATTCGCCGCGGTCGGTGGCGGACAGATTGCCCCATCGCATCCCGTTGACTTCGGCATCGGGTTCGATGTCGTGCGCGGTCAGTGCGGTTTCCCAATACGGCCCCGGCGTCGCCATGTGCTCCAGCAGGTCGAGCACGTGCGGGACGATCGTATGCAGCAGTACGGCGACGCCGCTCGTGTGACCCGGCAGGTTGACCAGCACGGCCTGGTCGTAGCGGGTGAACGACTCCGTCCGGTAGACGAAGCCGTCCGGCCTCGCGGATTTCACTGTCCACTTCGTCGGCGGCGAGCGGTCTTCGCTTCGCCCGACGTTGAAGCGTTCGCCGGGCACCTGCCGGACCTGGACCGTCTCCCGGCTGTTCGAATACATCATCTGCGCATTCAGGCCGCGAATCCCGAATGGCGCACCCGCCGGCAATCCGGCGCCGACGATCAGGTCGTAGCGGCTGGACAGCTCGACCAGCTGCTGCTTGAAGGCCCGTTCGTTGCGCTCCACCTCGGGCGACAACGAATCTGTCGAAGGCAACGGCAGATATTCGACGACCGGGACGTCGTAACCCCATTGCCGCAGCACCGCGCGCAGATACGGGCCCATCGAGTCGAATCGCTGCCAGGGTTCGCGCGCGTGGCCCGGCGGCGCCACATCGTAACTGGCGATCACGACGCCGACACGCGGCCGCCTCGTGACGGCAACGTCGCGCACACCTGCCGCTATCAGCGCCGCCTGTCGCGCGGGCGTGATCCGCATCCCTTTCGCGAGCAGCACGTGTCCTTTCCGGAATTCACTGCCGATGGCGATCACGTGCTGCCCTTCCGCCAGCGGCGCATGAAACCGCAGGCGTGCGCCCGTGTGCGAGTCGATCCACCGATGCTCGGCGTTCGGCGCAACCGTGTCGGCGTGATCCGGCATCGCGACGTAGGCGGGAATGCTGGCCACTTGCCGTTCGCCGAGCGCGCGGGCAGCCGGGCTGGCCGTTCGCGACGCCAGCTGGCCCAGCCCGACTTTGCAGTCGAGCTCGACGGGTTCCCGGCAAGAGGCGGTTGCTGTATCGGCCGCACGCAGCGCATAGCCGTCGCAGGCGGCCAGCGGAACGGACGGAACGTCGTCCGGGGCGAGGATGTCCTCCGCCGTGACGCGCAATGCCGCTTCGTCGATCGGGATCGACTCGCTCAGCATCGCGCCGGGAACGAGGCGCCGGCATGGTTCATAGGCTTGCCTGAGCCATGCGGGATAGCGGGCGGGTACGCTCATCGGGTTCCTCGTCGTGATGCTTCGTGGCACACCATTGTGCGGCCAGGCGGCCCGCGTCTCTCTCCAGACGCGTGACCGAAGGCGGATTTTTGTGAAGCGCTATTGGACGATTCATCGCGTTGCGATGTAACTGTCAGGTGTGTCAGGAGATTGTCGGCAGGGACGGCCCGGCCGGTGCTGGAACAGGCTGGCGGTCGACGAATGAATGACGCGCCGCAACGCATCGGCCGATGGCACGGAACGGTCGGTGCACGCGGCGGTCATAATTTTTTTCGCAAGGAGCAATGAATGGCATCCAGCCAGAGCACGGTCGATTTCATCGTCGAGCAGATCGCGGCGGCCGGTACGGTCTCGTCCCGCAAGATGTTCGGCGAGTATGGCATCTATTGCGATGGCAAGATGGTCGCGCTCGTCTGCGACGACCGGCTGTTCGTCAAGCCGACCCCGGAAGGGCGCGCGTATCTCGGCGCCTGCGAAGAAGCCCCGCCGTATCCGGCCGCGAAGCCGCACCTCGTCATCGCCGGCGATCGCTGGGACGACCGCGAATGGCTGTCGGCATTGATCCGGATCACCGCCGCGCAGTTGCCGATGCCGGTGAAGCGGAGCCGATAGCGACAGTGCGCGACACGCAGGCGTATTCTGTGACACATGCGTGCGGCCATCGCGCGCCAGGGAGTACAAGAATGGAGACATCCGGACATCCGCGCGGCACGTGGCGTGCCCGCCGCGCGTGGCACGCGCTCGTCGCGGTTGCGTGTCTTGGCTGGAGCGCGTTGTCGTTCGGCGCGGACGGTGCGGGCGGCGCGGCCGCGTTGCTCGATCGCTATCGCAGCCTCGGCGCGCAACTGAAGGACAACGCGTTTCACCGGCCGGTGGTCCTCGAATCGGCGGAATCGTCGTCATCGCTGAAGGGCGACATCTACGCGGTGGTCGATTATCCGTTCGCGGTCGTGAGCGATCAGCTCGACGATCCTGCGCAGGGCCCGGCGAACTGGTGCGCGGTGCTGATCCTGCACCTGAACACGAAGTACTGTCACGCGTCGAGCGGCAGCAACGGCCCGGTGCTCGACGTGAACCTCGGCCGCAAGATCCAGCAGAAGCTGTCGGACACCTATCGCGTGCAATTCCGCTATCGCGTGGCGGCCGCGACGCCCGACTATTTCCAGGTCGACCTGACCGCCGATAGCGGCCCGATGGGCACGAAGGACTACCGGATCGCGCTGGAGGCCGTGCCGGCCGGCGGGTCGCGCACGTTCCTGCACCTCACGTATTCGTATGGCTTCGGCACGGTCGGCCGGATGGCGATGAAGACCTACCTGGCAACGGTCGGCAGCGACAAGGTCGGGTTCACGAACGTCGGCGCATCGGCCGCGCAGCCGCAGTACATCGGCGGCGTGCGCGGGCTGCTGGAGCGCAACACGATGCGCTACTACCTCGCGATCGACACGTATCTCGCGACGCTCGACAAGCCGCTCGACCAGCGCCTCGCGCGCTGGTTCGACGCGACCGAACAGTATCCGCAGCAACTGCACGAAGTGGAAAGGAACGCGTATCTGCAGATGAAAGCGCAGGAGGTGCAGCGGCAGCAGGCGGCGCGCTGACGGTGTGGCCCGCCGGCGCGCGGCCCGGCATCAGTTCGACGCGCCGCCGACCGTGCGGATGCTGTGCCACTGCCCCTGTTCGACGCGGAACAGCGTGTACGGCGGCTTGATCAGGTCGCCGCGCTCGTCGAACGAGATCTTGCCGGTCACGCCGGTCACCGATACGCCCGGCAGGCTCGCGACGATCTTGCCGCGATCGAGCGAATCAGCCTTGCGGACCGCCGCGATCATCGCGAGCGCCGCGTCGTACGCGAACGGCGCATACAGCTCGACGTCCTGGTTGAAGCGCGCCTTGTAGCGCTGCGCGAACGCGACGGCCGACGGCAGCTTGTCGAGCGCGGGGCCGGGCTCGAGATCCTGCGTGCCTTCGCCCGCGTTGCCGGCGATCTTCAGGAATGCGTTGCTTTTCAACGCGCCGGCGCCGAACAGCTGCGCGCGGATGCCGAGCGAGCGCATCTGCTTGACGAGCATCGCGCCTTGCTCGTCGAGCCCGCCGAAGAACAGCAGGTCGACGTTGTTGCTCTTCATCGTCGTCAGGATGCCGCGGAAATCGACGGCCTTGTCGTTCGTGTATTCGCGGCCGACGATGCTGCCGTGCGCGTCCTTCACGCCTTTCTCGAACGCGTCGGCGAGACCCTGGCCGAACGCGGTGCGATCGTCGATGATGCCGATCCGCTTCGCCTTCAGCTGTTCGACCGCGAAGCGGCCGGCCACCACGCCGCCGACGCCGTCGTGCCCCATCGTGCGGAACACGTTCTTGAAGCCCTGCATCGTCAGTTGCGGATTGGTCGAACCGGGCGTGATCATCGCGACGTTCGCCTGCTTGTAGACGGCCGACGCCGGAATGCTGCAGCCGGAGTTGTAGTGGCCGATCACGCCGACCACGCCGTCGTCGACCAGCTTCTGCGCGACCTGGATCGCGATGCGCGGATCGGCCTGGTCGTCCTGCACGTCGAGCACGAAGCGCACCGGCTTGCCGCCGACGGTCGGATGCTTCGCGTTCTCCTCGTCGAGTGCGAGCTGCGCGCCGTATTGCAGATCCTTGCCGACGCGCGCGACCGGCCCCGTCAGCGGGCCGGCGAAGCCGATCTTGACGGTTTCCGGGTCCGCGGCCTGCGCGGCCCCCGCGACCGTGCCGATCGAGCAGACGGCCAGCCATACCAGCCAGTGACGACGATTCATGATGCCTCTCCTTGTGTGGGTGGAAGTCGTGGCGCGCGTCAGAATCGCGCGGCCCGGTACGGCGTGAGGTCCAGCGGCGGTGTGCGCCGGGCGACGAGGTCGGCGACGATCTGCCCGGTGATGCCGGCGAGCGTGACGCCGAGATGCTGATGACCGAATGCGTGGATCACGCGCGCGCTGTGCCGCGCGTGACCGATGACGGGTACGCCGTCGGGTAGCGTCGGCCGGAAGCCGAGCCAGCTGCGCGTCGGCGCGCCGAGCGACGGCACGGCTTCGCGTGCGGAGCGCGTGAGCAGCGCGACGAGCGACGGGTTCATCGGCGCGTCGAAGCCGCCGAGTTCGACGGTGCCGGCCGCGCGCAACCCTTCGTCGAGCGGCGTCATGTAGAAGCCGCGTTCGGCCCAGCCGACCGGCCGCGTGACGATCGGCTCGTGCGTGGCGAACTGCACGTGATAGCCGCGCTCGGTATCGAGCGGCACCGCGTCGCCGCACGCGGCCGCGAATTCGCGCGAGCGTACGCCTGCGGCAATGACGACATGATCGAACGCGCGCACCGTGCCGCCCGCCTGCACGTTCACGCTGTCGCCGGCGGGCGCGATCCACTCGACGCGCACCCGTTCGAGCGTTGCGCCGGAGGCGGCGAGTTGCGCGAACAGCTCGCCGAGAAAGCCGTGCGGGTCGGAGAAATGCCAGCTGCCGACGAACAGCACGCCGCGCGTGAAGATCGGCGCGAGTGCGGGCTCGAGCTGGCGGATCGCGCTCGCGTCGAGCGTCTCGAACGGCACGCCGAGCCGGCGCCGCAGCGCGAGCGACGGTTGCGCGGCATCGAACGATGCCTGCCGCGCATACAGGTACAGGCATTCGCGCGGCCGCACGAACGCGGCGAGCCGCGGCGGCGCGAGCAGCGGCGCATAGCCGTCGGCGGCGCGCGACAGCAGCGCGGCCAGCGCGCTCGCGCTGCGCGCATGGCGCGCGGGCGTCGACGCGAGCAGGAACCGCGCAAGCCACGGTGCGCCGCGCAGCAGGTAAGGCCAGCGGATGCGCAGCGGGCTGTCGGCAGCGAACAGGAAGTGCGGGATGTTGCGGAACACGGACGGGCCGTTCACCGGCACGCAGCCGTACGGCGCGAACGTCGCGGCATTGCCGAACGACGTGCCCTGGCCGATGCCGGCCGGATCGAACAGCGTCACGCGATGCCCGTCGCGCTGCAGCCATGCCGCTGCGCCGAGCCCGATGAAGCCTGCACCCACGATGGCGACATTCGCCATGACGCTTCCCCTCCGGTCCACGTGATTCACACAAAGTTGCGATCAAGAATCACACAGTAATTTTTTGTGTGCAATCAAAAATCGATTGTGTGGTGCCAGTGTTTACCCGATTCCAATACATTGATTCAGCAGACTTTTCCCTGGGCGTTTGACGGGGCGGGGATGTCATATACAATCGCTGGGCAAGCCAAAACGGCAGACAAACGCTTTTTGTGTGGTCACAGGCGACAAATGGCATCAGACAAACTTTCCGGCGAGCGCGACAGCGGCCTGCTGGTGCAGGCGAAGCGGCCGACTTATGTCGAGGTATCGAGCTCGATCGAGGCGGAAATCCGCAACGGCACGTATCCGCCGGGCAGCCGGCTGCCGCCGCAGCGTCAGCTCGCGACCGAGCTTGGCATCAACGTGTCGACCGTGTCGCGTGCGTACAAGGAACTGCAGCTGCGCGGCCTCGTGATCGGCAGCAAGCGGCGCGGTTCGCTCGTCACCGGCGGCGCAATGCCGAGCATCGAGCCGGCCCGCGCGTCGCTTGCGGCGGGCAACGGCGTGATCGACTTGACCGTGAACCGCCCGGCGACCGGCGAGTTTCTCGCGAGCCTCGCGCAGACGTTCGGCACGCTGCCGAACGACCCGCGGTTCGCCGCGCTGCAGGAATACCAGCCGCCGCAGGGGCCCGACTGGGCGCGCGCGGCCGGCGCGCAGTGGCTCGCCGCGCCCGGCTTCACGCCGCCGCGCGACCAGGTGGTCGTCACGAGCGGCGCGCAGCACGGGCTGTATGCGGTGCTGAACAGCCTGATCGGTACCGACGGCGTGATCATTGCCGATCGCCTCACGTACTACGGCCTCAAGGCGCTCGCGCCGGTATTCCAGTTCGAGATCGTCAGCGCGCCGGCCGACGACGACGGCCTGCTGCCCGACGAGATCGAGCGGATCTGCCAGCGCATGCCGGTCAAGGCGATCTTCGTCGTGCCGAACCTGCAGAACCCGACCGTGACGACGATGAGCCTCGCGCGCCGGATGGCGCTCGTCGACGTCGCGCGGCGCCATCACGTGACGATCATCGAAGACGACGTATACGGCCCGCTCGTGCGCGACCGGCTGCCGGCGATCGCGGGGCTGTGTCCCGAGCTGACGTTCCATATCGGCGCGACGTCGAAGATCCTCGCGCCGGGGCTGCGCCTCGGCTACCTGAGCTGCCCGCGCGACAGCGTCGCGCTGTGCGCGGAAGCCGTGCGTACGACCGCATGGATGCCCGCGCCGACATCGATGCTGATCGCGACGGTATGGATCGAGGACGGCACCGCCGAGCGGATCATGGCCGCGCAACTCGCGGAAATCCGCGCGCGTGTCGATCTCGCGCGGGAGTTGCTGCCGGCCGGGCAGCTGAAGTCCGATCCGGCGTGCATGTTCGTGTGGCTGCGGCTGCCGCCGCCGTGGCGTGCCGACGACTTCGCCGCGAATGCGAAGGCGCGCGGCGTGATCGTGATGCCGTCGTCGACGTTCGCGGTCGATCGCGCGGAAATCGAGCATGGCGTGCGCATCAACCTCGCGTGCCCGGCCACGCGCGACGAGCTCGTCAACGGGCTGCGGATCCTGTCCGGTACGCTGAAGGACCGGCCGCGCGCGCTGTTCGGTTCGATCTGACGGCGCCCGCTCAGTCGAGCAGATCCGCGACGACGTCGACGATCCGCTGCAGCAGCGCTTCGTCGTAAGGCAGCCACGGCACCGCGCGCAGCGGCGACGGCGGCGGCTCGATCGTGGCATCGACAGGCGCGCCATCGCGCGTCACGCGGCCGGTCGCGCAATGCACCGACCACGCGCCGACCCGCACGTGGCGTTCGTCGATCGTGATCTTCCCTTGTGCGACCGGTTCGGCGAACACGAGCGACAGCACGTGTTTGCGATGCCGCGCCATTACGCCGAGCGGCAGATCCGACAAGCGGTTCAGGCGCTGCCAGCGTTCCGTTTCGAGATCGCGCTGGCGGACCGGGTCCGTCGTGCGCGTGGCGGTGGCCGCACGCGTTGCATCGTCGTCGAGCGCGAACGCGGCCACGCTGACGAGCAGGTCGACCGCGCGCGCGACTTCCGAGAACACGACAGGGTCGATCTCGCCGATCGGCAGCGGCGCCCAGCGACGCTCATGCCGGCGTTCGACGTGCAGCCGGCGCGACGTGCCGTGGCTTTCCGAACCGGGATAGAGCCGCGCATCGACGAGAAAGGTCGCGCGCACGTCGCCGAATTCGCGGACGAGTCCGTCGTCGTACGCGCGGATCGACCAGCCTTCGCGGCGCGCGACGCCGAGCAGCGGCCGGCTCGACAGCACATGACCTTCGAACATCGCGGAATCGCTGGCCGACGCGTCGTCGTCCGCCGGGACGTAGTACTCGCGAAATGCCTGCCTGACCGGTTGCCGCAGCGAACGGCCGACGATCGCGCGCTGCCACGCGAGCCGTTCGTCCGCGTCGGCCAGCAGCGGGTGCCAGAGCCGGATGTCGCTGTCCTCGGCGATCTCGCACGCGTGCCCGGCCGCGTCGCGCAGCACCACCTTGCCTTTCGCGATGTCGGGCATGAACGATTGCGTCGCGCCATCGCTGCCGCGCGCCTGCCAGATCATCCGCGCGGAGAACGCGGCGCCGGCCGGCGCATCGACGAGCCGTTCGCGCCATTCGGCGTGGCCGAGCGTCATCGGCTGCCAGAAGCCGGCTTCCATGCACGTGGCGAGCATCGCAAGCTGCTTCTTGTCGGGCTTTGCATCGAGCGTCATCCGCAGCGCGGTGTGCGGCCGCTCGCCGAGCATGCGTTCGGCCGGTTTCAGGTTGCGTGCAAGCTTCTTCTGCACGCCTGCATGACGCACCGTGGCCAGCGCGTCGCGCAGCGCGCGCACGCTCTCGGGCGTCGGGATCGTTTCGACTGCATGGCCAAGCGCGATCGCGAGCGACTGCGACGGCACCGTCTTCGCGGCCGTCGGCGCGACGCACACGCCCGTCAGCAACGGCCCGATCAGCGGGCGCAGCCATGCTTCGTCGCGATAGGCGGCCACGCGCACGGCGCGCGCAACGACCTGTGCATCATCGATCGTGAACGCGCGGTCGGCTTCGTACGGCACGGTGCCGGCATGAAGGGCCGCGATCTGTCTTGCTGCGTCGGTCAGCGCGTCGTGCGCGAATGCGACATACGCGGCGTCTTCCGCGAGTGTGACGGCCGGATCGCTGGCATCGAGCCACAGCCGCTTCGGCGCAAAGTAGCCGTTGCTCGACGCGGCCAGCGCGAGTAGCGCGGCCGGCCCCAGCTCGGGCAGCACGTCGAGTTCGCGCACGCGAAACGGCGAGTCGGCCAGCGCCTGTGCGTAGGCCTCGCGCCGCGCCGAGAAGTCCCGGCGGCCGGCAAACCAGTCGAGCGCATACGCGCCATATGCGGACTTCGCGCGGATCTCGCCGTCTTCCGATTCGCCCGCGATGCGCGCGAGTTCGGCCTGCAGCGCGGGCGACGGCAGCGCGTCGAGGCAGGGCAGGTCTTCCAGCGCGCGTTTCCATCCGCCGGGCGGCATGTCGCGGAACAGTTCGAGTGCGGTATCGGCGTCGACGAGCGGCTCCAGGCCGAGCGCGTCGATCTGCCCGCGCAGCCAGCGCGCGAATTCGGCGCGCGGGTCGTCGTACGCGTGGTCGCGCAGCATGATCTCGTACTCGGCGCGACGCAGTGCCGGCCAGGCCGCACCGAGCGTGTGCGCGTCGAGCGTCGACAGGTCGATCGGCGCGCCGGTGAAGCGCGGATGGTCGGCCGTGCCGGTCAGGCGCGCGACGAGCAGCGCGGCGAGGTTGCGATCGGTCATGTGCGGTTTCCTTCCCGGCGGCGTGCGGTGCACGGTCGGCCGTTTCGTTTTGACACCATTTCATCTGTACTTGTCGGGCGTTTCGGATCGCGCCACCGAGGCCGGCTGCTCGTTCGATCGCGTGCGGCATGGGACTGACTCCGGCACTGAACGCCGTGCGGCCGCACAGTATTGCACCCCGATTGAGGCAATCGGGCGAATGCCCGTCCGGCGGGCGTTCCGGGCCGATCCGGCCGCGCCGCGCCGGTTTCCCGGCCAGCCGGCCATTTCATAAGACGTACAGTTATCCCGCCATGCGCGATTCGCGTCGAACTGTACTCTTGTTCGCGTGGTCGATGTGTGTACTCGTCGCCAACTGTTCTGCTCTTAAGATTCCATCATCAAGTGCACAGTGCCGCAGATCCAGTCTTACCGGAACCCTGTTGGCGCATCTTCAAGAGAGCCAGTGCGATGGAAAAGGCAAAACCGGAGGGAAAGATCAGGAATCACGACGGCCCGGTCGGCGGGCGAAACACGTGCGTGTCGGGCGCACACGGCAGGGCGGCGCTTCTGCGCCTGCCGGCGGGAGGCGCACGATGAAACTCTATGAAAAACTCGCGGACGACATCGAGCGTCTGATCCGCCAGGGCGTGTACCGGCACGGCGACCGGATTCCGTCGGTGCGGCAGGCGAGCCAGCAGCACCGGATCAGCATCACGACCGTGCTGCATGCGTATCTGCTGCTGGAAAGCCG
>NZ_CABVPX010000032.1 GCF_902499125.1 Burkholderia arboris
GGCCGGGCACGCCGCGCCGGACGCGGCGCGCCCGGCGCGGCGGGCGTCAGCCTGCCTTGCCCTGCTTCGCGACGGCGGCCTGCGCCTGCGCGATCGCGTCCTGGTCGCCGAGGTAATAGTGCTTGATCGGCTTCAGGTTTTCGTCGAGTTCATACACGAGCGGCACGCCGTTCGGGATGTTCAGGCCGACGATGTCGCTGTCCGAGATGCCGTCGAGGTACTTGATCAGCGCGCGCAGCGAGTTGCCGTGCGCGGCGATCAGCACCTGCTTGCCGGCGCGCACGGCTGGCGCGATCGACTCGTTCCACAGCGGCAGCACACGCGCGACCGTGTCCTTCAGGCACTCGGTGAGCGGCAGCTGCTCGCGCGGCACCTTCGCATAGCGCGGGTCGTTGAACGGCGCGCGCTCGTCGGTCGGCTCCAGTGCGGGCGGCGGCGTGTCGTAGCTGCGGCGCCACACGAGCACCTGGTCGTCGCCGAACTTCGCGGCCGTTTCCGCCTTGTTCAGGCCCGACAGCGCGCCGTAGTGGCGCTCGTTCAGGCGCCACGAATGGACGACCGGCAGGTACATCAGGTCCATCCGGTCCTGCACGTGCCACAGCGTGCGGATCGCGCGCTTGAGCACCGACGTGTACGCGATGTCGAACGTGTAGCCGGCCTCCTTGAGCAATTCGCCGGCCTGATAGGCCTCGTTGCGACCCTGTTCGGTCAGGTCGACGTCGACCCAGCCGGTGAAGCGGTTTTCCTTGTTCCACGTCGATTCGCCGTGGCGGATGAGAACGAGTTTGTACATGGATCTTGCGGTCGGTAGTGATAGGGAAGCGGGGCGCGTCGCACGGGACCCGACCGGGGCCCGCCATCGCGCAAGACGGTTATTTTATAATGGCGGGATTGTCCTCATCCGATTTCTCTTTTTCCGGCGGAATTCCGTGACGTTCTTTACCGATTACACGAACCTGGCCCTCATCGCGATCCTGGTGGTTTCTGGCGGTCTGCTGGCCTGGCCCGCACTGCGCCGCGGCCGTGGCGGCCTGTCGGCCGCAGAGGCGACGCAACTCATCAACCGCCGCAACGCGATCGTGATCGACGTGCGCGCCGCATCCGATTTCGCTGCCGGCCACCTGCCGTCGGCACGTCAGGTCGCGGCGGGCGAGATCGGCGCGAAAATTGCGCAGGTCGCGAAGAACAAGAGCACGCCGGTGTTGCTCGTCTGCCAGAACGGCCAGCAGTCGCAGAAGGCGGCGCGCGAGGTCGAGGCGGCGGGTTACGCCGAGGTGCACGTGCTCGAAGGCGGCGTGGCCGCCTGGCAGCAGGCCGGGATGCCGGTCGTCAAACAAGGAGTGGCGAAGTGAACAAGGTTTTGATGTACAGCACGCAGGTGTGTCCGTATTGCATGCAGGCCGAGCGCCTGCTGAAGCTGCGCGGTGTCGAGCAGATCGAAAAGGTGCTGATCGATCGCGATCCGGCCCGCCGCGAGGAAATGATGACGCGCACGGGGCGCCGCACGGTGCCGCAGATCTATATCGGCGACACGCACGTCGGCGGTTACGACGATCTGTCGAAGCTCGACCGTGAAGGCGGGCTCGTTACGCTTCTGCAAGCGGCCTGATTAGGGCAGAATGGCCGCCGGCCGCGCCGCGGCTTGGGCGCGCAGGAATCATCCGTGGCGGCCGGCGAGAAGCCGGGCCGCTCCGTCACCACTTTTAGGGAAACACCATGTCCGACGTCGAAAACCAACCGTTCTTCAACATCCAGCGCGTCTACCTGAAGGATATGTCGCTCGAGCAGCCGAATTCGCCGGCGATCTTCCTCGAGCAGGACATGCCGTCGGTTGAAGTCGAAGTCGACGTCAAGGCCGACCGCCTTGCGGAAAGCGTGTTCGAAGTGGTCGTGTCGGGTACCGTCACCGCGAAGGTGAAGGACAAGGTCGCGTTCCTGATCGAAGCGAAGCAGGCCGGCATTTTCGACATCCGCAACATTCCGGACGAACAGCTCGACCCGCTCGTCGGCATCGCTTGCCCGACGATCCTGTTCCCGTACCTGCGTTCGAACATCGCCGACGCGATCACGCGCGCAGGCTTCCCGCCGATCCACCTGGCGGAAATCAACTTCCAGGCGCTGTACGAGCAGCGTCTCGCGCAGCTTCAGCAGCAGGCCGGCGCCGCAGCAGGCGCGCCGAACGGCACGACGCTGAACTGACGTTTCTCGGACCGGTGCTGGGTATGAAAGTAGCCGTTCTCGGCGCCGGTGCCTGGGGCACCGCGCTCGCGGGCCATCTGGCCGCGCGGCACGATACGCTTCTGTGGGCGCGCGACGCCGCGCTCATCGCCGGGCTGCAGGCCCGGCACGAAAATTCCCGCTATCTGGACGGCATCGCGCTGCCTGACGCATTGCGCTACGACGCCGATCTCGGCGCCGCGCTCGCGCATGGCGCCGCGGACGATGCGCTGTGCGTGATCGCCGCGCCGGTGGCCGGGCTGCGCACGCTGTGTCGCGCGATGCGCGACGCAGGCTGCGTGCCCGCGCATGTCGTCTGGGTCTGCAAGGGCTTCGAAGCCGACACGCATCTGCTGCCGCACCAGGTGATCGCGGCCGAGCTGCCCGAACAGCAGAGCAACGGCGTGCTGTCGGGCCCGAGCTTCGCGCGCGAGGTCGGGCAGTCGCTGCCCGTCGCGCTGACGGTGGCGAGCCCGTCCGCCGCCTGCCGCGAGCGCACGCTCGCCGCGTTCCATCACGGCGCAATGCGCATCTATACGGGCGACGACGTGGTCGGCGTCGAGGTCGGCGGCGCGGTGAAGAACGTGCTGGCGATCGCGACCGGCATTGCCGACGGCCTCGGCCTCGGGCTGAACGCGCGCGCCGCGCTGATCACGCGCGGCCTCGCCGAAATGTCGCGGCTCGGCGTCGCGCTCGGCGGCCGCGCGGAAACCTTCACGGGCCTCACGGGCCTTGGCGACCTGATCCTCACCGCGACGGGCGACCTGTCGCGCAACCGCACGGTCGGCCTGCAACTGGCGGCCGGCCGCACGCTGAACGACATCCTCGGCGCGCTCGGCCACGTGGCCGAAGGCGTGCGCTGCGCGCAGGCCGTGCTGGCGCTCGCACGCGCGCAGTCGATCGAAATGCCGATCACCGAAGCCGTGTGCGGCGTGCTGTTCGACGGCATCGCACCGCGCGACGCGGTCAGCGGCCTGCTGCGGCGCGACGCGCGCGCCGAGTAGCGCGAACCGGCGCTCCCGTGCGGTTGCGCCGGGCGCGCGGCCCCAAAGCGGACTACGCTTGAACAGTCTCCGGCGTTCCGGGAGGGTGTCATGCTGCAGATCGGTTCCACCACGCTCGACGCGCAGGTCGTCGACATCACGACGCTCGATGTCGACGCGATCGTCAATGCCGCGAACGGCTCGCTGCTCGGCGGGGGCGGTGTCGACGGCGCAATCCATCGCGCGGCCGGCCCCGGCCTGCTCGCCGAGTGCCGCACGCTCGGCGGCTGCGACACGGGCGACGCGAAGCTCACGCGCGGCCACGGGCTGCCGGCGCGCTACGTGATTCATGCGGTCGGCCCCGTGTGGTACGGCGGCGGGCGCGGCGAGGCCGACCTGCTCGCGTCGTGCTACCGGCGGGCGATCGAGCTGGCCGAGGAGGTCGCCGCGACGTCGATCGCGTTCCCGGCAATCAGCTGCGGAATCTACCGTTATCCCGTTGAAGAGGCCGTCGGCATCGCGGTCGGCACCGTCGCCGAAATGCTGCCGCAGGCGCCGAACCTCGCACGCGTGGTGTTCGCGTGCTTTTCCCCCGACATCTACGACCTGTATCGCGCGCGGCTCACGCGAACCTGACGCATCGCGCGTTGGGGATGGCGCGCGCGGTGCGCGTCACGCGCCGCCTTCGAAGCCGGCCTGGCGCCACGCCTCGAATACGACCACGGCGACCGTGTTCGACAGGTTCAGGCTGCGGTTGTCCGGCCGCATCGGCAGGCGCACGCGCTGTTCGTTCGGAAAGCGTTCGAGCAGCTCGGCGGGCAGGCCGCGCGTCTCCGAGCCGAACACGAACCAGTCGCCGGGCAGGAACGCGTGATCGTGGAAGCGGCCCGAGCCGCGTGTCGTGAACGCGAACATCCGCGCGGGATCGGGCGATTCGGACGTGACGAACGCATCCCAGTCGCGGTGCACGCGCATCTGCGCGTACTCGTGATAGTCGAGGCCGGCGCGGCGCATCCGCGCGTCGTCGAGCGGGAAGCCGAGCGGTTCGATCAGGTGCAGGTGCGCGCCCGTGTTGGCGCACAGGCGGATCACGTTGCCGGTGTTCGGCGGAATTTCGGGGGCGACGAGGACGACGTTGAACATGTTTCGGTTTGGCTGGGCCGGCCGGGGCGGCGCAACGTGCGCGTTCCCGGCCGGCCGGTTCGTGACGGCCAAGGCCGCGTTGGCGCGGCCGGCCTCTGTATCTAATTAATCCCTGGCGGTGCGCAGCGCAACCAGATTCGTCACGCGCGCGGCGCCCGCCGCCTTCAGCGCGTGCGCAGCGGCCGCGAGCGTCGCGCCGGACGTCATCACGTCGTCGACGAGCGCGACGTGGCGGCCGGCGACGTCACCGGCAACCGCGAACGCCGCCATCACGTTGTCGCGCCGGGCCTGCCGGTCGAGCCGCGACTGCGGCGCGGTGTGGGCGACGCGCGCGAGCAGGGCCGCGTCCGCGCGCACGTCGAGCCGGCGCGCGAGCGGACGTGCAATCGCCCACGCCTGGTTGTAGCCGCGCGCCACGAGCCGCCGGTGCGACAGCGGCACCGGCGCGACCAGGTCGAAACGGCCCGCGCCGCGCGTATCGTCGACCCGCCGCGCGAGCCGGGCGGCGAATTCGGCGCCGAGCGCGAGCCGCGCATGAAACTTCAGGCCGCGTGCCAGCCCGTCGAGCGGCGCGCGGTAATCCGCGAGCGCGAGCGTCGCATCGAATGGCGGCGGGGCGGTGCGGCACGCGTCGCACCGGTACGCGGCCGCTTGGCGGGCGCCGGTCCGGCCGCCACCGCGCGAACGTGCCTGCCCGATGCCCAGCGGCAGCGCGCAGACATCGCAGCGCAATCGCGCTTCATTCCAGTACGCGGCGTCGCAAGCATCGCACATCACGGCGTGTGACAAATTGCCGCACAGTGCGCAGCGATTCGGCAGCGCGACCGCGGCGACCTTCGCCGCGAGCAGGCGAACCTGCGACAAAACGACGCGCATCGTGCGCTCGGCGGAACTGCGGATCATCGCAACACTCCTGCCACCCCGCCTCAATGAAGCTTCCGGGGCGAGCGAGTATACTTCGGGCTCTTCGCCAGTGTGCCCGACATGTCCCCAGCTTCGACTTCCACCGGCCGTCCGGCCAATGACGCCAGGCGCCTGCGGCGGATCTTCGACCGCCGTGCCGCCACGTTCGACGCGGTCGCGTTCCTGCCGCGCGAGATCGCGCAGCGGATGAACGAGCGTCTCGAATACATCAAGGTGAGCCCCACGGCCGTGCTCGACGCGGGCTGCGGCCCGGGCGACGACCTGCCGGCGCTGCGTGCGCGCTTTCCGGAAGCCCCCGTGTTCGGCGTCGACCTGTCCGGCGCGATGCTCGCGCGGGCCGGTCAGCGCGAGGTCGAGCAGACCAACTGGCGCCGCTGGCTGCCGGCGTCGCTCGGTCGCGCGCTGGGCCAGCGCGGCCCGCGCGTCGCGCAGGCCGACTTCGCCGCGCTGCCGTTCCCGGGCAGCGCGTTCGACCTGATCTGGTCGAATCTCGCCCTCCACTGGCATTCGCGCCCCGACGCGGTGCTGCCCGAATGGCAGCGCGTGCTGCGCGTGAACGGCCTGCTGATGTTCAGCACGCTCGGCCCCGACACGCTGCGCGAGCTGCGCGCGGCCTGCGCGGACGCCGAAGCGGCGCTGGGCATGGCATCGCCGGCCGCGCGCGTGATCGATTTCGTCGACATGCACGACCTCGGCGACATGCTCGTCGAGAGCGGCTTCGAGATTCCCGTGATGGATCAGGAAGTGCTGACCGTCACCTACAAATCCCCCGATTCCCTGCTGGCCGACGTGCGCCGCTGGGGCGCCTATCCGTTCGAGCGCACGGCGCCGCAGCACGCGACGCGGCGCTTTCGCACGGCGCTCGGCGACGCGCTGGAGGCGCGCCGGCACGCGGACGGCACGATTCCGCTGACATTCGAGGTGATCTACGGCCACGCATGGAAGGCCGTACCGCGCACGACGGCCGAAGGGCACGGGATCGTGCGCATCGAGGATATCGGCAAGGGGCGTCCGAAGAATCGGTAAGGCGGTAAAGAGGGGTTTTGTTATGTCTGAAATTAGCGGCGCAAAGCGGGGTCGAATTGGCGCCTGAAATGGCCGGAAAGCTTGTCGCGCTTGGCTTGCGGGGCGATAGGCGCTTGCTTGTGGATGCCATTGAACCCGCCTATAATGCGTCAGCTTGTCGTCCCGGGGTCCCCGCAATACGGGGCGACGAGTCCGATGCAGGCATGCATCGCATGCCATTCGCGTGAGGCGGCGATGGAAGCAGCGAGGGTTTTGGCGGAGACGACGAACGGCGAGCCGGTCCTCGAAGACTGGCTGATGAAACGCAACTGTTCGGTGTCGCCACGCCAGTTCGTGCTGTTTTACGCGTCGCTCGCGGGCTTCTCGCTGGTGATCGCGACGTTGCTGATGTGGAGAGGGGCCTGGCTCGTCATGCCCTTTACCGGAATCGAGTTGCTGGCGGTGGGTGTCGCATTTGCGGTCTATGCTCGCCATGCGGTCGATTACGAGCGCATCAGGCTGTTTCCGCATCGGCTCGTGATCGAGCGAATGGATGCGGAGCGGCTCACGCAGATCGAATTCAACCCGCGCTGGGTGCGGGTCGAGCCGGGTGCGACGCCACGCGATCCGATTCGACTGGTATCGCGCGGGCAGACCGTCGTAATCGGGCAGCATCTCGCGCAGTACAAGCGTGCGCAGTTCGCCGACGAACTGCGCGTGTCGCTCAGGCGCTGCGGCTGACGAGGCGCGGGCACCGGCCGGAAACAGGCCGGCGACTTGCGACGGGGGAGGGTTTGAATGGAAATTTTGGGTAAGGATGCTATGAAAACAATCAAGCGAGCCCTCGCGGGCGTGCTGGCATGCAGCGGATTGCTCTTTGCCGGCGCGGCCCTGGCGGTCGGTGATAGCCCGGGCGGCCCCCGTGTCAACGAGATCAACTTTCAGCCGCCTGTCACGAAGATCGCCGAGGAGCTCTACGATCTCCACACGATGATGCTGATCCTGTGTACGGTGATCTTCGTCGGCGTGTTCGGCGTGATGTTCTATTCGATCTTCGCGCACCGCAAATCCAAAGGCCACAAGGCCGCCAATTTCCATGAAAGCACGACCGTCGAGATCATCTGGACGATCGTGCCGTTCGTCATCGTCGTGCTGATGGCGCTGCCGGCGACGAAGGCCGTCGTCGCGATGAAGGACACGACGAACGCCGATCTCACGATCAAGGTCACCGGCTACCAGTGGAAGTGGGGCTACGACTACGTGAAGGGCCCGGGCGAGGGCATCGGTTTCCTGTCGACGCTGACCACGCCGCGTGACGAAGTGATGGGCAAGAAGCCGATCACCGACACCTATCTGCAGGAAGTCGACAACCCGCTCGTCGTGCCGGTCAACAAGAAGATCCGCATCATCACGACCGCGAACGACGTCGTCCACTCGTGGTACGTGCCCGCGTTCGGCGTGAAGCAGGATGCGATCCCCGGCTTCGTGCGCGACACGTGGTTCAAGGCCGACAAGGTCGGCACGTTCCGCGGTTTCTGTACCGAGCTGTGCGGCAAGGAACACGCGTACATGCCGGTCGTCGTCGAAGTGCTGTCGGAAGACGACTACGCGAAGTGGGTCACGGCGCAGAAGGCCAAGCTGGCCAGCGCGGCGGTCGATCCGAACAAGGTCTACACGATGGCTGAACTCGTCGCGCACGGCGAGGAAGTCTACAAGGCGAACTGCGCGGCCTGCCACCAGGTGAGCGGCAAGGGCCTCGGCGCATTCCCGGCCATGGACGGCAGCCCGATCGTGAACGGCCCGATCGCCGGCCACGTCGAGCGCGTGCTGCATGGCAAGGGCGCGATGCCGTCGTGGGCGTCGCTGTCGGACCTCGACATCGCTTCGGTCATCACGTACGAACGCAACTCGTGGGGCAACCACAAGAACGACCTGCTGCAGCCGAAGCAAGTGGCTGACGCACGCAACGGCAAGATGCCGGAAGACACGGCAGGCGCGGCAGCGGCACCGGCGGAAGCGGCTTCGGCACCGGCGCAAGCCGCGTCGGGCGCCGCCGAGCAGCCGGCAGCCGCAGCGGCCGCGCTGTCGACGATCTACTTCGAAACGGGCAAGAGCGTGCTGCCGGCCGACGCGAAAGCGGCGATCGCCGCCGCGGCCGACTATGCGAAGGCACATCCGGACGCGAAGCTCGCGCTGTCGGGCTTCACCGACAAGACGGGCTCGGCCGACGCAAACGCCGAACTGGCGAAGCATCGTGCACAGGCCGTGCGCGATGCGCTGAAGGCAGCAGGCGTGGCGGAAGACCACATCATCATGAAAAAGCCGGAAACGATCACGGGCGGGGCTGACGCTAAGGAAGCCCGGCGTGTCGAGATCGGTCCGGCGGCTTGACGTGTCGCTGAGTTAGTCGACGTATTCGCATTAGGAGATTCTCATGTCTAGCATCGGGCACGACGTAGCCGCGGACCACGCGCACGACGACCACGCGCACGAAATGCCGCACGGCTGGCGTCGCTGGCTGTTCGCCACCAACCACAAGGACATCGGTACGCTGTACCTGTTGTTCTCGTTCATCATGTTCCTGTCGGGCGGCGTGATGGCGCTCGGCATCCGTGCCGAGCTGTTCGAGCCGGGCCTGCAGATCATGCGTCCGGAGTTCTTCAACGAACTCACGACGATGCACGGTCTGATCATGGTGTTCGGCGCGATCATGCCGGCGTTCGTCGGCTTCGCGAACTGGATGATTCCGCTGCAGATCGGCGCATCCGACATGGCGTTCGCGCGGATGAACAACTTCAGCTTCTGGCTGCTGCCGGTCGCGGCCGTGCTGCTGGTCGGCTCGTTCTTCGCGCCGGGCGGCGCGACGGCTGCCGGCTGGACGCTGTACGCACCGCTGTCGACGCAGATGGGCCCGGGCATGGACTTCGCGATCTTCGCGGTCCACATCATGGGTGCCTCGTCGATCATGGGCGGGATCAACATCGTCGTGACGATCCTGAACATGCGCGCACCGGGCATGACGCTGATGAAGATGCCGATGTTCGCATGGACGTGGCTGATCACGGCGTACCTGCTGATCGCGGTGATGCCGGTTCTGGCAGGCGCGATCACGATGGTGCTGTTCGACCGCCACTTCGGCACGTCGTTCTTCAACGCGGCAGGCGGCGGCGACCCGGTGATGTACCAGCACATCTTCTGGTTCTTCGGCCACCCCGAGGTGTACATCATGATTCTGCCGGCGTTCGGGATCGTGTCGCAGGTGATCCCGGCGTTCGCACGCAAGACGCTGTTCGGCTATAGCTCGATGGTGTACGCAACGGCATCGATCGCGATCCTGTCGTTCATGGTCTGGGCGCACCACATGTTCGCAACGGGCATGCCGGTCACCGGCCAGCTGTTCTTCATGTACGCGACGATGCTGATCGCGGTGCCGACGGGCGTGAAGGTGTTCAACTGGCTCGCGACGATGTGGCGCGGCTCGATGACGTTCGAAACCCCGATGCTGTTCGCGATCGGCTTCCTGTTCGTGTTCACGTTCGGCGGCCTGACGGGCCTGATGCTCGCGATGGCACCGCTCGACATCCAGTATCACGGTACCTACTTCGTGGTGGCGCACTTCCACTACGTGCTGGTGGCCGGGTCATTGTTTGCGCTGTTCTCGGGCTGGTACTACTGGGCGCCGAAATGGACGGGCTGGATGTACAACGAGACGCGCGGCAAGATCCACTTCTGGGCGTCGATGATCTTCTTCAACCTGACGTTCTTCCCGATGCACTTCGTCGGTCTCGCGGGCATGCCGCGCCGCTATGCGGACTACCCGGCGCAGTTCACGGACTTCAACCAGGTCGCGACGATCGGTGCATTCGGCTTCGGCCTCGCACAGGTGTACTTCCTGTTCGCAGTTGCGCTGCCGGCCTACCGTGGCGGCGGCGAGCTGGAAAAGGCGTCGGACAAGCCGTGGGATGGCGCGACGGGTCTCGAGTGGACGGTGCCGAGCCCGGCTCCCTTCCACACGTTCGAGCAACCGCCGCACGTCGAGTAAGTTTCACCCAGCGTTCCGCCGCTGCCTGCCGTGCAGGCAGGCAGCGGCGGGCGCGGAATCGAGATTTCAGCGAAGTTTCAGATGAACCGGAATCCACAAGAAAGACGAACGCCCGAGCAGATTCGCGCGGGCAACAAGCGGCTCGGCCTCATCCTGCTCGTCATCGCCGCCGTTTTCTTTGTGGGTGTCGTGATCAAGCAGTGGTGGCTGTCCACTCACTGATGCAGTAACTGACGCAGTAGCGAGGAAGTTGTCGTATGTCGAAGCCGGAAGAGGGCGCGGTCGATCGCGCGTTCAATCGTTCGATGCTGGTGAAGCTCTTCGTCGTGGCCGGGCTGATGTTCGGTTTCGGCTTCGCGCTGATCCCGATGTATCGGGCGATCTGCCAGATCACCGGCATCAACAACCTGGTGCAGCGCGACGTCAGCGAGCGCGAGGTGAAGAACTCGCAGGTCGACACCAGCCGTACGGTGTCGGTCGAGTTCGATGCGAACGCGCGCGGGCCGCTCGGCTTCAAGCCGGAGCACAACAGCCTCGACGTGCATCCGGGCGAACTGACGACGATCGTGTACGACGTGACGAACGGGCAGGGCCGGCCGGTCGTGGCGCAGGCGATTCCGAGCTACGCGCCGAAGCAGGCGACGGAGTTTTTCAAGAAGATCGAGTGTTTTTGCTTCACGCAGCAGACGCTGGCCGCGAACGAGTCGCGCAAGATGCCGGTGGTGTTCGTGATCGATCCGAAACTGCCGAAGGATGTGAAGACGATCACGCTGTCGTACACGTTCTTCGAGCTGAATACGCCGGCCACGCCGGCGCCGGCGCAGCGGAGTACCGCGGCGCAGGGCGCGGCGAAGCCGGACGCATGACGACGGAGGCGGGGCGATGACGGAGGTCAAGCGGGGCGGATCGTTCGGCCAGGCGCTGAAAGCCGTGCTGTGGTCGTTCTTCGGGGTGCGCAAGCGGCGCGACCTGGAGGCCGACGCGACGCAGCTGAATCCGCTGCACGTGCTGATCGTCGCGTTGCTCGCGGCCGGCGTGTTCATCGGCGTGCTGATCCTGATCGTGCGTGCCGTCGTGGGTTAAGGCCCGCGGCCACGAAAGAATGCAGTGCGCAGCGCCACGGCGCTGCGTGCAGGAAAGAGCGGGTGCAGTCGTGCCGCGCAAGAAATAAAGCCGGAGCGGTTTCCGGTACACAAATTGGACAGAAGTGGAGAATCAAGCATGAGCGGTCAAAACCAGACCCCGTACTATTTCGTGCCGCATCCGTCGCACCATCCGATCAGTGCAGCCATCGGCCTGCTGGTCATGCTCGGATCGGCGGCGCTGTGGATCAACGGTCACGACTGGGCGCCGTTTACGGCGCTGCTCGGCCTGCTGTGGTTGCTCTTCACGCTGTATCACTGGTTCGGCGACGCGATCGCCGAATCGGAAGGCGGTCATTACGGCAAGAACGTCGACAAGTCGTACCGCTGGAGCATGAGCTGGTTCATCTTCTCGGAAGTGATGTTCTTCGGCGCGTTCTTCGGCGCGCTGTTCTATGCGCGTGAAATCGCGCTGCACCAGCTCGGCAGCCTCGACTACAAGCTGATCTGGCCGGACTTCTCCGCCGTGTGGCCGAACGAAGGTCCCGCTGCGCTCGCCGGTCACTTCAAGACGATGGGTCCGTGGCCGATCCCGACGCTGAACACCGCGTTCCTGCTGTCGTCGGGCGTGACGCTGACGATCTCGCACCATGCGCTGCGCGACGATCATCGCAAGAAGGCGATCGCCTGGCTGGCCGCGACGCTCGCGTTCGGTATCTGCTTCCTGTTCCTGCAGGGCTTCGAGTACTACCACGCGTACAACGAACTGAACCTGACGCTGAACTCGGGCGTGTACGGTTCGACGTTCTTCCTGCTGACGGGCTTCCACGGTTTCCACGTGTTCCTCGGCGGCACGATGCTCGCGGTGGTGCTGGTGCGGATGATCCGCGGCCACTTCAAGCCCGATCATCACTTCGCATTCGAAGGCGCCGCGTGGTACTGGCACTTCGTCGACGTCGTCTGGCTCGGCCTGTACGTCGTCGTCTACTGGCTGTAAATGGAAAAACGGCCCGCGCAGCAATGCGCGGGCCGTTTTCATTGGTGTCGCGACCGTGAGGCTGCGGGCGATACCACCCTGGCGCCGCCGCGACTCAGTCAGGCGGCGCTTTTGCTTGGTGGCGCGGCCGTGCGGCGAAATGTCACAGCGGCGGATGCGGGAGAGGCATCAACGCCCGATCGGCAGGCCGGTCGAATGGATCCAGCCCATCCAGTTCGCGATCAGGATGAGCAGGAACAGCGACACCGACAGCCCGACGCGGGTGGCGAGCGACCAGACCATGCGCTTCGTGTGGCCGCGGTCGTGCATCATGAAGTAGAGCGCCGAGCCCATGCTGGCAATGATGAGGACGAAGGCGATGGGAACGAGTATGTGCATGACACGAACCGGACGACGGCAATTCGGAAGGAAGAGGATAATTATCGCACTTCGCTTTCGCGCATGTGCCGGGCGGGCCGCATGATGAAGATCCGCTGGCTGCCCGCGCTCCTGATCCTCGTCGTCGTCGCCGTCACGATCAGGCTCGGGTTCTGGCAGCGCGACCGCGCGCACCAGAAGGAAGCGCTGCAGGCGAGCATCGCGCGCTACGAGCAGGCGGTGCCTGTCGACGTCGGCGCGCAGCCGATGCCGCTCGCGTCGATCGAGTTTCATCGCGTGCGGGCCAAGGGCCGATTCCTGCCCGAGCAGGCGGTGTTCCTCGACAATCGGCCGTATAACGACCAGCCGGGTTTTTACGTCGTGATGCCGTTTAAACTCACGGGCGGCGGTGTCGTGCTCGTGAATCGAGGCTGGCTGCCGCGCAATATTTCCGATCGCACGGCGATCGAGCCGTTCGCGACGCCGGCGGGTGACGTCGAGATCGTCGGCATCGCGCGCGCCGATGCATCGCGTGCGTTCGAGCTGGGCGAGGGCGGGTCGGCCGCGCATCAGAAGATCCGGCAGAACCTGGACGTCGCCGAGTATGCGAAGGAAACGGGGCTGCCGCTGCAGCCGTTCGTGATCCAGCAGACCAGCGACGACGGCGACAAGCTCGTGCGCGACTGGCCGGCGGCAACGACCGGCGTCGAGCGCAATTACGGTTACATGTTTCAGTGGTGGGCGATGGCCGCGGCCGCGCTCGGCTTCGGCCTGTACGCCGCGCGGCGTGCGGCGAAGAAGTCGGCCGGCGCGTGAGTGCCATGCCAGGACGCGGCGCCGGCGCCGCGGGTTCGTTTCGAGAGGTCTGATTTGTCCATGCAATCTTCCCGTCAGGGTCCGGCCGCTGCGCCGATCTCGCCGGCGGCCCGCAAGCGCGGCCGCTGGATGCTCGTGCTGCTGGGTCTCGTGTGCGCCGCGCCGATGATCGCGTCGTACTTCACCTATTACGTGATCAAGCCGAAGGGCGGGTCGACCAACTACGGCACGCTGATCGAGCCGCAGCGCCCGATCCCGGCCGGTCTGCAGGTGACCGACGAGACCGGCAAGACCGTGCCGCTGTCGTCGCTGCGCGGCGTATGGCTGTTCGTGATGACCGATCGCAGTGCGTGCGACGACGCATGCGCGCAGAAGCTCTATTTCATGCGCCAGATCCGCGTCACGCAGGCCGGCGAGCGGCACCGGATCACGATGGTGTGGCTGCGCAGCGATGCGGGCGCGACGCCTCAGAAGGTGCTCGACGCGTATCCGGACACGCGTCGGCTCGTCGCCGATCCGGCCGCCGTGGCCGCATGGCTGCCGGCCGACGCCGGCACGAAGGACAGCGACCACATCTACATGGTCGACCCGAACGGCAACCTGATGATGCGTTTTCCGAAAGACCCGAATCCCAGCAAGATCAAGTCGGACGTGACGAAGCTGCTGAAGTGGTCGAGCATCGGTTAAGGCGAGAGAGCGAGGCACCATTCCGATGTCGTATCTACTGCAACTCGGCCTGATCGGCTTCTGCATCGCGCTGCTGCCGCTGTCGTACGTGTGGGTGAAGGCCGACGACGACAAGTTCCGCAAGCTCGTGTGGATCACCACGTTCCTGACGCTCGACCTCGTGATGTTCGGCGGTTTCACGCGGCTGACCGATTCGGGGCTCGGCTGCCCGGACTGGCCCGGCTGCTACGGCACGTCGTCGCCGTTCATCGCGCATGCCGCGATCTCGGCCGCGCACCAGGCGATGCCGACAGGGCCCGTCAGCATGACGAAGGCGTGGATCGAAATGATCCACCGCTATTTCGCGATGGCGATCGGCGTGCTGATCATCGCGCAGGTCGTGATCGCATGGGCCGCGCGGCTGCGCCGCCGCCCGCTGCACGTGTCGCCGTGGTGGCCGACGAGTTTGCTGCTGCTGATCCTCGTGCAGGGCGCATTCGGCGCATGGACGGTCACGATGAAGCTGCAGCCGGTGATCGTCACGATCCACCTGCTGCTCGGCCTCACGCTGCTCGGTACGCTCGGCTGGCTCGCGGCGCGGCAGACGCCGCTGCCGTCGTATGACCCGGAGGCGGGGCGCTTCCGGGCGGCCGCGCTCGCGGCGCTCGTGCTGCTGGTCGTGCAGATCGCGCTCGGCGGCTGGGTGAGCACCAACTACGCAGTGCTCGCGTGTACCGACTTCCCGACCTGCAACGGCCAGTGGATCCCGCCGATGGACTTCCAGCACGGCTTCCATCTGTGGCGCGCGCTCGGGATGACGAAGGACGGCGACGCGATCACGCAGGATGCGCTGGTCGCGATCCACTGGACGCACCGCACGTTCGCGTTCGTCGTGGTCGCGTACCTGGTCGCGTTCGCGCTGAAGATGCGCCGCTTCGAGTCGCTGCGGCGGCCCGCGAACGGCGTGCTGCTGGTCGTGCTGCTGCAGTTCGTGACGGGCCTGACCAACATCGTGCTGCAGTGGCCGCTGCCGGTCGCCGTCGCGCACAACGGCGGGGCCGCGATCCTGCTGCTGCTCGTCGTCATGTTAAACTTTCGCATCCTTTCAAGCCGCCCCGGCCGTGTCGCGCAGCCTGCGCGCGACGCCGCCCCGGCGTGACCGTCCCCATGCAAAGCACCCTCTCCCAATCGCCCGGTAGCCGCTTCTCCCAGTACATGGCGCTGACGAAGCCGCGTGTCACGCAGCTCGCAGTGTTCTGCGCGGTGATCGGCATGTTCCTCGCGACGCCGGGCATGGTGCCGTGGCATGTGCTGATCGGCGGCACGGTCGGCATCTGGCTGCTGGCCGGCGCCGCGTTCGCGATCAACTGCCTCGTCGAACAGAAGATCGACGCGATGATGCGCCGCACCGCGTGGCGCCCGTCCGCGCGCGGCGAGATCACGACGCCGCAGATCCTGCTGTTCTCGGCCGTGCTCGGCAGTGTCGGCGCATGGACGCTCTATACGTTCACGAACCCGCTGACGATGTGGCTGACGATCGCGACGTTCGTCGGCTACGCGGTGATCTATACGCTGCTGCTCAAGCCGATGACGCCGCAGAACATCGTGATCGGCGGCGCGTCGGGCGCGATGCCGCCGGCGCTCGGCTGGGCCGCGGTCACCGGCGCGGTGCCGGGCGATGCGTGGATCCTCGTGCTGATCATCTTCGTGTGGACGCCGCCGCATTTCTGGGTGCTCGCGCTGTATCGCCGCAAGGATTACGAGAACGCGGGGCTGCCGATGCTGCCCGTCACGCACGGCGAGAAATTCACGCGGCTGCACATCCTGCTGTATACGGTGATCCTGTTCGCGGTCACGATGATGCCGTTCATCTCCGGGATGAGCGGGGCCGTCTACCTGACGAGCGCGGTGCTGCTCGGCGCGGTGTTCTTCGCGTATGCGTGGAAGATCTACCGCGACTATTCGGATGAACTCGCCCGCAAGGCCTTCCGCTACTCGATCGTCTACCTGTCGCTGCTGTTCGCCGCGCTGCTCGTCGATCACTATGCACGCCCGCTGCTCGGCGTATAACCGCACGGTTTGAACGCAATGCTCCAATCAAGGTTCGGGCGCCGCGCGCGCCAAGGCTGGATGCTCGCGTGCGCATTCACGGCAGCGCTGCTGCTCGCCGGATGCGACAACGCGCCGAAATTCCAGAATCTCGACATCACCGGCAACACGCAGTTCGGCAGCGACTTCTCGCTGCCCGACACGACCGGCAAGGTCCGCACGCTCGGCGATTTCAAGGGCAAGGCCGTCGTGATGTTCTTCGGCTATACGCACTGCCCGGACGTGTGCCCGACCACGATGGCCGAGCTGTCCGAAGCGCTGAAGCAGCTTGGGCCCGACGCGGCGAAGCGCGTGCAGGTGCTGTTCGTCACCGTCGATCCGGAGCGTGACACGCCGGCGCTGCTCGGCCAGTACGTGCCCGCGTTCGACCCGTCGTTCATCGGCCTGCGGCCGGCCGACGAAGCGGCGCTGAAGAAGGTCACGAAGGATTTCCGCGTGTACTACGCGAAGGTGCCCGGCAAGACGCCCGGCAGCTACACGATGGATCACACGGCCGCGAGCTACGTGTTCGACCGCGACGGCAAGCTGCGCCTGTTCGTGCGCGACGGCCAGGGCCCCGCCCCGTGGGTCCACGACCTGAAGCTGCTGGTCGACTGACCGGCCGCCGCCGGGCGCCCGGCCCGGCGTTTCACGTGACGGCCAATCTGCGCCGTCACGCTTCCCCCTTACCGTTGTCTGCATGCGCGGCCCGCCGGCGGCGCGTCTGCCTGCGCGCGTGATGCGCAGCTGTCGCGTTACGGCAGCGCCGGCACGTTGAAGCCGGACGCGGCGCGCGTGATCCGGAATTCGGTCACGCGGTACGTGGCGAGCCCTTCGGTGACGAACGGGTCGGTCTCGAGGATCGCGTCGAGTGCGTCGCGATCGATGCGGGCCGCGAGGATCACGCCGCCTTCGCGCGGCACTTTCGGCCCCGCGGCGATGAAGATGCCCTTGTCGAACTGCGGCTGCAGATACGCGCGGTGGCGTTCGAGCGCGTCGTCGATGCGCTCGAGCGACGCGGTGTAGTGGATGTCGATGACGTACATGGATGGCCCTGGAATGACGCCGGCGCGTGGCGCGCCGGTCAGCCGGTCTTTGTAGCACAGCGGATCGGGGCTGTCGCGCCGGCGCGGCCCGCCGGCCGCCCGTTCGTCGCACCGTCGCGTATTCAAGTTGTAAGCCTCGATGCCGTAAATAAAAGGGCAACCGTTTGCGCGGGACAGGCCGTTCGCGCGCATCGGCGCAACGACATCGACAGAGGCACGCAGATGAGCAGAATGAGTTTGAACCGCAAGCTGTGGCTCGCGCTTGCGCTGGTATGGATCGGTCTCCTGGGCGTCGGCGCATGGAGCGCGTACGAGACGCGCGCGACGATGCTGGACGAGCGCAAGGCCGGCATCGCCAATCTCGTCGACTCGGCGGCCGGCATCGTGAAGGCGTATCACGCGCTCGCGCAGAGCGGCACGTTGCCCGAGGCCGACGCGAAGCGCGACGCGCTCGCGAGTCTCGCCGCGATGCGCTACGGCGATTCGGGCTACGTGTTCGTGATGGACTCGAAGCCGGTCGTGCTGATGCACCCGACGCTGCCGAAGCTCGTCAACACGCAGGTCGGCGACTATCTCGATCCGGACGGCAAGCCGCTGTTCGTGACGATCCTGAACGCGGCGAAGGCGACCGGCAGCGGCTTCGCCGAATATCGCGGGCGGCTGCCGCACAGCGAGACGGCCGTGCCGAAGATCGGCTACGTCACGCGGTTCGCGCCGTGGGACTGGAACATCTCGAGCGGCGTGTTCCTGAAGGACATCGACACCATCTACTACCGGACGCTGCTCGGCCACCTCGCGGTGGTGTTCGTGATCGGCTTCGTGATTAGCGCGGCGATGCTGGTGATCATCCGCAACGTGCGCGGCAGCCTCGGCGGCGAGCCCGACGAAGCGGCCGCGCTCGCGGCGCGCATCGCGCAGGGTGACCTGACGCAGCCGGTGCCGGTGCGCGCGGGCGATCGCACGAGCATGATGGCCGCGATGCACGACATGCAGGCGCGGTTGCAGGCGACGATCGGCGGGATCCGCCAGTCGGCCGAATCGATCGCGTCGGCGAGCCGCCAGATCTCGGCCGGCAACGACGACCTGTCGCAGCGCACCGAGGAGCAGGCCGCGTCGCTCGAGGAAACGGCCGCGAGCATGGAGCAGCTGACCGCAACGGTGAAGCAGAACGCGGACAACGCGCGGCAGGCGAGCGGGCTCGCGAACAACGCGTCGGACATCGCGCGCACCGGGAGCGACGTCGTGAACCGCGTGATCGGCACGATGGGCGAGATCGACGACAGTTCGCGCAAGATCGCCGACATCATCGGCGTGATCGAGGGCATCGCATTCCAGACCAACATCCTCGCGCTGAACGCGGCGGTCGAGGCCGCGCGCGCGGGCGAGCAGGGCCGCGGCTTCGCGGTGGTCGCGGGCGAGGTGCGCTCGCTCGCGCAGCGCAGCGCGACGGCCGCGAAGGAGATCCGCGAGCTGATCGTCGCCTCGGTCGAGCGCGTGCGCAACGGCTCGACGCTGGTCGGCCAGGCCGGCACGACGATGGGCGAGATCCTGCAGGCCGTCGCGCGCGTGACCGACATCATGGGCGAGATCGCGGCCGCGTCCGAGGAGCAGGCGAGCGGCATCACGCAGGTCGGGCGCGCGGTCACGCAGATGGACCAGGTGACGCAGCAGAACGCGGCGCTCGTCGAGGAAGCCGCGGCGGCGGCCGCGTCGTTGCAGGAACAGGCCGCGCGGCTGCGCGATGCGATCGGCGCGTTCCGGGTCAACGACACCGGCGGACTGGCGTCGCGCCGGGCCGGCGCGCGGGTGGCCGAACCCGCGTTCGGCGCGAAGGCGGCTGATGAGGCGGTGGCGATGTGACGCGCGCCGGCCGGGGCGCGACTCGTTTGAAATGCAACTAACGGCCAAGTCGCGTCACGGCCGCCAGCACCGCTGCGGTGCATACCCATATGAGCGGGATGTATTTCACTTCCCGCCGATCCTGTGACACCATTTGCCCCTTCCTGCGAGTCGGGGCTTACCCGTATCGCGCCCCATTTCCAGTAAGCAAGAAAGCGAGAAACAGATGAAGCGTCGCAGTCTCCTGAAGGTATTTTCCGTGCTGGCCACCGGCGCAGCGCTGACGCTGTCGGCAGGCGCGCACGCCGAAGACAAGGTGATCAAGGTCGGCACGGTCGCCGGCCCGGATTCGGAAGTGTGGCAGCTCGTGCAGAAGGTCGCGAAGGAGAAGGAAGGCCTGAACGTGAAGGTCATCGAGTTCAACGACTACGTGCAGCCGAACGCGGCGCTCGACTCGGGCGACCTCGACGCGAACAGCTTCCAGCACCAGCCCTACCTCGACAGCCAGGTGAAGCAGCGCGGCTACAAGATCGTCAGCGCGGGGCTGACCTACATCTCGCCGATCGGCGTGTACTCGAAGAAGATCAAGGCGCTGAAGGACCTGCCGCAAGGCGCGAAGCTCGCGGTGCCGAACGATCCGTCGAACGAGAACCGCGCGCTGCTGCTGCTGCAGACGCAAGGCGTGATCAAGCTGAAGGCGGGCGCGGGCACGGGCGGCAACAACGCGACGGTGCTCGACATCGCCGAGAACCCGAAGAAGCTGAAGATCTCCGAACTCGACGCCGCGCAACTGCCGCGCGTGCTGTCGGACGTCGACGCCGCCGTGATCAACACGAACTACGCGCTGGCCGCGAATCTGCAGCCGACCAAGGACGCGATCGCGCTCGAAGCGCTGACGAGCCCGTATGCGAACCTGATCGCCGTGCGCGCGAAGGACAAGGATCAGCCGTGGGTGAAGAAGCTGGTCAAGGCGTACCAGTCGCCGGAAGTGAAGGAGTTCATCAAGAAGCAGTTCAAGGGCTCGATGGTCGCGTCGTTCTGAACGCCGCCTACCGGCCGGACCGCTGAACGAAAAGGGCCTGCATCGCGCAGGCCCTTTTTCTTTGGCGCGCGGTATCGATCAGCGCCCGTTCACATCTCGCCGCGCCGCGAGCAGATCGACATGATCTGCTGGATCGCGTAGTTGTCGCGCACGCCCGGCAGCGATTGCACGACGCACTCGTGAAAGCGCCGTTCGCGCGGCAGGAGCATCGCGTTGTTGCGGTACAGCGCGTCGCACGAGCGCTGGATCAGCTGCGCCGCCGCGCCGTTGCGGCTTTCGCGCAGCGCATTGAGCATGCAGTTGTCGTATTGCTCGCTGCCGTCGGTCAGCGCGAATGCCGCACCCGGCAGCGCCAGCGCGACAGTGGCGAATGCGACGGCTCGGATCCCCCGTTTCATCTGCCCTCCGATGGAGTGGATTGGGTCGGCCGACAGCATAACGTAAAGCCACGAGCTCGGCTGACGCGTTGGCACGATGCGTGCCGAAGCCGCCGCCGGACGGGCCTTGCACGCGGTCGCCGGGGGGCGGCGCGTGCCGCGATCCGGCGTGCCGGGCGAAAGCGCGGAGTCAGGCGGTGGTCTGCGGAAATGGTATCCTCGTGCGTTCGCCGCTGCACGCTTTCCCGGAGCGTGCGCGGGCCGATCGCCGGCGTGTCGCACGCGCGGCGGCGCCCGCCCGACGGCGGCGGGAATCCATTATCCAGAACCGACACAATACGGGGGAGACTCACCCATGAAGCGATTCAAGACTTTCGCGATCCGTTCGATCACGGCCGGCGTGGCCGCACTCGCGCTGGCAGGCGCCGCGCAGGCACAGACCGTCAAGGTGCTGTCGATCGTCGATCATCCGGCGCTCGATGCGATCCGCGACGGCGTGCGCGCCGAACTGAAGGCGGAAGGTTACGGCGACGACAAGCTCAAGTGGGAATACCAGAGCGCGCAGGGCAACACGGGCACGGCCGCGCAGATCGCACGCAAGTTCGTCGGCGACAAGCCCGATGTGATCGTCGCAATCGCGACGCCGGCCGCGCAGTCGGTCGTCGCCGCGACGAAGAGCGTGCCGGTCGTCTATTCGGGCGTCACCGATCCGGTTGCCGCGCAGCTCGTGAAGGGCTGGGCCCCGTCGGGTTCCAACGTGACGGGCGTGTCCGACAAGCTGCCGCTCGATCGCCAGGTCGCGCTGATCAAGCGCGTCGTGCCGAATGCGAAGACGGTCGGCATGGTCTACAACCCGGGCGAAGCGAATTCGGTCGTCGTCGTGAAGGAGCTCAAGGAGATCCTCGCGAAGCAGGGCATGACGCTGAAGGAAGCGGCCGCACCGCGTACCGTCGACATCGGCCCGGCCGCGAAGAGCCTGATCGGCAAGGTCGACGTGATCTACACGAACACCGACAACAACGTCGTGTCCGCGTACGAAGCGCTCGTGAAGGTCGCGAACGAAGCGAAGATCCCGCTCGTCGCCGGCGACACCGACAGCGTGAAGCGCGGCGGCATCGCGGCGCTCGGCATCAACTACGGCGACCTCGGCCGCCAGACGGGCAAGGTCGTCGCGCGCATCCTGAAGGGCGAGAAGCCGGGCGCGATCGCGTCGGAGACGAGCAGCAACCTCGAACTGTTCGTGAACACGGGCGCGGCCGCGAAGCAGGGCGTCACGCTGGCACCGGATCTCGTGAAGGAAGCGAAGACGGTCATCAAGTAAGCGGCGCGACCGCCGCGCTTGCAGGCCCGATCCGGGCCTGGACGACATCGCCGGACGGGCGGTTCCCACCCGGAGCCGCCCGTTCGCTTCGCCCGGCCGTACACGTCCGGCCGGGAAGCAACAGGATTTCCCCATCATGTCTCTGTTCTCGTTTCTGGGCGCACTGGAGATCGGCCTGATCTTCAGTCTCGTCGCCCTCGGGGTGCTGATCTCGTTTCGCATCCTCAACTTCCCCGACCTCACCGTCGACGGCAGCTTTCCGCTCGGCGGCGCCGTTGCGGCGACGCTGATCTCGGCCGGCTACGACCCGTTCACGTCGACGCTGATCGCGATCGTCGCGGGCGCGGTGGCCGGCTTCATCACCGGCTGGCTGAACGTGCGCCTGAAGATCATGGATCTGCTCGCCAGTATCCTGATGATGATCGCGCTCTACTCGGTGAACCTGCGGATCATGGGCCGGCCGAACGTGCCGCTGATCACCGAGCCGACGCTGTTCACCGTGCTGCAGCCCGACTGGATGCCCGACTACGTGCTGCGTCCGGCGCTGCTCGCGATCGTCGTCGTGATCGCGAAGCTCGGCCTCGACTGGTTCTTCTCGTCGCAGCTCGGCCTCGCGATGCGCGCGACCGGCGCGAACCCGCGGATGGCGCGTGCGCAAGGCATCGCGACCGGCCGCGCGACGCTCGCCGGGATGGCGCTGTCGAACGCGCTCGTCGCGCTCGCGGGCGCGCTGTTCGCGCAGACGCAGGGCGGCTCGGACATCTCGATGGGGATCGGCACGATCGTGATCGGGCTGGCCGCCGTGATCATCGGCGAGACGCTGCTGCCCGCGCGCCGGCTGGTGCTGACGACGCTCGCGGTCGTGCTCGGCGCGATCGTCTACCGCTTCTTCATCGCGCTCGCGCTGAACAGCGAATTCATCGGCCTGAAGGCGCAGGACCTGAACCTCGTGACGGCCGCGCTCGTCACGATCGCGCTGGTGCTGCCGGCGACGCGCAAGAAGCTGTTCGCGCGCAAGAACGGAGGGGCATGACATGCTGTCCGCACAAGATCTCAAACTCACGTTCAATCCCGGCACGCCGATCGAGACGCGCGCGCTGCGCGGGCTGTCGCTCGAGATTCCCGACGGCCAGTTCGTCGCGGTGATCGGCTCGAACGGCGCCGGCAAGTCGACCTTCCTCAATGCGGTCAGCGGCGATCAGCGCGTCGATTCGGGACGTATCGCGATCGACGGCACGGATGTGACGCGCAAGGCCGCGTGGGACCGCGCGCACCTCGTCGCGCGCGTGTTCCAGGATCCGATGGCAGGCACCTGCGAGGCGCTGACGATCGAGGAGAACATGGCGCTCGCGATGGCGCGCGGCGTGCGGCGCGGTTTCCGTGCCGCGCTCGACCGGCCGTCGCGCGAGCTGTTCCGCGACAAGTTGCGGCTGCTGAACCTTGGCCTCGAGAACCGGCTGACCGACCGGATCGGGCTGCTGTCCGGCGGCCAGCGGCAGGCCGTGAGCCTGTTGATGGCGTCGCTGCGGCCGTCGCGGATCCTGCTGCTCGACGAGCACACGGCCGCGCTCGACCCGAAGACGGCCGCGTTCGTGCTGGAGCTGACCGCGCGCATCGTCGCCGAGAGCAAGCTGACGACGATGATGGTCACGCACAGCATGCGGCAGGCGCTCGACTACGGCGACCGTACGGTAATGCTGCACCAGGGGCAGGTCGTGCTCGACGTGTCGGGCGACGCGCGCAAGGGCCTCGACGTGCCGGACCTGCTGCAGATGTTCGAGAAGGTGCGTCACGAGCAGCTCGACGACGACGCGCTGCTGCTCGGCTGACGGGCGGCAGGCGGGCCGGCGCGGTGCGGGGTGCCGCATCGTGCCGGTTTGCCGGCGGGGTGGTGTGCCGGCCCGCCGGGCGACACGATCCGGCCACGCCCGCTCCGGCGCGGCGTAACATGACGGCCGCGCCGGCTATCCCGTCGTTTTTCCTCTGACGAAAACCGGTTACGCACCGGTGCTGTGCGACGCGGGCGCATTGCCATATACTGTATATCCATACAGTTGTGGGTGGCGTCATGCTCGCATCCTCCATTTCTCCCGAATCCCTTCATCCGTCGCTCTGGCGCGGCTCGCAGCTCGCGCGCGGCGGCCCGCGCACGATCGAGACCGGCTTCGCGCCGCTGTCGGCCGAGCTGCCGGGCGGCGGCTGGCCGGTCGGCGGGCTCGTCGAACTGCTGGCCGCGCAGCCGGGCTGCGGCGAGATGCGGCTGCTCGCGCCCGCGCTTGCCCGCACCGTCAGCGCCCGGCGTCCGCTCGCGCTCGTCGCGCCGCCGCAATCGCCGCATGCAACCGCGCTCGCCAGCCTCGGGGTGCCGGCCGACGCGCTGCTGTGGTTGCGCGCCGGCAGCCGTACGGATGCGCTGTGGGCCGCCGAGCAGGCGCTCAGAACCGGCTGTTGCGGCGCGCTGCTGCTCTGGCAGGACGCGCGGCCCGATGCGCTGCGGCGCCTGCATCTCGCGGCCGCGCGCACGGGCGACACGCTGTTCGTGATGCTGCGCCCGCTGTCGGCCGCGCGGCAGCCGTCGCCCGCGGTGTTGCGCGTCGCGCTGTATCCCGTGCCGGGCGGCGTGTCGCTCGACATCGTCAAGCGTCGCGGGCCCGCGCGCAGCGAGCCGCTCGTGCTCGACCTGCCGTCGCCCATCGTGGAGAGCCGCTATGCGCGTCTTGCTCGGCATCCATCTGCCGCGCCTGCCGCTCGACGTGTGCGCCCCGCCGCCGTCTGACGCAGCGGCCGGCGGCGCGGGCTGCGCGGTGCTCGAGCAGGGTGTCGTGCTGATCGCCGATGCGGCCGCGCAGCGGCAGGGCGTGCGCGCGGGCATGAAGCGCGGCGGCGTGCTCACACTTGCGCCCGAGACGCAGCTCGTCGAACGCGATCCCGCGCGCGAGGCCGATGCGCTGCGCGCGGTCGCGCTCGCGTTGCTGCGATTCTCGCCGTGCGTCGCCCTCGACGACGAAGCCACGCTGCTCGTCGACGTCGGTCCGAGCCTGCGCCTGTTCGGCGGCCTGCCGTCGCTGTGCCGCCAGGTGCGCGCGACGCTCGCGGCGCTCGGCTATGCGGCGCGTCTGTCCGCCGCGCCGACCGGAGGCGGCGCGTGGCTGCTCGCGCGCACGTCGGCGCGGGCGCGCATCCGGCGCCGCGTCGCGCGCACGGCTTCGCTCGTCCGCTCGCTCGACCGGCTGCCCTGCGTGCTGCTGCCCGATGCGCGTCCGTATGCGGGCTGGTTCGACGGCCTCGGCTGCCGCACGCTCGCCGATCTGCGCGGCCTGCCGCGCGCGGGGCTGCAGCGCCGTTGCGGCCCCGCGCTGCTGGCCGCGCTCGATCGCGCGTACGGCGACGCGGTCGAGCCGCTGGCGTGGATGGCGGTGCCGCCCGTGTTCGACGTGCGGCTCGAATTGCCGGAGCGCGTCGAATACGCGGAAGCCGTGCTGTTCGCCGCGCGCCGGCTCGTCGTTCAGCTCTGCGGCTGGCTGGCTGCGCGGCAGCTGTCGCTGGCCGCGATGACGTTCGATCTCGAGCACGAGCGCGGCCGCCAGGCCGTGCCGCCGACGCCGCTCGAGCTCGCATTCGCCGCGCCGGTGCGCGACGAGGTGCACTTCATGCGGCTGCTCGGCGAGCGGCTCGCACGCGTCGAGTTGCCGGCGGCGGTGATCGCGGTGCGCCTGAAGGCGACGCGCGTCGAATCGGTCGCGCCACCAGCCGACGATCTTTTCCCCGAGCCGGGCGGCACGCGCGAGACGCGTGCGCGGCTGTTCGAATTGCTGGTCGCGCGACTCGGCGCGGAGAACGTATTGCGTGCGGTGCCGGTTGCCGATCACCGGCCCGAGGCCGCGAACCGCTGGCTGCCGCTCGATGCGCAGGCCGGCAAGCCGGCCGGCGGGCCGCCCGCGGTGCCGCCGAGGCCCGTATGGTTGCTGGCCGAGCCGCTGCCGCTGCTGATGCGCGGGGAGCGGCCGGTATTTCATACGCCGCTCAGGATGATGTCGTCGGCGGAGCGGATCGAGGCCGGTTGGTTCGATGGCCAGCTCGCCGCACGCGATTATCACGTCGCGCAGGACGAAGCCGGTGCGTGCTATTGGGTGTTCAGGGAGCGGGCGGGGAGCGAGTCCGAGCCGCACTGGTTCCTGCACGGCTTGTTCGGGTGAACGGAGATGGTTGCGGAATTCAGCTGGTTGCCCGATTACGCGGAGTTGTTCTGCCGTTCGAATTTTTCGTTTCTGCATGGTGCGTCGCATGCGGAAGAACTGGTCGAGCGCGCATTCGATCTCGGCTATCGCGGAATCGCGATCACCGACGAATGCTCGCTCGCCGGCGCGCCGCGCATGCACGTCGCAGCGCAGGCGAAAGGGCTGCCGCTCATCATCGGTTCGTATTTCGACGTCACGCCGGATGACGTCGCGCCCGGCCACGACCCGGGCCCCGGTGCGTTCGGGCTCGTGTTGCTTGCGCAGAATCGCGAGGGGTACGGCAATCTTTCCGAGCTGATTTCGTGGCGGCGGATGGAAGCGCCGAAGGGTACCTACACGCTGACGTCGCGGATGTTGTCGGCGCCGCCCGCGGAGTTTGCTCATTTGCGCGGCATGCCCGATTGCTTCGCGATTCTCGTGCCCGCGTACCCGGTGCGTGCGGACGTGCTCGAGGCCCAGGTCGCGTGGTTTCGCACGACGTTCGGCGAACGTGCGCGGCTCGGGCTCGTGCAGTTGCAGCGCGCGCTGGACGGTGCGCAGCGCGAGGAGATTCGTGCGGCCGGCGAACGGCGTGGGGTGCGTGTCGTTGCGCTGGGCGACGTGACGATGCACCGGCGCTCGTGCAAGGAGCTGCAGGACGTGATGACGGCGATCCGCGTCGGCATGCCGGTTTCAGAGTGCGGGTATGCGCTTGCGCCGAATGCGGAACAGCATCTGCGTTTGCGACAGCGCATCGGGCAGTTGTACTCGGCGGAAGAGATCGCGGAGACGTGCGCGATTCTCGATGCGTGCGATTTCGAACTCAGCTCGCTTCGCTACGAGTATCCCGACGAGATCGTGCCGAAGGGGCATACGCCGACGAGCTATCTCAAACAGGAGACTCGGGACGGCGCACTTCAACGTTACGCCGGAAAGATACCCGGGCACGTGCAGGAGCGGATCGACTACGAGTTGGCGTTGATCGAGAAGCTGCGCTACGAGCCGTTCTTCCTGACCGTCTACGACATCGTCAAATACGCGCGCAGCCAGAACATCCTGTGCCAGGGCCGAGGCTCGGCCGCGAACTCGGTCGTCTGCTACTGCCTCGGCATCACCGAGGTGAATCCCGAGCAGAGCACCATGCTGTTCGAACGCTTCATCAGCGCGGAGCGCGGCGAGCCGCCCGATATCGACGTCGATTTCGAGCATCAGCGCCGGGAAGAGGTGATCCAGCATATCTACAAAAAATACGGGCACACCCGCGCGGCGCTTGCGGCAGCCGTGTCGACCTATCGCCCGCGCGGCGTGCTGCGCGAAACCGGCAAGGCGCTCGGTGTCGATCCGATGCTGATCGACCGTGTTGCGAAAGGGCATCGCTGGTTCGACGGCAGCCGCGACCTGCTGCAGCAATTCTCGACGATCGGGCTCGATCCGCAGACGCCGCTCATCCAGGCGTGGGCCCAACTCGCCGCGCGGCTGCTCAACTTTCCGCGCCACCTGTCGCAGCACTCGGGCGGTTTCGTGATCAGCCGCGGCAAGCTCACGCGGCTCGTGCCGGTCGAGAACGCCGCGATGGACGGGCGGCGGGTGATCCAGTGGGACAAGGACGATCTCGAGGCGCTCGGGCTGATGAAGGTCGACGTGCTCGCACTTGGCATGCTGTCGGCGCTGCATCGCGCGTTCGACATGCGCACCGCGTGGCGCGGGCCGCCGGAGCCGGACGGCGAGCCGTTCACGCTGAAACACATTCCGCAGGACGATGAGGCGACCTACGACATGATCTGCCGCGCCGATACGGTCGGCGTGTTCCAGATCGAATCGCGCGCGCAGATGTCGATGCTGCCGCGCCTGCAGCCGCGCACGTATTACGACCTGGTGATCGAGGTCGCGATCGTGCGGCCGGGGCCGATCCAGGGCGGGGCCGTGCATCCCTATCTGAAACGGCGCCAGGGTATCGAAAAGGTCAGTTATCCAAAGGAAGATCTGAAGCCGGCGCTCGAACGTACGCAAGGGGTGCCGATCTTCCAGGAGCAGGTGATGCAGGTGGCGATGATCGCAGCCGGCTTCACGCCCGGCGAAGCCGACCAGCTGCGTCGCGCGATGGCCGCATGGAAGCGCAAGGGCAATCTCGAGCAGTACCACCGCAGGATCGTCGACGGGATGCGGGAGCGCGACTATCCGCCCGAATTCGCCGAACAGATCTTCGAGCAGATCAAGGGCTTCGGCGATTACGGTTTCCCCGAAAGCCACGCGGCCAGCTTCGCGAAACTCGCGTACGCGAGCAGCTGGCTCAAATGCCACGAACCCGCGATCTTTCTTGCCGCGCTGCTGAACAGTCAGCCGATGGGTTTCTACCCGCCGTCGCAACTCGTGCAGGACGCGAAGCGCCACGGCGTACAGGTCATGCCGATCGACGTGACGCAAAGCAACTGGGAGGCATCACTCGAAGCGCTGCCCGGCCAGCTGCCGCCGCACGGCCAGCCGGCCGTGCGGCTCGGCCTGTCGCTCGTGCGCGGCCTCGGCGAAGCCGCCGCGCGCCGCATCGAAGCCGCACGCGCAACCGGCCCGTTCGGCAACGTCGACACGCTCGCGCGCCGCGCGCAGCTCGAACGCCGCGACCTCGAAGCACTCGCCGCCGCGAACGCGCTCGCGACGCTCGCCGGTCATCGCCGCGACGCGTTGTGGCAGGCCGTCGCGGCGGCACCGGAGCGCGACCTGCTCGCCGCCGCGCCGATCGACGAAGCGGAGAAGCCCGCGCTTGGCGCGCCGTCGGAAGCCGACGACATCCTCGCCGACTATCACACCACCGGCCTCACGCTGAACCGTCACCCGGTCGCGCTGCTGCGGCCCGCGCTGCGCGCGCGGCGGCTGTCGTCCGCGGCCGAACTGCACGACCGGCCCGACGGCCGGCTCGCGCGTGCGTGCGGGCTCGTGACCGCGCGGCAGATGCCGGGCACCGCGAAAGGCGTGATGTTCATGACGCTCGAGGACGAAACGGGCTGCGTGAACCTGATCGTCCGGCCCGAACTGCTCGCGCGGCAGCGCCGCGAGACCCTCGATTCGCGGCTGCTCGCGGCGTCCGGCGTGTGGCAGGTCGCGAGCGACGTGAGGCACCTCGTCGTACAGCATTTCGAGGATCTGACGCCGCTGCTCGGTGGCCTGCGCACGTCGAGCCGCGAGTTCCACTGATGTTCCACTGATACCGGGGCGCACCGCGCGCGGCACGACGGGCGTGAAGCCGGTCGATCGTCGCGATGCGATGAACCCGTTGCGCGTTACGGCATGACGGGCGGATGGTAGGCGAGTGTGCTCGCGAGCGCCCAGAGCATGAAGATCACGAGCGGCAGGTGAACCACCAGCTGCGTGAACGTGAAACCGACAATGTCGCGGGCACGCAGCCCGAGCACACCGAGTAGCGGCAGCATCCAGAACGGGTTGATCAGGTTCGGCAACGCCTCGGCTGCGTTGTAGACGGTCACGGCCCAGCCCAGATGAACCTGCAGCAGTTTCGCCGCCTCGATGACGTACGGCGCCTCGATGATCCACTTGCCGCCGCCGGACGGCACGAAGAACCCGAGCACGGCCGAATACACGCCCATCAACGCGGGAAACGACGAATGCGACGACATCGTAACGAAGAAATGGGCGAGGTGATCGGAGAGCGGCAGTCCGGCGGGCGCCGCCGCTTTCGTCAGGATGTAGGCGATTCCGCCGTACAGCGGAAACTGGATCAGCACACCCGCAACAGACGGCACCGAACGCGCGACGGCGTTGAGGAATCGCCTCGGCCGCCAGTTCAGCAGCATGCCGAGCAGCAGGAACAGAAAGTTGTACGTGTTCAGATTCGAGATCGCGATCAGCGGGTTCTTCGTCGTGAACTCGTGCCAGGCCCAGATCGCGCCGATCGCGACGATGGCGATGGTGATGAGCGGACTGTACTCGAGCCAGTCCCCCGGGCGGGTCGGACGTGCGAGCGCGGCGTGGCTTTCGTCGAGATCAATGCCCAGCTCCGCCGCGGTTTTCGCCCGCGTGTCGTTGGGCGCGGACAGATAGGCGATCAGCAGCGACACGCCGGTCAACACGACAGCCATCAGCATCGACTGCGGGAGAAAGATCGTCTCGGTGAAGGGGATGACGCCGGAGATGGCCAGCAGCGCCTTGGGCAGGCTGTCCGGATTCGCCTGCAATTGCGATGCGGATGAACTCAATCCCAGCGCCCACGTCGCACCCATCCCGAGATAGGCGGCCGCGCCCGCTGCCCGGTAATCCATGCGCAGATCGGTGCGGCGCGCCAGCGCACGGACCAGCAGGCCGCTGAAGATCAGGCTGATCGCCCAGTTGAACAGCGATGCGACGATACTGACGAGCGCAACGAACGTCACCGCTGCGCGCCCGGACGACGGCAGGCGCGCGAGCGCATCGATCAGCCTCGATGCGGGCGGCGATACCGCGACGACATAACCCGAGATGGCGACGATCGCCATCTGCATCGTGAACGGGATCAAACTCCAGAAGCCGTCGCCGAACGCAACGCCGACCCGCGTGACCGGCGCACCGACCGCCAGTGCGCCCGCCGCCACGATCACCACCGCGAGCGCGGCGAAGATATAGGCGTCCGGGAACCACTTCTCCGACCAGCGTGCCATGCCCGCGGCCATCCGCTCCAGCATGCGTTCGCGGTCAACCGCCGGCGCGTCGCCGCGCTGCACGTCCATCAGCTCTTTCATGTCGATCTCCTTGCCCGTCACGGCGTCAGTTTGTTTTTTCATATATTTGAACAGCCGCGGCCAGATCCTCCAGCGCGGTGCCGACCGCCTTGAACACGGTGCGCTGGCTGTCGTTCGTCCGCCCCCGTGCTTCGCCCCGGCACAGCGCCGTCAGCGTCCGGTTCAGGCTGTCGCGCGCAATGACGTTGCGCGCCAGCGGGCCCAGAAGGTCGCCGGATTTCTGCGGCGCCTCGTCCGTATCGACATAAATCTCCGCCTGCCGGAAGCAGTCGTCGTCCGCTTCGCGCATGCGCGGCGTAAAGCTGCCGATCAGGTCCAGGTGCGACCCCGCTGCGAGCCACTCGCCGCGGACAATCGGTTCCGTCGCCAGCGTCGCGCAGGTGACGACGTCCGCGCGACGGATGCTCTCCTCGAGGTTCGTGACGGGTGTCGCATCGAAGCCGAGCCCGGTCAGCCGCTCGACCAGTCGTGCCACCGCGTCGTGATCCCTGTCCCACACCTCGACGGCCGAGATCGGCAACTGGCTGCGATAGGCGAGCGGAACCAGGCTGCCGACCCGGCCGGCCCCCATCAGCACGAGGCGCGACGCATCCGCGCGGGCCAGATAGGTCGCGGCCAGCGCAGATGCAGCCGCGGTGCGGCGCGACGTGATTTCGTTGCCGTCCAGCTGTGCGAGCGGATTGCCGGTCCGCCCGTCATAGAGCACGTAGGTCGAGTGCAGTCCGGGCATGCCGTGTCCCGCATTGCCCGGGAAGATGTTGACCGTCTTGATGCCCAGGTAGCCGTCGTCTTCCCACGCGGGCATGATGAGCACCGTGCCTTCGTTTTCGCTGTCCGCATGGAGTGTGTGCGAATGACGCAGCGGTACATGGCAGCCGTCGATGAACGCCTGTCGCAGGCGTGCGACCAGCGATTCGAAATCCAGTGCGTCGCGTGTCGCGGCGGCGTCGAAAAATTTCATGGTGAATCTTTCCTCAAACGGGGGTTAGGCGTCGATGCTGACGTCGGTTGCCGGAATGGCCTGGCAGGCGAGGCACATGTCGGATTCATCCGGTCCATGCCCGCTCAAATGCGTGACTTCGCCCGATACGACCTTGACCGCGCAGCTCTCGCATTGCCCGACCCGGCAACCGCTCGGCAATGCGATGCCGAGACGCTCCGCGAACGACAGCAAGCTTCCGTCGCGGGGTGTCCAGGTGGCCGTGCGACGCGATCGCGTGAACTGCACCGCGTATTGCTTTGACGGATCGAGCGCCGGCCTGGACGGCGATCTGAATGCTTCCTTGAAGATGTCGAACGGCGGTACGCCGCGTTCGATCAGTCCCGACGTGATCGCCTGCATCATCGGTTCAGGGCCGCACAGATAAAATCGCGCGCGCCGCCGGATCAGGTCGTCGTCGACCACGTCGGCCGACAGATAGCCCCGCATCTGATAGTCGTGCCCCAGCGTCTCGTCGTGCGGCTGGTTGTAGCAGTTGACTACCTCGAGCTTCGGCAGGCGCCGCCTCAATGTCTCGATGCGTTCGCGGAACGCGTGAGTCGTGCTGTTCAGGTTGGCATAGAAGAGTCTCGACTCCGGCGCGCGATCCGCCTGATCCCGGATCGACTCCAGGTACGAGATGAAGGGCGTGATGCCGATGCCGCCCGCGAACATCACGACCGGCTGCCGCGATGCCGGCGGCACGACGAACGTGCCGCCGGGCGCACCGAGCAACACGGGATCCCCGACCTTGAGCGCGCCGTGGATGTGGGATGACATCGCGCCTTCGAACGCCGTGCCGTCGCGAGTCTGGCCTTTCTGGTGGCGTACCGAGATGGAGTAAGTGCGGCGATCGTCTTCGCGGGCGGCGCCCGTCAGCGAATAGGCGCGCGTCGTCCCGCCGTCGCCGAGCGACGGGATATGCACGGTCACGTGCTGGCCGGGCAAATAGTCCGGCAGCGCGCCGCCGTCCGCGGCGCGAAACGTGACGGTTCGCACGCCGCTCGCTTCGTCCCGCATCGCGGATACGACAAAATCCCGCAGCCCTTTCCACGCTCGTCGCGACGGATCGACCGACCGGTCGAGCCTGATGCGGCAACGCATGGAACGCAGCGGCGACGATCCGCTGACCGGATCGAGTTGCGTTGCCGAGGCGAGCCGGTTGAAATTGCTGTTGCCGGGCCCGCCCGCGGGGAGCGCATCCAGGCCGATTTCGTCGCAGGCTTGCCACCAGCCGTATTCGGCCACGATCACGTCGCGTGCCAGTTCCGGTACGACGCGTGCCTTGAAGCGTGCCGAGCCGTTCGTCGTTTCGATCAGGCACCAGTCGCCGTCGACGATGCCGTGTTCCGCCGCCAGTTCGTCATTGAGTTCCGCTACCGGGTACGGCGCACGGCGACGCAGGCTCGGCAGGCCGCGATGCTGGCTGTGGCAGTAGTACCCGTTCTTCATCGAGGTCAACGTACAGGGGAAGCGACGGCGGTTGTTCGACCGTGCATCCTCGCCGTGCTGCGGCGGTACGTACTGCGGAACGGGCGGGTAGCCGTGACGATGCAGTTTCTCGGAATACAGTTCGACCCGCAGCGTCTCCGTGTTGAAACCACGAATGCCGTCGGGCGTCGCCGCCGCGTACTGCCGCTCGCTTTGGGGCAGCGGCCTGACGATGCCTTCGGGATGGGCGCGCAGCGACGCGACGTCCAGCCCGAGCGGTTCGAGCACGTGATTCCATCCCGCCTCGATGCTGCCGCCGAAGAACGCGTCCTGCATGCCGAGCCGCGTGGCGAGGTCGAAGACGATGTCGTAGTCCGCACGGCTCTCTCCTCTCGGCGGCACCATGCGCTGCCTGAGCTGCACGAGTTCGACCGCGCGCTCGTCGATCTCGAAGCCGAGACGCAGGCCTTCCCGTTCCCACGGCGTGTTCACGGGAAGCAGGATGTCCGCATAGCGTGACGACGGCGTCTCGAAGAGATCGCAGTGAACATGAAAGTCGAGCGCGCAGAGCGCGTCGTGCGCAACGCCGCCATCCGCCTGGGACAGCACCATGTTCGTACCGAACGCGATCAGCGCGCGTACGCGGTAGGGTTCGCCGTCGAGAATGGCACGATAGACGTCGCGCGCCGTGACCCAGCCTTGCGATGGCGGGCCGAGCGGTCGCTCCGCGAGGCCGAGCGCTTTTGCACGTTGCTGCGGGTTCAGCATCGCGTAGCTGCTGACCGCGTTGGCCGGTTGCTTCGTCCATTCCCGATTCGAGCCGTGCGTATCGAACGCGCCCGTCAACGCATACAACGTCGCAATCGAACGCTCGGTCTGAGTGGCATTGGTGTGCATGCCGACGCCCGACCATGCGTGATAGGCAATGGCCTGATGCGGCCGCAGCAGGCGGGCGGCTTCGACGATGTCGGCCGCATCGACCCCCGTGATCGTCGCCGCATGTTCCGGCGTATAGGCGTCGAGCGCTGTCGAATAGAGGTCGAAAGCCGGCGTGCATGCCACGTGCATGCCGTGCCCGGCCGAATCGCGGACCGCCACGTGGCGGACGCCGGCCATCAACAGATCGGAAGGTCGGGTCGCGGGTTCCTCTCCGGCCGGCTCCAGCCGATCGAGCGTCGCGTTCCAGTGCACGTACCGGTTGCTCGACGCGTCCCTGTCGATGTCGCGCTCGCGCAGAAACCGCCCGGTGTCGGCGCGCACGAGCAATGGGCCGTTCGTCCATTCCCGGACGAACGCATCGTCGACGTTGCCGGTCGCGATCATCTGCCGCGCGATCGCCATCGCGAGCGCGCCATCCGTCCCGGGATTGACGCGCAGCCACAGATCGGCCTCGCGTGCGAGCGCGGTCGGCCGCGGATCGACGACGATCAGCCTGGCGCCGTTGCGGCGGCCTTTTGCGATGGCGTCGGCCTGGGCGAGCCAGGTGTTGGCGGGATTGTTTCCCCACAGCACGATGAGCTCCGCATGCCGGTAATCCGCAACGGGAATGCCGCAGCCGAACGTAAAGACATGCGCGCTGTCCTTGTGCCAGTTGCAGATCTCGGTTGCATAGCAAATGTTCGGGCTCCCGAATGACCAGACGAATCGCTCGACCCAGTCGATGCTGTCGCTCATCGGCGTTCCGCTTGGCGTGGTGACGCCAAACGCGACCGACTCGGCACCGTTTTCCCGTTTGAAATGGGCGAGGCGTTCCGCGATCTCGGACAGCGCTTCATCCCAGCCGATGCGTTGCCAGCCGGGGTCGGCGGCATCCTTCGGGCGTGTGCGCCGCATCGGATACAACACGCGATTCGGGTTGTGCACGAGTTCGGGCGCGGCCTTCCCCTTCATGCACATCGCATGGCCGGTCGGATGCGTGTCGTCGGGTCGGACCTTGATCATCGTGTCGCCGCGCACGACGTTGATCGTGCCGCAGCGCGACCGGCACAGCGTGCAATAGCCCTTCTTTTCCTGCGTCTCCATCGGTTCGCATCGTCCACGTCATGTTTCCGACTATGCTAGGAAGCGAAGGCAGCCATGACAAATTCATCCTTTCGATGGTCCGATATATATTGAATCAATATCGCGACCGTCGATCTGGTGTACTGTCCGCGCCTTCGGGGCAACGCTGATCCTGCGTTGCCCGGACTTCCCGGATCCTTTCCCGTGAACACGCACATCACCCTGCGCCAGATCGAATACTTCGTCTCCGTTGCCGATACGGGGCAAATTTCGAAGTCGGCCAATCTTTGTTCGGTGTCTCAATCGTCGATGACGATCGCATTGCGGAAACTCGAGGATGCGGTCGGCGTCACGCTGCTTCTGCGTCATGCGAAAGGCGTCCGTCTGACACCGGCCGGCGAGCGGTTTCTGCGTCATGTGCAGCACGCGACGATGTCCATCGACCGCGCCGTTTCAGCCGCGCAGGAGGATCCCGAGCAAATCTCGGGGCATGTCCGTATCGGGATGACCGAAACCATCTCGGCGTATCTGATGCCGTCGCTGATGTCCGCCATTTCGCGGCGGTTCGGCAACCTGAGCGTGAGCATCGTCGAAAGCGAACGCGAAGCAATCGAGGAGATGCTGGTCGACGATCGCCTCGATATTGCGCTGCTGCTGGTGTCGAACACCGCGGAAGTCGGCGACCTGAAATACGAGACGATGCTTCGTTCGCCGCGCCGGCTGTGGACCCATCCGGATCATCCGCTGCAGGACGCCCATCGCGTCACGCTCGAAGACGTCGCGCGCGAGAACTATCTGCTGCTGGACATGGACGAGCACCTGCGAACCGTCGGCAAGTACTGGGGGAGCTACGGGATCACGCCGAACGTCTGGATGCAGAGCAAATCGATCGAGGCCGTGAGAAGCCTCGTCGCGCTCGGGCAAGGGGTGACGATACTCTCGGACCTCGTGTACCGGCCCTGGTCCCTGGAAGGAAACCGGATCAGCCGCCGCAATCTCAGCGTGACCGTGCCGACGATGGACGTCGGTGCGGTGTGGCGGCGGGGCGGAGCGACGTCGGCGCCATGCCGTGCGCTGCTGGATCTGTTCCGGTCGTGGAGAAGGACGGCCGAGTAGGAGGCGATGCGCGCGGGCGTCCGCGTCGTGCCGGATGCGGATCGGGCCGGCCGACGGCCGCGCGAGATTCGGCCGAGGTGAACGTTCGTCCTACGCCACGATTGCACGGAGTTTGCCCGCGGCCCTTCCGGCGCCGGCCGGTCCGCCTGTCCCCGTCGCACCGGCACCCCCGCCGCCGATGCATACCAGTCCGCCCAACTGGTTCTATTTCGGTCTCATATTTGCACCCGAAACCCGGCCCGGCCACGCACCGGAACTGTCCCCTTGCATACCAATCCGGGTAAATCCCTATCCTGCATCACGTTGTAAACAAAGGCTTTGCTGGTGCTAAAACGCTTGCCGGGCAAGGCTTGCGGGGATTTTCACGACGCTAATACCAGTTCGTTGACTGGTATTATGGTGGTTATATAATGCGTTCACTTTCGACGGCCCGAGGTCGTCGTCCGACACCCGGAGGCACATGGAAACCGGCTGGTCCGAACTGGCGCCCGATCCGCTCAACGATACGCCGCTCTATCTGCAGCTCGCCCGCAACCTGGCGAGCGCGATCCACGGCGACGCGTGGCGGGCCGGCGAGGCGCTGCCGTCGGAGCGGCTGCTGTCGGTGTCGGTCGGCGTATCGCGGATCACGGCCCGCCGTGCACTGGCGCTGCTGGTCGAGCAGGGATTGATCAAGCGGGCGCGCGGGGCGGGCAGTTTCATCACGCCGCGCGTGGCCGATCCGCTGTCGCGTCTCGTCGGCTTCACCGCGAAGATGCAGCAGCGCGGCTTCGTGCCCGATTCGGTGTGGCTGTCGCGCACGCTGCGCGCCGCGAGCCGCGACGAGATCACGCGTCTCGGCCTCGCGCCGGGTGCGACGGTTGCCCGGCTCGAACGGCTGCGCCGCGCGGACGGCATCGTGATGGCGGTCGAGCACTCGACGCTGCCGGCTGCGGTGGTGCCCGATCCGCAGGTGCTCGGCGCGTCGCTGTACGAATACCTCGACGCGCGCGGCATGACCGTCGTGCGTGCGCTGCAGCACTTTCGCGCGGCGAACGCGACGCACGCGATCGCGAAATGGATGGCGGTGAAGCCGGGCTCGGCACTGCTGGTGATCACGCGAATCGGCTACGGCGCCGACCAGCGCGCGATCGAAGTGAGCGAAACGTATTGCCGCGACGACTACTACGACTTCGTCGCCGAACTGAAACGCTGACGCGCGAGACTGCCCGCGCGCGGCACGCGCGAAGCAACGACACGAATTTGCAAATCACGACGCGGATGCACGCGTCACCAGATCATCAAGAGAACGTCATGCTGACTGGAAACATCCTCACCCCCGACGGCTGGATCTACGGATCGCTCGATAGCGAGAACGGCCGCATCACCACGCTCGACGGCAAGCCCGTCGATCCCGCGAAGAACGACGCGCCGTACATCCTGCCCGGCTTCATCGACCTGCACGTGCACGGCGGCGGCGGCGCCGACGTGATGGAAGGCGGCGACGCGATCGAGACGATCGTCCGCACGCACGCGCAGTTCGGCACGACGAGCCTGCTCGCGACGACGATGACCGCGCCGCGCGACGAACTGATGCAGGTTGTCGCGAACCTCGGCAGCGTTGCGCGTACGCGCACGCCGGGCGGCTCGCGCGTGCTCGGCGTGCACCTCGAAGGGCCGTACATCAACCCCGGCAAGCTCGGCGCGCAGCCCGACGCGGCCGTGTCGGCCGTGCTCGACGAAGTGCTGAAGTACCTGTCGATCGCGCCGATCCGCGTCGTCACGCTCGCACCGGAAATCGCGGGCCACATCGAGATCATCGGCGAGATGGCCGCGCGCGGCGTACGCGTGCAGCTCGGCCACTCGCTCGCGACCTACGACGACGCGGTCGCCGCGCTCAAGCACGGCGCATGCGGTTTCACGCACCTGTTCAACGCGATGTCGCCGCTGCACCACCGCAACCCGGGCCTCGTGGGCGCGGCGCTTGCTCACGCCGAATACGCGGAAATCATCCCCGACCTGCTGCACGTGCATCCGGGTGCGATTCGTGCCGCGCTGCGCGCGATCCCGCGCCTGTACGTCGTGACCGACAGCACGTCCGCAACGGGCATGCCCGACGGCGAATACCGGCTCGGCAGCCAGCACGTGACGAAGTGCCTCGGCGGCGTGCGGCTGGCCGACGGCACGCTTGCCGGCAGCACGCTGACGATGGACCAGGCGTTGCGCAACCTCGTATCGCTCGGCCTGCCGATTGCCGACGTGTCGAACCGGATGTCGCGCTACGCGGCCGACTACCTCGGCGTCACCGATCGCGGCCGCCTCGAGCGCGGCGCATGGGCCGACCTCGCGGTGTTCGACCGCGACCTGAACCTCACCGCGACCTACGTCGAAGGAGAATCGATTGTCGAATATGCTTAAGGAAGCGCGCGAGTCCGCCCAGGTCGTCGCCGCGCAGATCGCCGACACCTCGCGCGTCGAAGCGCTTGCCGGTCAATTGCTCGATCACCCGCCGGCCGTCGCGCTGACGGTCGCACGCGGCAGCTCGGATCACGCCGCGAGCTATTTCGCGAGCCTGACGATGAGCCGCCTCGGCGTGCCGGTCGCATCGCTGCCGATGTCGGTCGCGACGCTGCAGCAGGCGCCGCTGAAGGTGCAGGACCAGCTTGCAATCGCCTTTTCCCAGTCGGGCAAGAGCCCCGATCTCGTCAACACGATGGCCGCGCTGCGCGAAGCCGGCGCACGCACCGTTGCCGCCGTGAACGTGCTGCCGTCGCCGCTCGCCGACGCGTGCGAGCACCAGCTGCCGCTGCTCGCCGGCCCCGAACTGTCGGTTGCCGCGACGAAGAGCTATATCGCGATGCTGTCGCTGTCCGCGCAGATCGTCGCCTACTGGCAGCGCGACGCCGCGCTGATGACCGCGTTGCGCGGGCTGCCCGACGTGCTCGCGCAGGCCGGCCGGCTCGACTGGTCGCAGGCGGTTGCCGCGCTCGCGGGCGTCGAGCGGATGATCGTCATCGGCCGCGGTCTCGGCCTCGCGATCGCGCAGGAAGCCGCGCTGAAGCTGAAGGAAACGTCCGGCATCCAGGCCGAGGCGTTCTCGAGCGCCGAAGTCCGTCACGGCCCGATGGAGCTGATCGACCGCGACTATCCGCTGCTCGTGTTTGCACCGCCCGGGCCCGAGCAGGCCGGCCTGCTGCAGCTCGCCGCCGACATGCGCGCCCGCGGCGCGGCCGTGCTGCTCGCGGCGCCCGCCGGCACCCCCGGCGCGACGCTGCCGCTTGCGCAGTCCGCCCATTCGGCGCTCGACCCGATCGCCGCCATTCTTTCGTTCTACGTGATGGCGGCGGATCTCGCCGTCGCGCGCGGCCGCAATCCCGACACGCCGCGCCACCTGAACAAAGTCACCGAAACGCACTGATAGCCGAGAAAGCCGATGAGACGCGCCGAGGAGTCCCAGTTGAAGAGTCCCACCCACGATCAGATCGTCCTGCTTAGCCCCTTGACGGGGCCGATCGTCGCGCTGGCCGACGTGCCCGATCCGGTGTTCTCCGGCGGAATGTTCGGCGACGGCATCGGCATCGACCCGCTCGCGGGCAAACTCGTCGCGCCGTGCGCGGGCGTCGTGTCGCATCTCGCGCGCACGGGCCACGCGGTGACGATCACGACGCCGCAAGGCGCGGAAGTGCTGCTGCACATCGGCATCGATACCGTCGAGCTGAACGGGCAGGGCTTCATCGCACACGTCGAAGCCGGCGCACGTGTCGACGCGGGCACGCTGCTGATCGAATTCGATCAGGACGCGGTGGCGCGCAGCGCGCATTCGCTCGTGTCGGTGATCGCGATCGCGAACTCCGACGCGTTCGAGGTCGTCGACCGTGCGAGCGGTTTCGCGACCGCTGGCGAGACGCCGCTGCTCGCGTTGCGCGGCAAGGGCGCAGCCGCTGCGCAGGCGGCACAGACCGGCGCGGCGGCCATGAACGAAGTGCGCCGCGAGATCGTGCTCGCGCAGCCGGGCGGCCTGCATGCGCGGCCGGCCGCGCGTGCGCGCGAAGCCGTGCGCGGGTTCGACGCGACCGTCGACGTGCTGTTCGACGGCCGCAAGGCATCGATCGCGAGCGTCGTCGGCTTGCTCGGCCTGGGCGCCGGCGAAGGTGCGACGGTCGAACTGGTTGGCCGCGGCGCGCATGCGCAACAGGCGGTCGATGCAGTCGAGCACGAGCTGCTGCGCGAAGCGCACGGCGAAGTCGAGGAAAAGCCGGCGCGGATGACGTCGCCCGTGCCGCAGACGATCGCGCGCAACACCGGCGCGCAGATCGACCCGAACACGCTCGCCGGCGTGTGCGCGGCGCCCGGCATCGCAGTCGGCACGCTGGTGCGTCTCGACGACGCGGAAATCGTGCCGCCCGAGCAGGCTGCCGGCACGCCGGCGACGGAAAGCCGCCAGCTCGACCAGGCACTGAAGGCGGTCGACGCCGAACTCGACGAAACGGTGCGCAACGCATCGGCGCGCGGGGCGGTCGGCGAAGCGGGTATCTTCGCGGTGCATCGCGTGCTGCTCGAGGACCCGACGCTGATCGACGCAGCGCGCGACCTGATCAGCCTCGGCAAGAGCGCGGGTTTCGCGTGGCGCGCGACGATCCGCACGCAGATCGACACGCTGTCGAAGCTCGACGACGCGCTGCTCGCCGAACGCGCAGCCGATCTGCGCGACATCGAGAAGCGCGTGCTGCGTGCGCTCGGCCACACGAACGGTGCCGCGCGTGCGCTGCCCGACGAGGCCGTGCTCGCGGCCGAGGAATTCACGCCGTCCGACCTGTCGTCGCTCGATCGCCAGCGCGTGACCGCGCTCGTGATGGCGCGCGGCGGCGCGACGTCGCACGCGGCGATCATCGCGCGACAGCTCGGCATTCCGGCGCTGGTCGCGGTCGGCGATGCGCTGTACGCGATTCCCGACGGCACGCAGGTCGTCGTCGATGCGAGTGCCGGCCGGCTCGAACATGCACCGACCGCGCTCGACGTCGAACGCGCGCGGCACGAGCGCCAGCGCCTGGACGGCGTGCGCGAGGCAAACCGGCAACTCGCCGGTGAAGCCGCAGCAACGGTCGACGGCCGCGCGATCGAGGTCGCCGCGAACATCGCGACGCTCGACGATGCGAACACCGCGGTCGACAACGGCGCGGACGCGGTCGGCCTGCTGCGCACCGAACTGATGTTCATCCATCGCCAGGCTGCGCCGACGGTCGTCGAACACCAGCAGAGCTACCAGTCGATCGTCGACGCGCTGCAGGGCCGCACCGCGATCATCCGCACGCTCGACGTCGGCGCGGACAAGGAAGTCGACTACCTGACGCTGCCGCCCGAACCGAACCCGGCGCTCGGCCTGCGCGGCATCCGCCTCGCGCAGGTGCGCCCCGATCTGCTCGACGATCAATTGCAGGGCCTGCTCGCGGTGAAGCCGCTCGGCGCGGTGCGCATCCTGCTGCCGATGGTGACCGACGCGGGCGAGCTCGTGCGGCTGCGCAAGCGCATCGACGAATTCGCGCGTGCGCAGGGCCGCACCGAGCCGATCGAAGTCGGCGTGATGATCGAGGTGCCGTCGGCCGCGCTGCTGGCCGACCAGCTCGCGCAGCACGCGGATTTCCTGTCGATCGGCACCAACGACCTGACCCAATACACGCTCGCGATGGACCGCTGCCAGGCCGATCTGGCCGCGCAATCCGACGGCCTGCATCCGGCCGTGCTGCGCCTGATCGACATCGCGGTGCGCGGCGCCGCGAAGCACGGCAAGTGGGTCGGCGTGTGCGGCGCGCTCGGCGGCGATCCGCTCGCGGTGCCGGTCCTGGTGGGCCTCGGCGTGACCGAACTGTCGGTCGACCCCGTGTCGGTGCCGGGCATCAAGGCGCGTGTGCGCCGTCTCGATTACCAGTTGTGCCGTCAGCGCGCGCAGGATCTGCTCGCGCTCGATTCGGCACAGGCGGTAAGGGCAGCAAGTCGCGAGGTCTGGCCGCTCGACTGACCGTCGGCGGCAGGTTCGCGACCCGTATTACGACGAAAGCCATCAGCTCAACGACGATTAATGACGAGACAAGGATTGGAGGACTGAATGAACGGGAATCCGTTTCTGAAAATACAGGGCCTGGGCCGGGCACTGATGCTGCCGATCGCGGTACTGCCGGTCGCCGGCATCCTGCTGCGACTCGGCCAGCCGGACGTGTTCAACATCAAGATGATCGCCGATGCCGGCGGTGCGATCTTCGACAACCTGCCGCTGCTGTTCGCGATCGGCGTGGCGGTCGGCTTCGCGAAGGACAACAACGGCGTGGCAGCCCTCGCGGGCGCGATCGGCTACCTGATCGAAACCGCGATCATGAAGGACATCGATCCCAAGCTGAACATGGGCGTGCTGTCCGGGATCATCGCGGGTGTCGTCGCGGGCCTGCTGTACAACCGCTACAAGGACATCAAGCTGCCGGACTACCTCGCGTTCTTCGGCGGCAAACGGTTCGTGCCGATCATAACGGGGCTGGTCTGCGTGATACTCGGCATCGTGTTCGGGTACGTGTGGCAGCCGGTCCAGCATCTGATCGACGCGGCCGGCCAATGGCTGACGACGGCGGGCGCGATCGGGGCGTTCGTGTTCGGCTTCCTGAACCGCCTGCTGCTCGTCACGGGCCTGCACCACATCATCAACTCGCTCGCGTGGTTCGTGTTCGGCAACTTCACGCCGCCCGCCGGCGGCGAGATCGTGCACGGCGACTTGCACCGCTTCTTCGCGGGCGACCCGACCGCAGGCACCTTCATGGCCGGTTTCTTCCCGATCATGATGTTCGGCCTGCCGGCCGCGTGTCTCGCGATGTTGCACGAGGCACCGAAGGAGCGCCGCGCGATGGTCGGCGGCCTGCTGTTCTCGATGGCGCTCACGTCGTTCCTGACCGGCGTGACCGAGCCGATCGAATTCAGCTTCATGTTCCTCGCGCCGGTGCTGTACGTGATCCACGCGGTGCTGACGGGGCTGTCGCTCGCAGTCTGCCAGATCCTCGGCGTGAAGCTGGGCTTCACGTTCTCGGCCGGCGCGATCGACTACGTGCTGAACTACGGGCTGTCGACGAAGGGCTGGATCGCGATCCCGCTCGGCATCGCGTATGGCGTCGCGTACTACGGGCTGTTCCGCTTCTTCATCCGCAAGTTCAACATGGCGACGCCGGGCCGTGAGCCGGCATCGGCCGATGCGGCTGCCGAATCGTACGCATCGGGCGGCTTCGTCGCACCGGCTGCGGGCGCCGCTGCGACGGCCGCCGCACCGCGCGCGCAGCGCTACATCGCCGCACTCGGCGGCGCGGGCAACCTGTCGTTCGTCGACGCCTGCACGACGCGCCTGCGCCTGACCGTCGTCGATCCGGAGAAGGTCTCGGAGCCGGAACTGAAGTCGATCGGTGCGCGCGGCGTGCTCAAGCGCGGCGGCAACAGCGTGCAGGTGATCATCGGGCCGGAGGCCGACATCATCGCCGACGAAATGCGTGCCGCGATCGGCAGCGGCGCGACGGGTGCCGCGTCGACCGCGACGGCTGCTGCTGCGCAGCCCGTCACGGGCGCGGCCGCCGGCCCGCTCGATCCGGAGCCGGCGCGCTGGCTCGCGGTGTTCGGCGGCGCGACCAACGTCGCATCGCTCGATGCAGTGGCGACCACGCGCCTGCGCGTTGTCGTGCGCGATCCGTCGGCGGTCGATCGCGATCGCCTCGGTGCGCTCGACGTCGCCTGGGTGTCGCTCGACACGTTCCACATCGTCTGCGGCAACGCGGCCGCACGCTATGCCGAACAGCTTGGCGCGCGCCTGCCGTCGTCGGGCGGCGGCGCCGCCGTGCAACCGGCATGATGCGATGAAGCCGGCCGGATCCGCGTGGCGGATTCGGCCAGGCGGTAAAACGAAAACGGCTTGCGATGCGTCGCAAGCCGTTTTTCTTTGGGGCGGGCGAGGGGGCGATGCGTTCGCCCGCATCGCGCATCGCGCGAGCGTTCAGCCGGTCACGGATTCGTCAGCGTGAAGGTCGGCTTCCGGTAACCGACACCGGCCCGGTCGAGCTTCGGCAGCTCGCGTTGCGTGAGCAGTGTCGCGAAGCCGGCCCAGTCGCGCTGCAGCGCAGCCGTGTCGACGTGATGCGTGTCGCCGCGCTTGAAGCGCACGCCGGCCGCATACGGCAGCTCCCAGTCGGCGCGGTGCCACGCGCGCTCGGCGAGTGCGAGCAGCCGCGGATAGGCCATGTATTCGAGGAAGGTGTCGTTGCGCATCACCTCGCCCCACGCTTGCCCCTGCATGCCTTCGATGCGCGGCGCGGGCCCCGTGCCGGTCACTTCGAACGGGTTGCCGTCGCGGTCGCCCATCACTTCGGCGTTCTGCGGCAGGTTCTCCGGCGCGAGCGAGAACACCTTGTACTCGTCCGTCGCGTGCGAGCCCCAGTAGTAGCCGCGCTCGCGCGGGTTCAGCGTGTACGGGAAGTCGAAGTACAGGTAGTCGGGCAGCGCGAGCACCGTCAGGTAGCCCTTGCCGCTCAGGTCGCGTGCGCTGTCCGACGCCCCCCAGAAGATCGTGTCCCACAGCGACACCATCACGTGGCGCGTGCTGAAGTCCTGCGGCCCGTTCGCATGCTTGATGCCGTCCTGCCACGCGGCCATCGTGTCGATCCCGTTCGCGTTGACGGCCGCGCTCACCTGTTTCGCGAAACGCGTCGGCAGCTCGTCGATCGACTTGATCTCGCCGCGCTGGAGCAGCGTCGTACACGCGGGCGAACGCGCCCACGGCTTGTCCTGCGCGGCGAGATCGATGCGCCCCTTGTTCGGGTCGGTGCCGTTCAGCGGCTGGAAGCCCGCGCCGAGGAAGATGTTCTTCGCTTCGTCGCCGCCGTAGTGCCACGTCTGCAGCGGCGCCTGCGCGTCCGCGTGCATCGCCGCGATCTCGCGGATCACCTTCGACGCGAAATTGAGCGCGCCCGGCACGCACGGGTTCAGGTCGCTGCGCCGGTCGTAGAACTGCACCGTCGTCAGGTTCGTCGTGTCCTGCGGATCGAGCAGCCGGTATGCGTTCGCTTCCTGCTCGCGGCCGGCCGCATGCAGCCGCCGGTAGCGCGCTTCCATCGTCACGACGGCCGCGCGCGCATGCGCGGGCATGTCGATCTCGGGGATGATCTGCACGAAGTGCGCGGCCGCGTAGCGCACGAGCGACACGTAGTCGTCGCGCGTCAGGTAGCCGCCGCCCGAACGGTTGTCGGGGCCCGAGCCGAGCTGTGGCAGCAGGCAGCGCGTCTCGCTCGGGTCGTGGCAGCGGCGCCCGCCGATCTCGGTCAGCTCGGGCAGGCCGGGAATCTCGATGCGCCAGCCTTCGTCGTCGGACAGGTGCAGGTGCAGGCGGTTGAGCTTGTACGCGCTCATCTGGTCGATCAGGCGGCGCAGCGTCGCCGGGTGCTTGAAGTTGCGCGCGAGATCGACGTGCATCCCGCGATGGGTAAAGCGCGGCGCATCCTCGACGAGCATCGCCGGGATCGGGCCGCCGCCGGCCGGCGCGAGCGAGTAGAGCGTCTGCACGCCGTAGTAGAGGCCCGCGCGATCGTAGCCTTCGATCAGCACGCCGCGCGGCCCGATCGCGAGGCGGTAGCCGCCCGGCGTCGCGATGTCGGCCGGCAGCCGGCGCGGCGCGACGGCGCCGCGAACCGGTATGCGTGCGCCGTCGAGCCCGAGGGTCGTCGCGCGTTCGCGCAGCGCCGCGACCTGCGCGTCCGGCAGGTCCGGCAGCGCGAGCTCGACGCCGCGCAGGTCGAGCGTGCCGGGCAGCGGCTGTTCGCGCTTCACGCTCGGCAGCGCGCGGCTCGCATCCGGCCGCGCGGCCACGGGCGGCGCATTGCCGGTCGAGTTGTTCTGCGCGTCGGCCGGCAGCGATTCGACGTAGCGCAGCTCGTTGTCGGTGTCGTTGTAGCGGAGCACGGCCGGCGGTGCGCCGTCGACGACGACATACGGGCGCGGAATCACGTCGCTGTAGCGCAGCAGCCAGTATTCGGCGACGAACGGCAGCTCGAGGCGCTCGCCGGGTGCGAGCCGCACCGAGCCCGGCTGCGGCGTCAGTTCGTACAGGTCGCCGGTGAGCCGCCGCAGCGCGAAGCCCGGACGGTCGATCCGCAGCAGCCGGCGGATGCTGTGCAGGTAGAGCTTCCAGCCACCGTCGGCGATCGCCTGGTGGCCGCGGTTCTGCAGGATCAGGCGGCCCGTCGCGCAGGCCGCGCCGTCGGCGCCGAGATCGGCGCACGGCACGCCGGCCGTGCCCGCGTGGTTGTTGTCGACGGCGACGCGCAACGCGAGGCCGTTCGACAGCGCCGCCGCGAGGCTGGCGGCTTGCGCGGTGGCCAGCGCGGTGCCGGCGGTCGCGCCGGAGGCGGCCGGCGCCGGTTGGGCCGCATTCGCGGCTGGCGACAGCACCGCGATCAGCAGACTTGCAAGAAGGGATGGCAAGGTACGCTTCACTCGAACTCCTGAAAAAAAGGGGGCCTGGCGGCGTCGTGGGGCGACGTCGCGGCGTTCGGGTCTTTCAATGGAGCTGCGGGAGATACCGGCACGCGGGGCGATGCGACTGCACCGCGCGCCATCTGCACGCGGAGGCGTGCGTTACGGAACGGGAGGCGGGCACGCGTGCCGATCGGATCGGCGCGGTGATGTGCGCATGATCATCGGTGCCGCGCCGCAATTGCCGCGGCGGCAAGCCGACCGCAGTCGGCCCGGTTCGGCCGGCCGCGCACGAGCGCGAGCGCGACGGCGGACACCGCCGTACGCGGACGTCGACATGGCGCGCCGGCGCGCGCCACACACGGGATTCGCATGTCTCCCCCACCCAGAAGGAATCGGCCTGTCAGCGGCCGTGTCCAAAGATCTTATGAAACCTTTTATTGGTATTCAAGTGGTATCAATCTGGCGCTAAATTGGCATCGGCTCCCGGCACCTGTCCGGCGGGGCCGGACGAAAAAAAACCTCGCGCGAGGCGAGGTTCGTTCCGGACGGCGGCCGCGCGATCGGCCGCGCGCGCCGGGCGTCAGTCGCGGCGTGCGCGCACGGGCGCCTCCTGCGCCTTCTGCCGCGCTTCGAGCCACATCGCGTTGACGATGCCGAACGACAGCGCGACGCCGATACCGAGAATCCAGCTGAAATACCACATGGTCCGACTCCTTGCGAAACGGTGGGCGAGGGCGCGTGCGCCCCGGCCCGGTTCAATGCATCAATACATCGAGTGCTTGTTCTCTTCGAGCGTCTGGTGCGTGACCTTGCCGCGCATCACGCGATACACCCAGCTCGTGTAGATCAGGATGAGCGGCAGGAACACGATCACCGCGAACAGCATCACCTGCAGCGTCATGTGGCTCGACGTCGAATCCCACACGGTCAGGCTGCTGCGCGGGTCGAGCGACGACGGCATGATGAACGGGAACATCGAGAAGCCCGCGGTCAGGATCACGCCGACGATCATCAGGCCCGTACAGAAGAACGCCGTCTTCTCCTGCTTCGAGCCGGCGAGCAGCAGCGCGAGCACGCCGCCTGCGATCCCGACGACAGGCGCCGCGATCATCCACGGGAATTCGCTGTAGTTCGCGAGCCACAGGCCCGAGCCGGCGGCGACGTCCTTGAGCAGCGGGTTCGCGACGGTGTCGGTCGGTGCGGCGTGGGTGATGTGGAAGCCGCCGATATACGACGCCACCAGCACGCCGGCCAGCACGAACAGCACGACCGCGAGGAACGACGCCGCGCGCAGTGCGATCGAGGCGCGGCGCGCGATCACGCCGTCGGTCTTCATCTTGATGAACGCGGCGCCGTGCGCGACGAGCATCGTGAGGCTGACGAGCCCGCACAGCAGCGCGAACGGGTTCAGCAGCGCCCAGAAGCTGCCGTAGTAGGTCACGCGCAGGTCGCTGTCGAACTTGAACGGCACGCCCTGCAGCAGGTTGCCGAACGCGACGCCGAACACGAGCGCCGGCACGAAGCCGCCGATGAACAGGCCCCAGTCCCAGCCCGCGCGCCAGCGCGGGTCCGGCCGCTTGCTGCGGTAGTCGAAGCCCACGGGCCGGAAGAACAGCGCGAACAGCACGAGCAGCATCGCGAAGTAGAAGCCGGAGAACGACGCCGCGTAGACGAGCGGCCAGGCGGCGAACATCGCGCCGCCGGCCGTGATCAGCCACACCTGGTTGCCTTCCCACGTTGCGCCGACGGTGTTGACGATGATGCGGCGCTCTTCGTCGGTCTTGCCGAGGAACGGCAGCAGCGCGGTCGCGCCCATGTCGAAGCCGTCGGTGACGGCGAAGCCGATCAGCAGCACGCCGACGAGCAGCCACCAGATCAGCTTGAGAGTTGCATAGTCCATAGCGATTCCTTGTTCCGTTTCAGGTGCGTGCTCACGCCGGGGCGTGCTCGCTGGCGGCTGCGATTTCGTGGTGATAGCGGCCGGTATGCAGCGACGACGGGCCGAGGCGCGCGTACTTGAACATCAGCTTGATCTCGATGACGAACAGCGCCGTATAGAACAGGATGAAGCCCGCGAGGCTCAGGTACAGGTCGCTCGGCTGCAGGCTCGACGCGGACAGGTGCGTCGGCAGCACGCCGGCGATCGTCCACGGCTGGCGGCCGAGCTCGGCGACGATCCAGCCGAATTCGATCGCGATCCACGGCAGCGGGATCGCCCACACCGCATAGCGCAGGAACCAGCGGCGGTTGTCCTGCAGCAGTTCGCGGCGCGCGCAGAACCAGAACGCGGCGATGAACGTCGCGACGAACAGGAAGCCGAGGGCCACCATGATCCGGAACGAGAAGAACACGGGCGCGACCGGCGGGATCGTCTTCTTCGCGGCGGCCTTGATCTGCTCGGGCGTCGCATCGACCACGTTCGGCGTGAACTGCTTGAGCATCAGCCCGTAGCCGAGATACTGCTTGTGCTGGTCGAACAGCGCGCGGGTCGCGTCGCTCGTGTCGCCCTGCTTGATCTTCTGCAGCGCGCCGTACGCGACCATCCCGCTCTGGATGTGCTCCTCGCTGTGCTTCGCGAGCTCGCGCAGGCCGATCACCGGTTCGTCGATCGAGCGCGTCGCGATCAGGCCGAGCGCGTACGGGATCTTGATCGCGTAGTCGGTGCGCTGTGCTTCCTGGTTCGGAATGCCGATCAGCGTGAACGATGCTGGCGCCGGCTGCGTTTCCCATTCGGATTCGATCGCGGCGAGCTTCATCTTCTGCACTTCGCCGGTCGTATAGCCCGATTCGTCGCCGAGCACGATCACGCACAGCGTCGCTGCGAGGCCGAAGCCGGCCGCGACTGCGAACGAGCGCAGCGCGAAGTCGACGTCGCGCTTCTTCAGCAGGTACCACGACGACACGCCGAGCACGAACATCGCCGCCGACACGTAGCCGGCCGACACCGTGTGCACGAACTTCACCTGCGCGACCGGGTTGAACAGCACGTCGAACAGGCTCGTCATCTCCATGCGCATCGTCTGGTAGTTGAACTCGGCGCCGACCGGGTTGTTCATCCAGCCGTTCGCGACGAGGATCCACAGCGCGGACAGGTTCGAGCCCAGCGCGACGAGGAACGTGACCATCAGGTGCTTGACCTTCGACAGGCGGTTCCAGCCGAAGAAGAACAGGCCGACGAATGTCGATTCGAGGAAGAACGCCATCAGGCCTTCGACCGCGAGCGGCACGCCGAAGATGTCGCCGACATAGTGCGAGTAGTACGACCAGTTCGTACCGAACTGGAATTCGAGCGTGATGCCGGTGGTCACGCCCATCGCGAAGTTGATGCCGAACAGCTTGCCCCAGAACTGGGTCATGTCCTTGTAGACCTGTTTGCCGGTCATCACGTAGACGGCTTCCATGATGACGAGCAGCCAGGACAGGCCGAGCGTCAACGGCACAAACAGGAAATGGTAGAGCGCCGTGATGCCGAACTGCAGACGTGACAGATCGACGACTTCGCTACTTATCATGGTGGTCTCCCTCGGTGGATGCAGGCGCCGGTACCGAGAGCAGCTTCTCGGCGACGGCGGCAGGCGGAAGCGACATGTGCTCGGCCTGCGGATGATTGAAGAATGCGTATTTGAGCGACATCAGGAGGATCAGCTTGACGATCAGCACCAGGGTGATGTCGCGGGCGAGGGTCGGTCCGCGTGCCCACGCGGCGATGCGCGCGCGCCAGCCGATCGTGCGGGCCGGCCGCGGGGGAGACGGCGGCGCAGGCTCTTTATTGATCGAGATCAAGGCGATTATCCTGAATCGATTTAGGTCGGATTTGGGGCGACTTTACGTCGGATTTATGACGGCCGTGAAGCTGTTTTAATCCTTTTGCGCCGGACATGCCAATTTTAAAAGGACGGCTTTCCGATGCCGAGTGCTGCGCTGCGGCAGACCGTCGCGAAACGCGGGGCAAAAGTTGAGGCAGATCAAGGTTATGCGGAAGGGGCCCGGAAACGGCCTGATACCCGACGAATCAGGTCAAATTAATCGGCAGTGAAGCGGACGAAGAAACGGACGAAGAAACGGGCGGAGAAATGCGCGCTGAAGCGCACGCAGAAGCGTGTGCAAGCACGCGAAAAAGACGGGCGAAAAAAAACCGCTGCCGGTCGGGCAGCGGTTTTCGATGAGGCGCTCTAAATCGCCGTGGATTTACGCGTATTCGGCGAGGGCAGTGCGCATCTTTTTCATTGCGCTTGCTTCGATCTGGCGGATGCGTTCCGCGGACACGCCGAATTCGGCCGCGAGATCGTGCAGCGTCGAGCCGCCCGAGCCGTCGTCGTCGACGTGCAGCCAGCGTGCCTCGATGATGCGGCGGCTGCGGGCGTCGAGCGCCTCGAGTGCCTGCGCGATGCCGTCCGTCTGCAGCGAGTCGCGCTGACGCGCGGCGAGCACGGCGGTCGGCTCGTTGTGCGAGTCGGCCAGGTAGGCGATCGGCGCGTACGACTCCTCGCCGTCTTCCACCTGCCCTTCGAGCGCGATGTCGCCGCCCGACAGGCGCGTTTCCATCTCGGTCACGTCTTCGCGCTTGACGTTGAGTTCCTGCGCGAGGCCGTCGATTTCCTCGGGCGTCATCGCCTGCATGGACTTCTTGTGGCTGCGCAGGTTGAAGAACAGCTTGCGCTGCGCCTTCGTCGTCGCGACCTTCACCATGCGCCAGTTGCGCAGGATGTACTCGTGGATCTCGGCCTTGATCCAGTGGATCGCATACGACACGAGACGCACGTTCTGCGCCGGATCGAAGCGCTTCACGGCCTTCATCAGGCCGATGTTGCCTTCCTGGATCAGGTCGCCGTGCGGCAGGCCGTAGCCGAGATAGTTGCGCGCGATCGACACGACCAGACGCAGGTGCGACAGCACGAGGCGGCGCGCCGAGTCGAGGTTGTTGCCTTCGCGGAATTCGGTTGCGTACTGGCGTTCCTCTTCGGCGGTCAGCAGCGGGATGCGGTTGACGGCCTGGATATACGCGTCGATGTTGCCGAGCTGGCCGGGCAACATCGATTGGGCTGCGAGCGCCAGCGAGCCTGCCGATTCGGCCTTGGCCAGCGTCGGGCTCAGGGTATTCGGGAGGGTCAGGGCGTTGCTCACTAAAAAAACTCCTTTGGAATCAGGGACAAACCCCCGGTCTCGAATGAGATTCCGTGGGCCATCTTAGCACTCCCGCAAGACGAGTGCTAATTCCTTAGAGCGGGCGGGGGCATCCGAGTTCCCGGTTTTTCTATCGATCAAGTGGAGTCGATAGTCTAATCTGCGACAGGAGGCGCGACGCGAAGTTCCGTAAGCCGTTGTTTCTGATGACAATCAGTAGACGATTTCGATTTTTGTCGTTTTGGAAGGAAGCCATTTCGCTTCGTGATGCCGATCCGAAAAGTCCTTTACCATAACATTCAGTTCGCTCGGGCCAAGCCGTTGCGGCAGGCTCCATTCAACCCAAAAAGTTGGAGTGTCAGATGAACAATAAGAAGAATCGCCGGCCCCGCAGCCGGCTTGCGCTGCATGCATTGTTGGCAGCGTCACTTCTGGGCGGATCGGGTGCGGCGTTTGCGGATCGATGGGGGATCCAGGCGGGCGGCGGGTTTTCGGATCGTCGCGGGATCGACAAGGGCGATCTCGGCGTCGTGTGGGATCCGGGCTGGAACTGGTGGCAGGTCGGCGGCTGGCACTTCGCGTTTGTCGTCGAAGGGCACGTCGGGTACTGGCACACGGGCGGCAACGTCCACAGCAGCATCGGCGAATTCGGCGTGACGCCGATGTTCCGCTTCATCAGGAGCGCGGGGGAGATTCGCCCGTTCATCGAGGCCGGCGGTGGTGTGCGGCTTCTGACACACCCGACGATCTCGAACAATTTTTCGCTGTCGACCGCGTTCCAGTTCGCACCGACTGCGGGCGTCGGCGTGCAGTTCGGCCAACGGCAACAGTATCAGGTCGGCTACCGTTTTGAACATGTGTCTAACGCGGGTATCAAAGAGCCGAATCCTGGTATAAATTTCCACCAGTTCTACGTGCAGTACAACTTCTGATCCGTACGCCCGCGCACGGCGGGCGCGTTGCCGAGGAGTCAGGCGATGGCGAAGGTGATCGATGCGATCCGCGCGCTCGAGCGCGATCGGTTCCGGGCGATGGTGGACGGGGACGGCGAGGCGCTCGACGCGCTATTGTCGGACAAGGTGTTCTTCGTCCACACCAATGGCAAACGCGAAACCAAGCAGCAGTTCATCGACGCCATCGTCGCCGGCCGCCGCCGCTATCGCCAGATCGAAATCCAGTCTCAGGACGTGTTGCCCGTCGGCGACGAAACCTGCGTCGTCACGGGGCGCGCGTTGATCGAGATGGAAACGAACAACGGCGGTCTGGTCTTCCCGATTGCCTATACCTCCGTCCACACGCACGAGCAGGGCCGCTGGAGCCTGTTCGCGTGGCAGGCGACGCGGTGCGCGACCGAGACATGAGCGCGCATCGCGCGCCTTTTCATGTCCCCGAATCGAGCGGCCTTGTGGGCCGCTTTTTGCTGGCCCGTGCGGCGCGGATTGCGCGGCGCACGGGCGGTCACGCGCCGCTCGCTGGCATGTCACCCTGAGTCGAAGCCCGGCGGTCACGCCGCCACGCGGCGGTCCGTGCAGTGCCAGACCGAACGGTTGATCGCGCTGACGACCGCGTCGAGCGCGGCGCTCGCCGCATCGGCATGCAGGCCGACCCCGTGCCGCAGCGGCGCATCGCCGACCCGGCAGCCGACCGATACCGCGATCCGGCCGTCCGTCGTGCGGGCGTGTTCGCACGACGCGACGTCGATCGCGGCGCCGGCGGCCGCTGCAAATGCCGCGGCGAAACGTCGCACCGCGTCCTCGGGCGTCGCATCGGCGGCGGGCGCCGCTGCCGCGATCTCGCGGTTCTGCCAGCGTGCGCTGCTGCCGTGGCGTGCGGCCGGGCCGTCGGTCTCGAAGAATTCGCGTGCGAACAGCGCGCAGATCGCGTCGCCCGTCACTTCCTCGCCCGATGCGTCGGCGAGCGTCTGCACTGCATGGCTGAATTCGATCTGCACGCGGCGCGTCGGCGTGAAGCCCATTCCGCGTTCGAGCAGGAACGTCGCGCCGCCCTTGCCGGACTGGCTGTTCACGCGGATCACCGCGTCGTAGCTGCGGCCGAGGTCGGCCGGGTCGATCGGCAGGTACGGCACTTCCCAGGCCGCGTCGGGGCGCTGCTGCGCGAAGCCCTTGCGGATCGCATCCTGGTGCGAGCCCGAGAACGCGGTGAACACGAGGTCGCCCGCGTACGGGTGGCGCGGATGCACGGGAATCTGGTTGCAGCGCTCGACGACGCGGCGCACCGCGTCGATGTCGGAGAAGTCGAGGCCCGGGTCGATGCCCTGCGTGTAGAGGTTCAGCGCGAGCGTGACGAGATCGACGTTGCCGGTGCGCTCGCCGTTGCCGAACAGGCAGCCCTCGATGCGGTCGGCGCCCGCGAGCAGCGCGAGTTCGGCGGCCGCGACCGCGGTGCCGCGGTCGTTGTGCGGATGCACGGACAGCACGATGCTGTCGCGATACGCGAGGTTGCGGTCCATCCATTCGATCTGGTCGGCGAACACGTTCGGGCTCGCGGCTTCGACGGTGGCCGGCAGGTTGACGATCATCTTGTGGTCGCGGGTCGGGCGCCACGTCTGCGCGACCGCGTCGCAGATCTCGCGTGCGAACGTCAGCTCGGTCATGCTGAAGGTTTCCGGCGAGTACTGGAAGGTCCACTGCGTATCGGGGCGCGCGGCCGCGTGTTCCTTGACGATGCGCGTGCCGTCGATCGCGAGCGCCTTCACGTCGTTCTTCGACATCCCGAACACGATGCGGCGGAACGACGGGCAGACCGCGTTGTACAGGTGCACGATCGCGCGCGGCACGCCTTCGAGCGCGTCGAACGTGCGGGCGATCAGGTCTTCGCGCGACTGCACGAGCACCTCGATCGTCACGTCGTCCGGAATCCGCTTGTCGTCGATCAGCTTGCGGACGAAATCGAAGTCGGTTTGCGACGCCGACGGAAAACCGACTTCGATCTCCTTGAACCCGATCGCAACCAGCATCTCGAAGAACTCCAGCTTCTGCTCGATGCTCATCGGCTCGATCAGCGACTGGTTGCCGTCGCGCAGGTCGGTGCTCATCCACACGGGCGCACGCTCGATGGTGCGGGACGGCCAGCGGCGGCCATTGAGGCGGACGGGCTCGAACGGACGGTATTTGTCTTGCGGATTGCGCTGCATCTTCTGGACCTCGGGTCTCAAGTCGCGAGCGAAGACGGGCGGCATGGGCGACGGTTGGCGCTGCCTCGCACCGCCGCGCGCAATGGCGCCGCAGATGCGGATGATCTTCGCGAATCGGCCGACGGATAGACGGACGAATGCTGACGACTTCGGTTGTAAAAACTGCGAGAGGGGTACTGCGAGGAACTGCTGGGAGGGACCGTGCGGACAGCACACGGCGCTACGACAGCCTTAGGCTAGTCGTAGCGATAGCGGCCGCGCTAGGCGGCCGGAGGTAATTCGGAGGGTGTTCGGAAAGGAACGCATGGCGACCACTCTATGCCAGGATGCGGCAGTGTGTCAAATGGTCGGGATAAAGGGGCGGGTCGCCGGCCGTGCCGTCAGCGCGCGATACGGGCGATCTGCACGATCGTCGCGACCTGCCGCGAAACCGTGTCCGGCACCGGCACCTCGCCGCGCAGCACGGCGTCCGTCCACGCGGCCGTGGTCGCCGCATCGCGCGATTCGGGCAGCGCGACGGGCGGCGCATCGGTCGACGAACGTTCGGCCTCGATCAGCGTGTCGCACGCGCCGTCGTGCAGCCAGTCGACCTGCACCTGGCGCCGCGTGTCGGCGACGGCTTCGCCCTCGGTGCCGCGCGCGAGCAGCGCGCCGCCGAGCGCGGCGTCCGGATGATCGCGGAACAGCTGCGCGAGGCTGTCACGGTACGGCGGATGCGTGTAGTTGACGAGCCGCAGCCCGGCCGGCGCGAACGGCTGCAGGATCTTCACGAGCGTGTGCGTCGAATTGCGTACGCCGAGTACGCTGCGCATCGACAGCAGGTGTGCAAGGCGCGGCGCCAGGACTTCGATCGGTGCGAACGCGACGCGGCGCTCGGCGAGCATGTCTTCGATCGCATCGTGCGACGTCGACGGCGCGAGCGACAGTGCCGAGAAAATTTCCGCGCTCGTCACGCGGCCCGGATCGCGCTCCACACCGTGCACGAGCACCGGCACGCCTTCGCGCGCGAGCAGCAGCGCGAGCAGCGGCACGAGGTTCGGCTGCTTGCGCGCACCGTTGTAGCTCGGGATCGCCACCGGGCGGAATGCCGCGTCCTGCACATGCACGGGCTCGAACGATGCCTGCGCGGCGGCGAGCATCGCGGCCAGTTCGTCGGCGGATTCGCCTTTCAGCCGATAGGCGATCAGGATCGCGCCCAGTTCGACGTCCGACACGCGTGCGTCGAGCATTGCGCGATAGAGCTCGAACGTGTCCTCGGCGGACAGCGCGCGCGCGCCGTGCGGGCCGCGGCCGATTTCCTTGATGAAGCGGGCGCACGGGAACGGAGCGGTGGCGGGATCGTGGGAAGCGGTCATCGGGGCGTGGGGCGGGCGGCCGGCATCGGGCCGCGCGGTGAGCGGTGAGGAATGCCCCGAGTATCGCACGGGCGCAGGCGCGCATCGTGCCGCGCTACACTCTGGGTCCCGGCGGTGCGCGCGCCGGCTGCGCCGCGCCCGTGCCGTTGCCGGCCGAATACGACTACGAGAGACATCCCATGAAGCTCTACAGCTATTTCCGCAGTTCCGCGTCGTACCGCGTGCGGATTGCCCTGAACCTGAAGCGGCTGCCGTTCGACTATGTCCCCGTGCACATGCTGCGCGACGGCGGCGAGCAACTGAAGGACGCGTACCGCGCACTGAACCCGGATGCGGTCGTGCCGACGCTGATCGACGACGACGCGACGCTGCAGCAGTCGCTCGCGATCATCGAGTATCTCGAGGAAACCCATCCCGAGCCCGCGCTGCTGCCGAAGGAGCCGGTCGATCGCGCGTACGTGCGCGCGGTCGCCCTGCAGATCGCGTGCGAAATCCATCCGCTCAACAACCTGCGCGTGCTGAAGTACCTGAAGCACACGCTGAAGGTGCCCGAGGAGGCGAAGAACGCGTGGTACCGGCACTGGATCGAGGCCGGCTTCGAAACGCTCGAGTCGCGTCTCGCGAACGATCCGCGCACCGGCAAGCTGGTTTTCGGCGACACGCCGACGCTCGCCGACGTGTGCCTCGTGCCGCAGGTGTTCAACGCGAACCGCTTCTCGATCGATACCACGCGCTTTCCGACGATCCAGCGGATCGTCGATCATGCCGCGACGCTCGACGCGTTCAAGGCCGCCGAGCCGGGCGTGCAGCCCGACGCGGAGTGAGCGCGGCGCACCCGCTGCGAGCATGAGCGCGCACGCATGAAAAAGGGCGCCCGAAGGCGCCCCGTGCGATGCGTGCCGACGAGGTTCAGCCGAGCAACGCGTCCGCGAATTCCACCGCGCTGAACGGCTGCAGATCCTCGACCTTTTCGCCGACGCCGATGAAGTAGACGGGCACCGGTCGTTGCCGCGCGATCGCGGCGAGGATCCCGCCCTTCGCGGTGCCGTCGAGCTTCGTGACGATCAGGCCGGTGAGGCCGAGCGCGTCGTCGAATGCCTTCACCTGCGTGAGTGCGTTCTGGCCGGTGTTCGCGTCGATCACCAGCAGCACTTCGTGCGGCGCGCCGTCGTGCGCCTTCGAGATCACGCGCTTCACCTTCTTCAGCTCTTCCATCAGGTGAATCTGCGTCGGCAGGCGGCCGGCCGTGTCGGCCATCATCACGTCGATCTTGCGCGCGCGCGCGGCGCTGACCGCGTCGAAGATCACCGCGGCCGGATCGCCGCTTTCCTGCTGCACGACCGTCACGTTGTTGCGCTCGCCCCAGACCGAGAGCTGCTCGCGTGCGGCCGCGCGGAACGTGTCGCCCGCGGCCAGCAGCACCGACTGGTCGAAGCTCTGCAGATGCTTCGCGAGCTTGCCGATGCTGGTCGTCTTGCCCGCGCCGTTCACGCCGGTGATCATCATCACGAGCGGCTGCGCGCGGCCGAGCATCAGCGATTTCTCGAGCGGCGTCAGCAGCTCGACGAGCAGGTCATGCAGCGCGTCCTTCACCTGCTGCGGGTCGGTCAGCCGGGCCGTGCGCACCTTTTCGCGCAGCGCGCCGAGCAGGTACTCGGTCGCATCGACGCCCGCGTCGGACATCAGCAGCGCGGTTTCGAGCTCCTCGTACAGATCCTCGTCGATCTTCGTGTTGACGAACACGCCGGTGATGCTCGAGCCCGTCTTCGCGAGCCCCGTTTTCAGGCGCGCGAGCCAGGACTTCTTCGCCGACGCGTCCTGCAGCGGCGGCGGGACGATCTCGACCGTCTCGACGACTTCGTCGCGGCCGTCGTTGGTCGGCGTGACCGTCACGACGACGGCCGGCGCGGCCGGTTGCACGGGCGCTTGCGGCACATCGGCCGCGGGCGCCGCATCGCGCGCAGGCGCGGCATCGGACGGCTCGTCCGCTTGCTGCGCGTCGGCCGATTGCGATTCCGCCGGATCGGGCTCCTGCGATTTCTTGAATCGTTTGAAGAAACTGAACATGGTCTGACGTCGGGAAGAGGGCAGGCCCGCCGGGAGGGGCGGGGCGCCGGACGGGCCGTTCTGCGTTCGCGCGGGCGCGGCGCACGGCGGCCGAAACCGTGCATTTTATCAGTGCGGCGTGGCGCTCGCGTCAGTGCGCGTTGCCGCTGTGGTAACGTGCGCCTGTTTGGCGGTGCGCCCCTGTGCGTACCCGGTCCCTCCGTCGTCGATATTCCGTATGTCCCGTTCCTCTTCCGGCCGCCCGGCGGCCCCTCCTGCCCGCGGCAAGCCGCACACGATCCGCATCATCGGCGGTGACTGGAAGCGCACGCCGCTCGCGGTGCTCGATCTCGACGGCCTGCGGCCAACGCCCGATCGCGTGCGCGAGACGCTGTTCAACTGGCTCGGCCAGGATCTCGAAGGCCGCCGCTGCCTCGACCTGTTCGCGGGCACCGGCGCGCTCGGTTTCGAGGCCGCGTCGCGCGGCGCGGCGAGCGTCGTGATGGTCGAGCGCCACCCGCGCGCCGCACAGCAGCTGCGGGCGATCAAGGACAAGCTCGGCGCCCGCTCGGTCGAAGTCGCCGAAGCCGATGCGCTGCGGCTCGCGGCCGGGCTCACGCCCGGTGCGTTCGACGTCGTGTTTCTCGATCCGCCGTTCGGCGAACCGGCCGTGCTCGATCGCGCGGTCGCGCTGGCGGCGCCGCTCGTCGCGGCGGGCGGCGCGCTGTACGTCGAAACGGGGGCGGAACTCGACCCGGCCGCGCACGAGGCGCTCGCCGGCTGGCAAGTGGAGAAGCACGGCAAGGCGGGTGCGGTTCACTATCATTTGCTGCGGCGCGAAAATGATGAATAATGCGCGTTCCATACGAGGCGGCGCGCCGCAAAGGCGACGCATGCCCATCCCGGCAGCGGCGTGCGCATCGCGCGGCTGCCATCCCGTTTGCGTGATGACAGGAGGAGCGACATGGTAGTCGCCGTGTATCCCGGTACGTTCGATCCGCTGACGCGCGGGCACGAAGACCTCGTGCGGCGTGCGTCGAGCATTTTTGATACGCTGGTTGTGGGCGTTGCCGACAGCCGCGCGAAAAAGCCGTTCTTCTCGCTCGAAGAACGTCTGACGATTGCGAACGAGGTGCTCGGCCATTATCCGAACGTGAAGGTGATGAGTTTCACCGGCCTCCTGAAGGATTTCGTCCGGACCAACAACGCGCGCGTGATCGTGCGCGGCCTGCGCGCCGTGTCCGATTTCGAATATGAGTTCCAGATGGCGGGGATGAACCGCTACCTGTTGCCCGACGTCGAGACGATGTTCATGACGCCGTCCGATCAGTACCAGTTCATCTCGGGGACGATCGTGCGCGAAATCGCGCAGTTGGGCGGCGATGTCAGCAAGTTCGTGTTTCCGTCCGTCGAGAAGTGGCTGACCGAGAAAGTGACGGCGATGGGAGGCCCTGCCGCGTAATGCGGCGCCGGCCGGTTTCGTTGCGAAGCCGGCCACTGGCCTGAAGAAGTGAGATCAGTATGGCTTTGATGATTACCGACGAGTGCATCAATTGCGACGTGTGCGAGCCCGAGTGCCCGAACGGCGCGATTTCGATGGGCCCGGACATCTACGTGATCGACCCGAACAAGTGCACCGAGTGCGTCGGCCATTTCGACGAACCGCAGTGCCAGCAGGTGTGTCCGGTCGAATGCATTCCGCGCGATCCGCAGCATGACGAATCGCACGCGCAATTGATGGAGAAGTATCACGCGCTGATCGCCGTGAAGGGCGACGACGCGTCGTGACCCGGCGGTGACGCGCGCCCGTTGACTGGCGAGCGCACGTTCCGCTTTCAGATCGGCGCCGCCCGGCGCCGGTTCTTCCGTATCAGGCCAGCAGTTTGCGCAACGCCGCGACGAGCGCGTCGCATTCGGCATCGGTGCCGACCGTGATGCGCAGGTGCTGGTCGATCCTCGGCAGCCGGAAGTGCCGCACGAAAATTTCCCGTTCCTTCAGTTTCGCCGCGATCGTGCCCGCATCGTGCGCGGGATGGCGTGCGAACACGAAATTCGCCGCCGACGGCACGATGTCGAAGCCGAGCGCGTCGAGCGCGTGCGTGAGCCGCGTCCGGCTGTCGATCACGCGCCGGCAGGTCGCGTCGAAATAGTCGGTGTCGTCATACGCGGCCTGCGCGGCGACCTGCGCGAGCCGGTCGAGCGGATAGGAGTTGAAGCTGTCCTTCACGCGGTTCAGCGCGTCGATCAGCGCCGCATCGCCGAACGCGAAGCCGACGCGCATGCCCGCGAGCGAGCGCGCCTTCGACGTCGTGTGCACGACGAGCAGGTTCGGATGACGGTCGATCAGCGTAATCGCCGACTGCGCGCCGAAATCGACGTACGCCTCGTCGATCACGACGACCGATGACGGATTCGCGGCCGCGATCCGCTCGACGTCCGCGAGCGGCAGCGCGCGCCCGGTCGGCGCATTCGGGTTCGGAAACAGCACGCCGCCGGCGTCGTCGAGATAGTCGCCGACGCGGATCGAGAAGTCGTCCGCGAGCGGCACGACCGTGGTGTCGACGCCGTACAGGCGCGCGTAGGTCGGATAGAAGCTGTACGTGATGTCCGGAAAGCGCAGCGGGCGGTCGTGCTTCAGCAGCGCCTGGAACGTGTGCGCGAGCACCTCGTCGGAGCCGTTGCCGACGAACACCTGCTCGGGCTCGATGCGGTGATGGGCCGCGACCGTCTCGCGCAGCGCACGCGCGACCGGGTCCGGATAGCGGCGCAGCGTGTCGCCGGTCGTGCCGAGTTCGCGTGCGATCGCCGCGACGACGCGCGGCGACGGCGGATAGGGATTCTCGTTGGTGTTCAGCTTGACGGGGTGCGCGAGCGCGGGCTGCTCGCCCGGCACGTAAGGCACGAGTTGCTGAACGACGTCGCTCCAGTAACGGCTCACCGCTTGGCTCCTGTCGGGCAAAACGTCGAGATTACCGCATGTGTGCGTCGCGGTGGGGCGGGCGGAGCCGCCCGGCGGCGCCGGACGGCCCGATGCACCGGGCCGGTGCGAGGCTCGGTCAATTGCGATGCAGCTGCATCGTCGCGCGGTCGAGTTCGCCCTTGACGACCATCGGCATCACGGCGAGCGCGCGTTCGATCGACGCGTCGATCACGTCCTGCTCCTCGCGGCGCGGCGGCTTCAGCACGAAGTTCGCGACGTCGGGCTTCGCGCCGGCGCGCGCGCTTTCCGGAATCAGGTCGCGCGGATGGCCGATGCCGATCCGCAGCCGCCAGTATTGCTGCGACGACAGGTGCGCGGTGATGTCCTTCAGGCCGTTGTGGCCGCCGCTGCCGCCGCCGAGCTTCAGCTTCACGGTGCCGGGCGGCAGGTCGAGCTCGTCATGCGCGACGAGGATCTGGTCGGGCAGGATCTTGAAGAATTGCGCGAGCGCGACGACCGACTGGCCGGAGCGGTTCATGTAGGTTTGCGGCTCGAGCAGGTGGACTTCCTCGCCGTGCAGGCGCGCTTTCGCGTAGAAGCCGTGGAAGCGGCGTTCGTCGCGCAGCGTCGCGCCGGCTTCGCGGGCGAGCTGGTCGATCAGCCAGAAGCCGGCGTTGTGGCGCGTCGCGGTGTATTCCGCCCCGGGATTGCCGAGGCCGACGATCAGTTTGATCATGACGTTTCGAAGGCGGCAACGGCCGCCTGGGCGCAGAAAAAGAAAAACCCGCCGGGCAAGCCGCGGCGGGTTGCGTCGACCGTTTCGTGAAACGGATCGATGGGGCGCGTAGGCAGCCGCTTAGGCAGCCGGCGTTTCGCCTTCAGCTGCGTCCGACACGGCACCAGCCGGGATCGTCGCCGATGCGACAACCGGGTTTTCCGCGTCGACGTGCGCGACCAGCGCGACGCCCTTCGGCAGCGTGATGTCCTTCGCGTGCAGCGATTGACCGGCTTCGATCTTCGACAGGTCGACTTCGAGGAACTCCGGCAGGTCAGCCGGCAGGCACTCGATTTCGATTTCCGTCGCGACGTGCGAAACGATCGCGCTCGACAGCTTCACGGCCGGGCTGACTTCCGCGTTCAGGAAGTGCAGCGGTGCCTTCGTGTGCAGCTTCTTCTTCGCGTCAACGCGCTGGAAGTCCACGTGCAGCACCAGTTGCTTGAACGGGTGGTATTGCACGTCGCGCAGCAGAACCTGTTGCGACTGGCCAGCCACTTCGAGGTCGAGGATCGACGAGTGGAAAGCTTCCTTCTTCAGGGCGTGCCACAGGGCGTTGTGATCGAGTTCGATCTTTTGCGGGGCCACTTCGCCACCGTAAACGATACCCGTGGTCTTACCAGCGTTGCGCAGGCGGCGGCTCGCACCCGTACCTTGCTCTTGGCGCTCGAAAGCGACGACTTTCATATGATTCTCCATTAGCTGCCCGCGACCAGGCAGTAAAACGGGGCCGTCAAACGGCGGCCCCTGATGAAACGGTCGGGGTTTCGTCTATCCCGTCCGATTGTGCAAAAAGCGAAGCGTTGCCGCTTCGCTTTCTGCGCATACTTTGTTCAGTCGATTCGCGATCAGGATTCCGCGAACAGCGACATCACCGAATCGCCGCGGCGGATCCGCGAGAACGTCTCGGCCAGCAGGCTCGCGCTCGTCAGCGAGCGGATCTTCGAGCAGGCCAGCGATTCGGCCGACAGCGGGATCGTATCGGTGACGACGAGCTCGTCGAGTGCCGATGCGGCGATGCGATCTGCGGCGCCGCCCGACAGCACGGGGTGCGTCGCGTACGCGAACACCTGCTTCGCACCGCGGTCCTTCAGCACTTGTGCGGCCTTGCAGAGCGTGCCGGCCGTATCGACCATGTCGTCCATGATCACGCAGGTGCGGCCTTCGACTTCACCGATGATGTTCATCACTTCGGCGATGTTCGCCTTCGGACGACGCTTGTCGATGATCGCGAGATCGCAGTTGAGCTGCTTCGCGAGTGCCCGGGCACGCACCACGCCGCCGACGTCCGGCGACACGACGAGCAGATCCGAGTAGTTCTGCTTGCGCAGGTCACCCAGCAGGATCGGCGTTGCGTAGATGTTGTCGACCGGGATGTCGAAGAAGCCCTGAATCTGGTCGGCGTGCAGATCCATCGTGATGATCCGCTCGACGCCGGCGATTTCCAGCATGTTCGCGATGACCTTCGCCGAGATCGCGACGCGCGCCGAACGCGGGCGTCGATCCTGACGGGCATAGCCGAAGTAGGGGATGGCTGCAGTGATCCGGCCGGCGGATGCGCGCTTGAGCGCATCGACCATGATCATCAGTTCCATCAGGTTGTCGTTCGTCGGTGCGCACGTGGATTGCAGGACGAAGACGTCCTTGCCGCGCACGTTTTCCTGGATCTCGACCTGGATCTCGCCGTCGGAGAAACGGCTGACCATTGCTTTGCCGAGGGGGATACCAAGGATATTGACGACTTCCTGGGCGAGCGCGGGATTCGCGTTGCCAGTAAAGACCATCAGGCCATCATGGCTGTGGCTGCTCATCGTGCACCTGCTTCAGGCTTGGGCGGGAAATGCGGGAAAATTTTTGGCAGGGGAGGAAGGACTCGAACCCTCGCATGCCGGAATCAAAATCCGGTGCCTTGACCAACTTGGCGACTCCCCTACACTTAACTGACTGCTTCACCGAACTCGTGTAGGCCGTTCGGCAAAGTAAAACTTCATGACGCGAAAGCGAAGAGCGGATGCTCGTTCAGACTCTCGGCAACTGCGCCATTCCAACTGGCGGGCAGCTTGGCTTTCGCCGCTTCTGCCTCGTGCTTGCTGTGAAACGCTGCAAACACGCTTGCTCCGGAGCCGGTCATCCTCGCGGGGGTCAAATCATACAACCATTTAACCGCCAGCGCAACTTCCGCGTACTTCCTTGTTACAACTTCCTGCATGTCGTTCCGGCCGAAGCTATCTGGCCATCCCGCATCGCTGGTTTGCTGTGCAAGAAAGTCAGCAATTGTGACGGGCTTCGTATCTCTTGTCAACAACTCATCTGAAAATATTTCAGCGGTGGGGACATGAACGCTTGGCGTCACAACCAAGAACCAGCGAGTCGGCAATTGTACCTCAGCTAATTCCTCTCCGATACCCTCTGCGAACGCATTTTTTCCAAAAATAAAAAACGGAACGTCCGCGCCGAGTTTGACCGCGAGCGACTGGAGCTCGGCACGCGGCAGGTCGAGTTGCCACAGGCGGTTCAGCGCGAGCAGCGTCGTCGCCGCGTCGGAGCTGCCGCCGCCGAGACCGGCGCCCATCGGCAGGCGCTTGTCGATCTCGATGTCGACGCCGTGCGCGGTGCCCGTATGCGCTTTCAGCAGGTTGGCCGCGCGCACGACGAGATCGCTTTCCTCGGGCACGCCTGGCACGTCGGTGACGCGCGCGACACGGCCGTCGTCGCGCAGCGTGAAGTGCAGCGTATCGCCCCAGTTCAGCAGCTGGAACACGCTCTGCAGATCGTGATAGCCGTTCGGACGACGGCCGGTGATGTGCAGGAACAGGTTGAGTTTCGCGGGCGCAAGGCAGTTGCGCAGCGAGCGGGTCGAATCGGTCATGCGTAGGTCTGGGCTGGGCTGGTGCTCACTGGTCGAGCACGAGCTTGATGTCGAGCGGCGGTGTCGCGCGCACGAGGTTGACGCGTTTGACGCCCGTGGCCGGGGCATCCGCGTAGGCAAGGTAGTCGATGGTCCAGCCGTCCTGGCGGATCTGCTTGACGCGCGTGCCGTCGGCCGGGTCGCGCACGGTTTCCGCATGCGTCGCGGGCGCGGCCGTCGGCAGCAGCCAGTAGCGCAGGCCGGCGAGCGGCAGTTCGAAGCCGAGCGTCTTCTGCATCAGGTCGCCGACGTCCGGTGCATATTGCGTCGGGCGGTTCGGCAGTTCGAGCGAGGCCGCCTGCGGCGTCGATTTCACGATCGCGAGCGTCTGGCCGAGCGGGCTGCGCAGCTCGAGCGACACGTCGTCGCCGTGCTCCTGCCAGTCGAAGTTGCCGTACACGTGCTGCTGCTTGCCGAGACGGTCGTCGTACTGCACCGCGAAGCGGCCATGGTAAGCGTGCGTCGCGGCCGTTTGCAGTGCCGCGCCCGGCGTCGGCGCACTGGCCGATGGCGGCGTGCTCGCGCAGCCGGCGAGCGCGAGCGCCGCGCCGGCCGCGGCCAGCGTGCGCTGCGCGCGGGAGGACAGGGAAAGCGTCGGGAACATCCGCATCAGAGACCGTTGACCTGGAGGCGCTTCAGCGTCTGCACGAGCGTGTCGTTGTCGGGTTCGAGCTTCTGCGCGTCACGCCACGCGGTGCGCGCGTCGTCCTGCGCGCCGCTCTTCCACAGCACTTCGCCGAGGTGCGCGCCGATCTCGGCGTTCGGCTGCAGTTCGTACGCACGCCGCAGCACCTTCGTTGCGCCGGCCGTGTCGCCCATCCGGTACTTCACCCAGCCGAGGCTATCCATGATGTACGCGTCGTTCGGCGCGAGCGTCATCGCCTTGTCGATCAGCTTGCTGGCTTCGGGCAGGCGCTGGTTGCGGTCGGCCAGCGAATAGCCGAGCGCGTTGTAGGCCTGCGGGTTGTCGGGCTGCGTGCGGATCAGCTCGCGCAACTGCTTTTCCATCGTCGTGTAGTGGCCGGTCTTCTCGGCCGCCATCGCGTAGTCGTAGCGCAGGTCGGGATCATCCGGGAAGTCCTGGACCGCCTGCCCGAGCCGTGCCTCGGCTTCCGGATAGCGTTTCGCGGTGAACAGGATCGACGCGTCGGTGCGTGCGACCACGGCCGCGTCGCGCGGATCGGTGATCGGCAGGTCGTCGAGCACCTTGCGCGCCTCGTCGGTCTTGCCCTGTTTCTGCAGCAACTGCGCGCGCGTGATCTGCGCGGGCAGGTAGTGCTGGCTCGTCTGGTCGACCTTGTCGAGCCATTGCGACGCCTGCGCGTCGTTGTTCTGGTCGATCGCGATCTGCGCGAGGTAGATGTAGCCCTGGCCGACGTCGAGGTTCGGCTGCTTGTCGCCGAGCTGTACGTACTGCTTCAGGTAGGTGGTCGCTTCGTCGAGCTTCTTCTGCTGGATCTTGATCAGCGCGAGCGCCATCAACGGCGTCGGATCCTTCGAGTCGAGCTTGCGCATCGTCTCGAACTGCTTCTGCGCGTCGCCGAGGCGGTCGTCGGCGAGATACAGCTGCGACAGCGCCAGCCGCGCATCGCGCGACTTCGGATTCTGCTGAACATACTTCTCGAACGACGCAATGCCGGCCGCGCGTTCCGCCGGACCCATCTGCGACAGCATCAACGCCGCCGGCAGGTAGTCGGGACGCAGCGCCAGCGCCTGCTTCAGCGACTGCGCGGCGCCGTCCTTGTCGTCGACCGCGAGCTGTTGCCGCGCGATCGCGAGCTGGGCTTCGGGCCGGTTCATGTCGCTTTTCAGCATGTCCTTCAGCACCGCGAGGCCGCCGACGCGGTCGGGGCCGCGTACGAGCAGCGCCTGCAGCGCGAGGATCGCCGGGCCGCGCGTCTCGCCGGTCGCGCGGGCCAGCTCGCGCGCGAGCATCGGCTGGGCGTCGGCCGGCTTGCCGGCGAGCACCAGCAGCGCGGCGTCGACCTGCGACGCCCGGTTCGAATCCGGCGCGTACTGGCGCCACAGGTTCGCGGCGGACAGCGCGTCGGCCGGGCTCTGCGCGCCGAGCGCGATCTCGGTCGCGCGCTGCGCCATGCGCGGATCGCGCGTGTCGCGGGCAAGCGCGAGGTAGGTCTGGTAGGCCGGCGCCGGTTGGTTGCGCTGGAGCGCGACCTCGGCGGCGAGCACCTGGTAGACGATCTGGCTCGTCAGCGGCACACCGGGGAGATTCTTCTGCTCGTCCGGCATCACATGCTCGAACGCACCCTGCGGCTCCGCGTCGTCCGATGCCGGATCCTGCGCGTGGGCCGGGAAGGCGGTGAGGGTCCAGGCGGCAAACAGCGCGGCGCCGAGTGCACGGCGGACCGGGAAGGCGCGCACGCCGCGCACGGCGGCGGGGCGCTTCTGAAGCAGCTTCGAGGGCAGAGTCATGGAAATCCGTTCGATGTTTCAACCGATTGTAACGCGCTCGCTACAATACACGCACGATCGTGATAGGGTCCGTTTACATGTGGAACGCGCTTGCGAATGCCCGAAATCGCCCGCCTGGCAAGAAGCGACGAGCGCCGTTCGGCCGAGCCGATCTAGCGGCGAGCGACGCCGCAAGGCGGGCGATTTCGGGCATTCCCGTGGAATGTCTTTTTTAATTGGGGGTTGCCACGAGAACGGCCGCTCGCCGCGTTGCGCTCCTTGCGAATACGTCGGCATTCGCGGCGTTTCGCGCCCCGCGGCGAGCGGCCGTTCTCATGGCAACGCATGCGCGTTCCACATGTAAGCAGACCCTCGCCTCAGACCCGTAAAACATGCCAGAGTTGCCAGAAGTCGAAGTCACGCGCCGGGGCATCGAGCCCTTTGTCGCAGGCCGCCGCGTCGAGCGTGTCGACGTCCGTACCGCGATGCTGCGCTGGCCCGTGCCGGCGGGGCTCGCCGAGCAGTTGCGCGCGCGCGAGGTGCTCGCCGTCGAGCGTCGCGGCAAGTACCTGTTGTTCGAGGTCGACGCAGGCTGGTTCATCGTCCATCTCGGCATGACGGGCACGCTGCGCGTGTTGCCCGCGGCCGGCGTGCCGGTCGCCGCGAAGCACGACCACATCGACTGGATCTTCGACGAATTCGTGCTGCGGTTCCGCGATCCGCGCCGTTTCGGCGCGGTGCTGTGGCACCCGCGCGAAGCGGGCGACGTGCATGCGCACCCGCTCCTCGCGAGCCTCGGCGTCGAGCCGTTCTCGCCGGCCTTTACCGGCGCGCTGCTGCACGCGCGCACGCGCGGTCGCACGGTGTCCGTCAAGCAAGCGCTGCTCTCGGGCGACATGGTCGTCGGCGTCGGCAACATCTATGCGTCGGAGAGCCTGTTTCGCGCCGGCATCCGGCCGACGACGGCCGCCGGCAAGGTCTCGCTGCCGCGCTACGAGCGGCTGGCCGACGCGGTGCGCGCGACACTTGCCGACGCGATCGAGCGCGGCGGCAGCACGTTGCGCGATTTTGTCGGCAGCAACGGCGAAAGCGGCTATTTCCAGCTCGACTGCTTCGTCTACGACCGGGCGGGCCAGCCGTGCCGCGTGTGCGGCACGCCGATCCGCCAGATCGTGCAGGGCCAGCGGTCGACCTATTTCTGTCCGACCTGCCAGCGTTGAAACCCTTTTCCACAATTAGACAACTTGAAGCCGCCCCGCATCGCCCCCGCTCCGTTCCCCGTCACGCCGTTGCATCGCACGTTCGCCACGCGCCTGGTCGCGTGGCAGCGCGAGCACGGCCGCCACGACTTGCCGTGGCAGAACACCCGCGATCCGTACCGGATCTGGCTGTCGGAAATCATGCTGCAGCAGACGCAGGTGTCGACCGTCATTCCGTACTACACGCGCTTTCTCGAACGCTACCCCGACGTCGCCGCGCTCGCGGCCGCGCCGACCGACGACGTAATGGCGCTGTGGGCCGGGCTCGGCTATTACTCGCGCGCCCGTAACCTGCACCGCTGCGCGCAGGTTGTCGTCGCCGAGCATGGCGGCGCGTTTCCGGCGACGCCCGACGCGCTGGCCGAACTGCCGGGCATCGGCCGCTCGACGGCCGCGGCGATCGCATCGTTTGCCTATGGCGCGCGCGCGACGATCCTCGACGGCAACGTGAAGCGCGTGCTTGCGCGCGTGTTCGGCGTCGAGGGGTTTCCGGGCGAGAAGCGCGTCGAGAACGACATGTGGGCGCTTGCCGAATCGCTGCTGCCCGATGCCGCGAACGCGGCCGACGTGAGCGCCTATACGCAGGGACTGATGGATCTCGGCGCGACGCTGTGCATGCGCGGCAAGCCCGATTGCGTGCGCTGCCCGTTCGCGGGCGACTGCGTCGCGCAATCGACGGGCCGCCAGCGCGAACTGCCGGCCGCGCGGCCGAAGAAGGCCGTGCCGACGCGCAAGACCTGGATGCTCGTGCTGCGCGACGGCGACGCGGTGCTACTGGAGCGGCGGCCGCCGACCGGCATCTGGGGCGGGCTGTGGAGCCTGCCGCAGGCGGACGGTGATGCCGCACTCGCGGAACTCGCGCGCGGCTTCGGCGGTGGCGGCACGGTGCCGCTCGCGCCGCTCACGCACACGTTCACGCATTTCCGGCTGGAGATCGAGCCGCGGCTGAGCGACATGGCGGACGGCGGCGGATTGCCTTCACATGCGCGGGACGCGGACACCGCCTGGGTGCCGCTGAGCCGGCTCGACGCGTACGGCGTGCCGGCGCCGGTGCGCAAGCTGCTCGATGCGCTGAGCGGGCCGCTGCTGTAACGAACGGGGAAGGGCGCGGCGCAGGTCGTGCGCTCGGAAACTGCGGATGGCTACAGGGCTTCCGTCGCGCGGGCGGGCCCTTCGGTCGGGCAAGCGCGACGCGACGAGCCGGCGCGGCTTAAAGCCAGCCGTGCCGGTCGAGCACGTGATGGACGGCGTCGATGCGTGCGCCGACGTCCGGAAACTCCATCAGCTTCTGCCGTGCGCGCAGGTCGAGCGGCAGCAGTTCCGCGAGGCGGTTCGACACCCAGCTCGGATCGTCGAGGCGGAACGGTTCGCCGAACGGCATTTTCTCCGGATCGGACTTCTTCAGCGCGTTGATGATGCGCTCGAGCACTTCGGCGCACGAGCCGAACTGCGCGAGCGTCTGCTCGCCCTCGAGCGGGATGTCGTCGGGCAGCGGCTCCGCGATGCCGACCAGGAGCCCGTTGCCTTCGACGCGATACGACAGCAGCTCGAAACGCTGCGTGCCGACCGCCTGCAGATACAGCATCCCGAATTCGCCGGTATCGCACTCGGTGATGCGCGCCATGCAGCCGATGGTTTCGGGTACCGATACGGCGCCGTCCTGCGCGACTTCGGGCCCGCTCTTCAGCAGGCACACGCCGAACGGCGCGTTGTCGCGCAGGCACGCGCGGGACATGTCGAGATAGCGCGCCTCGAACACCTTGAGCGGGAGCAGCCCTCCCGGAAACAGCACCGTGTGCAGCGGAAACAGCGGCAGGTCGATCAGGGTGGTCGATAGGGAGGACATGGCGCGCTGATGAAGGAGCGGGCGTCGCTAGGGTCGGTCGACCGCGGAGACGAGCCGCGACGACGCGTCGACATCCACTGGCGCGTCACGATGCCGCACGATCACGTTCGCTTCGCGCGCCAGGCGCGCGGCGAGCGTTTCCGCGATGAACACCGAGCGATGCTGGCCGCCCGTGCAGCCGATGGCGACGGTCAGGTAGCTGCGGTTGTCATCGCGGAAGTGCGGCAGCCATTTCATCAGGAACGCATGGATGTCGTCGATCATCTGGTGGACGATCGGCAGTGCGTCGAGAAAGGCGATGACCGGCTGGTCGAGCCCGGTGAGCGGGCGCAACTCGTGGTCGTAGTACGGATTCGGCAGCGCGCGCACGTCGAACATCAGGTCGGCGTCGAGCGGCACGCCGCGCTTGAAGCCGAACGACTCGAACATCACCATCAGGTCGTTGTTCTTCTGCTCGATGAAGCGCTTGACCCAGGTGCGCAGCGCGTTCGCGCGCAGCGTGCTGGTATCGATCTGGTGGCCGAATTCGGCGAGCGGCGCGACGAGGTCGCGCTCGCGCTCGATCGCTTCCTCGAGCGACGACAGCAGGCCGACGTCCGCATCGTGCGACAGCGAGCCGGACAGCGGATGGCGGCGGCGCGTTTCCGAGAAGCGCTGGATCAGCGACTGGGTGCTCGCGTTCAGGAACAGCACGCGTACGTCGTGCTCGCGGGACAGCTCGCGGATCAGGCCGGGCATTTCGTCGAGCGACGCGCTCGAGCGCGCGTCGATCGCGACCGCGAGCCGGCGCTGGCCGTCCTGGGCGAGGTAGCGGGCGAGTTCGGGGAGCACGTGCGGCGGCAGGTTGTCGACGCAGTAATAGCCTGCGTCTTCGAGCGCGTTCAACGCGACGGACTTGCCTGAGCCGGAGATGCCGGTGATAAGGACGATGCGCATGGGAAGCAGAGAATCCTGACGTTTCATCATAGCACCGGCTCGACGCGTCGGCGTTGCGCGGCCGGCGCGTGCGGGTTACACCAGTTTGCCGGGGAACTGACTGTCGGGATCTTGCATCGCGAGTCGTTGCCGATCCATGAAATCGCGCAACGTGTCGATTCCGCGCAACTGCAGGATCGTGTTCCGGACGGCCGCCTCGACCAGCACCGCGAGGTTGCGGCCAGCCGCAACCTGGATGGTGACCTTGCTGATCGGCAAGCCGAGCACGTCGACGGTCTGGCTTTCGAGCGGCAGGCGCTGGAATTCGCCGTCGGGGCGCCGCACGAGCTGGACGATCAGTTTCAGCTTCATCTTCCGCCGCACGGCGGTTTCGCCGAAGATCGTCTTGATGTCGAGCAGGCCGAGGCCGCGCACTTCGAGCAGGTTCTGCAGCAGCGGCGGGCAGCGCCCTTCGACGAAATCGGGGCCAAGTCGGACGAAATCGACTGCGTCGTCGGCGACGAGGCCGTGGCCGCGGCTGATCAGCTCGAGACCGAGCTCGCTCTTGCCGAGGCCCGAATCTCCGGTCAGCAGCACGCCCATCCCGAGAATGTCGATGAATACGCCGTGCAGCGTCGCGCGCGGCGCGAGGATACGCGACATGTAGAGCCGCAGGCTGTCGATCACCGCGGCGGCCGACATCGGCGTCGTGAACAGCGGTGTGGACGAGCGGGTGCAGCGCAGCACGAGTTCGGGCGGGGCCGCGGCGCCGCCGGCGACGACGAGGAACGGCGGTTCGAGTGCGATCAGCTCGGCCATGTGGCGCGAGCGGTCTTCGTCGGTCTGGCGCTGGTAGTAGTCGATTTCGGCTTCGCCGAGCACCTGGATCCGGTTCGGGTGGATCAGGTTCAGGTGGCCGACGAGGTCGGCGCTCGACGTTGCGTTGCCGACCGTGTCGGCGGAAAAGCCGCGTTCCCAGCCTTCATGCCCCGTCAGCCAGCTCAGTTTCAGCGTGGCTGCGTTGTCGTCGAAGATGCTCTGGGCGTTGATGCTGGACGTATCCATGACTCTCGTCACTCCAATGGGCCGGTGCAGGCGCGCGGCGACGGACGTCGCCATGCCGGGCGGCCCTGGACGGCGGCACAGGCCGCCTCGTACCGGAAAAATTCCGCCCGGATCAACTCAAGGTTGCCACTGAGTGAGCAGGCGATGCAACTCGGCGATATCCGTTTCGTTGTGCAGACGCTCGCGCGCGTCGCGATCGGACAGCAGTTGCGCGATTTCCGACAGGATCTCGAGGTGTTGCTGGGTGGCTTGCTCGGGAACGAGCAGGAAGATCAGAAGGCCGACCGGCTGGCCGTCGGGCGCTTCGAACGGGATCGCATCGGCGAGGCGGACGAACGCGGCGAGCGGGTGCTTGAGCCCCTTGATGCGGCCGTGCGGAATCGCGACACCTTCGCCGAGCCCGGTCGAACCGAGGCGCTCGCGCGCGAACAGGTTGTCCGTGACGGTGCTGCGGGCGATGCCGTTCTGATTCTCGAACATCAGCCCGGCTTGTTCGAAGACGCGTTTCTTGCTGGTGACTGAGAGGTCGATGACGACGTTCTCTATGGGCAGGATTTTGGCTAGGCGATTCATGTTGGCAGGCGATTGGGCGGCCTGGGGTCTCCTTGCTGCGGCAGACTGATTTTCCATGTTCGGCGATATCAAGGCATGTGGCATCGGCAACCTGCAACGCAGCTACCGCACCCAACGCCCCCCGGCGATAACCGAAACATTATAGAGCACAGCCGCGTGCGTGGCGCGGCCCGGACTGACCGGTTGCACCGCTGCGCGGAGTCGCAAAAAAAACGCCCGGCGAACCGGGCGGCGTGCGTGTTGCGGTAAAGGTTATTGCGGCGGCAGTTCGATCTGGTCGATCGACGGTTGAAGCTTGATCGGGTCGTGCGCGTGCGTTTGCAGGCGCTCCATGTGCTTGACGACCTGGCGATCCAGCTTGTCGATCAGCAAATCGATCGCGGCGTACAGGTTGCCGTTCGCGCTTTCGACGAAGATGTCCTTGCCCTTCAGGTGCAGATTGATTTCCGCGCGCTGCTGCTTGTCCTTTTCCTTGTGGTTGTCGACCGAGAGGATCACAGTGCCATCGATCACCTGATCGCTATGCCGTAGCACCCGGTCCAGCTTGGTGATCACGTATTCGCGAATTGCAGGCGTGACTTCGAGATGATGTCCACTGATCTTCAGGTTCATAGTGCTTCTCCAAGCGAGTGACCACCCGGCCGCATCGAGGCGGCGCTCCGGTCGACTTGCCCCTGCCGCACGAGGCGGCGTATCGCGGACAGGTCGCCCGGCCTGTTCCCCGTGTGCGCGGTGGCCGGAACACGCCTGCCGCCGGGCAGGCAGCAGGCTAAAGAGACTTGCGCAGATTCACTGCCGGGATTTTGAGGGCTTCGCGATATTTCGCAACCGTGCGGCGTGCGACCACGAAACCCTGTTCTGCCAGCAGCTCGGCAATGCGGCTGTCCGAAAGTGGCGATTTTGGGTCTTCAGCTCCTATCAGTTGCTTGATGAGGGCTCGGATGGCGGTCGACGAGGCGGCGCCACCGGTGTCGGTCGAAACGTGAGATCCGAAGAAGTACTTAAATTCAAGCGTCCCGAACGGGGTCAGCATGTACTTCCCGGTTGTCACACGGCTGACAGTCGACTCGTGTAGGCCCAGCGTATCAGCTATTTCCCGCAAAACCAAGGGGCGCATGGCAATTTCACCGTGCGCAAAGAAATTCTTCTGACGCTCGACAATAGCCTGCGCGACACGCAGGATCGTGTCGAAACGCTGCTGGATATTCTTGATCAGCCACCGTGCTTCCTGGAGCTGCTGCTTCAGCGAACCGGCCGACGGATCGCCGCGGCTGTTGCGCAGGATGTTCGCGTACAGGTTGTTGATCCGCAGGCGCGGCATGACCTCCGGATTGAGCTCCGCGAGCCATCCCTGGCCGGCCTTCTTCACGATGATGTCGGGCACGACGTAGTCGGCCTCGGCCTTGCCGTACGCGGCGCCGGGGAACGGCTCCAGCGAGCGGATCAGCGCATGCGCGTCGCGCAGCGCGTCGTCGCTTGCCTTCAGGTGCTTGCGCAACCGCGTGAAATCGCGGGCCGCGAGCAGTTCGAGGTGCTGCGACACGATCTCGAGCGCGAGCGTGCGCGTCGGGGACGGATCGAGGCGCAGCAACTGCAGCTTCAGGCATTCCGACGCCGAGCGTGCGCCGACGCCGGGCGGGTCGAAGCTGTGCAGCAGCGCGAGCGCCGCGTTCAGCTCGTCGCAGTCGATCTCCAGCTCGGGCGGCAGGTCGGCGAGCACTTCGTCGAGCGTCGCGGTCAGGTAGCCGTCGTCGTCGAGCGACTCGATCAGGAACATCACGAGCGCGCGATCGCGCGGGCTGGCCTGCGTGACGCGCAATTGCGCGGACAGGTGGTCGCGCAGCGACGTCGCGGCTTCCTGCACCTGCAGCGGCGGGAGGTCGTCGTCGTCGGACGCGCCGCTCGCGCGGCCGAATTCATCGAGATTCCATTGCGGGCCGTCGTTGCCGTCGCCGGACCCGTAACTGTCGTATTCGTCGGCGCCAGCCGGCTCGTCGCGCTCCGCGCGATCGCCGGACGTGCTGCTGCCGTTCGTCGAGGCCGGCTCGTTATGCTGCCCGGGGGGCGTCTGCGCGATCAACGATCCGTCCGCCGCGACGCGCAGCGGGCTCGCGATCCATTCGTCGTCGTTCTCGAGCAACGGGTTTTGCGCGACGGCCATCGCGACTTCCTGCTGCAATTCGAGCGTCGACAACTGCAGGAGCCGGATCGACTGCTGCAGCTGCGGCGTCAGCGCCAGATGTTGCGACAGGCGGAGTTGAAGGCTGGCTTTCATGGCAAGGAGGGAGTCATACCGGCAGTGTGCCACGACCCAGGCGCGTTGAGCCATCCGCGATTACGCGCGGCGCGCCGCCCGGCCGCGGGCATGGCCGCGAAGCAGGGCGCGGCCCCGCGCGGCGATGCCGGGCGGGGTGCAGCCAGCCACGAGGGAGAGTTACATCCGGAAGTGTTCGCCGAGGTACACGCGGCGCACGCTTTCGTTTTCGATGATTTCGCTGGGGGCGCCGGCGGCGAGCACCGAACCGTCGCTGATGATGTACGCGTGGTCGCAGATGCCGAGCGTTTCGCGGACGTTGTGATCGGTGATCAGCACGCCGATGTTGCGCTGCTTCAGGAACTTGACGATCTTCTGGATCTCGAGCACCGCGATCGGATCGACGCCGGCGAACGGTTCGTCGAGCAGGATGAAGTTCGGGTTGGTGGCGAGCGCGCGCGCGATTTCGACGCGGCGTCGTTCACCGCCCGACAGCGACAGCGCGGGGTTCTCGCGCAGGTGGCCGATCTGCAGTTCGTCGAGCAGCGCTTCGGTGCGCGACGAGATCGCGTCCTTCGACAGCCGCTTGCCGTCTTCGCCGTACTGCAGCTCGAGCACCGCGCGGATGTTTTCCTCGACGGTCAGCTTGCGGAACACGGACGCTTCCTGCGGCAGGTACGACAGGCCGAGCGACGCGCGCTTGTGGATCGGCAGCAGGCTGATCGAGCTGCCGTTCAGCGAGATCTCGCCCGCGTCGAGCGGCACGAGGCCGACGATCATGTAGAACGACGTGGTCTTGCCGGCGCCGTTCGGGCCGAGCAGGCCGACGACTTCGCCGCTCTTCACGTCGAGCGACACGTCCTTGACGACCGTGCGCGAGCCGTAGCGCTTCTTCAGGTTGCGGACGACGAGCGAGCTCGTGGTGCCGGCCGGCTGGCGGTTCGGTAGCGCGTTCATTGGCCCGGCGCTCCCTGGATCGTGGTCGACGGCGACAGCTTCGCCGGCGCACCGTTCAGCGGCGCGGGGCCGCCGTTCTTCGGCGACAGCATCGCGCGCACGCGGCCGTTCGGGTTGCCCGGCGCGGCGACGTCCTTGCCGCCCTTCGCGGTGTAGAAGTCGCGCTGGCCGTCGTACGTGATCACGCTGCCGTGCACGGTATCGGCGACGGTCGACGTGCCCTGCAGGCGGCGTACGGTCGCGGCGGTCGTCAGCGTGGTCAGGTCCTGCTTGCCGTCGTAGTCGATGCGCTCGGCGTCGCCGTCGATGTATTCGTCGAGGCCTTCGCGCTTCTGGCGGAACGTCGCGTGCTTCTTGCCGCTGCCGTACGAGGTCGCGTACTGATAGCCTTCCGGGTCCTGGCGCACTTCGACGCGATCGCCCTTGATGATGATCGTGCCCTTCGTGATCACGACGTTGCCGGTCGCGACCGTGACCTGCTTCAGATCGTCATAGGTCAGGTTGTCGGACTCGACGTTGATCGGCTTGCCCTGGTCGGCCTTCTCGGCATGGGCGAGCGGCGCCAGCCCGACCAGCGGGAGCGCCACGAGCGTCGCGGCAAGCGCGGCGCGGACGGCGCGCGCAGCGCCGCCGGAAATCTGTCGAGGGAACGGTTCGTTCATGCAGTCACGTGAGGGATGCGTCACTTGGGTTGACCTTTCGAGCCGCCGGACGTGTCCGCCGCGGCGATCGTGCCGCGCACGTTGCCGTAAAGCTCGATGACCCGGGTGACGTTGTTGTACTTCATGCCGTCGGTCGCGTTGACGAGCGACAGGCCGCGCTGAAGTTTAACCGGCTTTTCGGTCTGGATCACATCGTCATTGACGAAGATCCGGAAATGCTGGGAATCGGCCTGCATCTGCGGATCGCCGCCGCCGGCGGCGCGCAGGATGCGCGCATTGTCGTACAAATCGACGATCGACACGTCGCCGTTGACGGTGCCGCGCTTCGCGGTGGTCGTGACGACCGGCTTGCCGGGCTGGAACGCGCGCATGGCCGGATCGGTCAGGTCGCTGCTTTCGGTGTCTTCGTAGTGAATCAGCTTCGCGGCCGTCAGCCGGTACTGGGTCGAGCCCGACTGGTCGAGCTCAGTGACCGAGAAGTTGTCCGCGAAATAGTCGGGCGTGTGGCGCTTGGGCTGCACGGTGCCTTCGCCGGGCGGCGGCAGCGTGGCCTGCAGCAGCCACCAGGTGATGCCCGCGAGCGCGGCGACCGCGGCGAGCGGCAGCAGCTGGGTCCAGCGGAAATGCGTGCTCATCCGTCAGGCTCCGCAGGCGGCCGCGAGCAGCGCATCATAGCGGCGCTGCGCGCGCAGGATCGCATCGCAAACTTCGCGCACGGCGCCGTGGCCGCCGCGGGCCTCGGCGACCCAGTGCGCGCGGGCGATCACTTCGGGGTGCGCGTTCGCGGGGGCCGTCGCGAAGCCGCAGCGCAGCATCACGGGCAGGTCGGGCCAGTCGTCGCCCATGTAGCCGCACGCGTCGGCGGTCAGGCCGAGCGACGCGATCAGGTCGGCGAACACGGTGAGCTTGTTCTCGACGCCCTGGAACAGGTGCGCGATCTTCATTTCCTTCGCGCGCGCCGCGACGATGTCCGAGCGGCGGCCCGTGATGATCGCGGTCGCGATGCCGGCTTCGCCGAGCAGCTTCACGCCGTGGCCGTCGAGCGAATTGAACGACTTCATCGTGTCGCCGGCCGCGGTAAACAGCAGGCCGCCGTCGGTCAGCACGCCGTCGACGTCGAAAATCATCAGCTTCACGCGGCTCGCGCGTTCGGCTGCAGTCAGCGCTGCGCTCATCAGATCACCTTCTTCGAAAACAGGTCGTGCATGTTCAGCGCGCCGATCAGCGCGCCGTCGGCATCGACTACCAGCATCTGGTTGATCCGGTGGCGCTCCATCAGTTCCACGGCTTCGACCGCGAGGTGATCCGGCGCGATCGTGCGCGGATCGCGCGTCATCACTTCGGTGATCGGCAGCGCGCGGAAATCGCCGTCGCGCGCGAGCACGCGGCGCAAGTCGCCGTCCGTGAAGATGCCGGCGACCTTGCCGTCGGCGTCGACCACGGCCGTCATGCCGAGGCGCTTCGCGGTGATCTGGAACAGTGCGTCCGACAGCGTCGCGTCGAGCCCGATGGACGGGACGTCGTCGCCCGAGCGCATCACGTCGCGCACATAGGTGAGCAGGCGCCGGCCGAGTGCGCCGCCCGGGTGCGAGCGCGCGAAATCTTCCGAACCGAAGCCGCGCGCGTCGAGCACGGCAACGGCGAGCGCGTCGCCGAGCGCGAGCGCGGCGGTCGTGCTTGCGGTGGGCGCGAGGTTCAGCGGGCAGGCTTCCTTCGACACCGCGGCGTTCAGGTTCACGTCGGCGAGCGTGCCGAGGCTCGACTCCGCGCGGCCCGTGATCGCGATCAGCTTCGCGCCGATCCGCTTCACGAGCGGCAGGATGGCGACGAGCTCTTCCGATTCGCCGGAATAGGAGATGCCGATGAAGACGTCGTCGGAGGTGACCATCCCGAGGTCGCCGTGGCTGGCCTCGGCGGGGTGGACGAAGAAGGCCGGCGTGCCGGTGCTGGCCAGCGTGGCTGCAATTTTGCGGGCGATATGCCCCGATTTGCCGATCCCGGACACCACCACGCGGCCGCGGCAGCCGAGCAGCAGCGCGACGGCCTGGACGAAGCCGCCGTCGAGCTGGTCGCGCAGCGCGCGCACGGCGTCCGCCTCGATGTCGAGCACGTCGCGGGCGAGCGCGAGCGCCCGATCATCATTGATTTTCGCTATCATGCGCGGAGTATAGCAAAGGCGTTTGTTCGCCGCGCCGGGCCTTCGGACTCGTCCGAGGTCGCCTGTCCATCGCCACCACCCGCGCCCGCATTGCCGTGGCCCCGACGAACGAGGACGCTTCGCCTGTGATTTCCCCGCTCGAAATGACCCTGCTGCTGCTGCTGGCCTCGGTGGTGGGCGTCGTCGTATTCCGTTCGTTGAACCTGCCGCCGATGCTCGGCTATCTGACCGTCGGCATCCTGGTCGGCCCGCATTCGTTCGGCATTGCCGCGGATCTCGAACGGGCCGAGCACCTCGCGGAATTCGGCGTGGTGTTCCTGATGTTTTCGATCGGCCTCGAATTCTCGCTCGCGAAGCTGAGGGCGATGCAGCGGCTCGTGTTCGGGCTCGGGTTGCTGCAGGTCGTCGCGACCCTCGTGCTCGCGCTCGTGCTCGGCGCGCTGTTCGAGCACTGGGTGCACATCACGTGGCAGGGCAGCATCGCGCTCGGCGGCGCGCTCGCGATGTCGTCGACGGCGATCGTGTCGAAGATGCTCGCCGAGCGGCTCGAGATCGAGACCGAGCATGGCCGCAACATCTTCGGCGTGCTGCTGTTCCAGGATCTCGCGGTCGTGCCGCTGCTGATCGTGATCGCCGCGTTCGGCGCCGAATCGTCGAAGGACCTCGCGATCACGCTCGGCTTCGCGGCGGTCAAGATCGTGATCGCGCTCGCGCTGCTGCTGATCGTCGGCCAGCGCTTCATGACGCGCTGGCTCAACGTCGTCGCGCGGCGCCGCTCGCAGGAACTGTTCGTGCTGAACCTGCTGCTCGTCACGCTCGGCGCCGCGTTCATCACCGACCGCTTCGGCCTGTCGCTCGCGCTCGGCGCGTTCATCGCGGGGATGCTCATCTCCGAGACGCCGTTCCGCCATCAGGTGGAAGAGGACATCAAGCCGTTCCGCGACGTGCTGCTCGGCCTGTTCTTCGTGACGACGGGGATGCTGCTCGATCCGCGCGTGATCTGGGAGCACCCGTTCCTCGTGCTCGGTTTCTTCTTCGGCCAGATCCTGTTCAAGGGGACGATGATCGCAGGGCTTGCGCGGCTGTTCGGCGCGACGCCGGGCGTCGCGATGCGCACCGGCATCGGCCTCGCGCAGGCCGGCGAATTCGGCTTCGTGCTGCTGAACCTGATCCTCGACCGGCATCTCGTCGATTCGACGCTGCTGCAGGCGATCCTCGCGTCGATGCTGCTGTCGATGCTCGCCGCGCCGTTCCTGATCCAGAACGCCGACCGGATCGTGATGCGGCTGTCGTCGACCGAATGGATGCAGCAGTCGCTGCAGATGACGCGGATCGCGACGCAAAGCCTGAAGCAGCGCGGCCACGTGATCATCTGCGGCTACGGCCGCGCCGGGCAGAACCTGGCGCGGATGCTCGAGCAGGAAGGCATTTCGTACGTCGCGCTCGACCTCGACCCCGATCGCGTGAGCGCGGCCGCCGCGGCCGGCGAGTCGGTGGTATTCGGCGACGCGGCGCGCCGCGAATCGCTGCTCGCGGCCGGTATCCACCGCGCGGCGGCCGTCGCGATCACCTATGCGAACACGCCGTCGGCGCTGCGCGTGCTGCACCACGTGCACGAGCTCGAGCCGACGCTGCCGGCGATCGTGCGCACCGTCGACGACGCCGATCTCGAGAAACTGCTCGCGGCCGGTGCGACCGAAGTGATTCCGGAGATCGTCGAGGGCAGCTTGATGCTCGCGTCGCATACGCTGGTGCTGGTCGGCGTGCCGATGCGCAAGGTTGTGCGGCGCGTCGAGGAAATGCGCGACGAGCGCTACAGCCTGCTGCGCGGCTATTTCCGCGGCGCGGACGACGCGGACGACGACGACCACGAGCAGGTGCGGCTACAATCGGTGCCGGTCGATGCGCGCGCGGACGCGGTCGGGCGTTCGCTGGAAGAACTCGGGCTGTATGCGCTCGGGCTGGAAGTCACGGCGATCCGCCGGCACGGCATCCGCGGCGTCGAACCGGACCCGCAGACCAAGCTGCGCGCGAGCGACATCGTCGTGCTGCGCGGGCTGCCCGAGGCGCTCGCGCTCGCGGAGGAGCGGTTGTCGCGCCATCGGCGCGATCCGCCGGCCGCGGCCGCTTGAGTTGCGACTCACAACCTGACCCGTATTTTTCAGAAACGGTGCCCGATCTTCGCGCACCGTTTTTTTCGGAGAGTTTCATGCCGCATTCGTCGTCGGGCGCACCGCTCGATCCGGTCGCCTTCATCCACAGCCAGATCCGCACGGTGCCCGACTGGCCGCAGCCGGGCGTGCAGTTCCGCGACATTACGACGCTGCTGCAGAGCCCGAAGGCGCTGCGCATCCTCGTCGACCTGTTCGTCGAACGGTATGTCGATGCGAAGCTCGACTACGTCGCGGGTCTCGACGCGCGCGGTTTCATCATCGCGCCGATCGTCGCGTACGAGCTGAGCGTCGGCTTCGTGCCGATCCGCAAGGTCGGCAAGCTGCCTTACAAGACGTGCTCGGAATCGTACGACCTCGAATACGGCAGCGCGACGGTCGAGATCCACGAAGACGCGTGCCGCCCCGGCGACCGCGTGATCATCATGGACGACCTGATCGCGACCGGCGGCACGATGATGGCGGGGCGCAACCTGCTGCAGCGGCTCGGCGCGGTGGTCGTCGAAGGCGCGGCGATCATCGACCTGCCCGATCTCGGCGGCTCGGCGCTGTTGCGCAATGCCGGACTGCCCGTCTATACCGTTACCGAATTCGGCGGCCACTGAGCGCCGGCCCGCCCGGGTTCACCGTATTGGTTCACGTTCTGCAGCGAGGTCACGATGCCCAACTTCATGCTGTTTCTCGCCACGTCGATCGCGATTACGTTCGCGCCCGGTCCCGACAACCTGCAGGTGCTCGCACGCGGCATCTCGCAGGGCCGTGCGGCGGGCTTCGTCGCCGCGCTCGGCTTCACGGCGGGGATCCTGTTCCACACGACGCTCGCGGCGCTCGGTGTCGCGGCCGTGCTGCGTTCGTCGCCGGTTGCGTTCCAGATCCTGAAGCTCGCGGGCGCGGCCTACCTCGTGTGGATCGGCATCAAGGCGCTGCGCAGCCAGGGGCTCTCGAATGCGCATGCGCGCCCGCCGCAGCCGCTCGGCACGATCTTCCGGCAGAGCGTGATCGGGAACCTGATGAACCCGAAGGTCACGCTGTTCTTCGTCGTGTTCCTGCCGCAGTTCGTCGATCCGCACGGCGCGCAAAGCGTGACGCTGCAGATGTTCGAGCTCGGCGCGTTGTTCATGCTGCAGACGGCCGCGGTCTTCTCGCTGTTCGGCGTCGGCGCGGGCATGATCGGCGCATGGCTGAAGCGCCGTCCGAAGGCCGGCGTGTGGCTCGACCGGATCGCCGGTGCGACGTTCATCGCGATCGGCATCCGCGTCGCGCTGAAGGACTGACCGCGATGACGTTTCCGTGCATCGCGGCCGCCCGCCGCTTCGATCCGGCCGCGCACCTGCGTTTCGAGATCGCCGGGCAGGCGGTCGGCTGGGTGCGCCGCCAGGACGTCGCGAAGCTCGCGCGCTGGCCCGACGTGTTCGAGCTGACCGGCGAGCGCGTCGTGTTGTCGGCGCGCTATGACTCGGTCGACGCGCGCAGCATGGCGCTCGCGAGCGCGATCGGCGCACTGGCGGCCGAAGGCGCGATTCCCGGCTGGCGCGACGAGATCTACGCGATCCGCAACCGCTTCGACGATCCGCCGCTCGCGTTCATCGAGCGCGCCGCGTCGCGCTTCTTCGGCACGCAGACCTATGCAGTGCATCTGAACGGCATCGTAGAATATGCGGTTACGCCGGGCGAGCCGCTTGCCGCGGCCGTGCCGCAGATGTGGCTCGGCCGCCGCAGCGAGACCAAGGCCACCGACCCCGGTATGCTCGACAACGTGGTTGCGGGCGGCATCGGCTGGGGCCTGGGTGTTCACGAGACGCTCGCGAAGGAATGCTGGGAAGAAGCCGGCATTCCGCCCGAACTGGCCGCGCGCGCGATCGCGGGCCGCGCGGTGCAGGTGCTGAACTCGCTGCCGGAAGGCACGCAGTCCGAGCTGATCTTCGTGTACGACCTGCCGCTGCCGCACGACTTCGCGCCGCGCAACCAGGACGGCGAAGTGGCCGAGCACCTGCTGGCTGGCGTGCCCGAGGTGATCGGCTGGCTGCGCGAAGGCCGTGCGACGATGGACGCGAGCCTCGCGACGCTCGACACGCTGCTGCGTCACCGCTGGATTCCGGCGGCCGACGCGGCCGGCATCGACGCGCTGTTCGCGCCGGCCGCGTGACACACGCCGCAGCGCGCGGTCAGGCGCGGCGAACGGGCAATTTGACGAATACGGAAACAAAGGGAGTCGCGGTCATGCCGACCGATCACAGCTTTATCTTGAAACTGTCGTGCCCCGACCGGCACGGCATCGTCCATGCGGTCTCGGGCTTCCTGTTCGAGCGCAGCAACAACATCCTCGATTCGGCGCAGTTCGGCGACAGCCGCACCAGCGAGTTCTTCATGCGCGTGCACTTCGAGCAGGACGGCAACGGCGCGGATGCCGCGACGGCGCTCGACACGCTGCGCAAGGAGTTCGCTCCGCTCGCCGAGCAGTTCTCGATGCGCTGGGAGCTGCACGACGCGGCCGTGAAGCCGCGCGTCGTGATCATGGTGTCGAAGATCGGCCATTGCCTGAACGACCTGCTGTTCCGCTATCGCACCGGCCAGCTGCCGATCGAGATCCCGGCGATCGTGTCGAACCACAAGGAGTTCTACCAGCTCGCCGCGAGCTACAACATTCCGTTCCATCACTTCCCGCTGATCGGCGGTTCGTCCGATGCCGCGAAGGCCGCGCAGGAAGCGCGCGTGCTGGAAGTGATCGACGAGCACCAGGCCGATCTCGTCGTGCTCGCGCGCTACATGCAGATCCTGTCGCCGAACATGTGCCAGCAGCTCGCCGGGCGCGCGATCAACATCCACCATTCGTTCCTGCCGAGCTTCAAGGGCGCGAAGCCGTACTACCAGGCGTTCGACCGCGGCGTGAAGCTGATTGGCGCGACCGCGCATTACGTGACGACCGATCTCGACGAGGGCCCGATCATCGAGCAGGAAGTCGAGCGTGTCGACCACAGCATGACGCCCGACCAGCTGACCGCGATCGGCCGCGACGTCGAGTGCGTGACGCTCGCGCGCGCAGTGAAGTGGCACGTCGAGCACCGGATCGTGCTGAACGGGACGAAGACGGTCGTGTTCCGCTGATCCGTCGGCGGGGCCGGGCGCTCGGCCCGGACCAACAAAAACGCCGCACCCTTTACGGGGTGCGGCGTTTTTTTATCGCGTGGGCGCAGCAGGCTGCTTCAGATCAGCCGCAGCAGGTACAGCTCGCGCTTCAGGTACGCATAGAAGATCGGCGCGGCGATCACGCCCGGCAGCCCGAACGCGGCTTCCATGATCAGCATCGCGAGCAGCAGCTCCCACGCACGCGACTCGATCTGGCCGCCGATGATCTTCGCGTTCAGGAAGTATTCGAGCTTGTGGATGACGACGAGGAACGCGAGCGATGCGATCGCGGTGCCCATGCTGACCGACAGCGACACGGCGACGATCAGCGTGTTCGAGATCAGGTTGCCGATCACCGGCAGCAGGCCGACGATGAACGTGACGAGCACGAGGGTTTTCGACAGCGGCAGCCGCTGGTGGAAGATCGGCAGCGCGACGAGCAGGTAGATGCCGGTGAACACCGCGTTGATCGCCGAGATCTTGATCTGCGCGAACACGATCCGGCGGAATGCATCGGCGAAGCGCGACACGCGCGTGACGAGCGCGGTCGACAGCGGCCGGCGCGCCTTGCCGTGCTCGACACCGATCGCGATCATCGCGCCGATGATCATCCCGAACAGCACGTGGCCGAAGCCGCGGGCGACGCTCTTGCCGCTCTGCTGGAGCTGGTCCATGTGCGAGTGCATCAGCACGGCGGCCTTCGTCTTCATCTGCTCGACGTCGACGGGCAGCAGGTTGGCGATCCAGGCCGGCGTGCGCGCGCGGGTCTGCTCGACGATCTGCATCAGCTGGTCGAGCAGGCTCTGCAGGTTCGGCACCGTGCGCTCGAAGTGTTCGATGATGCCGATCGTCAGGCTCGTCAGCGCGCCGACGATCACGATCGACAGCAGCACGACGGCGACCCAGCGTGCGCGCATGCTCGTGGTGTGGCGTTCGATCACGGGCGCGATCGTGTGGATCAGCTGGTAGACGAGCAGGCCGGCCAGCAGCCCGCCGAGCAGCTTGAGCTCGATCACGAGCCACATGGCGAGGATCGCGAACACGTAGCTGCCGATCTCGAGCGCGGACAGCTTCGGCAGGCTGAAGTCGCTCGTCAGCCGCACGCTGCGCAGGTGCGGTTCGCGATTCTGCGCATCGCGCGACGAGTCTGGTTGCTTCTCCATCGTGGATTCCTGTCGTTCGTGTGTCATGCCGCGGAATGCGCGGCAGAGCCGTGTTCGCCCGGCGTCGCACCGGATTGGTGCGTACGGCGAACCTTACGACCGTAAAGTATAGCTGTCATTATGGTCCGCAACGGGGCCGTTTGGCGTGTGGTGTAAACGCAGAAGGGAAAACGCGGGGAGGCGGGCGGTACGCCGCGGAGGGACGCGCGCGGCCGGGCGGCCGCGCGCGGGAAGGCAGTGGCCGTCAGCCGGCCGCGACCTTGCGGGTCGTGCGCTTGAGCAGCGGCGCGAGGTACTTGCCGGTGAAGCTCGCCTTCGTCTTCGCGACCTGCTCGGGCGTGCCCTGCGCGATGATCTGGCCGCCGCCGGCACCGCCTTCGGGGCCGAGGTCGATCACCCAGTCGGCCGTCTTGATCACGTCGAGGTTGTGCTCGATGATCACGACCGTGTTGCCCTGGTCGCGCAGCCGGTGGATCACTTCCAGCAGCAGCGCGATGTCGTGGAAGTGCAGGCCCGTGGTCGGCTCGTCGAGGATGTACAGCGTGCGGCCGGTGTCGCGCTTCGACAGCTCCAGCGACAGCTTCACGCGCTGCGCCTCGCCGCCCGACAGCGTCGTGGCCGACTGGCCGAGGCGGATATAGCCGAGGCCGACGTCGAGCAGCGTCTTCAGCTTGCGCGCGATGACCGGCACCGCGCTGAAGAACTCGTACGCGTGCTCGACCGTCATCTCGAGCACTTCGCTGATGTTCTTGCCCTTGTAATGCACTTCGAGCGTTTCGCGGTTGTAGCGCTTGCCGTGGCACACGTCGCACGGCACGTAGACGTCCGGCAGGAAGTGCATCTCGACCTTCAGCACGCCGTCGCCCTGGCACGATTCGCAGCGGCCGCCCTTCACGTTGAACGAGAAGCGGCCTGGATCGTAGCCGCGCTCCTTCGAGGTCGGCACGCCCGAGAACAGCTCGCGGATCGGCGTGAACAGGCCCGTGTACGTGGCCGGGTTCGAGCGCGGCGTGCGGCCGATCGGCGACTGGTCGACGTTGATCACCTTGTCGAAGTGCTCGAGGCCCTCGATCGCCTCGTGCGGTGCCGGCTCGGCCGACGAGCCGTACAGGTGGCGCGCGACCGCGTGATACAGCGTGTCGTTGATCAGCGTCGACTTGCCGGAGCCCGACACGCCGGTGATGCAGGTCAGCAGGCCGACCGGCAGTTCGAGATCGACGTGCTTCAGGTTGTTGCCGTGCGCGTCGACGATGCGCAGCATCCGCTCGGGATCGGGCGCGAGCCGCTCGTCCGGGTATTCGATCGTGCGTTTGCCGACCAGGTACTGGCCCGTCAGCGACTGCGGGTTCGACTGCACCTGCTTCGGCGTGCCTTCGGCCACGATCACGCCGCCGTGCTCGCCCGCGCCGGGGCCCATGTCGACGACGTAGTCGGCCGTACGGATCATGTCCTCGTCGTGCTCGACGACGATCACCGAGTTGCCGAGGTCGCGCAGGTGCTTGAGCGTCGAGATCAGGCGGTCGTTGTCGCGCTGGTGCAGGCCGATCGACGGCTCGTCGAGCACGTACATCACGCCCGTCAGGCCGGAGCCGATCTGCGACGCGAGCCGGATGCGCTGCGCCTCGCCGCCCGACAGGGTCTCGGCGCTGCGCTCGAGCGACAGGTAGTCGAGGCCGACGTTGTTCAGGAACGTCAGGCGCGCGACGATTTCCTTGATCACCTTGTCGGCGATCTCGCGCTTCGCGCCTTCGAGCGTCAGGCCGTCGAAATAGCCGAGCGCGTCGCGCAGCGGCCAGCCGCTGATTTCATAGATGCCGCGCGCGTAGTCGCCGGTGCCGATCCGCACGTGGCGCGCCTCGCGGCGCAGGCGCGTGCCGTCGCAGGACGGGCACGGCTGGTTGTTCTGGTACTTCGACAGTTCTTCGCGCACCGCGACCGAATCGGTCTCGCGGTAGCGGCGCTCGAGGTTCGGGATGATCCCCTCGAACACGTGTTCGCGGATCGTCGTGCGGCCGCGCTCGTTGATGTACGAGAACGGGATCGTCTGCTTGCCCGAGCCGAACAGCAGCACCTTCAGGATCTTTTCCGGCAGGTCCTCGAATGCGGCGTCGATGTCGAATTCGTAGAACGCCGCGAGACTCTGCAGCATCTGGAAGTAGAACTGGTTGCGGCGGTCCCAGCCTTTCACGGCGCCCGCGGCGAGCGACAGCGACGGGTGCGCGACGACCCGCTTCGGGTCGAAGAACGTGATCTGGCCGAGGCCGTCGCATTCCGGGCACGCGCCCATCGGGTTGTTGAACGAGAACAGCCGCGGCTCGAGCTCCTGCAGCGAGTACGAGCAGATCGGGCACGCGAACTTCGAGCTGAACAGGTACTCCTTGTCGGTATCCATCTCGAGCGCGATCGCGCGGCCGTCGGCGAGGCGCAGCGCCGTCTCGAACGATTCGGCGAGCCGCTGCTTCATGTCCGGGCGCACCTTCAGGCGGTCGACGACGACGTCGATCGTGTGCTTGTCGTTCTTTTTCAGCTTCGGCAGCGACTCGACCTCGTAGATCTTCGCGACGCCTTCGTTCGCGGCGCCGCCGCCCGAGCGTACGCGAAAGCGCACGAAGCCCTGCGCCTGCATGTCCTCGAACAGTTCGGCGTGCTCGCCCTTGCGGTCCGCGACGACGGGCGCGAGGATCATCAGCTTGGTTTCCTCGGGCAGCGCGAGCGCCGCGTCGACCATCTGCGACACGCTCTGCGCCTCGAGCGGGATGTCGTGGTCGGGACAGTACGGCGTGCCGACACGTGCGTACAAAAGTCGCAGGTAGTCGTGGATTTCGGTGACCGTGCCGACGGTCGAACGCGGGTTGTGGGACGTCGCCTTCTGCTCGATCGAGATCGCGGGCGACAGGCCCTCGATCAGGTCGACGTCGGGTTTCTCCATCAGTTGCAGGAACTGGCGGGCATACGCGGACAGGCTTTCGACGTAGCGGCGCTGGCCTTCGGCATAAAGGGTGTCGAACGCGAGCGACGACTTGCCCGACCCGGACAACCCGGTAATCACGACCAGCTTGTGGCGCGGCAGGTCGAGATTGACGTTTTTCAGGTTGTGGGTGCGTGCCCCACGGATACGGATCTGTTCCATGAACCTGGCGAAAATGGAGGGAACCAAACCTGCTACTATAACGGCTTTTCGAGACCGTCGTTTACGGCCCCCAGCCTTTGCAGCAGGTGGCAGCAAGGCGACACCCGCACCGGGGAAAGCGGCCGCGCCGCATGGTTCCGGGCGGCCCGCAGGCCGCCAGCATCCTGCCCCGGCGTGTCGCCCGCCAGGCCTCCCGGGCCGCCGGTCCTGATCTTCCGCCGCCCGCCACCGGGCGGACACTCCGATCATTCGAAATTCATTCCCGATGTCCAATCCGTCTGCCACGTCTTCCCGCATGACAGCGCCCGAACTGCGCGCGACCACGTCGCTCGCGGCGATCTTCGCGCTGCGCATGCTCGGCCTGTTCATGATCATGCCGGTGTTCTCGGTCTACGCGAAAACCATCCCGGGCGGCGACAACGTGCTGCTCGTCGGTCTCGCGCTCGGGGCCTACGGCGTCACGCAGTCGCTGTTCTACATCTTCTACGGCTGGGCGTCCGACAAGTTCGGCCGCAAGCCGGTGATCGCCACGGGCCTCGTGATCTTCGCGATCGGCAGCTTCGTCGCCGCATCCGCGCACGACATCACGTGGATCATCGTCGGCCGCGTGATCCAGGGGATGGGCGCGGTGTCGTCCGCGGTGCTCGCGTTCATCGCCGACCTGACCTCCGAGCAGAACCGCACGAAGGCGATGGCGATGGTCGGCGGATCGATCGGCGTGTCGTTCGCGGTCGCGATCGTCGGCGCGCCGATCGTGTTCCACTGGGTCGGGATGAGCGGGCTGTTCGCGATCGTCGGCGTGCTGTCGATCCTCGCGATCGGCGTGGTGTTGTGGATCGTGCCCGATGCGGCGAAGCCCGTGCACGTGCCGGCGCCGTTCGCCGAGGTGCTGCACAACGTCGAGCTGCTGCGCCTGAACTTCGGCGTGCTGGTGCTGCACGCGACGCAGACGGCGCTGTTCCTCGTCGTGCCGCGCCTGCTGGTCGACGGCGGGCTGCCGGTCGCCTCGCACTGGAAGGTCTACCTGCCGGTGATGGGGCTCGCGTTCGTGATGATGGTCCCGGCGATCATCGTCGCGGAAAAACGGGGCAAGATGAAGCCGGTGCTGCTCGGCGGCATTCTGGCTATCCTGATCGGTCAATTGTTGCTCGGCAGCGCACCGCATACCATCCTGATTGTGGCGGCGATTCTGTTCGTCTACTTTCTCGGGTTCAACATCCTGGAAGCGTCGCAGCCGTCGCTCGTGTCGAAGCTCGCGCCGGGTTCGCGCAAGGGCGCGGCCACGGGGGTTTACAACACCACGCAGTCGATCGGGCTCGCGCTCGGCGGCATCGTGGGCGGCTGGCTGCTGAAGCACGGCGGCGCGAACACGGTGTTCTACACGTGTTCGGGGCTCGTGGCCGCGTGGCTTATAATCGCGGCCAACATGAAAGCGCCGCCGCGCAAGGCCTGAACCTTATTTCGGGCAGGCCCCGGCCGCGCGCCGGCTTGCCCGGCGGGCCGTCCCGGCAACATGCGCGGGCGGCCCGGCATCGAATTTACTGGAGAAACACATGGCATCCGTCAACAAGGTCATCCTCGTCGGCAATCTCGGCGCCGATCCTGAAGTCCGTTACCTGCCGAGCGGCGACGCGGTTGCGAACATTCGTCTCGCGACGACCGACCGCTACAAGGACAAGGCAAGCGGCGATTTCAAGGAAATGACCGAGTGGCATCGCGTCGCGTTCTTCGGCCGTCTGGCGGAAATCGTCAGCGAATACCTGAAGAAGGGTTCGTCGGTCTATATCGAAGGCCGCATCCGCACGCGCAAGTGGCAGGGCCAGGACGGCCAGGACCGTTACTCGACCGAAATCGTTGCAGATCAGATGCAGATGCTCGGCGGCCGCGGTGCGGGCGGCGGCGGTGGTGGCGGTGACGAAGGCGGTTACGGCGGCGGCTACGGTGGTGGCGGTGGCGGCGGTCGCGGCGAGCAGATGGAGCGCGGCGGTGGCGGCGGCGGTCGTGCCGGCGGCGCGGCGCGTGGCGGTGCAGGCGGCGGCGCGCAAAGCCGTCCGAGCGCACCGGCCGGCGGCGGCTTCGACGAGATGGACGACGATATCCCGTTCTGATCGACAAGCCGGCATCCCGCATCACGATGGGCCCGAATGTCCGAGTCAAGCTGCTTGCTTGGCACGAGTCTTCGGGCCTTTCTTCGTTTACGTCGTTCCTGTTCCTGTACGTCGCATCCCGGGCAAAGCGTGGCTGACGAACTTCCCGACCTCATCGCCGACCATCTCGACGTGCTGTTCTGCGGGATCAACCCCGGCCTGACCGCGGCCGCGACCGGGCATCACTTCGCGGGGAGAAACAACCGCTTCTGGCGCGTGATCCATCTCGCGGGCTTCACGCCGGCGGAAATCTTGCCGCAGGACGATCGCGCGATCCTCCGGTACGGTTGCGGCCTGACGGCGGTCGTGAAGCGGCCGACTGCGAGCGCCGATCAGCTGTCGCGCGCCGAATTCGCCGCCGCGGCCGCGGCGTTCGAGCAGAAGATCCTGCGTTACGGGCCGCGCTTCGTCGCCTTTCTCGGCAAGGCCGCGTACTCGGCACTGTCGGGGCAACGCGAAGTCGCATGGGGGGGGCAACCGGCCCGCATGCAGGGGGCGAGTGTCTGGGTGCTCCCCAATCCGAGCGGACGAAATCTGGCATTCGGTCTCGGCGATCTGGTCGAGGCGTACCGCCAGCTTCATCTGGCCGCGACGACGGCGAGGCAGCATGCGGCGCAATAAGACCGCGTCCCTCTGGCCCGGCACCGTGCTGCCGCGCGCGTTCTTCGACCGCACGGCCACCGACGTCGCGCCGCAGCTGCTCAACAAGATCCTCGCGGCGGCGGACGGCCGGGCCGGCCGCATCGTCGAAGTGGAAGCCTATGCGGGCGCGATCGACCCGGCCGCGCACACCTATCGCGGCAGGACGCCGCGCAACGCGACGATGTTCGGGCCGCCCGGGCATCTGTACGTCTACTTCACGTACGGCATGCACTGGTGCTGCAACTGCGTGTGCGGGCCGGACGGCACGGGCACCGGTGTGCTGATCCGTGCGCTGGAACCGCTGCACGGGCTCGAGCAGATGCGTGCGGCACGGCCGCCGCAGACGCGCGATCGCGATCTGTGCCGCGGGCCGGCGCGGCTGACCCAGTCGATGGGGATCGGCGGCGCGCAGGACGGCATCGATTTGGTCGATGCACGCGAAGGGTTCGCGATCGTCGACGACGGTAGGGCGCCGCCTTCGAATCTGGCGGGCGGCCCGCGCATCGGCATTCGTGCCGGCCAGGATCTCCCGTGGCGGTGGTGCGTGCCCGGCAACCGGTACGTGTCGGGGGTGTTGCCGCGCACCTGATGCGCGTCGTACACATGTCGCACGCAATTCGACCTGCGTCACGCGGCCGCCATGATTGACCGGCTAAGCTGATCCTTTCGACGTTCGATCGAGGGGACACCATGCGGCGGGTCGTATTCAACCAGAAGGGCGGCGTGGGCAAATCGACGATCGTCTGCAACCTGGCGGCGATCAGCGCAAGCGAAGGGCTGCGCACGCTCGTCATCGACCTCGATGCGCAGGCGAACTCCACGCGCTACCTGCTGGGCGACGCCGCGGCCGACGCGCAACCGGGCGTCGCCGGTTTCTTCGAAACCGCGCTGACCTTCAACTTCCGCCCGGTCGACGTCGCGTCGTTCATCCATCCGACCCCGTTCGAAGGGCTCGACGTGATGCCCGCGCATCCGGATCTCGACACGCTGCACGGCAAGCTCGAATCGCGCTACAAGATCTACAAGCTGCGCGACGCACTGAACGAGCTTGGCACCTACGACGCCGTGTACATCGACACGCCGCCCGCGCTGAATTTCTATACGCGCTCGGCGCTGATCGCGGTCGAGCGTTGCCTGATCCCGTTCGACTGCGACGACTTCTCGCGCCGCGCGCTGTATACGCTGCTCGAGAACGTGAAGGAAATCCAGCAGGACCACAACGCGGCGCTCGAGGTGGAAGGGATCGTCATCAACCAGTTCCAGCCGCGCGCGAGCCTGCCGCAACGGCTGGTCGACGAGCTCGTCGACGAAGGGCTGCCGGTGCTCGCGTCGAGGCTGTCGGCGTCGGTGAAGATCCGCGAATCGCATCAGCAGTCGACGCCGGTGATCCATCTCGAGCCGGGGCACAAGCTCGCGCAGGAATTCCGCGCATTGCATCGCGAACTGGCCGGCTGATTCCGCGCTTTGCCGTGTCGATCGCGGCCGCTTCATGCGGCCGTATTTTCATTGCGACCCGCAATTCGTCAGATCATTGATTTCGGCATTAATAATCCCGGAAACGATTTCATAATAAATCCAGAAAAAACGATTACATAAGCGACCGCTCCATTTTCAATGAGCGTCGGTTTTCTAATAAACGGAATAATGAATTGGTAAATGTTGCGCATCCTCATGATGCGCTATCCTGTAAAAAGGTAAAAAGGCATTGCGGGCCGGAACCCTGCAATTTCCCTCTCTGCGATGTCGGCGTGTCGCGGGTTTCAGCGGCTGCCCGGAACGATAATAAGGGTTTACACCTATCATTAATGCCATTTAATTGACAATTAATCGATCTAGAATGGCCTCCTTCATCTTCCCGTGTTCTAATAAGTGACGGGTAGCCAATAAGGAAGTGGCTGTCGATCCAGCTTCCATTTTTCTTTACGTCGTCTCTCGTATTGCTAACAGGAGCGTGCCCGATGTCCGTATTTGCCCCCGAAAAACTCGCCGCCGATTATCAATCCGGTATCGCCGCGTGGTTTGCAATTGCCCGTCCGGCGATCCACGGTTTCGAGGCTGTCGTCGAACTCAACCTGCAGGCGGCCCGGACGGCGCTTGAGGAATACGAAGACAAGCTGAAGAACGCGTTCAACAGCAACAATCCGGCCGCGGGCTTCGCGCAGCAGATCGCCGCACCGCAGGAAGCGGCCGGCAAGGTCGTGTCGTACGGCCGCCATCTGTTCGATATCGCGGTGTCGACGCAATCCGAATGGGCGAAGGTCGCGCAGTCGCAGTACGAACAGAACGACAAGCGCCTGAAGGACGCGCTCGGCGAACTGTCGAAGCATGCGCCGGCCGGCTCGGCACCGGTGGTGGCTGCGCTGAATTCGGCGCTGTCCGCGGCGACGGCTGCGGCCGATTCGGTGCGTGCAGCGACGGGTCAGGCGATCGAAGCCGCGCAGAGCGGTTTCGATGCGGTCAGCGAAACGGCCACGCGCGGCGCCAAGCAGACGGCTGCCGCCGCACGCAAGGACGCAGCGGCTACGCGCGAATCGGCTGCGTAACGGCTGACCGCGGGCTGACCGCGGGCATGACCGCGTGTCGCGTGCAAGCGCGACACAATTGATCGGCGCCGGATGGCGCTGGACGCCGTGTGTGCCACGCGGGGTCCGGCGCATGTCCGGTTCGCCGCACGACGCCGGTGCACGGATGTGCGTACCGGTGCGACGTGCCGTGGGTGCGACCGGCGCTGCCTGCCGTCTGGCGGCGCGCGGCCGTGGTCGCGCCGGTCGGTCCGGCGCGCGCCGCCGACCGTTGCAGCCCGCTCGCGCCGGCGTCAGAACGACGAACTGATTTCGATGCAGGAATTGAACATGACGGACGTAGTGATCGTATCGGCCGCGCGGACCGCGGTCGGCAAATTCGGCGGCTCGCTTGCGAAGATTGCGGCGCCCGAGCTGGGCGCGACGGTGATCCGCGCGGTGCTGGAGCGTGCGGGCGTGAAGCCCGATCAGGTCAGCGAAGTGATCATGGGCCAGGTGCTGACGGCCGGATCGGGGCAGAACCCGGCGCGGCAGTCGCTGATCAAGGCCGGGCTGCCGACGGCAGTGCCGGGGATGACGATCAACAAGGTGTGCGGCTCGGGCCTGAAGGCCGTGATGCTGGCGGCGAACGCGATCGTCGCGGGCGACGCGGACATCGTGATCGCGGGCGGCCAGGAGAACATGAGCGCGTCGCCGCACGTGCTGCCGGGCTCGCGCGACGGGTTCCGGATGGGCGACGCGAAGCTGGTCGACACGATGATCGTCGA
>NZ_CABVPX010000033.1 GCF_902499125.1 Burkholderia arboris
GCCGCAATCTTCGCAAGCGAGCCGCCGAATTTGCCGACCGCGGTCCGCGCGGCCGATACGATCACTACGTCCGTCATTTCCCTTTCCTCCAGGCCCGCACGACACGGCGCATCGTTACCGGCCCTGTTAAAAAAACTGCGGTGCACCGGACAGCGTGCGCCGCTGTCCGGATTTCGTCAATCGCGCTGCAACACGTAGCGTCCCGGCGCCGGCTCGATCACCGGGAACTGCGCGGAACCGGCCCCGGCGGGCGGCGCCACCTTGCGGCCGCCGTACTGGTCGAGCCATTCGACCCACGTCGTCCACCAGCTTCCCGGCTGCTCCGCCGCACCGGCGAACCAGTCGTCCGCGGATTCGGGCAGGTCACCGTCGTTGATCCAGTAGCTGCGCTTCTTCTTCGCCGGCGGATTGATCACGCCTGCGATGTGACCCGACGCGCCGAGCACGAATTTCAGCGGGCCCGACAGGATCGACGTCGATGCGTAGGCCGTCTGCCACGGCACGATGTGATCCTCGCGCGAACCGTAGATGAAGGTCGGCACGTCGATCAGCGACAGGTCGACGGTGTCGCCGCACACGGTCAGCGCGCCCGGCTCGCGCAGCTTGTTCTCGAGATAGGTATTGCGCAGGTACCACGCGTACATCGGGCCCGGCAGGCTCGTCGAATCGCTGTTCCAGTACAGCAGGTCGAACGGCGCGGGCGTGCGGCCCTTCAGGTAGTTGTCGACGACGTAGTTCCACACGAGGTCGTTCGGACGCAGGAACGAAAACGTGTTCGCGAACTCGACGCCGCGCATCAGCCCCGGTTGCGTACCGTTCTTGCCGCCGATCGTCTGCTCGCGCATCTGCACGTGCGCCTCGTCGACGAACACGTCGAGGATGCCGGTATCGCTGAAGTCGAGCATCGCGGTGAGCAGCGTCATCGACGCGGCCGGATGTTCGCCGCGTGCGGCGAGCACCGCGAGCGCGGTCGCGAGCATCGTGCCGCCGACGCAGAAGCCGAGCGTGTTGATCTGCTCGCGGCCGCTGACCTGCTGCACGGCGTCGATCGCTGCGAGCAGCCCCTCGTTCATGTAGTCGTCCCACGTCTTGTGCGCGACCGATGCATCCGCATTGCGCCACGACACGAGGAACACCTGATGACCGTTCGACAGCGCGTGCGCGACGAGCGAATTCTCGGGCTGCAGGTCGAGGATGTAGAACTTGTTGATGCACGGCGGGACGATCAGCAGCGGCCGCTCGAACACCTTGTCCGTCTTCGGCGTGTACTGGATCAGCTGGATCAGGTCGTTCTCGTAGACGACCGCGCCTTCAGTACACCCGAGGTTCTTGCCGACCACGAACTGCGATTCGTCGGTCTGCGAAATCTTGCCGCGCTGCAGGTCGCCGAGCAGGTTCATCATCCCCTGCCGCAGGCTTTCGCCCTGCGTTTCGAGAATCGATTTCTGTGCGTCGGGATTGAGTGCGAGGTAGTTGCTCGGTGCGGCGGCGGCCGTCCATTGCTGGACCGTGAACCGGATGCGCTCGCGCGTCTTCGGATCGGTCTGAAGCGCGTCGGCCAGCTCCTGCAGATAGCGCGCGTTGAGCAGATACCACGCAGCCGCGAACGCATGCGCAGGCGACGACTTCCACGCGTCGCCGCTGAAGCGGCGGTCCTTCAATTCGGGAGATTCGAGCTTCGTGGCCGCGGCCTGCTGCATCAGCGTCATGCAATCGCGCGCGTAGTCGGCCTGCAGCGCCTGGAGCCGTTCGGGCGGAATCGCGGCAACCGGCAGCTTCAGCCCCGCGAACGGCGAAGCCATGCCGCCAAGGCCCGCGAGGCCACCGAGATCGGGCATCGACGGCATCTGGAACGGAAACGACGCAGGGAACTGGAATGTCGCGAACGGATTGACGGTAGCCGACGCAGTCGCGGCACGCGCCGGATCTGCAAAACCGCGCCACGCGTTCAACCACGACTCAAACATCTGCTGCATCGGCTGGGCGGCCGGATCGAAACCGGTGCTGCCCGCGGAAGTGCCCGCCTGAGCGGACGTCGACGAATTTTTCGATGCTGTCATTACCTGCCTTACCGGTGATTCGTGAGCGTCAATCGTGAAATCCTGCTCGCGCGCGGCGTGCCGGTTGCGAGCCGGGCCGTCATGCTCTGGAGAGGCGTCTCCAGATTCTGCCGCAGTGCGGTATTTTTATCATTATCGTTTTCCCCATGTGAAGCGCCAAGTCAAACCACTGAACATTTCTGCACGGAGATAATCCGCGTGCAACAGGCGGGACAAGGGTTCCGGCGAAACATAAAACATTTTGTTTGGCTTGACTTCGGGATTTTTCATTCAGATGCGCATGCCGCGCCGCATTGCCGTCTAAATATCGAGATAACCCGATTTCGCGACGCAACAAACCCCGCGCGCATGCGCATGCCGTCAATCGGCCAGCCAGATCGCTGCCGCCATGCGGCCCGTCACGCGATCGCGGCGGTACGAATAGAAGCGTGCGTGTTCGGTGACCGTGCAGGCCGTCCCGCCGCTCACGTGCGCCACGCCCGCACGCGCGAGACGCAGGCGCGCGAGCGCGTAGAGATCGGTGAGAAACTTGCCGGGCGCGCCGTCGATCGCGACGAACGCAAGCCGGGTTTTATCATGCTCCGACTGCGGAGCCGTGTCGAGAAACGCGTCGCGCACGTCCGCACCGACCTCGAACGCCTGCGGGCCGATCGCCGGCCCGAGGTACGCATGCAGCGTGTCCGCCGCGCCGCCGGCCAGCGCCGCAACGCGTGCCGCGGTCTGCTCGACGATGCCGGCCGCGAGCCCCCGCCAGCCCGCATGCGCGGCACCGACCGCCCGGCCCTGCGCGTCGCACAGCAGCACGGGCAGGCAATCGGCGACCATCACGACGCAGACGGCCCCTGCCCGGTCCGTGACGCTCGCGTCGGCCTGCACCGGCGCCGCGGCGGCGGGCGCCATCGCGATCACCTCGTCCGCGCGCGCGATCTGCGCACCGTGAACCTGTTCGAGCCATGCGGCGCTCGACTGGCCGGCAAGACCGAGCAAACGCGCGCGATTCGCGGCGACGTGGGCCGCGTCGTCACCGGTATGCAGACCGAGATTCATCCCGCCCGGCAACGCGTCTCCATCCTGCCAGCGCCCGTACGGGCCTTCGCTCACGCCGCCGTCGCGCGTCGTGATCAGCGCACGCACGCGCGGCGACACCTGCCAGTCGGGCTGAACGCAGTCCTGCCACGTCAACGGCGCCAGGTTCGTCATCGGTACTCATGCCTCCTCATCGTCGTCCAGGTACGGCTCGTCATCGTGATACTCGCCGCCGAAATCGTCATCGTCATAGACACCGTCGTCGTCGTCGAATTCCTCGTCGCCCTGCCCGAAGCCGAGCGCCGCGACGAGCGTATTCATGTCGTCCGGCAACGGGCAGCGCCATTGCATCGCCTTGCCGGTGACCGGATGCACGAGGCCGAGCCGCCATGCATGCAGCGCCTGTCGTGCGAACCCGTCCGGCAGCGGCGTGACCGAGCGCTTGCCGCGCGCCCGCCCGTAGACGGGATCGCCGAGCAGCGGATGCCCGGCGTGCGCGCAATGTACGCGGATCTGGTGCGTGCGGCCGGTTTCGAGATCGCACTGAATCGCCGAAACCGGCTGACGTTGCCACAGGCATGTGTCAACCGTGCGGAAATGCGTGCGGGCGGGCTTGCCCGACGCGCCCGTGACGACGGCCATGCGCGTGCGCTCGCGCGGGTCGCGGCCGATCGGCGCGTCGATCGTGCCTTCCTCCGGCATCGTGCCCCACACGAGCGCGAAGTAGCGGCGCTTCACCGTGCGGGCCTGCAGCTGGCGCACGAGGTCCGTCTGTGCAGCCAGCGTGCGGGCCACCACCATCAGGCCGGACGTTTCCTTGTCGAGCCGGTGGACGATCCCCGCGCGCGGCAGGCCGGCCGCCGCGTCGCCGTAGCGATGCAGCAAACCGTTGAGAATCGTGCCGCTCCAGTTGCCGGCGGCCGGATGCACGACGAGACCGGCCGGCTTGTTGATCACGACGAGCGCGTCGTCCTCGTAGATCACGTCGAGCGGCACGGGCTCCGGCGTGAACGCGAGCTGCTCGGGCAGCAGGTCGGGCACGAGCTCGATCTTCGCACCGAGCGGCACCGGCTGGCGGATCTTCGCCGGCGCGCCGTCGACGAGCACGCGCTGCGCCTCGATCCAGCTCTGCAGGCGGCTGCGGGAGAATTCGGGGAACAGCTGGGCAAGCGCCTTGTCGAGGCGTTCACCCGCGAGCGACAGCGGCACTTCGACGACGCGCGGCGCCTCGTCGACCGCCGCGGACGGCACGACGGGCGGCTGCATCGCGTCGCCGGCCAGATCGTCATCGAGGGAATCCCCCGACGCGGCGTCGGCGGGCCGATCGCTTGGGCTATAATCTTCGCGATTTGGTGTGCCCGGCTGGGCATTCTGCGAACTTGAACGGGTCATTTAGACTGGGTCACCGAGACTTGAAGCTAGGACATGCGAGCATGATGAATTCGACCAAACGTACGGCCAGAACCGTCGCCGCCCGGGCTGCGGCGGTAGCGGCCGCGGCCCTCATCGCCGGCTGCCACGGCTTGCCGCAGAAGCAGGACGAGACGGCTACCTGGTCGAATAACAAATTATACTCAGAGGCCCAGGACGCACTGTCCGGCGGCGACTGGGGCAAGTGCGCGAAATATTTCGAATCGCTGCAAGGCCGCGATCCGTTCGGCCATTTCGCGCAACAGGCGCAGATCAACGTTGCATACTGCAACTGGAAGGACAACGAAGCGGCAGCCGCCGACCAGGCCGTCGACCGCTTCATCCAGCTCCACCCGGATCATCCGGATATCCCGTACGCGTACTATCTGAAGGGGATGATCCACTTCAACGACGATCTCGGCCTGTTCGGGCGCTTCTCCGGCCAGGACATGAGCGAACGCGATCCGCAGGCGCTGCGCGAATCGTACGATGCGTTCAAGGTCGTCGTCGACCGCTTCCCGAAGAGCAAGTACGCGCCCGACGCAGCTGCACGGATGCGCTACATCGTCAACGCGCTCGCGTCGCACGAAGTGCACGCGGCCGACTACTACTACCGTCGTGGCGCCTATGTGGCGGCGATCAACCGCGCACAGCTCGCGATCAAGGATTACAAGGGTGCGCCGGCGATCGAAGACGCACTCCACATCATGATCCTGTCGTACAACAAGCTGAACCAGCCGCAACTCGCCGAGGACACGAAGCGCGTACTCGCGGGCACGTTCCCCGACAGCCCGTACGTCACCGGCCATTCGCGCCCGGGCGCGACGAAGTCGTGGTGGCAGTTCTGACGAACGCACGACGCAACGCCCGCTGCATGAACAAAAAACCCGGCCATCGCGCCGGGTTTTTTATTGGCGCCGCATTCGAGCGGCGCCGGGGCGTTCACGCGGCAAGCGCCGCGCGTGCCGTCATGCGCGCTTGTCCGAGCGATGCTCGTCGAAGAAATCCTGGACGACCGCGATCTCGCGCGTGCGCTTGAACGGCGGCAGGCTCTGCCAGATCCGGCGCCCATAGGGCTTGTCGACGAGCCGCGTGTCGCAGATCATCAGCACGCCGCGATCCGTCTCCGCACGAATCAACCGGCCCGCGCCCTGCTTCAGCGTGATCACGGCCTGCGGCAACTGGTGCACGGCGAACGGGCTCAAGCCCTTCTTCGTCAGCGCGTCGAGGCGTGCGGCCAGCACCGGATCGTCGGGCGGCGCGAACGGCAGCTTGTCGATCACGACGAGCGACAGCGCGTCGCCGCGCACGTCGACGCCTTCCCAGAAACTCTGGCTGCCGACCAGGATCGCGTTGCCGTACGCGCGGAAACGGTCGAGCAGTTCGGTACGGCTCGCATCGCCCTGCACGAGCAGCGGCGTGTTCCAGCCGCGCGATTCGATGACATCGCGCAGCTTCGAAGCGATCCGGTCGACCGCCCGCAGCGTCGTGCACAGCATGAATACGCCGCCGCCGGACGCCTCGATCGCCGGCAGCGCGGCATCGAAGACGGCGTCGGTAAACGCCGGCGAAGACGGTTGCGGCAGGTTGCGCGGCACGTACAGCAGCCCCTGCGACTGGTAATCGAACGGGCTGGCGAGCGTCATCGAACGGCGCGAGCTGAGGCCCATCTGCGCGGCGTAGTGCGTAAAATCGCCGCGCACCGACAACGTCGCCGACGTGAACACCCATGCGCGCGGCACGCCTGCGCGCTGCTTCGCAAAGATCGGCGCGACCGACAGCGGCGTTTCATGCAGCTGGACGGTGTGCGCAAACACCTCGACCCAGCGCACTTTCTCGTTCGGGTCGCCGTCGGATGCCGCCTTGTCGCCGGCCGCCGCCGCGTCGGCTTTCGCGGCCGCCTCCGTCGCGCCGGGCGCGACCCAGCCGGCCAGCAGGTCCTGCAGCTCGCGGGCGCGCCGCAGGCAGGCGCCGAGCGATTCCGCGCGCTCGGCCTGGCTCGCGAGCGCCGACGCGAGCGCGTCGAGCGCCGCCTCGAGCGCGTCGAGCGCGCCGAACATCGGGTGATCGTCACCGAGCTGCGCGAGCGACATGCGCACGATCTGGTCGTTCGCAAACGCGAGACGCAAGTCGCGCGCCGCGCGCTCGAGATCGCCGCCGAGCTTCACCCACTCGACCGCGTCGCGTGCATGGCTCAGGCCTTCGGCCACCGTGTCGCGTGCCAGCTCGAGGATCTGCGTGGTCGACAGTGTCTCGCCGAAGAACAGCGTCGCGGTCTCCGGCAACTGGTGCGCTTCGTCGAAGATGACCGTGTTCGCGTTCGGTAGCAGTTCGGCCATCCCGGTATCGCGCAGCATGATGTCCGCGAAGAACAGGTGATGGTTGACGACGACGACGTCCGCCTGCTGCGCCTCGCGCCGCGCCTGCATCACGAAGCATTCCTTGTAATGCGGGCATTCCTGGCCGAGACAGTTGTCGCGCGTCGACGTGACCATCGACCACACGGGCGCCGTTTCCGGCACGCTCGCAAGCTCGGCCTTGTCGCCGCTCTTCGTGATCTTCGCGAAGCGGACGATTTCCTGCAGATAGGCGGTATCCTGCCGCGACGGCAGGCGACCGTTGTCCGCCGTGCGTTGCAGGTAGTAGTGGCACAGATAGTTGGAGCGCCCCTTGAGCATCGCGACCGACACCGGCACCGCGAGCGCATTGCGCACGGTCGGGATGTCGCGCAGGAACAGCTGATCCTGCAGGTGTTTCGTGCCGGTCGACACGATCACCTTGCCGCCCCACAGCATCGCGGGCACCAGGTACGCATAGGTTTTGCCGGTACCCGTGCCGGCCTCGACGATCAGCGTGTTGTCGCCTGTGTCGCTGTCGGATTCGCCCGACGTGGCGCCGTCCGCGCCCGGCTCGACCGTCTTGTCGCCGTCGCCGAGGCGGCGCGCCGGCCGCTTGCGGGTCTCGAAGATCTCGGGTTCGGGCATCCGGCGCGCGGACGCCTCCATCGCGGACGCGACTGCACGCGCCATTTCGATCTGCGACGTACGCGGCCGGTAGCCGTCGAGCGCGCGCGCCAGCAACCCGCCATCGCCGAAGATGGTGTCGAGTTCGTCGACGCGCTTGCGGCTCAGCTCGAAGGTGCCTTCGGGCGCACGAACGCGCCCGGCAGACGTCGTGTCGCGCCGGGCATCGGGGGTGGCTTCAAGCGGTGAATTCAAGGCAAGCGTTCCTGTGTCCAGCGCCCGGGCGGCGCCGGCGCTTGCCAGGCCGCGCTCAGGCGCGCTTATCCGGTTCGAGCTGCGATTGCAGCAGAATGATTTTGTCCTTGGCGGCCAGCTTTTCCTTCTTCAGCCGGTGCAGCGTGATGTCGTCGATGTCGGAGTGTCCTTCCTTCAGCTCGATCTCCCGAGCGAGCTGCTGGTGCTGCTCCTGCAATGCAGCCAAACGGTTGTGCAATTCCTGCTGCTGTTCCGTGTGACGGTTTTGCATACTTGCCTCCTCATCGAAGCAGCGCGACGGCTGGCATGCCGGCGCGCCCGAGACTGATCCCGATCAATCCAACACGTTACTGCCCCTGCTGTTGCTGCTGCTTGGCCTTGTCGGCCGCTTCCTGCTGACGCCGCTCGACATCGGCCTTGTGCTGCGCGGCTTCCTTCTGCTTCTGCTCGTAGCGCGTGGCGTTGTCCGCCCGCTCCTGCGCCTTCTGCCCAGCCTGCTGGTGCGCCTGGTCGAGCTTGTGCTGGAAATCCGCCTGCTTCTGGTCGTATGCCTGCTTGCTCGCCGCGTGTTGCGGCCCTTCCGCGCCGCGTTGCGCCTGCTTCAGTGCATTCTGCTCCTGCTTGTCGCGGAATGCAGCCGCGTTTGCCGCCTCGTTCGCCGCGCGCTGCGGCGCTTCCGCCGCATTCTGTGCCTGCTTCAGCGCCTGCTGCTGGTCGCGCTGCTGCGCGCGCACCGCACGCTGCTCGTCGTTGAGCGCGAGCTGCTCCTGGCGAATGCCTGCCCGCTCGTCGCGCATCTGGTCGCGCGCCTTGCCGAGACAGTAATTGACGAAGAACTTGCTGTAGCAATCGTGCTCGGCCACCGCATAACGATAATCGTTTTCGGCGGAGCGTTGATTGAGCACTTTTTGACGGGCGTCGAAATCCGGCGCGGCGGAGACTGCAACGGGTGCGGCCGCGACGGCGTCCGGCGCGGGTGCGCCCGAGGCCTGCGCGAACACGCCGGAAGGCCCGGCGGACAAAGCCGCGGCGAGCGCTGCGCCGAGCGCGACGAGAGAAATTCGGGAAGTTGGCAACGTCGTAGGAAAGCTGCGGGACATGTGTCAAATTCTATCACCCCCGGCTGGACGCTCCGCCATTTATGGCAAAATGCCCCGCTTCACTCACCCGCGGCATCTGGCCCGCCGGGCCCGCCATGCAGCCCGCCGCTCCGGGCCTGCCGGCCCTCGCCGCGATTTCAGCAGGCAGATAGACCATCTACGACATGACGGAAACCGTAGCACTCAAGATCGTACAGCGCATCGCCACCGAACTGTCCGTCCAGCCGCGCCAGGTCGCGGCGGCCGTGCAACTCCTCGACGAAGGCTCGACCGTTCCGTTCATTGCCCGGTACCGCAAGGAAGTGACCGGCAACCTGGACGACACGCAGTTGCGCCAGCTCGAGGAACGCCTCCTGTATCTGCGCGAGCTCGAGGATCGCCGCGCGGCAATCCTGTCGAGCATCGACGAACAGGGCAAGCTGACCGGCGAGCTGCGTGCCGCGATCGACGCAGCCGACAGCAAGCAGGTGCTCGAAGACCTTTATCTGCCGTACAAGCCGAAGCGCCGCACGCGCGCACAGATCGCCCGCGAGGCCGGTCTCGAGCCGCTCGCGCAGGCGCTGCTCGCGAACCCGCTGCTCGCCCCGCAGGCCGAGGCGGCCGCGTACGTCGACGCCGACAAGGGCGTGGCCGACGTGAAGGCCGCGCTCGACGGCGCGCGCGACATCCTGTCCGAACAGTTCGGCGAAACGGCCGAGCTGCTCGGCAAGCTGCGCGACTACCTGCACAACCAGGGGGTCGTGTCGTCGGCTGTCGTCGAAGGCAAGGAAAACGAGGAAGGCGAGAAATTCCGCGACTATTACGACTACGCGGAAACGATCAAGACCGTGCCGTCGCACCGCGCACTCGCGTTGTTCCGCGGCCGTAACGCAGGCGTGCTGACGGTCAAGCTCGGCCTCGGTGAAGAGCTCGACGCGCAGGTGCCGCACCCCGGCGAGGCGATGATCGCGCGCCATTTCGGCATCGCGAACCAGAACCGGCCGGCCGACAAATGGCTGTCCGACGTCTGCCGCTGGTGCTGGCGCGTGAAGGTCCAGCCGCATATCGAGAACGAACTGCTCACGCAGTTGCGTGAAACGGCCGAAGCCGAAGCGATCCGCGTGTTCGCGCGCAACCTGAACGACCTGCTGCTGGCCGCGCCGGCCGGCCCGAAGGCCGTGATCGGTCTCGACCCCGGCCTGCGCACGGGCGTGAAGGTCGCGGTCGTCGACCGCACCGGCAAGGTACTCGCCACCGACACGATCTACCCGCACGAGCCGCGCCGCGACTGGGACGGCTCGATCGCGAAACTCGCGCGCATCGCCGCGCAGACGCAGGCCGAACTGATCAGCATCGGCAACGGCACCGCATCGCGCGAAACCGACAAGCTTGCGAGCGAACTGATCGCGAAGCACCCGGAGCTGCGCCTGCAGAAGATCGTCGTGTCGGAAGCCGGCGCATCGGTCTACTCGGCTTCCGAGCTCGCTGCGAAGGAATTCCCGGAGCTCGACGTGTCGCTGCGCGGCGCCGTGTCGATCGCACGCCGCCTGCAGGATCCGCTCGCCGAGCTCGTGAAGATCGAGCCGAAGGCAATCGGCGTCGGCCAGTACCAGCACGACGTGAACCAGCGCGAACTCGCGCGCTCGCTCGACGCGGTCGTCGAGGATTGCGTGAACGCGGTCGGCGTCGACGCAAACACGGCGTCGGCGCCGCTGCTCGCGCGCGTGTCGGGGCTGAACGCAACGCTCGCACGCAACATCGTCGACTACCGCGATGCGAACGGCCCGTTCCCGTCGCGCGAGCACCTGCGCAAGGTGCCGCGCCTCGGCGACAAGACCTTCGAACAGGCCGCCGGCTTCCTGCGCATCAACGGCGGCGAGAATCCGCTCGACCGCTCGTCGGTGCACCCGGAAGCGTATCCGGTCGTCGAACGGATGCTCGCGAAGATCAGCAAGCGTATCGACGACGTGCTCGGCAACCGCGAAGCACTGTCGGGCCTGTCCCCGACGGAATTTGTTGACGAGCGTTTCGGTCTGCCGACCGTGCGCGACATCCTGTCCGAACTCGAGAAACCGGGCCGCGATCCGCGTCCGGAATTCAAGACGGCGACGTTCCGCGAAGGCGTCGAGAAGGTGTCGGATCTCGTGCCGGGCATGACGCTCGAGGGCGTCGTGACGAACGTCGCCGCGTTCGGTGCGTTCGTGGATATCGGCGTTCACCAGGACGGCCTCGTCCACGTATCCGCGATGTCGACGAAGTTCATCAAGGACCCGCACGAAGTCGTGAAGGCCGGCCAGGTCGTCAAGGTGAAGGTGATCGACGTCGACGTGAAGCGCCAGCGCATTGCGCTGACGATGCGCCTCGACGACGACGCGGCAGCGCCCGGCATGTCGTCGCGTGGCGGCCAGGATCGCGGCAATGCGGGACGCGGCGCGGCTCGCCCGCAGCGTTCGCGCGAGCCGGAACCGGCCGGCGCGATGGCCGCGGCATTCGCGAAGCTGAAGCGCTGAGCACGCGAAAGCCGTCGACGCACAAAAAAGCCCGCCTTACGGCGGGCTTTTTTTATTGCATCGCCGCACGGATTCAGGATTCGCGATGAAAACCGAATATATGCAATTTCGTCACCACTTCCCTGTTTCCAATCAGCGAGTTAAACAATTCGCACTGCAGCATGCATTTTCTTGACGCGTCGGATACCGTACATAAAATTAATTCGCAAACGGCATTTCAATGTCCTGGAAAGGCGAAATGATCTTTCCGCTCGGCAACAGGATTCCCAGCGGCGCTCAGACGCGCCGCGCGCGTCAAGCCTCCCGTCTCTCATTACCACGTTCTGAAGTCGATTCACGACGCATGACATCCGGAATGGGCGCCGGCCAGCAAGCCGGCCCCTATTCGCCAAAATGGATCGGGGAATCATGAAAGCAGATGATCTGGAAACCGAACTGGCCGCCTTGCGCATTCCCGTTTTCGATGTGCCGTGGGCCGGTGCCTGTTCACCGCACGTCGAGCTGATCGAATCGCGCATGCTCGAATGGGCCGGCGCATACGGCCTGCTCGCCTCCGACGACCATCGGGAGCGCGTCGCCCGCACCCGATACGGCTGGCTCGCCGCGCGCTGTTACCCGAACGCCGATCCTCCGCTGCTGCAGGCGCTTGCCGATTATTTCGTGTGGTTCTTTCTCGCCGACGACGCGTTCGTCAATCGCGCGGAGCCGATCGGCCCCGATACGCTGCGCAACCTGACCGCGATGATCGACGTACTCGACTACGAATGTACGGGCCCCGAGCCGGTCTACGGCGAGCGAGCGTGGTTCGACGTATGTCAACGGCTGCGTGCGCGCCTGTCCGCCGAGCATTTCGCGCGCTTCGCGCAAGGGATGCGCCTGTGGGCCACCACGGCCGGATTGCAGATTCTCGGTCACCTGAAAGTCGAGCCGGTCGCCGTGCCGCAGTACGAAACGATCCGGCGCCACACGAGCGGCATGAATCCTTGCCTGGCGCTGGCGGACGTGGCCAATTCCGGCGCCGTCCCGCCCGACACGTTTCACCGGCCTGAGATCCAGGCGCTGGGCCGGCACGCGAACCATATCGTCTGCTGGTGCAACGACATCCAGAGTATCGGTATCGAAGCACGCCAGCCGGGCCAGTTCAGGAACATGGTGATGATCCACGCGGCGCGCGGTCATTCGCTGCAGGCCGGCGTCGATTACACGGCGGACCGCGTACGCGCCGAGATCGCCGAGTTCGTGCAGTGCGCCGATGCGCTTGTCCAGCACGCCGACACGCGCGTGCGCGGCCTCGTCGACGGCTACCGGTACTGGATACGCGGCTATCTGGATTGGGTGACGCGGGACACGCAGCGCTATGCGGCTGCGTTCGCGGCGGGCGATGCGGACGATCGCGGCGCGATGGCGCTGTCGGCGAACGCGGCGCGCGGCTGAACCGCCTGCGCGCCGCGCCCGGTCAGATCTCGATCTTCGTACCGAGCTCGACGACGCGGTTCGCCGGAATCGAGAAGAAGTCGGTCGGCTTCGCGGCGTTCTGGTGCATCCACGCGAACACGCGCTCGCGCCAGATCGACATCCCGGGCAGATGCGTCGGCACGACCGTTTCGCGCGCGAGGAAGAACGACGTGTCCATCAGCTCGAACGTCATGTCGTGCGTGCGGCCGAATTCCTCGAGCACGGCCTTCACGTCCGGCGTCTCGTTGAAGCCGTACTCGGCCTTGACGATGTACAGCCCGCCGCCCGCATCGCGCGAAGTCTGGCGCTTGTCGCCGCGGACGTACGGAAAGTCGCGCGTGACGAACGTCAGGAAAATGGTCCGCTCGTGCAGCACCTTGTTGTGCTTCAGGTTGTGCAGCAGGCTGACGGGCACGAGCTTGTCGTTGCCGGTCAGGTAGATCGCGGTACCCGACACCCGATGCGGCGGATGCGCAAGCAGCCCCTGCAGGAACGGCTCGAGCGGAATACCGTCGGCCGCCGTGCGTTCCTTGACGATGTGACGCCCCTTGTACCAGGTCATCAGCAGGAAGAACAGCAGCGCGCCGATGCCGAGCGGCAGCCAGCCGCCTTGCGCGACCTTCAGCAGGTTCGCGCCGAAAAAGCCGAGGTCGATCGCGAGAAACACCGCGATGATCGCGCCGACCAGCAACCGGTTCCAGTTCCACACCTTCACCATCACGACGCACGCGAGCACGGTCGTGATCACCATCGTCGCCGTCACCGCAATGCCGTACGCAGCCGCGAGGTTATCGGAGCTCTTGAAGCCGACCACGATACAGAGGATCACGAACAGCAGCAGCCAGTTCACGACCGGCACGTAGATCTGGCCGATCGCGAGTTCCGACGTGTGCAGCACCTTCATGCGCGGCACGTAGCCGAGCTGGATCGCCTGCGACGTCAGCGAATATGCGCCCGAGATCACGGCCTGCGACGCGATCACGGTCGCGACCGTCGACAGCACGACGAGCGGCAGCAGCCCCCATTCGGGCGCCAGCAGGAAGAACGGGTTTTCGATCGCTTTCGGGTTCTGGATCAGCAGCGCGCCCTGGCCGAAGTAGTTCAGCACGAGCGACGGCATCACGAGCCCGTATGCGGCGATCCGGATCGGCTTTGCACCGAAGTGGCCCATGTCCGCATAGAGCGCTTCCGCCCCGGTCAGCACCAGCACGACCGAGCCGAGCACGACGTAGGCCTGCAGCAGGTGGTCGGCCATGAACGATGCCGCGTAGTACGGGTTGACGGCCGCGATGATGCCCGGCACGCGAACGATGTGGTACACGCCGAGCGCTGCGATCACGACGAACCACAGAACCATGATCGGCCCGAACAGCTTGCCGACCAGCGCGGTGCCGTGGCGCTGGATCCAGAACAGCGCGATCAGGATCACGATCGTGATCGGCAGCACGAGATGGGACAGGTGCGGCGTCGCGATTTCGAGACCCTCGACCGCCGACATCACGGAGATTGCCGGCGTGATCACCGCGTCGCCGTAGAACATGCACGCACCGAAGATCCCGAGCGCCATCAGCGCACCCGCGACCCGCGTTTTCGAGTCGAGCGGCCGCAGCGACAGCGCCATCAGCGCGAGCACGCCGCCTTCCCCGTTGTTGTCGGCCCGCATCACGAACAGCAGGTACTTGACGCCGACCACCAGGATGATTGCCCAGAACAGCAGCGAGATCACGCCGAGAATCGACCCCTCGGTGAGCGGAATGCCGTGGGCGGGGCTGAACGCCTCCTTCAGCGAGTACAGCGGGCTGGTGCCGATGTCGCCGAACACGACGCCGATGGCTGCTATCGCTAGCGCCCGCATCGAGTGTTGTTGCGTCGAATGCGGCGCGTGTGCGGCGTCGGTCGCGTGGATCGTGTCGTTCATATGAAACGTAATAATCGGGTCCGGGTCGGACAAAACGAGCGCTATTCTACTCGCGCCCCCGTGAAACGCCGCCCTGCTCTGTTGCCGTGGAACCACGTGAGCCACACTGCGCATGCAATCCGGCGCGAGCTGTGGCAGGGGCTGCCATCATAGCCGGGGCCGCGCCGTCTGCCTACCGGATCCGCGGCGCGCACCGCCCGGCGCACCCGGCGCGCCAATGAAAAACGGCGCCGCAAGCGGCGCCGTACAAGGCTTTCCTTCGATCGGGCAGGCGCTTACGCGCCCGACCCGTCGCGCTGCGCGCGACCGCGCTTGATCCACGCCTCGAGGTTGTGCGGACGAACCGTGTCCCACTCCTCGAACGGCTGGTGAATCCACGGATTCGTCGGCAGAAACTGCGTGTGATAGTCGGGCTTGACCTTCGAGCAACCCTTGTACCAGAGCACGGCCGAGCGCACGGCCGTCACGGACGGATAGCGCTCCTTCAGGTGCTCCTGCACGCGCGCGAGCGTGACGCCCGAATCGACGAGATCGTCGACCAGCAGCACGTTGCCCGCCAGATTGCCGCGCGTCATCGTGATGTACTGCGCGATGTCGAGCTCACCCTGCTCGGTGCCCGCCGCTTCCCGGTACGAGCTCGTCGCGAGAATCGCGAGCGGCACGTCGTAGATGCGCGACAGCTGATCACCGACACGCAGGCCGCCGCGCGCGAGGCACAGGATCTGGTCGAACTTCCAGCCCGAGGCGTGCACCTGGAGCGCGAGCAGCTCGATCAGACGGTGATACTCGTCCCAGCCCACCCAGAGGTTCTTGTCGTCGTTGCGCGGATCGGTCATCAAATCTGCCGCCGTCATCGAAATTTGCTGCGTCATCTGAGAATTACACCTTGAACGGATGGCGGAGCAGGATCGTTTCGTCGCGGTCCGGGCCCGTCGACACCATGTCGACCGGCACGCCAGCCACTTCCTGAACGCGGGACAGGTACGCCTGCGCGTTCGCCGGCAGCGCATCCCACGTCTTGATGCCGACCGTGCTTTCCTTCCAGCCGGGGAACGTTTCGTACACGGGTTCGCAACGCGCGACATCGGCTGCGCCACGCGGCAGGATGTCCACATCCTTGCCGTCGATCTTGTAGCCGACGCACAGCTTGACTTCGTCGAGGCCGTCGAGCACGTCGAGCTTCGTCATGCACAGGCCCGACACGCCGTTGATCTGGATCGAACGGCGCAGCGCAGCGGCATCGAGCCAGCCCGTGCGGCGCGGACGGCCGGTGACCGAGCCGAATTCCTTGCCGACGTTCGCGAGCGTGACGCCAACCTGGTCCTGACGCTGCGGATTGTCCGCATCGTACAGTTCGCTCGGGAACGGGCCCGAACCGACGCGCGTGCAATACGCCTTCGTGATGCCGAGGATGTAGTTGAGCTTCTGCGGACCGACGCCCGCGCCAGCCGACGCCGCACCCGCGACGCAGTTGCTCGACGTGACGAACGGATAGGTGCCGTGATCGATGTCGAGCAGCGTGCCTTGCGCGCCTTCGAACAGCAGGTTCTGACCCGCGTTGTTCGCGTCGTACAGGCGGCGCGATACGTCTGCCACCATCGGCTTCAGGCGGTCGGCATAGCCGAGCATCGTGTCGAGCGTGGCCTGGAAATCGACGGCCGCGCCGCCCAGGTACTGGGTCAGGACGAAGTTGTGGAAATCGAGGTTTTCGCGCAGGCGGTCGGCGAAGGTCTTCGCGTCGAACAGGTCCTGCACGCGCAGCGCGCGGCGGCCGACCTTGTCTTCGTACGCAGGGCCGATGCCGCGGCCCGTCGTGCCGATCTTGCCCGCGCCCTTGCGCGCTTCGCGCGCCTGGTCGATCGCGATGTGGTACGGCAGGATCAGCGTCGTGGCTTCGGAGATGAACAGACGGTCGCGCACGTTCACGCCGGCTTCTTCGAGCTCGCCGATTTCCTTGAACAGTGCTTCGGGGGACAGGACGACGCCGTTGCCGATGTAGCAGGCGACGCCTTCACGCATGATGCCCGACGGAATGAGGCGCAAGATCGTTTTCTTGCCGCCGATGATGAGGGTGTGGCCGGCGTTGTGACCGCCCTGGAAACGCACGACGCCCTGAGCGTGGTCCGTCAGCCAGTCGACGATCTTGCCCTTGCCTTCATCACCCCATTGCGTTCCCACGACGACGACATTGCGCCCGGGAGTCACGTTCACTGCGCTGGCAGACATGTTGATTCGTTAGCTGGTTAAAAACGTATTCTACCTATGTTCGCGGGCGATTCCGAATTTTTCCGTTTCGCTTCAACGATATGCACGCCGAAGCACGGCCCGCGAACGCCTGTTTATCGGGGTTCGACCACCCATGCACCGTTGCGCTCGACGAGCGAACGGTCGCACGCGAACTCGTCGAGCACGTGATCGTGACCCGGCAGTGCCTGGATCACGACCTCGCCCGCATCGCGCAGCGCGGCGACGGCCGCGCCCAGCGCATCGTCCTGCGCCCACGGCGCGAGGATCGCGGTGCCGCGCGCCTCGACCGGCGAAATCCGCGCGAGCTCGCGCAGGTCGAGCGAGAAGCCCGTTGCCGGGCGGGCACGGCCGTACGCCTGCCCCACGTGGTCGTAACGGCCGCCGCGTGCGATCGCGTTCGGCACGCCGTCGATGTACGCGCTGAACATCGCACCGCTGTGGTACGCGTAGCCGCGCAGGTCGGCGAGATCGATCGCGACTTCGGCGCCCTTCGCTTGCGCCGCGAGCTGCGCCAGATCGTCGAGCGCCCGCGTGATTTCGGGCAGGACCGGCAAGCGTGCGCGCGCCTCGACGAGCACACTCGCGTCGCCGTAGAGGTTCGGCAGTGCGCGCAGCGCGGCACGCGTATCGGCGCCGAGATCGTCGGTGAGTTCGTTCAGGAGCGGCACGTCCTTGCCCGACAGCGCGTCGTACAGCGACTCGCCACGCTCGGCGGCCTGCGCGTCGCGCGCCAGCAGCGCCGCGAGCACGCCCGCGTGGCCGAGGTCGAGGCGGATGCGCGACAGGCCCGCGAGATGCAGCGCGTCGAGCATCAGCTGCTGGATCTCGAGGTCGGCTTCCAGCCCGGCATGCCCGTAGATTTCGGCGCCGATCTGGATCTGCTCGCGCGTCGCGTGCAGGCCGCGCGGACGCGTATGCATCACGTGGCCCGCATAGCAGAGACGCGTCACGCCCTGACGGTTCAACAGGTGCGCGTCGATCCGTGCCACCTGCGGCGTCATGTCCGCGCGCAGGCCGAGCGTGCGGCCCGACAACTGGTCAACCAGCTTGAAGGTGCGCAGACGAAGGTCCGCGCCACCGCTCGTCAGCAGCGACTCGAGATACTCGAGCAGCGGCGGCATCACCATTTCGTAGCCGTACGAACGGAAGCGGTCGAGCAGCCTGCGACGCAGCTCCTCGATCTTGCGCGCTTCCGACGGCAGTACGTCGGCGATATTCTCGGGAAGTAACCAGGTCGACATCGGTACGGTCCTACGACGGGGAACGGCGCGTGACACGCGCGCCGCGAGTTGAAATCGGAACTTCGGAATCGGGCGGAACGGAACGGCGGATGCGCCTTCCGGATCAGGTGGCGAGCAGCAGCAGCACGAGCCCGAGCGCCATCACGATCAGCCCGCCGATCCGGATATGATGCGGCGGCCGCTCAGCTATTCTACGAAACGTGTCGCGCCAGGCGACGGGAAACACGAAGGGGAACGCCCCCTCGATGATCAGCATCAGCGCTACTGCGAGCAACAACGAGCCAGCCAGGTCCATGCGAGCGACGGCGCCGCTCGACGCGGCGCCCCAAGGTCAATGTTTGCGGGGAGCAGGCGCCGCCGGTGCGGCACCGCCCGTCGGGCTGCGCATGAAGCGGAAGAACTCGCTGTCAGGATCGACGACGATGATGTCGTTGCGCTTGAACGTGTTCCGGTAGGCCTGCAGGCTCGCGTAGAACTGATAGAACTGCGGATCGCGGCCGAACGCATCGGCGGCAATCGTCGCGGCCTTCGCGTCGCCCTCGCCCTTGATCGTCTGGGCGGACTTGTACGCGTTCGCGAGCACGGCCTGCTGTTCGCGTTCGGCGTCGGCCTTGATCTGCTCGACGTCGGACGCACCTTGCGCGCGCACCTGTGCAGCCTGATCGCGCAACGCGCCGATCATCCGTTGATAGACGGCATCCGTCTGCGCGGCCGGCAGGTCGACGCGCGTCAGCTGGACGTCGACCACATCGACGCCGAAACCGGACGCTTTCGCCTTCGCCGCATCGCGGGCCGCATCGGCGATCGCGCGCTGGCCACCGAGCGCATCGTCGAGCGCGCGCGTACCGAACGCGTCGCCGAGCGCACTCTTCAGCGCGCCGGACAGCCGTTCGGTCGCCGCCGCCGGGTCGCCGCCCGTCGCGGTGAAATACTTCATCGGATCGCTGATCCGATACTTCGCCGCATACGCGACGAGCAGGTCGTGCTTGTCTTCGGTTGCCAGTTGCAGCGGATCGGACGACTCGAGCGACTGCAGGCGCGTGTCGATCAGCGTGGCCGTCTGCAGCGGCGGCGGCAGCTTGAAATGGATGCCGGGGCCTGCGAGTTCGGGCTGCGCGCCGTCGCGGCCCGACAGCACGGCCGTATGGCGCGGATCGACGGTCAGGACCGTCGACGACGCCGCGAAGGCAACGATCACGATTGCGACGACGAGCGCAATGATTCGGTTCATGTTCTGCGCTCCCCGTTACTTCGTATCGTCTTCGCGCGACCGGCTGCGAAACGCTTCACGCGATCGCAGCACATCGACGCCCGATGCCGCGGCGGCCGGTGCGGCGCTCGCGGGCACGGCTGCGGCTGCCGCCGGCGCCACGGCCGCCGGTGCCGACGCCGCGTCGGGCGCGGACGCGCCGGTCGACGCTGCGGCGTTTTGCCGCCCCTGCTCGACGAGCTTGTCGAGCGGCAGGTACACGACGCTGTTGCCGCCCTTGTTGCCGACGAACACCTTCGTCGCGTTCGAATAGATTTCCTGCATCGTCTCGAGGTACATCCGCTCGCGGATCACCGCGGGCGCCTTCGAGTACTGCGCGTAGACCTGCTTGAAGCGGTCGGCGTCGCCTTCGGCCTGCGTGACCACGCGATCGGCGTAGGCCTTCGCTTCGTCGACGAGCTTCGCGGCATCGCCCTGCGCCTTCGGCAACAGATCGCTTGCATACGCCTGCGCGGCACGCTTGGCGGCCTCGCGCTCGTCGCGCGCCTTCGCGACTTCGGCGTAGGCGGCCTGCGTCTGCTCCGGCGCCGCGACGCTCTGCATCGTGACGGCCGTCACTTCGAGGCCCGACTGGTAGCGGTCGAGATCGCGCTGGATCGCGGCGGAAAGCTGCTCGCGCAGCGCGTCGCGGTCCTGGTTCAGCATGTCGGCCGCGCTGCGCGTGCCGACGATCGCGCGCACCGCGGCCTGCGCGGCCTGCGACACGCTGCGTTCGGGATCGATGCTGCGGAACAGGTAGTCGGTGGCCGAACGGATCCGGTACTGGACGATGAAGCGCACGTCGACGATGTCGGCGTCGCGCGTCAGCATCGCGGCTTCCTTCACGTTCGCGAGACGCACGACATTGTTGCGGCCGATCTCGATCGAGCGGACCTGCGACGTGTCGACGATCTCGTGCGACGCGAACGGATACGGCGCGCGCCAGTGCACGCCCTGGCCGACCGTGCCCGACAGCTTGCCGAGCTGCAGCACGACGCCTGTCTGGCCCTCCTGCACGACGAACAGCCCGCTGCCTGCATAGACTGCGACCAGCACGCCGATCACAATGCCGACGCCGACGCGTGCAGCCCGCCCGTTGTCAGGACGGAAGCCGTTGCCGCCCTTGCCGCCGAAAAGGCCGCTCAGGCGCCGGTTGAAGTTGCGCCACATCTCGTCGAGATCGGGCGGACCATCGCCGTCGCCGCCTTGCGGACGCTTCGATTCGTTCGGACGCGGACGGGATCCGTCCTTGCCATTGCCTTCGCCGCGTCCCCAGCGGGGATCGTTGATCGACAGCAAGGCGCGCATCCGCCGCCAGGTACTCCGCTCGTTGTATTCGTTCACCAGAGTTTGTTCACCAGATAAGACGCCGGCGAACCGGCCGGGACCGGTTAGCGCCCGTGTTCGGAAATCGTGTGGTCTTCGTGTGGTTCTGCGGGTGCGCCGTCGAGCGCGCCGCTGGGTAACGTCGCACTGGAGAGGTGTTCCGCGGAGGCGATTTCGGCGATGGCGGCACGCAACGTATCAAGACCCTGACCGGTGCGCGCGCTCAAAAAGACGCGCGAAATATTACCATATTCGTCCCGCTCGACCGCGTCGCCGCGGGCCGCCAGCTCGGGCACGGCGTCGATCTTGTTGAACACCAGCACCTGCCGGATCGTGTCCGCGCCGATCTCGTGCAGCACGCCGTTGACCTGCTCGATCTGCTCGAGCCTGACCGCGCTCGACGCATCGACCACATGCAGCAGCAGATCCGCGTGGATCGTTTCCTCGAGGGTCGCGCGGAAGGCCGCGACGAGCTGGTGAGGCAGCTCGCGGATGAACCCGACCGTATCGGACACGACGATCTGGCCGACCTCGTCGCCGAGGTACACGCGCCGCGACGTCGTATCGAGCGTGGCGAACAGCTGGTCGGCCGCGTAAGCCTGTGCTTTCGTCAGCGCATTGAACAGCGTCGACTTGCCTGCGTTCGTATAGCCGACGAGCGACACCGACATCGTGCCGCTGCGCGCGCGCTGCCGACGCTGCGTGCTGTGCTGCCGGCGCAGCCGGTCGAGCCGCGACTTCAGCATCTTGATGCGCTCGCCGATCAGCCGGCGGTCGGTTTCGAGCTGCGTTTCGCCGGGGCCGCGCAGGCCGATACCGCCCTTCTGCCGTTCAAGGTGGGTCCACGCACGAATGAGCCGCGTCGACAGGTATTGCAGCTGCGCGAGTTCGACCTGCAGCTTGCCTTCGTGGCTGCGGGCGCGCTGCGCGAAGATATCGAGGATGAGGCTCGTGCGATCGACCACACGCCTGTTAAGTGCCTGCTCCAGATTGCGTTGCTGGGCCGGCGCGAGGGCGTGGTTGAAGATGACGATTTCGACGTTGTGCGCGTCGCACGCAAGCCGTAGTTCTTCGGCTTTGCCGCTGCCGATGAACATCTTGGCATCGGGACTGGCGCGACGACCCGTGAGGGTGACGGCGGGACGGGCCCCCGCGCTGGAGGCGAGAAGACTGAGTTCTTCGAGACTGGCTTCGAAATCGGTCTTGCCGAAATCGATGCCGACGAGCGCTGCGTTGATCAAATTATCGGGTGTCAAGATAAGGCGGCTGGCATCGGTCGCTCGCGGCGACCGGATGCCGGCCGCTGCGATAGGTTAGGACGTGGTGGCTTCCGCGTCCGGGTGGAAATTCACCGGACGCGCCGGCACGACCGTCGAGATGGCGTGCTTGTAGACCATCTGGGTCACCGTATTACGGAGCAACACGACGTACTGGTCGAACGATTCAATGTTCCCTTGAAGCTTGATGCCGTTGACGAGGTAGATCGAAACGGGAACGTGCTCTTTGCGCAGTGCGTTCAAAAACGGGTCTTGTAACAATTGCCCTTTGTTGCTCATGGCGTACTCCATCTTTTTTTGCAGGTTGATCTGGATTGGCGGCGAAGAAAAAGAGATCCGGCGCCAATCGCTACACTATAGCCGATTTTGCCTGCCCCGCCCGGGGCGTAGGCCTTGCGGCCTACCCTTGCGGGGCGTGCTTCAGCCCTTGTCCGCGTACGGGTTGTTCGACGAACGGAACTCTATGCGCAATGGAGTCCCGGTCAGCGAGAAAGTTTCGCGGAACCGGTTTTCGAGGTAGCGTTTGTAGGTTTCCGTGACCGCGTCGAGCGCGTTGCCGTGGATGACGATCAGCGGCGGATTCTGGCCGCCCTGGTGCGCGTAGCGCAGCTTCGGACGCACCGGGCCGCGACGGCGCGGCTGCTGGAATTCGACGGCCTCGATCAGCGCGCGCGTGAGCTTCGGCGTCGGCAGCTTCGCCATCGCCGCTGCGTACGCGTCATCAACCGAGCGCATCAGCGCGCCAATGCCCGTCTTCTTCGCAGCCGAAATGAAGTGCGACTTCGCGAAGTCGAGGAATTTCAGCTTGCGGGTCAAATCCGCTTTCGCGCGGTCGCGCGCGTGTTCGTCGAGACCGTCCCACTTGTTGACGCCGATCACGAGCGCACGGCCCTGCTCGACGACGAAGCCGGCAATGTGCGCGTCCTGGTCCGAAATATCCTGCTGCGCATCCAGCAGAAGAATGACGACGTTCGCATCGGAGATCGACTGCAGCGTCTTCACCACCGAGAACTTCTCGATCGCCTCGAACACCTTGCCGCGACGCCGCAGGCCGGCCGTGTCGATCAGCGTGTATTTCTTGCCGTTACGTTCGAAGTCGACGTAGATCGAATCGCGCGTCGTACCCGGCATGTCGAATGCGATCACGCGATCCTCGCCGATCAGCGCGTTCACGAGCGTCGACTTGCCGACGTTCGGACGGCCGACGATCGCGATCTTGATGCCGCGCGACGGGTCGTTCTCGTCCTCTTCCTCCGGGCGGTCGGCGTAAGCAACCTCCAGCGCCTCGTTGATCATGTCGGTCACGCCGTCGCCGTGCGCGGCCGAAATCGCGCGCGGGTCGCCGAGCCCGAGCTCGTAGAAGTCGGCCGCGACCGACGTGTACTTCATCCCCTCGGCCTTGTTGACGACGAGGAAGATCGGCCGGCCGGTCTTGCGCAGGTAGTCGGCGATCGACTTGTCCTGCGGCGCGAGCCCGTTGCGGCCGTCGACGATGAAGACGACGATGTCGGCTTCCTCGACGGCCTGCCGCGTCTGGCGCGCCATTTCGTGCAGGATGCCGTCCTTCGCGACGGGTTCGAAGCCGCCCGTATCGACGACCAGGTACGGGCGTTCGCCGACGCGCCCTTCGCCGTAATGGCGATCGCGCGTCAGGCCCGGCAAGTCGGCGACCAGCGCATCGCGCGAACGCGTGAGCCGGTTGAACAGCGTGGATTTCCCCACATTGGGGCGCCCAACGAGGGCAATGACCGGTTTCATCTGTGTTTTCTACGGTGAAGCGCAGCAGCGGGAGGCCCGCTGCTGCGGGCGGCTGCGCTGAATGAAAATATCACGAATTCGCGCCGCCTCGGATGCGCGCGCCCGGCGCGCGTTGCGCGCCGTCGTCTTTCGTCTCGAACTGCCTTTCAAATACCGAGCGGCCGGGAACACCGGCCGCCCTCATGCTGCACGGCCGGGGCGCGCGGGACAAGCCCGCCGCGCCCCGGCCGCACCTGTTTTTCCTGCGCGTCAGCGCGGACGGAACCCGTACAGGCCGCCGTCCTTCGTCTGCACCACGAGCGTATTGCCCGCGAGGACCGGCGCCGCTGCAATCGCGCTGCCGTCGGTCTTCATCCGGGCGATGAAGCTGCCGTCTTCGCGCGACAGGAAGTGCACGAAGCCCTTGTAATCGCCCATCACGACCGCGTGCCCGAGCAGGTACGGCACGCCGACGTCACGGCTCTTCAGCTTGTCGTTGCGCCACAGCTGGTTGCCCGAGGCCGCGTCGTACGCGGTCACGACCGACCAGTCGTCGCCGCCGGCGACCACCGAATCGTCCTGAGCGAGACCGCTGCGGCTCGAGAACGGCTTTTCCCACAGCGCACGGCCCGAGTTCGCATCGAAGCAGCCGAGCTGACCCTGGAACGTCACCGCGCAGGCTTCCGCACCCACGAGCGTCGGCGGGCCGCTGACATCATTGATGCGCTCGACCTCGGTCACGCCCTTCGGGAACGACACCGGGGTCTGCCAGAACGGCTCGCCCGTCTGCAGGTTGATCGCAACGAGACCGCCGCCCGGGAAGCCTGCCAGCACGGCCGCATCCCCCGCGAACGTCATGCCGGCCGACACGCGCAGATTCAGCGGCACCGCACGGTTGCGGTAGTTCCACTTCTGTTCGCCCGTCTGCGCGTTGAACGCGATCACCTGGCCGTCGATCGTGCGGACGACCACGAGGCCGTTGCCGACGAGCGGCGGCGAGAAGATCTCGCCCTGCACTGCCGTCTTCCACAGTTGCTTGCCGTCCGGGCCCAGCACGAACACACCGCCCTTCAGTGCGCCGACCGCGGTCAGGTTGCCGTCGCTGCCGACACCGGCCGACAGGTCCGAACCGACCTTCGAGCGCCAGATGGTCTGGCCCGTCTTCGCATCGATCTTCTCGACCGAACCGTTTTCGCCCGCAGCAAAGACGGCGTCGCCCACGGCCACCGGCGAGAACAGGTAGCGCCCACCCTTGCCGACGCTCGCCTTCCAGACCTGTTGCACGTCCATGACGGGCTTGAACTCGGTGAGCGGCGTCGGCACGCGGCGCGCGTCCTTCGACGACGAGCAGGCCGCCAAAGCGAGGACAGCCGCCGCGCAGGCAACGGGCACAGCGTAACGTTTCAGCAAATTCATCGGTTAGCGAAGCAGAGTTAAGAGGTTGAGGGGACCGGGAGTCAGCCGCCGAGCGCGTCCAGCTTGAACTGCACGAGCTGGCGCGCAGACTGGTCGTCCTTCGACAGGCCGTCGAGTGCGAGCTTGTAAGCGGCGCGCGCATCGTCGGTCTTGCCTTGCGCAGCCAGCAGATCGCCGCGACGATCGGCCACGAGGCCCTTGAATGCATCGACCGTCGTACCCGACAGCAGCGCGAGGCCCGCGTCGTACGCCTTTTCGTCGAGCAGCAGCGACGCGAGACGCAGCTTCGCGATCTGCTTGTACTCGTCGTCCTTGGCGTGATCGACGGCCCATTGCAGCTGCGCCTTCGCGCCTGCGGTGTCGCCGGCCGCATACAGCGTCTTCGCGGCCGCGAGCGCCGTCATCTGCGCATACGGCGTGCTGCCGAACTTGTCTTCCATGTCGCCGGCCGCGCGGGCCATCGTCGCCTTGTCGTTCGCGGCGGCGGCCTTCTGAACCTGCTCGTACAGCCCGGACGCCTCGGCGGCCTGACGGCGCTGCCAGTAGTTCCAGCCGTTGAAACCGGCCGCGACGACGAGCGCCGCGAGCACGATCCACGTGGTGAGGTTGCCCCAGCGGGCCCACCACGCCTTGAGACTTTCAATCGATTCTTGTTCGTCGTGATAACTCATCGGCGAGCGATTCCTTCCTGTTCAGGCTTTTCTTGTCGAGCGGATGCCAGCGCGATCAGTCGTCGCCGTCTTCGGCGGATGCAACCATCGCATTGATTAGGAATTCGGTCAAGCTTTCGACCGGTACGGTCTGCTGAACGTTCTTTTCCCCTTCCGCACCCGCACCGCGCAACGCTTTCACGCCCACCGTGCCGTTCGCGACCTCTTCTTCGCCGAAGATCACCGCGAACGCGGCGCCGCTTGCGTCGGCCCGCTTCATCTGCGACTTGAAGCTCGCCGTCGCGCCGTCGGCGCTGCAGTGGAAGATCACGTCGAGGCCCGTATCGCGCAGGCGCTCGGCCGCGATGAACGCCTGTTCGCGCGCCGTGTCGCCCTGGTGCACGACGTACACGTCGACACCTTCCTGCTCGGGTGCGAGATCCTCTTCCTTCAGCAGCTCGAGGATGCGCTCGATGCCCATCGCCCAGCCGCACGCGGCGGTCGGCTTGCCGCCGAGCTGCTCGATCAGCGGATCGTAGCGGCCGCCGGCCGCAACCGTGCCCTGCGCGCCGAGCTTGTCGGTCACCCACTCGAACACGGTCAGGTTGTAGTAATCGAGGCCGCGCACGAGACGCGGGTTGATCTTGAACGGAATGTTGTTCGCGAGCAGCAGGCGCTGCAGCCCTTCGAAGTGCGCGCGCGATTCTTCACCGAGGAAGTCGATCAGCTTCGGCGCGTTCTGCGCGATTTCCTGCAGCGCGGGATTCTTCGTGTCGAGCACGCGCAGCGGATTCGTATACAGACGGCGCTTGGCGTCCTCGTCGAGCACGTCGGCGAACTGCTCGAGGTACTTGATCAGCTCGACGCGGTGTGCGGCGCGCTCTTCGGCGAGGCCGAGCGAGTTGATCTCGAGCTTGATGCCGGTCAGGCCGAGGTCGTCCCACAGGCGCTGGCACATCATGATGATCTCGGCATCCGCATCGGGGCCCGCGAAGCCGAGCGCCTCGACGCCGACCTGGTGGAACTGGCGATAGCGGCCGCGCTGCGGACGCTCGTGACGGAACATCGGGCCGATGTACCACAGGCGCTTCGGGCCGTCGTACAGCATGTTGTGCTCGATCGACGCGCGCACGACGGCCGCGGTGTTTTCCGGGCGCATCGTCAGGTTCTCGCCGTTCAGCGCGTCGGTGAAGCTGTACATCTCCTTCTCGACGATGTCGGTGACTTCGCCGATGCCGCGCGTGAAGAGCTGCGTGTGTTCGACGATCGGCGTGCGGATGTTCTGGTAGCCGTACGCGCGCAGCAGCGATTTCACGGTAGCTTCGAAGAATTCCCACAGGCCGGCATCCTGCGGAAGGATGTCGTTCATGCCTTTGACGCCGGTGAGCTTCTCGATCTTGCGTTTCTGTTCAGTCATCGTTCGTGTGTGTGGACGAATTAGTTCAGGGCCTCGGTGCGGCCGTAATTGCGTGCGACGTAGTCGCTGACGATCTGCTGGAATTCCTCGGCGATCCGCTCGCCGCGCAGCGTCTTGACCTTCTCGCCGTCGATGAAGACGGGGGCGGCCGGGTTCTCGCCCGAACCCGGCAGGCTGATGCCGATGTTCGCGTGCTTCGATTCGCCCGGGCCGTTGACGATACAGCCCATCACCGCGACGTTCATCTTCTCGACGCCCGGATATTCCTTGCGCCAGACCGGCATCTGCTCGCGCAGGTAGGTCTGGATCTGCATCGCGAGTTCCTGGAACAGCGTGCTCGTCGTGCGGCCGCAGCCCGGGCACGCGATCACCATCGGCGCGAACGAGCGCAGGCCCATCGTTTGCAGGATTTCCTGGCCGACGATCACTTCACCCGTGCGCGACGCGCCCGGCTCCGGCGTCAGCGAGATGCGGATCGTGTCGCCGATCCCTTCCTGCAGCAGCACGCCGAGCGCGGCCGTCGATGCGACGATGCCCTTCGAGCCCATGCCGGCCTCGGTCAGCCCGAGGTGCAGCGCAAAGCCGCAGCGGCGGCCGAGCTCGCGGTACACGGCGATCAGGTCCTGCACGCCGCTGACCTTGCACGACAGCACGATGCGGTCGCGGCCGAGGCCGAGTTCGACCGCACGTTCGGCCGAGCCGATCGCCGACTGGATCAGCGCTTCGTACATCACGCTTTGCGCGCCCCACGGCTGCGCACGCGCACCGTTCTCGTCCATCATGCGCGCGAGCAGGTCCTGGTCGAGGCTGCCCCAGTTCACGCCGATTCGCACGACCTTGTCGTATTTGGCCGCGGCCTCGATCATCAGCGCGAACTGCGTATCGCGTTTCGCGCCCTGGCCGACGTTACCCGGGTTGATCCGGTACTTCGACAGCGCTTCCGCGCAGCCCGGGTAATCGCGCAGCAGCAGGTGGCCGTTGTAGTGGAAATCGCCGACCAGCGGCACGGTCACGCCCATCCGGTCGAGCTGCTCGCGGATCGCCGGCACGGCGGCCGCGGCCTCGGGCGTGTTGACCGTGATGCGCACCAGTTCGGAGCCTGCGTTCGCGAGTTCCTTGATCTGGATCGCCGTGCCGATCGCGTCGGCCGTGTCGGTATTCGTCATCGACTGCACGCGCACCGGCGCGTCGCCGCCGATCGTCACGAGCTGCCCGCCCCAGCGGACATCCACCGCATGCGATACGCGGCGCGGCTGATGCCCGCCGAACACCGGCTCGGTTGAACAAATCTGACTGCTGCGTGGGGATTGAGCTTCGGATTGCATCGATAGATCCATTTACGCGGAATGCGCCGCGACGCGGCGCATGAATTGAAAAAGCGCCGTGCCCGCACGGCCTGCCGATATCGACGACAGGCCTTCGCCACGGCGCTTGACGTCAGGGCAACGTGAACCGTGCCACATTACCCCGCGCTGCCGAATATTTTGCCGGATCGACAGGTTTTCCGTCGAACGCGACTGCGTCGAGGCCTGCCTTGTTGCCGATCGTGACCTTGAACGGCCCGTCGCCGGCGACCTGCTTCGTTTCGCCGGCCCGCACCATCGCCGAGAACAGCTCCTTGCCGTTCTTGTCGCGCACGCTGAACCAGCAATCCTGCTTGACCTTCAGTTCGACCATCGACTGGCCTGCCGCGGCCACGACGCTCGCCGGCTGGGCCGGCGCGGCAGCGCTTGCCGCCGTCGTTGCCACGACGGGCTGCGACGCAGCAGCAGCCGCAACCGGCGCCACGGGCGCCGGGACAGCGGATGCAATCGCCTGCACCGCCGGGGCGGCCGAAGCGGCCGCCGGGGCCGGAACCTCATTGGCGGTGACAGCCGATGCGCCGCTCGAGGCAGCCTCTTCGACCGACGACGAGGATGCCGCCGACGCACTCGCGGCCGACGCGTGCTCCGTATCGCCGCCCTTGAAGCGCGCGAGCAGGCTCGACGAATCGCCGCCAGTGTGCCACATCAGTACGGCGACCACCGCGACGACGACGATCGCCGTTCCCCACAGCCACGGATGGTGGCGCGACGAACCGCCCAGCGGAATCGACACGCGGCCGCGCGGCAGATCCGTCCCCGACGACGCGGGCATCGACAGATCGACTTCCGGCACCCCGCGCTCACGGCGCAGCGCCTGCGCGAACGGCTCCGGATCGACGCCGAGCATCTTCGCGTAACTGCGCACGACACCGAGCGCGAACGTCACACCGGGCAAATGGCTGATGTCGCCGGCCTCGAGTGCCCGGAGCTTCTGCGGTGCGACCTTGAGTCGCGCCGATACGTCGTCGACCGACCAGCCCTTCGTCTCCCGAAGCTGCGCCAGCCGGCTGCCGACCGCCGCCAGCGATTCCAGTCCCGCCGGTGCCGGCTTCGCGGCATTCGTCTCTGCGCCGTTAGTCGGCTGCGGCTCACTCATCCTTGTCCTCGCGTCGATTCTTCTTCACTGGCGGCCGCCGCCGGCTCCCGCCGGCCCGCGTCCGCAACTGTTCATACCATGCGCGGCGCCGAGGCGCCGCGACCGATCGCTATTCGCGTGCTGTACCGCCAAAAGGTTCGGGCATCCCCGTCAAACCGCCCGAACTTCGATGATTTTTCCTGCTGCGCCCGTTCGTTCCGCGAGGCGCGTGCGGTCCTTCACGGCGCCGGCCAGCTGGCCGCACGCAGCGTCGATGTCGTCGCCGCGCGTCTTGCGCACGGTCGTGACGACACCCGCGTCGATGAGGACCTGTGCAAAACGCTTGATCTGCTCCGGCTTCGAGCGGATGAGGCCCGATTCCGGAAACGGATTGAACGGGATCAGGTTGAACTTGCACGGCACGTCGCGCGTGACGGCCAGCAGTTCGCGCGCATGCGCTTCGGTGTCGTTGACGCCGTCGAGCATGCAGTATTCGAAAGTGATGAAGTCGCGCGGCGCGACTTTCAGATAACGCTGGCACGCAGCCATCAGTTCGCGCAGCGGATACTTCTTGTTGAGCGGCACCAGCTCGTCGCGCAGCGCGTCGTTCGGCGCGTGCAGCGAAACGGCCAGCGCGACCGGCAGCTCGGCGCCGAGGCGGTCCATCATCGGCACCACGCCCGACGTGGACAGCGTGACGCGGCGGCGCGACAGGCCGTACGCGTTGTCGTCGAGCATCAGCCGCATCGCGGGCACGACCGCGCTGTAGTTCAGGAGCGGCTCGCCCATGCCCATCATCACCACGTTGGTGACGACCCGTTCGGCCTTGCCGTTCGGACCGGGCGCGCGGCCCAGCGACGCTCGCAATGCAAATTCGGCCATGCGGAGCTGGCCGATGATTTCGGCTGTCGACAGGTTGCGGGAAAAGCCCTGCTTGCCCGTCGAACAGAAGCGGCAGTTGACCGCGCACCCGGCCTGCGACGACACGCACAGCGTGCCGCGCGTTTCTTCCGGGATGAACACGGTTTCGACCGCATTGCCGTTTCCGACGTCGATCAGCCACTTGCGCGTGCCGTCGGTGGAAACGTGATCGCTGGCGATATCGGGCATCACGATCGATGCGCGGCCCTTGAGCTTTTCTCTCAGGGACTTCGCAAGATCGGTCATGCCGTCGAAATCGCCGGCGTTGTACTGGTGGATCCAGCGCTGCAACTGCTTGGCGCGGAACGGCTTCTCGCCAAGGCTGCCGCAGTACGCGACAAGACCCTCGGCATCGAAGTCGAGAAGATTGACGGAAGTTTCGCTCGTCATGATGTGCTGCCTTGCCGCGTGCGCTGAATCCGGCCTACTTGCTGTCAGCCAGGGCTTAACGCGAGTAAACGTTCATTTCCGGGAAGAAGAAAGCGACTTCGACCGCTGCCGTTTCAGCCGCGTCCGAGCCGTGCACCGCGTTCGCGTCGATGCTGTCGGCGAAATCGGCGCGGATCGTGCCCTTTTCTGCCTTCTTCGGATCCGTTGCGCCCATCAGGTCGCGGTTCTTCAGGATCGCGCCTTCACCTTCCAGGACCTGGATCATCACCGGGCCCGAGATCATGAAATCGACGAGGTCCTTGAAGAACGGACGTGCAGCGTGAACCGCGTAGAACTTCTCTGCGTCAGCGCGCGACAGGTGCGCCATGCGCGATGCGATGATCTTCAGGCCGGCGCCTTCGAAACGGCTGTAGATCTGGCCGATCACGTTCTTTGCCACCGCATCCGGCTTGATGATCGACAGGGTGCGCTCGATTGCCATAAAAACTCCAAAAAATTAAGAAGTTACAGGTTCAAATGAATCCGCTATTGTAGCACGATCCCGTGTATCATTGCGATTGAACCCTTACACGAATGAAAGGTTCAGAATCCATATGTTTTGTGCCGCACGGCCATTGAAACCTCCCGGCACGGAACGTATCTTAGCCATAGCTGCTCCGGTTTGCTGCGCCGCACACCGCGTGTGCCGAACCGGCCCCGGACGCCCACGCGTTCAATGTTAGGAGAAACCATGAACGACTATCCGTACAATTTCGGCCGCGGCGGTTCCGTCAGCACCGCCGAGGTTCGCAACCGCGTGCTGCGGAACACGTACTGGCTGCTCGCGCTATCGATGGTCCCGACCGTGCTGGGCGCCTGGGTCGGCGTCGCGACGGGCTTCTCGCTGTTCGCGGCCACGAGCCCGATGATGAGCCTGCTCGCATTCTTCGCGATCGCATTCGGCTTCATGTTCGCGATCGAGCGGACGAAAAACAGCGCGGCCGGCGTGTTCGTGCTGCTCGGCTTCACGTTCTTCATGGGCCTGATGCTGTCGCGGCTGCTGAGCTTCATCCTCGGCTTCTCGAACGGCCCGTCGCTGATCATGCTCGCGTTCGGCGGCACCGGCATCATCTTCGCCGCGATGGCAACGATCGCCACCGTCAGCAAGCGCGATTTCTCGGGTCTCGGCAAGTGGCTGTTCATGGGCGTGATCGTGATCCTGCTCGCCTCGGTCGCGAACATCTTCCTGCAGCTGCCGGCGCTGATGCTCACCGTGTCGGTGCTCGCAATCGCGATCTTCTCGGCCTACATGCTGTTCGACGTCCAGCGCGTCGTGAACGGCGGCGAGACGAACTACATCTCGGCCACGCTCGCGATCTACCTCGACCTGTACAACGTGTTCACGAACCTGCTTGCCCTGCTCGGCATCTTCGGCGGCAACCGCAACTGACGCTCGTCACGCCTCAAGAAAAAACCGGCCCTCGGGCCGGTTTTTTTACGTCCGCCGCCCGGCTCAGTCGCGCTCGAACAGCGCGATCGATTCGACGTGCGACGTATTCGGGAACATGTTGACGACACCGGCACCCTTGAGCCGGTAACCGGCCTCGTGCACGAGCAGGCCCGCGTCGCGCGCGAGCGTCGACGGGTTGCACGACACGTAGACGATCCGCTTCGGCAGCGGGCCTTCGCCGCTCTGCGCGATCTCGGCCAGCGCCTTCGACACCGCGAGCGCGCCTTCGCGCGGCGGGTCGATCAGGAACTTGTCGAAGGCGCCGAGCGCGCGCAGGTCGTCGCCCGTCACTTCGAACAGGTTCCGGCAGGCGAACGTCGTGTGGCCGTCGACACCGTTCTCGCGCGCATTCGCCAGCGCGCGCGTCGTCAGCGTGTCGCTACCCTCGATGCCCATCACTTCGCGCGACAGCCGCGCGAGCGGCAGCGTGAAGTTGCCGATCCCGCAGAACAGGTCGAGCACGCGGTCGTCGCGCGACGGCGCGAGCAGGCGTAGCGCGCGGCCCACCAGCACGCGGTTGATCTGGTGATTGACCTGCGTGAAGTCGGTCGGCTTGAACGGCATGCGGATGCCGAATTCCGGCAGCGTGTAGTCGAGCGATACGTCGAGCGGGTAGAACGGCGTCACCGTGTCCGGGCCCTTCGGCTGCAGCCAGAACTGCACCTTGTGCTCGTCGGCGAACGCACGCAGCAGCGCTTCGTCGTCCGCGTTGATCGGCTCCAGCACGCGCAGCACGAGCGCCGTGACGTCCGAGCCGACCGCGAGTTCGATCTGCGGCATGCGATCGCGGATCGACAGCCCTTCGACGAGCCGGCGCAGCGGCACCAGCATCGCCGACACGTGCGGCGGCAACACTTCGCAGCTCGTCATGTCGGCAACATAGCTGCTCTTCTTCTCGTGGAAGCCGACCAGCACGCCGCCCTTCTTCGCCACGTTGCGCACGGTCAGGCGCGCACGATAGCGATAACCCCACGACGGGCCGTGGATCGGCGCGAACATCGTTTCCGCGCGCAGCTTCGCCAGGTGCCACAGGTTGTCCTCGAGCACACGCTGCTTGACCGCCACCTGCGCGCGCATGTCGAGATGCTGCATCGAGCAGCCGCCGCAGGTGCCGAAGAACTTGCATTTCGGCTGCGTGCGCATCACGCTCGGGCGCAGAATGTCGACAACCGTCGCCTGCTCGTAGCTGGGCTTGCGGCGGTAGCTCGAATAGGTCACGCGCTCGCCCGGCAACGCGCCTTCGACGAAGATGACCTTGCCCGGCTCGCCGTCCTCGGTGATCGTGCGGCCGACACCGCGCGCTTCCATGTCGAGCGATTCGATCTCGAGAACCGGGGCGGGCCCGGGCGCGACGGGCGCATTTTTCGATTTGCGCGCAGAAGTGGGGACGGCTTCGGACACCAGCTTTTCCTGACAAACGTTGAAGAAGGCGAGATTGTAGACGACGCAGGCCCGTATCGCGCGCTTTGGATCGGGCAAGCGGCGACACTTGCGCATGGACGGCCCTGCGTGGCGCTCGCACGGCCGTTCACGCGACTTCGGGAGGCGCCCGCCCCGGCATGCCGCGGAACCGGCCGGGGCAAGCCCTCGGGCCCGCATCCGCCCGACAGGAGATTCGACCATGCGACTGATCGACTGGAACATCCAATGGGGTCGGGACGCGGACGGCATCGTCGACCTTTCCCGAACCGTCTCGGCGATCCAGCGCCTCGGCGATTTCGACGTGCTGTGCCTGCAGGAAGTCACGCGCGGCTTCGGCGCGCTGCCCGGCGGCCCCGGCCCCGACCAGTTCGCCGAACTCGCGGCGCGGCTGCCCGGCTACACGATCATCGAAGCGATCGGCGCCGACTTGCCGGCGATCGAACCGGGCGCTCCGCGCCGCCAGTTCGGCAACGCGATCGCGACGCGGCTGCCGGCCGGACGCGTGCTGCGCCAGTTGCTGCCGTGGCCGGCCGACGCCGGCGCGCCGTCGATGCCGCGCGTCGCGCTCGACGTCGAGGTGCAGGCGCCGTTCGGGCTGTTGCGCGTGGTCACCACGCATCTGGAGTATTACTCGGCGCGCCAGCGGCTTGCGCAGGTCGGCGCGCTGCGCGACCGGCATCGCGAGGCCTGCGCGCACGCGGCATGCCCGGCGCCCGCCGAGACCGCCGAGGGGCCGTTCAGCGCGACCGGCCAGCCGCGCGATGCGATCGTCTGCGGCGATTTCAATAGCGCATTCGACAGCGATGCGTACCGGCGCTTCCTGGCGCCGATCGCCGACGCGCCGCGCTTCGTCGACGCGTGGGTCGCACGACACCCGGGCCGCACGCCGCCGCCGACGGCCGGCGTCCACGATACGGTGCAATGGTCGGAAGGGCCGCTCGCGTGCGACTTCGTGTTCGTGACCGACACGCTGCTGCCGCGCGTCATCCGCTGCGAGATCGACGGCGACGTGCGCGCGTCGGATCACCAGCCGGTGCTGCTCGAACTGGCCTGATCGCGCCGGTTGCGGCGCGGGCCGCCCGCGCTACGCGTCGAAGCCGGCCAGGTACTCGGCCCAGTGCGGCGCCGGCTCCAGCGCGAGCGCGTTCTTCACGATCAGGATCTCGTCCGCGTACTCGCTCGGCGTCAGGCCGCCGCGCATCAACTGGAACCGGCAGTACAGCAGGTAGGTGTTGACGACGTCGGTTTCGCAATAGTTGCGGATTTCGTCGATCCGGCCATCCCGGAACGCCGGCCACACCTGGCTGCCGTCCATCCCGAGCTTGCCCGGGAAGCCGCACAGCTTCGCCAGCGCGTCGAGCGGCGCATTTGCGCGCGCATGATACATCGCGAGCACGTCCATCAGGTCGGTATGCCGCGAGTGATAGCGCGAGATGTAGTTGTTCCACTTGAATTCGCGGTCGTCCTCGCCGAGATCCCAGTAGCGGGTCGCGGGAATGCCGTGCACGAGCGCGCGGTAATGCAGCACCGGCAGATCGAAGCCGCCGCCGTTCCACGACACGAGCTGCGGTGTGTATTTCTCGATCACGCGGTAAAACGACTGGATCAGCGTCGCTTCGTTGTCCTGCGGCGTCCCGAGCGAGCGCACGCGAAAGCCGTTGTTGTCGCGGAACACGCACGAGATCGCCGCGATCCGCTGCAGGTGGTGCGGCAGGAAATCGCCGCCGGTCTTCTCGCGGCGCGCGGCGAACGCGTGTTCGGCCACCGCGGCATCGTCGAGCGTCGCAGGCAGGTCTTCCAGACGGCGAATGCCGTCGACATCGGGAATCGTCTCGATGTCAAAAACGAGAATCGGAGTCATCAGTTACAGAACGGCGTCCTTGCGCACGCCGTTGGAGGCAAAGAACCGCTTGAGGCGCACCAGCGCTTCCTGCTGGATCTGCCGCACGCGCTCGCGCGTGAGCCCCATCTCGTCGGCCAGCTCCTCGAGCGTCGCCGGTTCGATGTGGTTCAGGCCGAAGCGGCGCTCGATCACGTGCCGGTGCTTGTCGGACAGCCGCGACAGCCACGCGCGCGTCAGCGTTTCGAGCTCGCGGTGCTGCACCTCGGCGTCGGGCGACTGGCTCTGGTCGTCGGGCAACAGGTCGAGCAGGCTGCTCGCGGGATCGAGATCGAGCGGCGCGTCGAGCGACGCCGTGTGTTCGTTGAGCGCAAGGATGTCGGTGACTTCCTCGGCGGTCTTGCCGGTGAGATAGGCGATATCGTCGATACTGGCTTCGCGGCGCTCGGCCGCCTCGCCCGTCGACATCGAATTCTTTTCGAGGTGGCGCTTCGCGCGCAGCACCTGGTTCAGTTCGCGGATCACGTGCACGGGCAGGCGCACCGTGCGGGCCTGGTTCATGATCGCCCGCTCGATGCTCTGCCGGATCCACCATGTCGCGTAGGTCGAGAAACGGAAACCGCGCGTCGGGTCGAATTTCTCGATCGCGTGCATCAAGCCGAGGTTACCCTCCTCGATCAGGTCGAGCAGCGGCACGCCGCGGTTCAGGTACCCCTTCGCGATGCTGACGACGAGACGCAGGTTGCGCTCGATCATCACCTGCCGGGCCTCGAATTCGCCGGCCTTCGCGAGGCGGGAATAGCGCTGCTCTTCCTCGACGGTCAGCAGCGGCTTCACGCTGATCCGGTTCAGGTAATGCTGAATCGTGTCGGCCGTGAGCTCGGCTTGCAGGATCGTGCGGAAATCGTCGACGTCGGGCGCTGCTTCCGAACGCCCTTCGCGCTCGTCGTCGCCACCGTCCGCGTCCGACTCGGCGTCACGTGCCTCGAGATCACGTTCGTTTTCCGCGACGTCGTCTTCGTCGTCCGTCGAAGCACCCGATCGCCCCACCGATGCTTGCGTGGCACGACTGATCTTCTCAGACTCGGCTTGCGGCTCGTGGCGCTTCGATTTCGGCATGGTCGTCTCGGTTATTGAGGCGGCAAATACTTCAGCGGATCGACAGGTTTACCCTGCCGGCGAACCTCGAAATGCAGCATCACGCGGTCGGCATCGCTGTTACCCATCTCGGCGATCTTCTGCCCCTTCGTTACCGCGTCCCCCTCTTTTACCATCAAAGCGCGATTGTGTGCATACGCCGTGAGGTAAGTTGCATCGTGTTTGATGATAATGAGGTTGCCGTAACCACGCAGGCCATTGCCGGAGTAAACGACACGGCCGTCCGCTGCCGCCTTCACGGTCTCGCCGGCCGTGCCGCCGATATTGACGCCCTTGTTCTTCGCGTCGTCGAACCCGTTCAGCACGGGCCCGCGCGCGGGCCACGCGAACGTCACGGGGCCGCTCGGGGCAGCCGCCGTATCGCTCGACCCGGTTGCCGCAGCCGGCGGCGTGGCGGCAAGTGCCGACGACGTGCCGGCGGCCGGCGTTGCCGGACCGCTGCTCAGCGGCGCGGTCGCCACCGCGGCACCCGCGATCGGCGCGGTAGCCGGTGCGCCCGCAACCGCAGCGCCGCCCGGCGGCGCCACGCGCAGCAACTGGTCGACTTCGATCTGGTTCGGGTTCGCCAGATTGTTCCACGTCGCGATGTCGCGATAGTTCTGCCCGTTCTCGAGCGCAATCCGGTACAGCGTGTCGCCCGGCTTCACACGGTAGAAGCCGGGGGGCGGCGGGCCGAGCGGCACCGCGGGCTGCGCGGCGGCGGTCGTGCCGAGCGAGCCGGAGCGATCGACGACGGGCGCGTTGTCGAGCCGCGTCGCACAGGCGGCCAGTAGCGTGGAGAACGCAGCCACACAGATCGCGCGCTGGGCGAGCGTGAGCGGTTCCCTGGATCGGTTGTTTTGCATCGCGCGCAACATACTCATCGGTTTCAAATCACTCCGGATTTTAAAGGGACAAAGAAAACGCGATCAAGCCGGGACTCTCGCCATTGCGCGTGCGCGACGCGCTCGACGAGCGTGAGCACCTGATGCTGCCCACTTTGCGCGCCGACCGGCGCGACGAGCCGCCCGCCGATCGCGAGCTGCTCGAGCAGCGCCTGTGGCACGTCGAGCCCAGCCGCCGCGATCACGATCGCGTCGAACGGGGCTGCGGACGGCAGACCGACACGCCCGTCGCCGTAGTGCAGACGGATGTTCGGCACGCGCAGCGGCCGCAGGTTCAGCTTCGCGCGCTCATAAAGCGGCTTGATGCGTTCAATCGAATACACGTCGCGTGCCACGTGGCTCAGCACGGCGGCCTGATAGCCGCAGCCCGTGCCGATCTCGAGCACGCGCTCGAGCACGCGCTCGAGTGTGCGGCCGGCCATCGCGAGCTCGATCATGCGCGCGACAACCGACGGCTTGGAAATGGTTTGCTGGTGGCCGATCGGCAACGCCGAATCCTCGTAGGCCTGCGTCGCGAGCCCCGGATCCACGAACAGGTGGCGCGGCACCGCGGCCATCGCGTCCAGCACGCGCGCGTCGGTCACGCCGTTCGCGCGCAGGCGTTCGACCATCCGCTCGCGCACGCGTTCCGACGTGAGCGCGAACGCGCCGGCCGGCGCGACGCTCGGCGCAGCCGGTTTCGGCATCGCGGGCTTCAGCGCAGTCGGCTTCGGTGCCGTCGCGGGCTTCGCCGTGGCGGGACCGGGCAACGGCGAGCGCGCGGCAACGGGCTTCACCGCAACCGGTTTCAGCACGGCAGCCGGCTTGTCGGCAGCCTTCGACACCGCGACCGCCGCATGGCGTTCACCGGCCCGACCTTCCGATTTGCGTGGCGCTCGCTTAAGATCTTCGAGCGCGAGCGGGAACCGCTTCGCGCGCTCGCCGCTCATGAAGCCCGTCCTCCGGCGCGCGCCCATTCGCGCGTCGCGGGCAGCATCTGCGTATGCGTGAGGTCGAGCTGCAGCGGCGTGATCGACACGAAACCGTTTGCGACGGCGTGGAAATCGGTGCCGTCGCTCGCGTCCAGCGCCGCGCCCGCTGCGCCGATCCAGTAGATCGGTTCGCCGCGCGGGTCGGTCTGGCGAATCACCGGCTGCGACGGATGACGCTTGCCGAGACGCGTGACCTTCCAGCCCTTCAGCTCGTCGTACGGCAGGTTCGGAATATTGACGTTCAGCAGCGGGTTGCCCGCCAGCGGATGCGCGAGGTAGTGCTCGACGATCTCCGCGGCGACGCGCGCGGCGTCCGCCAGATGGGCCCAGCCCTTGTCGGCCAGCGAGAATGCAATGGCCGGCACGCCGAACATGATGCCTTCGGTGGCGGCTGCAACTGTCCCTGAATAGAGCGTGTCTTCGCCCATGTTCTGGCCGTTGTTGATCCCGGAAACGACGAGATCCGGCCGCGCATCGGCCATCCCCGTCAGCGCGACGTGCACCGAATCGGTCGGCGTGCCGTTCACGTAGAAGAAACCCGTACCCGCTGCGCGCTGCACCGACAGCGGCCGCGACAACGTGAGGGAATTCGACGCGCCGCTGCAGTTCTGCTCGGGCGCGATCACAGTGAGTTCGGCCACCGGCCGCAGCGCTTCGCTGAGCGCGGCGAGACCGGGGGCGAGATAGCCGTCGTCGTTGCTGAGTAGGATTCGCATCCGGCGATTGTAACCGAGGAAAGATGGCGCGAGAGCGACAGTCCGGCGGCCGCGAAAGGACGGGTGCGCGCATGCGCGCACGGTGCGCCGCCGCATGGCGCAGCGGCTTTCCGCCTGCTCGGGAAAACGCGGGGCCGCCCCGGGTTTTCCGCCTCGAAGGAAGTCCCGCCGGGGACCTGGCGCGAAGCAACAGCGCCCCGGGCTTCCCCTAGATCGCGCCCGCTTCTCGCAGTGCGGCAATCGCCTGCGCGTCGTAACCGAGGCCGCGCAGCACTTCGTCCGTGTGCTCGCCGAGTTCGGGCCCGAGCCAGCGCGTTTCGCCCGGCGTGTCCGACAGCTTCGGCGTGATGTTCGGCAGCGGGATGTCGGTGCCGTCGGCCAGCTTGAAACGCTGGATCATCTGGCGCGCGACGAACTGCGGATCGGTGAACATGTCGGCGGCGCTGTAGATGCGCCCGGCCGGCACGTCGGCCGCGTTGAGCACGACGAGCGCCTCGTCGATCGTGCGCGGCGCGAGCCATGCGGCGATCGCGTCGTCGATCTCCTGCGTGCGCGGCACGCGCCCGTCGTTTTGCGCGAGCGCGGGATCGTCGGCGAGGTCGTCGCGCTCGATCGCCTTCATCAGCCGCTTGAAGATCGGATCGCTGTTGCCGCCGATCACGATGCTGCCGTCGCGGCACGCGTAGGTATTCGACGGCACGATGCCCGGCAGCGACGCGCCGGTGCGCTCGCGCACCATCCCGTACACGCCGTATTCGGGCACCACGCTTTCCATCATGTTGAAGACGGCTTCATACAGCGCAACGTCGACCACCTGCCCCGCGCCGCCGTTGACCTTGCGGTGATGGAGCGCCATCAGCGCGGCGATCGAATCGCCGATCGAGATGCCGATGCGCGGCGGCGGCAGATCGGGGTAGCCGGTGATGTGACGCAGCCCGCCCATCGATTCGGCAATCGCGCCGAAGCCGGGCCGGTCGCGATACGGGCCCGTCTGTCCGTAGCCGGACAGACGCACCATCACGAGGCCCGGATTGTCGGCGGACAGCACGTCGTAGCCGAGCCCGAGTTTTTCGAGCAGCCCCGGACGGAAGTTCTCGATCACGATGTCAGCCTCGCTCGCGAGCTGCCGCGCGATCGCCTTGCCGGCATCGGCTTTCAGGTTGAGCGTGACCGATTTCTTGTTGCGCGCCTGGACGGACCACCACAGCGACGTGCCGCCCTGCTCCGGGTGGAGCTTGCGCCACTTGCGCAGCGGGTCGCCGCCGTTCGGATCCTCGATCTTGATCACTTCCGCGCCGAATTCGGCGAACAGCCGCGACGCGAACGGCCCCGCGATCAGCGTTCCGAATTCGAGCACTTTGACGCCCGCGAGCGGGCCCTGGCTGGTGCTCATGTGTCTCCCTGGCATGAGGAACGGCGCCGCCGGCAGGCGGCGCCCGGCTTACATCGTGCGGCGATCGAGCATTGCACGGGCGATGGTGCCCGCGTCGACGTACTCGAGCTCGCCGCCCACCGGCACGCCGCGCGCGAGGCGCGTGACCGCAAGGCCGCGTGCCTTCAGCGTCTGGCCGAGGTAATGCGCGGTGGCTTCGCCTTCGTTCGTGAAGTTGGTCGCGAGCACGACCTCCTTGACGATGCCGTCGGACGCACGCCGCACGAGGCGATCGAAATGGATTTCCTTCGGGCCGATTCCGTCGAGCGGGCTCAGCCGCCCCATCAGCACGAAATACAGCCCGCGGTACGTCATCGTCTGCTCGAGCATGATCTGGTCGGCAGGCGTTTCGACGACGCACAGCAGCGTCGGATCACGCTCCTCGTCGCTGCAGACCTCGCAGATTTGCGCTTCGGTGAACGTGTTGCACTTCTCGCAGTGCTGCAGGTGCTCGGTCGCGAACAACAGCGACCGGCCGAGCCGTTCCGCGCCTTCGCGGTCGTGCTGCATCAGGTGGACCGCCATGCGCTGTGCGGATTTCGGCCCGACGCCGGGCAGCACACGCAACGCTTCGACGAGAGCAGACAGGGCGGACGGCTGTTTCATACGGCAGCAGACAGTGGCAAGGACGTTACGCTCAGAACGGCAGCTTGAAGCCCGGGGGCAGCGGCAGGCCCGACGTCATGCCGCTCATCTTTTCCTGCGACGTCGCTTCGGCCTTGCGCACCGCGTCGTTGAACGCAGCGGCGACGAGATCCTCGAGCATGTCCTTGTCGTCCGCGAGCAGGCTCGGGTCGATCGCGACGCGGCGCACTTCGTTGCGGCACGTCATCGTCACCTTGACGAGGCCGGCACCCGACTGCCCTTCGACTTCGATCAGCGCAAGCTGCTCCTGCATCTTCTTCATGTTTTCCTGCATTTGCTGCGCTTGCTTCATCAGTCCGGCGAGGTTGCCTTTCAACATGGGAATACTCCTTCTTGATCGTGTGAAAACCGGCACGCGGCGCGTGCCGGTCAATGTGTGCGGGCGTGATTGTGCCTGTCTCGGGGCGGTCAGTTCAATGCAGCGTCGGCGGCACGCCGTCCGGCGCCGAATCGGCGAGCGGACGCACCGAGCCCTCGACGATGCGCGCACCGAAGTCGCGCACGAGCTGCTGGACGAACGGATCGCCGTGAATCTCCTGCTCGGCTTCGCGCTGGCGAGCCGCGCGCGCCGCCGCATCGAGCGCCGCCGCGGTACGCCGTGCGGGCCCGACCTCGACGGTCACCTCGACCGGCTTGCCGAGGGCATCGGCCAGTGCAGCCTTCAGCTTCGTCACCTGCGCGGCGTCCGCATACTGCGGCACCGGCACGGACAGATTCAACGCGGTCGCGTCGACAGCCGTCAGTTCGCTGTTGAACGCGAGCTGGTACGCGACACCCTTCAACGGCAACTGCGCGGCCAGCGCCGGCCATTCACCGTCGAAGCCGATCGGGTCGAGCGCGATCGCGGGCGGCAACGGGCGCGCGTCGACCGGCGCAGCCGGACGCGCTTCCGCAGGCTTCGGCGTCACGCGGACATCGTCGGGCCCGCTGTCGAATACCGGCACGAAGCCGTCGTCCGGCGCGCCGAACATCTCGTCGGCGCTGAGCGGCACGTAGTCGTCGGGCGGGATGTCTTCCCACGGCGGCGACGCCTGGCGCGAATCGGCTGCTTGCGGCGCACGGGCGGCAGCACGCGGCGTCGGCACCGGCACGGCGGGGCGCGGCGCAGCCGGTTTCTCGGCGGCCGGCGCGGCAGCCGGTTTCGGCACGGCGCTCGCGCGCCCGCGGTCGGACGACACGCGCATCCCCGCATTGCGCAACACGTCGAGCGCGGCGGCGGCGCCGCCTGCACGCGACGCCGGGCGGGCGGCGGGCTCGGGCGGTGCAGCGCGCTGCACCGGCTCGGCTGATACGGCCGGTTCGTCGTTTCGCTGCGCGACGACAGCAGCCGCAGTCGCAGGCGGCTCGGGTTCCTTGCGGACGGGCGGCGGCAAGTCGCCTGCCGGTGCCGCTTGCGGCGCCTGAGGCACCGCATCCGCTTCCGGTTGCGGCGTTTCGATAACGGGTGCATCGACCGGGGCCGGCGCGGCTGCCTGGACAGGTGCCGGCTTCGCGACCGGCAGGCCTGCGTCATCGCCGGACTGCGCCGGTGCAGAACGCGCAACCGGCACTGCAGCCTGCGGACGCGCTGCCTCGACCGGCGCAGCCGATACCGGCTTCGCCGCGGCAGCCGACGCCACGGCCGTACGCGGGGCCGGCACGGCACGCGGCACGGACGGCTGCCCGCCCGGCGCACTGCCGGCAGCGACGGCCGGCTCGAACGCGAGCATCCGCAGCAGCGTCATCGTGAAACCGGCGTACTCGTCCGGCGCCAGGCCGAGCTCGGCGCGCCCGACCGTCGCGATCTGATAGAACAACTGAACCTGTTCGGGGCTCAAAGTCTCCGCGAAGCGGCGCAGGTCGGCCGCTTCCGGCCACTCGTCGAGCACCGAACCCGGCGCGAACTGGGCCCATGCGATTCGGTGCAGCAGGCTCGCGAGATCCTGCAGCGCGGTCGAGAACGACAGGCTGCGCAGCGACATTTCGTCGGCGATCGCGAGGATTTCGGGGCCGCCGCCGGCCGCGAGCGCGTCGAGCAGGCGCACCATGTAAGTCTGGTCGAGCGCGCCGAGCATGCCCGACACGGCCGATTCGGTCACTTCGTTCGCCGAATAGGCGATCGCCTGGTCGGTGAGCGACAGCGCATCGCGCATGCTGCCCTGCGCGGCACGCGCGAGCAGGCGCAACGCCTGCGGCTCGAACGTGATCTGCTCTTCGCCGAGGATCCGCTCCAGATGCGACACGATGTGCCCGGCCGGCATCTGCTTCAGGTTGAACTGCAGGCAGCGCGACAGCACGGTGACGGGAATTTTCTGCGGATCGGTCGTCGCGAGGATGAACTTGACGTGCGGCGGCGGCTCCTCGAGCGTCTTCAGCATCGCGTTGAACGCGTGGTTCGTCAGCATGTGCACTTCGTCGATCATGTAGACCTTGAAGCGCGCATCGACGGGCGCGTACACCGCGCGCTCGAGCAGCGCGGCCATCTCGTCGACGCCGCGGTTGCTCGCGGCATCCATTTCGACGTAATCGACGAAACGGCCCTCGTCGATCTCGCGGCAGGCGCGGCACACGCCGCACGGCTGCGACGTGACGCCGGTTTCACAGTTGAGCGCCTTGGCGAAGATCCGCGACAGCGTCGTCTTGCCGACACCGCGGGTTCCGGTAAACAGATAGGCGTGATGGAGACGCCCGCCGTCGAGCGCGTGCGTGAGCGCCCTGACGACGTGCTCCTGGCCGACGAGCGAAGCGAAATCCTTCGGACGCCACTTGCGTGCGAGAACTTGATAGGTCATCGGGAAATTGTATCAGTAACGCTGCGTCGCGCCGACACGTGAAACGGTGCGGAACACGGGCAAAGTGCGGGGTCGAACGGAGTGTGATGCAGAAATAAAAAACGCCCTGCGAACGGGGCGAGAAGGAAGGTGACGAGCCCAACCCTCGGCACTGGCGGAAAACGATTGTGGCTGCTTCGTTCCCGACCTGACCAGGTTCACCGCCCCACCATGCGAGGAGGCCCGTCACGGCATATTCTATCACCGCTTCCGGACGAATGCGACCGTTTGTTCGCATCAATGCGAATATCGCCGGGCAAACCGGCATGCCATCCGTTCGCACGACGCGCATGCGTGCCCGCCCCTTGTAATTTGCAGGCCAGCCTCCACTTGCATGGCACAACGGTCGAACGTCGCGTCGTACCCCTACTCGCGTAGCGGCTACTATCGCCGCCCGCAGCAGATAGCAATTTAGGCTAATATGACGCCCGAACGACCCGCGAGCCGCGGCATGCAGCGCCTACGCCCCTCCTTTCCGGAGCGCGGCGTGGCCTGCCGCAGCGGCCGGCAGCCTACGGCGGCCGGTACGCCGCAACGCGCAAGCAGGCAGTCCCCGAACCGTAAGAGGTATTGACCCAATGAGCGAACAGATCAAACACATCAGCGACGCATCGTTCGAACAGGACGTCGTCAAGTCCGACAAGCCCGTGCTCGTCGATTTCTGGGCCGAATGGTGCGGCCCGTGCAAGATGATCGCCCCGATCCTCGACGAAGTCGCGAAAGACTACGGCGACAAGCTGCAGATCGCGAAGATCAACGTCGACGACAACCAGGCTACGCCTGCGAAGTTCGGCGTGCGCGGCATCCCGACGCTGATCCTGTTCAAGAACGGCGCGGCCGCCGCGCAGAAGGTCGGCGCGCTGTCGAAGTCGCAGCTCACCGCATTCCTGGACAGCCACCTGTAATACCGGCAGTTCCACGGACGTGTTGTCAGCCGGCAACACGTCCGTCGTCCAGCCGCCGATCGCTCGCTCAAGCGCGAATCGGCCTATGCTAGAATTAAAAAACGTCGACAAGACGCATTTAAGTCTCTGAGCGCTTCCGCTCGCCCTCCTCCCTTATTTTCTTTCGTCGCATCTCCTCCCTGGCGGGTTCTCCGTATGCATTTATCCGAGCTCAAGTCTCTGCACGTCTCCGAACTGATCGAAATGGCCAATGGCCTGGAGATCGAAAACGCGAACCGCCTGCGCAAGCAGGAGTTGATGTTTGCCATTCTTAAAAAGCGCGCCAAGACGGGAGAGACGATCTTCGGCGACGGTACGCTCGAAGTGCTTCCGGACGGTTTCGGTTTCCTGCGTTCGCCGGAAATGTCGTACCTCGCGAGCACCGACGACATCTATATCAGCCCGTCGCAGATCCGCCGCTTCAACCTGCACACCGGCGACACCATCGAAGGTGAAGTCCGCACGCCGAAGGACGGCGAGCGCTACTTCGCGCTGGTGAAGGTCGACAAAGTCAACGGGCAGCCGCCCGAGGCCTCGAAACACAAGATCATGTTCGAGAACCTCACGCCGCTGCACCCGAACAAGCCGCTGTCGCTCGAACGCGAAATGCGCGGCGAAGAGAACGTCACGGGCCGCATCATCGACATGATCGCGCCGATCGGCAAGGGCCAGCGCGGCCTGCTCGTCGCATCGCCGAAGTCGGGCAAGACCGTGATGCTCCAGCACATCGCGCACGCGATCAAGCAGAACCACCCGGACGTGATCCTGTTCGTGCTGCTGATCGACGAACGCCCTGAAGAAGTGACCGAAATGCAGCGCTCGGTCGCCGGCGAAGTGATCGCCTCGACGTTCGACGAACCGGCCACGCGCCACGTCCAGGTCGCCGAAATGGTGATCGAGAAGGCCAAGCGCCTCGTCGAAATGAAGCACGACGTCGTGATTCTGCTCGACTCGATCACGCGTCTCGCGCGTGCGTACAACACCGTGATCCCGGCATCGGGCAAGGTGCTGACGGGTGGTGTCGACGCGAACGCACTGCAGCGTCCGAAGCGCTTCTTCGGCGCAGCGCGCAACATCGAGGAAGGCGGTTCGCTGACGATCATCGGCACCGCGCTGATCGAAACCGGCAGCCGCATGGACGACGTGATCTACGAAGAGTTCAAGGGCACCGGCAACATGGAAGTGCACCTCGAGCGCCGTCTCGCTGAAAAGCGCGTCTATCCGTCGATCAACCTGAACAAGTCGGGCACGCGCCGCGAAGAAATGCTGATCAAGCCCGAGATCCTCCAGAAGATCTGGGTGCTGCGCAAGTTCATCCACGACATGGACGAAGTCGAGGCCATGGAATTCCTGCTCGACAAGATCCGCCAGACGAAGAGCAACTCCGAGTTCTTCGACCTGATGCGCCGCGGCGGCTGATCGCCTCCGCCCCGCAAAACGGCCGCCCGCGCAGCTTGCCCGGCGGCCGTTTTTTCACCCCAACCTAAACGTGAACGTACAGGTTGATCTATAATCGCGCCATCACCCCAACCCACGCCTCCCGATGCCGAACGACGCCACCACCCCGCTGCTGACCGTGAGCGACGCCGCGTCGCGGCTCGGCGTCACGCCGCGCACGCTGAAGTATTACGAAGAGCGCGGGCTCGTCACGCCGTCGCGCAGCGAGGGCCGCTACCGCCTCTACGACGAAGCCGACCTCGAGCGCTTCGCGCGCGTCCTGCGGCTACGGGCGCTCGGTTTCTCGCTGCATGGCATCGCCGAAATGCTGAAGCGCCCGCTGGAAGAAACGGGCGACGGCCGGCGCCGCTATTCGGACGCGTCGTTGCGCGACATCCGCACCAGCCTCGCCGAGCAGATCGACACGCTCGACCGGCGAATCGCGGCCGTCCAGCGCGAACTGAAGGAAGCCGTCGCGCTGCGCAAGGAACTGCAGCACGACGTCGACTACGTCGAGCGGCGCCTCGCCGGCGAAAACCCCGATGCGCTGATCGCGCAGCGGCAGGCCGAAGCCGGCGCGCGGCGCGCGCGCAAGGATCGCGAATGAACACGGTGCCCGGTCGCCCGCCGCTGTGGAGCCGCGCGAACCTGCGCGCGGACCTGTTCCCGTGGGCGCTCGCACTCGTCACCGGCATCGACTACTTCGACAACGCGGTCTTCTCGTTCTTCGCAAGCTACATCGCGGGCGGCATCAACGCGTCGCCCGACGAACTCGTGTGGTCGTCGAGCGCGTATGCGGTCACGGCCGTGCTGGGCATCCTGCAGCAGCAATGGTGGGTCGACCGGCTCGGCCATCGCCGCTACGTCGCCGGCTGCATGCTGATGTTCTCGTTCGGCGCGATCGCGGCCGCGCTCGCCGATACATCGCTGCAACTCGCGTTCGCGCGCGGTTTCCAGGGGTATTTCATCGGCCCGATGATGGGCGCGTGCCGGATCCTGATCCAGATCAGCTTCAAGCCGCAGGCGCGGCCGCCCGCGACGCGCGCGTTCCTGATCATGATCCTGCTCGGCAGCGCGCTCGCGCCGCTCGTCGGCGGGCTGCTCGTCGCGCATTCGACGTGGCGTGCACTGTTCGCGTGCACAGCGCCGGCCGGCATTGCGTTCGCGGTCCTCGCGCTGCTCACGCTGCCCGATTCGGGCCGGACGCCCGACGACGCACGCGGCTCCGGGCACTTCTGGCCGTACGTCGTGTTCGCGCTCGCGCAAGGCGCGCTGCAGATCGTGATGCAGCAGGTGCATTACCAGCTCTACAGCGGCTCGCCGATGCTGATCGCGCTGACGATCGCGGGAATCGGCGCGCTCGCATGGTTCGCGTATCACCAGTGGAACCACCCGACGCCGCTCGTGCGGCTGCATGCGTTTCGCGAGCGGACCTTCCAGGTCGGGCTGCTGCTTTACATGTTCTATTACTACGAGACGACGGGTTTCAGTTACCTGACGTCGCGCTTTCTCGAAGGCGGGCTCGGCTATCCGGTCGAGAACGCCGGGCGCCTGGTGGGCACGATGTCGCTGATCTCGGCCACCGCGCTGTTCGCGTACCTGCGTTATGCGAAGCTCGTCACGCACAAGAAGTGGTTCGTCGTGCCCGGGTTCGCGATCGCCGTCACGGCGGCGCTGTGGATGACGCGCATGACGCCGCAGGTCGGCGAAGCCGCACTGATCGTCCCGCTGCTGCTGCGCGGGCTGCTGCTGCTCTTCATCGTGCTGCCGGTCGCCAACCTCACGTTCCGGATCTTCGCGATCGACGAATACACGCACGGCTACCGGCTGAAGAACATCGTGCGGCAACTGACGATCTCGTTCGCGACGTCGTCGGTGATCATCGTCGAGCAGCACCGCGTGGCCGTGCACCAGACGCGGCTCGTCGAGCGCGCGAACGTGTTCGACCCGCTGTTCCAGCAGACCGTCGACGCGCTGACGCGCAGCTACGCCGCGGCCGGCCACGCGCTGAACGAGGCGCACGCCCTCGCGATCGCCTCGATTGCGCGGATGGTCGCGCAACAGGCGTCGTTCCTCGCGTCGCTCGACGGCTTTTACTTCCTGGCGGGCGTCGCGCTCGTCGGCGGCGTCTTCGCAGCATGGCAAAAAGAGATCGATTGAGTTAAAAGACAGGCTTTGGATCATCGTCCGCCGCTTCCATGCTCTCGAAACTCACCCGCTGGTTCGACGACCGCCGCCGCGACCGCGCGCTGCGCAGCCACCCGATCTCCGACACGCTGTGGCACGACACGGTCGAGCGCCTGCCGTTCCTCGCGGCGCTGCCGCCCGACGCGCTCGGCCGGCTGCGTGAGCTGACGAGCCTGTTTCTCGCGAAGAAGTCGTTCTCGACCGCGCACGGGCTCGAACTGACCGACGAAATGATCGTCGCGATCGGCGCGCAGGCCTGCCTGCCCGTGCTGAATCTCGACCTGTCGCTGTACGACGGCTGGGTCGGCGTCGTCGTGTATCCGGGCGAATTCGTGATCCGCAAGACCGTGCAGGACGAGGACGGCGTCGTCCACGAAGTCGAGCAGGACGCGAGCGGCGAGGCCTGGGAAGGCGGCCCGGTGATCCTGTCGTGGGAAGACGCGCAGATGACGGACGGCCGGGACGCGTACAACGTCGTGATCCACGAATTCGCGCACAAGATCGACATGGTCAACGGCGCGGCCGATGGCTATCCGCCCCTGTTTCGCCGCTGGCACGCGCCGCACCTCGATGCGCAGGCGTGGGCCGACGTGTTCGAGCATGCGTACGACCAGTTCTGCGCACGCGTCGACGCGGTGCCGGACCGTGCGTGGGCGCGCTTCGAGCGGGACTCGCTGATCGATCCCTATGCGGCCGACCACCCGTCGGAATTCTTCGCGGTGTGCAGCGAAGCGCTGTTCGTGCGGCCGAAAGCGTTCGAGTCCGAATTTCCGGAGCTGTACCGGCTGCTCGCGCGTTACTACCGGCAGGATCCGGCCGGCACCGGCGCGCTCGACGCCCCCTGAAAATTATTCGTCAACCATCTGATTTTCTGGCATAATCGCCGTTTTTCGACCTTAGGCAAGTGGCTCGCGCCGGGCTTGGCGTCGTCTGGTATTGCGCAATGTGCGCAGGCCGGCACGGCAAGCGGCGGGTTGGCTACCGCTCTCACCAAGGAAAGACCATGAAAGAAGGCATCCACCCGAATTACCGCGAAGTCGTCTTCCAAGACATGTCGAACGGCTTCAAGTTCATCACGCGCTCGACGATCCAGACGCGCGAAAACATCGAACTCGACGGCAAGACCTACCCGCTCGCCAAGATCGAAGTGTCGTCGGAATCGCACTCGTTCTACACGGGTCAGCAAAAGATCATGGACACGGCAGGCCGTGTCGAGAAGTTCAAGAACAAGTTCGGCGTCCGCGCCAACGGCAAGGCGAAGTAAGCTTCGCATCGTATCCGGTGGCTGTAACGCACCGGTACCGCACAAAAAGGGCAGCCCAGGCTGCCCTTTTTTGTCTCTGCTCGCCCGGAAACGGCCGGCCGGCGTCCGGGCATCGATCTGACGCGTCATCGCCGGCGCGTCTACAATGCCGGATGCTCGAAACCGGCCCGTCCGCGCACGACCGCGCCGGACGCCCGCCCATAACAAAACGCTCATCTGCATGAAGCCTGTCGTCCGTCTCACCGCCTCCGCCACGCGCGCGCTACCGCGCTGGCTGCTGCTCACGCTCTGCCTCGTCTACGCGGCGTTCGGCCTGTTCGGCCGCGACCCGTGGAAAAACGAGGACGCGGCGGGCTTCGGCGTGATGTGGACGATGGCCAAGGGCGGCTGGCACGACTGGCTGCTGCCGAACCTGGTCGGCAAGTTCATCACGACCGACGGGCCGCTCGGCTACTGGCTCGGCGCGCTGTCGATCCGCGGCCTCGGCCCGTGGGTCGATGCGAGCAACGCGTCGCGCGTCGATACGGGCGTGCTGTTCTGCGTCGCGTGCGCATTCGTCTGGTACGCGGCCTACCTGCTCGGCCGGCGTGCCGAGGTCCAGCCGTTCAAATACGCATTCGGCGGCGAACCCGAACCGCGCGACTACGGCCGCACGCTCGCCGACGGCGCGCTGCTGGTGCTGGTCGCATGCTTCGGCCTCGCGGAACGCGGCCATGAAACGACGCCGCAGCTCGCACAGTTCGCGTGGATCGCGATGCTCGTCTACGGTATCGTGCGCGGCATCGACAAGCCGCTGCAGGGCGCGCTGTGGTGGGGCGTCGCGATCGGCCTCGTCGGGCTGTCCGGCAACCCCGTGCTGGTCGTCGCGCTGCTCGCCGGCACCGCCGCGCTGTGGCTCGTCACGCCCGAGATGCGTAACCTGCGCCTGCCGCTGATCGGCGTGCCGCTCGCGGCCGCGATCTTCGCGCTGTGGCCGCTCGCCGCGTTCGTCGCGGCGCCCGACGACGCCGCGTGGTTCTTCAACCAGTGGATCCACGGCAGCCTGATGCGCTTTTCGGGCCCGCCGACGGCCGTGCTCGGCTACGCGGCGAAGAACCTGCCGCTGTTCACGTGGCCCGCGTGGCCGCTCGCGATCTGGGCCTGGTGGAGCTGGGCGGGCATGCGTCGCCGCGCGCACATCGCGATTCCGCTGTCGGTTGCCGTGCCGCTGGTCGCTCTCGTGATCCTGCAGAGCCAGCAGTCGAACCGCATGTACATGCTGCTGATGCCGCCGCTCGCGGTGCTCGCGACGTTCGCGCTGCCGACCCTCAAGCGCGGCGCGATCAACGCGATCGACTGGTTCGCGGTGCTGAGCTTCACGATCCTCGGCACCTTCGTGTGGCTCGTGTGGCTCGCCTCGCTCACCGGCTTCCCGCATCCGCTCGCACGCAACCTCGCGCGCCTCGTGCCCGGCTACGAACCGCATTTCAAGATCCTGTCGTTCATCTGCGCGGTGATCGTCACGGTGTGCTGGTGCTTTCTCGTGCGCTGGCGCATCTCGCGACAACCGAAGGTACTGTGGCGCAGCGTCGTGCTGTCCGGCGCCGGTACCACGCTGATGTGGGTGCTGCTGATGACGCTGTGGCTGCCGATCGTCAACTACGGCCGGACCTATCGCGATGTCGCGCAACAGATCGCCGTCCACCTGCCGTCCGACTACGAGTGCATCTCGCCCGTGCGGCTCGGCGATGCACAGATTGCGACCTTCGCGTATTTCGGCAACATGCACTTCGATTTCTCCGGCGACTGCGACGTGATCCTGCGCCAGGACCGCGCCGACTTCGGCGAGCCGAGCGCGATGTCGCAATACGTGTGGCGTCTCGTGTGGGAAGGCCGCCGCGTCGCCGACCGCGACGAGCGCTTCCGCCTGTACGAACGCATCGAACGGCCGAAGACGCCCGTCAAGAAGCGCCCGCCGCGCCGCCAGGCGGCCGATTGACGATGTTCGGCGACATCCGCCGGATCGTCGGTCTCGCGTGGCCGGTGCTCGTCGGCCAGCTCGCGATCATCGCGTTCGGCGTGATCGACACCGCAATGGTCGGCCGCTATTCGGCCGTCGACCTCGCCGCGCTGGGGCTCGGCTCGTCGATCTACGTCTCGATCTATATCGGCCTGACGGGCATCCTGTCCGCGCTGCAGCCGATCACCGGGCAGCTGTACGGCGCGCGGCGCTACGCCGAAATCGGCGAGGAAGTACGCCAGGCACTGTGGCTCGCGCTGCTGCTCGCGATTCCCGGCTTCCTGTTGCTGCATTTTCCGGAGCCGCTGCTGCGCGTCGCGCACGCGCCTGCCGCCCTGCACGACCGCACCGTCGACTACCTGCGCATCCTGTCGTACGGGCTGCCCGCCAGCCTCGTCTTCCGCATCTACAACGCGCTGACCAACGCGGCCGGCAAGCCGCGGCTCGCGATGATCCTGCAGATCGGCGCACTGCTGCTCAAGTTTCCGCTCAACGTCTGGTTCATCTTCGGCGGGCTCGGCGTCCCGGCCCTCGGCGGCCCCGGCTGCGGGCTCGCGAGCACACTGATCAACTGGGGGCTCGCGCTGATCGGCTATACGCTGCTCGCGAAGCTCGACGTGTTCGCGCCGCTCGCCATCTTCTCGCGCTTCTGCTGGCCCGTCTGGGCGCGCCAGAAGGCGATCCTGAAACTCGGGTTGCCGATGGGCCTGTCGTACCTGATCGAGGTCACGTCCTATACCTGCATGGCGCTGTTCATCGCGCAGTTCGGCACGACGACGCTCGCCGGCCACCAGATCGCCGGCAACATCGGTGCGGTGCTGTACATGACACCGCTGTCGATCGGCGTGGCGGCGTCGACGCTGGTCGCGCGCGCGCTCGGCGCCGGACGTCCCGAAGAAGCCCGGCTGCTCGGCCGGCACAGCGTGATGTTCGCGTGCGGCGTGGCCGCCGCCTACGGCGTGCTCGTCTTCACGTTGCGCCCGCTGATCATCGGCGGCTATACGCCGAACCCGGCCGTCGCCGCGGCCGCGATGCCGCTCGTCGCGATCGTCGCGTGCTACCACGTCTTCGATGCGCTGCAGGTCACGTCGGCGTTCGTGCTGCGCGCGTACAAGGTGGCGGTCGTGCCGACCGTGATCTATGCGGTCGCGCTGTGGGGCGTCGGCCTCAGCGGCGGCTACGTGCTCGGCTTCGACGTCGGCGGCATCGCACCCGCGTGGCTGACGGGCGCACGCGGCTTCTGGTTCGCGAACACGGTCAGCCTGATGCTCGCGGGTGCAGGGCTCGTGCTGTACCTGCGCCACATCAGCCGCGCGCACGTCACCGCCCCTGCCTGACACGCCACCCGCTACGCGTTCTCCAGCACGTCGGCCGCGTGATATGACGACCGCACGAGCGGGCCGGCAACGACTTCCCTGAAACCCAGCGCAAGCGCTTCGTCGCGCCACGCAGCGAACGCGTCCGGGCTCACGTAGCGCCGCACCGGCAGATGGTGTTCCGACGGCGCGAGATACTGGCCGAGCGTCAGCACGTCGACGTCGTGCACGCGCAGGTCGCGCAGCGTGTCGCGCACTTCGTCGTCACGCTCGCCGAGCCCGAGCATCAGCCCCGATTTCGTCACCAGTGCCGGCCGCGCAGCCTTCGCCTGCGCGAGCAATTCAAGCGAGCCGCGATAGTCGGCACCCGGTCGCGCCGCGCGATACAGCGACGGCACCGTCTCGATGTTGTGGTTGAACACGTCCGGCCAGGCTGTCGACAGCGCATCGAGCGCACGCGTCACGCGGCCGCGGAAGTCCGGCGTCAGCACTTCGACGCCGATGCCCGGCACGCTCGCGCGCACCGCCGCGATGCATGCGGCGAAATGCGCGGCGCCGCCGTCGCGCAGGTCGTCGCGGTCGACCGACGTGATCACGACGTAGCGCAACCCGAGCGCCGCCGCCGCGTCGGCCAGCCGCGCGGGTTCATCGGGATCGAGCGGATCGGGGCGGCCGTGCGCAACATCGCAGAACGGGCAGCGCCGCGTGCACAGCCCGCCCATGATCATGAAGGTCGCGGTGCGCTGCGCGAAGCATTCGCCGATGTTCGGGCACATCGCCTCCTCGCAGACGGAATGCAGCCGATGGTCGCGCAGCACGGCGGCCATGTCGGCCACCGCCGCGCTCATCATCGGCCGTGCGCGCAGCCACGGCGGCTTCGGCAACACCGTGCCGGCCGCGGGCTCGACGCGCACCGGGATGCGCGCAAGCTTGTCGCGGCTTCGCGCGCCCGGCTGGCCGAGCGCCGTGAGGCTGGGTCGTTCGAGCGCGGCGGCCATCGTCAGTCTCCGAGAAACGCGACGATCAGGCGGTTCACATCGGCAGCCGCCTCCATCTGCACCATGTGGCCGCTGCCGGCGATCACTTCGGCGCGCACGCCGCCCGGCAAGCCCTGCGCATGCTGCGCGGGAATCACCTGGTCGCGCTCCCCCCAGATCACGAGCGTGCGCGGCGCAAGTGTCGCGAGCCCGTCGCGGAACACGCGCCGCTGTGCGGCGCCGTCGAACGCGGCGTTCGCGATCTTCTCCAGCGCGGCCTGCACGCCTTCGAGCCGCTTGTACTTGACGAGATCCTCGACGAGCTGCCGCGTCACCAGCGCGTTGTCGGCGAACAGCGCGCCGAGGTGCGGCTTCAGCGTGTTGCGGCTGTTGCCGGCGACGAAACCGTCGATGTAAGCACGGTTGATGTCGGTGCCGAGCCCCGCGCTTGCGATCAGCGTCAGCGACGCGACGCGTTGCGGTGCGCGCTCGGCCGCCGCCATCGCGACCGCGCCGCCCATCGAATGGCCGATCAGGTGCGCGCGCTCGATGTGCTGCGCGTCGAGCAACGCGAGCACCGCGTCGGCGAGTTCGTCGAGGCTGCCGGTGTCGACGGCCTTGCCCGACTCGCCATGCCCGGGCAGGTCGAGCGCCCACACCGGCCGGTGCGCGGCGAGATCCGCGTGATTGAACAGCCAGTTGTTCAGGTCGCCGCCGAAGCCGTGGATCAGCACGGCCGGCGTGCCCGTCCCGTCGCCGAGCTTCAGGAAGCGCACGGTGCGGCCGCCGATCTGCGCCTTCTCGGGCTGCGGGCCGGCTGCTTCGTCGGCAGCCGCGCTCGGTACGAAATCGCGCTGGAAATCGGCGATCGCCGCATCGATGTCGGCATCGCTCGCCTCGGCCGCCGCGACGACCCCGAGCAGCGCGCCGACCGGCAGCGTCTCGCCCTCCTGCGCGACCTGCCGGCGCAGCGTGCCGTCGAATGCGCATTCGACGCCCGACGAGATCTTGTCGGTCTCGACGTCGAGCACCTCATCGCCCTTCGTCACGCGTTCGCCGAGCGCCTTCAGCCAGCCGTTGACCTGCCCCTGCTCCATCGACAGCCCCCACTTGGGCATCGTGATCATGTGAATCGACATCGTGTCAGCTCCTCGTCTTCAGGACCGCCTGCGCAATCGCATCGGCGGTCGGGATGTACAGGTCTTCCAGCACGCTCGCGAACGGCGCGGGCGTATGCGGCGCGGTGACGAGCTCGATCGGCGCCTTCAGCGAATGGAACGCGCGCTGCGCGACGAGCGCGGCGATGTCGGTCGCGATCGAGCAGCGCGGGTTCGCCTCGTCGACGACCACCACGCGCCCGGTGCGCTCCGCGCTTTCGAGGATCGTTTCCTCGTCGAGCGGCGACGTCGTGCGCAGGTCGATCACGTCGCACTGGATGCCGTCCTTCGCGAGCTTCGCGGCCGCATCCGTCGCGAGATGCACCATCCGGCCGTACGTGACGATCGTCACGTCGTCGCCTTCGCGCACCACGTTCGCCTCGCCGAACGGAATCGCATAGGACTCCTCCGGTACGTCGCCTTCGCGCGTATAGAGCAGCTTGTGTTCGAGAAAGATCACGGGATCGTTGTCGCGGATCGCCTGGATCAGCAGCCCCTTCGCGTCGTACGGCGTCGACGGGCACACGACCTTCAGCCCCGGAATGTGCGTGAACAGCGACGTCAGCATCTGCGAGTGCTGCGCGGCCGCGCGCAAACCCGCGCCGTACATCGCGCGGATCACGACCGGCGTCACGGCCTTGCCGCCGAACATGTAGCGGAATTTCGCGGCCTGGTTGAAGATCTGGTCGAAGCACACGCCCATGAAATCGATGAACATCAGCTCCGCGACGGGCCGCATCCCGCACGCGGCCGCGCCGACCGCCGCGCCGATGTAGCCGCCCTCCGACAGCGGCGTATCGAGCACGCGGCCCGGAAACTTGTGGAACAGCCCCTTCGTCACGCCGAGCACGCCGCCCCATGCGTCGTCCTCGCCCGGCGCGCCCGCGCCGCCCGCGTTGTCCTCGCCCATCACGATCACGCTGTCGTCGCGCGCCATTTCCTGCGCGAGCGCTTCGTTGATCGCCTGCGAATAAGTGATCTTCCTTGCCATGTCTGTCTCCTGGAATGTTCGGTTCGCCGTGCCGGCTGCGGTGTCAGGCCGCGCTCACGGATACGACACGTAGACGTCGGTCAGCAGGTCGGCGGCATCCGGCACCGGCGCGGCCTTCGCCTGCGCGACCGCGTCGTCGATCAGCGCCTTCACCTGTGCATCGACCGCGCGCAGGTCGGCCGTCGTCAGCGCTTCGGCGCGCACGACGCGCGTCTCGAAGTGCTTCAGGCAGTCCTTCTCGTCGCGCAGCTTCTGCACCTCGCCCGGCGCGCGGTAGGTTTGCGCATCGCCTTCGAAGTGGCCGAAGTAGCGCGTGAACTTCACCTCGACGAGCGTCGGGCCGCCGCCGTTGCGCGCGCGCTCGACGGCTTCGCCGAGCGCTTCGTGCACCGCGAAGAAATCGAAGCCGTCGACGATCACGCCCGGCATCCCGAACCCGTTCGCGCGATCGGCGATGTTGTCGGTCGCGACCGACCAGCTCGACGACGTCGCTTCCGCATAGCCGTTGTTTTCGGCGACGAAGATCGCGGGGAGCCGCCACACCGACGCCAGGTTCATCGATTCGAAGATCACGCCCTGGTTCGACGCGCCGTCGCCGAAGAAGCACACGCCGACGCCGCCCGTCTTCTTGTGTTTCGCCGCGAGCGCCGCGCCGCACACGAGCGGGCCGCCCGCGCCGACGATCCCGTTCGCGCCGAGCATCCCCATCGACAGGTCGGCGATGTGCATCGAGCCGCCCTTGCCGTGGCAAACGCCCGTCTTCTTGCCGTAGATCTCGGCCATCATCCCGTGCACGTCGACGCCCTTTGCAATGCAATGGCCGTGGCCGCGGTGCGTGGTGGCCACGTAGTCGTCGAGGCCGAGGTGCAGGATCGTGCCGACTGCGGACGCCTCCTCGCCGGCATACAGGTGAACGAAGCCGGGAATCTCGCCGGTCGCGAATTCGACGTGCAGGCGTTCCTCGAATTCGCGGATCGTGCGCATCAGCCGGTAGGCGTCCAGCAGCTTGTCCCTGCTGAGCTGTGTCGAAGCGGTCATGTATGTCTCCTGGGTAGGTCTGACTGCGAATGCCGCCGAGGCGGTGCCACGGCGACGGATTACACGGCCGGCGGCCGTCAGTGGAACGTGAAGCCGCCGTCGACGTTCACGGCCTGGCCCGTCACGTTGTCCATCGTCGCGAAGAACAGCGCGAGCCGGCCCATGTCCTCGGGCGTCTGCGCGCGACCCTGCGGGATCAACGCCAACTGGTGCCGCTGCCACGACGCTTCGACCGTTTCGCCGTCGGTCTTCCATTCGTCGGACAGCCGGTCCCACATGTAGGTACGGACGATGCCGGGGCAGATCGCGTTGACGGTCACGCCATCGCGCGCGAGCTCCTTCGCGAGCGCGTTCGTGAAGCCGACGACCGCGAATTTCGATGCGCTGTAGTGCGCGAGATCCGGGAAGCCTTCCTTGCCGGCGATCGACGCGACGTTGATGATCCGGCCACGCCCCTGCGCCTTCAGATGCGCGAGCGCCGCACGGCAGCCGAGGAACGTGCCCTTCGCATTCACGTCCATCACGAAATCCCAGTCGCGCTCGGTCAGTTCGGCAACCGGATGAATGCTGATCACGCCCGCGCAGTTCACGAGGATGTCGAGCCCGCCGAGTTCGGCGAGTGCCTGTGCAACCATTGCCTCGACCTGGGCGGCCTGCGTCACGTCGACCTTCGCCACCGCCGCCCGGCGGCCCAGTGTGCGCACCTCGCGCGCGGTGGCGTCGAGCGCGTCGTCGAGCAGGTCGGCCAGCAGGATGTCGGCGCCTGCGCCGGCAAGCGTCAGCGCAATGCCGCGGCCGATGCCGCGTGCGCCGCCGGTGACGATGGCGACCTGTCCTTCGAGTGGGGCTGTCATGGCAATGTCTCCTTGACGATCGTTATGGATGACGAAATGCTGTGCGCAAACCGGATGTTCAGTCGTGCCACGCGCCGGCGTCGCGCAGCAATTGCCGCGAAGACGCGTAGCGCAACGTGCGGCCGACATCGACCGTCAGCGGCCCGCGCCAGTCGAGCGAAATCTCGTAATGGTCGCCGCGCGCCACCTCGATCTCGCGCTCGCCGTCGAACGCGAGCGTGCCGCGTTCGAACGGAATCGCCTGCCACGTGCCCGGTTCGAGCCGCTCGCAACTGCGCATCACGACGCGATCGACACGCCCCGGCGCGATCGGCGCGACGAGCGGCGTGCCGGCCGTCTTGCCGGTTTCCGCAAAGCGCATCGCGAGCCCGTGCGGCGCGCTGCGCTCGAGCGGCGCCCACGCGCCGCCGAGGGCGGACAGGCCGATACCGTCCGGCTCCGCGAACGTCAGGTAGAGCGAATCGATGTCGTCGGATCCGGAGATCGCGCGCGCGCCGATGAAGCGCTGCCGCGCGGCGCACACGTCGACGAGCGCGATTTCCTCGCGCCCCGGCTGCGCGCCCGCCACGCAGCGCACGACGAGCCGCTTGTTGCGCACGAATGCAACTTCGGCCGGCACGGCGCCGGTCGCGGCAAGCCCTGCCGCGACGCCGGCGACGGTCGCCTCGCGATGTTCGGGAAACGCGTTGTTGGTGCCGGTGGACAGCGCGACGAGCGGCGTCGCGCCGCAATGCGCGGCCACCGCGCGATGGGTGCCGTCGCCGCCGAGCACGACGAGCAGCGCGACTTCCATCCGGTGCAGGTACGCGGCGCCGGCTTGCGTGTCGGCGACGGAATCGGTAATCGGCAGGTCGACGAATTCGACCTCGGGCCAGCGTTCGTGCGGCGCGACCGCGCGATGCGTATCGATCGCGCGCAGCAGCAGCGTCGCGATGCCCGTACGGTCGCGCAGCGTCAGCACGCGCTCGACGCCCATCGCGCCGAGGCCGGCCAGCAGGCGCACGATCATGTTCGCCTTCTCGGCCGTCGGAAACACGGAGGCATGCGTCGTGAGGCGGCGGATGTCGCGCCCCGATGCGGGGTTCGCGATCACGCCGACGGTAACGGGCGTCGTCACGGGTTCGTCTCCATCCAGTTGGCCGGGCCGGCATCGGCGCATCGGCGCTTCGTCCAGCCCTGCCGGTTTCGTCCGCTGCCATCGACGGGCAGCGGATCGTCGTCGCCAACGCGACCGCATCGGCTTGCCCGTGATCTCTGCAAGCGGCGTGCCATCGTCACTGCGGTGACCGTGAAACCCGCGCACACGCTGGCGCGGCGGGCTGACGCGTGTTCAGGATGCGCGGCTGCGACGATGCGGCACCTCGCGAAACCATCCCTGCGTCTCACGCTGTCGATGCGACGACGCGATGGCCGCGGCACCTGTGCATGCGCGCCGCGCCGCCCGCAAAACCGGCGTTCACGCGGCGCGGCGCGCGTCACGGCAGGCCCGACGACCGCCGCGCGCCACGCATGCGGACGTCTCAACCGCGCGAGACACGGCGAGATGCCGGTGAGACGAACGTCTCACGCGCGCCGCGTGCTGCGATGCAATGTGATCCGCGCAACCGGATGTGCTACAAGGACATCGATATCCCCGCCGTACGGAACCGGAGCCGACCATGCCCTACGCCGTCCCCCAGGCCCAGCACGCCGACCGTGTACTCGGCGCGCTCGCCGGACGCCTGCCCGCGCCGGCCGATTCCGAGCGGCTGGTGTCGTCGTGGCAACGCTCGCTGGAGCGTCATTGTCTCGACCCCGCTTCGTCGATCGGCCCGCGCGTGCTGACCGCGGCCGAGCTGCGCGAAGTACGCGACAAGGAAGAGGCCTTCCTGCGCGCGTCGGGCCAGTGCCTGACGCGGCTGCACGACATGATTCGCGTCGCCGACTACTGCGTGATGCTGACCGACGCGCACGGCGTGACGATCGATTACCGGATCGACCGCGAGCGCCGCAACGACTTCCGTCACGCGGGCCTGCACATCGGCTCGTGCTGGTCGGAAAGCGAGGAAGGGACCTGCGGCGTCGCGAGCGTGCTGACCGATCTCGCGCCGATCACCGTGCACAAGACCGATCACTTTCGCGCGGCATTCACGACGCTCACCTGCAGCGCGGCGCCGATCTTCTCGCCGGGCGGCGAACTGATCGGCGTGCTCGACGCGTCGGCCGTGCATTCGCCCGACGGCCGCGACAGCCAGCGCCTCGTCTACCAGCTCGTGCGGCAGAGCGCGGCGCTGATCGAGGACGGCTACTTCGTGCACAGCACCGCGCAGCACTGGATCTTGTTCGGGCATCCGAATCGTCACTACGTCGAAGCGCAGCCGGAGTGGCTGATCGCGTTCGACGACTGCGGCAACATCGTCGCCGCGAACCGTCAGGCCCGCGACGCACTGCCCGCACTGCGCGAGCCGCGCCATATCGACGAGATCTTCGATGCGACCGAAATACCGCTACGTGACGCCGCGCGGCTCGATGCGATCGTCGCGCTACGGCTGCGCGCGACGGGCGCCCCGCTCTATGCGCGCCTGCGGGCGCCGCTACGGCGTGCCGGCCGCGAGCCCGGCACGGTATCGCGCCGCGCGGGCGCCGCGCCACGTCACGTCGGCGCGCTGACGCCGTTCCTGCACAGCAGCGACACGCATATCGCACAACAGGCGGAACTCGCGCTGCGCGTCGCGAGCAAGCGGCTGCCGATTCTCGTGCTCGGCGAAACCGGGGCGGGCAAGGAAGTGTTCGCGCGCGCGATCCATGACGCCGGTGCGCGGCGCGCGCGGCCGTTCGTCGCCGTCAACTGCGGCGCACTGCCGGAAGCGCTGATCGAGAGCGAACTGTTCGGCTATGCGGCCGGCGCGTTCACCGGCGCGCGCAAGCACGGCGCACGCGGCAAGATCGCGCTCGCCGATGGCGGCACGCTGTTTCTCGATGAAATCGGCGACATGCCGCTCGCGTTGCAGACGCGCCTGCTGCGCGTACTCGCCGACGGTGAAGTCGTGCCGCTCGGCAGCGATGCGCCCGTGCGCGTCGATCTCGACGTGATCTGCGCGACGCACCGCGATCTCGCGCGGATGGTCGCCGACGGGACGTTCCGCGAAGATCTGTATTACCGGCTGAGCGGCGCGACGTTCGAACTGCCGCCGCTGCGCGCACGCGCGGACGTGCGCGACGTGATTGCCACCGTGTTCGCCGAGGAAGCGCAGGCGACCGGCCACGTGCTCACGCTCGATCCGACGCTCGCCGAACAGCTCGCGGCGTACGCGTGGCCCGGCAACGTGCGGCAACTGCGCAACGTGCTGCGCTATGCGTGCGCGGTGTGCGACGCCGCGCGCGTGACGCGGCGCGACCTGCCCGCCGACATCGCCGCGCAACTCGGCGCCGCCCCGTCGGGTGCGCTGCCCGACGACGAACGCGGCCGCATCGTCGCGGCGCTCACCGCGCACCGCTGGCGGCCCGACGCGGCCGCCAAGGCGCTCGGCATGTCGCGCGCGACGCTGTACCGGCGCATCGCGAAGCACCGGATCGTCGCGCCGCATCGCGCGTGATGCGCGAGCGCGACAGCGGTCATGCAGCCTGCCCGGCCGCTTGGTTCGCCTGTCCGGCCTCGCCGGCCGCTTCGTCGCGCCGCGTGAACACCTCGTGCGCGGCGAACAGCGCGTTGAGCGCGGCCGGGAAACCCGCGTAGACGGCCATCTGCATGAACACCTCGACGATCTCTTCGCGCGTGCAGCCGACGTTCAGCGCGGCCTCGATATGCACCTTCAACTGCGGCTGCGCGTTGCCGAGCGCGGCCAGCGCCGCGATTGTCGCGATTTCGCGCGCTTTCAGATCGAGCTGCGGCCGGCTGTAGATGTCGCCGAAGCTGAACTCGACCAGCAGCCGCCCGAAATCCGGCGCGATCGGCGCCAGCGCCGCGATCACGCGTTCGCCCACTTCGCCGTCGATTTCCTTCAGTTTGTTCCAGCCGCGCGTGTAGCGGTCTTCAGCGAGTCGTTCCATGGTGTCCGTCCTGTTCGGATATAGCGTGAGAAGGGTTTGCCCGTCGTTCCGCTTCGCGCTCCTGCGCCTCGTAGTACGCGATCTTGTCGCTGATCGCGTCGAGGCTCGCCTGCAGCTCCGCGAGATGCGCGCGCACCGCGTCGCGATGCGTGACCAGCAGGCTGCGGCGCGCACCGAAGGTCGGCTCGCCTTGCGCACGCAGCGCCGCGAATTCCTGCATCTGCGCGATCGGCATGCCGGTCGCCTTCAGGCGCATCACGAAGGCCAGCCAGTCAAGGTCGGCCGGCGCGTAAAGCCGGTGCCCGGCCGCCGTGCGCGAAATCGCGCGCAGCAGCCCGGCCTGCTCGTAGTACCGCAGCGTATGCGTCGACAAGCCGGTCATTTCGGCGACTTGTCCGATCGTCAGCGGACCGGCGGCGGAAGGTTTGGATACGGTTTTCGACATGGCAGAAACAAGGTTAAGAGTTAGAGCCAACTCTAAGTCAAGCGCTTTCGAACGGCCAGTGCAACGACACCCAGCGCGCCCCTGCGACACCGTAAAGAATGGTCAAAATCGGCGCCCGGCACGGGTTTCGGCCTTTACAGCACCGCAAGCCTTCAGCAAGATTCAGTCAGCCTGTCTTAAAAAGGGCACGCATTTGTCCTATGCTTAACGGCGACGTCCGGCCGGATCTCGCCCCGCCGTCCGTTGCAACAGCCATTCATCCGTCAGAACCAGGGAGCCTTTGCCATGCTGAAGAAGCTGCTGATGCTGTTCGTCGCGCTATCGCTGTCGCTCGCCGCCGGCCTTGCCGCGGCCGTCGAAGTCAACTCGGCTGACCAGGCCGCGCTCGAATCCGTGAAGGGTCTCGGGCCCGTGAAATCGAAGGCGATCATCGACGAACGCACCAAGAACGGCCCGTTCAAGGACGCCGACGATCTCGCGAACCGCGTGAAGGGCCTCGGCACGAAATCGGTCGGGCATCTGGAGGAAAACGGCCTGACGATCGGCGGCTCGTCGACGCCGCCGAAGGGCGTGAAGCTGTCGAAGCCGGCCGCGACCGCACCGGCCACCACGCCGGCCACGACGACGGCAGGCACCGCGTCGACGTCCACGACCGCGACGGCCGGCACGACGACTGCAGCGCCGGCCCCGGCGGCCAGCGCACCGGATGCGGCGGCGAAGCCGGCCAAGGCCAAGCGCGCATCGAAGAAGGAAAAAGCAGCGGCCGCAGCGGCGGCATCCGCCGACGCGGGCGCGAGCGCGCCGGCCGCGGCGTCGTCCGCGAAGGCGGCGAAGGGTTCGAAGAAGAAGAGCAAGAAGGACAAGGCAGCCTCCGCCGCCGCGGCGTCGGGCGCCTGATGTGCGCCGCGCGCGCGACGGCGTGCGCGCGGCATTCGTTCAACGGGCGCCGTCGTCACGGCGCCCTTTTCAGTGAAGGTGAAGAACCATGGGTCTCCTCGACATCGTTGGCGGTCTGATCGGCGGCCAGGCAGGCGGCAACTCGCAAAGCGCGCTGATCACGACCGCGCTCGAATTCATCAACAACCAGCCGGGCGGCCTGAACGGCCTGATCGAGAAGTTCAAGGCAGGCGGCGCCGGCGACATCATCGGTTCGTGGGTCGGCAACGGCCAGAACCAGCCGATCTCGCCGGATGCGCTGCAGAACGTGCTCGGCTCGGACGCGATCGGCGCGCTGGCAAGCAAGTTCGGCGTCGACCCGTCGATGGCGTCGACCGTCCTCGCGCAGGTGCTGCCGCACGTCGTCAACCACGCGACGCCGGACGGCGCGGTGCCGGCCGACGGCCAGGCACAGGTCGACACGTCGAACGTGCTCGGCTCGCTGTCGCAGCTCGCCGGCCTGTTCGGCGGCAACAAGCAGGGCTAAGCACGCCACGCTACCGGGCGGCCCGTTCGGCCGCTCCATAAGCAAACACCCCGCCGAGGCGGGGTGTTTGTTTTTGCGCGCCCGGCGCGAACCGGGCACGCAGCCGCTGGCAGGCGATCAGTGCACGACGCGGTCGAACACGAACTTGCCGTCGTGGACGTCGACCGGAATCACGTCCTTCGGACCGAAGCGGCCCGCGAGGATCAGCTTCGCGACCGGGTTCTCGATCTCCTGCTGGATCGCGCGCTTCAGCGGCCGCGCACCGAACAGCGGATCGTAGCCGACCTTCCCGATCTGTTCGAGCGCCGCTTCCGACACGTCGAGCGCCATGTCGAGCTTCGCGAGCCGATCGTGCAGGCGCGCCAGCTGGATCTTCGCGATCGACTGGATGTTGCTGCGGTCGAGCGCATGGAACACGACGACGTCGTCGATCCGGTTCAGGAACTCGGGGCGGAAATGCTGCTTCACCTCGAGCCACACCGCGTCCTTGATCTCTTCCTGCGGCGCACCCGTCATCGCCTGAATCACCTGCGAGCCGAGGTTCGACGTCATCACGATGACCGTGTTCTTGAAGTCGACCGTGCGCCCCTGCCCGTCCGTCATGCGGCCGTCGTCGAGCACCTGCAGCAGCACGTTGAACACGTCCGGATGCGCCTTTTCGATCTCGTCGAGCAGGATCACGCTGTACGGCTTGCGGCGCACGGCTTCCGTCAGGTAGCCGCCTTCCTCGTAGCCGACATAGCCCGGCGGCGCGCCGATCAGCCGCGCGACGCTGTGCTTCTCCATGAACTCGCTCATGTCGATGCGGATCAGGTGCTCTTCCGAGTCGAACAGGAACGACGCCAGCGCCTTGCACAGCTCGGTCTTGCCGACCCCCGTCGGACCGAGGAACAGGAACGAACCGTACGGACGGTTCGGATCCGCGAGACCCGCGCGCGAACGGCGGATCGCATCGGCCACCGCGCTGATCGCCTCATGCTGGCCGACCACGCGCTCGTGCAGCTTTTCCTCGATGTGCAACAGCTTCTCGCGCTCGCCCTGCATCATCCGCGACACGGGAATCCCCGTCGAACGCGACACGACTTCCGCGATTTCCTCGGCGCCGACCTGCGTGCGCAACAGGCGCGGACGCGTCGGGTTGTGCTGCTCCTGCTCTTCGGCCTGCGTGACCTGCTTCAGCTGCGCCTCGAGCTGCGGCAGCTTGCCGTACTGCAGCTCGGCAACCTTCTCCAGCTTGCCGTCACGCTGCAGCCGCGCGATGTCCGCACGCACCTTCTCGATCTCTTCCTTGAGCTGGGCGCTGCCCTGCACCGCGGCCTTCTCGGCGGTCCAGATCTCTTCCAGGTCCGCATACTCGCGGCCAAGGCGATCGATCTCTTCCTCGATCAGCTGCAGGCGCTTCTGCGACGCTTCGTCCTGCTCCTTCTTCACGGCTTCGCGCTCGATCTTCAGCTGGATCAGACGACGGTCGAGCTTGTCCATCTCTTCGGGCTTCGAATCGATTTCCATCTTGATCTTCGAAGCGGCTTCGTCGATCAGGTCGATGGCCTTGTCGGGCAAGAAGCGGTCGGTGATGTAGCGGTGCGACAGCTCGGCCGCGGCGACGATCGCCGGATCGGTGATGTCGACGCCGTGGTGCAGTTCGTACTTCTCCTGCAGCCCGCGCAGGATCGCGATCGTCGCCTCGACGCTCGGCTCGTCGACGAGCACCTTCTGGAAGCGGCGCTCGAGCGCGGCGTCCTTCTCGATGTACTTGCGGTATTCGTCGAGCGTGGTCGCGCCGATACAGTGCAGCTCGCCGCGCGACAGCGCCGGCTTCAGCATGTTGCCCGCATCCATCGCGCCTTCGGCCTTGCCCGCGCCGACCATCGTGTGGATTTCGTCGATGAAGACGATCGTCTGGCCTTCGTCCTTCGCGATGTCGCTGAGCACCGCCTTCAGGCGCTCCTCGAATTCGCCGCGGTACTTCGCACCGGCGAGCAGCGCGGCCATGTCGAGCGACAGCACGCGCTTGCCCTTCAGCGTCTCCGGCACCTCGCCGTTGACGATCCGTTGCGCGAGCCCTTCGACGATCGCGGTCTTGCCGACGCCCGGCTCGCCGATCAGCACCGGGTTGTTCTTCGTGCGGCGCTGCAGGATCTGGATCGAGCGGCGGATTTCGTCGTCGCGGCCGATCACCGGGTCGAGCTTGCCCGCACGGGCGCGCTCGGTCAGGTCGACCGTGTATTTCTTCAGCGCTTCGCGCTGGCTTTCCGCGTCCTGGCTGTGCACCTGCGAGCCGCCGCGCACCGCGGCGATCGCGGCTTCGAGCGCCTTGCGCGTGAGGCCGTGCTGACGCGCGAGCTTGCCGGCCTCGCCCTTGTCGTCGGACGCGGCGAGCAAGAACATTTCGCTCGCGATGAACGTGTCGTTGAGCTTCTGCGCTTCCTTGTCGGCATGATTCAGCAGCCCGGCCAGTTCACGGCCGATCTGGATGTCGCCGCCCGTGCCCGTCACTTGCGGCAGGCGCGAAATGGCTTCGTTCAGCGCGCCTTGCAGCGCCTGCACGTGAACACCCGCGCGCGACATCAGCGAGCGGGCGGAACCGTCGTGCTGCGCGACCAGCGCCGCGAGGACGTGAACGGGTTCGATGTATTGATTGTCGCGGCCTGCCGCGAGGCTTTGCGCGTCCGCGAGTGCTTCCTGGAACTTGGTGGTGAGCTTGTCGATTCTCATTTAGTCGAGACCTCCAATTTTCGATTAACACCAAGATGAGGATGGTTATGCGGCTTTCAAGCGAAATTCGGGTTGATTCAGCGCAAAAATTGCTGGATAGACTGGAAGTGGCCCGGGGACGGGCCGCGGTCGGCGCGCGGGGCGCGGCTCCCGCGTGTCAGTGCGTCTTGGACGGCGGTTCGGCAACTGCCGGCGCTTCGTCCGGCGACGTTGCGGCACGCACGAGCGCGACCGGACGGATGCCGAGCAGCGCCACGAGCGGCGACGCGGGCTCGGCCAGTTCGCCTAGCGTGTGACGATCGAGTTCGGCGAAAAAGGCATCGCGCGCGGCCGCCAGCACGCCCTTCAGCCGGCACTGCGGCTCGATCACGCAGCCGCGCGAGTCGCTGCCGTCAGCCGAAAAGCAGCCGACCAGCGCAAAGTCGTTCTCGGTCGCACGCACGACCTCGCCGACCGTCAGTTGCAGCGATTCGGGGAACAGCCGCAGCCCGCCATTGCGGCCGCGCACGGTGTCGACCCATCCCAGCTCGCCGAGCTGCTGCACGACTTTCATCAGATGGTTCTTCGAGATACCGTAGGCATCCGAGATCTCCTGGATCGTCGCGAGCCCCTCGCCGCGCACGGCAAGGTACAGCATCACGCGCAGCGAATAGTCGGTGTAGTCAGTGAGTCTCATGGGCGAATACGGAAATGATCGATCGTGCCCCGATAACGTGAACCGGGCCGACCGCGATGCACGCGGGGCCGGCTGACGGCCCCGTTCCGCCACCCCGGGTTGCCGGGATCGCGTGCGCGCAATAAGATGCGTGACAGTTACACGTTTTTCAGGGGGTATTGGACGCTATTCTGCGTCAAAATCCGACCGGCGTCCTCCCCGATCACCACGCTACCGCCCGTCGCCGCCCCGATCTACCCGCCCTTTTTGCCATGACTGCCCTGCCTGCCTCGCCCGAAACCGCACCGGCGCGCCCTCGCGACGCCGAGCCGACCGAAGACAACATCCGCGAACTCGTCTACGCGTTCTACGATCGCGTGCGCGCCGATCCGCTACTGGGGCCCGTGTTCGACGCGAAGCTGGCCGGCCGCTGGGACGACCACCTGCCGAAGATGGTGACGTTCTGGTCGAGCCTCGTGCTCGGCACCAAGGGGTATCGCGGCAACGTGCAGCAGGCGCATCAGCCGCTCGACGGGATCGAGCCGGCCCATTTCAGCCGCTGGCTGGCGCTGTTCCTGAAGACCGTCGAGACGCGCTACGCGCCGCCCGCGGCGATCCGCTTCATGGAGCCCGCACTGCGGATCGCGCAGAGCCTGCAGTTGAGCCGGTTCGGCTGGGACTATCAGATTCCGCCCGAGCAGCAGGCGCTGCTCGACGCGATCGCGCCGCGCCGCCGCGACGCGGGGGACGATCCGCACGCGCCGCCGTCGCGCGCCCGCGGCGAACCGTTTCCGACGAAGATCATCGGGCGCAGCATCGATCCGGACGCGTAACCGACGGCGATACGCGACGCCCGGCGGCAACGCCACCTGCGGCACATGGCCGCACCGCCTGTCCGGATGCCGCGCTCAGCGCGGCGTGTTGCCCGACTCGACGCCCCAGCGCGCGAGCGCAGCGTCGTCGGTACTGCGCGCATCGACCCAGCGCTCGCCGTCCGGCGTCGTTTCCTTCTTCCAGAACGGCGCTTCGGTCTTCAGATAGTCCATCACGAACTCGCACGACGCGAACGCATCGCCGCGGTGCGACGCGACCGTCGCGACCATCACGATCTGGTCGAGCGGCAGCAGCTTGCCGACGCGATGCACGATCGCGACGTCGATGCCCGGCCAGCGCCGGCCGGCCTCGGCCGCAATCTTCTCGAGCGCCTTCTCGGTCATCCCCGGATAGTGCTCGAGCTCCATCGCGGCGACCGAATCGCCTTCGTTCAGGTCGCGCACCGTGCCGACGAAGCACGCCACCGCGCCGATCTTCGGGTTGCGCGCGCGCAATGCCGCGACTTCGGCGTTCAGATCGAAATCGCCGGCCTGGACTCGTACTGTTGCCATCATCTGCCCCTGTCGACCAGAGTGAGCGCTTGAGCGCTTGCTCGGATCCCATGCAAAGCTCAACCGCCCGTCACCGGCGGAAAGAACGCGACCTCGCAGCCTTCGGTGAGCCGTGTGTCGGGATCGGTCATCTCGTGGTTGCACGCCATGCGCAGCGCGCGCCCTTCGGCGAGCGTCTCGGCCCACGCGCCGCCGCGCACGCGCAGCCATGCGCGCACGTCGCCGACGGTCGTCACGCTGTCCGGCACGTTTGCCTCTTCGTCGGCGACGCCCAGTGCCTCGCGCACGCTTGCAAAAAATTTCAGCTGAATCTTCATGGTTCGGGAAGCCGTCGCGTTACGACAGCAGTTCGGAAAACGGAATGAAACGCACGGTCTCGCCCGCGCTGATCGCGTGCTGTGGCGGATTGTCGATCAGGCCGTCGCCCCAGACCGTCGACGTCAGCACCGCCGAGCTCTGGTTCGGGAACAGGTCGAGGCCGCCCGCCGCGTTGACCCGCGCACGCAGGAATTCGTTGCGCCGGTCGCCCTTGCTCTGCGAGAAGTCCGCCCGCAGCGACAGCGCGCGCGGCGCGACGTCGCGCACGCCGGACAGGCGCAGCAGGAACGGCCGCACGAACAGCAGGAACGTGACGAAGCTCGAAACGGGGTTGCCGGGCAGCCCGATGAAGTGCGCATCGGCGCGCTCGTCGCCGCGGCGCACCGCGCCGTACGCGAGCGGCTTGCCGGGCTTCATCGCGATCTGCCACAGCGCGAGCCGCCCTTCGGACTCGACGGCCGGCTTCACGTGATCCTCTTCTCCGACCGATACACCGCCGCTCGTCAGGATCACGTCGTGATCGCGCGCGGCCTCGCGCAGCGTGTCGCGTGTCGCGGCAAGCGAATCGGGCACGATCCCGTAGTCGGTCACGTGGCAGCCGAGCCGCTCCAGCAGCCCGCGCAGCGTGAAACGGTTCGAGTTGTAGATCGCGCCGGGCTTCAGCGGCTCGCCGGGCATCGTCAGTTCGTCGCCGGTGAAGAACACCGCGACGCGAATCCGCCGCGCAACCGACAGCTGCGCGCAGCCGACCGATGCGGCCAGGCCGAGCGCCTGCGGCGTGAGCCGCGTGCCGGCCGGCAGGATCACCGACCCTTGCCGGATGTCGGCACCCTGCGCGGTGATCCACTCGCCGGCCTTCGGCGTGTGCAGGATCTCGACCGCATCGCCGTCGGCCGACGCCTGCTCCTGCATCACGACCGCGTCCGCGCCGGGCGGCACCGTCGCACCGGTGAAGATCCGCGCGGCCGTGCCGGCCGCGAGCGCTTGAGCCGGATGACCGGCCGGAATGCGCTGCGACACCGGCAACCGCCGATCGCCGTGCAGCAGGTCGGCGACGCGCACCGCATAGCCGTCCATCGCGCTGGTATGCATCGGCGGCACGTCGAGCGGCGAGCTCACGTCGGCTGCCAGCACGCGGCCGAGCGCATCGAGCGTGGCGACGGTTTCCGCGCCGGGCAGCGGCTTCGCGGCATCGAGCAGCGCGGCGAGCGCCTCGGCGGTCGACAGCATCGGCGCGCGCGGCGCCGCGGGATTCGGGTTCGACATCGATGGAATCGGGGATCGTTGGAGTCAATACGTCATTGTAGCGACGCCGCCGCACGGGCGCGCGATATGGCGGACATGCGAAAACTGTGATCGGCGCGAACGTGCGGGTCTGGCACTTGTTTCGCGCGACAGGCAATGCCCGGGCGCCAAACGAAACGGCCGGAACCCCGATCCGTTCGACGAATCGGCATTCCGGCCGTCCTGCGCCGCCGGGCCCGCGGGCCCGGCCGTGCGTCATGCGCCCGTGTGGGCGACGATGAAGTCCTTCACCTGCTGCGCGTCGGCCTTCACGACCTCGAAGCGCTGCGGCAGCGCCTCGAGCCCGTCGAATGCGGCCGGCCGCTCGGCCTCGCGATCGAGCGCTTCGCGGATCGTCTCGCCGAACTTGATCGGCTGAGCCGTCTCGAGCACGACCATCGGCACGCCTGCGTCCAGATGTTCGCGTGCGACCTTCACGCCGTCGGCCGTGTGCGTATCGATCATCGTGTCGTAGCGCGAGAACACGTCGCGGATCGTCGCGATCCGGTCGGTGTGGCCGCTGCGGCCCGACACGAAGCCAAACTCGGCGACGCGCGCGAAATCGCCGCTCGCCGCGAGATCGAAACCGCCCTTCTCCTCGACATCGCGGAACAGCTGCATCACGCGCGCCGGATCGCGGCCGAGCAGGTCGAACACGAAGCGCTCGAAGTTCGACGCCTTCGAGATGTCCATGCTCGGGCTGCTGGTGTGATACGTGTTCTCGGCGCTGCGCACGCGATACGCGCCCGTACGGAAGAACTCGTCGAGCACGTCGTTCTCGTTGGTCGCGACCACGAGCTTCGCGATCGGCAGCCCCATCATCCGCGCGATGTGGCCCGCGCAGACGTTGCCGAAGTTGCCCGACGGCACCGTGAACGACACGCGCTCGTCGTTGGACTGCGTCGCTGCGAAGTAGCCCTTGAAGTAGTACACGACCTGTGCGACGACGCGTGCCCAGTTGATCGAGTTGACCGTGCCGATCTTCTGCTGCGCCTTGAACGCGTGATCGTTCGAGACGGCCTTCACGATGTCCTGGCAATCGTCGAACACGCCTTCGACCGCGAGGTTGAAGATGTTCGGATCCTGCAGGCTGAACATCTGTGCCGTCTGGAACGCGCTCATCTTCTTGTGCGGCGACAGCATGAACACGCGCACGCCGGCCTTGCCGCGCATCGCGTACTCGGCCGCGCTACCCGTGTCGCCCGACGTCGCCCCGAGGATGTTCAGCGCTTCACCGTGCTTCGCGAGCGTGTACTCGAACAGGTTGCCGAGCAGCTGCATCGCCATGTCCTTGAACGCGAGCGTCGGGCCGTTCGACAGTTCGAGCAGCGACAGCGCCGCACCGTTCTCGGTGCCGAGCGTCTTCAGCGGCGTGATGTCGGACGCGTTCTCGCCGTGGCGAGTGTTGCTGTACACGTCGGCCGTATACGTGCGGCGCGTGATCGCGCGCAGGTCGTCGGCCGGCACGTCGTCGCAGAACTTCGACAGGATCTCGAACGCGAGATCCGCGTACGACAGCGCGCGCCAGCGGGCGAGCTCGTCGGCGGACACCTTCGGGTATTCGGCCGGCAGGTAGAGCCCGCCGTCCTTCGCGAGGCCGCCGAGCAGGATGTCGGAGAACGTATGGCGCTCGCCGATGCCGGCGCCGCGCGTGGAGATGTAGTTCATGTCGCCTTCCGTCCTCAGTTCAGCGCTTCCATGCGCAGCTTCGTCACCTTCGACACGACCGTCGCGAGGCTCTCGATTTGCGCGATCGCCGCATTGACGTTCTTCTCGACCGTTTCGTGCGTGATCAGGATGATGTCGGTTTCGCCGTTCGCGTCGTCGACCTGCTCCGACTCCTTCTGCAGCAGCGCGTCGATCGAGATGCCCGATGCGGCGAGGATGCGCGTGATGTCGGCCAGCACGCCGGTCTGGTCGGCGACGCGCAGGCGCAGGTAATAGCCGCTCGTCACTTCCTCGATCGGCAAGATCGGCGTGTTCGACAGGCTGTCCGGCTGGAACGCGAGATGCGGCACGCGATGCTCCGGGTCGGCCGTATGCAGGCGCGTGACGTCGACGAGATCCGCGACCACGGCCGATGCGGTCGGCTCAGCGCCCGCGCCCTTGCCGTAGTACAGCGTCGTGCCGACCGCATCGCCGTGCACGACGACGGCGTTCATCGCGCCTTCGACGTTCGCGAGCAGGCGTTTTTCCGGGATCAGCGTCGGGTGCACGCGCAGCTCGATGCCGTTTTCGGCGCGGCGCGTGATGCCGAGCAGCTTGATCCGGTAGCCGAGCTCTTCCGCGTAGCGGATGTCGGTCGCATCGAGCTTGCTGATGCCTTCGACGTACGCACGGTCGAACTGCACCGGCACGCCGAACGCGATCGCGCTCATGATCGTCGCCTTGTGCGCGGCGTCGACGCCTTCGATGTCGAAGGTCGGGTCGGCTTCCGCGTACCCAAGCTCCTGCGCGGCCTTCAGCGCGGTCGCGAAGTCGAGCCCGCGATCGCGCATTTCCGACAGGATGTAGTTGGTCGTGCCGTTGATGATGCCCGCGATGTACTGGATGCGGTTCGCGGTCAGGCCTTCGCGCAGCGCCTTGATGATCGGGATGCCGCCGGCGACGGCCGCTTCGAACGCAACCATCACGCCCTTTTCGCGCGCGGCCTCGAAAATCTCGGTGCCGTGCACCGCGAGCAGCGCCTTGTTTGCCGTCACGACGTGCTTGCCGTTCGCGATCGCGCGCAGCACGAGCTCGCGCGCGATGCCCGTGCCGCCGATCATCTCGGCGACGATCGCGATCGACGGATCGTCGACGACGGCGTTGAAGTCGTCGGTGATCTGCGCGACGGCGGCGTCACCGCCGAGCGCAGCCTGCGCCTTGGCCGGGTTGCGCACGGCAATGCGCGCCACCTCGATGCCGCGCCCCGCGCGTCGCTTGATTTCTTCCTGGTTGCGGCGCAGCACCGTGAAGGTGCCGCTGCCCACAGTGCCGAAGCCCAACAGGCCAACTTTGATCGGTTCCATGCTGCGTGTGATCGATGAGTAAGAAGTAGTGAATTCCGTGTGGCCTTGCCCGCTCACACCGAATGGCGCTTGCGGTAGCCGTCGAGGAAGCGTGCAATCCGGTTGATCGAATCGGTCAGGTCGTCGAGGTTCGGCAGGAAGACCACGCGGAAGTGGTCCGGCGTCGCCCAGTTGAACCCCGTGCCCTGCACCAGCAGCACGCGCTCCTCGAGCAACAGGTCGAGAATGAACTGCTGGTCGTTCTGGATCGGGTAAAGCTTCGGGTCGAGGCGCGGGAACATGTACAGCGCGGCCTGCGGCTTCACGCAGGTCACGCCCGGGATCGACGTCAGCATGTCGTACGCAAGCTCGCGCTGCTTGTACAGGCGCCCGCTCGGCACGATCAGCTCGTTGATGCTCTGGTAGCCGCCGAGCGCCGTCTGGATCGCGAACTGCCCGGGCACGTTCGCGCACAGGCGCATCGACGACAGGATGCCGAGCCCCTCGAGGTAATCCTTCGCGCGCCGGCGGTTGTCGCCGCCGAGGCCCGATACGGCCATCCAGCCCGCGCGATAGCCGCACGAGCGATAGCTCTTCGACAGGCTGTTGAACGTGACGGTGATCACATCCTCCGACAGCGCCCCCATCGCCGTGTGCTCGAGGCCGTCGTAGACGATCTTGTCGTAGACCTCGTCGGCAAACACGATCAGCCCGTGCTGGCGCGCGATCTCGAGCAGCTCGAGCAGCAATTCGTCGGAATAAAGCGCGCCCGTCGGGTTGTTCGGGTTGATCACGACGATCGCCTTCGTGTTCGGCGTGATCTTGCTGCGGATGTCGTCGAGATCCGGCATCCACGCGTTCTGCTCGTCGCACACGTAGTGCACGGGCGTGCCGCCCGACAGGCTCACCGCCGCCGTCCACAGCGGGTAGTCGGGCGCGGGCAGCAGCACTTCGTCGCCGTCGTTCAGCAGCGCCTGGGTCGCCATCACGATGAGCTCGGACGCGCCGTTGCCGATGTAGATGTCGTCGAGGCCGACGCCCACGACGCCCTTTTCCTGCGTGTAGTGCATCACGGCCTTGCGCGCCGAGAACACGCCCTTCGAATCCGAATAGCCGGACGACGCCGGCAGGTTGCGGATCATGTCCTGGATGATCTCGTCCGGCGCGTCGAAACCGAACGGCGCGAGGTTGCCGATGTTCAGCTTGATGATGCGGTGGCCTTCTTCCTCGAGGCGCTTCGCGTGCTCGAGCACCGGGCCACGGATGTCGTAGCAGACGTTGAGCAGCTTGTTCGACTTCTGAATCGGTTTCACGACGACACGGTTCCTGGGTTGGCCTTGCGGCCGGGGGGACGGGATCAAAACTGGAAAGCGGCCGGTCTGTGCGCGCTGTCTAGACTGGAAAAAGCGGGCGGTCGGACGCGGCTTGTGGCGACGCACGACGCAAGTGGCGCCCGGGGGCGACCAAAAAGTTATAATTTAGCGGATTTTGGCCGACTTTCGCAATGCACCATAGCCGCGCCGGGCCCGCGCCGTCAGGCGTCCCCGTGTGGCCAGGCGCGTGAAACCGGCCCCCCGGGCCGCTGCGGCCCTGCGAACCATTCCCCTACGGAACCGCGGAATACCGATTTGAAACTGCACCAGGACACGAGCGGCGCGCTCAACACCGTCACCGGCTACGGCCCCGATTACGTCGACGTCAATCTCGAACGCCATGAAACGAGCGTCATCGTGCTGCCCGGCGCGCCGGTCCAGGCATGGCCCGTGTCGTCGTTCGACGCGCTCGCGCCCGAGCATTTCGCGATGCTGCTCGACCCGACGCCCGAACTCGTGATCTTCGGCAGCGGCGCGCGGCTACGCTTCCCGCACCCGCGGCTCGTCGCGGCGCTCACGGCGAAGCGGATCGGCGTCGAGACGATGGATTTCCAGGCGGCCTGCCGCACCTACAACATTCTGATGGCCGAGGGCCGCAAAGTTGCCGCCGCGCTCTTAATTGAACGTTAATCCCCGATGCGGTAAAACTCGGGCCGGCGCAGCGGGTCGATCCCTCCGATCGGCCCGGCGAGGCCGCCCGCCTCCGGCGCCACCCGCCGGCGGCCCGTCACAACAACCAACAGGCTGAAAATCCATGAACGATACGCCGTCGAGGCTACCGCTCAATCGCATCACGCTCGTCCTCCTGCTCGTCGCGCTCGCGATCGTCTGGTTCGCGCCGCTCGGGCTGCGCCACCTGATCCCGAGCGACGAAGGCCGCTACGCGGAAATGGCGCGTGAGATGTTCGTCACCGGCGACTGGATCACGCCGCGCTACAACGGCTACAAGTACTTCGAGAAGCCGCCGCTGCAGACCTGGCTGAATGCGCTCACGTTCGCGTGGTTCGGCATCGGCGAATGGCAGGCGCGCCTCTACACGGCCGTCGCGAGCTTCGCCGGCGTGCTGCTCGTCGGCTACACCGGCGCGCGCCTGTTCAATCCGCTGTCGGGCTTCCTCGCGGCCGTCGTGCTCGCGAGCTCGCCGTACTGGAACCTGATGGGGCACTTCAACGCGCTCGACATGGGGCTCGCGTTCTGGATGGCGCTGTCGCTCTGCTCGCTGCTGCTCGCGCAGCGGCCCGGGCTGCGCCCGGCCGCGACGCGCGGCTGGATGTGGGCGTGCTGGGCCGCGATGGCGTTCGCGGTGCTGTCCAAGGGCCTCGTCGGCCTGATCCTGCCCGGCGCCGTGCTCGTGCTCTATACGCTGATCGCGCGCGACTGGGCGCTGTGGAAGCGCCTGTACCTGGTGAGCGGCCTCGTGATCTTCTTCGCGATCGTCACGCCGTGGTTCGTGCTCGTCCAGCAGCGCAACCCCGAATTCTTCAACTTCTTCTTCATCGTCCAGCAGTTCCGCCGGTACCTGACCCCGGAACAGAACCGCCCGGGCCCGCTGTACTACTTCGTGCCGGTGCTGCTGGTCGGCTTCCTGCCGTGGCTGTCGGTCGCGTGGCAGAGCATCCGCCACGCGCTGCGGATGCCGCGCCAGCCGAACGGCTTCTCGCCGATGCTCGTGCTGCTGATCTGGAGCGCATTCATCTTCCTGTTCTTCAGCACGTCGCATTCGAAGCTGATCTCGTACGTGCTGCCGGTCGCGCCGGCGCTCGCGCTGATCATCGGCGCGTACCTGCCGCTGATGTCGGCCGACCGGTTCCGCCGCCACCTGCTCGGCTACCTCGTGTTCTTCGTCGCCGCGGCGTTCGGGATCATCTTCCTCGCGTACCTGGGCGATGCCCGCACGCCGAACGCGCTGTACCGCGCGTTCCAGATGTGGCTGTACGCGGGCCTCGCGGTCTCGGCCGCGCTGACGCTCGCAGCCGCGTGGCTGAACCGCCGCACCGGCGTGGCCGCCGCGATCGCCGCGTTCGGCGCCGCGTGGCTCGCGTTCGGCACGATCGGCGGCACCGGGCACGACGAGTTCGGCCGCTACAGCTCGGGCGCGCTGCTCGCGCCTGCCGTGCGCGCCGAACTGGCGAAACTGCCGTCCGACACGCCGTTCTACTCGATCGAGATGCTCGACCACACGTTCCCGTTCTATATGGGCCACACGACGATCATGGTCCAGCGCCAGGACGAGCTCGCGTTCGGGATCTCGATGGAGCCGAACAAGTGGATTCCGACCGTCGGCGAATGGATCACGCGCTGGAAGCAGGAAACCCATGCGCTCGCGATCATGCCGCCCGGCCAGTACGACGCGCTGGTCAAGGAAGGCGTGCCGATGCGCGTGATCGCGCGCGACAACCGCCGCGTGATCGTCGAGAAACCGCAATCGTAAGGACGCCCATCGCATGAATCCCGTTTCACTCGTCTGCATCGTCACCGGCGTGATGCTCAACGCCGTCGCGCAACTTCTGCTGAAAGCCGGCGTCAACGCCGTTGGGCACTTCGAATTCAGCCGTGCGAACATCCTCCCGGTCGGCCTGAAGATCGCGACCCAGCTGCCGATCATCGGCGGCCTCGGCTGCTACGTGCTGAGCGTCGTCGTCTGGATTCTCGGGTTGTCGCGGGTCGACGTGTCGATCGCGTACCCGATGCTGTCGCTCGGCTACGTCGTCAACGCGTTCGCGGCCTGGTACCTGTTCGGCGAGGTGCTGTCGGTCCAGCGGCTCATCGGCATCGGCATCATCCTGATCGGCGTGCTCGTGCTCGCGCGCAGCTGAGCACGCCCCGCGGCGTTAAGCGTCCGCCTACAAAAAATCACGGTACGAATCCGCCAACCGGTGTTTAATGCCGGTTTCGGGCGGGATCGCCCGACCCTTTTATTACACGCCATTACAGGCCAACGCGTTCATGAGCCAGACAACCGCTCCGTTTCTGCCGTTCACCCGACCGGAAATCGACGAGGAAACCATCCAGGGCGTCGTCGACGTGCTGCGCTCGGGCTGGATCACCACCGGCCCGCAGAGCCAGAAGTTTGAAGCAGCGCTGTCCGAGTACTGCGGCGGCCGTCCGGTCCGCGTGTTCAATTCGGGCACCTGCACGCTCGAGATCGGCCTGCGCATCGCGGGCGTCGGCGCCGGCGACGAGGTGATCACGACGCCGGCGTCGTGGGTCTCGACCAGCAACGTGATCATCGAAACGGGCGCGACGCCCGTGTTCGCCGACATCGATCCCGTCACGCGCAACATCGATCTCGACAAGCTCGAGCAGGCGATCACGCCGCGCACGAAGGCGATCATCCCGGTGTTCCTGTCCGGCCTGCCGGTCGACATGGACCGCCTGTACGCGATCGCGCGCGCGCACAAGCTGCGCGTGATCGAAGACGCCGCGCAAGCGTTCGGCTCGACATGGAACGGCAAGCGCATCGGCGCGATCGGCGACATCGTGTCGTTCAGCTTCCACGCGAACAAGAACCTGACGACGATCGAAGGCGGCGCGCTCGTGCTGAACAACGAGGACGAGGCAACGCTCGCGCAGAAGTACCGGCTGCAAGGCATCACGCGCACCGGCTTCGACGGGATGGACTGCGACGTGCTCGGCGGCAAGTACAACCTGACCGACGTCGCCGCCCGCGTCGGCCTCGGCCAGTTGCCGCACATCGACCGCTTCACCGCACAGCGCCGCGTGCTCGCCCGCGCGTATTTCGACGCGTTCGACGGCAGCGCGGCCGTGAAGCTCGGCGTCGGCCTGCCGGTTGCCGATTTCGAGAACAGTAACTGGCACATGTTCCTGATCACGCTGCCGCTCGAGCGGCTGACGATCACGCGCGCCGAATTCATGGCGCAGCTCAAGGAACGCGGCATCGGCACGGGCATCCACTACCCGGCGATCCATCTTTTCACGCTGTACCGTGCGCGCGGCTTCAAGGAGGGCATGTTCCCCCACGCCGAACGGTACGGCGCGTCGACCGTCACGCTGCCGCTGTTCACGCAGATGACGGAAGACGACGTGCGTCGCGTGGTCGACGCCATCAATCAGATTTGCGAACAATACGGAAAATAAGCGTACATGAGTCACCTTGAAGCACGCGCCGGGCATCCGGGCGCCGGGCACCTGGACGCCGGCCGGCCCGAAGTATCGGTCATCATCCCCGTGTACAACGAGGAAGACGGCCTCGCCGCGCTGTTCGCGCGGCTGTATCCGGCGCTCGACGCACTCGACACGTCATACGAAGTGATCCTGATCAACGACGGCAGCCGCGACCGCTCGGCCGCCATGCTCGCCGATCAGTTCCACGTACGGCCCGACACGACGCGCATCGTGCTGCTCAACGGCAACTACGGCCAGCACATGGCCATCCTCGCGGGCTTCGCGCAGTCGCGCGGCGAGATCGTCATCACGCTCGACGCCGACCTGCAGAACCCGCCCGAGGAAATCGGCAAACTGATCACGAAGATGCGCGAGGGCTACGACTACGTCGGCTCGATCCGCAAGCAGCGCCAGGACAGCCTGTGGCGGCGCAAGGCGTCGCAGATGATGAACCGGCTGCGCGAGCGCATCACGCGCATCAAGATGACCGACCAGGGCTGCATGCTGCGCGCATACAGCCGCCGCATCATCGACACGATCAACGTGTGCGGCGAAGTCAACACGTTCATCCCCGCACTTGCGTACACGTTCGCGCAGAAGCCGACCGAAATCGAGGTCGCGCACGAGGAACGCTTCGCGGGCGAATCGAAGTATTCGCTGTACAGCCTGATCCGGCTGAACTTCGACCTCGTGACCGGCTTCTCGGTCGTGCCGCTGCAGTGGCTGTCGTTCATCGGCGTGATCCTGTCGCTCGGCTCCGCCGCGCTGTTCGTGCTGCTGCTGGTGCGCCGCTTCATCGTCGGCGCGGAAGTGCAAGGCGTGTTCACGCTGTTCGCGATCACGTTCTTCCTGCTCGGCGTGATCATCTTCGCGCTCGGCCTGCTCGGCGAGTACGTCGGCCGCATCTACCAGCAGGTGCGCGCCCGTCCGCGCTACCTGATCCAGGCCGTGCTCGAACAGCACGACGGCGTGCCGGCGGTTCCGGCCGCCGCGAAGCACCCGGGAGCCGCGCAATGAAGCCGCGCGCGGTCGTCTTCGCGTATCACAACGTCGGCGTGCGGTGCCTGCAGGTGCTGCTCGCACGCGGCGTCGACGTCGCGCTCGTCGTCACGCACGAGGACAACCCGAACGAGAACATCTGGTTCGGCAGCGTTGCGTCCGTCGCGGCCGAGCACGGCATTCCGGTGCTCACGCCGGCCGATCCCGCTGATCCGGCACTGCGCCGCGCGGTGTCGGATGCGCAGCCCGATTTCATCTTCTCGTTCTACTACCGTCACATGCTGCCGGTGGACCTGCTCGCGATCGCGCCGCGCGGCGCGTACAACATGCACGGTTCGCTGCTGCCGAAATACCGGGGTCGGGTACCGACCAACTGGGCCGTGCTGAACGGCGAGACCGAAACCGGCGCGACGCTGCACGAGATGGCCGCAAAGCCCGACGCGGGCGCGATCGTCGGCCAGACCGCGGTGCCGATCCTGCCGGACGACACGGCCACGCAGGTGTTCGACAAGGTCACGGTAGCCGCCGAGCAGACGCTCTGGCGCGCGCTGCCCGCGTTGCTCGCGGGCGAGGCGCCGCATCTGCCGAACGATCTGTCGACCGGCAGCTACTACGGCGGGCGCAAGCCCGAAGACGGCCGCGTCGACTGGTCGAAGCCGGCCGCGCAGGTCTACAACCTGGTGCGCGCGGTCGCGCCCCCGTATCCGGGCGCGTTCACCGACGTCGACGGCGCGCGCTTCGTGATCGCGCGCGCGCGCCTCGCGGCGCCCGGCAGCGCGGCGGCGGCGGCCGCGGCGGATTTGCCGCCCGGCCTGCACGTAAGCGATAATGCGCTATTCGGCGTCTGCGGCGACAGCCGCGCCCTATCCATTCTCGAGCTGTGGCAGCAGCGCGACGGCAGCGAAACCGTCGTGACGCCCGCGGAATTCGCGCAGTTCATTCATTCTTCCCGTCATTCATGAAAGCAAAAAAAGTCCTGATCCTGGGTGTGAACGGCTTCATCGGCCATCACCTGTCGAAGCGCATTCTTGAAACCACCGATTGGGAAGTGTTCGGCATGGACATGCAGACCGATCGGCTTGGCGACCTCGTCAACCACGAGCGGATGCATTTCTTCGAAGGCGACATCACGATCAACAAGGAGTGGGTCGAGTATCACGTGAAGAAGTGCGACGTGATCCTGCCGCTCGTCGCGATCGCGACGCCCGCCACCTACGTCCAGCAGCCGCTGCGCGTGTTCGAACTCGACTTCGAGGCGAACCTGCCGATCGTGCGTTCGGCCGTCAAGTACGGCAAGCACCTCGTGTTCCCGTCGACCTCCGAGGTCTACGGCATGTGCTCGGACGAGCAGTTCGATCCGGACGCATCGGCCCTCACCTACGGCCCGATCAACAAGCCGCGCTGGATCTACGCGTGCTCGAAGCAGCTGATGGACCGCGTGATCTGGGGTTACGGGATGGAAGGCCTGAACTTCACGCTGTTCCGTCCGTTCAACTGGATCGGCCCGGGCCTCGACTCGATCTACACGCCGAAGGAAGGCAGCTCGCGCGTGGTCACGCAGTTCCTCGGCCACATCGTGCGCGGCGAGAACATCAGCCTCGTCGACGGTGGCTCGCAGAAGCGCGCGTTCACCGACATCGGCGACGGCATCAGCGCGCTGATGAAGATCATCGAGAACAAGGACGGCGTCGCGTCGGGCAAGATCTACAACATCGGGAATCCGAAGAACAACTTCTCGGTTCGCGAACTCGCGCACAAGATGCTCGAACTGGCCGCGGAATACCCCGAGTACGCCGATTCGGCCAAGCAGGTGAAGCTCGTCGAAACGACGTCCGGCGCCTACTACGGCAACGGCTACCAGGACGTGCAGAACCGCGTGCCGAAGATCGACAACACGATGCAGGAGCTTGGCTGGGCGCCGCAGGCGACGTTCGACGACGCGCTGCGCAACATCTTCGAAGCGTACCGCGGCCACGTCGCCGACGCGCGCGCGCTCGTCGAACAGCAAGGCTGACCGGGACGTTCGCTTGGCTCGTATCGTCCTCAAGATCGACGTCGACACGCTGCGCGGCACGCGCGAAGGCGTGCCGAACCTCGCGCGCATCTTCGACCGCTTCAGTGCGCGCGCGACCTTCCTCTTCAGCCTCGGGCCCGATCACACGGGCTGGGCGCTGCGGCGCGTGTTCCGCCCGGGCTTCCTGAAGAAGGTGTCGCGCACGTCGGTGGTCGAGCACTACGGCCTGAAGCAGCTGATGTACGGCGTGCTGCTGCCGGGCCCCGACATCGGCCGCCGTGCGATCGCCGACATGCGCGCGATTCACGAAGCCGGCTTCGAATGCGGGATCCACACGTGGGATCACGTGTACTGGCAGGACAACGTCCGCGAGCGCGATCGCGACTGGACCGCGCGTGAAATGCAGAAGAGTCACGCGCGCTTCATCGAGATCTTCGGCGCGCCGCCCGTCACGCACGGCGCGGCCGGCTGGCAGATGAACGATGCCGCGTTCGAGCAGATCGACGCATGGGGGATGCGCTATGCATCCGACGGGCGCGGCCATTCGCCGTACCTGCCCGTCGTCGGCGGCCGCACGCTGTCGCACGTGCAGATGCCGACCACGCTGCCGACGCTCGACGAAGTGCTCGGCATCGACGGCGTCGACACGCACAACGTCGCCGCACATATCCTCAAGTTCACCGAAACCAATCCGCACGACCAGGTGTTCACGCTGCATGCGGAACTGGAAGGCCAGAAGCTCGCGCCCGTGTTCGAGCAGCTGCTCGCCGGCTGGCGTGCGCAAGGCCACACGTTTGCGACGATGGGTGACTACCACGCGACGCTGGACCGCGACTCGCTGCCATCGTACCCTGTCACGTGGGGCGAAATCCCCGGCCGCTCCGGCGAACTGATCGTCCAGCCCGACTGAGTTCGCGCGAGCCGGCGTCGCCCGCAGCGCCGTTGCCACGCGCTGCCGCGACGCCCTGCCGCACCGCGCCGCCGTAGCGGCGCCTTTCCATAACAACAGGAGAAACACGTGTCTGTCGAAGTTGACCGTCAAGTTCCCGATTTCACCGCACCGGCCACGGGCGGCGACATTTCGCTGTCCGACCTGAAAGGCAAGAAGCTCGTCCTGTACTTCTATCCGAAGGACAACACGCCGGGCTGCACGACCGAAGGGCTGCAGTTCCGCGATCTCTATCCGAAGTTCAAGAAAGCCGGTGCGGAAGTCATCGGCGTATCGCGCGACAGCCTGCGCTCGCATGACAATTTCAAGGCAAAGCTCGAACTGCCGTTCCCGCTGATTTCCGATGCCGACGAAGCGCTGTGCGCGCTGTTCGATGTCATCAAGATGAAGAAAATGTATGGCAAGGAAGTGCGCGGAATCGAGCGCTCGACGTTCCTGATCGACGCCGACGGCGTGCTCCGTCAGGCATGGCGCGGCATCAAGGTGCCGGGTCACGTGGACGACGTGCTAAAGGCTGTACAAGCGCTTTGAGGCGCGTTATATTGGGCCGCAATGAATGCCAGTTCGCCCCATATTTCTCGTAGCTGCGCCGGTGCCCGTTGCGATGCTTCCCGGCACCTGACGCGCATCACGACGGTACCAGCCGAGCCGCATGTCCCTGTCGACGGGGCAGCGGCTTTTTTTATGGATTGCGCGCCGGCCCTCCCGGTCCGGCCCTAACCGCATCGAGGAGCTGATCGACACTTAGGCGAACCGGCTAGACGAACTTCCTGTGCGCCACCGCGCGCAAACTGCATGCGTCTACGTCACGCAGGATGCGATCAGCGGCGCACGCCATGCGACACGATTCCTCCCGAGGGACACCATGCCTTTGCCTACCCCCCCCAGCAAGCTCGGCAGCCTGCTGCCGCCCGACGAATACAAGGCGAAAGCGCGGCCCGCGAAAGCCGCGAAGAAATCCGCCGAAGGGGACGCATCCACAGCCGGTGACTATGGTCCGGCCAGCGTGGCCCAACCGATGATCGAAGCCGCGAACACGGCCGCGCCGCTGCGTGCCGTCGCGTCTTCGGCGCCTGACGCCGCACCCGCACGCGGCCGCAAGACCAGGCAGACAGCCGCCCTGTTGCAGCCGATGCCCGCGCCCGTCGAACCCGCGGCGCCGGTCGTCGCACGCAACGACAAGCCGGCCGCCGGCAAACCGGCCGCCGCGCCCGCGCGCGACGCCGGCGCCGCGACGAAGTCGCGCAGCCGCAAGCCCGCCGAAGCCGAACTGCAGAAACTGTTCGTGCTCGACACCAACGTGCTGATGCACGACCCGAGCAGCCTCTTCCGCTTCGAGGAACACGACGTCTATCTGCCGATGATGACGCTCGAGGAACTCGACAACCACAAGAAGGGGATGTCGGAAGTCGCGCGCAACGCACGCCAGGTCAGCCGCACGCTCGACGCGCTCGTCGCCGACGGCGGCCCGATCTCGGACGGCATTCCGCTGTCGCGCCTCGGCAGCCGCGAGGCGCTCGGCCGCCTGTACTTCCAGACGAAGCTCGCCGACATCGCGCCGGTCGAGGGCCTGCCCGAAGGCAAGGCCGACAACCAGATCCTCGGTGTCGTGCGCGCGCTGCAGCGCGACCGGCCCGACCGTCAGGTCGTGCTGGTGTCGAAAGACATCAACATGCGGATCAAGGCGCATGCGCTCGGCCTGCCCGCGGAAGACTACTTCAACGACCAGGTGCTCGAGGATTCGGATCTCCTCTACACCGGCGTGCGCGAACTGCCGCAGGACTTCTGGACCAAGCATGCGAAGGGCATGGAGAGCTGGCAGGACACGAAGACGGGCACCACGTATTACCGCGTGACGGGCCCGCTCGTCGCGTCGATGCTCGTCAACGAGTTCGTCTATCTCGAGCCGCAGAACGGCGAGCCGACGTTCCATGCGATCGTCCGCGAGCTGAACGGCAAGACGGCGTTGCTGCAGACGCTGCGCGACTACAGCCACCACAAGAACAACGTGTGGGGCATCACGGCGCGCAACCGCGAGCAGAACTTCGCGCTGAACCTGCTGATGAACCCCGAGATCGACTTCGTCACGCTGCTCGGCCAGGCCGGCACCGGCAAGACGCTCGTCGCGCTCGCGGCCGGCCTCGCGCAGGTGCTCGACGACAAGCGCTACAACGAGATCATCGTGACGCGCGCGACCGTGCCCGTCGGCGAGGATATCGGTTTCCTGCCCGGTACCGAGGAAGAGAAGATGCAGCCGTGGATGGGTGCATTCGACGACAACCTCGAAGTGCTGCAGAAGACCGACGACGCGGCCGGTGAATGGGGCCGGGCTGCAACGCAGGAGCTGATCCGTTCGCGCCTGAAGGTGAAGAGCATGAACTTCATGCGCGGCCGCACGTTCGTCGACAAGTACCTGATCATCGACGAAGCGCAGAACCTGACGCCGAAGCAGATGAAGACGCTCGTCACGCGCGCGGGCCCCGGCACGAAGATCGTGTGCCTCGGCAACATCGCGCAGATCGACACGCCTTACCTGACCGAAGGCAGCTCGGGCCTGACCTACGTCGTCGACCGCTTCAAGGGCTGGGGCCACAGCGGCCACGTGACGCTCGCGCGCGGCGAACGTTCGCGGCTCGCCGACTACGCGTCGGACATCCTGTAACACCGCAAGCCGGCCCGTCGGCCGGCTGTCGACGCCACACGGCGCTCCGTTTCCGGAGCGCCGTTTTTATTTGGGGTCGAAGACAAAAGTAACGCTTCGTCACGCAACAACGCAGTTTACGCGCGAAACTTCAAGTAAATTCTCAAGAATGGTTGCTTAAGCCCCGCCGGAGCGTCTACCATCGGGTCTGTCTGTTGTCATACGATTCGCGAGCGCGCCGCGCTCGCCCGCCTTGCCATGCTTCGAATCTGGGTTCCCGTTGCCGTCGTCTCCCTGCTTGCGGCCTGCTCCAGCGTGCCGCCGCAGTCGGCATCGCGTCCCGCGTCGGGCATGAAGATCACGACGCCGCGCGCGTTCCCCGCGCCCGCCAATTTCCCGAAATTCGTCGATCACAGCGTCGGCCAGGAAGAAATCTCGATCCAGGCGATGAGCCTCGTCGGTGTCCCGTATCGCTGGGGCGGCAACACGCCGACGAGCGGCTTCGACTGCAGCGGGCTCGTGCGCTACGTGATCGGCCGCGCGGCCGACGTGAACCTGCCGCGCACGACCGCCGACATGAGCGGCCGCGGCGTGTCGGTCGAACCCGACGAGATCGCCCCCGGCGACCTGATTTTCTTCAATACGACCGGGCGGCCGCATTCGCACGTCGGCATCTATGTCGGCAAGCTGCGCTTCGTCAACGCGCCGTCGACGGGCGGCACCGTGCGGCTCGACTACCTGACGAACCCGTACTGGGCCAAGCGTTTCGACGGCATTCGCCGTGTCGCGCCGCCGCGCACGGCACCGACGCCGTTCGATGCGCCGACCTACGAGGCGAAACGCGACGAGCCCCGCAACCCGCCGGCGGCTGCGCCGGCTCCGGTGGTCGTGACGGCCGCTGCGTCGCGGCCGCCCGCCTATGCTTCGCCGCAAGCGCGAGTGACGCAGGCGCCCGCGCCTGCTCCGGTGGTCCCGGCCGCGCCGATTGTGACGACCGCTGCGGTTGCACCTGCGGCCCCGGCCGCCGATCCGTACGAACCGCCGCCGACGCGCATGCAGGCCGCCCGGCAACAGGCGACGTCGGTGAATGACGGCATGAGCGCGATGACGGCCAATGCAGCACCGACCGCGTCGGCGGAGTCCGGCACGCAGATTCCGACGACGGCGCTGACGGCCGCCCAGGCCGCCGCATTCGATGCCGAACCGCCGCCCGCCACTGCGTCCGCATCTCCGCGCAGTATCGAGCCGGCCCCCGTGCAGGTATTGCGTGCGTCAACGCAATCGGCGCCCGTCAGCCCGCGTACCAGCACCGCAGACGATCCGATTGCGCGATTCGCGAACGGAAGTTACTGACCGATTGCCCGCCCCCCCCGACGGTAATTCACGTTGGCGGCATCTGCCGCCGCCCCGCCCGTTCCGTCGCCCATCCCCGCTCCAAAAGAAAATGCGCCGCAGCCTTTCGGCTTGCGGCGCATTTCAGGTCGATCTGGCTGCGGACGATCAGAAGATCTGGTGACCGAGCCACCATCCGCCGGCCGCGAACAGCGCGGCTGCGGGCAGCGTCAGCACCCACGCCCACACGATGTTGCCGGCCACGCCCCAACGCACGGCCGACAGCTTCTGCGTCGCGCCGACACCGACGATTGCGCCGGTGATCGTATGCGTGGTCGACACCGGAATGCCGAGGAACGACGCGATGAACAGCGTGATCGCCCCGCCGCTTTCCGCGCAGAACCCGCCGACCGGCTTGAGCTTCGTGATCTTCTGGCCCATCGTGCGCACGATGCGCCAGCCGCCGAACAGCGTGCCGAGCCCCATCGACAGATAGCACGCGCCGATCACCCACGCAGGCGGCGCATCGGCGGTGGCCGATGCGTAGCCGCTCGCGATCAGCAGCATCCAGATGATGCCGATCGTCTTTTGCGCATCGTTGCCGCCGTGGCCGAGACTGTACAGGCCGGCCGACAGCAGCTGCAGCCGGCGGAAACGCCGGTCGACCTTGCTGGGCGCGGTACGGAAGTACAGCCACGACACCCCGAGCATGAACAGCGAACCGAGGATGAAACCGAGCAGCGGCGAGATGAAGATGAACGCGACGGTCTTCAGCAGCCCGTCGATGTTCAGCGAGCTCCAGCCCGACTTCGCGAGCGCCGCGCCGACGAGGCCGCCGATCAGCGCGTGCGACGAGCTCGACGGAATCCCGTAGTACCAGGTGATCACGTTCCAGCCGATCGCACCGACCAGCGCGCCGAAGATGACGTAGTGGTCGACGATCTCGGGATCGATCGTGCCTTTACCGACGGTCTGCGCGACTTTCAGGTGGAAGATGAAATACGCGATCACGTTGAACGCGGCCGCGAACACGACGGCCTGCTGGGGTTTCAGCACCCCGGTCGACACGACGGTGGCGATCGAGTTCGCCGCGTCGTGAAAGCCGTTCATGAAGTCGAATACGAGCGCGACGAGCACCAGCGTCGCGACCATCCATAGGGCGAGTTGTATCGAATGCATCGTGGTCCGCTCAGGCGTTTTCCAGCACGATGCCTTCGATGATGTTCGCGACGTCCTCGCACTTGTCGGTGATCTCTTCGAGCAACTCGTAGATCGCCTTCAGCTTGATGAGCGTCTTCACGTCGTCTTCCTCGCGGAACAGCTTCGACATCGCTGCGCGCAGCACGCGATCGGCCTCCGACTCCCAGCGGTCGATCTCCTCGCACTGCTTGAGGATCTGTGCCGACTGCTTCATGTCGGACAGCAACCCGACCGCCTGCTGCACATGCTGGGCCGACTGCGTGACGATATGCGCGAGCTGGCTCGCCTCGGACGTGACGGAGCGCACGTCGTACAGCGACACGGCCGTTGCGACGTCTTCCATCAGGTCGAGGATGTCGTCCATCGTCGTGATCAGCTTGTGGATCTCGTCGCGATCGAGCGGCGTGATGAAAGTCTTGTGCAGCAGATCGATCGCCTCGTGCGTGAGCTTGTCGGCGGCCTTCTCGGCGGTCTGCACGTTTTGCTTGTGAATCTCGGCGTCGGCGAGATTGTCGATCAGCAGTTCGAGCTCGCGGCCACCGGAAACGATGTGCTTCGCGTGCGCGTTGAAGAGTTCAAAGAACTTGCCCTCGGTGGGCATGAATCGACCGAACATGGGATTCCTGAGAGATTGTCAAACTACTGTCACGAAAACGGGCGACATTGTACCGGTTTCGGTCGTGACGCGACGCGCGCACATGCGCGCGCCGGGATTGGATACAACGTTTGGCGATTTAGGACTTTACAATCGGCCTTACTCGCCGTAGAACGTCTGCGCCCCTGCAAAATTATCGAACTTCGTGTATTGCCCCAGGAACGTGAGCCGAACGGGGCCGATCGGACCGTTACGCTGCTTGCCGATGATGATTTCGGCCGTGCCCTTGTCGGGGCTGTCCGGATTGTAAACTTCGTCGCGGTAAATGAACAGGATCACGTCAGCATCCTGTTCGATTGCGCCTGATTCGCGCAAATCGGACATCACCGGGCGCTTGTTCGGGCGCTGTTCGAGGCCGCGGTTCAGCTGCGACAGCGCGATCACCGGCACGTCGAGCTCCTTCGCGAGGCTCTTCAGCGATCGCGAGATTTCCGAAATTTCGGTCGCGCGGTTCTCGCCCTGCGACGAACCCGACATCAGCTGCAGGTAGTCGACGATGATCAGGCCGAGCTTGCCGCATTGCCGCGCAAGACGCCGAGCGCGCGAGCGCAGTTCCATCGGGTTCAAACCGCCCGTCTCGTCGATGAAGAGCTGCGCCTCGCTCATCTTCTGCACCGCGTGCGTCAGTTTCGGCCAGTCCTCGTCCGTCAGGCGACCCGTCCGCATCCGGTGCTGGTCGAGCCGGCCGATCGAGCCGAGCATACGCATCACAAGCTGGGTGCCCGGCATTTCCATCGAGAACACGGCGACCGGCAACCCATACTCGACCGCGACGTATTCGCCGATGTTCATCGAGAACGCAGTGTTGTGGGTCACGACGTAATCGTCGGTCACGTACAGCCGCGACGGATGCGAGACCGAAATGCATTGCGTCGCTGTCCGGCGCGTCGGCTCGATGCCGGTGATAACCGGCATCTTCCGGCGCGTACGCCCGCCCGTGAGCCGCTCGCGCTTGCCCTCGAACAGGAACAGGCTCTGCGGATCCGGATGACTGATCGTGCAAATGTAGGCCGTCGCGCCGGCCGTGCGTTCGCCGTCGACCGTAAAGCTGGTCGCCTTTTCGGTTATCTGGCACCACGCGCCGATCGAACGTGCCAGTTCGCACACATCGTTCGCCAACTGCGCACTGGCGGTCGAATAGCGCACCGTGCCCCACGACTCGACCCAGCCGTCGGCATCGAGCAGTCCACGCAGCAGGTCGAGTCGGGCATCCTTGTCCGCATCGAGGTAAATGCGCGGGATGAATTTGTCGTAGCTCGTCTTCCCCCACACACCGAGCTGCTCGAGCGCAGCTTTGAGCGGGTTGACGGAAGGTCGGGCCTCTGCCGTCGATGGCCGACGCTTAATGCGCCAGTCGTACTGACCCGCATATTCGAGTTCGAGCGACGCGTCGACGCGCGTACGCATCCGGTTCAATGTTTCCTCGGCCTTCACGCTGAAACGCACGGCGGTACCGCCGAGCGCACCGTCACCCAGTAGCGCGCCGAGTACCCACGGATCGACCGGCAGCGCGTCGCGATGACCGAACTCACCGCTCGGCATGTCGACCCACAACCGGTTCCGGTACCGCTCGCGCGTCAGCAACGTGCGGATCTCCGCCGTCGACAGCACGCGCGGCTTCTCCCACTCGCGGAAATGGACGCACCAAAGGTGCTCGTCGCAGCATTCGGCCGAGCGACCATCGGAAAAGCGAACCCGATACACCTGGCGCTCGCCTTGCGGGAAGATGCCCGTCACGACCGACGAGCCGCCGTCGACAGAAGCAAGCGCATCGCCGACCGCCAGCTCGCCCATCCGCTTCCATCCCGCCAGTGTCCTGACGCGTGCATCGAGCGGCTGCGCCTTACCCATCGACGGACGCCCTGCGACGATGATCAGTTCGCCGCCATGCATCCCGGACGTCATCCGGTCGAGGTCGACGAAGCCCGTCGGCGTGCCCGTGACGTCGCTCGGGTTCGCGGTGTGGTACAGCGTGTCGATACGCTCGACGACCTGCGTGAGCAGCGGACCGATCTCGAGGAAGCCCTGGTTGCCGCGCGCGCCGTCTTCCGCGATCGAGAACACCTTCGATTCGGCTTCGTCGAGCAGCTGGCGGACTTCCTTGCCCTGCGGGTTGAATGCGTCGGCCGAGATTTCGTCGGCGACCGACACGAGCCGGCGCAGCACCGCACGGTCGCGCACGATTTCCGCATAGCGGCGGATGTTCGCGGCGCTCGGCGTGTTCTGCGCGAGGGCGTTCAGGTACGCGAGCCCGCCGACGTCGTCGGCCTTGCCGGACGTGGTCAGCGCTTCGTACACGGTCACGACGTCGGCCGGGCGCGTCGACGCGATCAGGCGGCCGATGTGCTCGTAGATGATCCGGTGGTCGTAGCGGTAGAAATCGCCCTGCGACAGGAAGTCGGCAATCCGGTCCCAGGCCGCGTTGTCGAGCAACAGCCCGCCGAGCACCGATTGCTCGGCTTCGACCGAATGCGGCGGGACTTTCAGCGATTCGATTTGAGGATCTTGCGGCGCGTTCATGGGTTGGGATTATCGCGAATTACACAGGACGACGCCATACCGGCCGCCAGCGATCGGACAATAAAAAAGGCAGGCCCCGGTTGCCCGGGCGCCTGCCCTTGTCCGGACGACGGAAGCCGCCCGGAAAGCTTGCGTACGCTTACGCGTGGTCGCCGATCACGTTGATCGTGACGTCGACGACGACGTCCGTGTGCAGCGCGACCTGGACGTTGTGCTCGCCGATCATCTTCAGCGGGCCTTCCGGCATGCGAACTTGCAGCTTCTCGACTTCGTAGCCTGCCTTCTTCAGCAGTTCTGCGACGTCGCCGTTCGTGACCGAGCCGAACAGACGGCCGTCAACGCCCGACTTCTGCGTGACTTCGAACGACTGGCCGTTCAGCTTCTCGCCGACTGCCTGCGATGCCGCCAGCTTTTCAGCGGCGATCTTTTCGAGTTCAGCGCGGCGCACTTCGAATTCGGCGATCGCTTCCTTCGTTGCACGGCGAGCCTTGCGGTTCGGGATCAGGAAGTTGCGAGCGTAACCGTCCTTGACCTTGACGATATCGCCGAGGTTGCCCAGATTGGCGACTTTTTCCAACAGAATGATTTGCATTCGAATTCTCCTTATTGCGTCGCCTGATTACGCCTTGTGCTGATCGGTGTACGGCAGCAGCGCGAGGAAACGCGCACGCTTGATGGCCGTATCCAGCTGACGCTGATAGTGCGCCTTCGTACCCGTCAGACGAGCCGGCGTGATCTTGCCGTTTTCGCCGATGAAGTCCTTCAGCGTTTCCGTGTCCTTGTAGTCGATCTGCTCGACGCCTGCAGCCGTGAAACGGCAGAACTTCTTGCGCTTGAAGAGCGGGTTTTGTTGCTGACGACGCTTGTCGAATTTCTTACCAGTCGGGCGGGGCATGATTTCAGTCCTTTCCAATGTCCTGCAATGCTGTGATGTGAAACACCAAGGTTCTCGCGTTACGGCTTTTCTTGGCCAGGAAGCCCGTGAACAGCGTTTCGACGCCCATTTCACGACTTTCCAGCCTGCCGCTCGCCTCACCGGCCGCCACTGCCTCAATCGTCATTTCGACCTGGCGGGGGATGCCTGCTTCGACGACTTCCGTGCGGTGCTGCAATGTGGCGCTAGCAATCGGAACACCTGCCGGCGTATATCGCACCGGTGCGCGTTCGACGACGCTCGCCGTCAATTGCAACCTGTTCACGAGAGTGACGCGCTCCTTGATGGCTTAATGAATGACGAACTTAAGCCTGCGCTTCGGTCGGCTGAGCTGCAGCCGCCTTCTTGGCTTCTTCGCGCTGAACTTCCTTCATCATCGGCGACGGGCCGGTTTCGGCCTTCTTCATCTTGACGATGAGGTGACGCAGCACGGCGTCGTTGAACTTGAACGCGTGTTCGAGTTCGTCGAGCGTCGTCTGGTCGCACTCGATGTTCATGCAGACGTAGTGAGCCTTCGCGAGTTTCTCGATCATGTAGGCCAGCTGGCGACGGCCCCAGTCTTCGACACGGTGGATCTGGCCGCCGTGCGACGTGATCGTGGACTTGTAGCGCTCGATCATCGCGGGCACTTGCTCGCTTTGATCCGGGTGCACGATGAAGACGATTTCGTAATGACGCATTACACACTCCTTGTGGATTAAAGCCACCCGGGCGTCTGAACCGGTGTGGCAAGTGAGAAGCCGAAGATTCTAACCCGGTTACGGGGCGCATGCAAGGCCAATCAACGATTGGCGCGCGGATTCGGCCATGTTTTCAACGACTTGAACGGGCGAGCCGGCGCGCGCGGCCGCCCGTCGGTTCGTTTTACCGGGGTCTGAAGGTAGTCGGCCGGACACGCACCGGGCGCAACAGGCGTCGCGCCGTCACTCGCTGCGCGTGCCGGAGAGCCGCGTGTCGAGCGCAGCCTTGAACGCCGTGAGCGCCGACGGCTCGGCGTCCGTCACGGCCCACCACGTCATCCCGGCCGCGTCCCAGCGGTCGAGCGCATAACCCTGCGACACGGTCGTGTACGGTGCCGCGGGCCCTTCCCCGGCCGGCCGCACGTACACGTCGATCACGTGCTGCCGGTAGCGGTAGACGAGCACCGCGACACGGCGCCGCCCGACGTAGTCGAGCCGGCCGCCGACCAGCGCGAAGCCGTTCGCCGCGAGATCCTCGACCGGCGGCGCATAGTCGAGCCGGCCGTTGAACCAGGGCTTGACCGTGTGCCGGTCGGTCGAGATCACGTCGATGTCGCGCGCCGACAGGTCGGCCCGCACGTGGCTCGAGACGAGTTCGTCGACCGTGCGGTCGGTGTCCGCGTGGCGCGCGGACAACGTCATCCCGCCCGCCGCCGCGAGCGCCACCAGCAGCGCGACGCCCCAGCCGAGCCCGGGCAATGCCGCGGCGCGCGGCCCGCCGCCGGCCACGGCCG
>NZ_CABVPX010000034.1 GCF_902499125.1 Burkholderia arboris
CAGCCGACGCGGCCGATGCAGCCGATGCGGCATCGGCTGCGCTGGCCGCGGTCGGCACGACCGGCTGCGGCAGCGCGGTGAAGCCGGCCGCGACGGCGGCGGGCTTCGAGGCGTCGCCGACCACGGGCGTGCTCACCGGCTCGGTCGCCGACGCCGCGGCGGCCACGGCCGCGGCCTCGTTCTTCGGGTTCAGGCGGTCGATCAGGTAGTAGTCGAGCACGCGGCGCGCGATCGGGCCCGCGGCCTGCGCACCCCAGCCGCCGTTCTCGACGACCAGCGCCACCGCGATCTGCGGGTGGTCGACCGGCGCATATGCGATGAACAGCGCATGGTCGCGCAGGTGCTCGGCGAGCAGGTGGCCCTTGTAGTTCGAGCCCTGCAGCGAGAACACCTGCGCGGTACCGGTCTTGCCGGCGGCGAGGTACGGGGCGCCGCGGAACACCTTGTACGCGGTGCCGGACGGGTTCTCGATCACGTTCTCCATCCCGCGCTTCACGACGTCGATGTCGGCCTGCTTGAGCGGGATCACCTCGCTTTCCTTCGGCACGGTCAGGTGGCGCCCGCGCGTGATCGGATCCTCGACTTCCTTCACGAGGTGAGGCTTCATCACGACGCCGTTGTTCGCGAGCGTCGCGGTCGCGTGCGCGAGCTGCAGGATCGTGAACGAGTTGTAGCCCTGGCCGATCCCGAGGCTGATCGTCTCGCCGTCGAACCACTTCTGCTGTGCGGCCTTCTTGAACGCCTTCTTCTTCCAGTCGGTCGACGGCAGAATCCCGCGCGCCTCGCCCTGGATGTCGATCCCGGTGATCTGGCCGAAGCCGAACGGCTTCATGAAGTTCGCGATCGAGTTCACGCCGAGGTCGCGCGCGAGCATGTAGAAGTAGGTGTCGTTCGACACCATGATCGCCTTGTTCATGTCGACCCAGCCCTGGCCCGAACGCACGTCGTTGCGGAACGTGTGGCCGCCGAACGTGAAGTAGCCGGGATCCTGGAAGCCCCAGCCCGGCGTGCGCTTGCCGAGCGTCAGGCCCGCGAGCGCCATGAACGGCTTGTACGTCGAGCCGGGCGGGTAGGTGCCGTGCAGCGGGCGGTTCAGGAGCGGCTTGTCGGGCGAGTTGTTCAGTTCGTCCCAGGTCTGCTGGTCGATGCCGTCGACGAACGAGTTCGGGTCGAAGCTCGGCGACGACACGAACGCGAGCACGTCGCCCGTCTTCGGCTCGATCGCGACGAGCGCGCCGCGCTTGCCGGCGAACGCCTGTTCGGCGACCTGCTGCAACGCGATGTCGAGCGACAGCACGAGGTTGTTGCCGGGCGTCGCCTGCGTGCGCGACAGCGTGCGCACCGGCCGGCCGCCGGCCGTCACCTCGACTTCCTCGAAGCCCGTCAGCCCGTGCAGCTCGGTCTCGTAGCTCTGCTCGACGCCGATCTTGCCGATGTAGTCGGTGCCCTTGTAGTTGTTCGCGTCGCGGCGCGGATCGTAGTGTTCCTGGTCGCTGTCGTTGTCGTCGCTCATCGCGTCGATGCGATCCTGGTCGCGCTTCGAGATCCGGCCGATGTAGCCGATCACGTGCGCGGCCGTCATGCCGAGCGGGTACTGGCGGAACAGGCGCGCGCGCACGTCAACGCCGGGGAAGCGGAAACGCTGCGCGGTGAAGCGCGCGACTTCCGCGTCGGTGAGCCGCGTGCGGATCGGCAGGCTCTCGAAATTCTTCGAGTCTTCCTGCAGCTTCTTGAAGCGGCGGCGGTCGCGGGCGTCGATCGGGATGATCTCGGACAGCTTGTCGATCGTGTTGTCGAGCGTGTCGTCGAGCTTCGACGGCGTGATCTCGAGCGTGTACGCCGAATAGTTCTTCGCGAGGATCACGCCGTTGCGGTCGGTGATGATCCCGCGGTTCGGCACGATCGGCGCGACCGAGATGCGGTTTTCCTCGGCCTGCAGCGCGTATTTGCCGTGCTGCATCAACTGCAGGTAGAAGAAGCGGCTCGCGAGCAGCCCGAAGCAGACGAACACGAACACGCCCGCCGCCGCGACGCGCAGGCGGAACTTCGAGAGCTGCTGTTGGGTGTCGTTGAATTCGGTCATGCGGTTACAGTCGATCCGGCCCGCGCGGGCGGGCGAGGTGCCGCCCCTGGGCGCAACGGGCGTGGGGGCGGCGGGTATTCAAGGTCGGTCCGGCTCAGATGGGGCGCGTATCGTCCGGATCGACCGGGCGGCGTTGCGGCATCAGCAGCAGGTGGCTCGCGATCGGCCACAGCGCGGCTTCGACGAAGCCGTCGACCAGGTAGCGCCAGCCCGGGAACGCGGCGCCCATCACGAGGCGAATCACGAACGGCACGAGCTGCGCGACGACGAGCAGCGGCGTGACATACAGCACCTGCACGCCGATCGGCATCCACAGCACGCGGCGGTGGATCGTGATCGCGCCGTACGACAGCAGCGTATAGGCGAGCGCGTGCTCGCCGAGCAGTCCCGCGTCATGCACGTCCATCAGGATGCCGAGCGCGAACGCGACGCCCATCCCGACCTTGCGCGGCTGGTGGATGTTCCAGAACAGCAGCACGAGCGCGACGAAGTCGGGCACGCCGGGCAGGCGGCCCCACGGCATCAGGTTCAGCAGGAACGCGGCGGCGAGGCTGAAGACGATGAAGTACGGATTGACCGGCTGCAGGATGTATTGCGGGCGGTTCATCGCTGGGCTCCTGGTTGCCCGGCCGCGGGCTTCGCGGGCGCGGCGGCCGGCCTGGCCGGGGCGGCGGGCGCCGCCGGCGCAGGCTTCGCGGCGGGCTGGGCCGCGGCGGCCGGCTTCGCGTTCGCGTCGGCTTTGTCCGCCTTCTCGCCCTTCGCGGCGGCTTTCGCGCCCTTCTTGCCCTTCGCATTCTTGTCGGCGGCCGGATCGGGCTCGACCGGGCGCGGCGGGATGTCGTTCTGGTAATGCAGCACGAGCATCTGGCGCGCGCCGCGCACGGCGGCGACCGGCGCGCAGGTCACGCGTGCGAATGCGGTATCGGCGAGCTTGTCGACGCGCGCGACCTTCGCAACCGGCAGGCCGGGCGGATAGACGCCATCGAGGCCGCTCGTGACAAGCTCATCGCCGGCGACGAGATCCGCGCTCGTCGGCACGAAGCGCAGGTCGAGCGAATCGCCCTTCGGCGTGCCGTAGATCACGCTGCGCAGGCCGGTGCGCAGCACCTGCACGGGAATCGCGAGATCGCGGTCGGTGACCAGCGTGACTTCGGCCTGCAGCGGGAACACGCGCGTGACCTGGCCGATCACGCCGTCTTCGCTGACGACGGGCGAGCCGTTCTGGATGCCTTGCTGCGAGCCTTGCCCGACCACGATCTTCTGCGTGAACGGATCGCTGGTGTCGTACTGGATCTCGACCGGCGTCGATTGCGTCGCGATGTGCTGGCGCAGTTCGAGCACCGCGCGCAGGTGCGCGTTTTCCTGCGTGAGCACGGCGGCCTGGTTGGCCTGCGTGGACAGTTGCAGGTTGCGTTTGCGGAGGTCGTCGTTCTCGTGGCGCAGCGATGCGCCGGTGACGGCGATGTCGGCCGCGCCCATGAACAGGTCGCGCGGCACGAGCGCTGCGCGCTGCAGCGGATAGAGCACGGTGCCGAGCACGCCGCGCACGATTTCGAGCGTGCTGAAGCGCGCGTCCGACACCAGGAGCGCGATGGCGAGGGCAACGAAGAAGATGAGCCGCGCAAGCGCGGGCGGACCTTGCTTGAAGAGGGGCGGCGGACTGTATTCCATGGTCGGCGCCGGGCGCGTGTGATCGGTTAAATGATGCTCAGACGCGCAAACGGCGCGGCGGTTCGTTCTAAACGAGCGATCCGGCCACGCCGCGGGTGCGTCATATCAACGAAACAGCTTAGACGATCACTCGTACGAGAAGATGCTGCCCAGCTTGTCCATGCGCTCGAGCGCCATGCCCGAACCGCGCACGACGCAGGTGAGCGGATCTTCGGCGACGAGCACCGGCAGGCCGGTTTCTTCCGCGAGCAGGCGGTCGAGGTCGCGCAGCAGCGCACCGCCGCCCGTCAGCATCATCCCGCGTTCGGCGATGTCGGCGCCGAGTTCCGGCGGCGTCTGCTCGAGCGCGATCTTCACCGACGACACGATCTGGTTCAGCGGATCGGTCAGCGCTTCGAGGATTTCGTTGCTGGAGATCGTGAAGCTGCGCGGGATGCCTTCCGACAGGTTGCGGCCCTTCACTTCCATTTCCTTGACTTCGGAGCCCGGGAACGCGGAGCCGATTTCCTTCTTGATCGCCTCGGCGGTCTGTTCGCCGATCAGCATCCCGTAGTTGCGGCGGATGTAGTTGACGATCGCCTCGTCGAACTTGTCGCCGCCGACGCGGACAGAACCCTTGTACACGATGCCGCCGAGCGAGATCACGCCGACTTCGGTCGTGCCGCCGCCGATGTCGACGACCATCGAGCCGGTGGCTTCCGACACCGGCAGGCCCGCGCCGATCGCGGCCGCCATCGGCTCCTCGATCAGGTAGACCTGCGATGCGCCGGCGCCGTGTGCGGCTTCCTTGATCGCGCGGCGCTCGACCTGGGTCGAGCCGCACGGCACGCAAATGATGATGCGCGGCGACGGCGAGAACATGCGCGATTCGTGAGCGGTCTTGATGAACTGCTTGATCATCTGCTCGGTGACGGTGAAGTCGGCGATCACGCCGTCCTTCATCGGGCGGATCGCCTCGATGTTGCCCGGCACCTTGCCGAGCATCTGCTTGGCTTCCTTGCCGACCGCCTGGATCGTCTTCTTGCCGTTGGGGCCGCCTTCCTGGCGGATCGACACGACGGACGGTTCATCGAGCACGATGCCCTTGCCGCGCATGTAGATCAGGGTGTTTGCGGTGCCGAGGTCGATCGCGAGATCGTTGGAGAAGTAGCTGCGCAAAAAACCGAACATTCAGAATCCTGTTTCGCTCTGGGCCGGCCCTGCATAGCGAGCGCTGAGGGCGGCAGCGGAAAAAATAACAGCCTCGGGAAGCGTGGCGGAAGCGGCCGCCGCGGCGCACGAAGCTGCGAGTGATGTCTACCGGGGATCGCACGATGCACGCACGGCTTGCCGAAGTGGGGCGAAACGGTGCGGGAAAAGGCTGCCGGGTTTGGGTCGAACGCGTAATGATACCTTATAATTTCACGGTATTTGAATCGAAACGGGCGGTATTTTTGCCGCTTCGGCCCCGATTTTTGAGGGTGGGATCGCACCCTCCAACCCCCCGCCGCAGTGCTGCTTTTGATGCGCTGCGCAGCCTTGTTTTTCCGGTGATCGCATGGCCCTGACCCTGACCGATGTGAAACGCATCGCGCACCTGGCGCGACTCGAAATGGCCGACGCCGACGCCGAGCACATGCTCGGCCAGCTCAATGAATTCTTCGGCCTCGTCGAGCAGATGCAGGCGGTGGATACCGCCGGCATCGCGCCGCTCGCCCACCCGATCGAACAGATCCAGGAAGTCGCGCAGCGCCTGCGCGACGACGCCGTGACGGAAGTCGTCAATCGCGACGACAACCAGCGTCCGGCGCCGGCCGTCCAGGACGGCCTCTATCTCGTGCCGAAGGTGATCGAGTAAGCATTCGATGACAAGCGCGCCGGCCGCCTTGCGCCGCGCGCCACCCAGAATTCCCAGGAAAACCACTCAATGCACGCAAAAAGCCTGACCGAACTGCGCGCCGCGCTCGCCGCCAAGGAATGCTCGGCCGTCGAGCTCGCGCAGCACTACCTGAAACGGATCGACGCCGCACGCGACCTGAACGCGTTCGTCCATGTCGACGCCGATCTGACCCTCGCGCAGGCGAAAGCCGCCGACGCGGCGCTCGCGCGCGGCGCGGGCGGCGCGCTCACCGGCCTGCCGATCGCGCACAAGGACGTGTTCGTCACGCGCGGCTGGCGCTCGACCGCCGGCTCGAAGATGCTCGCGAATTACGAGAGCCCGTTCGACGCGACCGTCGTCGCCCGCCTGCAGGCGGCCGGCATGGTCACGCTCGGCAAGACCAACATGGACGAGTTCGCGATGGGCTCGTCGAACGAGAATTCCGCGTTCGGCGCGGTGAAGAACCCGTGGGACACGAACGCGGTGCCGGGCGGCAGCTCGGGCGGCAGCTCGGCCGCCGTCGCCGCGCGTCTCGCGCCGGCCGCGACCGGCACCGACACCGGCGGTTCGATCCGCCAGCCCGCTTCGTTCGCGGGCGTGACGGGCATCAAGCCGACCTACGGCCGCGTGTCGCGCTACGGGATGATCGCGTTCGCGTCGTCGCTCGACCAGGGCGGCCCGATGGCGCAGAGTGCGTCCGACTGCGCGCTGCTGCTGAACGCGATGGCCGGCTTCGACGAGCGCGACTCGACGAGCCTCGAGCGCGACGACGAGGATTTCACGCGCCACCTCGGCCAGCCGTGGACGGCCGGCAACGACGCGGGCAAGCCGCTCGCGGGCCTGCGCATCGGTTTGCCGAACGAGTATTTCGGCGAAGGCCTCGCCGACGACGTGCGCGCGACGATCGACGCGGCGCTGAAGCAGTATGAAGCGCTCGGCGCGACGCTCGTGCCGGTATCGCTGCCGAAGACGGAACTGTCGATCCCCGTGTACTACGTGATCGCGCCGGCCGAAGCGTCGTCGAACCTGTCGCGTTTCGACGGCGTGCGCTTCGGCCATCGCGCCGCGCAGTACGGCGACCTGCTCGACATGTACAAGAAGTCGCGCGCCGAAGGCTTCGGCCCCGAGGTGAAGCGCCGCATTCTGGTCGGCGCGTACGTGCTGTCGCACGGCTACTACGACGCGTACTACCTGCAGGCGCAGAAGATCCGCCGCATCATCGCGAACGATTTCCAGGAAGCGTTCAAGTCCTGCGACGTGATCATGGGCCCGGCGTCGCCGACGGTCGCATGGGATCTCGGCGCGAAGGGCGACGATCCGGTGCAGATGTATCTCGCGGATATCTACACGCTGTCGGTGAGCCTCGCCGGCCTGCCCGGCATGAGCGTGCCGTGCGGCTTCGGCGCGGGCGCGAACGCGAAGCGCCCGGTCGGCCTGCAGATCATCGGCAACTATTTCAACGAAGCCCGGATGCTGCAGGTCGCCGACGCGTTCCAGCGCGCGACCGACTGGCACAAGCAAGTTCCGGCAGGGGTGTAAGCATATGGCTACTCAATGGGAAGTCGTTATCGGTCTCGAGACGCACGCGCAACTGTCGACCGTCTCGAAGATTTTCTCGGGCGCGTCGACGCAGTTCGGCGCCGAGCCGAACACGCAGGCCTGCCCGGTCGACCTGGCGCTGCCGGGCGTGCTGCCGGTGCTGAACCGCGGCGCGGTCGAGCGGGCGATCCGCTTCGGTCTCGCGATCGGCTCGACCATCGCGCCGCGCAGCATCTTCGCGCGCAAGAATTACTTCTACCCCGATCTGCCGAAGGGCTATCAGATCAGCCAGTACGAGATTCCGGTCGTGCAGGGCGGCCAGATCACGATCCAGGTGCCCGCCAACGAAAAGGCCGGCAAGGCAGCGTACGAGAAGACGGTCAACCTGACCCGCGCGCACCTCGAGGAAGATGCGGGCAAGTCGCTGCATGAAGACTTCGCGGGCGCGACGGGGATCGACCTGAACCGTGCGGGCACGCCGCTGCTCGAGATCGTCACCGAGCCGGAAATGCGCAGCGCGGCCGAGGCCGTCGCCTACGCGAAGGCGCTGCACGGGCTCGTCGTGTGGCTCGGCATCTGCGACGGCAACATGCAGGAAGGCTCGTTCCGCTGCGACGCGAACGTGTCGGTGCGCCCGGTCGGCCAGGAGAAGTTCGGCACGCGCGCGGAAATCAAGAACCTGAACTCGTTCCGGTTCCTCGAGGAGGCGATCAACTTCGAAGTCCGTCGCCAGATCGAGCTGATCGAGGACGGCGGCGAAGTCGTGCAGGAAACGCGCCTCTACGATCCGGACAAGCGAGAGACGCGTTCGATGCGCAGCAAGGAAGACGCGCACGACTACCGCTACTTCCCCGACCCCGACCTGATGCCGCTCGTGATCGGCCAGGACTGGGTCGAGCGCGTGCAGTCGGGCATGCCCGAACTGCCGGCCGCGATCCAGCAGCGCTTCGTCGACGAGTACGGCGTGTCTGCGTACGACGCGGGCGTGCTGACCACGAGCAAGGCGATGGCCGCTTACTTCGAGGCGGTGGTCGCGAAGGCCGGCGCGGCGAACGCGAAGATCGTCGCGAACTGGCTGATGGGCGACGTGTCGTCGCAGCTGAACCGTGACGGCATCGAGATCGACGCGATCCCCGTGTCGGCCGCGCAGCTCGCGCTGCTGCTGCAGCGCATCGCCGACGGCACGATCTCGAACAAGATCGCGAAGGAAATCTTCGCGGCGATCTGGGACGAGAAGGCGACCGACGAAGGCGCGGCCGACCGGATCATCGACGCGAAGGGGCTGAAGCAGATCTCCGACACCGGCGCGCTGGAAGCGATCATCGACGAAGTGCTCGCGGCGAACGCGAAGTCGGTCGAGGAATTCCGCGCAGGCAAGGAAAAGGCGTTCAACGCGCTGATCGGCCAGGCGATGAAGGCGACGAAGGGCAAGGCCAATCCGCAGCAGGTCAACGAACTGCTGAAGAAGAAGCTCGGCTGAGCATGACCGCGCGCCTGAACCGCGCTTGACGACGGGCCGCTCCGAACCAGTTCGGGGCGGCCCGTTGCGTTTGGTGGATGCGTTATCGTATGCATCACACCGTCCAACGGAGGAACGAATGGCGAAACAACCGTCGCTCGACGATTTCCGCGTGCCCTACAGCACGCGCGAGAAGGAAGCCGCCGCATTCAAGCTCGATGCGTTCGACCCGGGCGCGAAGCCGTTTTCGTCCGGCTCGAAGGACGCCGACCGCGAACGCCTGTCGGCCGTGTCGACCGAGCTCGACACGCAGCAGGAGCGCCTGCACACGCAACAGAAGAAGCGCGTGCTGCTCGTGCTGCAGGGGATGGACACCAGCGGCAAGGACGGCACCGTGCGCGCGGTGTTCCGCGATGTCGACCCGCTCGGCCTGCGCATCGTGCCGTTCAAGGCGCCGACGCCGATCGAGGCCGCGCACGACTTCCTGTGGCGCGTGCATGCGCAGGTGCCGGCCGCGGGCGAGCTCGCGATCTTCAACCGCAGCCACTACGAAGACGTGCTCGTGCCGCGCGTGCTCGATGCGATCGACAGCAAGGAGTGCGAGCGCCGCTACCGGCAGATCCGCGATTTCGAGACGATGCTGGTCGAGAACGGCACGACGATCATCAAGTGTTTCCTGCACATCTCGAAGGACGAGCAGCGCGAGCGGCTGCAGGCGCGCATCGACGATCCGGCCAAGCACTGGAAGTTCGACATCTCCGACCTCGACGCGCGCAAGCACTGGGAGGCGTACCAGTCCGCGTACCGCGACGCGCTTGCCGCGACGTCGGCCGAGCATGCGCCGTGGTACGTGATCCCGGCGGATTCGAAGACGCACCGCAACGTGATGATCGCCGAGCTGCTGCTGCGCGCGATGACCGACATGAAGCTGGAATTCCCGCCGCCGAAGCCCGAGCTCGAAGGCGTGAAGATCCGTTAAGCTGCCACCCTGTAAAAACATCGAACTGAACGGAACCCGACATGATGCGAGTGATTACCGCCAACCTGAACGGCATCCGCTCCGCCGCGAAGAAGGGCTTCTTCGAATGGCTCGGCGAACAGAACGCCGATTGCGTGTGCGTGCAGGAAATCAAGGTATCGGCCGACGACCTGCCGGCCGAATTCGTCGAGCCGCACGGCTTCAAGAGCTATTTCCACCACGCCGAGAAGAAGGGCTACAGCGGCGCGGGCGTGTACAGCCGCCGCGAGCCCGATGACGTGATCATCGGCTTCGGCAGCAGCGAATTCGATACCGAAGGGCGCTACGTCGAGGCGCGCTACGGCAAGCTGTCGGTCGTGTCGGTGTACGTGCCGTCCGGCTCGAGCGGCGAAGAGCGCCAGCAGGCGAAGTACCGCTTCATGGACGAATTCATGCCGCACCTCGCCGCGCTGAAGAAGAAGCGCGAAGTGATCCTGTGCGGCGACGTGAACATCGTCCACAAGGAAATCGACATCAAGAACTGGAAGAGCAACCAGAAGAACTCGGGCTGCCTGCCGGAAGAGCGCGAGTGGCTCACGAAGCTGTTCGACGATGTCGGCTACGTCGACGTATTCCGCACGCTCGACCCGCGCGCCGAGCAGTACACGTGGTGGAGCAACCGCGGCCAGGCGTACGCGAAGAACGTCGGGTGGCGGATCGATTACCAGATCGCGACGCCGGGCGTGGCCGGCACCGCGAAAAGCACGTCGATCTTCAAGGACATCAAGTTCAGCGACCATGCGCCGCTGACGATCGACTACGACTACAAGAAGTGATCGCCGGCGCTGCGCCGCGTCGCGCAGCCGCCGAATGCAAAACGGGCCGCATGTCGGACATGCGGCCCGTTTCGTTTGACGCGGCGCTTACTGCCTGAGCGACGCCATGTCGATCACGAACCGGTACTTCACGTCGCTCTTCAGCATCCGCTCGTAAGCGGCGTTGATCTGCTGCATCGGAATCGTTTCGACATCCGACGTGATCCCGTGCTCCGCGCAGAAGTCGAGCATTTCCTGCGTTTCCGCGATCCCGCCGATCAGCGAGCCCGCGAGGCGGCGGCGCTTGAAGATCAGGTTGAACACCTGCGGCGACGGGTGATCGTGTTCCGGCGCGCCGACGAGCGTCATCGTGCCGTCGCGCTTCAGCAGGTGCAGGAACGGGTTCAGGTCGTGCTGCGCGGCGACCGTGTTCAGGATGAAGTCGAAGCTGTTCAGGTGCGCGTTCATCTGCGCTTCGTCGTTCGAGATCACGACTTCGTGCGCGCCGACGCGCTTGCCGTCCTCGATCTTCGACGGCGACGTCGTGAACAGCACGACGTGCGCCCCCATCGCGCGCGCCAGCTTCACGCCCATGTGGCCGAGGCCGCCGAGCCCGACGATGCCGACCTTCTTGCCGGGACCGACGTTCCACTGCCGCAACGGCGAGTAGGTCGTGATCCCCGCGCACAGGAGCGGCGCGGCGCCGGCCGGGTCGAGCGTCTCGGGCACGCGCAGCACGAACGCCTCGTCGACGACGAGCTGCGTCGAATAGCCGCCGAACGTGACGTCGCCCGTCACGCGGTCCTGGCCGTTGTAGGTGCCGACGAAGCCGTTCTCGCAGTATTGCTCGAGGCCGTCGGCGCAGCTCGGGCAGGTGCGGCACGAATCGACGAGGCAGCCGACGCCGACCAGCTCGCCGACCTTGAAGCGCGAGACCTGCGCGCCGGTCGCGGTCACGCGGCCGACGATTTCATGGCCCGGCACGACCGGGTAGATCGTGTTGCGCCATTCGTTGCGCGCCTGGTGCAGGTCCGAGTGGCAGACGCCGCAGTAGAGGACGTCGATCTGGACGTCGAGGTCGCGCAGCGCGCGACGCTGGAATTCGAACGGGGCGAGCGGCGACTGCGAATCGGTCGCCGCGTAGGCATAGGTAGTGCTCATGCGGTGGGCTCCTTGTCCGGAACGGATCCGGCGAAACAGACTGCCGTCGCATCATGTGGCGATGCGGCGAGGCAGGACGTCATCGTAAGGAGCGCGACGCCGCGGCGAAATACACGAAGGTCTGGAAGATTTGCCTATTCCTCTTGAACTGCACGCTAACAGCCGTCAAAACGCATTCAAGGTGCTACATTGCGAGCCAGATTCTCTTGCCGGACAGGACCACGCCGATGAGCTTCCAGCCCCTTTTGGCCGACGCGGGCGACCGCGTGCAGCGCCGCATGATCGAGCTGCACACGCGCCTCGCGCCGAACGATGGCGACACGCTCGCGGCGCTCGACGGCGTGCGCTTCATCCGCGTGACCCGTCCCGCGCCGCGCATGCCGGTGCTGTACGAGCCGAGCATCATCGTCGTGTGCCAGGGGCGCAAGCTCGGCTATCTGGGCGATCGCTCGTTCGTGTACGACGCGCAGCAGTACCTGGTGTTGTCGGTGCCGCTGCCATTCGAGTGCGAGACGTTCGCGAGCATGGACGAGCCGTTTCTCGCGATCTCGATCCGCGTCGACCTCGCGGTGATCGCCGAGCTCGCGATCCTGCTGGACGAGACGCTCGGCGCCGCCGCCAGCGAACCGCTCGGCGTCTATTCAACGCCGCTCGACGCGCCGCTGGCCGACGCGGTCGTGCGGCTGCTCGAAGCGCTCGCGTCGCCACACGACACGCGCGTGCTGGGGCCCGCGATCATGCGCGAGATCGCGTATCGCGTGCTGACGGGCGAGCAGGGCGACGCGATGCGCGCGGCGCTCGTGCAGCAGCATCACTTCGGCCGCATCGCGAAGGCGTTGCGGCGTATCCATGCGGAGCTGAAGGCCGACCTCGATGTCGAGACGCTCGCGCGCGAGGCCGGGATGAGCCTCGCGGTGTTCCATGCGCAGTTCAAGCACGTGACGGCGACGTCGCCGATGCAGTACGTGAAGGCCGCGCGGCTGCACCAGGCGCGGTTGATGATGGTGCAGGACGGGGTGGGCGCCGGTACGGCGGCCGCGCGCGTCGGCTATGCGAGCGCGTCGCAGTTCAGTCGCGAATTCAAGCGGCTGTTCGGCCGCAGCCCGGGTGACGAGGTGCGCTGGATGCGCGAAAGCGGCGTTCGTCCGATCGCGGCCGCGGTGGACGCTTAGCGTTCGATGTCACGCGGCGGCGCTCAGCGCCGCACGACCTTGCGCCGCTGCGCGCTGATGCCTGCGTAGTCGGGCAGCGTGTCGACGCGCTTGCCGGTCGCCTTCGCGTACAGCGGCATCAGGTCCGGCAGCCGGTTCAGCAGATCCTGGCGCCGCGCGGTGCTGTACGGGTGCGTGTAGATGAAGCCGGTGGCCTTGTTCGCGCGCGTCGCAACCGCGAGCTTGTCCCACAGCGTGATCGCGGCGCGCGGATCGAAGCCCGCGCGGGCGGCGATGTCGCCGCCGATCACGTCGGCTTCGGTCTCGTCGGTCGGGTCGTAGTGGAGCGCCTGCAGGCGCTCGCCGAGGTTCAGCGCCTGCGGCAGCGGATCGCCGACGCCAAACAGCGGCGGCAGCGCGGCGGCGCGCAGCGACGTCTGCGAGGCCGTGCTGAAGTTGCTGCGCGCGTGTTCGCGCAGCGCATGCGCGATGCCGTGCGCGAGCAGCACGCCGAGCTCGTCGTCGTTCAGGCGGACGCGGTCGAGCATGCCGCCGTACACGAGCACCTTGCCGCCCGGCAGGCAGGTCAGGCGGATGTCGCGCGAGCGGATCGCGTTGACGTCCCAGTTCCAGCTCTTCACGCGATCGTTCCACTTCACCGAATACGGCGCGAGCTTCGCGACGATCGCGCGCAGGCGCTTCACGCGCGGCTGGTTCGCGGGCAGCAGCCGGTTGCTGTCGGCGGCGGCCTGCACGATCTGCGCGTATTCGTTCGCGGTGAGCTGTTCGAGCAGCGGCGACGGGATCAGCGTACGGAACGCGATCGCGTTGCCGTAGCGCACCTGCTGCGGCGTCGGCGTATAGGCCTTTGCCGGCACCGCGGCGCCGGTCGGCTGCGCGGCTTCGGCGGCGGACGGCGCGACGGGTGCGGTGGACGTTGCGGGCGCGGTTGGCGTGGCGGGTGCGGCAGCCGGCGTGGTGCCCGCGCCAGTCGCAGCGGTGTCGGACGCGTGCGCGAACGTCGCGGCGAGTGCCGCGGCGCCGATGCTCAACGAGGCCGCAACGCGCGCGACGCGGTGCAGGCGGTCACTGCGCACGGCTGGCCTCGCCGTTGCGTGCGGTACCGTTCCACGGCGCGATCTTGAACAGCAGCAGCATGCCGGGAATCGCGAGCGCGGTACACACGATGAAGTAGTCGAACCAGCCGATCTTCGCGACGACGAAACCGCTCGCAGCCGACGCGAGCGTGCGCGGCACCGACGCGAGGCTCGTGAACAGCGCGAACTGCGTGGCCGTGTAGCGCGGGTCGGTCGTGCTCGCGATATACGCGACGAACGCGGCCATCGTCAGGCCCGTCGTGAAGGTTTCGAAACCGTAGACGATTGCGAGCGCGACCGTCATCGGGCTGAATTGCGGCGTGACGGCGATGCCGAACACCGACAGTGCCGATGCGATCGCGTGGCTCGTCGAGACGGTGAAGTCGTAGAGCATCGCGAGCGCCGGCGAGCCGGGGCCGAGCTGCGCGAGCCACGCGAAGCCGAGCGTCGACACCATCTGCAGCGCGCCGAAGATCCACAGCCCGCGGCCGATGCCGATCTTCACGAGCCAGATGCCGCCGATGATGCCGCCGGCGACGCTCGCGACGAGCGCGGTGGTTTTCGCGACGATGCCGATTTCGGTGCGCGTGAAGCCGATGTCGAGGAAGAACGACGTCGACAGCGTGGTCGCCATCGTGTCGCCGATCTTGAACAGGAAGATGAACGCGATCACGAGCAGCGCGCCGGCCCAGCCGTCGCGCTGGATGAATTCGCGGAACGGCAGCACGATCGCGTCGCGCAGGTTGCGCGGCGGCACGCCGACCACTTCCGGCTCGCGCACGAGCAGCGTCATCAGGATGCCCGGCAGCATGAACGCGCCGGTGAGTGCGAACACGGCGTCCCACGGCATGTGGTCGGACAGGATCAACGCCAGCGAGCCGGGAATCAGCGCGGCGAGCTTGTATGCGTTCACGTGCACCGCGTTGCCGAGGCCCTGCTCGGTATCGCGCAGCAGCTCGCGGCGGTACGCGTCGATCACGATGTCGGAGCTCGCGCCGAAGAACGCGACGAGCGTCGTGAGCGCGGCCACCGTCCAGATCGAGTCGCGCGGCGACACGAAGCCGAGCGCGGCGATCGCACCCGCGACCAGCACCTGCGTGAGCAGCATCCAGCCGCGCCGGCGGCCCGGCCGCCAGCCGGGCAGGCGCGGGATGTAGCGGTCCATCAGCGGCGCCCACAGGAACTTCCACGTATACGGGAACTGGATCAGCGCGAACAGGCCGATTTCCTTCAGGTTCACGCCCTCGGAGCGCAGCCATGCCTGCACGAGGTAGACGAGCGTGAAGAGGGGCAGACCTGACGTGAAGCCGAGGAACACGCAGATCAGCATGTGCGTGTTCAGATAGGCTCGCCAGCCGGGGTGCTCCTCGTGAGCGGTGAGTGCGGGCGCCTCGTGTGGCGTTTTCGACATGGACTGGAACTGGGTAGCGTTGACTGATTGCGGCGGCAGCGCAGGCGGCGGCGCGGGTGGCACAGAAGCGCGGCCGCACGAGCGTGCGGGCCGTCGGCGTCCGTCAACGGCCCCCTGGCTCAGCTGCGCTTGACGCGGTAGACAGCAAGACTACCACGCCAGTTCGCTCCCCATCGAATCGGCTGGCCTTCGTGCAGCACGACGCGATCGAGGATCGTGACGCCGACTTCGGGCGCGAGCGCCTCGAAATCCTTGATCGTCAGCACCCGCACGTTCGGCGTGTTGTGCCACTGGTACGGCAGCGATTTCGACACGGGCATCCGGCCGTGCAGCACCGACAGGCGGTGCGACCAGTAACCGAAGTTCGGGAACGACACGATGCACTCGCGGCCGACGCGCGCCGTTTCGCGCAGGATCGCGGCCGTCTGGTGGATCGTCTGCAGCGTTTGCGACAGGATCGCGATGTCGAAGCTGTGGTCCTCGAACAGGCGCAGGCCGTCCTCGAGGTTCTGCTGGATCACGTTGATGCCGTTCTTCGTGCTCGCGAGCACGCCCGCGTCGTTCAGTTCGATCCCGTAACCGGTGACGTCCAGTTCTTCCATCAGCAGCGACAACAGCGAGCCGTCGCCGCAGCCGAGGTCGAGAACGGTCGAGCGCGGCTCGACCCAGCGGGCGATCGTGCGGAAGTCCGCGCGCGCGGACAGGGAATTCAGCGCTTGCTGGTTCATGCACCCACCTCGTTGGCGATTCGTTCGTAATACGCGCGGATCAGGTTGTGATAGCGCGCGTCGTCGAGCAGGAACGCGTCGTGGCCGTGCGGCGCGTCGATTTCCGCGTAGGTGACCGTGCGCTTGTTGTCGAGCAGCGCCTTCACGATTTCGCGCGAACGTGCGGGCGCGAAGCGCCAGTCGGTCGAGAAGCTCGCGATCAGGTACTTCGCCTGCGTATGCGCGAGCGCGGCCGTCAGGTTGCCGTCGAACGCCTTCGCCGGGTCGAAGTAGTCGAGCGCGCGCGTGATCAGCAGGTAGGTGTTCGCGTCGAAGTAGTCGGCGAACTTGTCGCCCTGGTAGCGCAGGTACGACTCGACCTCGAATTCCACGTCGAAGCTGAAGTTGTACGCGTCGAGCGCGCCGTCGGCGCGGCGCAGCGCGCGGCCGAATTTCTCGGCCATGTCGTCGTCGGACAGGTACGTGATGTGGCCGATCATCCGCGCGACGCGCAGGCCGCGTTTCGGTTTCACGCCGTGCGCGTAGTAGTCGCCGCCGTGGAAATCGGGATCGGACAGGATCGCCGAGCGCGCGACTTCGTTGAACGCGATGTTCTGCGCGGACAGCTTCGGCGTCGACGCGATGTCGATGCAGTGCGCGACGCGCTCCGGATACATCAGGCTCCACGCGAGCGCCTGCATGCCGCCGAGGCTGCCGCCCATCACCGCGGCGAAGCGCTCGATGCCGAACGCGTCGGCAACCCGCGCCTGCGCGTGGACCCAGTCCTCGACGGTGACGACCGGATAGCGCGCACCGTATGGCTTGCCGGTCGACGGATCGACGCTCATCGGGCCGGTCGAGCCGAAACACGAGCCGAGGTTGTTCACGCCGATCACGAAGAAGCGGTTGGTGTCGAGCGGCTTGCCCGGCCCGACCATGTTGTCCCACCAGCCGGTGCTGCGCGGATCGTCCGCGTAGACGCCGGCGACGTGGTGCGACGCGTTGAGCGCGTGGCAGACGAGCACCGCGTTCGAGCGCGCGGCGTTGAGTTCGCCGTACGTCTCGACGACGAGCTGATAGTTGCCGATCACGCTGCCGCTTTGCAAGCGCAGCGGTTCGGCGAAGTGCATGGTCTGTGGAGCGACGATGCCGATCGATTCCATTCGTTCCGCCTTATGACTGGGCAGCTAAATGGTGTCGGCGATGCGCGGAGTCGGAGGTGCGCGGCTGACGACCTCTTTAGCCGCATTTGTAGTGAACCGCCGGGACAAAGACACCATCAACGCCCCGGCCGGTTCGCGCGCCCGCAATCGAGTCAGCAAATCGGCGCGCTTCCGACCTGCCACCCGAGGGGCGGCAAGTCGGCAAAGTATAGCGGAATTTGCGGGAGGCGGATTCCGGCGCGGGCGGCGCGGCGTGTCGTCAGCGTCCCTTCACTGCAGGATCAGCCGCAGATGCGCATCGGCCTGCTCGCCGGGCGGTTTCTGGAATCCGCCTTTCGCGAAGCGGTGCCAGCGGCCGATCACGTAGCTGACGAGCAGGCTCGCCCGCGCGGCCGGGTCGTAATCGGCCGGCAGCGCGAACGGCGCGGCGCCGCCGGGCGCATTCGCCTCCGTGCGCGCGACCCGCAGGCACTGCTTGACGGTGGCTTCGATGCGGTCGAGCAGCTGGTTCACGCGCTCGGTCAGCCGCTCGTCCTCGCCGACCAGCGCCTCTCCGGTCAGCACGCGCGTCATCCCGGGGTTCTTCGCGGCGAAACTGAGCATCGTCAGCGCGATCGTGCGGGCCTGCAGCACGCCGTTCGGTTCCTTCTCGACGATCTGGTTGACGAGGCCGAACAGCGACTGCTCGATGAACTCGATCAGCCCTTCGTACATCTTCGCCTTGCTGGGGAAATGGCGGTACAGCGCGGCTTCGGACACGTCGAGCCGCGCCGCCAGCGACGCCGTCGTGATCTTCTCGCGCTTCGGCGCCTCGAGCATCGTTGCGAGCGTCTGCAGGATGTGCACGCGACGCTCGCCCGGCTTCGGGCGCGTACGGGTGCGGGTGGGTGATGCCTGATCGTCCGTTACGGCTTGGTCCTGCGGGTAAGTCGGCTGCATTTTTGTCGCCCCGATCGTGTGCCCAGTCGGAGCGATTTTAACGAACGAATGCGCTGGTCGACATAGTGGGGACGCCCGGTAACCGGCAGATGGCCCGGCAGGTGGCCGGTGATCCATACCGTGCCGATGCCGAGACGCTTGTAGCGCTTCAGGTGGCCGCGCGTATCTTCGACGAGAATCGCGTCGGACAGGCGCGCATGGGCGGCGCGCAGCGTCCGGCGCAGCATCGTGTGATCGGGCTTCGCGCGCCACGTGCGGCGGTCGCGCATGTGCTCGATCGCGATCACGCGCTCGAACAGCCGCTCGATGCGCAGCTCGCGCAGCACCGCGCGCGCATAGTTCTCCGGCGCGTTGGTCAGGATCAGCTTGCGGCCCGGCAGCGCGGCGACGATGCGCGCGAGGCCGCGCTCGGCGCGGATCATCGCGGGCAGGTCGGAAAACGTGTGGACCACGCGCAGGAAGTCGTGCGGGTCGATCGGATGGTGGCGCGTGAGGCCGAGCAGCGCGGCGCCGTAGCGCTCGGTGTAGTCGTTGCGCAGGCGGTCGGCTTCGGCGCGCTCGACCTGCAGCGTATCGATGATGTATTGCGTCATCGCACGGTTGATCTCGGGAAAGATCGCGTGCGATGCGTGGTGCAGCGTGTTGTCGAGGTCGAACAGCCAGACGGGCGCGCCGGCGCGCGGCCGGCTGCGCGAGATGCGCCGGCGCCGCAGCGGGGCCGGAAGGTCGGGGCTGACTGGCTGGCGGCGCGCGCTCAATGCGAGCGGATCATCGTGCCGAACGGTTGCTCGGTCAGGATTTCCAGCAGCACCGAATGCTCGATCCGGCCGTCGACGATGTGCACCGACTTCACGCCGCTCTTCGCGGCGTCGAGCGCCGACGAGATCTTCGGCAGCATGCCGCCGGAGATCGTGCCGTCCTCGAACAGCGCGTCGATCTCGCGCGCCGACAGGTCGGTCAGCAGGTTGCCGTCCTTGTCCATCACGCCCGGGATGTTGGTCATCATCAGCAGCTTCTCGGCGTTCAGCACGGTCGCGAGCTTGCCCGCGACGAGGTCCGCATTGATGTTGTACGAGAGGCCGTCTTCGCCGAAGCCGATCGGCGAGATCACCGGGATGAACGCGTCGTCCTGCAGCGCCTTCACGACCGCCGGGTTGATCGCCTCGACTTCGCCGACCTGGCCGATGTCGATGTACTGGCCCGGGTTGTCGCGGTCCGGCATCAGCAGCTTGCGTGCGTGGATCAGGCCGCCGTCCTTGCCCGTCAGGCCCACCGCGTGGCCGCCGAAGTGGTTGATCAGCATCACGATGTCCTGCTGCACTTCGCCGCCCAGCACCCACTCGACGACTTCCATCGTCTCTTCGTCGGTGACGCGCATGCCCTGGATGAAGGTGCCGGCCTTGCCGATCTTCTTCAGCGCGTGATCGATCTGCGGACCGCCGCCGTGGACGATCACCGGGTTGATGCCGACCAGTTTCAGCAGGATCACGTCGCGCGCGAAGCCCTGCTTGAGCCGCTCTTCCGTCATCGCGTTGCCGCCGTATTTGATGACCACGGTCTTGCCGTGGTAACGACGGATGTACGGCAGCGCCTCGGCGAGGATTTCTGCTTTCAGCGTGGGGGCGATCTGCGAGAGGTCGATGGGCTCGGACATGGCGGCGGCTCTGGCTGGGAACAGTTGAAACACGGCGAATTGTACAGGAGTGGCGCAGCGCAGCATCGGGTTTTTGGGCGGGCCGGAACACCGGCGGCGCGAGGCGGGCACGGCGCGCGGCGGCCCGCCGGCTATGGCGCGGCGCGATTCCGGCCGCGGCGCGCGGGTGTCGCCGGCGGGCTGGCGCGCGCGTGTTTGCGAGGGGCCTCGGCCGGATGGCCGGCGTGCAAAATCCGTGCGCCGCGCTATGCTTGTCGCGTGGGGCGATTTCCCGCCCGCTTCCGCGATTGCGCCATGACCGATCCTGCCGCCGCCGCCGCCGCCGCCGCCGCCCGCTCCGCACCGCGCCGCGCGCGCTGCCCGCACTGCGGGCGCGGCTTCGACTGTGGCGCGCATACGCAGCCGTTCGACTGCTGGTGCGCGTCGATGCCGGTGGTGCCCGGCGGCACGCTGCCTGCGGCCGGCGCGCGCTGCCGGTGCCCCGAGTGCCTGGCCGACGAGATCGCGCAACGCATGGCCGGCGCGACCGGCTGACGGCGGCCGCCGTGCCCGCGGCGCACCCCGCCCGCGCGATCCGATCCGGCCCCGCTAGAGGCGCCGCCCGCTAAACGGGTAAACTGCTCGGATGCAACGAATCACCACCACCGGGCGCGTCAACCTCAGTCACCTGTTCTGGCTTCGCAATCTCGCGATCATCGGCCAGCTCGTGACGATCGGCGTCGTGCAGACCTATTTCGGCGTGCACCTGCCGTTACCGGCAATGCTGATGGTCATCGCGCTCGAAATCGTTTTCAACGCGCTGACCTGGGTGCGCGTGCTGCGCGCCCGGCCCGAGACCAATTTCGAGCTGCTCGGCCAGCTGTGGGTCGACCTCGGCGCGCTGTCCGCGCTGCTGTTCCTGTCGGGCGGCACGACCAACCCGTTCGTGTCGCTGTACCTGCCGTCGCTCGCGATCGCGGCGGCCGTGCTGCCGTGGCACCTGATGATCTGGCTCGCGGCGTTCGCGGTCGCGTGCTATGCGGCACTCGGCTTCGATTCGGTGCCGCTCAACATGGACAACCCGGCGAACCTGTTCGACTACTACCGTACCGGCATGTGGGCGAACTTCATGGTGAGCGTCGGGCTGATCGCGTGGTTCGTCGCGCGCATGTCGAATGCGCTGCGCCAGCGCGATTCGGCGCTCGGCGAAGCGCAGCAGCATCTGCTGCGCGACGAGCGGGCCGTTGCGCTCGGCGTGCAGGCCGCCACCGTCGCGCACGAGATGGGCACGCCGCTGTCGACGATCGCGATGCTCGCCGAAGAGCTGCGCGACGCCGCGCGCGCCGATCCGGGGCTCGCGCGCTACGAGGCCGACCTGAAGGTGCTCGAGGAACAGATGACGCTCTGCACGTCGGCGCTCGCGCGCCTGCGCAGCCGCGCGAGCGCGCCGGCCAGCCGCCAGCCGGTGGACGACTGGCTCGACACGTTCGTCGAGCACTGGCGCCTGCGGCATCCGCACGTGCAGTTCGAATCGCTCGGCGCGCGTCCGGCGGGCGTCGCGCTCGACGATACGGTCGCGGCCGGCCAGATCCTGACGATCCTGCTCGACAACGCCGCGCGGGCGAGCCCGCAGCGCGTGACGCTGGCCGCGAAGGTCGCGCACGGCGGCACGGCCGACGAAATTGAATTCGAGGTATGCGACGACGGGCCCGGCATTCCGGCCTCGCTGCGCGAATCGCTCGGCGCGATGCCGGTCGACAGCACGCAGGGCGGGCACGGGGTCGGCCTGTATCTCGCGTTCAGTGCGGCCGCGCGGCTTGGCGGCGAGATCGAACTGTCCGATGTCGTGCCGCGCGCGGCGGGCGGCAACGGGCGGGCCGGCGGTGCGGCAAATGGCCACGCCGCAGCCGTATCGGGCCCCCGCGCGGGCCAGCGCACGGGTGAACGTGCGGCCGAACGGACGGCCGGCATGCCGGACAGCCGCCCGGCCGGTGCGACCGCCGCGCGCGGCACGCGGGCCGTGCTGCGCCTGCCGGTCGTGCGCGTCGCGGCGCCGGCCGCCTCAACCAACACGTAGACGGAGAAACCACATGAGCGAGAACAATTTCCTGGTGATCGACGACAACGAGGTGTTCGCGGGCACGCTCGCGCGCGGCCTCGAGCGCCGCGGTTACGCGGTCCAGCAGGCGCACGACAAGGAGGCGGCGCTCCGGCTCGCCGCCGGCAGCAAGTTCCAGTTCATCACCGTCGACCTGCATCTCGGCGAGGATTCGGGCCTGAGCCTGATCGCGCCGCTGTGCGACCTGCAGCCCGACGCGCGGATCCTGGTGCTGACCGGCTACGCGAGCATCGCGACAGCCGTGCAGGCCGTGAAGGAAGGCGCGGACAACTATCTCGCGAAGCCGGCGAACGTCGAGTCGATCCTGGCCGCGCTGCAGACCAACGCGACCGAAGTGCAGGCCGACGAGGCGCTCGAGAACCCGGTCGTGCTGTCGGTCGACCGGCTCGAATGGGAGCACATCCAGCGCGTGCTGGCCGAGAACAACAACAACATCTCGGCAACCGCCCGCGCGTTGAACATGCATCGCCGTACGCTGCAGCGCAAGCTGGCGAAGAAGCCGGTGCGGCAGTAAGCGGGGCGCGTCAGCCGGGCAAGCCTGACGTTCGCGGCAGGCAGGCGACGATCTCGCGTTTCAGCAGGAGCGTGATCAGCGCCGAGTAGACGATATTCGCGAGAAACGGCGCGAACCCGCCGATCACGATCGGAATGGCCATCGGCCACGGCGTTGTCGATACGCCACTCGCGAGGCGCTGGATGCCGATGCTGATCGCGACGCTGGCGAGTGCGATACCCGCCAGCGTGCCCAGCCACGCGAGTACGAGCGCGACGTTGTAGCGCCGCAGCGAATCTCGCCTGATCCGGCGCATGAGCGACAGGATGTCGGCGCGCGTGAGCGCGAGCAGGGCCGGCACGAACCGGCCGGCGATGGACGGGTAGATGGTCATTCGAATGCGGTGACGAATGCGTCTGTTCGTGGTCTGAGGAATCCCGATTATAGGGACGCACGAGCGCGCCGGCCATCAGCCGCGTTCCAGGGGCAGGCACGTGCGCCACATCGCATCGCCATGAAAAAACGGGCGACCCCGGAAAGGGGCCGCCCGTTTTTCGTCCGGCGCCGCGCGCGTTACAGCACGTAGCGCGACAGATCTTCGTCCTGCGACACTTCGCCGAGTGCGCGATCGACATACTTCGCGTCGATCGTCACGCGCTCGCCGGTGTGGTTGCCGGCCGAGAACGACACTTCCTCGAGCAGCTTCTCGATCACCGTGTACAGTCGGCGCGCGCCGATGTTCTCGGTCTTCTCGTTGACCGCGAACGCGATTTCCGCGAGGCGGCGGATGCCGTCTTCGGCGAATTCGAGCTGCACGTCTTCGGTCGCGAGCAGCGCCTGGTACTGCTTGACGAGGCTTGCGTCGGTCGCGACGAGGATCGCTTCGAAATCGTTCACGGACAGCGAATCGAGCTCGACGCGGATCGGGAAGCGGCCCTGCAGTTCGGGGATCAGATCGCTCGGCTTCGCGAGGTGGAATGCGCCGCTCGCGATGAACAGGATGTGATCGGTCTTCACCATCCCGTACTTCGTGTTGACCGTCGTGCCTTCGACGAGCGGCAGCAGGTCGCGCTGCACGCCCTGGCGCGACACTTCGCCGCCGCTGCCTTCGTTGTTGCGCGACGTGATCTTGTCGATCTCGTCGAGGAACACGATGCCGTTCTGCTCGACGTTCTGCACGGCCTTCGTCTTCACTTCCTCTTCGTTCAGCATCTTCGCCGCTTCCTCGTCGGTCAGCAGCTTCAGCGCTTCCTTGATCTTCACCTTGCGGCGCTGCTTCTTGCCGCTGCCGAGGTTCGAGAACATCGAGCGGATCTGCTCGGTCATCTCTTCCATCCCCGGCGGCGCCATGATGTCCATGCCGGCCGACGGCTGCTCGAGGTCGAGCTCGATTTCCTTGTCGTCGAGCTGGCCTTCGCGCAGGCGCTTGCGGAACGTCTGGCGCGTCGCGTTGTTGTCGTCGTTCGCGTGTTCGGCATCGCTGCCGAAGCCCACCGCGCGCGGTTGCGGCAGCAGGATGTCGAGGATGCGGTCTTCCGCCTGGTCGGTCGCCTTGCTGCGCACCTTGCGCATCTCGGTTTCACGGGTCTGCTTGACCGAAATCTCGATCAGGTCGCGCACGATGCTGTCGACGTCGCGGCCGACGTAGCCGACTTCGGTGAACTTGGTCGCTTCGATCTTGATGAACGGCGCATCGGCGAGCTTCGCGAGGCGGCGCGCGATTTCGGTCTTGCCGACGCCCGTCGGCCCGATCATCAGGATGTTCTTCGGCGTGATTTCCTGGCGCAGCGGGTCGGCGACCTGCTGGCGGCGCCAGCGGTTGCGCAGTGCGACGGCGACGGCCTTCTTCGCCTTCGCCTGGCCGATGATGTGCTTGTCGAGTTCCGAGACGATCTCGGCAGGGGTCATGGTGCTCATGGTGCGGTCCTTACTCGATCGTTTCGATGATGCGATTGTGGTTCGTGTAGATGCACATGTCGCCGGCGATCCCGAGCGACTTCTCGACGATCTCGCGCGGCGACAGCTCGGTGTTCTCGACGAGCGCGCGGGCCGCAGCCTGCGCGTAGGCGCCGCCCGAGCCGATCGCGCAGATGCCGCCTTCGGGGTCGAGCACGTCGCCGTTGCCGGTGATCACGAGCGTGGTGGTGGCATCGGCCGTGATCAGCATCGCCTCGAGGCGGCGCAGCATCCGGTCGGTGCGCCAGTCCTTCGCGAGCTCGACGGCCGCACGGGTCAGGTTGCCCTGGTGCTTCTCGAGCTTCGCCTCGAAGCGGTCGAGCAGCGAGAACGCATCGGCGGTGCCGCCCGCGAATCCGACCAGAACCTGGTTGTTGTAGATCCGCCGCACTTTCCGCGCGCCACCCTTCATGACGATGTTGCCGAGGGTTACCTGGCCGTCGCCGCCGAGCGCGACCTTGTCGCCGCGCCGGACCGAAACGATGGTCGTGCCGTGAAATTGCTCCATCTGCGTTCCTTGAGAAAAACGGGGAAGAGTCGGGCGGCGCGAGGCGCCGCCGCGTGAATCCGCAGTGCGCCGGGGAGCGGCCCGGCGCGCGTCCGTTTCATTTTAGGGCGGGCGCCGGGATATCAAGAGGCGGGGGGCAAATCGGCACGCCGGGAACCGGTGCCGGAAAAACAAAAAGCGCGCGGCAGGCCGCGCGCTTTCGGGAAGCAGCGTGTCTGAGCGGAACGCCGCTCGATCAGTCGCCGAACAGCTTCTGGCGCAACTCGCGGCGCTCCTGCGCTTCGAGCGACAGCGTGGCGGTCGGACGGGCGAGCAGCCGCGGAATGCCGATCGGCTCGCCGGTTTCCTCGCACCAGCCGTAATCGCCGGAGTCGATGCGGGCGAGCGACTGCTGAACCTTCTTGAGGAGCTTGCGTTCGCGGTCGCGCGTACGCAGCTCGAGCGCGTGCTCTTCCTCGATCGTCGCGCGATCGGCGGGATCGGGCACGATCACCGTCTCGCGCAGGTTCTCGGTCGTCTGGCCTGCATTCTTGAGGATGTCCGCCTGCAACTGTTCGAGCCGATTTTTGAAGAAGGCGAGCTGATCCTCATTCATGTAATCCTTGTCGCTCATCTTCAGGATTTCGGCTTCGGTCAAGAGTTTCTTCGTCATCTGCTTGCTTCTTCAATGTGCGGCAAATCGAGAGATATTGCCTGCACTTTGGGATTACCCGCAACCGCGCTTGCAATCATTTGCGATTTGCCGCCGCGGGGCCGAAAGCCTCTGGAAAACCGGTTCTCAAATACCAGGATAGGCCTGGCGCGGAGTTGTGCGCGCTGCGAACCGGTGTGCTGCGCGGCACATCGCATCGGCCGCGGCCGGGAGGCGGATTGGCGATCCGGCGCGGTTGCGATGCCCGGAAAACTGGTTCAGCAAGAACCGGGCCTGTTTGTTGCCGTACTCCAGCGGGCACGTATTGTAACTGAATCGCAAGCGGGCGCCGTATCGGGTCGATCCCCGTCGGCTGCGCCAATATCTAGAAAATATAACGCGCAAATCGCGAAAAAGCGATGACGGCGAAACCCTGCCCGAAAAGGGCGCCGCGCAGACGCCTCAGCCGCCGGGAAAGGCGGCCGGGCGACGCCGTGCGCGGCGGGTGCCCGTGCGCGTCAGGCGAGGCAGGCGTCGAGGCCGTCGGTGATCAGGTCCTGCGGCAGGTCGACGCCGATGAACACCATCTTGTTGGTCTTCTTTTCGACCGGCAGCCACTTCGCGGCGAGGTCGCTGCCCATCATCTGGTGCACGCCCTGGAACACGACCTTGCGGTCGACGCCCTTCATGTACAGCACGCCCTTGTAGCGCAGCATCCGCTCGCCGTAGATCTGCAGGATGCCGCCGAGGAAGTCTTCCAGCTTGTTCGGATCGAACGGGCGGTCGTTGCGGTACACGAACGACTTGATCTTGTCGTCGTGGTGCGCGTGGTGGTGATGGTGGTGGCCATGGTCGTGATCGTGCGCGCATTGACCGTGATCGTGGTCGCAATCGGCGTGATCGTGATCATGGTCGTGATCGTGGTGGTGGTGCGCGTGGTCGTCTTCGGCGAGGAAGTCGGGGTCGATCTCGAGCTTCGCGTTCAGGTTGAAGCCGCGCAGGTCGAAGATTTCCTTGATGTCGGCTTCACCGAAGTTCACGACCTTGATCACGGCCTTCGGGTTCATGTGCATCAGGCGGTGCTTGAGGCCGGCGACGGTCTGGTCGTCGACGAGGTCCGACTTCGTGATGAACAGGCGGTCGGCGAAGCCGACCTGGCGCTGCACGACTTCGTGTTCGTCGAGCTGCGCGTTCGCGTGCTTTGCGTCGACGAGCGTGATGACCGCGTCGAGCAGGAAATCGTCGGCGATTTCGCTGTCGATGAAGAAGGTTTGCGCGACGGGACCCGGGTTCGCGAGGCCGGTCGTCTCGATCACGATGCGGTCGAAGTCGAGCTTGCCTTCGCGCTTCTTCGCGGCGAGATCGCCGAGCGCGCGGGCCAGATCGCCGCGGATCGTGCAGCAGATGCAGCCGTTGCTCATCTGGATGATCTGCTCGTTCGAATCCTGCACGAGGATTTCGTTGTCGATGTTCTCTTCGCCGAACTCGTTCTCGATCACGGCGATCTTCATGCCGTGCTGTTCGTTCAGGATGCGCTTGAGCAGCGTCGTCTTGCCGCTGCCGAGGAAGCCGGTAAGGATGGTGACGGGAGTGGCCATGTCGGTCGCCTGTGGTTCGTGAATCGGGGTCAAAACCAGGATGTGCGTCGCGCCCTCGCGCTGCGAGCCGGGGCGCACAACCATTCATTGAAACATACCTGTCAAGCCCCCGCCCGTCGTCCGAACGACAGGCGAAAGCGCGGGCCCGACAGGCGGGGCCGGCGGACAGGGGTGTCCGCCAAGATCGGGGCGATCAGACGATTTGCAACAGCAGGCCCTTCAGATATTCGCCTTCCGGGAACGCGGCGAGCAGCGGGTGATCGACGCCCGCGCCGAGCCGCTTCAGGATGCGCGCGTCGACTTTCGCGTCGGCGGCCGCGCCCGCGACGATCTTCTGGAACAGGTCCATGTCGATCGCGCCCGAACACGAGTACGTGAACAGCAGGCCGCCCGGACGCAGCAGCTTGAAGCCGCTCAGGTTGATGTCCTTGTACGCGCGCGCCGCGCGATCGACGCTGTCGCGGGTCGGCGCGAACTTCGGCGGATCGAGCACGATCAGGTCGAAACGCTCGCCTTCGTCGACGAGTCGGCGCAGCGTCTTGAACGCATCGGCGTCGAGCCAGGTCGCGCGTTCGGCGTCGAAGCCGTTGGCGACGACGTTCTGCTGCGCGAGCGCGAGCGCATCGCCCGACGAGTCGATCGACACGACGCGTTTTGCGCCGCCCTTGAGCGCCGCGAGCGAGAAGCCGCCCGTGTAGCAGAAGCAGTTCAGCACGTCGCGGTCGGCCGCGTACTGTGCGACGAGCGCGCGGTTGTCGCGCTGGTCGACGTAGAAGCCCGTCTTGTGGCCGTTCGGCACGTCGACGTGATAGCGCACGCCGTTTTCGTTCGAGATCAGCGTCGCGGGCGGCGCATCGCCGGCCAGCACGCCGGTCGTCTGTTCGAGCCCTTCCTTGTCGCGGATCGACACGTCCGAGCGCTCGTACACGTTCGGGCAGCCGGTCGCGCCGGTGAGCGCCGCGACGATCGCGTCTTTCCACGCTTCGACGCCCGCGGCCATGAACTGGCAGACGAGCTGGCCGCGCGGCGCGGCGCCGGCTTCGGCGGTATCGGCGACGTAGTAGTCGACGATCAGGCCCGGCAGCCCGTCGGCTTCGCCGAACACGAGCCGCACCGCGCCCGTGCCCGACACCATCGTCGTGCGGTGCGCGACCGCGCGCTGCACGCGGCGCTTGAAGAACGCGTGATCGATCGGCTCGTTCTCGTCGAAGCTCCACACGCGCACGCGGATCTGCGACTGCGGGCTGTACGCGCCGCGCGCGAGGAAGCGGCCGTCGTGCGCGCGCACGAGCACGGTCGCGCCGGGCGCGGGCTTGCCGTCGACACGGTCGATCGCGTTCGCATAGACCCACGGGTGGCGGCGCAGCAGCGATTTTTCCTTGGACGGCTTGAGGGTGACGGTTTGCATGATGAGATCGAAATGGGCCGTGCGCGACGCCGGCCGTTGCCGGCCGCCGCACGCGGCGGGTAACACGGGAGGCGCGTCAGTCGCGCTTCTTCGCGCGCGGATGCGCGCTGTCGTAAATCTTCGCGAGATGCTGGAAGTCGAGCGACGTATAGACCTGCGTCGCGGCGACGCTCGCGTGGCCGAGCAGTTCCTGCACCGCGCGCAGGTCGCCGCTCGACTGCAGCACGTGCGTTGCGAACGAGTGGCGCAGCACGTGCGGATGGACGTTGGCGGGAATGCCCGCGGCGAGCGCCGCGCGCTTCACGCGCTCGCGTACGACGCCCGGCGACATCCGGTTGCCGCGCACCGACACGAACAACGGATGCGGGTCGTGCTTCACGAATTCGCCGCGCACCGCGAGCCACGCGTTCAACGCGTCGATCGCCTTGCGGCCGACCGGCACCTTGCGCTCCTTGTTGCCCTTGCCGCGCACGGTGACTTCGGCTTCGGCGAGATCGAGCCAGCCGGCCGACCGGTAGCCGTCGGCCTGCGTGTACATCACGTCGAGGCCGATCAGCTCGGCGAGGCGCAGCCCCGAGGAATAGAACAGCTCGAGGATCGCGTGATCGCGGAGGCTTTCGGTCGTGCCGGCGAGCGGCGCGTCCATCAGCGCGGACGCATCGTCGACCGACAGCGCCTTCGGCAAGGTCTTCGGGCGTTTCGGTGCGCGCACCGCGGCCACCGGGTTCGCGGGCATTTCGATGCGCTGCGCGAGCCAGCGGTAGAACGCGCGCCACGCGGACAGCCGGTGCGAGATCGATCGCGCGGACAGTCCGCCCGCATGCGCGCGCGCGACCGCGCCGCGCATGTCGGCTGCGGTCAGCGTGTCGAGCGGCCGGCCGGCCGCGAGCTTCTTCAGCTCGTCGAGTTCGTGCGTGTACGCGCGCAGCGTGTGTTCCGACAGCTGCCTGATGTGCTTCAGGTTCGACAGGTAGGCGGCGATCGGATCGTCTGTCATCGCGTGCGGCGGATCAGTGCGGCAGCAGGCGCGTGAGCGCGGCGCTCGCGAGCGTCGCGATCTGCGCGAGGAAGTCGGTGGCCATCCCGTCGTGGAAGCGGCGCGGATCGGGCGAGCCGAGTACCAGCAGGCCGAACGCCGGCGCATCGGTGCCGGCGAGCGGCGCACGCAGCGCGAGCAGCGCGACCGACGTGGCCGAGCCGTCGCCGGCCGGTGCGGCTTCGGCGCCTTCCGCCGCATTCTCGGCCGGTGCGGCAACCGCGGGCGCGAGCCACTGCGCGGCTTCGAAGCCCGTGTTCGCGCCGCAATACGGCGTCGACAGCCCGTTCGTGAACAGGCGCACTTCCTCGCCGACCTGGCGGGCGAAGTCGGCTTGCGCGTAGGTGTCGGCGACGTCCCACACGCGCAGCGCCGTCTGCGGCACGTCGAACACGTCGGCGATGCCGTCGGCGATCGTGCGCGGCAGCGCGTACGGATCGCGCTCCGCGATCACGCGTGCGGTCCAGCGGCTGAACTTCGCGGACAGGCTGTCGTTCTCGTGGCCGTAGCGCACGAGCTCGGCGAGCCGGCGCTCGAGATGCTTGTTCTTGTCGCGCAGCATCTCCATCTGCCGCTCCTGCAGCGAGATCGCGGCCTTGCCGTGCGGGTTCGCGAGACGGATCGTCGCGAGCAGTTCGGCGTGCTGCGCGAAGAATTCGGGATTGGCGAGCAGGTAGTCGGCGACTTCGCGATCGTTCATGTGGCTGGCGCGTTCAGTTATCAAGGACGTTGCAGGGTCAGGCGTTCAGGTCGATCTCGCCTTCGAACACGGTCGCGGCGGGGCCGGCCATCATCAGCGCGGCGGCTTCGTCGCGCGCGCCGTCCCAGCCGATCGTCAGCGTGCCGCCGTGCGTGTGCACGGTCACGGGCGAATCGAGCAGGCCGCGCCGGATGCCGGCCGCGACCGCCGCGCATGCACCGGTGCCGCACGCGAGCGTTTCGCCCGCGCCGCGTTCGTACACGCGCAGCCTCACTTCGTTGCGCGACACGATCTGCATGAAGCCGGCGTTCACGCGCTGCGGGAAGCGGGCATGGCGTTCGATCCGCGGGCCTTCTTCCAGCACCGGATACGCTTCGGCATCGTCGACGACCTGCACCGCGTGCGGATTGCCCATCGACACCGTCGAGATCCAGCGCGTCGCGCCGCCGACGTCGAGCGGCCACAGCGTGTCGCGGCCCTCCGTGCGGCCGTCGAGGCCCGACGCGTCGAACGGCACCTGCGCCGGCGCGAACACGGGCGCACCCATGTCGACGACGACTTCGCCGTTGTCCTGCAGCGTCAGTGTGATCAGGCCCTTCATGACCTGCACGCGCACGCTGCGCTTGTCGGTCAGGCCGCGGTCGCTGACGAATTTCACGAAGCAGCGCGCGCCGTTGCCGCAGTGCTCGACCTCGCCGCCGTCGCAATTGAAGATCCGGTACTTGAAATCCGCACCGTCGACGGTCGGTTTTTCGACGAGCAGCAGCTGGTCGGCGCCGATGCCGAAGTGGCGGTTGGCGAGTGCGCGCACCTGCGCTGCGGTGAGCGGCGGCAACGCGCGCGAATAGCCGTCGAGCACGACGAAGTCGTTGCCCGCGCCGTGCATCTTGGTGAACGAGAGTTTCACTGGGTCCGGAATTCCATGACGAACAAGGCGGTCGGCACGGCGTGAACGGCCGGCGGCCATGCCGGGCGGCTTCGTTCGTCGTGCAGATCTCAACCGCAAATGATACATGCAGCCGACAGGGGCGTCCTGCGCGGGGGGCGATGCTTCGGGTTGCCCCGGCAGGCCGGGCGGGCGGCATCTGTCGATCGGTCGACTGGTCGGGGACGTGGCGAGCGGACAAATTGGCGTGGTGCAGCGGGCGCAGCCGCAGCGGAGGCGGGGCTGGCGATGCGTGCCCGATGCACGACGCAGGGTTGGGCGACCCGGACGTGTGTTTTCGTACCGGTCAAATTGGCAAGGAAATCCGGCGATTCGTATAGTCTGGCTATACACATTCGGGCCATGCTGTCGACATCGCGCTCGAGTGTGGGAGGCCCATGATCAAGTACATGGGTACACAAGGGACTGGAAGCGTTTTTCGTTACCGGGAGCCAGGCCGGCATTCGGCCCGATCACGCGCCCAGGCTGCGGCGCATGCTGGCGCGTCTCGATGCCGCCGGCATGCCGCACGACATGAACGTGCCCGGCTGGCGTTTTCACGGTCTCGCGGGCGGGGTGGACGGATATGACGCAGTCGGCGTCAACGGCAACTGGCGGCTGACATTCCGGTTCGAGGGCCCCGACGTCGTTCTGGTCGATTACCAGGACTGCCACTGAGGTGATTCAAGCCATGACCCGCATCTTCAATCCGCCCCATCCGGGCGAAACGCTGCGCGACGACGTGCTGCCGGCGCTTGGCCTGACTGTCACCGAGGCCGCATCGCAGCTCGGCGTGACACGCGCCGCGCTGTCGCGGATCCTGCACGGCCATGCCGGCATTTCGCCGGAAATGGCGCTGCGCCTCGAAGCGTGGCTCGGCGAGGAAAACGGGGGACGGGCCGATCTGTGGCTCGCGCAGCAGTCGGCCCACGATCTGTGGCGGGCGCGCGCGAAAGGCGCGCCGAAGGTGGCGAGAGCGCAGGCGCGCACCTGACGGCGCACCTGCGAACGTCTCGCGGCAGGGTCAGTACAGGCTCGGCTCGCCGGGCGGGCGCGTCTTGAAGCGCTTGTGAACCCAGTAGTACTGCTCGGGTATCAGCGGGATCTGTTCCTCGAGGAATGCGTTCATCCGCCGCGCGTCGAGATCGTCGTCGCCGGTCGGGTAGTTATCCCACGGCTTGAATACCTTCAGACGGTAGCCCTTGTAGTTCGGCAGCACCTCGCCGATGAACGGCACGACCTGCGCGTGGCCCGTCTTGGCGAACCGGCCGACGGCCGTCAGCGTGCAGGCCGGCACGCCGAAGAAGGGCACGAACGTCGAGTTGCGCAACCCGTAGTCCATGTCGGCGCCGAGCATCACCGGCTTGCGGTCGCGCAGCCAGCGCAGCACGGTACGCGCGTTGTCGGCCCGGCTCGCGAGTTCCGCGCCGAAACGGCTGCGGCCGGCTTTGGCGGCGGCTTCGATTTCCGGGCTCTTCATCGGCGTGTAGAGCGAGCCGCACGGCCGGTCGAGCGCGAGATTGATCGCCATCGAACCAGCCTCGATGCCGACGAAATGGAAACCGAGCAGCAGCGTCGGCGGCATGTCCGGATCGGTGAGGTCGATCTCGCTCTCGACCGTAAACAGCTTGCGATAGGCCGCTTCCGACGCGAACCACTGGTAGCTGCGTTCGACGTAGCTGCGGATCGCATGGCGGAAATGTTTCCCCGCCACTTCCTCGCGCCGCGCGTCGCTCCAGTCCGGGAAGCAGAGTTTCAGATTGGTGTGTACGATGCGTTTTCGCCGGCTGGGGATCTGGTACAGCAGCCAGCCGAGACCATCGCCGAACCGTGCGGTCAGGCCGTACGGCAGCAGGGCGAGCAGTTTCAGCAAGCCGATGGCGAGGTGCGTGGCTAGACGACCTAGCATGCGAAACCTCCATGGGACCGGCTGGCCGGCATGTCGAGAACAGGGTGGTAAAACAGCGGAAGATGCAGCACGGGCGGCGCTCTGTGACAATTCAGGAAAGCCGCTATAATACGGGCTTCGCCGAGTTAACTGACAACTTGCGGGGCGAAGCCGGTTGGTGCCACACGCACTGCCCGGTCCTGGTATTCCGCTAAAGCGTCGCCGCTTCAGGCCCAACGAAGCTGGCTACGTGAAACCACCCGTAACCACACAGGAGCCTGAAAAAGTGGCAAACGATTATCTCTTCACGTCCGAATCCGTCTCCGAAGGCCATCCGGACAAAGTCGCGGACCAAATCTCGGACGCGATTCTCGACGCCATCCTCGAGCAGGACAAATATTCCCGCGTTGCGGCCGAAACGCTGTGCAACACGGGTCTCGTCGTTCTGGCCGGTGAAATCACCACGACGGCCAACATCGATTACATCCAGATCGCGCGCGACACCATCAAGCGCATCGGCTACGACAACACCGACTACGGCATCGACTACAAGGGCTGCGCGGTGCTCGTCGCGTACGACAAGCAGTCGCCGGACATCGCGCAGGGTGTCGATCGTGCACACGACGACAACCTGGATCAGGGCGCGGGCGACCAGGGCCTGATGTTCGGCTATGCGTGCGACGAAACGCCGGAACTGATGCCGCTGCCGATCTACCTGTCGCACCGCCTCGTCGAGCGCCAGGCCAGCCTGCGCCGCGACGGCCGCCTGCAATGGCTGCGTCCGGACGCGAAATCGCAGGTGACGGTCCGCTACGTCGACGGCAAGCCCGATTCGATCGACACCGTCGTGCTGTCGACGCAGCACGCACCGGACATCGAACTGCCGGCGCTGCGCGAAGCCGTGATCGAGGAAATCATCAAGCCGACGCTGCCGGCCGACCTGATCAAGGGCGACATCAAGTTCCTCGTGAACCCGACCGGCCGGTTCGTGATCGGCGGCCCGCAGGGCGATTGCGGCCTGACCGGCCGCAAGATCATCGTCGACACGTACGGCGGTGCCGCACCGCACGGCGGCGGCGCGTTCTCGGGCAAGGATCCGTCGAAGGTCGACCGTTCGGCTGCGTACGCAGGCCGCTACGTCGCGAAGAACATCGTCGCCGCCGGCCTCGCGTCGCGCGCGCTGATCCAGGTGTCGTACGCGATCGGCGTCGCCGAGCCGACCTCGGTGATGGTCAACACGTTCGGCACGGGCCGCGTGTCGGACGCGGTGATCACGAAGCTCGTGCGCGAGCATTTCGACCTGCGTCCGAAGGGCATCATCAAGATGCTCGACCTGCTGCGTCCGATCTACGAGAAGACCGCCGCCTACGGCCACTTCGGCCGCGAAGAGCCGGAATTCTCGTGGGAAGCGACCGACAAGGCGCTCGCCCTGGCCGAAGCGGCCGGCGTCGAGCCGACGGCACGCGTCGCGTAAGCGTCGTTCGCGCCAAATGAAAAACCCCGGCTAGCCGGGGTTTTTTTATGGGTTTCGATCGCCGCCGCAACGGCGGCGATCATCGCGGGCCGGGCCCGCCGATGCGCGTTCAGCGTGCGCCGAACCCGAACCAGCCGTTGCTGGCGGCAAGCCGGCGCGGGCGGTTGACGCGGCGCTGCGGGCCGAGCGTGCGGCGCAGCGCGAGCGCGCGCAGCGACGACGGCTTCTGCAGCAGCGAGCGCAGGCCGGCGCGGCGTGCGAACGCCTGCGCGCTCATCATCGAGAAAAACGCGTGGAACCACGCACGGATGCCGTCCAGCCGGCTGTGTGCGTGCGTACGCTCGGCCAGTGCCTGCGTGCGGGCGCGGTGATGGCGCAGCGAGCGGGCAGGGGCCGACGGCACGACGCGCTTCGCAGCGCGGCTGAGACGGGAAGTCAGACGGAATGGCATGTGAACGATGCTTCGCTTGTATGGATGGCGCCCTTGAGAGCGCACTGGTATGAACGGCCTCGGATGGCGCAACGGATCTTACCGAAACTCGTTGCGCGCCGCGCCCGCCAGATTTGACAGGCCGCGACAGGCTACAGGGGATTCATGACGGGCAAAAGTCGCGATAAACCCTTGTGCCACAAGGCGTGTGCCGCATACCGCCTGTCGGTGAGGCAGGTGCCGCGACGCACAGTTCCCTTGAGCCGGATCAAATCCGCGATTGGCATGCCCCTGCGCACGACAATGGTGCTGTTCGCGGCATCCGGCGCCGATTTACAATCGTCACATTCACACAATAAACGTCTGGCATCCCATGTCGTCTCCATTGCAGTCGGAATCGATCCGCGCGCAAGTCGCGGAATTGCGCGAGCGCGGCTTTGTCGTCGCGCGTGGCCTGGTCGGCGAGCAGCAGTGCGCGGCGCTCAGGCAGATCGCGGAGCGCCAGTTGCGGGAGGCTGCCGAGCCGATCGAATTCGAGGCGGACCTGCGCTACCCGGGCGCACCCGAGTCGAAGCATGCGCCGGGCGGGCACACGGTGCGGCGGCTGCTCGATGCGTACTCGCGCGATCCGGCGTTCGCCGAACGCGCGATCGCGCCCGAAATCGGCGCGTGGATGCACGAGTATTTCGGTGAAGAGCCCGTGCTGTCGCGCGCGCATCACAACTGCATGATGACGAAGCACCCCGCCTACGGCAGCCTGACCGGCTGGCATCGCGATTTTCGCTACTGGTCGTTCGCGCGTCCCGACATGGTGTCGGTGTGGCTCGCGCTCGGGCCGGAAACGAACGAGAACGGCGCTTTGTGGCTCGTGCCGGGTTCGCATACGGCCGAATTCGGGCCGGAAGCATTCGACGACGCGAAGTTCTTCCGCAGCGACCTGCCGGAGAACCGCAAGATGATCGACGCGGCCACGTGCCCGTCGCTGCAGACGGGCGACGTCGTATTCTTCCACAGCAACACGCTGCATTCGGCCGGGCAGAACCGCTCCGACCAGGTGAAGTTCTCGCTCGTGTACACGTATCACGGCGCGAGCAACCGGCCGGTGCCCGGCACGCGCTCGGCGTCGAAGCCGGAAGTGCAGTTCTAGGTTCGGATCGGGCGGCGCGGTGACGCCGCGAGGCTCGGGCGATGCGGCGCATCGTCGGCGAATGAAGCAACGGGCGGCCTGGCCGCCCGTTTCGTTTGGTGCGGCCCGCGCGCGTGACGCGGGCCGTGCGTGCGTCGCGCGAAGGCGCGATCAGCGCTTGCCGCCCGGCATCGCGAGACCGATCAGGCCGACGAACGACGCGACGGCGCCGCCGACGATCAGCAGGATCGTCTTCGTCGCGGGCGAACCGGTGAAGAAGCGCGACACGTTGTCGTTGATCGAATGGAACGACTGGCCGCCGAAGTACAGCAGCACGACGCCGCCGACGAGCAGTGCAACCGAGATGACCCGGGACATACCAACCTCGCTGAAACGGTGATTCGAGACGCCGCAGTGTAGGCGACGACCGCGGTTGCGTCCATCGCCGTGCGCGCATCGGTCGCCTTCGTTACCATAGCCGTCGTGCGTTTTCTTCGCCGCCGCCGCGCGATCCGCGCGGCCGGTGCGCGCCCCTCCCTCCGACGTCCCGACGGGAAATACTCATGGCCTACGAAGCAGCTTCCGAACGTTATGCCGACATGCAATACCGCACCTGCGGCAAATCCGGGCTCAAACTGCCCGCCCTGTCGCTCGGCCTGTGGCACAACTTCGGCGACTCGACGCCGATCTCGACGCAGCGCGAGATCCTGCGCACCGCGTTCGACCTCGGCATCAACCACTTCGACCTCGCGAACAACTACGGGCCGCCGTACGGCAGCGCCGAAACCAACTTCGGCCGGCTGCTGAAGGAAGATTTCCGGCCGTATCGCGACGAGCTGCTGATCTCGTCGAAGGCCGGCTGGGACATGTGGCCGGGGCCGTACGGCAGCGGCGGCGGGTCGCGCAAGTACGTGCTCGCGAGCCTCGACCAGAGCCTGCAGCGGATGGGGCTCGACTACGTCGACATCTTCTACTCGCACCGCTTCGATGCGCACACGCCGCTCGAGGAAACGGCGGGCGCGCTCGCCTCGGCCGTGCAGCAGGGCAAGGCGCTCTACATCGGCATCTCGTCGTATTCGGCCGCGAAGACGCGCGAGATGGCCGAGCTGCTCGCGCAGTACCGCGTGCCGCTGCTGATCCACCAGCCGTCGTACAACATGCTGAACCGCTGGATCGAGAGCGAGCTGCTCGGCACGCTCGACGACGTCGGCGCGGGCAGCATTGCGTTCACGCCGCTCGCGCAGGGCCTGCTCACGTCGAAGTACCTGAACGGCGTGCCGGCCGATGCGCGCGTGAACAAGCCGGGCGGCGGCTCGCTGAAGCAGGATCACCTGAGCACGGACAACCTCGAGCACGTGCGCAAGCTCAACGCGATCGCCGAACGGCGCGGGCAGAGCCTCGCGCAGATGGCGCTGGCGTGGGTGCTGCGCAATGGCCGCGTGACGTCCGCGCTGATCGGCGCAAGCCGCGCGGAGCAGGTGCGCGAAAACGTCGGCGCGCTGAAGAACCTCGAATTCTCGGCGGAGGAACTCGCGGAGATCGATCGTTACGCGACCGAAGGCGGCATCAATCTGTGGGAAAAGCCGTCCACCGATCAGGCGATCTGATCGATAGTCGATACGGCATGCGAAACAACATCGCGTGCCGTATCACGGGCTTGCGCGCAACACATCGCATCGCTGCGGTGCAGCGATGCGATGCGCGCGATACGCGGGCAGTCGCGCTAGATCAGCGCAGGCAGGCCTTCAACGAGCAGCACCGCGACGCCGACGCCAAGGATGACGCCGAGCACGCGTAGCAGGTTGTGACGGAATTCGGTTGCGCACGGTACCGCGCCGAGAAATAGCGCTCCGGCCAGCGCCATCGGAATCAACAGGATGAAGTCGCCGATCGTGAAATAGGTCGTCATGCGTGTCTCCAGGTGTTGACCGGAGTCGGCGCGCCCGCGCCGACTCCGGCCCCATGCCGGGTGTTTCTAGTGTTGGTCCGACCCGTTTGCGAGCGGGGCGGTCAATTCGAGTATAGGCAACCGGCGGCGCTTTTCGCTATCCGAACCATTAAAAATCAGCGGAAAGCTGCGGGAATCGCGCATTTTTCCCGCAAGTTAGACGAACGCCTTGCACGCATCTTTCCCGTTCCTTTCGATTTGCGCGGAAGGGTCGCATGTGTCGATGCCGGGCGCCGCACCCGCAGGCGCGGCGGCCCGTCTGCTTATGCGCGCCCGGGTTGCGCGCGGGCGGCCGACACGCGGAACACGAGCGCGAGTCCCGCGATGATCGCGCCCATGCCGGCGAGCGCGAGCGGCTCCGGCCGGTTGCCGAGCCACACGGCATCCATCAGCGTGGTGACGACGGGCACGAGATAGAACAGGCTCGTCACGTTGACGAGATCGCCGCGCTGCATCAAGCGGTAGAACAGCAACTGCGCGATCACCGAAATCACGATGCCGAGCCACAGCAGCGGCACGACGAACGCCCAGCTGACCTCGAACGACACCGGCCGGAACGGCACGATCGCCACGCACAGCGCGAGGCCGATCGCATTCTGCAGCGGCAGCACGTCCGCGGGCGCCGCGCGTACGCGCTTTTGCAGCAGCGAGCCGGCAGTCAGCGCGACGAGTGCGGTGAGCGCACACGCGATGCCGGCCGCCGACAGGCCGCCCGCACCGCCGCTCGCGCCACGGCACACGACGAGCGCGAGCCCGGCCAGCGACAGCGCAAGCCCCGCGACGCGCATGGGCTGCCAGCGCCGCTCGACGATTGCGAGCGTGAGGATCGGCTGCACGCCGAGGATCGTTGCGAGCACGCCGGGTGCGATGCCGCGCTCGAGTGCGAGCAGGTAGAAGATCGAGTAGCCGCCCATCATCAGCAGGCCGGTCAGCGCGGCCATGCGCCGCTCGCCGCGCGGCGGCAGCCAGCGTTTGCGCATCACGGCCAGCGCGAGCAGCACGAGCGACGCGAGTGCGAAACGTGCGGTGAGAAAGGCGAACGCGGACGCGTGACGCAGACCGAGTTCAGAGAAGATCGCGCCGCTGCTCCACAGCAGCACGAAGAGCGACGTTGCGCCATGCGCGGCAAGCGCGCGTTTGAACGAAATCATGTGAATCCACCTGTCGAACGGATCGGAGCGTTCCATCCGCACGCGCAGCGACACGCCGTGCGTCACGACGCACGAACGGCAGCCAACGGGGGCGAATGAAAGACGAAACGGATGCCGGCTGGTCAGCCGGCGCGTGCCGCCGGAGGCGGCGGCGCGGCGCAGACGAGCGGCGGTGCGACAGGAGGAGGAAGGACCGACGGATGTGCGCACGCCTGCGGCCGCGAGTCGAACTGCGGCCGGGATTTTGCGAGGGCGGACGTGAGCGGATGCATCGTGTCGGAATGCGGTTGAACGCGAATGAAAGCAAAAGGTACCGCAAGGCAGGGATCGAGCGCAACAACTGTCGGCCGCTTTGCATCGCGTGCGACGTGTTGCAGCGATGCCGGCGGCGCGGGCGCGCCGATCGCTGCGCGCGCAAGCGTTCGATCCAGGGGGCAGGCGAGGCGCGTGACCGGTTTTCGGCGGCGGCCCTGTCAGACGAAATCGCCGGGCGACCGGACACCGGACCCGCGATGCATGCGTTGCGTCGATCGCGCGGGCGAGACGGTGCCGGGCGGTTTCGGCGGGCAGTCACATTCGACAGGGTATGATGGGGGTAACCGGGTGGGCAAGTACGTGCCCGGTGCAGTGGTTGATTGGAGACATTCGACGAATTCGCGGCGCTTCGCCTGCTTCTTCTTCTTTTCGCGCTTCGATAAACCGTGAACAATGGGATTACGCGCAACGCTCCGTCGAGGGCGGCGCGGATCGCGCATTTGCCGGCTCGCCAGCGGGCCGGGTTTCAAGATTCAAGAGTGGGGAACCATCATGCATGTCGGGTCGATTGTCTGCACTACCCATATCGCGGTGCCGAAGGGCGCGCGCGGCATCGTCCAGCGCATCCTGGGCGACATGGCCATGGTGACCTGGTACGCGGGCGTGCCGGGTGAGTCGAAAGAACTCAACACCGAGCCGTTCTTTCTCGAGGACCTGATCGACACCGGCGAATCCGTGCTGCCGGCCGGCGCGGCGCTTCACTGAGCGTACGCGCGGTGCCGGATGCTCGTCTTTCGGCTCCGCTGACGGCACAATGCGGGGCATGAAAGACGTCACTTCCGCTCCCGCTTCTCCCGCCGGCCCGCCGTTCGCCGGCCTCACGCCCGAGTGCGTACTCGATGCGCTCGACAGCGTGCTGATGCCGGCCGGCCTGCGCACCGACGGGCGCCTGCTCGCCCTCAACAGCTACGAAAACCGCGTCTACCAGGCCGGTATCGAAGACGGCCCGCCGGTCGTCGCGAAGTTCTATCGCCCGGCGCGCTGGTCGGACGACGCGATTCTCGAAGAGCATGCGTTCGTCGCCGAACTCGCCGCGCGCGAGATCCCGGCGGTGCCCGCGCGCGCGTTCGACGGCCGCACGCTGCACGCGTTCGACGGCTTCCGCTTCTCGATCTTCGAGCGGCGCGGCGGACGTGCCCCCGATCTCGACCGCAGCGACACGCTCGAATGGCTCGGCCGCTTCATCGGCCGGATCCATGCGGTCGGCGCGACCGAGCCGTATGCCGCGCGTCCCGTGCTCGACCTCAACACGTTCGGCTACGAGCCGCGCGACTTCCTGCTCGCGCACGATTTCATTCCGGATGACGTACGGCCGGCCTACGAGACGGCGGCCGCGCTCGCGCTCGAAGGCGTCGAGGCCGCATTCGAGCGCGCGGGCGACATCCGCCTGCTGCGCACGCACGGCGACTGTCATCCGAGCAACGTGCTGTGGACCGATGCAGGCCCGCATTTCGTCGACTTCGACGACAGCCGGATGGCGCCGGCGATCCAGGATCTGTGGCTGCTGCTGCCGGGCGATCGCGAAGGGGCGTCGCGCGCGCTGGCGGACCTGCTCGCCGGCTACGAGGATTTCTGCGAATTCGAGCCGCGCGAGCTGCATCTGGTCGAAGCGCTGCGCACGCTGCGGCTGATCCATTACGCGGCGTGGCTCGCGCGGCGTTGGGACGACCCCGCGTTTCCGGCCGCCTTCCCGTGGTTCAACACGCATCGTTACTGGGAAGCGCGCGTGCTCGAGTTGCGCGAGCAGATCGGCGCGATGCAGGAAGGGCCGCTCTGGCCCGTGTGACGGCATGCGCGGCAGCCACGCCGCGCGGCAGGCTTGCAAGGGCCGCGGCGCGATGCGCGCGGCCCGTCGGGTGCGGCTACCTCAGAACTTCAGCATCAGCTTGATCAGCGCGGCGAAGCGCTTGCCGTACGGCGGCGCGAGCAGGTTGCGCGCGTTCAGGCGCGCCTGCGTGAGCACGGGCTTCATCTTCGAGAACGTCACGAAGCCGTCGTAGCCGTGGTACGCGCCCATGCCGCTCGCACCGACACCGCCGAACGGCAAGCTGCCGCACGCGATGTGCATCAGCGTTTCGTTGATCGATACGCCGCCCGAGATCGTTTCGCGCATGACGCGGTCGACCGTGCCGCTGTCCTCGTCGAACAGGTACAGCGCGAGCGGACGCGGGCGCGCATTGACGTACGCGATCGCTTCGTCGAGCCGCTCGTACGGCACGAGCGGCAGCAGCGGCCCGAAGATTTCCTCCTGCATCAGTTGCGACGCGGCCGGCACCTGCGTGACCGCGCACGGCACGAAGCGGCGCGACGCGGGATCCGACTGCGCGTCGGACAGCGGATGCAGTTGCGCGCCGGCCGCCTGCGCATCGCTCGCGAGTTGCTGCAGCCGCGCGTAGTGACGCGGCGACACGATCGTCGTGTAGTCGCCGTTCGCAGACAGGTCCGGATACATCTTCGCGAAGCGTGCCCGCGCGCGCTCGATGAAGGCGGCTTCCATCCCGCGCGGCAGCAGCACGTAGTCGGGCGCGATGCAGGTCTGGCCGGCGTTCAGCGTCTTGCCGGCGACGATGGCATCGACGGCCGCGTCGAAGCGCGCATTCGGGCCGACGATCGCCGGCGACTTGCCGCCGAGCTCGAGCGTGACGGGCGTGAGGTTGTCGGCGGCCGCACGCATCACGTGGCGGCCGACGTGCGTCGAGCCGGTGAACAGCAGATGATCGAACGGCAGCCCGCTGAATGCAGCGCCGACTTCCGCATCGCCGTTCACGACCGCGACGTGGTCGCGCGTGAAGGTCTTGCCGATGAGCTGCTCGAACAGCGCCGACGTGCGCGGCGTCAGTTCGGACATCTTGATGATCGCGCGGTTGCCGGCCGCGAGCGCGCAGATCAGCGGGCCGGCCGCGAGCAGTATCGGGTAGTTCCACGGCACGACGATGCCGACCACGCCGAGCGGCTGCGGAATCACCTTCGCGCGCGCCGGTCGCAGCCACTTGTTCATCGGCTTGCGGATCGGCTTCATCCAGCGCTTGCCGTGCTTCAGCGCGTCGTCGATCTCTTCCTTCGCCATCCAGATTTCCGACAGCAGCACTTCCTGCTTCGCGCGATGGCCGAAATCGGCGCTGATCGCTTCGGCGAGCGCATCCGAGTGGTCGATCAGCATCGTGCGCAGCGCGCGCAGGTGCTGCACGCGGGTCTCCCACGCAGGGTACGGCGCGCGCAGATACGCCGCGCGCTGGTCGTGCAGCAGCGACGTCAGCGCATCGACCGACGGCGGTGCTTGCGGGGCCAGTTCGGGCAGGTCGTTCTTCATGTCGTCTCCTCCAGTTGGGCCTGGCTGGTCGGCCGGCCGTCACGCCGCACGCGCACGCTCGGCGAGCGCGGCGACGCGGATCGGGTGATGCGGGTCGCGCGGCGCGGGGCCGGATGCGACGCGTGCTCGAAAACCGGTTGCCGCGCGCGGCAGGCGTCGTATCCGCGCGACGGTGCCCGCGTCCGAAGGTCGTGCCGCACGGCATGGGCGCACGCCTTCATGCGACGACGACCGGGCGCGCGACACGGTTGCGCGATCGCGCGCCGGTGCACCGAAGCAGGGCGGCGCGACGGGTTGGCCAATCCGTGCCGCAGCGCGTCGAGCCGCTGCGGCGACCCACCGTCCAAACGGTCGGCGACAAGGCGTGCCGTTCGATTTCGATCGACTGCGCGCATGATGCCGAGCATCGCCGGGCACGCAGCCGTTTGAAATGAAATGCGGGCCGCGCGCATGGCATCCGGATTACCCGGTCGGCACGCGGCCTGCAGAACCTGGCGCTGCATCGTCGTCGGTCCCGTTTCGCGACGGATCGGCTTCTCGCGGCCGACGCATCGTGCGAAGCGAATCGATACATCTTAAATTTAGTTCACGCGGGCGTTTAGAGGAATCGCTCTTGAATCCGCGCGCCGCGTGCGCGGCGGCCATTCCTACAATGCCCGAACATTACAAGAGGGGACGCGGTCGCGCGGCGGTGCCGGGCGCCTTCCATGACACGACGGAGACGTGACATGCAATACGACTACATCATCGTCGGCGGCGGTTCGGGCGGGTCGAGCCTGGCAGGCCGTCTCGCCGATGCCTGCCCCGATGCGACGATCGCGCTGATCGAGGCCGGCTCGCATACGGAGCGCAACCTGCTGGTCAACATGCCGGTCGGCATCGCGGCGCTGGTGCCGTACAAGCTCGGCACGAACTACGGCTACGAGACGGTGCCGCAGCCGGGCCTCGGCGGGCGGCGCGGCTACCAGCCGCGCGGGCGCGGGATGGGCGGCTCGAGTGCGATCAACGCGATGATCTACACGCGCGGCCACCCGGGCGACTACGACGAGTGGGCGCAGCTCGGCGCGACGGGCTGGGGCTGGCAGGACGTGCTGCCGTATTTCCGCCGCGCGGAAGGCAACCAACGCGGCGCCGACGCGTGGCACGGCGCGGACGGTCCGCTGTCGGTGTCGGATCTGCGCTTTCGCAATCCGTTCTCCGAACGATTCATCCAGGCCGCGCACGCAGCCGGCTATCCGCTGAACGACGACTTCAACGGCGCGACGCAGGAAGGCGTCGGCTTCTATCAGGTCACGCACCGCGACGGGTCGCGCTGCAGCGTGGCGCGCGCATACATCTACGGCCGCAACCGGCCGAACCTGCACGTGATCACCGACGCGACGGTGCTGCGCGTCGGCTTCGACGGCAAGCGCGCGGTCGGCGTCGCGGTATCGCGCAACGGCCGCGTCGAGACGCTCGGCGCGCGCGCGGAAGTGATCCTGTCGGCCGGCGCGTTCAATTCGCCGCAACTGCTGATGTGTTCGGGGATCGGCCCGGCGGAACAACTGCGCCGGCACGGGATCGCGGTCGTGCAGGATGCGCCGGACGTCGGCACGAACCTGATCGACCACATCGACTTCATCATCAACACGCGCGTGAATTCGTCGGAGCTGGTCGGCGTGTGCCTGCGCGGAATCGCGAAGATGACGCCCGCGCTCGCGCGCTATTTCTCGAGCCGCACGGGGATGATGACGAGCAACGTCGCGGAGGCCGGCGGCTTCATCAAGAGCGATCCTTCGCTCGAGCGTCCCGACCTGCAACTGCACTTTTGCACGGCGCTCGTCGACGACCACAACCGCAAGATGCACTGGGGGTTCGGCTACTCGCTGCACGTGTGCGCGCTGCGGCCGTTCAGCCGCGGCACGGTCGCGCTCGCGACCGGCGATGCGCGCGACGCGCCGCTGATCGATCCGCGCTTCTTCAGCGATTCACGCGATCTCGACCTGCTCGTGCGCGGCACGCAGGCGATGCGCCGGATCCTGTCGCAGGCGCCGCTCGCGTCGCAGGGCGGGCGCGAGCTGTACACGCGGGCGGACCAGAGCGAAGCCGAGCTGCGCGCGACGATCGTCGCGCATGCCGACACGATCTATCACCCGGTCGGCACCTGCCGGATGGGCTCGGATGCGCGTGCGGTCGTGGATCCGCAACTGCGCGTGCGCGGTGTCGAAGGGCTGCGCGTGGTGGATGCGTCGGTGATGCCGACGCTGGTTGGCGGAAACACGAATGCGCCGTCGGTGATGATCGGCGAGCGCGCGGCGGATTTCATCGTCGCGGCGCGCAAGGGCGGTGTGCCGCGCGGCGAGGCGGCTGCCGCGGTGCACGGCCGCTGAACGCGGCGCGCGCACGGCAGCGGCCATGCTCAGGCAAACGTATCGACGAGGCCGGCGCGGCTCACGCTCGCGGCGGCCGGTGCGGATTGCGCAGCGTCGGCCGGTGCATCGACGGCTGACGATCCGCCGTTCCCGCGCCGCGACGACTGGCCGCCGGCGAAGGTCTGCTGCGGGTTCTGCTGCTGCGAAGCGAAACCGCCGTCGCTGACGGTCGCGCTGCCGAGCCCGAGCCCGCCCGCTTCCATCGCTTCGCGCAGCTTCGGCAGCGCGGCTTCGACCGCGTCGCGCACCTGCGCGTGCTGTGACACGAACAGCGCGTGCGCGTGGTTGTCCGCGACGCGCAGCACGACCTGCAGCGGCCCGAGATCGGGCGGATTGAGCGTCAGCTCGGCGCTCTGCTGGTGTGCATTCGACAGGAACACGACCTTCTGGCTCAGCGCGTCCGTCCAGTCGGCGGTGCCGACGTGCGGGGCGAGCACGTGCGCGTTGGCGGCGGCGATCGCACCGGCGGCCGGCGACAGCTGCAGGTTCGCCTGCGCCGCGGCGGCGGCCGTCGCGCCGGCCGCGAGCGTCGCGCTGGCGGCCGGATCCGTCGCATTGCTGGCTGCCGCGAGTGCGTGCTGCGTACCCGACTGGGCGGTCGCGTCGGCCTGCAGCGCCTGCGCGGTGGCCTGCGTCGGCGTCTGCTGGGAGGCGAGCGCGCCTTTCGCATCGGCGAGCGTACGGTCGAACGTCGGCACCTTCGGCGTCAGCGGCGCGGCGGCGGCGGCGGTCGATGCGGTTGCTGCCGGCGCCGAGGTCGGGGCGGCGGCGGACGTACCGGTCGCCGGCATCGCGATCGCGCCAGCGCCACCCGTCAGCTTGGCGAGCGCGGCTTGCAACGCGTCGCGGCTCGACGCCGGGCCGGTCGGCTCGGCGGCCGCATCCTTGGCCGCCTGACCGGTCAGCGTCGCCGTGGCATCGGGCTGGCCGGACACGGCCGTCTTTTGCGCCGCGGCCGCAACAGCGGCAGCGGGGGCGCCGGCAGGCGTCGCGTTGTCCGTGCGCGCCTGCAACTGCGCCTGCACGGCGGCAGCGGCGGCGAGTGCGGCGGCGTCGGGGTTGGTCGTCGCGTTCGCGTCGTCGGTCGACTTGTCGTCGTCCGTGCCGGACGGCTTCGTGCCGGCGGCCGGTTTCGACGCAGCCTGCGTCGTCGATGCATCGGGCGTAGCGGGATTCGACGCGTCGCGACGCGTGACGACGCTTTGCTTCAGCGTCTGCGCGAACGGCACGGCGGCCGTGGTCGCCGGCGCATCGTTGCCGGCGGCGGACGAACCCGAGCCGCGGGCGGCCTTGAGTGCGGCGCCGGCGGTGTCGATCAGCGCGCCGAGCAGGGGCAGGGGTGGCATGACGGTTCTCTCGTTCGAATGCGGTGGTCGGTTACGACGAGCGGGCCGCGTCGGCCCGCATGCGCAGGATCTTCGCGGCGTGTTCGTCGGCGTCGCGCTGTTCGCGCCGGGCCTCGCGCGTCGCTTCCTGCGCGACGCCGCGTGCCTGCAGGATTTCGTACGAGCCGACGGTGCGCTTCTTCTGCTGCCAGTTCGGGCGGGCTTCGTCGATGCGGACCTCCGCCGCGGCGAGCACGTTGCGCTGCTGGGCGATCGCGGCGTCGAGCGTGTCGATGAACGCCTGGAAATTGCGCCAGTTGCCGGCCGGCATCCCGCTTTGCGCGGATTGCGCGAAGCGGGCGTGATATTCGTCGCGGTAGTGCAGCAGCGCGTCGAGCTGTTCGGCCGCCGCGGTGCGGTCGCGCTGCGCGGTGCCGAGCTGCTTCGTGGCCGAGTCGAGGTCTTCCTGCGCACGGTCGAGCAGCAGCTGAAGGGGAAAGCCGTGTGCCATCGGGATCAGCCTCCGTAAGCGTCGAACAGCGCATCGAGTGCGGTCAGGCTCGGTGCGAACGGCGCGCATTCGCGGAAGCCCTGCTGCAGGAAGGCCTCGATGCGCGGGTAGAGCGCGATCGCGCGGTCGAGTTGCGCGTCGCGGCCGGGGGCGTACGCGCCGACCGCGATCAGGTCGCGGTTGCGCTGGTAGCGCGACAGCATCTGCTTGAACTGCCGCACGTGGTCGAGATGCGTTTCGTCGATCAACGCGGTCATCGCGCGGCTGATCGATGCCTCGATGTCGATCGCCGGATAGTGGCCGGCCTCGGCGAGCGAGCGCGACAGCACGATGTGGCCGTCGAGGATCGCGCGCGCCGAATCGGCGATCGGGTCCTGCTGGTCGTCGCCTTCGGTCAGCACCGTGTAGAACGCGGTGATCGAGCCGCCGCCTTCGGGCCCGTTGCCGGTGCGCTCGACGAGCGCGGGCAGCTTCGCGAACACCGACGGCGGATAGCCTTTCGTCGCGGGCGGCTCGCCGATCGCCAGCGCGATCTCGCGCTGCGCCATCGCATAGCGCGTCAGCGAATCCATCAGCAGCAGCACATGCTTGCCCTGGTCGCGGAAATACTCGGCGAGCGACGTCGCGTAGGCGGCGCCCTGCATCCGCAGCAGCGGCGACACGTCGGCCGGCGCCGCGACGACGACCGAGCGCGCGAGGCCGTCCTCGCCGAGGATCTGTTCGATGAATTCCTTCACTTCGCGGCCGCGTTCGCCGATCAGCCCGATCACGATCACTTCCGCGCTCGTATAGCGCGCCATCGTGCCGAGCAGCACCGACTTGCCGACGCCGGAGCCCGCGAACAGGCCCATCCGCTGCCCGCGGCCGACGGTGAGCAGCGCGTTGATCGCGCGCACGCCGACATCGAGCACGTGGTGGATCGGTTCGCGCTCGAGCGGATTGATCGACGGCGCCGACAGCGGTGCATCGACCCTGGATGCCAGCGGGCCGAGGCCGTCGAGCGGGCGGCCCGACGCGTCGACGACGCGCCCGAGCATCTCCCAGCCGACCGGCAGCCGCTTCGCGCCCGCGAGCGGATCGGTGATGGGCGCGCTTTCGAGCGGCCACACGCGCGCGCCGGGCAGCACGCCCGCGACGTCGGTGGTCGGCATCAGGAACAGGCGGTCGCCGGCGAAGCCGACGACTTCGGCTTCCGCGTGCGGCAGCGTGCTGCCGGGCGGCAGTTCGATCATGCATTCGGCACCGACCGACAGGCGCAGCCCGATCGCCTCGAGCACGAGGCCGGCCGCGCGCGTGAGGCGCCCGCACGGCCGCAGCGGCAGCGCGCGGTGGCTGCGCGCGGCGAGCCCGTTCAGGTGCGAACGCCAGTGCGCGAGATGGGGGTTGTGCGGTGCGCGCGGCGTGGCGCCGGCGGTATCGGCGGCCGCAACCGCAGCGTGCGGCGTGGCGTCGTGTGCGGCGTCGTGCGCGGCAGCCGGCCCGAACGACGCGAGCGCGAGTTCACGTTCGAGCGGCGTCATGCCGTCGTGCGCCAGCGCCTCGGGCGACCGCGTCACCACGTGCTCACCTTGCCGATCGCGGCGGCGACGCGCTGCCAGCGCGTGGACAGCGTCGCATCGACCTCGCCGGTCGCGGCGTGCGCGCGGCAGCCGCCGCGCTCGATCGACGCATCGGTGCGCACGTTCCAGCCGAGCGTATCGAGATCGTCCTGCAGATAGGCTTCGACGACGGGCAGGTCGGCCGGATTCACCGCGAGATGCGGTGCGCCGGACAGTGCGGGCTCGGCCGCGAGCACGTCGCGCACGGCCGCGACCAGCGCGGCCGGGTCATGCTTCACGTGCTGGCGCACGACCTGCTGCGCGATGTCGAGCGCGAGTTGCGCGATGTCGGACGCGAGATCGTGTTCGACGGTCGATACGGCTTCGCGGAACGACGCGGCGAGCGCCGCGAGCTGCGCAGCCTGTTCGCGCGCGTCGGCCTGGCCGGCCTCGAAACCCTGTTCGCGGCCCTGCTCGAAACCGGCCTGGTAGCCGAGCGCCTGGCCTTCGACGTGGCCGGCCGCATGGCCTTCGGCGTGCGCGGCATCGCGCACGCGCTGCAGTTCCTCGGCGAGCGCGGCGGCAGCGGCCGCCGCGTCGTCGGGCGGCGGCGGGGGCGGCGGCGGGTCGAACGACGCCATCTCCCACCGCTGGTATGCGGTGAGGGTGCCCACGCGATCGCTCGCCGAATCAGACATACGCGTCTTCCGCCTTGCCGCCGATCGCGATCTGGCCGCTCTCGGCGAGGTTGCGCACGATCTGCAGGATGCGGCGCTGCTGCGTCTCGACTTCGGACACGCGCACCGGGCCGCGCGCGTCGAGATCCTCGGCGAGCAGTTCGGCCGCGCGTTGCGACATGTTCGCGAGGAACTTCTGGCGCAGCGCGGGCGGCGCGCCCTTCAGCGCGATGATCAGCGTTTCCGACTCGACTTCCTTGAGCACCATCTGGATCGCGCGATCCTCGAGGTCGAGCAGGTTCTCGAACACGAACATCTGGTCGACGATCTTCTGCGCGAGATCGGCGTCGTACTGGCGCACGCTTTCGAGCACGCCTTCCTCGTGCACGCTCGTCATGAAGTTCAGGATCTCGGCCGCGGTGCGGATGCCGCCCATCGGGCTGCGCTTCAGGTTGTCGCTGCCGGACAGCAGACCCGTCAGCACGTCGTCGAGTTCGCGCAGCGCGGCCGGCTGGATGCCGTCGAGCGTCGCGATCCGCAGCATCACGTCGTTACGCAGCCGTTCGGTGAAGCACGAGGCGATTTCCGACGCCTGGTCGCGGTCGAGGTGCACGAGGATCGTCGCGATGATCTGCGGATGCTCGTTCTTGATCAGCTCGGCCACGGCGCCCGAGTCCATCCACTTCAGGCCCTCGATGCCGCTCGTGTCGCTGCCCTGCAGGATGCGGTCGATCAGCACGCCGGCTTTGTCCTCGCCGAGCGCCTTCGTCAGCACCGAGCGGATGTAGTCGCTCGAATCGAGCGACAGCGCGGTGTGCTGCTCGGCTTCCTTCGCGAACTCCTGCAGCACGTCCTCGACCTGCTCGCGCGTGACGTTCTTCAACGCGGCCATCGCGGCGCCGATCTTCTGGACCTCGCGCGGCGCGAGGAACTTGAATACCTGCGCGGCTTCTTCCTCGCCGATCGACATCAGCAGCAGCGCGCTCTTGGTCAAGCCTTCAGCGTTCATCGGACACCCAGTTCTTCACGACGGTAGCGACGATCTTCGGATCCTGGCGGGCGATCGTGCGTGCGTAGTCGAGGTTGCGTTCGTAGCGGTTCTTCTCGGTTTCGAAGCCGAGCAGCATCGGGTCGGGCTCCTCCGTCTTGACCGGCGCGGGCAGGCCGTCGAGCGCGACCGGATCTTCCGGCGCCGCGAGCGCCGGCGCGGCCGGCTCGGGCGGCGGGAACGCGCGGCGCATCGCCGGGCGCACGAACATGAAGTAGAGCGCTGCCGCGGCTGCCGCGATGCCGAGCCACTTCGCGGCTTCCTTCGCCATCGCGATCATGTCGGGCTGGCGCCACCACGGCAGGTCGGCGTACGGGTCGCTCACGGTCGAGAACGCGCTGTTCACGACGTTCACCGAGTCGCCGCGCTTCTCGTCGTAGCCCATTGCGTCCTTCACGAGCTGTTCGACCTGCGCGAGCTTGGCGGGCGGCAGCGGCTGCATCGTCACGTGGCCCTTCGCGTCGGCGACCGGCTGGTAGTTGACGACGACCGCGACCGACAGCCGCTTCACGCTGCCCATCGGCTGTTCGAGGTGGCGGATCGTCTTGTCGACTTCGTAGTTGGTCGTCTGGTCCTTGCGGTCGCTGACCGGCGTCGTCTGCGGCCCGTTCTGGCCGTTGCCGGCGACGACCGGCGCGGACGCCGGCTGCGGCGGCGTGTTCGACAGCGCGCCCGGCACGCCCGACGCGCCGCCCTGCGCGAGTTCGGTCGCGCTGCTGGTCTGCTGGCTGCGGATCGCGGATTGCTGCGGATTGCCGTTCGGGCCGTAGCTTTCCGAGGTCTGCTCGATCTTCGAAAAATCGAGGTCCGCGCTGACCTGCGAGCGTGCGTTGCCGGTGCCGAAGATCGGCGCGAGGATCGCGTCGATGCGCTTTTGCGTGTTGTGCTCGACCTGCTGCACATATTTGAGCTGGCTCGCGTCGAGGCCGGAGGCGGACGCGGTCTGGGTCAGCAGGTTGCCGTCCTGGTCGACGATCGTCACGTTCTTCGCGGGCATGTCGGGCACGCCGGACGACACCATCCGCGTGATCGCCTGGACCTGGCCCTCGTCGAGCACGCGGCCCGGATAGAGGTCGACGAACACCGACGCGCTCGGCGCTTCCTTGTCGCGCACGAAGACCGACGGCTTCGGGATCGCGAGATGCACGCGCGCGCCGCGCACGGCATTGATCGATTCGATGGTGCGCTGCAGCTCGCCTTCGAGCGCACGCTGGTAATTGATCTGCTCGGCGAACTGGCTGATGCCGAATTTCTGGTTGTCCATCAGCTCGAAGCCGACCGAGCCGCCCTTCGGCAGCCCCATCGCGGCGAGCTTCAGGCGCGTTTCATGCACCTGGTTCGACGGCACGAGGATCGCGCCGCCGGCATCGGCGAACTTGTAGGGAACGTTTGCCTGCTGGAGCGCGGCAATGATCGCGCCGCCGTCGCGGTCCGACAGGTTGCTGTACAGCACGCGGTAGTCGGGCGCCCGGCTCCACAGCACGAGGGCGGTGATCGCGGCGATCGCGAGCGCGACGGCGATCACGAACGGCAGCTTCGGGTTGCCCTTCATCCGCGAGATGCCGGGAATGCGTTCCGCGAAGCCGCCCAGCCCGAAGTCTGCGCCTGCGCCACCCGCGCCCGGCAACGCGGCGGCCGCGGCGGCGCCGGGCGCCGGGCTGGCGAGGCCCGCGCGGGCGTCTGGGTTGATCAGCGAGTTGGCCTGCGAATCCATGCGTCGAGTTTCTCCGGAGCGGGACGACTGAGCTCGCTCGGACGAGCGGGCGGACAATGACACGATGCGATTATCGTGATTCGGGCCGTACTCCGATCGACCGAAAAGAGCGGGGTTTCCCCCGTACTTTCTCGGCTTTGACGCGCGGCGCGCTGCTATCCTTTTTCGCGATCCGGCATGGTGCGCGTGGTGCGGCGCCGGCGGATCGCCCGGCCCGTCCGGGTCTCTTCTCTAAGTCTGGGGACAGCATGACTGCGAACGTCAGCGGAATCGGTTCGGTGTTGCAACAGATGCAGTCGATGGCCGCGCAGGCGTCCGGCGGCGTCGCGAGCCCGACGGCAGCGCTTGCCGGTTCGGGCGCGGCGACGGCCGGCACGTTCGCGAGCGCGATGAAGGCGTCGCTCGACAAGATCAGCGGCGACCAGCAGCACGCGCTCGGCGAGGCGAAGGCGTTCGAAGTCGGCGCGCCGAACGTGTCGCTGAACGACGTGATGGTCGACATGCAGAAAGCCAACATCGGCTTCCAGTTCGGGCTTCAGGTCCGCAACAAGCTAGTGAGCGCTTACAACGACATCATGCAGATGTCGGTGTGACGCGACGGGCATCCGGGGAAGGCTATCCGGCGACGGTTCATAGGGGCGGCCGACCGCCTCCCGGACAGGGGCGGCAGGCCGGTATCGCTTGCCCGGCGGCACGCGCCGCGCACCTAAAGCTTTTCAATTCCCTTCCGATAACTCCGGTGTGAAGGCCGCGTCGTGCGATGCACGGCGGCGGCTCCCGTATAGCCAAGGCATAACAAGGAGATGCGCATGTTTTCCCCAGGACACGCTGGAGCCAATGCATACGCGCGTGTCGGCGTCGAGACGGGGGTGATGGGCGCCTCCCCGCACCGGCTGATCGCGATGCTGTACCAGGGCGCGCGGCAGGCGATTGCGCTGGCCCGCATGCATTTGCAGCAGGACAACGTGTCCGGGCGCGGCGAAGCGATCGGCAAGGCGATCCGGATCGTCGAGAGCGGGCTGCAGGCATCGCTGAACCGCGACGCGGGCGGCGAGATCGCGGACCGGCTCGATGCGCTGTATGCGTATATCGGCCGGCGTCTGCTGGAAGCGAACGCGCAGGCGAGCGACGCGATGCTGGTCGAGGTCGACGGGCTGCTCGCCACGCTCGAGGAAGCATGGACGGGCATCGCCCCGGAAGTCGCGCGGATGGCCGCGCAACAGGCAGTGGAAGCGTCACGATGAATCGCAAGGCCGAATACTTCGCACGTTACGAGGCGCTCGCCGCCGTGTCGGGCCGCATGCTGTGCGCCGCGCGCGGCGCGGACTGGAGCGCGTTGCCGGGGTTGCAGGCCGAATTCATGCAGCTCGTCGACGGGCTCAAGGAGGCCGATCCGGGCGTCGCACTCGACGAATCGGATCTCGGCCGCAAGCTCGACCTGATCCGCCGCATCCTGGCCGACGACGCCGCGATCCGCGATCTCGCGAGCCCGGACGTCGCGCGGCTGTCCGCGCTGTTCGAGGCACGGCGTTCGACCAAGGTATTGACCGATCTCTACCGCGCGCGCGGGTAGGGCCGTTTTCCGGGGAGACGGGCGCGATGCGCCCGGGCCCGTTGCCGCACGCGGCGCGCACCGTTCCCGCGGACGGCACCGGCGTGCCGCGCCCGGATTCGCAACGATGGGTCGGGTCTGTTTGCAGATGGAGCGCACATGCGAATGCCCGAAACCGCTCGCAGGGCAAGGAGTGATGAGCGCCGTTTGGCCGAGCCGAACAAGAGACGAGCGACGCCGCCATGCGGGCGATTTCGGGCATTCCCGTGGAATGATTTCCTGATTTGGGGTTGCCACGAGAACGGCCGCTCGCCACGTTGCGCTCCTGGCGAATACGCCGGTAGTCGCGGCGTCGCGCACGGCCGTTCTCGTGGCAACGCATGTGCATTCCATCTGCAAACAGACCCTAAGGTGAGCAGGCTCCGATCATGACCGGTATCGACTCCGTTGCGGCTGCGCTGCTGGCGAGCCGCCTCGACAGCCTGCTGACCGGCACCGTGTCGGCGCCCGCCGGCGGCGGCGCGACCTCGCAGGTCGGCACGCCGGGCGCCGGCGCGTCGTCCGCGCCGCCGGCCGGCAGTCCGCCCGCCGCGCCACCCGCTTCCACGCAGACCGCACTGTCCGATGTCGGGCGCGTGCTCGACGCGATCTCGCGCTCGGGCGGCGACGCGACGCCGGCGCTCGCCGGTCGTGTGCCGTTGCTGGCCGATCCCACCGTGCTGCTGACCGATACGGCCGTGCCGGCGCGCATGCCGGCCGCCTCCGGTCCGGCGGCGCCGTCCACACCGGCTTCCGCCGAGGCGTCGTCTGCCGCGGCTGCGCGCGATGCGGCCGTGCCGCCGCCGGTTATGGCGTTGCGTGCGGCGCTTGCGCAGGCCGTGAGCGAAAGCGGCCTCTTCTATGAATCCCATCTCGCGCAGTGGCTGGCCGGCCAGCGTCCGCTCGCCGCGCTGATGCGCGAACCGCAGGCGCGTCTGGCGGCCGCACTCGCGCCGGCCGACCCGGATGCCGCGTCGCACGATTCGACCGACGTGCTCGACGAACTGCTCGCACAACGCCCGCCGCTGCCGGCGTCCGCGCGGACCACCGCGCAACCGGGCACGCCGGCCCAGGCCGGCGCGCCGGCACGCGATCCCGCGCAGGCAATGCCGGCGGCCGCGCGGCAGGGCGCGTCGTTGCCGCCCGACGGCACCGATCCGCTGGGGACGCACGCCGATACGCGCTGGACGCCCGCGCGTGCCGGACTCGCGGCGGCGTCGTCCGATCCGCAGGCGCAGACGCTCGCGACCGTGCATCCGGCCGCGGTGCCGCTCGTCCGACAGCAGCTCGATGCGCTCGCGACCGACCAGTTTCGCTGGGCCGGCGAGGCATGGCCCGGCGCGCGGCTCGACTGGACGATCGAGCCGGACGAGCCGGGCAACCGGGGGCCGCGCGGCGGCGGTGACGACGCCGGCGACGGCATCGCGTGGCGCACGCGCCTCACGTTGACGCTGCCGTCGCTCGGCACGGTCGATGCCGAGCTGGTGCTGAACGGCGCGCAGCTCGTCGCGCGGCTGCGTGCGAACCACGCGGACGCGGACCGCCTCACGCGAAACGAGGCCGCGCTGCGGCAGCGGCTCGAAGGGTCGGGGCTCAAGGTGGGCGGGCTGTCGATCCGCGCGGTCGACGACGGGCCGGACGGCTTCGACCTGTTTGCCGCGCAGGCGGCGGCCGCCGCGTATGCGCGCGGCGCGGCCGGCGGACCGGATGCGCGAGTGCCGGGCGTCGATGACGAGGTGCTGCCATGAGCATGACGTCCCGCAAGCGCGCGGCCGCGCTCGTCTACGACCCGAAAGGCGGCGATGCGGCGCCGCGCGTGGTCGCGAAGGGGTACGGCGTGCTCGCGGAGATGATCGTCGCGCGTGCGCACGACGCCGGGCTGTACGTGCATACGGCACCGGAGATGGTGTCGCTGCTGATGCAGGTCGATCTCGACGACCGGATTCCGCCGCAGCTCTACCAGGCCGTCGCGGACCTGCTCGCGTGGTTGTACGCGCTCGATCGCACCGAGCCCGAGCCGGGCGACGCCGCGCCGCGTTTCCCGCTGCCGCCGTTGCGCTGAACGGCCTGCTGCCGCGCGGCTGCTTGCGAAATGCTATCTCGATCTTTCGAGATGATTTCGCTGGCATCTGCCGGCTATCGTTCGGCATCGCACCGCAACGCGGGCGCTTCTCTCGCGTTTTTTTGCTCATCGAACCTGGCGCCGCGTACCCGCCAGGATTGAGCCGGCAATAGATTTATGTAATGATATCCATTCTCATTTTCATGTTGATCGGGCGGCGCGCATGCCTTGCGCGCCGCCCGTTGTTTTGAACGAATGGATACTTTCGCGTGAACGCGCCCGAAACGATCGACCCGCCCAAGGCGGGCATGCCGCTCGCCGGCGTCACCGTGCTGCACCCGGCGGGCCGCCCGCTGAGCGACGGCGAGCTGGCTGCGCGCCGCCAGCGCTCGCGCCGCGCAACCTTCATCAAGTGGCTGCGCAAGGTGCACGGCTGGGTCGGGCTGTGGGGCGCGGTGCTCGGGCTGTTGTTCGGCGTGACGGGCGTGCTGCTGAACCACCGCGCGCCGCCGCTGAAGATTTCGACCGGCGAGCCGCAGGTCGAGGAACTGCAGATCGCGCTGCCGAGCCCGGTGCCGAAGACGCCCGCCGCGATGACGAAGTGGCTGCAGCAGGCGCTGCACTTCGACGGCAAGCCGGGGCGCATGCGCAAGGAGCCCGCGCAGGCCGTCGCGTGGGGCGACCAACGCGTGATGCAGCCGGAGCACTGGCAATTCGGCGTATTCGGCCCGCACCAGAACCTGCAGGCCGAGTACTGGGTCGGCAACGGCTACGTGTCGGTGAAGCGCACGGGCAACACGTTCCTGACGACGCTGAACAACCTGCATCGCGGCGTCGGGATGAACCTCGGCTGGGTGCTGCTGATGGACACGATCGCAGGCTCGCTGATCCTGCTGTCGCTGACGGGCGTGCTGCTGTGGACCGAGCTGAACAAGCGCCGTACGGTTGGCGTCGTGCTGGTGGTCGGTTCGGTTGCCGCGGCGCTCGCTGCCGGCCTGACCTGACCGGATCGGCGATCGCGCCGGGCTGTCACCGGCGCGCACCGTATCGGCGGCGCGCCGCCGTGGCTCAGAGTCCGCAGGCCGCGCCGCTGTTTGCCGCGATTTCGCGCGCGGCCTTCGCGCCTTCGACCTGCAGGATCGTCGGCAGCGACACGTGGTTCTTCGCGGCGGTGATCTCGGCAAGGATCGAGATCGCGATTTCCGGTGGTGTCCGGCTGCCGATGTAGATGCCGGCCGGCCCGTGCAGCCGGCCCAGTTCCGCTTCGTTCAGGTCGAATTCGCGCAGCCGCTCGCGCCGCGCCGCGTTGTTGCGCCGCGAGCCGAGCGCGCCCACGTAGAACGCGGGCGTCTTCAGCGCCTCCATCAGCGCGAGATCGTCGAGCTTCGGATCGTGCGTCAGCGCGATCACCGCCGAACGCGCGTCGAGCTTCATGTCGAGCACCGTATCGTCGGGCATCGTGCGCACGACGCGCGTGCCCGGCACGTCCCACGCATCCGTGTATTCCTCGCGCGGATCGCACACCGTCACCTGGTAGTCGAGCCCGACCGCGATCTGGCACAGATAGCGCGACAGCTGGCCGGCGCCGATCACGAGCATCCGGTAGCGCGGCCCGTGGATCGACACGAGCCGTTCGCCGTCGAAGGCGAGCCCGTCGGTCGCCTGCGCGGGCGACAGCGACGCACGGCCGGTCGCGAGCGTCATCGTGCGCGTGACGAGGCGGCCGGCCTCGACTTCCGCGCACAGCCCGGCAATCCCGCTGTCGCGCGTGAGCGGCTCGAGCACGAGCTGGATCGTGCCGCCGCAAGGCAGCCCGAAGCGGTGCGCTTCCTCGGCCGTCACGCCGTACTTGAGCGCTTCCGGGCGCGCGTCGGCCGCGATGCCGCTCGCGTGCACGCGGGCGATCAGGTCGTCCTCGATGCAGCCGCCGGACACGGAGCCGACCACCAGGCCGTCCTCGCGCACCGCGAGCATCGCGCCTTCGGGGCGCGGCGACGAGCCCCACGTCTTCACGACCGTCACGAGCAGGACGCGGCGTCCTTCTTCGAGCCAGCGCGCGCTGGATTTCAGTACATCGAGATCGACGCTTTCCATCATCTTTTCCTGTTGCCGGACGGCCCGCTGCCCGGTACCGTCGTTCGATGGCGGGATTATGAACCGCGCGGCGCTTGCGTGCAGGCAGTGCGGTGGCGCGTGCGGGCAAATCCGGAGGATCGGGCAAGACATCGCGACGATCGGATAGCGATCGCTCGCGGGAGCGGCGCAGCGGCCGGTTCGGGGGAGGGGGGCCGCACGGGGCCGGTGGCGGCCCCGTGCGGTGGGCGTCGCGACGCGCGGCCTGCGCGCGCCGCCACGGCGCTCAGTGCGCGTCGTGGTGACCGTGCGCGAGCTTCGAGTGGTGGCGCGAGTACAGGAAGTAGATCACGAGACCGATCACGAGCCAGATGCCGAATGCGGCCCACGTGACGGGCTGCAGGTTCAGCATCAGGAACAGGCACGCCGCGACCGCGAGGATCGGCACCACGGGCACGCCCGGGCAGCGGAACGCGCGCGGCAGATCGGGGTGCGTGCGGCGCAGCACGAGCACCGCGATCGACACCATCGAGAACGCCGCGAGCGTGCCGATGTTGATCAGCTCGGCGAGCACGTTGAGCGGCACGAGCGCGGCGATCAGCCCGAAGAACAGGCCGACGAGCCAGGTCGTCAGGAACGGCGTCGCGTAGCGCGGGTGCACGCGCGACAGCATCGACGGCAGCAGCCCGTCGCGCGACATCGCGAAGATCACGCGGGTCTGGCCGTAGCTCATCACGAGGATCACGGTCAGCATGCCGAGCACGGCGCCGAGATCGATGAAGCCGGCGACCCACTTCTCGCCGGCGACCTGCAGCGCGTACGAGATCGGGTGCGAGATGTTCGCGTACTGGGCTGCCGGCACGATGCCGGTCGCGACTGCGGCGACCGTCACGTACAGCACCGCGCACACCGCGAGCGACGCGATGATGCCGATCGGCAAATCGCGTTTCGGGTTCTTCACTTCCTCGGCCGCCGACGACACCGCGTCGAAGCCGATGAACGCGAAGAACATCACGGCCGCCGCGCCGAACACGCCGTTCCAGCCGTGCGGCATGAACGGCTTCCAGTTCGCGGGCGTCACGTGGAACAGGCCGACCGCGATCACGAGCAGCACGACCGACACCTTGATGAACACCATGATGTTGTTGATGCGGGTCGATTCGCGGATGCCGATCGACAGCAGCGTCGTGATCACGATCATCACGAGGAACGCGGGCAGGTTGAACCACGTGACGACGCCCGGCACCGCGCCGGGCGCGGCCGTCAGCACGGTCGGCAGCGACAGCCCGAAGCCCTGCAGCAGCGACTGCAGGTAGCCCGACCAGCCGACCGACACGGCCGACGACGCGAGGCCGTACTCGAGCATCAGGTCCCAGCCGATGATCCACGCGACGAGCTCGCCGAGCGTTGCGTACGAATACGTGTAGATCGAGCCGGCAACGGGGATCGTCGACGCGAATTCCGCGTACGACAGCGCCGCGAGGCCGCATGCGATCGCGGCGATCACGAACGACAGCATCAGGGCGGGGCCGGCTTGCACGGCGCCGGTGCCGGTCAGCACGAAGATGCCGGTGCCGATGATCGCGCCGATGCCGAGGAAGGTGAGGTCGATCGCGTCGAGCGCTTTCTTGAGCCCGGCGGCGTGCGCGCCGGCGATCATGCGATCGACGTTTTTCTTGCGGAAGAGAGACATTGCGGATGAATCGCCAGCGCGCGCAGGCGCGGGGGCGCTGACTGAGTGAAAACCCGTAATTTTAGCCGATTTGACGAACAAGACCCGCTGCGGCGCAGCGGCGCGCCGCGGAATCGTCCGACAAAACAAGCGCTTGCGCGCAAAAAACGGGCGGCGGTTGAAGGCGACGCGGCGTGTGCCGCGTCATGGAATCGGACGAATCCGATGGAGCAGGTGAATCCGGCGGAACAGGCGGATCGGGCGGATCAGGCGCCGGCGGTGGGCGCCATGTCGACGAGCCGGTTGCTCATCACGTAGAACGTGAGTTCCGCGTTGTTCGACAGCCGCATCTTCTCGAGCAGCCGCGACCGGTACACGCTCACCGTCTTCACGGACAGCGACAGCGTGTTCGCGATGTCGGTGAGCCGCTTGCCCGACGCGAGCATGCAGAGCGTCTGGTATTCGCGGTCGGACAGCTTCTCGTGCGGCAGCGGCTCGTTCTCGAACGACACGTATTCGGCGAGCGCCTCGGCCATCGCGGGGCTCACGTACTTGCGGCCGGCCGCGACCTGCTGGATCGCGCCGATCATCTGCGCGGCGTTGACCGTCTTCGACAGGTAGCCGGCCGCGCCGGCCTTCAGCGCGCGCACCGCGTACTGGTCCTCGCGGTACATCGAGAACATCAGCACCGGCGTGCGCGACAGCTTGCGCTTGAGGCGCTTGAGCACCTCGATGCCGTTCGTGTCGGGCAGCGAGATGTCGAGCAGGATCACGTCGAATTCCTGCTTGTCGACGGCGGCCATTGCGTCGCCGCCGGTTTCGGCCTCGGTCACGTCGCGTGCGACGCCGCGGTCGATCAGCAACTGGCGGATCCCTTGCCGGACGATCGCGTGATCGTCCACGAGCAGGATGTTCAGGCTCATGGCGACCTCACGAAAGCGACGCGCGGCGGGCCGCGACGGGCACCGCGAGCAGCGAATCCCACGCGAAGCGCGCGGTGACGCGCGTGCCGTGGCCGGCATCCGGCGTGGCCGTGTCGAAGCTGCCGCCGAACGCCTCGCAGCGGGCGCGCATGCCCGCGAGGCCATAGCCGCTGCGGCGGTTCCGGGAGAAACCGGTCCCATCGTCGGCGACAATCAGTGACAGATGCGTGCCGTCGGTGACGATCCGTACGTCGACCGACGTTGCGCGCGCGTGCTTCGCGACGTTCGACAGCGCTTCCTGCGCGACACGGAACACCGCGAGCGCGCTGGCGCCGGCGATCTGCGTCAGGCGCGCGTCGGCTGCGCACACGAAGCTCGTGCGCAGGCCCGTGCGGGCCGCATGGGTGTCGATCCACGACGACAGCGCGCCGATCACGCCTGCGTCGAGCGCCGGCGTGTCGCGTTCGTCGATGAGCCGGCGATTCGCGTCGGTGGCGGCGTCGAGCGCCTGCTGCGCCAGCTCCAGCGCGCGCAGGCAGCCGTCCGGCGCATCGGCCGGCAGCCACGTTTGAACGTTTGCGAGCGCGAAACGCGCAGCGGTCAATTCGGCGCCGAGTCCGTCGTGCAGCTCGCCGGCCAGGTGGCGGCGGGCCGCTTCGTCGGCGGCGAGCAGTTGGGCGGAAAGTGCCGCGATCCGCGCGGCGGAGGCGTCGCGTTTCGACGCTGCGCCGGCGATGGGCGGAGTAACGGCGCCGCTGTGCACGAGCTGCCGCGGCGGGAACGGGGCGTGGGCGCTCGAGGGCGCGTTAAGCGACGTATCCATGACTCTCCCTGCTGTCAGAAAGCGGTTCAGACACCGGCTGGCTGCGTGGATCGGCTGCCGTTTTGACGACGGTTGCCGCCAGAGAATCGCTCCATGCCGAGGTAACAAAAGTTACGTCTTGTAACGCTTGCATCCGACCCTTCCACTCTCATTCAAACGGCAACCACGCGCGGCGAATAATATCTCAAAATTTCCGAAAAGGTCATGTCGGGCGGACATTTAAGGGTAAATGTGAATAATCGGAATGAACCTGTTGTAGGAAAAACACTGACACCCGAACACCGGACGATGCCGTATCCAAATGTAACTATTTGAGATGGGATGGTCCCAGTTTGTTACGAATTCGCCAAGTAGGGATGAAAAAAAACCGGAGCTTTTGCTCCGGTTCTTGATGCGGCACAAATTTCGGGGGCGGATCAGTCCACGAAGGCGCGCTCGATCACGTAGTGGCCCGGTGCGCTGTTCTTGCCTTCGACGAGGCCGGCCTGCTTCAGCAGGTCGGTCGTGTCCTTCAGCATCGCGGTGCTGCCGCACAGCATCACGCGGTCGTTTTCCGGCGAGAACGGCGGGACGTCGAGATCCGTGAACAGCTTGCCCGTCGCGATCAGGTCGGTGATCCGGCCTTCGTTGTCGAACGCTTCGCGCGTGACCGTCGGGTAGTAGACGAGCTTTTCCTTGATGATGTCGCCCAGGTACTCGTGGCCCGGCAGGTCGTGCTTGATGAAGTCCATGTACGCGAGCTCGCCCTTCAGGCGGCACGTGTGCGTCAGGATCACCTTGTCGAAGCGGTCGTAGATCTCCGGATCGCGGATGATCGACATGAACGGCGCGAGGCCCGTGCCCGTCGACAGCATCCACAGCGTCTTGCCCGGCAGCAGGTTGTCGGCGACCAGCGTGCCCGTCGGCTTCTTGCCGATCAGCACGGTGTCGCCGACCTTCAGGTGCTGCAGGCGCGACGTCAGCGGGCCGTTCTGGACCTTGATGCTGAAGAATTCGAGATGCTCTTCGTAGTTCGGGCTGACGATCGAGTAGGCGCGCGCGAGCGGCTTGCCGTCGACCTCGAGGCCGACCATCGTGAATTCGCCGTTGTTGAAGCGCAGGCTCGCCTCACGGGTGCAGGTGAAGCTGAACAGCGTGTCGGTCCAGTGATGGACGGATTGGACGGTGGCGGTGTCGTATTTGCTCATGGCTTTGAAAACGGACGCGCGTAGCGAACGCGTGTATCGGGCCCAAAAACGGGCAAAAAAACCGAGTGCGACGGCCCGATCACGGATCGGCCGGCCGGCGCGTCGGACACGCGCCTTCTCGATGACAGACGTTTGAGGAACTCGTTATTTTACCCTGTTGACGCGGATCGCGGGCTTGACCCCCGCGGCTGCGCGGATTTGGCGCAACAAATTCTTTCGACGAGCTTTCAGCGATCGGCCGCGAGTTTCGCGCCGAGACCGACGAGCGCGACGCCGCACAGCGCGTCGAGCGGGCGTCGCACGCGACGGTAGCCGCGCTGCGCGCGCGGGCTCGCGAACAGATACGCGACACACGAATACCAGCCGGCCGACAGCACGCCGATCGTCACCAGCACCGCGCCGTTGAACCACAGCGGCACGTGCGCGGGCAGCATCGCCGCGAACACGCTGGTCCAGAACGCGCACGATTTCGGGTTCGTCAGGCACGTGAAGAGGCCGCTGCGATAGGCGCGCAGGTAGTCGCGCGCGTGCGGCGCGGCCAGCGGCGCGGTGGTGTCCGGCGCGTCGGCCGGCGCCGCGTCGCGGCGCACGCCCGAGCGCAGCAGCTTGAAGCCGAAATACACGAGATACACGGCGCCGCCGATCCGGATCGCCTCGTACAGCCATTCGACCTGGTGCAGCACGGCCGCGAGGCCGAGCATCGCGAGCGTCGCCCACGCGACCGACGCGGTACCGACACCGAGCGCCGATGCGGCGCCCAGGCTGCGCCGGCCGGCGAGCGACAGTTGCGAAATCATGAAGAAATTCGGGCCGGGCGTGATTGCCGCGACGAGGTAGACGACGGCGATTTGCAGCAGGATCGGCAGGTAGGTCATGGTGGCGCGGCCCGGCGGCGGGGCGCTGGCGGAATGGGCAAGCCGTTACTGTAGCGCGCGCCGCGCAACCGTGCTCCCGTGGCGCGCGACCGGATTCCGGGGGCGTTACTGCGGATCGAGGCGCAGCCGCGCGATGTAGGGCAGGTGGTCCGACAGCCAGGCGGCTTCGCCGGTCGGCGCGCGCCATTCGAGCGGTGTCAGGCCGCGCACGAACATCTTGTCGAGCGCGAGCGCCGGCGAGAACGCGGGGAACGTGCGGCCCGATTCGCCGAGCAGCGTCGCGACTTCGGACATCCCGATCTCGCCGAACAGCGCGACCGAATCGTTGCGCCAGTCGTTGAAGTCGCCGGCGAGCATCAGCGGGCCGTCGCCCGCGTTGCGCACGATCCAGTGCGCGATCCAGTGCATCTGGCGCAGCCGCGCGGCGCGCGTGAGCGCGAGGTGCGCGCACAGCAGCGTGACCGGGCGCGCGCCCGCGAGCGTTGCACGCGCGACGAGCAGCCCGCGCCGCTCGAAGCGGTGTGCGGAGATGTCCCAGCGGCCGCCGAGGTCGAGCGGATGCGGCGACAGGATCGCGTTGCCGTGCCGCCACGACGGCTTGAAGACGTTCGGCCCGAGCGCGATCTGCCAGTCGAGCGCATGCGCGATCTCGGTGGCCTGGCAATGCCACACGTCGTCGACCGCGTCGTCCATCTGCGCACCGAAGCCGGGTGCGAGCACGGGGCGCGGCATGCGGCGCGCCATCGCTTCCTGCAGGAAATACACGTCGGCGTGCGTCGACTGCATCCAGTTGCGCATCGCGTTCCACGCGGTGAAGCCGAGCGGCGAGCGGCCCTTGTGCAGGTTCCAGCTGACGGCGGTGATTTCGTCGGGCGCGGCGTGCGGTTCGGCGAACGGCAGGGACAGGGCGTCGGCGGACATGACGCTCAGTCCTTCGCGACGTGCGCACGCACGCGGTACACGAGATGCGGATGCTGCTCGACGAGCGTCCAGTCGGTCCAGGCGTCGCCCCCGACCGACAGGCCGGGGTGGCTCGCGACGATCTGCCGCGGCGACGCGGGCACGCACGGATCGCTGCGCGTCGCGTTTTCGTCGTCGAGCGTTTCCTGCACGTCGAGCGCGAGCGACACGGTGTTCGCGTTCGCATCGACGGTGAGCGGCGCGACCGTCACCGAGCGCGAGCGCTCGGTCGGCACGACGCGCGCGGCATTGCCGCAGCCGACCGGCACGGCGGACGGATAGCGATGGGTATCGGTGCGGGTCTGACCCACGGTGGTGTTTTGCTGGAACGTGTCGATCGTCTGACCGTCGCGCACCACCTGGATTTCCCACGCGACGACGGCCGGCGCGGGGCTCTGCGCATGAGCGGCGAGCGCGGCGCTCGCAAGCAGGACGGCCAGGCCGTGTTTCAGCATGAAACGTCTCCGGAAACGCGGGATAGCGGGGAACGGACGCACATCTTACGCCCGATCGATTTCGATCGCGATGTGACAGGACGCGGCACGACAGGTTCGCCGCACGATGCGTTCCTGTTCGAAAGGTAGGGCCGCGCCGTGCGTTTTCAAGCGAAAAAGCGCGCGAACTCGGCCACCGGCGCGCGCTCGGTGACGAGGCGGTTCTCGATCGCATCCGGGTCGGCATGGCCGAGCGACATGCCGCAGACGAATTGTTCGTGGGGCGGAATGCCGAGGTGGTCGGCGACGATCCGGTGAAACGGTACGAACGCGGCCTGCGGGCAGGTATCGAGCCCGCGGGCGCGCGCGGCCGTCATCACGCCTTGCAGGAACATCCCGCAATCGAGCCAGGCCCCGTGCGTCATGATGCGGTCGAGCGTGAAGAACAGCGCGACCGGCGCGTCGAAGAAACGGAAGTTGCGCGCGTGCTGCGCGTGCATGCGCGCCTTCTCGTCGCGGCCGATGTTCAACAGCCCGTACAGGTCCCAGCCGACCTTGCGGCGCCGGTCGATATACGGCGACACCCATTCGCGCGGGTAGTAGTCGTATTCGGCGACGTATTTCTCGTCGCGCGCAGGGTCGTCGTGGGCCGCGGTGAGCGCGGCGGCGAGCGCATCGCGCGTCGCGCCCGTCGCGACGTACACGCGCCACGGCTGGATGTTGGTGCCCGACGGTGCGCGGCTCGCGGCTTCGAGGATCGCCTCGAGCGTGTCGCGTGGCACGGGTGTCGGCAGGAATGCGCGGACTGCGCGGCGCGACGTGAGCGCCGCGTCGACGGCGCCGATCGCGTCGGCATCGACGCGCGGAGAAGCAGTGGGGACGGACATCTGCGTACCTTCGGGGCGGCGTGCCGTGCGCCGCGCGGGCGCCGTCGTCAGGGCCGGCGCGGCGGGTGGAGGAACCAACGATCATACGCTGCGGCGCGCAGCCGTGCAGCGCGCGCGGAGTGTTAGCAGCAGACTCGCACGGCTGCTTGCTTGCACGGGGATGCGGGACCGCTACACTGAAATCGTAAGGGTCTGATGGATGTGTGACGGCAAGTGCAGCGAGGTTGGTATGACGACGGCGATGGTGAAACAGGAACTGGCGGTGGCGTCCTTCAGCACGGTGTACGACCTCGAGCAGGTCGAGACCGCGCTGAGCGACCTGAACGAGAGCGCGAGCGACGCACTGCGCGCGACCTACGAGCGGATGCTCAAGACGGGGAATCTGCGCTTCTGCGTGAAGCCGAACCGGATGCCGTCGTTCGATGAACTCGGCGAAGCGTTGCCGAATTTCGGCGAGCCGCTCGACGACGTGCGCAAGCAGGTCGCGCTGTGCCTCGAGACGGACGACCGGCTCGAGCTGATGCCGATCCTGCTGCTCGGGCCGCCCGGGATCGGCAAGACGCATTTCGCGAAGGCGCTCGCGCAACTGCTCGGCACCGCGTATCACTACGTGCCGATGAGTTCGCTGACGGCCGGCTGGATCCTGTCGGGCGCGTCGTCGCAATGGAAGAACGCGAAGCCCGGCAAGGTGTTCGAGGCGCTCGTGAACGGCAGCTACGCGAACCCGGTGATCGCGGTCGACGAGATCGACAAGGCCGGCAGCGATGCGCAATACGATCCGCTCGGTGCGCTGTATGCGTTGCTCGAGCACGACACCGCGCGCGCGTTCGTCGACGAATTCGCGGAAGTGCCGATCGATGCGGGCAACGTGATCTGGATCGCGACCGCGAATGACGCGCAGGCGATTCCGGAGCCGCTGCTCAACCGGATGAACGTGTACGAGATCGCGCCGCCCGATGCGGCCGGCGCGCGCCGGATCGCGCAGACGATCTACGACGAGATCCGCACGTCGCATGCGTGGGGGCGGCGCTTCCCCGATACGCTCGGCGACGATGCGCTCGACGTGCTGGCCGCGACGCCGCCGCGCACGATGCGCCGTGCGCTGCTGCACGCGTTCGGCGCCGCGCGGCTCGACGGCCGCGATGCGATCGGCCCGCAGGACATTCGCGCCGACGAGGGGGCCGCGAAGCGGCGGCCGATCGGCTTCTGACGCGGCCCGCGCGCGCACGGCTGCGGCGTGCGCGCGTGGTTGAGCGTGGCGTGCGTGGCGCCGCCGGCCGCGTCGTCGCGACGCGATGCGCATGCGTTCGGCAAACGGGTGAACCGGGACGTACAATTCCTTTCTCTCCCTTCGACGCGCGAGCAGCGCGAACAGTCATGGAGCAGATGGATTGTGTCGTGATCGGCGCAGGCGTCGTCGGTCTGGCGATTGCGCGCGAACTGGCCGCGCGCGGGCGTGAAACGATCGTGCTCGAGGCGACCGAGGCGATCGGCACGGGCACGAGTTCGCGCAACAGCGAAGTCATCCACGCGGGGCTCTACTATCCGCGCGGGTCGCTGAAGGCGACCTCGTGCGTGCACGGGCGCGACCTGCTGTACGAATTCTGCGAGACCCATCACGTGCCGCACCGGCGCGCAGGCAAGCTGCTCGTCGCGACGAGCGCCGCGCAGGTGAAGCAGTTGAAGGCGATCGCCGCGCGCGCGGCCGAAAACGGCGTGCTCGACCTGATGCCGCTCACGCGCGCCGAAGCGCAGACGCTCGAGCCCCAGCTCGAATGCGTGGAGGCGCTGTTCTCGCCGTCCACGGGCATCGTCGACAGCCACCAGCTGATGCTCGCGCTGCTCGGCGACGCGGAACGCGACGGCGCCGTATGCGCGCTGAAATCCCCGGTCGAATCGATCGACGTGCTGCGCGGCGGGCGCTTCATCGTGCGTACGGGCGGCGACGCGCCGGCCGAGATCGACGCCGCGTGCGTGATCAACAGCGCGGGCCTCGGTGCGCAGGCGCTCGCGCGCCGCACGCGCGGCCTCGATCCGCGCTGGGTGCCGCCGCTCTATCTCGCGCGCGGCAATTACTTCAGCCTGTCGGGCCGTGCGCCGTTCTCGCACCTGATCTATCCGATGCCCGATCGCGCGGGGCTCGGCGTGCACCTGACGCTCGATCTCGGCGGGCAGGCGCGCTTCGGCCCGGACGTCGAGTGGTGCGACTCGCTGCGCTACGAAGTCGATCCGGCGCGCGCGGGCGCGTTCTACGCGTCGATCCGCGCGTTCTGGCCGGGCCTGCCCGACGATGCGCTGCAGCCGGCGTACGCGGGCATCCGGCCGAAGCTCGCGGGGCCCGGCGAGCCGCCGGCCGATTTCATCGTGCAGGGCGCCGCGCAGCATGGCGTGCGCGGGCTCGTGAACCTGTTCGGCATCGAGTCGCCGGGGCTCACCGCGTCGCTCGCGCTCGCGCAGCGCGTGGGCGAGATGACCGCATACCGCTGACGCGGCGCGCGTGACGGCCGTGTGAAATTCCTTATCTCTGGAATTTCGGCGCGCACATTTATTCGCTTGAGCGTTATTCTGTCGAACGGCTGTCGCCAGAACAGCTTTCAAACCGATAACGTTGGAGCGAGTCCCCCATGAAAACATCCCGTCGGAGTTTCCTGATTACGAGCATTGGTGCCGTGTCCGCGCTGGCGCTGTCGCGCGAAGCGCTGGCCGATGCGCCGATGCTGTCGGAAACGGATCCGACCGCCGTGGCGCTTGGCTACAAGGCCGATGCCACGAAGGTCGACAAGACGAAGTACCCGAAGTATGCAGCGGGCCAGGATTGTGCGGCCTGCATGCTGTACCAGGGCAAGAAGGGCTCGGCTTCGGGCCCGTGCGGCGCCTTCCCCGGCAAGCAGGTGTCGGCGAAGGGCTGGTGCAGCGCCTTCTCGAAGATGGGTTGAGTCCCGTGCGGCATCGTGCGATGCCGCATTGTGGCGAAAACCCCAAAACGCCCGCCGTCGAAAGATGGCGGGCGTTTTTTATTGCTTGAAAACGGTTCCGTCGCTTTCTACACTCGCTGCAAACCTGCGCGCCGCGGCCCACCCGCGCGCCGCGCCGCCCGACACGGTGAATTCACGAGGACGAGGCACGCATGGCGACGATTGCGAATTCAACGAAAACGGTCCGGCCCGAGCGTGCGCTGAACCGGCGCGCGGTGGCGGCCGCCGTGATCGGCAACGCGCTCGAGTGGTACGACTTCACGGTGTTCGGCTTCATGACGGTCGTGATCGCCGAGCTGTTTTTCCCGACCACCAGCGAATACTCGTCGCTGCTCCTGACCACCGCGACGTTCGGCGTCGCGTTCTTCATGCGCCCGATCGGCGGCATCGTGTTCGGGCTGTATGCGGACCGCGCGGGCCGCAAGGCCGCGCTGTCGCTCGTGATCCTGCTGATGACGGCCGGCATCTTCCTGCTCGCGATCGCGCCGCCCTATGCGGCGATCGGCATCGGAGGCCCGATCCTGATCGTGCTCGGCCGGCTGCTGCAGGGCTTCTCCGCGGGCGGCGAATTCGGCAGCGCGACGGCGCTGCTGATCGAAGCCGCGCCGTTCTCGAAACGCGGCTTCTACGGCAGCTGGCAGATGGCGAGCCAGGCGGCCGCGCTGCTGATCGGCGCGCTCGTCGGCGCGGCCATCACGCGCGGGCTGTCGCACGACGCGCTGCGCAGCTGGGGCTGGCGCGTGCCGTTCATCCTCGGGCTCGTGATCGGCCCGATCGGCTTCTACATCCGCCGCCATCTCGCCGATTCCGAGGCGTTCCTGCATGCGCAGCAAAGCGCGCGCCGTGCGACGCTCGGCGAAGTGTTCACGCGCCACCCGCGCGAGGTGCTGTGCGGGCTTGGCTCGGTGATCGCGCTGACGGTGACGATCTACGTGCTGATCAGCTATCTGCCGACCTTCGCGGTGAAACAGCTGAAGCTGCCGTACGCGGAATCGTTCTACGCGGTGATCGTCGGCAACCTGCTGCTGATGGTGCTGTCGCCGGTCGCGGGCGCATGGTCGGACCGCATCGGCCGCAAGGGGCTGTCGCTGTGGTCGCTGGTGCTGACGCTCGCGCTGATGTATCCGCTGTTCGCGTGGCTCGACGCGGCGCCGAGCATCGGACGGCTGATCGCGGTGCAGGCCGTGCTGTCGGTGACGCTCGCGGGCTACTACGGGCCGTTCGGCGCGATGATCGCCGAGCTGTTCCCGGCCAACGTGCGCTCGACCGGGCTGTCGATCGCGTACAACGTCGCGGTGATGCTGTTCGGCGGCTTCGGGCAGTTCATCGTCACGTGGCTGATCAAGGTCACGGGCACGCCGCTCGCGCCGACCTACTACGTGATGGCGGGGATCGCGCTGTCGATCGTCGCGGTCGCGTTCGTGCCCGCGCGCAGTGCCGACCTCGATGCGCCGGCGTGACGACATGACGATTTGAAGACGATCGTCGGATCGTTTCGCAAAACGCAATGATGTGCTGCAGAACACGGGAAAACGGTGCGTCGAACCGTTGCGTTCGCGCCCGAATTGTTTAGTCGTCGAACGAAACTTGCGCGAGATGAACGAAATTGTCGCTCGCGCGCGTTGTCGCATTTTTTACCCACACTAAACATCGGCAAAAACCCGCGCGGGACATCTAGAAGAGTTTTTTCTCCAGCTTGTTGCCACATCGTTAGCTCAAGTAATATCCGCGTACGCCGGCCCCTGGCGGGGATCGGTTCCGATCTGGAGACCTGGAGGAAACATGGAATACAACCGTCTGTTGCACACCCTGCGTGTTACCGCCATTGCAGGCGTGGCAGCGGCATCGCTCGGCGTCGCGGGCTCTGCATTCGCACAGATCCCGAACAAAACGCTCGTCTACTGCTCAGAAGGCAGCCCGGCGGGTTTTGATTCCGCGCAATTTACGACTGGCGTCGATTTCACCGCCGCCACATTCACCGTCTACAACCGTCTCGTCGAATTCGAGCGCGGCGGCACGAAGGTCGAGCCGGGCCTCGCCGAGAAGTGGGACGTGTCGCCCGACGGCAAGGTGTACACGTTCCACCTGCGCCACGGCGTGAAGTTCCACACGACCGACTTCTTCAAGCCGACGCGTGAATTCAACGCGGACGACGTGCTGTTCACGTTCCAGCGCATGCTCGACCCGAACCAGGCGTTCCGCAAGGCATACCCGGTGTCGTTCCCGTACTTCACCGACATGGGCCTCGACAAGCTGATCACGAAGGTCGAGAAGGTCGATCCGTACACCGTGAAGTTCACGCTGGCCGAGCCGAACGCGCCGTTCATCCAGAACATGGCGATGGAATTCGCGTCGATCCTGTCGGCCGAATACGGCGACCAGCTGATGAAGGCCGGCAAGGCCGCCGACATCAACCAGAAGCCGGTCGGCACGGGCCCGTTCATCTTCCGCAGCTACACGAAGGACGCGACGATCCGTTTCGACGGCAATCCTGATTACTGGAAGAAGGGCGAAGTGAAGCTGTCGAAGCTGATCTTCTCGATCACGCCGGATCCGGGCGTGCGCGTGCAGAAGATCAAGCGCAACGAATGCCAGGTGATGAGCTATCCGCGTCCGGCCGACATCGCGACGCTGAAGGCCGACTCGGGCGTCGACATGCCGTCGCAGGCCGGCTTCAACCTCGGCTACCTCGCGTACAACGTCGAGCACAAGCCGGTCGACAAGCTCGAAGTGCGTCAGGCGCTCGACATGGCGATCAACAAGAAGGCGATCCTCGAGTCCGTCTACCAGGGCGCCGGCCAGGCTGCGACCGCGCCGATGCCGCCGACCCAATGGTCGTACGACAAGAACCTGAAGATGGCCGCCTACGACACCGCGAAGGCGAAGGCGCTGCTCGCGAAGGCCGGCTATGCGAACGGCTTCGAGATCACGCTGTGGGCGATGCCCGTGCAGCGCGCGTACAACCCGAACGCCCGCCTGATGGCCGAGATGATCCAGGCCGACTGGGCGAAGATCGGCGTGAAGGCGAAGATCGTCACGTACGAGTGGGGCGAGTACATCAAGCGCGCGCACTCGGGCGAGCAGGACACGATGCTGATCGGCTGGACCGGCGACAACGGCGATCCGGACAACTGGCTCGGCACGCTGCTCGGCTGCGAAGCGATCAAGGGCAACAACTTCTCGCACTGGTGCTACAAGCCGTTCGACGAGCTGGTCCAGAAGGGCCGCACGACGACGGGCCAGGACGCGCGGACGAAGCTCTACATGCAGGCCCAGCAGATCTTCGCGCAACAGCTGCCGTTCTCGCCGGTCGCGAACTCGACGGTCTACCAGCCGACGCGCAAGAACGTGGTCGACATGCGTATCGAACCGCTCGGCTATGCCCGCTTCGACGGTGTTAGCGTGAAGTAACACGCCTGTCGTAAGCTGTCGCGAAGACCGGCTAACTCATCCGGCGGCGGGAGGCCAAAAGCTTCCCGTCGCCGGTCGCACATTTCCCACAAGAAAATACGAGACGCATCATGTTCAGATTCGTGTTGCGCCGCGTGGGCATGGTGATCCCGACCTTCATCGGCATCACCATCCTGGCGTTTGCGCTGATTCACCTGATACCGGGCGACCCCATCGAAGTGATGATGGGCGAGCGCGGCGTCGATCCCGCGATGCATGCAGAGGCGATGAAACGCCTCGGGCTCGACCAGCCGCTGCCCATGCAGTACCTCCACTACATCGGCCGTGCGCTGCACGGCGATCTCGGCACGTCGATCATCACCAACACGAGCGTCGCGGGCGAATTCTTCGCGCGCTTCCCGGCGACCGTCGAGCTGTCGCTGTGCGCGCTCGTGTTCGCGCTCGCGGTCGGGCTGCCGGCCGGCGTGATCGCCGCGCTGCGGCGCGGCTCGGTCGTCGACCACGGCGTGATGGGCACCGCGCTCACCGGCTACTCGATGCCGATCTTCTGGTGGGGGCTGATCCTCATCATGGTGTTTTCGTCGTACCTCGGCTGGACGCCCGTGTCGGGGCGCATCGCCGTCGAATACGACTTCCCGCACCCGACGGGCTTCATGCTGATCGACGCGCTGCTCGCGCCGGACGAAGGCTCGTTCAAGTCGGCGGTCAGCCACCTGATCCTGCCCGCGATCGTGCTCGGCACGATCCCGCTCGCGGTGATCGCGCGGATGACGCGCTCGTCGATGCTCGAAGTGCTGCGCGAGGACTACATCCGCACCGCACGCGCGAAGGGGCTGTCGCCCGTGCGCGTGGTCGTCGTGCATGCGCTGCGCAACGCGCTGATCCCGGTCGTCACCGTGATCGGCCTGCAGATCGGCACGCTGCTCGCGGGCGCCGTGCTGACCGAGACGCTCTTTTCGTGGCCCGGTGTCGGCAAGTGGCTGATCGATGCGATCGGCCGCCGCGACTATCCGGTCGTCCAGGGCGGCATCCTGTTGATCGCGACGCTCGTGATCGTCGTGAACCTGGTCGTCGACCTGCTGTACGGCGTGCTGAATCCGCGCATCCGCCACACGAGGTAATCCCATGAGCAATCTGCAAAACACCCTGCCGACCGAATCCGCGCCGGCCGGCGGCCGTGCGCTCGCGCTGCGCGAGTTCTGGGCCAACTTCTCGCGCAACCGCGGCGCCGTCGGCGCCGGCATCGTCGTGCTCGCGCTGATCTTCGTCGCGCTGCTCGCGCCGCTGCTCGCGCCGCACAGCCCGGTCGAGCAATACCGCGACTTCGTGAAGATCCCGCCCGCCTGGCTCGACGGCGGCAACTGGAAGTTCATCCTCGGCACCGACGAAGCGGGCCGCGACATTCTTTCGCGGCTGATGTTCGGCGCGCGGATGTCGTTCTGGATCGGCTTCGTGTCGGTCGTGCTCGCGCTGATCCCCGGCATCGTGCTCGGGCTCGTCGCCGCGTTCTTCCAGAAGTGGGCCGACACGCCCGTGATGCGCATCATGGACGTGCTGCTCGCGCTGCCGTCGCTGCTGCTCGCGGTCGCGGTCGTCGCGATCATCGGCCCGGGCCTCACCAACACGATGTTCGCGATCGCGATCGTCGCGCTGCCGGCCTATGTGCGCTTGACGCGCGCGTCGGCGCTCGGCGAGCTGCAGAAGGAATACGTGACGGCGTCGCGCGTGGCCGGTGCCGGCACGCTGCGCCTGATGTTCTCGCAGGTGCTGCCCAACTGCACGGCGCCGCTGATCGTGCAGGCAACGCTCGGCTTCTCGTCGGCGATCCTCGACGCGGCCGCGCTCGGCTTCCTCGGCCTCGGCGTGCAACCGCCGACCGCCGAGTGGGGCGCGATGCTGGCTTCCGCGCGCGACTACATCGACAACGCGTGGTGGATCGTGACGATGCCGGGCCTGTCGATCCTGATTTCGGTGCTCGCGATCAACCTGCTCGGCGACGGGCTGCGTGACGCGCTCGATCCCAAACTGAAACGGATGGCATGACCATGAGCAATCTTCTGACCATCCGCAATCTCGCGGTGAACTTCAACGGCCTGCCCGCTGTCGACCGGATCAACATGTCGATCGCGCCGGGCGAGGTGGTCGGTGTCGTCGGCGAATCGGGCTCGGGCAAGAGCGTGACGATGATGGCGCTGATGGGCCTGATCGATGCGCCGGGCAAGGTGACGGCCGACGAGGTCACGTTCAACGGCGTCGACCTGCTGAAGGCGTCGCCGAAGGCGCGCCGCAAGATCGTCGGCAAGGACATCGCGATGGTGTTCCAGGACGCGCTGACGAGCCTGAACCCGAGCTACACGGTCGGCTACCAGATCAAGGAGGTGTTGAAGCTGCACGAAGGCCTGCGCGGCGACGCGCTGAACCGGCGCGCGCTCGAACTGCTCGACCAGGTCGGCATTCCCGATGCGAAGAACCGCATCACGTCGTTCCCGCACCAGATGTCGGGCGGGATGAACCAGCGCGTGATGATCGCGATGGCCGTCGCATGCAACCCGAAGCTGCTGATCGCCGACGAGCCGACCACCGCGCTCGACGTGACGATCCAGGCGCAGATCATGGATCTGCTCGTGAAGCTGCAGAAGGAACGCGGGATGGCGCTCGTGCTGATCTCGCACGACCTGGCCGTGGTGTCGGAGGTCGCGCAGCGCGTCGCGGTGATGTACGCGGGCGAGATCATCGAGACCAACAGCGTGCCCGATATCTTCCGTGCGCCGCATCATCCGTACACCGAAGCGCTGCTCGCGGCGATTCCCGAGCACAATAAGGGGGCGCGTCGCCTTGCCGCATTGCCCGGCATGGTGCCGGGCCGCGATGATCGCCCGTCCGGGTGCCTGTTCGCGCCGCGCTGCAAGTACGTCGTCGACGATTGCAGCAAGGCGCGGCCGGCGCTCGACACGCTGGTGTCCGGCAACGATGCGATGCGCGCACGCTGCATCAAGCCGCTCAATGTTTCCAACCTCGACCTGACGGGAGGCGCACGATGAATGCAGTCAATCAAACGCCTCGCGCGTCGCACGACGATGAAGCCGTCCTGGTGGCCGACGGCCTCGCGAAGCACTATTCGGTGAAGCGCGGGATGTTCGGCCAGGGCACCGTGAAGGCGCTGAACGGCGTGTCGTTCTCGCTGAAGCGCGGCAAGACGCTCGCCGTCGTCGGCGAGTCGGGCTGCGGGAAATCGACGCTCGCGCGCCAGCTCACGATGATCGAGACGCCCACGTCGGGCAGCCTGACGATCGACGGCAAGAACGTGGCCGGCGCGAGCCGCGAGACGGTCGCCGACCTGCGCCGCCGCGTGCAGATGGTGTTCCAGAACCCGTTCGCGTCGCTGAACCCGCGCAAGACCGTCGAGCAGACGCTCGCCGAGCCGCTCGAGATCAACGCGAACCTGACGGCTGCCGAGCGCGCGCAGCGCATCGCGCAGATCATGCGCACGGTCGGCCTGCGGCCCGAGCACGCGAAGCGCTATCCGCACATGTTCTCGGGCGGCCAGCGCCAGCGGGTCGCGATCGCGCGCGCGATGATCCTCGATCCGCGCATCGTCGTCGCCGACGAGCCGGTGTCCGCGCTCGACGTGTCGATCCAGGCGCAGATCCTGAACCTGTTCATGGATCTGCAGGAGCAGTTCAAGACGAGCTACGTGTTCATCTCGCACAACCTGTCGGTGGTCGAGCACGTCGCGGACGACGTGATGGTGATGTACTTCGGCAGCGTCGCCGAGCTCGGCGACAAGGCGACCATCTACGCGCGGCCGCGCCATCCGTACACGCGCGCGCTGATGTCGGCGACGCCGGCGATCTTCGAGGAAGACCGCCGCGTGCAGATCAAGCTGCAGGGCGAACTGCCGTCGCCGCTCAATCCGCCGTCGGGCTGCGCGTTCCACCAGCGCTGCCCGTACGCGGTCGAGCGGTGCCGCGCGGAGGAGCCGCAGCTGCGCGAGGTCGATGGCCGGCAGGTGGCATGCCATCGCGCCGAGGAGGTAGGGGAGGCGAATGCCTGAAGCGTTGGCGGCGCGCGTGTCCGGCGCGCGTCGTGCGGGGGCCAGCGGGGCGCGCGTGATGCGCGCGTACCGCTACGCGCGGCGCTGGAGCGTGCGTACCGTCACGGGCGCGGCGCTGGCCGGCGCGTGCGTGGCAGCCAGCCTCGTGGTTCCCGTCGAATCCGCGCGCGCCGAAGGGCGCGCGCCGGCCACTTCACCGATCCATCCGTCGCAAGTCCCGCCGCCCGGCATGAGCCTGCCGGGCTTCCACGCGCCGTCCGTAACGGACGGCACCGTGTCGCGCGGCACCGTGCGCGTGCAGCCCGCGCGCATGCCGTTCTACGTCGCGACCAAAGGCAACGTCACGCTGTACGTGCTCGGCACGCTGCACACGGGCGATCCGTCCGATTACCCGAGCGCGCAGCCGTTCCGGCCGCGCATCCTCGCGGCGCTCGCCGCGTCGCCGACGCTCGCGCTCGAGCTGTCGCCGGACGACCTGCTCGAATCGCAGGACGATGTATCGAAGTACGGCGTGTGCCGCTACCCGTGCCTGCAGCGGCTGCTGCCCGAACCGCTGTGGCAGCGGCTCGCGGCGCGCCTGCGCGGCAACCCGGCCGCGCTCGCCGAGATCCGCAAGATGCGGCCGTGGCTCGCGGCGCTCGTCGTCGAGACTTACGATTCGTTGTCGGCCGGCCTGCAGACCGAGTACGGCACCGAAGCGCAACTGCAGAACGTGTTCCTGAAGAAGAAGGGCGGCCGCGTGATCGGGCTCGAGACGCTCGCCGAACAGATGCGCGCGTTCACCGGGCTGACGCTGGCCGAGCAGCGCGAGATGCTCGCGCAGGACATGGTGCAGACCCCCGCGCAGAATGCCGACGACATCAAGGCGCTGCACCGTCTGTGGCGAATTGGCGACGCCGATGCGATCTCGGCGTGGGCCGTTGCGAAGAGCGAGCGGCTCGCGCGTTCGAAGGCGTTGTCGGCGTCGATCGACAACAAGATCGTGTACGAGCGCAACCGGCGCTTCGTTGCACGAATGACCGCAATCGCCGCCCCGAACCGGCCGCTGTTCGTCGCGATCGGCGCGCTGCATCTGGGCGGCCCGCGCGGCGTGCTCGAATTGTTGCGCCAGCAAGGGTACCGGGTCGACGCGAACTGATCGCGCCCGGCGGCTCGCACTGATCTTCCCCTGTTTGATTGACATCGCGCACCCTGCGTGAGGCACTTGATCGACGGTGCAAATCGATAAGGAAAACCCTTGAATTGTCGGAAAATAGCGTTTAAAACGATTGACATCCCGTTCTGCCAATCTCTATTCTTCACCCCACAAGTTGAAAAAATGAAAAGAATAGATAAGTTCTACGGGGTAGCAGAAATAAAGCGCGGGGTGAGCGTCGCCGGCACGTGAAGCACGTGCCGGCCGCGGAGAGTCTGCATGCACGGCGGGGCCAATCATCGTCGGATAACACATGCATGCAGGCCGACTTGCAGATAAGCGACGTTCCGTCGTCTGACCGGGGAATGCAGTGATCGGGCGGCGGCGGACGTTTTTTAATCCGGAAGATTTTTCCGGTCACCGTCGAAAGACGGTTTCGGGGGGCGAATCGACAGACGGCGAAGCCGCAGCGATTGCGCCAACGGAAAAGCGCCACGAGGGCGCTTTTTTCTTTTGTGCGGCCGATATGCGCAACGAGTGTCGCGCGGGATGAATTCGCGTCACGCGCCTTCGTCGGCCTGCAGCGCGCCGGGCGCGACGACGTCGACGCCGGCCGCCTCGAGCGCCGCGCGAATCCGCTTCGCGAACGCGAGGGCATGCGGGCCGTCGCCGTGCAGGCAGACGGTCTGCGCATTGAGCGGCACCCATTCGCCGCTCAGCGCGCGCACCTGCCGGTTGCGCACCATGTCGAGCGTGCGCGCGAGCACCGCGTCTTCATCGTCGATCAATGCGCCGGGCTGGCTGCGCGGCACGAGCGAGCCGTCCGCGCGGTAGCCGCGATCGGCGAACACTTCCTCCACCGCGGCGAGCCCCGCGTGCCGCGCGGCCGCGACGAACACGCTGTTCGCGAGCCCGAACACCGCGAGCGACGGATCGAAGTCGTGGATCGCGGACACCACCGCATCGGCGATCATCGGGTCGCGCGCGGCCTGGTTGTACAGCGCGCCGTGCGGCTTCACGTGCGCGATGCGCCCGCCTTCGGCCTGCGCGATCGCCGACAGCGCGCCGAGCTGGTACAGCACGCCCGCGTAGATGTCGCCGGCCGGCAGCTGCATTTCCTTGCGGCCGAAATTTTCCGGATCGTGAAAGCTTGGGTGCGCGCCGATCGACACGCCTTTCTGTACGGCCCAGCGCACGCAGTCGCGCATCGCATTCGCGCCGCCTGCATGCCAGCCGCACGCGATGTTCGCCGACGTGACGAGGTCGAGCAGCGCCTCGTCAGATCCGCATCCTTCGCCGAGATCGGCATTCAGATCGATTTCCATGATGTTCCTCGTCCACTGGTTGCGTGGCGCGTCTTTCGTTACTGCTTCGGCCATTGTCACGCTGCGCGCGATTGGGCGCGGCGGCGCGCTTCTTCTCGCATGTCGATCGCAACGTCGATCTGCCGCAGATAGGCACGTTCTGCGGCGAGGGCGGCGCGCGCGGCGTCGGGTGTCGTGCGCACGAAGCGGATCGGCAGGTTGAGCCGCGCCTGTGCGAGTTTCCACAGATCGGCGCGGATCACCGTGCCGATCTTCGGGTAGCCGCCGGTGGTCTGCGCGTCGTGCATCAGCACGATCGGCTGGCCGTTGGGCGGCACCTGGATCGTGCCGGGCAGCACCGCGTGCGACAGCAGCTCGACCGGCTGCTCGCGCACGAGCTCGGCGCCGGCGAGGCGATAGCCCATCCGGTTGCTGTTCGCGGTGACGAGCCATTCCTCGTCCCAGAACGCCTGCTGCGAATCGGCCGCGAACGATGCGTAGTCGGGGCCCGGCAGCACCCGCACCGGCATCGCCCATGGCGCATGCGCGGGGCGGTGGCGGCGCGGCGGCTCGTCGACGCGCACGAATGCGCACCACGCGGGCGCCTTCACGCCGAATTCGGGCGCATCGGCCGCGAGGCAGCCGGCGCCGGACGGCGGCACGCCGACCGGGAGCCGGTCGCCGTCGCGCAACGTGCGGCCGGCGAGGCCACCGAAGCGCGATGCGAGATCGGTACTGCGCGAGCCGAGCATCGGCAGCACGTCGATGCCGCCCGCGATGCACAGGTAGCCGCGCATCCCGCGTTTCGCGGCCGGCAGCACGAGCGTCTGTCCGGCCTCGACCGGCAGGCTCCACCACGAATACACGCGCCGGCCGTCGAGCGTCGCGCCGAATTCGGTGCCGGTGATCGCGATGCGCGTCGCGCGCGTGAAGCGGAACGTGGCGGGGCCGATCGTGATCTCGACGGCTGCCGCGTCGGGGCGGTTGCCGACGAGCCGGTTGCCGACCTCGAGCGCGAGCCCGTCGAGCGCGCCGCCTTGCGCGACGCCGAGATGGCGCGCGCCGCGGCGCCCGAGATCCTGCACGGTAGACAGCGGGCCGGCCCGCACCACCTCGATGGTGCCCGGTGCGTTGCTCTGGGTCATCGTGCGTCGACTCCGGCAATGGTGAAGCGCACGCGGTCGCCGGGCAGCAGCAGCGTCGGCTGCGGCCGCGCCGGATCGAACAGCACGCGAGACGTGCGGCCGATCAGCTGCCAGCCGCCCGGCGACGTGGCCGGGTAGATGCCCGTCTGCGCGCCGCCGATGCCGACCGAGCCGGCCGGCACCTCGAGGCGCGGCGCCGCGCGGCGCGGCGTGTGCAGCGATGGGGCGAGGCCGCCCAGATACGCGAAGCCCGGCTGGAAACCGACGAAGAACACGACGTATTCGCCGGCCGCATGGCGCGCGACGACCTCGTCGGCCGGCAGGCCCGTATGCGCGGCAACGGCTGCCAGGTCGGGGCCGGCGGCACCGCCGTATTCGACCGGGATCTCGACCTCGCGGCCGTCCGCGTGCTCGACGTCGGCCGTCTCCCACGCGTCGCGCAGCGCGGGCGTGAGCGATTCGGCGGTCGTGGCGAGGGCGTCGAACACGATGGTGAGGTTGTTCATGCCGGGGACGACGTCGATCACGTCGGGCCACGCGCGCGCGGCCTCGGCAACGGCCCAGACGCGGCGCTGGCAATCGAGCGTGGCGGGCGGCGGCACCTCGCAGACGAGGGCGGCATCGCCGAGCGGATAAATGCGGGGTTGCGTCATCGGACTGGCACGGTTCGGACGGCAATGTTAGCGCACATTGTCAATAAAATATCGACAACTTCCCAATAAGCGTTTTCGCCTAGCGTGTATGCCGGGGCTTCTGGCGTACACTCGGCACACCCTGTCACCCGGCTTGCGCCGCCTTTCCATGAAGCGTCCTGCGACCAAGATCGTGTCATCCGAACACCTCGTTTCCGATTCGAGCGCGGAGCTGTCGGAGCTCGAATACGGGCTCATCATGGCGGGCAACGCATTCAACCGCTGGATGGTGCGCTGCATGTCGGCGGCCGGCGCGAAGGACATGACGGCGGTCGAGGTATCGCTGCTGCATCACGTCAGCCATCGCGAACGCAAGAAGAAGCTCGCCGACATCTGCTTCGTGCTCAATATCGAGGATACGCACGTCGCGACCTATGCGCTGAAAAAACTGATCGCCCGCGGCTATGTGAAGAGCGAGAAGAACGGCAAGGAAGTGTTCTTTTTCGCGACCGACGCGGGCCGCGACCTGTGCCTGAAGTACCGCGAGGTGCGCGAGCACTGCCTGATCGAGACGTTGAAGGACAGCGGCCTCACCAACGAGCAGATCGGCGACGCGGCGCAGTTGCTGCGCCACGCATCGGGCCTCTACGACACGGCTGCACGCGCGGCGGCGTCGCTGTAAACGATTGCGGAAATCATTGCGCGCGGCCAGGCGCTGACGGGCGAGCGGCGACGACCGTGGCGCGCCGCGCCGCGTCATCCGGCGGCCGGGTAGAGCGCGGCGTCGGTCACGATCCAGCGCAGCGCGAGATCGTGCGCTTCGGCCGGCAGCGCATCGACGCGGCACGCGTCATACGCGATGCCGACCGTCACGGGCAGCGCATCGCCCGGCCACACGGCGAGCGTGCGGTCGTAGTAGCCGCCGCCGTAGCCGAGCCGGTAGCGCTGCAGATCGAATCCCACGCAGGGAATCAGCAACAGGTCGGGCACGACGACGATTCCCGACGCCGGTTCCGGAATCCGGTGATGACCTTCGCGCATCGGCGTGTGTGCGTCCCAGGCATGGAACGCGAGCGGCGTGTGACGCTCGCCGATCACCGGCAACGCGGCGTGCCGGCCGGCACCCGCCGCGCACCACGCGAGCACCGCATCGCGCGCATCGAATTCCCCCGGCAGCGGCCAGTAGAACCCGACCGTGCGCGGCGCCAGACGGTCGAGCAGCGCGCGCAGCCGCGCATCGAGCGCGGCGTTCGCGGCGGGCTGCGACGCGGCGTCGCGACGGGCGCCGGACAGCGTTTTGCGCAGCGCAACCTTCGGGTTCGGCACAGGGTTGCGTGCTATGCTTTCGCTCAATTCGTGCTCCATTCAAAACGATGTCGAACAGCCTTTTCCGAGTATATCGCGCGGTCGCGCTGACGCTTTCGGCCGCCGCGCTCGTCGCGGGTACGGCCGCGTGCGCCGCGCCGGGCGACGACACGGTCGCCGGGGATGACCAGATCTTCGTGCAGCTTCGCGAAGCCGCACGCCGCAACGACGCCGCGAAAGCCGCGCAGCTTGCGTCGATGATCCCGAATTATCCGGTCCCGTCCTACGTCGAGTATTTCCAGATCAAGCCGCAGCTGTTCGATTCGACGGGCCGTGCGCGCGTCGATGCGCCGGACGCGCCCGTGCAGTCGTTCCTGCAGCGCTACGACGGCCAGGCGATCGCCGACCGCCTGCGCAACGACTACCTGCTCGTGCTCGGCGCGCGCCACGACTGGCGCAACTTCGACGACCAGTACAAGCGCTTCGTGCTCGACGACGACACGCAGGTCAAGTGCTATGCGCTCGAATCGCGCGCGGCGCGTGGCGAGAACGTCGGCGATGCGGCGCGAGCGTTGCTCGTCGAGCCGAAGAACTACGGCGACGCATGCGTCGACCTGATCACCGCGTTGACCGTCAACCAGCAGTTCACGAGCGACGACGTGTGGCAGCAGGCACGCCTTGCGTACGAGCAGAACTACACGACGCTCGGCGGCAAGATCGTCGACGCGCTCGGCCCGCGCCCGGTCGGCTTCGACCAGGCGACGAGCGCGCCGCCGCTGTACCTCGCGCGCGGCGTCGGCGCCGACGCGACGTCGCACCAGCTCGCGCTGATCGCGCTCGGCCGCATGGCGCGCAACGATCCGGATGCAGCCGCCGGCATGCTGACGACGGTCGCGCCTGCGCTGACCAAGCCGGAACAGGCGATCGCGTGGGGTGCGATCGGCTACCAGGGCGCGATCAAGCGCTCGCCGCTCGCATCGGTCTGGTACGCGAAATCCGCGAATGCGCCGCTGTCGAACCCGGGCTACGAATGGCGCACGCGCGCCGCGCTGCTCGCCGGCAACTGGCCGATGGTGCGCTGGTCGATCGAGCAGATGCCGCCGTCGCTGCGCAACGATCCGGCCTGGATCTACTGGCATGCGCGCGCGCTCAAGCAGAGCGGCGACACGCTGCAGGCGAACCAGGAATTCGAGCAGGTCGCCGGCCAGTTCAACTTCTACGGGCAGCTTGCCGGTGAAGAGCTTGGCCAGCGCACGTCGATCCCGCCGCGCACGAAGGTGAGCGACGCCGAGATCGACGCGATGGGCAAGATTCCGGGCTTCGCGCTCGCGCAGCGCTTCTACGGGCTGAACCTGCGCCTCGAAGGCAACCGCGAATGGAACTGGCCGCTGCGCGGCATGACCGATCGCCAGCTGCTCGCGGCTGCCGAATACGGCAAGCGCGTCGAGCTGCTCGACCGCACGGTCAACACGGCCGACCGCACGAAGGCCGAGCACGACTTCACGCTGCGCTATCCGTCGCCGTACCGCAATATCGTCGAGCGCTATGCGCAATCGACGGGCCTCGATGTCGAATGGGCGTACGGGCTGATCCGCCAGGAATCGCGCTTCATCATCAGCGCGCGTTCGTCGGTGGGCGCGGGCGGCCTGATGCAGCTGATGCCGGCAACGGCCCAGATGGTCGCGAAGAAGCTCGGCATGGGCACGATCACGCGCGCGCAGATGCACGACATCGATACCAACATCCAGCTCGGCACCTGGTATCTGGCGGACATCTACAACAACTTCGACAGCTCGCCCGTGCTCGCCACCGCCGGCTACAACGCGGGCCCCGGCCGGCCGCGCCAGTGGCGCCAGGTGTTGACGCAGCCCGTCGAAGGCGCGATCTTCGCGGAGACGATTCCGTTCAACGAGACGCGCGACTACGTGAAGAACGTGCTGTCGAACACCGTCTACTACGCGGCGCTCTTCGAGGGCAAGCCGCAGTCGTTGAAGAAACGCCTAGGCATGATCTCGCCCTGATACGCAATCTTCACACTGCCGCGCGAGACGCGGCAGTGTTCTTTTGAGGTCCCGAACATGGATCGCCAGACCGTCGCGCTGCTGGGCGGCACCGGCTTCATCGGCAGCCGGCTCGTCAATGCGCTGATCGACGCCGGCAAGCAGGTCCGGATCGCCACGCGCCGGCGCGACCACGCGCGCCACCTGCAGATGCTGCCGGTCGAGATCGTCGAACTCGACGCCCTCGACACGCGCACGCTCGCGCGCTTCGTCGCCGGCGCGCAGGCGGCGATCAACCTGGTCGGCGTGCTGCACGGCGGCCGCGGTACGCCGTACGGGCCCGGCTTCGAGCGCGCGCATGTCGCGCTGCCGGCCGCGCTGGCGAGCGCCTGCACCGAGGTTGGTGTGCGGCGCCTGCTGCACATGAGCGCGCTCGGCGCCGATTCGCACGGCCCGAGCATGTACCAGCGCTCGAAGGGCGACGGCGAGGCCGCGCTGCATGCGATCGCGGCGACCGATTCGCTCGCGCTGACGATCTTCCGCCCGTCGGTCGTGTTCGGCCCCGGCGACGCGTTCCTCAACACGTTCGCGAACCTGCAGCGTACGGTGCCCGTGCTGCCGCTCGCGATGCCCGATGCGCGCTTCCAGCCGGTGTTCGTCGGCGACGTCGTACGCGCGTTCGTGAACACGCTCGATCTCGCGGCCGCGCACGGCAAGACCTACGAACTCGGCGGCCCGACCGTCTATACGCTCGAGCAGCTGGTGCGCTATTGCGGCACGCTGGTCGGCCGGCAGGCACGCATCGTGCGGCTGCCCGACGCGCTCGCGCGGCTGCAGGCGAGCGTGTTCGAATGCCTGCCGGGCGAGCCCGTGCTCACGCGCGACAATCTCGCGACGTTGTCGGTGCCGAACGTGCTGTCGGGGCCGCTCGCGCCGGAACTCGGGATCTCGCCCGCGAGTCTCGAAAGCATTGCACCCGCGTATCTCGGCGAAGCCACGAAGCGCTCGCGGTTCGACTGGTTCCGCTCGCGCCGCTAGCGCCCGCGCGGAGCGCCGCCGTCCGGCCCCTTTCCCTTTCCTTTTCGCGTTGTCCGGAACCCCGTCATGAAACTCGTCATTGGTGACAAGAATTACTCGTCGTGGTCGATGCGGCCGTGGCTGCTGCTCGCGCATTTCGGCATCCCGTTCGACGAGATCGCGGTCGAGCTGCGCCGCGACGATACGGCCGCGCGTATCCGCGAATACTCGCCGACCGGCAAGGTGCCGTGCCTGATCGACGACCACGGCATCGCGATCTGGGATTCGCTCGCGATCGCCGAGACGCTCGCCGAGCGCTATCCGCAGTTCCCGATGTGGCCGGCCGATCCGCTCGAGCGCGCGCATGCCCGCTGCGTGTCGGCCGAGATGCATTCGGGCTTCGCGGCGCTGCGTACGCAGATGGGCATGAACGTGCGCGCGTCGATGCCGGGGCGCGGCGCGACGCCGGACGCGCTCGCCGATGTCGCGCGCATCGATGCGCTGTGGAGCGCGTGCCTCGAGGCGTCGGGCGGGCCGTTCCTGTTCGGCGAATTCGGGATCGCCGATGCGATGTACGCGCCTGTCGTCATGCGCTTCAACACGTACGCGCCGGGCCTGTCACCGGACGCGGCCGGCTATGCGGCACGCGTGACGGCACTGCCGGCCGTGCAGCGCTGGATCGACGCCGCGCGCCGCGAAACGAACGTGATCGCCGAATACGAGCCGACGCCATGAATATCTACGCAGTAGGCGGCGCGATCCGCGACGAATTGCTCGGCGTGCCCGTGCAGGACCGCGACTACGTGGTGGTCGGCGCGACGCCCGAGCAGATGGCCGCGCAGGGCTTCCGGCCGGTCGGCAAGGATTTCCCGGTGTTCCTGCATCCGCAGACGCAGGAGGAGTACGCGCTGGCGCGCACCGAGCGCAAGACGGCGGCTGGCTATCACGGGTTCCAGTTCCATTACGCGCCGGACGTGACGCTCGACGAGGATCTCGCGCGGCGCGACCTGACGGTCAACGCGATGGCGCGCGAGGTGAGCCCGGAAGGCGCGCTGGTCGGGCCCGTGATCGATCCGTTCGACGGGCAGGCCGACCTGCGCGCGCGCGTGTTCCGGCACGTCAGCGACGCGTTCGTCGAGGATCCGGTGCGGATCCTGCGCATTGCGCGTTTCGCCGCACGGTTCGCGGATTTCACGGTGGCGGACGAAACGCTCGCGCTGATGCGGCGGATGGCCGATGCGGGCGAAGTCGACGCGCTCGTGCCCGAGCGCGTGTGGCAGGAAATCGCGCGCGGGCTGATGGAGGCGAAGCCGTCGCGGATGTTCGCGGTGCTGCGCGAATGCGGCGCGCTCGCGCGCATCCTGCCCGAGGTCGACGCGCTGTGGGGCGTGCCGCAGCGCGCCGATTACCACCCGGAAGTCGATACCGGCGTGCACGTGATGATGGTCGTCGACTATGCGGCGAAGCAGGGCTATTCGCTGGCGGTGCGCTTCGCGGCGCTCACGCACGATCTCGGCAAGGCGACGACGCCCGCCGACGTGCTGCCGCGCCACGTCGGTCACGAGGGGCGCAGCGTCGACCTGCTCAAGCCGTTGTGCGAGCGGCTGCGGGTGCCGAACGAATGCCGCGATCTCGCGCTGGTGGTCGCGCGCGAGCACGGCAACCTGCATCGCGTGATGGAGATGGGCGCGGCCGCGCTGGTGCGGCTGTTCGAGCGCAGCGACGCGCTGCGCAAGCCGGCGCGTTTCGCCGAGCTGCTGCAGGCATGCGAATCGGATGCGCGCGGGCGGCTCGGGCTCGACGCGCAGCCGTATCCGCAGGCCGAGCGGCTGCGCGTCGCGCTCGCGGCCGCGCGCAGCGTCGACGCCGGCGCGATCGCGCGCGGCATCGGCAACGATACCGAGAAGATCAAGGAGGCCGTGCATCGCGCGCGGATCCAGGCTGTCGCGCAGGCGCTTGCGATCGGCGAATAGGCGCGGGACGGGCGCGCGGCGTGCGCGCCCGCCAGCCGTTACGACTTCTTCTTGCGTGACGGGGTGGCGGCGGCCGGGCGTTTGCCGGCGGCGGCGCGCGGCTTTGCCGACGCCTTCTTTTCCGCCGCGCCGGCTTTGGCCGGCCGTGCCGCATCCGCGTCGCGATCGCCCTGTTTGGGCAGCGGCGCGCGGCGGCTCACACGCGGCTCGCCGGGCTTCGACTGCCGGATTTCCGTCGTCGCGGACAAGAATTTTGCGCAACTGTCGTCGAACAGCGGCAGCGTGCTGACCGCGATCAGCTCGGCCGGCCCGTCGCCGACGTTGGCCACGCGATGCCGCTTGCGCGCGTCGAAGTGCAGCGAGTCGCCGGGCGTCAGCGGGTAATCCTTCTTGCCGACCGTGTAGCAGATGCGGCCGGCCAGCACGTAGACGAATTCGTCGCCGCCGTGCGCCACCCATTCCGAGCGGTAGCCTTCCATCATCTGCACCTTCAGCGCGTTGATCTGACTGCCGTCGAACGTGGTGGAGAGCCGCTCGTACCACTGCGACGTGGCGTCGAGCGCGTACGGCTCGCGGCTGCCTTCATGCGAATCGGGCTGCGCCTGGCGCGGCTGGTCGATCAGCGCGCCGAGCGGCACGCCCAGCGCCTTCGCGACGTTGACGAGCGACGACAGCGAGATGCCCGTGAGATGGCGCTCGACCTGCGACAGGAACCCGACCGACAGTTTCGCTTCGGTCGCGACTTCCAGCAGCGTCTTCTTCGCTTCCCGGCGCAGGCGGCGAATGCGCTGGCCGATACGCATGATGTCTGAATCCATGAATCTCTTTCGTGGCAACGAGTCGGGACGCGGGCGGAAGGGCGGTGCAGCCGCCGGGACGACGAGGCGCGCGCATTGTACCGCGCGGTGCCGCCGGGCGAATTCACGTTGTGCCCGGATGCGCAGGCATCACGCCGATTTTAGTCCTACGAAAATTTCAGCTTGACCTCAATTTCCGCGTGCTCTAGATTCTGTCGCGCATCAAACAAAGTTAAGTGAGACAAAAATCCCCCAAAGGCCTGCCGCCGGAACGGCACCGCAGCCCGGCCGCGCGCCGGGCCGGGCGTCATCCGCGCCGCGTCGGCGTGTCGTTTCAGGCATGCGCCATGCCACGACACGCCGCCAGCCGCCGACTACAACGAATAACGGGCATCCGATGATCGATCGACTGAAATACAGCTTCTCCGGCCTTCCCCCGTACGACGCGTCCGTCGCCGACACGCAAGCCGGCCTGTCGCGCCTGCTCGACGTTGCGCGGCTCGACGCGGTGGTCGTCACGTCGCAGGACGAGTACGTGACCGAGTACCTGCCGCGCAGCAACAACCCGCGCTACGCGGTGTCCGGCTTCGACGGCTCGGCGGGCTGCGGGATCTTCCTGAGCGCGGCGACCGCGCAGGCGCTGGACCTGCCGCCGTTCGTGCTGTTCGTCGATGGCCGCTATCACCTGCAGGCCGAGCAGCAGTGCGATCCGGCGCGCGTGCGTATCGAGAAGCTCGGGATGAACGTGACGATCTGGCAGGCGATGGCCGACTGGCTGGTCGCGCATGCGAGCCGGCTCGCGCGAGTCGGCTACGACGCGCTGCGGATCAGCGTCGGGCAGCGCGACCGGCTGTTCGCGCAGACGCAGGCCGCATCGCTCGACTGGACGAGCCTCGCCGGTCGCGAGATCGACCGCGCGATCGCGCTGCCGGGCTGGATCGTCGAACGGCCGATCTTCGAGGTGCCGGAAGCAATGACCGGCCTGAGCGTCGCCCAGAACCTCGACACGCTGAACCGCCGGCTCGCCGCGCATACCGGCGCGGCCGACGGCAAGACCGCGTTCTTCTCGTGCGCATCGGACGATCTCGCGTACCTGCTGAACAGCCGCGGCTATCACATCCCGAATGCGTCGTCGCACCTCGGCTTCCTATTCGCGGTCGGCGGGCAGGTGGCGCTGTTCCTGCCGGAAGGCTGCGACCGCTGCGAGGTCGCGCTTGATTCGTATCCGGCGCTGCACGTGATCCGGCGCGATGTGGCGGCGCTCGAGCGCTTTCTCGCGCCGTTCGCGGTCGAGCACGTGTGCTACGGCTTCGAATCGGTGAACTGCGCGCTCGTCGACGCGGTGCGGCGTGTGTGGCCGCACGCGCGGCATGCCGATTTCAACCCGGTCGAGGCGATGCGGGCGAGCAAGACGCCGGCGGTGCTCGACCGGTTTCGCGACGCGTTTGCGCGCAGCTCCGCGGCGATCGCCGAAACGATGCGCTGGGCGAAGGCCGGCGAGCCGGGCGCGCGCCACACCGAATACGACCTCGCGCGTACGATCAACGACGCGTATGGCGCGCGCTCGGCCGTCGCGCTGACGTTCCCGTCGATCGCGGCGAACGGCGCGAACAGCGCCTTCGCGCATTACACGGCGGCGAGCGCCAGCGTCGAGCTGACCGAAGGCGAACTCGTGCTGCTCGACAGCGGCGCGTACTACGAAGCCGGTTTCGCGACGGACTGCACGCGCGTCGTGCTGCGCCGGACGCATCCGGAGACGGTCGCGCAGCCGTGGCAGCGCGAGATCTACACCGTCGCGCTGAAGGCCTGCATCAAGGGGCTCGTCACGCGCTTTCCGGCCACCGCGAAGGGCGGCGACGTCGATGCGCTCGTGCGGCAGGTGTGCCGCGACCACGGCCACGATTTCGGCCACGGCACCGGGCACGGCGTCGGGATTCACGTCCACGAGGGCGGCGTGCGGTTCGCGCCGGGCGCGCAGTACGGGCTGGTGCCGAATGCGGTGATTTCGGTCGAACCGGGCATCTACCTGGCGGGCAAGGGCGGTGTGCGGATCGAGAACATCGTGATCGTCCGGCCGGACGACGCGCAGCCGGACACCGTGACGTTCGAGAACATCGTGACGGTCGGCTACGACTGGGACCTGATCGATCTCGACCTGCTCGACGATGGCGAGCGCGCGTACCTGCGCGACTACGAGCGGCTGTGCGTGGAGCGCGGCACGCAGGTCACCGCGTGTCCGCTGTTGTAAGCGCAGCCGCCCGCGTCGATCAGTTCAGCAGGCGCGCGCGCACGAACGGCGCGATCTGCTCGGCGAGCCACGCGTGCGTACGCGTCGTCGGGTGCAGCGTGTCCCAGAACACGAAGCGCGCCGGATCGCGACAGTCCGCACGCGGCGTCTGTGCGGCCATGTAGGTGAGCGACGACGGTTTCGGAATGTCGAGGCACGAGCGCTTCGCGTCGTCGAAGCCGAATGTCGCAGGATGGCTCAGCAGGTCGTCGAACAGCGCATACGCGTCGAACACCTCGAGCCGCAGCGTCGCGCCGTAGCGGGCGCGCAGCGCGGCGGCCGCGTCGGCGAGGCGCCGGTTGTAGTCCTTGACCTGCGCGGCGACGCTCGCCGTGTCGGCGCGGGTCGCGAACACCGGCGCGCGCGACACGTCGGGCAGCGTGACGAGCATGATCCGCGTCGCGCCGGCCGCGGCGAGCCGTTCGAGGCTGTCGCGCACCGCATTCGCCGCCTGCTCGGGCGAGCGCCCGTAGTTCACGAGATCGTTGCCGCCCGCGAACACCGCGAACAGCGTGTTGGCCGGCCGGTAGTCCGGTGCGCGCTCCATGTATTCGCGCCACGAGTCGATCTGCTGCACGAGGCCCGGCACGACGAGGTGCTGGTCGGTTGCCGCACCGCCGATCGCCCAGTTGTAGAACGGCAGCCGCAGCGCGTTCGCGAGATATTCGGCCCACACCGGGCCGTTGCTGAAGCGCCCCGCATGCCAGCTCGTGCCGTTCGGCAGCTTCCACTGGCTCGCGTTGAACATGTTCTGGGTGTCGGACAGGCTGTCGCCGAACACGATCAGCTTGTTGACGCGCGCGTCCTGCTGCGCGGCATCGATGGTCCATACCGTGTAGTTGAACGACAGCGCGTTGTTGGCCGCGACCGCCTGCGTGAGGCCGGACTGGATGCCTTTCGCCGCCAGCGTCGTGCGGCACACGTCGGCGAGCGTGTCCTGCGACGTCGTGCTGTAGAACATGTTCTTCCACTGCGTGACGCCGTCGGCCCACCAGTAGCCGGGCACGCGATACCAGTCGCCGCCGGCGGGGTCGCGCGCCCATTCGTAGTTCGCGGCGGGCTTCAGCGGATCCGCGTCGATCCGGTACCAGCAGCGCAGGTACGTGTAGGTGTCGGACCCGCGTCGCGCTGCGCGCAGTGACGCGCCAGGCGCGCGCGAAGCGGCCGGCGGCGCGACGTCGGGGCCGGCCGGCGACAACGACATGTTGCCCGTCGGCGTGGGCAGCGGCGCGGAGCCGGCGGCATGGGCGGCGGGGAGCGTCAGTGCGGCGCCGAGCGCCGCGACGGCGGAAACGGCAACGACACGGGATGACAACGGAATGCGGAAACAAGACATGCGGCCCTCTTCTGATTGTTGTGACGGGACGGCGGCGCGGCTGCGCGGCCGTGTATCGGAAGGGACCGTGAGTGCCGGGCTCGGGCCCGGTCTGTCGAAACCTGAAATGCCGCGGACGGCGGCGGGAGGCGGTTGGTGCGGTGGCGGCGGAGCCGGCCGGTCAGCGCGTCAGCGCCGAGACGCGCCCGTCCGGACCGTAGACGCCGGCCGGTGCGGGCGCCGAGCGCAGTACCGCGAGCGCGCGCTCGTTGTAGTCCATCCGGATCCGGATCAGCATCCCGTTGTTCGCGTTGGCCTGGCGCGCGCGTTCGGCGGCCTGTTGCAGCAGTTGCCAGCGGCCGGCGAGGCGCGCATCGCGCTCGGCAGCCTGGTCCATGCCTTTCTTGCCGGCCGGAAAACCGAGCGCGGAGAGCTGCGTGTCGCGCGTGCGTTCGAGCTGCGCGAGCCGGTCGATCAGTTCGCTCTTCTTTTCGACGATCCCGGGCAGCATCTCGAGCGGCTCGGCCGTCGTCAGCGCCTTTTCCTCGTAGACGAGCAGGGACGCGAACGCTTCGATCGTCGCATGTTCGTCGTTGACCGTGGCCAGCAGCTCTTCTCTCATCGCGTCATGCTCGTCGCGCCGGTGCACGCGGTGGCGCGCGCCGGCAAACCGGTGGAACCGGCCGCGAGGCCGGCTTAGTTACCCTGCGGGCGCTGTTGCTGCAGCAACTCGCGGGCGGTGTTCAATACGCCGTCGGCAATCTTGTTCGCGTCGATCGTCAGCGTGCCGTTGTTCAGCGCATCCTTGATCGACTGGACCAGGCCCGTGTCGATATCGGCGTTGCCCGACGCGGATATCGAACGCAGCTGGCCGGACAGACCCGACAGGTTCACGGTCGTGTCGCCGCCGGTCGATCCTGCGTCGGCCGCCGGTGCGGACGACTGGGCCGTGCCGGATTGCGCACGGGTCGCGCCGTTGCCGGTCGGCGCAAGGGGGCTCGGGTTCGGAGTGGAATCGATCTTCACGATGGGTTTCCTGTACGGTTTGACCCAGATAACGGCCGGGTCGGCCCGAACTTTAGCATCGCGAGCCCGAAATGCTCCGAATAAACAATTCTTTACATTCTTGCGGCGTGATCCGTCCCTACAGCGGAATTTCCACGGTTCCGGCGTCCTTGACGATCGCCGTGACGATCTGGCCCGCCGCCATCCGCACCCTTACCGACTGGCCCGGCGCCGCATTCGCGAGCACGCTGCCCTCGGCTGAAATCGTGAAACCGGGCCCGGCCGCGACGACCCGCACCGTCTGGCCGGCCGAGACCGACGCCGCGCTCTTCAGCATGTCCTGCCGCAGCGGCAGCCCGGCCGAGATGCGCGCGAGCGCGGTCGAGCCGATCGCCTGCGCCGGATCGGTGATCACCGCGAGCGGCATGACCGTCAGGTCGCCGTCGCGGGCAACCAGGTCGGCCGCGGAGAGCGGCTCGCCGGGCGCGATCTGGCGCGCGGCGATGTAGTAGGTGGCCTGCACGGCGACCTTCGCCTGCAGGTAGACGGTCCACGGCCGCTCGCCCGCGCAGCGCACGCCGACCGTCGTGCGGCCCCACAGGCGCGCGCCGGTCGGCAGGAACGGCTCGAGTGTCGTGCACGCGACGAGCCCGCGCGGAAACGCGGTCGTGACCGTCGCGGTGGTCTTGCCGGGCAGGCCGGCGATCTGCTGCTGCAGGAATGCGAGGGCCGCGCGGCGGATCGTCTCGGGATCCTGCTGGCCGGGCGGCGTCGCGGGCTGGGCCGCGGAAGCCGCCGCAGCCGGGTTCGCGGAAACCGCCGTTGCGCGCGGCGCCGGCGCGGCTGACGCGGCGCGGACC
>NZ_CABVPX010000035.1 GCF_902499125.1 Burkholderia arboris
TCGTCGGCAAATAGCTCGATCACCTCGCTGTCGACTTCGACCTCGACGGGTCTGTCCTCGGCTAACAGCTCGATCACCTCGCTGTCGACTTCGACTTCGACCGGCCTCTCGTCGGCAAACAGCTCGATCACCTCGCTGTCGACTTCGACTTCGACCGGCCTGTCGTCGGCTAACAGCTCGATCACGTCGTTGTCGACTTCGACGTCGACCGGCCTGTCGTCGGCCAACAGCTCGATCACGTCCCTGTCGACCTCGACCTCGACCGGTCTGTCGTCGGCTAACAGCTCGATCACCTCGCTGTCGACTTCGACTTCGACCGGCCTGTCGTCGGCTAACAGCTCGATCACGTCGTTGTCGACTTCGACGTCGACCGGCCTGTCGTCGGCAAACAGCTCGATCACGTCCCTGTCGACCTCGACTTCGACCGGCCTCTCGTCGGCAAATAGCTCGATCACGTCGCTGTCGACTTCGACCTCGACGGGTCTGTCCTCGGCTAACAGCTCGATCACCTCGCTGTCGACTTCGACTTCGACCGGCCTCTCGTCGGCAAACAGCTCGATCACCTCGCTGTCGACTTCGACTTCGACCGGCCTGTCGTCGGCTAACAGCTCGATCACGTCGTTGTCGACTTCGACCTCGACAGGTCTGTCGTCGGCAAACAGCTCGATCACGTCGCTGTCGACTTCGACCTCGACCGGCCTGTCGTCGGCTAACAGCTCGATCACCTCGCTGTCGACCTCGACCTCGACCGGTCTGTCGTCGGCTAACAGCTCGATCACCTCGCTGTCGACTTCGACTTCGACCGGCCTGTCGTCGGCTAACAGCTCGATCACGTCGTTGTCGACTTCGACGTCGACCGGCCTGTCGTCGGCCAACAGCTCGATCACGTCCCTGTCGACGTCGACCTCGACCGGCTTGTCGTCGGCCAATAGCTCGATCACGTCCCTGTCGACCTCGACTTCGACCGGCCTCTCGTCGGCTAACAGCTCGATCACGTCCCTGTCGACCTCGACTTCGACGGGTCTGTCGTCGGCAAATAGCTCGATCACCTCGCTGTCGACCTCGACTTCGACCGGCCTCTCGTCGGCAAATAGCTCGATCACGTCGCTGTCGACTTCGACCTCGACGGGTCTGTCCTCGGCTAACAGCTCGATCACGTCGCTGTCGACCTCGACTTCGACCGGCCTCTCGTCGGCGAATAGCTCGATCACCTCGCTGTCGACGTCGACCTCGACCGGCTTGTCGTCGGCAAATAGCTCGATCACGTCGTTGTCGACTTCGACCTCGACTGGCCTCTCGTCGGCGAATAGCTCGATCACCTCGCTGTCGACCTCGACTTCGACGGGTCTGTCGTCGGCCAACAGCTCGATCACGTCGCTGTCGACGTCGACCTCGACCGGCCTCTCGTCGGCGAATAGCTCGATCACCTCGCTGTCGACCTCGACTTCGACCGGCCTCTCGTCGGCAAATAGCTCGATCACGTCGTTGTCCACCTCGACGTCGACCGGCCTCTCGTCGGCCAACAGCTCGATCACGTCCCTGTCGACTTCGACCTCGACGGGCCTCTCGTCGGCGAATAGCTCGATCACGTCGCTGTCGACTTCGACCTCGACGGGTCTCTCGTCGGCAAATAGCTCGATCACGTCCCTGTCGACCTCGACCTCGACTGGCCTCTCGTCGGCGAATAGCTCGATCACGTCGCTGTCGACCTCGACTTCGACGGGCCTCTCGTCGGCAAATAGCTCGATCACGTCCCTGTCGACCTCGACCTCGACTGGCCTGTCGTCGGCCAATAGCTCGATCACCTCGCTGTCGACTTCGACCTCGACCGGCCTCTCGTCGGCCAACAGCTCGATCACGTCGCTGTCGACCTCGACCTCGACTGGCATCACCTCGCTGTCGACCGGTTTGAGCTCGACCAACAGCGCGGTCACGTCGCTGTCGACCTCGACCTCGACGGGCCTCTCGTCGGCCACCAGCTCGATCACGTCCCTGTCCACCTCGACATCGACGGGCATCAGCTCGCTGTCCACTGGCCTGAGCAGCACGGACAGCACAATCGTGTCGCTGTCGACCTCGACGTCGACCGGCATCGGCTCGCTGTCCACCGGCCTGAGCAGCACGAACAGCTCGGTGTCGTCGCTGTCCACCTCGACCTCGACCGCGATCAACGCCGCGAAGACGCACTACTACAGCGTCAACGACAACGGCGTGCAGCAAAGCAACTACAACAACGACGGCGCAACGGGCACCAACGCCCTCGCTGCCGGCGTGAACGCCAGCGCAGCGGGCGCCAGCAGCGTGGCAGTCGGCGACGGCTCGAACGCGCAGACGGCAGGCGCGGTCGCAATCGGCCAGAACGCATCGGCAACGGGCGGCAAGGCCGTATCGATCGGCTCCGGCAACACCGCGTCCGGCGACGGTGCAGTCGCGATCGGCGACCCGAGCATCGCGACGGGTACCGGCGCAGTGGCAATGGGCGCAAACGACACGGCGACCGGCAACGGCGCAGTGGCGCTCGGCAACGCGAACACGGCAAACGGCGCCAGCGCGCTCGCCCTCGGCAGCTCGAACCAGGCCACCGCGGACAACACGATCGCACTCGGCAACGGGTCGGTAGCCAGCGCGGCCAACGCACAGGCCTTCGGCGCGGGTGCAACGGCAAGCGGCGCAGGCGCACTGGCCTTCGGGTCGGGCGCAACGGCCAACGTGGCGAACTCCGTCGCGATCGGCATGAACTCGGTCACGGCTCCCGCCGTCGGTACGTCCAGCGCCGTGATCGGCGGCGTGACGTACTTCTTCGCGGGCAGCTCGCCGGTCGGTCCGCTGAGCGTCGGCGCACCGGGCCAGGAACGCCAGATCACGAACGTCGCCGCCGGCCGGATCTCGGCCAGCAGCACGGACGCGATCAACGGCAGCCAGCTGAACGCGACGAACACCGCGATCAACACGCTGTCCACGTCCACCGCGTCGAACGTCGCGTCGCTGTCGACCGGCATCAACTCGCTGTCGACCGGCCTGAGCGCGACGAACAGCTCGGTGTCGTCGCTGTCCACGTCGACGTCGACCGCGATCAACTCGCTGTCGACGGGCCTGAGCACGACGAACAGCAACGTCAACTCGCTGTCGACGTCGACCTCGACGGGCATCGGTTCGCTGTCCACCGGCCTGAGCACGACGAACAGCAACGTGGCCTCGCTGTCGACCGGCGTGACGAACATCAACAACCAGTTGAACCAGTTGTCGACGTCGATCAACAACAACCAGACGCGTGCGGCGAACAACAACGGCATCGCAGCCGACATGAACGGCAAGGGCACCGACGTCCCGACCGTCACCGCCGGCTCGAACTCGGTGGCGATCGGTGCGAATTCGACCAACAGCAACCGCTCGAATGTCGTCTCGGTCGGCAACGACACGGAGCAGCGCCAGATCATCAACGTCGCGCCGGGTACGCAAGGCACCGACGCGGTGAACGTGAACCAGCTGACGCAGGTGCAGACGACGCTGTCGACGGCACTGTCGGGCCAGCAGGCGCAGATCAACTCGCTGGGTTCGCAACTGCAGCAGACCGACCAGATGGCGAAGCAGGGTATCGCGGCCGTCGGCGCGATGGCATCGATCCCGCAGCTCGATCGCGACGCCAACTTCGGGATGGGCGTGGGCACGTCGACCTTCCTCGGCCAGAAGGCCATGGCGGTCAACATGCAGGCGCGCATCACGGAGAACCTGAAGGCGTCGATCAACGGCGGTTTCAGCGGCGGTCAGAAGGTGATCGGCGCCGGCATGCTGTACCAGTGGAAGTAACGCGTCGCGCCGCCCGGCCGTCCGGCTCGCCAGCCGGACGGCCCGCGGCTCCGACAGCAGGACGAGCCCGCCGCGCACCGCGTGGCGGGCCTCGGTCAACCCAAGCTTTAAGGACGTCACCGTGAACAAACTCGCTCTTGCGCTCGCGCTTTCCGCAACGGCCCTCGCCGCGTGCTCGACCGCATCCGGCCCGACCTTCAGCGCCTCCGAACTGCAGCCGCGCGATGGCGTGCGCACCTTCCAGGTGGACTGCCACGGCCTGCTGTCGGGCCCGCAGACCTGCATGAAGGCCGCCCGCAAGATCTGCGGCGACCAGCCCGTGCGCGCCGTCGACTCGGCCCGCGCGCTGCGCGACAAATCCGATCCCGCGACGCTGGTCTTCCAGTGCGGCGCGGCGCCCGCCGAAGCGGCCTCGGCCGCCGCGCCAGCCGCCGCGGTCGTCGAACAGGTGAACCTGTCGGGCGACGCGCTGTTCGCCACCGACCACGCGACGCTCACGCCGACCGCGCGCGAATCGCTCGACCGTCTGCTGAGCGAGCGCGCCGACCATACGTACTCTCAAGTGACGGTCACCGGCTTTACGGATTCGGTGGGCAGCGACGACTACAACCTCGCGCTGTCGAAACGCCGCGCCGAGTCCGTCGCCGCGTACCTGAAGGCGCACGGTCTGAAGACTGACTCGATCACGGTTTCAGGCCGCGGCAAGGCCGATCCGGTCGCGTCGAACGACACGCCGGAAGGCCGCGCCAGCAACCGCCGCGTCGAAATCCGGCTGCAGCACTGAGCCACCGGCGGCCACGCCTGTGGCCGCCCCCTCCGGCAGGCCGCCCGTGCCGCGCCGGAATTCCGCCGGACAACCGGGCGCCGCTTCGCCGGCGCCCGTTCCCGTTGGCCGGCGGCTATGTCAAAGTTCGTCACGTCCTGCCAAAACCGGCGGTTTCCATGCCACAATCGCCGCAGACAGTCGCCGGTGCAGCCTGCCCGGCTCGCGCGCCGTGCCAGGCGTGCCCGGCGACACGCCGGAATCCGGCTGCCGCCCTCGCGAATCACGTCGCCCGATTCGCCCGCCGCGGCGCTCCGGCGCGAATCCAACCATGACAATCCACGGCGCGCCGCTTCCGGGCCAGACGCTCGACGCGATGCCCGGACGCACGACGCCGCAGAGGAAACCAACCGGTGACGGACATCAATGAAGCCGCCGCGGGCGGCACCCGCAAGCAACGGCCGGCGGTCGGCATCTCGCTGTTTGCGCGCGACGGCCAGGCGATCTGGGAAAACGGCATTCACCAGAACATCGCGTTCCTCGCGATGATGCTCAAGCGCTCGGATCGCGTCGGCCCCGTCTATTTCCTGAACGGCGGCGACGCCAACGCGCTGCCGGCCGGCCTCGAACTCGACGGCCTCGACATCCCGCTCGTGAAACCCTCCGATGTCACGCACGAACTCGACGTCGTGATCGAAATGGGCGCGCAATTGCCGGTCGAATGGCTCAGACACATGAAGGCGCTCGGCAAGAAGACCGCCGCGTTCTTCTGCGGGCACGTCTATGCGGGTCTGTGCGAAACGCCGATCTTCGGGAAACCGTCGGGACACGTGTTCAACGGCGCCCCGTTCGACGAAGTGTGGCTGCTGCCGCAATACGACAAGACCGCCGCACCGATGCTGCAAACGATCCTGCGCGCCCCCGTCCACCTGATGCCGCACATCTGGTCGCCGTACTTCCTCGAGCGCCGCGTGGCCGCGCTCGCCGGCGAAGGCGCGACGTTCGGCTATCGGCCGGGCCGCCGTCCGTGGCACCTCGCGATGCTCGAGCCGAATATCTCGGTCGCCAAGTCCTGCCACTACCCGATGCTCGCGTGCGACGAGTTCTACCGCGCGCGGCCGGATGCGGTGCAGCACATGTTCGTGGTCAACTCGATGCACATGAAGGAACATCCGACTTTCGTGCACTTCGCGAACAGCCTCGATCTGGTGCGCCAGCACAAGGCGACGTTCGAGCCGCGCATCGACCTGCCCGGCTTCATGGCGCGTCACGCGGATGCGGTCGTGTCGCACCACTGGGAAAACGGGCAGAACTATCTGTATTACGACGTGCTGTACGGCGGCTATCCGCTGATCCACAACTCGACGCTGCTCGGCGACGCCGGCTATTACTACCCGGACTTCGACTCGGCCGCCGGCGGCCGCGCACTGCTCGAAGCGTGGCTGCATCACGACGAACGCCTCGACGACTACCGCGCGAAAGCGGGCCGGCTGCTGCAGTCGGTCTCGATCGACAACCCCGCGAACCTCGACGCGTTCGTCTCGCGTCTGGTCGCCTGAACCGGAGAATACGCATGTCGGACTCCAATGCCCGTCAAGCGCCCGGCGAGGGCAAGCGTCTCGTCGTCGGCGTGTCGCTGTTCGTCCGCGGCGCCGGCCAGTCGCTGTGGGAAAACGGCATTTTCCAGAACTGCCTGCTGCTGATCCTGCTGCTGCGCCAGTCGCCGCTCGTCGCGGAAGCCGTGATGGTGAACGGCGGCGAGCAGGTCGCCGATCCGCAGATGATGCTCGGCGAGTGGAACGTGCCGCTGCTGTCGATGGACGAAGCGCTGGAACGCTGCGACGTGCTGATCGAAATGAGCGCGCAGTTCGGCGCCGATTACCTGCGCGCCTTCCGCGAACGCGGCGGCAAGGTCGTCACGATGCGGGTCGGCAACGACTACGTGATCGACATCGAACGCGCGATGTTCAACAAACCGTCGGGCTTCCTGTTCTCGGGGGCGCCGTACGATGCGGTGTGGACGATTCCCGAGTTCGAGCGCTCGTGCCTGCACTATTACCAGACCGGCCTGCGCGCGCCCGTCACGATCGTCCCGCACATCTGGCATCCGATGCTGTTCGACAAGGCGCGCGCGACGCTCGGCGCCGGCCTGACGTTCGGTTATCAGCCCGGCAAGCCGCGCTGGCGCGTGACGATGTTCGAGCCGAACATCTGCATGGTGAAGACCAGCATCATCCCGATGCTGGTCACGGAGGAGGCCTACCGCGCGAATCCGGGATTCCTCGAGTTCGTGCGCGTGTGCAACACGATCCACCTGAAGGATCACACGACGTTCATCCACTTCGCGAAGAGCCTCGACATCGTCGAACACGGCATCACGACGTTCGAAAGCCGCTATGCGGTGTACGAGTTCATGGCCGCATACGGCGATGCGGTGGTGTCGCACACGTGGGAGAACGCGCAGAACTACCTGTACTACGAGCTGCTGTACGGCGACTATCCGCTGATCCACAACTCGCCGTTCCTCGGCAAGGCCGGGTATTTCTATCCGGACTTCGACTGCCAGGCAGGCGGCCGTGCGCTGCTGCAGGCGTTCACCGAACACGATGCGAATCTCGACGCGTACCGCGAGCAGTCGAAACACGTGCTCGACTCGGTCAGTATCTACAACCCCGAGAACGTCGCGGCCTACACCGACGCAATCGCCTCCCTCTATCGCGACGCGTGACGCGCAGCCCTCTCCGGATTCGGACATGAACGCCCGCCCGCCCCTCGCCCGCGCCAAATGGCCGATCGGCTGCGCCGTCGCTTCGATCGCGAACGTCGACTACGCGACGACGCTGACGAACGGCGCCACGGTGTTCGAGAAGCCGAGCTTCCGCCTCGAAGGCGACGGTCGCTGGCGCCTGACGGGCTATGTGTCGCGCCAGTCGCAGAATTTCGCGCAATAACGCGCGCCGCCCACCCCACGGAGCCGATCCGATGAAACTCAATGTCGCGATAACGATGAACGTGCAGCGCGACGCGACGCAGTCGATCTGGTACAACGGCGCGAACCAGCACTGCGTGTACCTGTACATGCTGCTGAAGCAGTCGCCGCTGATCGGGGAAGTCTGGCTCGCGCACGACAACGGCATCACCGAGTATCCGCCGGCGATGATGCTGGACGCGTTCGGCGACGCGCTGCGGCCGCTGTCGGACGTCGTCCACCAGACCGACCTGCTGATCGAGATGAACGCGTTCATCGATCCGTCGCACACGGACGTCGTGCGCCAGCGCGGCGGCAAATGCGTGTCGTACCGCTTCGGTAACGATTACGTGATCGCGGTCGAGACGATCAACTTCGAGAAGAACAACTGGCGGCCGAACCCGCACCGCGTGCAGTTCGACGAAATCTGGACCAACCCGCAGCACATGCACACGTGCGGGGCCTATTTCCAGGCCGTGTATCGTGCACCGGTGATCGAGCTGCCGCACATCTGGTCGCCGTATTTCATCGAGCGCAGCCTCGACGCCGATCCCGAGCTGAAGGCGCGCTTCGGTTACCGCAATCACGGGCCGGCCAAACGCATCGCGTTCTTCGAACCGAACCTGAACGTCGTGAAGAGCGCGATCGTGCCGATGCTCGCCGCGAACGCGTGCTACGTCGAGCACCCTGAGCTCGTCGAGCACGTGTACATGACCAACACGTTCGACAAGAAGGAGAACGTCGCCTTCAAGCATCTCGCGCTCGGGCTCGAGATGGTGCGCGACGGCAAGGCAACCGCCGACGTGCGCGCCCCGTTCATCGCGTGGGCCGCGCATCACACCGACATCGTCGTGTCGCACCACTGGGAAAACGGCCTCAACTACCTGCTGTACGACGCGCTGTACGGCAACTACCCGCTCGTGCACAACTCGCCGTTCCTGCGCGACGTCGGCTATTACTATCCGGACTTCGAGATCTTCGATGCGGCGCGCGCGATCGCGACCGCCGCGCAGACGCACGACGCGCGGCTCGACGACTACGCGGCAGCTGCCCGCCGCTGCCTGCACCAGGTCGACACGCTCGCCGAACACAACGTCCACGCGTATTCCGCGCAGATCCAGCACCTGTTCGCCGACCGCTCGCTTGGCTGACCACCTTCGCACACGCCCCCGCCCATGAATCAGACCGTCCGCAATTTCGTCGTGATCGATTCGATCCACGGCCCGTTCGTCATCAACCGGCATTGCGCACTGCAGGCGGAGGCGCTGATCAAGACAGGCCGGCCGCATATCCAGGGCGAACTCGACACGATCCTGCACGTGATCGATCAATTGCCCGACGGTGCAATCGCAGTGGACGGCGGTGCGAACGCAGGGCTCGTGTGCGTGCCGGTCGCGCACCGGCTGCGCGAGCGCGGCGGCCGCGTCTATGCGTTCGAGCCGCAACGCACGCTGTTCCACGCGCTCGGCGGCACCGTCGCGCTCAACCAGCTCGACAATCTCCATCTGCTGAACATGGGGCTTGCGGCCGCCAACGGCACGATGAAGGTGCCCGACGTCGATTACGGTCAGGATGCCGACTTCGGGCAGGTTTCGCTCGTCGACACGCAAGCGTCGGGCGGCACGCCGACGCCGGTCGTCAGGCTCGATTCGCTCGGCCTGCCGCGGCTGGATTTCCTGAAGCTCGACATCGAAGGGATGGAAATCGACGCGCTGCATGGCGCGCGCCAACTGATCGAAACGCATCTGCCGTGGTGCTGGATCGAATACTGGAAAGTCGGCGAAGCGCCGATCATCGACACGTTCGCCGGTCTGGACTACACGTTCTACCGGATCGACGGGCTGAACATGCTGTGCGTGCCGAACCCGCGCTGGGACCGGCAGCGCCTGCTGATCTCGGGCGAGCCGCTCACCGTCGGATCGACGGCCGAAAACGGCGCAGATGCCGCGGCGGCCGCGCCCGCGGATGCCGACGCGCCGGAAACGAACTGGAACCGCGCGCTCGACCACGAATCGCGCGGCGAGTGGGGACACGCGATCGATCGCTGGCAACGCGCGCGCGGCCGCGGGCTCGACGACGAAGCGATCGCGCTGCAGCTGGCGTCATGCTACGGCTTCGCCGGTGCGCCCGAGGCCGGGCTCGCGGCGCTCGACCATTTCGGCGATCCGGCCGCGCTGCCCGATGCCGCGCGCGGGCGCATCGAACTGGCGCGCTCGGCGCTGCTGCTGCGCGCCGGCCGGCGCGACGAAGCCGCGCGCGCCACCATCGCCAGTGAAAACGTGCTGACAGCCGCACAGTTCGGGCTGCCGACAGCGCAGCTCTACCTGGGCCAGCCGTTGCATGGCAAGCGGCTGCTCGTGCTCAGCTACGGCGGCGTCGGCGACCAGCTTCAGTACGCGCGCTACCTGCATGCGCTCGACGCGCTCGGCTGCGCCAGCGTGACCGTCGTCGTGCCCGACGCGCTGACGGGCCTGCTGCGCCAGACGTTCCCGCGCATCGAATTCATCGGCGCGCACGGCGCGTGGGTCGACACGTCGCAGATCGCGCACGACTACTGGTGCTCGTTCCTGATGCTCGCCGCGCAGTTCGGCTACGCGCCGACGCCGGAAGGCGTGCCGGCCGCCTACCTGACGTGCCCGCCCGCGCATGCGGACGCATGGCGCGAGCGCGTGTCGCGCGACGGCCATACGCCCGGCACGCGCCGCATCGGGCTCAACTGGCGCGGGCGCGACGAAAGCGACGCGCGCTTCCATCGCGCGGCCAGCCTGCGCGACTTCGCGCCGCTTGCCCGGATGCACGGCTACGCCGCGTACTGCCTCAACCGCGACCTGTCCGCGCAGTCCGAGCAATCGGACCTGCCGGTCACCTTCCCGCATCAAGCGATCGGCGATTTCAGCGATCTGGCGGGGCTGATGCTTGCAATGGACGCCGTGGTGACCACCTGCACCGCGCACATCCACCTCGCCGGCGCGCTCGGCGTGCCGGCCGTGCTGCTGCTCAGCCCGAAAGCGGACGCACGCTGGGAAACCGGTTCGCGCACCGCGCTCTACCCCGGCATCCGGATCGTGCGCGCCGCGCACGTCGGCCAGTGGGACGATGCGATCGACCGCGCGATGGCGCTCGTGCTCGGCGGTTTCGGCACGGATCGATCGACTTGACGGGCTGCGCGAACAGGCCCTAGACCAGCACCCGGTCGCCGCTTTGCGCGGCGAACACACGGCCGTGCCGCCGCCCCACACGGGCGAGCACGGCGAAACAGCGGGCCGCCAGCCGGCCTGCGCCGCCGGATTGCCTGACGAGACTGTCGGATACGCCGCGCGCGATCGCCGAATCGTCGCCGCACGCGCCGGCGATGACGCCCGCGTAATAGTGCCGGGCCGCCAGTTCGCGGCCGCCCGCGTCGAGCGGATGCATTCGCTGAATGCGGCGCGCGACGGTTTTCAGGCCGTCGAGATAGGCCGCGACGTCGATCGGCGTATCGGTCGATTCGGCGCCCAGCTGCCACAGCATGTCGGCCAGCTCGGCGATCGCGACGAGGTCGCGCGCCTCGGTCGCCTGCGTGCCCGTACCGCCTCCGGCCTTCGTCCCCGCCATGCCCACGCCCCTTTGCGATGCGTCCCGCCACCGGCGCGCATCCCGCGCGCCGCCCCGCCGTTCCCGCGCCATCAGGCTGCGGCCGGCGACCGCCATGTAAAGCGGATGCCCTGCGCCCACGCGACGCCGGCATCCACGATGATCTGCCGGTCGATCTCGCTCTCCACGCCTTCGACGACGACGTGCCGCGCACCTTCATGCGCAAACGCGATCAGCCTGCGAAACTGGTAGCGCCCGATCGCGTTGCGCTTGACCATCGACAGGATCGACCGGTCGAGCTTCACGATGTCGGGATTGCCGACCACCAGATTGTTCAATGCACTGAAACCGACACCGAAATCGTCGATCGCGATCCGGCATCCGGCCTGCCGGAAGCGGTTCACGAACGACCGGCCCGCGACGGGATTCAGCGGCCCCGTCTCCGTGATCTCGACCACCAGCCGCGCCGCGACGGACGGCTCGCGCTCGAGCCGCCTGAAAATCGCCAGCCACGCGTCGTCGACGACCGCGCTCACCGCCGCGACGTTGCAACCGAACACGGCCGCCGGATCGGCCCGCAGCGCGTCGATCGTCCGGCTGACCACCAGCCGGTCGAACCACCGCATCAACCCGAGTGCCTCGAGGCGCGGCAGGAACGTCAGCGGCGGCAGCGCCCCGCTCTCGCCCCACCGCAACCGCGCCAGGCATTCCTGGTACAGCACGCCGCCCGACAAGTCGGACCGGCACACGGGCTCGCGCGCGAATCCGAGCCGGCTTTCCACGAAACTGCGTACCGACGCAAGGTCGGGGTGATCGTCGGGCGAGCCGAACACGAGATCGATTTCGTCGCGATTCGCTTCCCGATTCGCCTCCTGGCGAGCTTCGACCGCATTCATCCGGCGCTCCGGCAAATGGCGAGCCGCCAACGACGGCTCGACCTCAATACACATGCGGAGCGAGCCGACCATGACGCGCTCCGCCGCCTACCCGGCCCATCCTGTTATGTCGATTTTTTCCGGGGAGCGTACTTTTCGCTTCGGCGCGCCGTCAAATTCGATATTTTCAACGATATTCGGTTACTGGAAATACACCATGCGCACGCCGTGCCGACAGTGCGACAGGTTACACAACGCAAATTACAGAACCCCAAAATCGAAAATGTTTATCTTTCTCTTCTAAACAGTTTTATCCGAAACGAATTTTCCGCGATACGCCGATCCCACAAATCGGGAAATTTCCGATTGATCAGATAAATACTGCCCCGCCGAACGTCAGCCATGCCCGTTGTCTCGCCTTGAAACACCGGCCTCTGCACGAACCGCCACCCGCTGAAAACCTGCCGCCGCACCTCATTCGATCATTGCAGCATTCAATTTTCACGTTTCAAACGATATTATTAAATTCCGAAACGGAATCAAGTATCGTTGAATCAATAATAGCAATTCCAATTATATGAAGATTATCGATTGAAACATTTTTAACAATCTTCAAGACTTGTTAACCTATAAAATTAATTCCGACGGACTTCCCTCGGAGCCGTCAATTTCGTGCCTTCGAAAACCGTCGAACCGATCGGGTTCGGCGGTTTCTTTTTTTAACGGCATTATTTCGTCAGACATTAGGGCGGGACAACCCCGATGGCTGCCGGCGGTGCAATCGATGTGCGCCGCGGATAAATCGGGCCTTATGCGGACGTCGCGCCGACCAGATTCGCGAGCAGCGCGTCGTATTCGGCGACGAGCGCCGGATTCGCCGACGTGTAACGACCGAGAATCTCGCGCTGGCGCCGCGTATACGCTTCCCAGTCGTCGTCGTGCGTATGCAGCGCGCGCAGCAGCGCGTCGGCGCCCTGCTGCACGTCGTTGTCCGGATAGTAATAGCCGAGATCGGGGGCCAGGCTCGCGTTGTGCACGAGCGGATAGCCCTGCCAGCACACGTCGAAATAGAAATAGTTCAGCGGGTTCGACCATTGGTGCGACACGACGATGTCGGTCAGGTCGGCCAGGAACAGCGGCGTGTCGAAGCGACCGACGAAGCTCGCCTTGCCCGCGCGCACGATGTCGAGGTAATTCATCAGCATCACGAACTCGGCGCTGTCGTGCGCGAGGCGATCGGCGTTCGTCACGTGCGTGAAGCAGATCGCGTCGGGGTCGCGCCGATACGCTTCGTCGATGATCAGCATCGGATACACGCAGAACTTCACGACGTTGTGGTTCGGCTCCATCACGGTCAGCCGCTTGCCGGGCTCGCTGCGCGGCCGGTATTCGCCGCGCTCGGGCAGCGACTGTGCGCGAGCGCTCAGGAACATCGGATCCCACACGAACGGCACGACGCGCCCCGGGCAGCGGCGCAGCGACTGCAGGAACGGCAGCGACGACGGCGCGATCTGCGGAATCGCCCACACCTCGTCGTAGCCGCGGTTGATGAACAGCGAATCCCACAGCCGGCGGCCGAACAGCATCGACTCCATCGCATTGATGTACTCGACGCCGCAGCAATAGCTGACGAGCTTCGCGCCGCGCGCTTTCAGGTAGGCCGTCTGCTCGCCGTCGATCTGCCCGCCGAGCTCGATCACCACGTCGAGCGCATCCTTCATGTCGGCGAACGCACGCGTGTCGTACACGTTGCGATCCCATGGCAATGCGTCGGTCAGCGGCACGTCGGTCGTGTTGACCAGCGTCACGCGGTAACCGTGTGGCGACGCCATCAGCAGCTTCGCGAGGAACAGCGCGTTCTGCTTGATGCCGTTGATCCACAGGCTTTCGTCGGGGGCACGCAATCCGATCGTGATACCGATGCGCAGGCCGTTCAGGACAGGAGACGTCATCGTCGGCGGGATGGAAGGTTGGATGGGAATGGCATGGCGCAGTGTAGCGCGCGAAGCGCCGCCCGCGTCAAGCGGCGACGGCCAGCCCGGCATTCTAGCGGAGCGCCGGCCGCACACTGTCAGGGATGGTCAGCGCGCGGCCTGGACAGGCCGATCCGCCAGACCGTTATGCGATACTCGTGCCACCCGCTGCATCGCCCGGCGGCCGGTGTTTTCGGGGCATTCGAGCGGGCAACGAACGACCACGCCGCACCACGATTCAAAGAAAGGCTGAAAGAATGAAACACGATGCCGCGCAAGTCTTCCAGACAATCCACGACGAACAGGGGTGGCACTCGGAAGAAAGCGTGTCCGGGTGGGGTTCGGAGCTGAAAAACACCGCGCAGATCATTCGTGAGCTGCCCGGATTGCTGCGCCGCTTCGGCGTGCGTTCGATGCTCGATGCGCCGTGCGGCGATTTCAACTGGATGCGCCATGTCGACCTCGACGGCATCGACTACATCGGCGCCGATATCGTGCAGAACCTCGTGGCGGGCAACCAGGCGACGTGGGCCGCGCCGAACCGCCGGTTCGTGCATCTCGACCTGTTGCAGGATCCGTTGCCGGACGCCGATCTGATCCTCTGCCGCGACTGCCTGTTCCACTTTTCCCATGCGGACGTATTCCGCGCATTCGAGCGTTTCGCCGCGACGAACGCGCGCTACCTGCTGACCACGACCTTCATCTATCGCAGCTATCCGCGCAACGCGGAAATCGCGACCGGCCAGTGGACGCCGATCAACCTCGAAATGCCGCCGTTCGATCTCGCCCCGCCACTGACGCTGATCGTCGAAGGCAGCAACGAATGCATCGTCTACGGAGGCGACCTCGGCACCGTGCCGATGTCCGATCGCTGCCTCGGCCTCTGGAGCATGGAGAGCATTCGCGAACGCGTGCGGCGCAGGCCGCTTCCCGGCGTCCGGAGCGCGCGATGATCGTCCTCAGCCATTTCGGCCAGCACGCGCCCGCCAGCCTCGAGAATCATCGCTGGTACGCACAGCTTCACGGCTATCGTCACGAGATCGTCGATGCGTCCGCGATGCCGCAGGTGCTGCCGTTGCGGCCGCTGCATCGCTATGAATCGCTGCTGCACGTGCTGCGCGGCGCACAGCCCGGCGAACTCGTGCTGCTGCTCGGCGAAGACGCGGCGATCATCGAACCCGTCGCCCTCGATCGCCTGATGGCCGGGCGCGACCTGCTGCTGGTCGACGCGCTCGCGCCGCCGCTGCCGCAGGTCGACGTGCAGATCTGGCGCAACACGCCGGACGTGCGTGCGATCGTGATGCGGCTCGTGCAACGCTGCAAGCTCGGCAGCGAGCCAAGACTGACGTCGGAGGCCGCGCTGTTCGCGGATCTCGACACGCATCGCTACATGGCATTGATCGACGGGCTGTACGCGGTCATGCCGGCCGGCCCCGACCTCGATCCGATGTGGAGCCGCGCCCCGACGTTCGCGATCAGCATCGACGACACGCCGCGCGATCCCGACCGGAAAGGCGCGACGCCGCGTTTCCGCGACACGCTCGTCGCGTACGTCAACGGATGCCGCGCCGCCGGCCGGCCGATGTTCTCGTTCGATCACGATGCGGCGGCCACGCCGGACGAAGCCGACGAGCGCAGCACGTACAACCCCGGCCGCCCGATCGCGGTGATGATGCTCTACACGCCGAACATCGGCAGCTATGCACGCGTCGCCGAACGGAATTTCCGGCGCTACTGCGATGCGCACGGCTACACGCTCTACGTGCATCGCGACATTCCCGCCGAGATCGGGCTGAACGCGACGGGCAACTGGTTCAAGCCGTGGCTGCTGCATGCGTACCTGCAGCATCACGAATGGGTCGTGTGGCTCGATGCGGACGTGCTGATCGCGAACCAGCAGCAACCGCTTGAGCCGCTGCTCGAAGGCCGCGACTGGCTGCTCGCGCAGGACATCGGCCAGTGGGCGTTCAATTCGGGCGTGATGGCGTTCCGCCGCACCGAACGCAACGACACGATGCTGCGCGACCTGATGGCGACGATCGCCGCGCTGCACGACCGGTCGAGCGTCTATGCCAGCGATGGCGACCAGTTGCATTTCATCCGCGCGATGGAGCGCGACGGCCAACTGAACGGCGAAGGCGTGGCCGATCTCGTCAGCTTCAACACGCCCTGGCTGTTCCGCCGCGAGAGCAGCTACATCGTGCATTACTACGGGATGTGGTCCGCGATGCGCGCGCTGATGATGGCGCACGACGACGGGCTGCTGCGCTGACGCCTCGGCGTCAGCATCGAAGCCAGCCGTACGATGCGCCGGCCGGATTCAACCGGCCGGCACATCGTCGGGCCGGCTGACGTCAGACCGGCGTGATCGTCGGCGCCACGGCCGCCGGATCGGTGATGCTGGCCTTGCCGGTTTCGACGTGCCCTGCGATGCGGCGCATCCAGCCGGCATTCCCCGCCACTGCGAACTGCAGGTCGTACCACTGGCTGCTGCACGACAGGTCCCAGTGCGCTTCGACGCGCTGCCCCGCCGGGATCGTCAGCGTGCGCGCCGCGCCGCCGTATGCGACATCGGTCGCCGTGACCGTCAGCGTGCCGGTGCCCGCATTGGCGATCGTCACGTAGACGTCGCCGTTCGCCACGTCGTAGCACGGCGTGATTTCAGGCTTCGCCGTTGCATCCGCTGCGGCCGAACCCGCGAAGCGCCGGAAATAGCCGTTCGGCCCCCACACGCTCACCAGGTAGTTGCCGTTCGCATCGAGCGCCCACGTATCGGTCAGCTGCTTGCCCGCTTCGACCGTATAGCGGCGCGGCATCGCAGTCGGATCGCCCGTATAGACCCAGAAATGCGCGCCCTGCGCGCCCGTGTTCGCGAACGTCACCGCGTAACCTTGCGCCTGCAACTGGCCGGTGACATGCAGTTCGTACGGCAGCGCGCGAGCCGGCCGCGTGCCGGATTCCTGCGCGGTCACGACCTGCTGCGCGGTGCTGGCCGGCGCAGTCTGCGACGACGCGCGCGAGCATTGCAGGTCGGCCTGCGCGACATACGCCTGCGTGTTCGGCAGCGCCGGCAGCGTGGTGTCCGATTTCGAGAAGTCGAGCGCCGACGTCAGGTCGCCGCAGATCGCACGGCGCCACGGCGAGATGTTGGTCTCCATCACGCCGAAGCGCTTCTCGATGAATTGCAGCACCGACGTGTGATCGAAGACTTGCGAGCAGACGAAGCCGCCCTTCGACCACGGCGACACGACGAACATCGGCACGCGCGGGCCGAGGCCGTACGGCAGGTTGTCGGCCGTATACGTGCCGGTCTGCGTGGACGTCACGACGTTGTGCCGCTCGAGCGACACGTCCACCGTGCTCATGCCCGAACCCGGCAGCGTCGGCGCCGACGGCGGCACGACGTGATCGAAGAAGCCGTCGTTCTCGTCGTACATGATCAGCAGGACGGTCTTGCTCCACACCTCCGGGTTGGAGGTGAGCGCATCGAGGATCGTCGACAGGTAGTACGCGCCGTACAGCGGCGTGAACTTCGGATGCTCCGAATACGCGGCGGGCGGCAGCAGCCACGACACCTGCGGCAGCGTGTTGGCCTGCACGTCGGCCTTCAGCTGCGTGATCGGGCGCGTGCTCATCCCGCGCGTCTGCAGCGACGAACCGGCCGGCGCATTCACGAAGTTGTTGAAGCACGCGAGCATGTTCGTGCCGTAGTTGCCGGTGAAATTGTCGAACCCGGTGCCCTGCTGGTAGATCTGCCACGAGATGCCGGCCTTCTCGAGCCGCTCCGGGTAGGTCGTCCAGCTGAAGGGCGGCAACTGGATCTTGTCGAACTGGTTGTCGATGTAGTCGGTGTTGTCGAGCAACGGGCCGCCGCCCGTGCCGAGCGGATCGACCATGCCCGTCATCAGGTACATGCGGTTCGGGTGCGTGTTGCCCGGAATCGAGCAGAAGTAGTTGTCGCACACCGTGAACGCATCCGCGAGCGCGTAATGGAACGGGATGTCGTCGCGGACGTGATAGCCCATCGTCATGTTCGACTTCTGCACGGCCCACTGGTCCGCGCGGCCGTTGTCGATCGCGCCGTGCGTCGTCGCCCACGTATGCGGCAGGCCGCCGATACATTGCGCGTTGACGCCCGGGTTGGTCGTGTCGTAGCGGAACGGCGCGATCACACTCGTCTTGTCCTCCTGCCGCGGCTGGAACCACACCGGCTTGCCGTTCGGCAGCGTGACCGGGAAGCGGTCGTTGTAGCCGCGCACGCCGCTCAGGTGACCGAGATAGTGGTCGAACGAGCGGTTCTCCTGCATGAACACGACGATGTGCTGCACATCCTGGATCGTGCCCGTCACGGAATTCGGCTCGATCGCCAGCGCCTTGCGGATCGACTCGGGAAGCAGTGCGGAGGCGGCGGTCGCGCCGGCGAGGCCGGCGGAGAACTTCAGAAAATCGCGTCGCGAATGGGTGGCCATGCTGGTTGCTCTTGATTGGATTTCTGGTGGAAACGGCCGGTATCAGGAAGCGGGCGAGGATGCCGGTGCAGTGAAACCCGGCGGGCAGTGCATCTGCGCGGTGGCGACGACGGCGCCGCCGCACGCGGCCTTCTGCTGCGCGACGGGCGCGGCGGGTGCAGTCAGGTCGTCGTTGCAGGCGCCGAGGAGTGCGGTCAGCGCGATCAGACCAACGACCGCGAAAGGCCGCAGGGCCGACTTTCGCATAACGGTTCTCCGTGGGGGTGATGACACGACACAGGCGCGGGTGCGCACCGGTCATATCGACGGCGAGATGCTAAGTTCGACTTGTTACACGATGGTGTCGCGTGAAAGCGTAGCGCGAGGTGCGCACGAGCGGTAGCACGCGGCGGTGTGGCGGGAACGGCTGGAAATGTAATGCGATCGAAAGATTCGCACTGCTTCGGCATGTCGATGCGATCGAAGCCGGTCTGATTCGGCAGGGGTCGCGCGGAGAATCGCGACGCGTTTTTTCGCGGGCCGGCAGCCACTGCTGCCGCCCGCTCACGGCGAGAAGGCCCTGCTCAGCCTTCCGCCATCATCAGCAGCTGCGCGCCGTCCGCGACCTGGTCGCCGACGCCGTACAGCACTTCCGCCACGACGCCCGCGCCCGGCGCGCCGATCGTGTGCTCCATCTTCATCGCTTCCATCACGATCAGCGGCGTGCCGGCTTCGACCTTCTGGCCCGGTTCGACCAGCACTGCGATCACCTTGCCCGGCATCGGTGCGGTCAGACGACCGCCGCCCTGCTCCGCATCGCCCGCATGCGCGAGCAGGTTGCGCCATTCGAACGTCTCCGATGCGCCCTGCGTGAACACGTGGAACGTGTCCCCGTCCGCATGCACGCGGCCGCTGCTGCGCACGCCGCCGAGCGTCACGTCGAAATCGAGCGGCGTGGCGCCGCGCGTCCACGCGAACGGTTGTGCGGTTTCGTCACCGGTCGCGATGCGTGCGCCGGCACCGTTGTCCTCATAGGTGACCGTCAGGTCCGCTTCGCGATCGGCCGCATGCCATTCGAGCGTGCGGCGATAGCCGCCGTTCAGCCGCCAGTCCGGCAATGCGCCCCACGGCGACGTACGTTGCGCCGCGCCACGTTCGCGCGCGAGCAGCGCCGCACAGGCGAGCGCAAGCGTCGCGCGCGGCGGCTGTTGCGGCGCGAACAGCGCATCATGGTTGCGCTCGATCAGGCCCGTGTCCAGATCGGCCGTCGCAAACGGCTCGCACGCGACGATCCGCTGCAGGAACGCGGCGTTCGTATGCAGGCCGACCACTTCGCACGCACGCAGTGCACGCAGCATCAGGCCCAGCGCTTCCGCGCGGTCCGCGCCGTGAACGATCAGCTTCGCGATCATCGGATCGTAGAACGGCGTGATCGCATCGCCTTCGCGCACGCCGCTGTCGACGCGCACCGCCGCGCCGATCGAGAACTCGACGCCGGCCGGCAGCCGCAGGTGTTTCAGCGTGCCCGTCGACGGCAGGAAGCCACGCGCCGGATTTTCCGCATAGAGGCGTGCCTCGAGCGCATGGCCCTGCACGCGCAGCTCGTCCTGCTTCAGCGGCAGCGGTTCGCCGGACGCGACGCGCAGTTGCCATTCGACGAGATCGAGCCCCGTGACCATCTCGGTGACCGGATGCTCGACCTGCAGGCGCGTGTTCATCTCCATGAAGTAGAACGCGTCGCCCGTCATGATGAATTCGACGGTGCCCGCGCCGACATAGCCGACCGCGCGCGCGGCCGCGACGGCCGCCTCGCCCATCGCGCGGCGCACGTCGTCGGGCAGGCCCGGCGCCGGCGCTTCCTCGAGCACCTTCTGGTGCCGGCGCTGCACCGAACAGTCGCGGTCGAACAGATACACGGTGTTGCCGTGCGTGTCGCCGAACACCTGCACTTCGACGTGGCGCGGGCGCATCAGGTATTTCTCGATCAGCACGCGGTCGTTGCCGAAGCTGCTCGCGGCTTCGCGCTGGCACGATGCGAGCGCCGCCGGGAAATCGCCGGAGCGCTCGACCACGCGCATCCCCTTGCCGCCACCGCCCGCGCTGGCCTTCAGCAGCACCGGATAACCGATCTCGTCGGCTTCGCGATGCAGGTCGCCCGCATCCTGGCCGTCGCCGTGATAGCCGGGCACGAGCGGCACGGCGGCTGCATGCATCAGCGCCTTCGCGGCGGCCTTCGACCCCATCGCCGCGATCGCATCGACCGGCGGCCCGATGAACACGATGCCGGCCGCTTCGCACGCATGCGCAAAATCTTCGTTCTCCGACAGAAAACCGTAGCCGGGGTGGATCGCCTGTGCGCCGGTCGCGCGTGCGGCTTCGATGATGCGCTCGATGCGCAGGTAGCTGTCTGCCGCGGCCGAGCCGCCGATATGCACGGCTTCGTCGCACGCGGCCACGTGTTTCGCGTTCGCGTCCGCGTCGGAATAGACGGCGACGCTCGCAATCCCGAGACGTTTGCACGTCGCAGCGACGCGGCAGGCGATTTCGCCGCGGTTGGCGATCAGAATCTTGTCGAACATGGCTTCGATGTCGTCCGGAGAGTGGAGGTCACGCGATCATTCACGCCACGACGGCGTGCGCTTTTCGAGGAAGGACGCGATCCCTTCGCGCGCTTCCGCGCCGGCACGGGTTCGCGCGATCCAGTCGGCGGTCTGCTCGATCAGCGTCGCGTCGAGCGGGCGGCCGGCCACGTCGGTGACGAGCTGCTTGCACGCTTTCACCGCGTCGGGACCGTTCGCGACGAGCGTCGCCGCCAGCTTCGCGACCGTTTCGTCGAGCGCATCGGCCGGTACCGCTTCGTGGATGAAGCCGAGCGACGCCGCGCGCGCGCTGTCGAACACCTCGGCCGTCGTGAAGTAGCGGCGCGCGGCGCGCTCGCCCATCGCGCGCACGACGTACGGCGCGATCGTCGCGGGAATCAGCCCCAGCCGCGCTTCCGACAGGCAGAACTTCACGCCGTCGGCGGCAATCGCGATGTCGGCCGCCGCGACGAGGCCCACGCCGCCCGCATACGCGTCGCCATGCACGCGCGCGATCACCGGCTTGCCGCAGCGATGGATCGCCTCGAGCATCCGCGCCAGCTTGCGCGCATCGGCACGGTTCTCGTCGTCCGAGTAACCGGCCATCTTCTTCATCCAGTTCAGGTCCGCACCCGCGCAGAACGCCGCGCCTTCCGCGGCGAGCACGATCGCGCGCACGCCTTCGTGCGCGTCGAGCCATTCGAACGCGGTGGTCAGCTCGGCGATCGTCGTCTCGTTGAACGCGTTGCGCACATCGGGGCGCGCGAGCGTGACGGTCGCCACGCGGCCGGCTTCACTTACCTTGATCGTTTCGTATCGCATCGTTCAGCCCTCCCGGCCGTTACATGCGGAACACGCCGAAGCGCGTCTCTTCGATCGGCGCGTTCATCGACGCGGCGAGGCCGAGGCCCAGCACGTCGCGCGTCTGCGCGGGGTCGATCACGCCGTCGTCCCACAGCCGCGCGCTCGCGTAATACGGATGGCCCTGGCGCTCGTACTGGTCGCGAATCGGCTGCTTGAACGCTTCCTCTTCGTCGGTCGACCACGAACCGCCCTTCGCCTCGATGCCGTCGCGGCGCACGGTGGCGAGCACCGACGCCGCCTGCTCGCCGCCCATCACCGAGATGCGCGCGTTCGGCCACATCCACAGGAAACGCGGGGCGAATGCGCGGCCGCACATCCCGTAGTTGCCGGCGCCGAACGAGCCGCCGATGATCACCGTGAACTTCGGCACCTTCGCGTTCGACACGGCCGTCACCATCTTCGCGCCGTGCCGCGCGATGCCTTCGTTCTCGTACTTGCGCCCGACCATGAAGCCCGTGATGTTCTGCAGGAACACGAGCGGGATCTTGCGCTGGCAGCACAGCTCGATGAAATGCGCGCCCTTCACGGCCGATTCGGAGAACAGGATGCCGTTGTTCGCGACGATCCCGACCGGATGGCCCCAGATGTGCGCGAAGCCCGTGACGAGCGTCGTGCCGTAGCGCGCCTTGAACTCGTCGAACTCGGAATCGTCGACGATGCGCGCGATCACCTCGCGCACGTCGAACGGCTTGCGCGTATCGACCGGAATCACGCCGTACAGGCTCTTCGCGTCGTAGCGCGGCAGCTTCGGCTCGCGCAGCGCGACCGGCGACGCGATCTTCGGCGCGAGATGATCGACGATGTTGCGCGCGATCGACAGCGCATGCGCATCGTTCTGCGCGAGATGGTCGGCCACGCCCGACAGGCGCGTGTGCACGTCGCCGCCGCCGAGATCCTCGGCGCTCACTTCCTCGCCGGTCGCGGCCTTCACGAGCGGCGGCCCGCCGAGGAAAATCGTGCCCTGTTCCTTCACGATGATCGACTCGTCGCTCATCGCCGGCACGTAGGCGCCGCCGGCCGTGCACGAGCCCATCACGACGGCGATCTGCGCGATCCCCGCCGCCGACATCGTCGCCTGGTTGAAGAAGATGCGGCCGAAGTGGTCGCGATCGGGAAACACGTCGTCCTGGTTCGGCAGGTTCGCGCCGCCCGAATCGACGAGGTACACGCACGGCAGCCAGTTTTCCGCGGCGATTTCCTGCGCACGCACGTGCTTCTTCACGGTGACCGGGTAGTAGGTGCCGCCCTTGACCGTCGCGTCGTTGCACACGATCACGCATTCGCGGCCGGCAATGCGGCCGATCCCGGTGATGACGCCCGCGCCCGGCGCGTCGTCGTTGTACATGCCGTTCGCCGCGAGCTGCGAGAACTCGAGGAACGGTGCGCCCGGATCGAGCAGTTGCGCGATACGGTCGCGCGGCAGCAGCTTGCCGCGCGACAGATGCTTGTCGCGCGCGGCCTGGCCGCCGCCCTGCGCAAGCTGTTCGATCTTCGCGCGCAGGTCGGCGACGACCGCCTCGAGCGCGGCGGCATTCGTGCGGAAGTCTTCCGAACGCGGGTTCAGTTTCGATTCGATGATCGGCATCAACGGGGCTCCGTACGCGTGACGTGGGGCGTTACATCGTTTCCGCGAACAGCTCGCGGCCGATCAGCATCCGGCGGATCTCGCTCGTGCCGGCGCCGATCTCGTACAGCTTCGCATCGCGCCACAGGCGCCCGACCGGGTATTCGTTGATGTAGCCGTTGCCGCCGAGGATCTGGATCGCCTCGCCGGCCATCCACGTCGCCTTCTCGGCCGTGTAGAGGATCACGCCCGCGCAATCCTTGCGCACCTGGCGAATGTGGTCGCTGCCCGCCGAGTCGAGATGGCGGCCGACCGCGTACAGGTACGCGCGGCACGCCTGGAACGTGGTGTACATGTCGGCGACCTTGCCCTGGATCAGCTGGAATTCACCGATCGACTGGCCGAACTGCTTGCGGTCGTGGATATACGGCACGACCGCATCGAGGCACGCGGCCATGATGCCCGTCGGGCCGCCCGACAGCACCGCGCGCTCGTAGTCGAGGCCGCTCATCAGCACCTTCACGCCGCCGTTCAACTGGCCGAGGATGTTCTCTTCCGGCACTTCGACGTCCTGGAACACCAGCTCGCCCGTGTGCGAGCCGCGCATGCCCAGCTTGTCGAGCTTCTGCGCGACCGAGAAGCCCTTCATCCCCTTCTCGACGATGAACGCGGTGATGCCGCGCGAATTGGCTTCGACATCCGTCTTCGCGTAGACGACAAGCGTGTCGCAATCGGGGCCGTTGGTGATCCACATCTTCGTGCCGTTCAGCACGTAGCGGTCGCCGCGCTTGTCGGCACGCAGCTTCATGCTGACGACGTCGGAACCGGCGTTCGGCTCGCTCATCGCGAGTGCGCCGATGTGTTCGCCCGACACGAGCTTCGGCAGGTATTGCTGTTTCTGCGCTTCGGTGCCGTTGCGGTGGATCTGGTTCACGCACAGGTTCGAGTGCGCACCGTACGACAGGCCGATCGACGCCGACGCGCGCGAGATCTCTTCCATCGCGACCATGTGCGCGGTGTAGCCCATGTTCGCGCCGCCGTATTCCTCGGCGACCGTCATGCCGAGCACGCCGAGATCGCCGAACTTCTTCCACAGATCCATCGGAAACTGGTCGGTGCGGTCGACCTCCGCCGCGCGCGGCGTGATTTCCTTCGCCGCAAACGTCGCGACGGCGTCGCGCAGCATCTCGATGTCTTCACCGAGCATGAATTGCACGCCGGGCAGGTTGATCATGTCTCCTCCGTCTCCAGAAAGTGTGTCGCACTCACCGATTTCTGAGTTTCGCTCAAATCGAATGAATGCACCGATTCATTGACCAATACAGCGGAAATTTTGCACAGTTTCGCGCCTCGTCGGGTTCGTCGTCAATAGTTTTTTGAGTGACACTCAGATATCATGCGGGCATGACAGCCGCTACCGCCGACACCATGACCGACACCGTCAAAGCCGACCGCGCCGACGCGCCGCGCGCGCCCGCCGGGCGCAAGTCCCAGCAGCGCGTGCAGGACATTCTGCGCGCCGGCCGCGAAGTGTTCGCTGAAAAGGGTTACGAGCATGCGACGGCTGCCGAGATCGCGCAGCGCGTGGGCGTGTCGGAGGCGACGGTGTTCAGCTACTTCCGTGGCAAGCGCGAGCTGTGCGCACGCGTGATCGCGGATTGGTACGACGAAATCATCGCCGCGTTCGAGCACGGGATGCCGCAGGAGGCGTCGGTGCAGCAGCAGTTCGCGTTCATCGTGCGCACCCACCTGCGGTTGATGCTGGTGAACGGCACGGGGCTGTGCGCGCTGGTGCTGTCGGAAGGCCGCGCGAAGCAGCATGCGCTGAGCGACGAGCTGACCGCGCTGCAGCGCCGCTACACGGCGCCGCTGATGGACGTGCTCGCGCGCGGCCAGGCGGCCGGGCAGGTTCGGGCGGACCTGCCGCTGAGCCTGCTGCGCTCGATGGTGTTCGGGCCGATCGAGCACGTGCTGTGGGATGCGATTCTCGGGCACCGCAAGCTCGACACGGAAACGACGGCCGCGCAGCTGATCGACATGCTGTGGGCCGCCGTGCAGCCGCCGGCGCCGGAGCAGGCGGCGCTCGTGCGCTTCAGGAATGAAGTGGCCGAAGCGATGCGACGGCTGGAAGGCGAAAGCACGCGCGCTTGACGCACGGCGGGCAGCACGCCCGCCGCCCCGCCGCCGCTTTCCGCTGTCGCGCGGGGCTCGGGGCCGCTACGACTCCTCGCTCACGCGCAGCGGCGCGCGGCTCTGCTCGTTGTTCAAATGGACGAACTTGCGCAACAGGCGCACCAGTTCCTGCGAATCGTCCTCTCCCATCCCGTCGAACAGGCCGGCGCGCAGCTCCTTCACTGACGGAATCAGGTGCGTGAGCAGTTCGACGCCCGCCGGCGTCAGCAACAAGCGGCGCTGACGTCGTGGCAGCACTTCGCGCACGATCAATCCTTTCGCTTCGAGCCGGACCGCGAGATCCGCGGTCGTCGACGTATCGAGCGCCACCCGCTGCGCGAGCGTCACCTGATCGAGCCCCGGGCACTCGTAGAGCATCCGCAGGACCGCGTACTGCACCGGCGTCACATCCCGGCCCAGCTTCTCGTAGAACATCGCAACCGCGATCTGGTGCGCGCGCCGGATCAGGTGCCCGGGCTCGTCGTACAGATCGAGCGGGAAAGCCGGCAAGTCGGCGGGATTCTTTTTTTCCATGTAGGTGTCGATGACATAGGCGGCGCACGCCGTTGCGCGCGCCGACGGCATGGCGCTGCCTCGCGCCATTTCCCGGGAAAACCAGTATACCGCTCGCCTTGCCCCAGCCAATCTCAATGAGTACACTGAATCTCATTCAGTACACGGAATGAAGAGATGCCGCGTACCGGCGGCATCGACCTGAAGGAGACGACGAACGTGTTTCTCAAGAATGCTTGGTACGTGGCGGGCACGCCCGATGAAATCGATGGCAAGCCGCTGGGCCGCAAGATCTGCAACGAGTCGATGGTGTTTTACCGCGCGGCGGACGGCCAGGTCGCCGCGCTCGAGGACTTCTGCCCGCACCGCGGCGCGCCGCTGTCGCTGGGATTCGTGCGCGACGGCGTGCTCGTGTGCGGCTATCACGGGCTGGAAATGGGCTGCAACGGCAAGGCGGCCGGCATGCCGGGCCAGCGCGTCGGCGGCTTCCCGCCGATTCGCAGCTTTCCGGCGGTCGAGCGGTACGGATTCATCTGGGTCTGGCCGGGCGAGGCGTCAGAAGCCGATCCGGCCACCCTGCCCGCGCTGGCGTGGGCCGAGGATCCGGCCTGGGCCCACGGCGGCGGCCTGTATCACATCCGTTGCGACTACCGGCTGATGATCGACAACCTGATGGACCTCACGCACGAAACCTACGTGCATGCGACCAGCATCGGCCAGAAGGAAATCGACGAAGCACCGCCGAAGACGACCAGCCACGGCAACGAAGTCGTCACGAGCCGCTTCATGGAGAACGTGATGCCGCCGCCGTTCTGGCAGATGGGGTTGCGCGGCAACGGGCTGGCCGACGACGTGCCGGTCGATCGCTGGCAGATCTGCCGCTTCACGCCGCCGAGCCACGTGATGATCGAAGTCGGCGTCGCGCATGCGGGCCACGGCGGCTACGACGCGCCGGCCGACCTGAAGGCATCGTCGATCGTGGTCGATTTCATCACGCCGGAGACGGACACCTCGATCTGGTACTTCTGGGGGATGGCGCGCAATTTCCGGCCCGCCGATCACGCGCTGACCGCCGAGATCCGCGAAGGCCAGGGCAAGATCTTCGCCGAGGATCTCGAGATGCTCGAGCGCCAGCAGCTCAACCTGGAGAAGTGGCCCGACCGCAAGCTGCTCAAGCTCAACATCGACGCCGGCGGCGTGCTGTCGCGCAAGGTGATCGAGCGGCTGCTCGCCGACGAGAACACGGCGCGCCCGCAGCGGCCCGTGATCCCGGTTGTGCCAGTCCAGGAGGCGTCATGAGCGCCGCAACCTTGACGGTCCGGGTGGCCCGCAAGTGGCAGGAAGCGCGCGATATCTGCGGCTTCGAGTTCGTCAGCGACGACGGTTCGCCGCTGCCGCGCTTCGACGCCGGCGCCCATATCGACGTGCATCTGCCGGGTGGCTTCGTGCGCCAGTATTCGCTGTGCAACCACCCGGAGCACGACGATCGCTATCAGATCGCCGTGCTGCGCGATGCCGACGGTCGCGGCGGGTCGCGCGCCATTCACGACGCCGTCCGGCAAGGCGATACCGTGCGGATCGGCGTGCCGCGCAATCAATTCCCGCTCGCCCCCGACGCACCGCACCACCTGCTGCTCGCCGGCGGGATCGGCGTCACGCCGATCCTCAGCATGGCCGAACGGCTGTTCTCGTCGGGCATGCCGTTCGACATGCACTACTGCGCGCGTTCGACCGATCGCATGGCGTTCGTCGAGCGCATCAACGCAGCCGGGTTTCACGATCGCACCCGCTTCCACGTCGACGACGGCGACCCCGCGCAACGCTTCGACCTGGCCGCCGTGCTGGCCGCCATGCCGGAAGGCACGCACCTGTACGTATGCGGCCCGCGCGGCTTCATGGATGCGGTGCTGAACGCCGCGCGCGCGCGCCACTGGGCTGAAGCGCGGCTGCACTACGAGTTCTTCGGCGGCGCCGTCGCGTCGTCCGGCGCGGACCGTGCGTTCCAGGTCCGGATCGCGAGCAGCGGCAAGGTCATCGACGTGCCGGCCGAATGCACGGTCATCGCGGCGCTGGCGGCGAACGGCGTCGACGTGCTGACGTCGTGCGAGCAAGGCGTATGCGGCACCTGCGCGACGCGTGTGCTGCAAGGCGAGCCCGATCATCGCGACGCATATCTGACCGAAGAGGAACAGGCAGCCGGCGACCAGTTCATGCCGTGCTGTTCGCGAGCGCGCAGCGACCTGCTGGTACTCGATCTGTAGACGGACCGCCCGCCCCGCGGCGGCCAACCACAATACTGGAGACGATCAATGGAGCAACATGCCCGGCCACCGATCAGTACAACTCAATTCCCGGTCGACCGATGGTGGGTCGCCGCGCTGTCGTCCGAACTGACGGACAAGCCCGTCGCCCGCACGCTGCTCGGCCGCCCGGTCGTCCTGTTCCGGTTGCCGTCCGGGGAAATCGGTGCGCTGGAGGATCGCTGCTGCCACAAGTCGCTGCCGCTGTCGTGCGGCTCGCTCGAAGCACGTGGCCTGCGCTGCGGCTATCACGGCCTGCTGTTCGACCGCGGCGGCGCATGCGTGGAGATTCCCGGCCAGGACCGGATTCCGGCGAAAGCATGCGTGTCGTCGTATCCGGTGCACGAGCAGGACGCGATCGTGTGGATCTGGATCGGCGCCGACGCGCATGCGCAACCGACCTGCGCGCCGCCGCGCTACGCGTTCCACGCGGATCCGCACTATCGGTTCGGCGGCGGCAACTACCATTACGACGCGCCGTATCAACTGATTCACGACAACCTGATGGACCTCAGCCACCTCGGCTATGTCCATCTGAAAACGATCGGCGGCAACGCACCGTTGCACATGGGCGCGGACACCCGCGTCAGCAGCGACGGCGATACGGTGACGCTGGTGCGCCGGATGCCGGATTCCGACCCGCCGCCGACCTACACCGCCGCATGGCCGTTCGCGGGCCGCGTCGATCGCTGGCAGGAAATCGAGTTCCACGTGTCGCACATCCGGATCTGGACCGGCGCGATGGACGCCGGCACCGGCGACCTGCACGATCCGGCGCGCGGCGGCTTTCACATGCGCGGCTTCCACGGCATCACGCCCGAGACGGAAACGACGACGCACTACTTCTGGACCGTCGCGACCAATCCGCAACACGACGTGGAGCGCGTCGCGCAAACGGTCATCGCGCAATCCGCAGCGACGTTCGACGAAGACAAGATCGTGATCGAGGCGCAATACCGGAATCAGCTGCGCTTTCCGGACCGCCGCCAGATCGACATTCATGTCGACGCGGGCCCCAATCGCGCGCGGCGCGTGATCGAGCGGCTGCTGCAACCCGAACCCGCGTAAGCATCGCGCCGGTGCGCGAACGACGCCTGCCGGCCGCGACGGGTGTTCCCCCGGGGATGCCCGCCAGCCCGCGCATTCGGTTTGGTCCCATGCTCTACCGCCGGATTCGATTCCATCCAATTTGATTAGTCATACTATTTTTCAAGGATCTTTGACGTGAGCGCAAGTATCCGCAATACGATCGACGAATCCCCGATGAGCGCGTTCCAGACGATGGCGGTCACGGCCTGCGTCGTGCTGAACATGCTCGATGGCTTCGACGTGCTGTCCATCGCGTTTGCCGCGCCGCATCTGGCGGCCGAATGGAAACTGAGCGGCAAGGAGATCGGCCTGCTTCTGAGCGCCGGGCTGGCCGGCATGGGGATCGGCTCGGTGCTGATCGCGCCGCTGGCCGACCGTGTCGGCCGCCGCCGCATCATCCTGCTCTGCCTCGCCGTGATCTCGACCGGGATGTTCGCCTGCGCGGCCACGCACAGCACGCTGCAACTCGCCGTCGCGCGGGCGTACACGGGGCTCGGCATCGGCGGCATGCTGGCGAGCCTGACCGTCATCAGCGGCGAGTACGCGTCGAACAAATGGCGCAGCGCCGCGATCGGCATGCAGTCGACCGGCTACGCGATCGGCGCCACCGCAGGCGGCGTCATCGCCGGCTACCTGCTGTCGACGTGGGGATGGCGCAGCGTGTTCGCGTTCGGCGGCCTGCTGACCTTGCTGTCGATCCCGATGGTGCTCGCGCTGCTGCCGGAATCGCTCGACTTCCTGCTGGCAAGGCGCCCGGACAACGCGCTGCAGAAAATCAACCGCATCCTCGCGAGAATGAAGCGCACGCCGATCGACACGCTGCCGGCTTCGTCCATCGACATGGCGAGCCCCGCGTCGCGCTGGACAGCCGTGCTGCGCGCACCGCTCGCACACCGCACGATCGCGTTGTGGATCGCGTTCTTCCTCGTGATGGGCAGCTTCTACTTCGTCGTGAGCTGGACGCCGAAGCTGCTGGTCCAGGCCGGGCTGTCGGCATCGCAGGGCGTCACGGGCGGCGTACTGCTCAACCTCGGCGGCATTGCGGGCGCCTCGCTCTTCAGCCTGCTGTCGACACGGTTCGGCCTGCGCAACCTGCTCGGCGCAACACTGCTGCTCGGCGGCGCGCTGATGGTCGTGTTCGGCGCGAACACCGGCTCGCTCGGCATCGGGATGACCGTGGCGGTGTTCCTCGGCGCGGTGATCAATGCTTGCGTGGCCGGCATGTATGCGTTGTCGCCGACGCCGTACCCCGCCGAAATCCGCACGACCGGCATCGGCCTCGCGGTCGGCATCGGGCGCCTCGGCGCGATCCTGTCGCCGATGACGGTCGGTGCGCTGCTGGACGACGGCTGGTCCGTATCCCATCTCTATCTCGCGTTCCTCGTGCCGATGGCCGGCGCGGCGATCGCCGTCGCCGTGGCGGGCACGCGTGCCGCGGCACCGCGCCGGCAACGCGACCCGGCGATGTCGTAACGCGCGACGCCCGCAGTCTTGCCGATACCCGTCGGCATCCCGGATACGTCCGAAGCATCAAAAAAAACGATAAGCATATCTACATACTGTTTGGAGACAGCCATGAAAACGAAACTGGGCGTCGCACTCGCGACGGCGATGGCGCTGGCCGGACCGGCCTGCGCGCAAAGCAGCGTCACGCTGTACGGGATCATCGATACCGGCGTGTCCTACTACAACAACGCCGCGCACGGCGGAGCGTTCACGGGCATGCCGACGCTGACCGGCGAGCTGCCGTCACGGTGGGGGCTGAGAGGCACCGAGGATCTCGGCGGCGGCTACCAGGCCTTCTTCGTGCTCGAGAACGGTTTCCAGCCCGGCACCGGTGCGCTGAACTACGGCGGGCGCCTGTTCGGGCGACAGGCGAACGTCGGCGTGAACGGTCCGTTCGGCGCGCTGACCCTCGGCCGCCAGATGAACATGTCGATGATCGTGCTGACCAACGCCGACGTGATCGGCCCGTCGATTCACTCCATGGCGGATTTCGACTCCTATCTGCCGAACGCGCGCAGCGACAATGCGATCGGCTACAAGGGCACGTTCCACGGCGTGACGCTCGGCGCCACCTACAGCTTCGGCCGTGACGCGGCCGGGCCCGCGGGGCCGTCGGCGACGGGCTGCGCCGGACAGGTGCCCGGCGATATCGTCGCTTGCCGCCAATACACGGCGATGCTCGCGTACGACGCGAGCCATTTCGGGCTCGCCGCGTCGCACGACGTGATGCGCGGCGGCGGCGGTGCACTCGCGCCGTTGAACAATCCGGCGTACACCGACACGCGCGACATCGTCGCCGGCTACGTGAAGATCGGCCCCGCGAAACTGGGCGCCGGGTGGATCCGCCGCAACCTCGCGGCGGCCGAGCACCTGCAGGCCGATATCGTGTTCGCCGGCGGCACGTACTACGCGACGCCCTACCTCGCGCTCGATCTTCAGGGCGTCCGCTACCTGCAACGCCGCGAAAACAGCGAAAGCGGCACGAACGCCACGCTGCTGGTCGGCCGCGCGAACTATTTCCTGTCGAAGCGGACGACCGTCTATACGTCGGTGGGCTACATGTTCAACAGCACGCTGGCTGCGAACGCGGTCGCCGCCGGCGGGACAGTCGGTACCGGCATGAATCAGCTCGGCGTGATGGCCGGCATCCAGCAGAAGTTCTGAACGCCGGTCACCGCGCGCGGCTCAGTTGGCCAGTCGGCAATGCGACAGCTTCAACCCCGGCAGCACCGGCGCATCGATGTAGCCTTCGTTCACGCAGCTGAACCGGAACGCCGCCGACGTGACGAACGGCTTGATCTCGCCGCCGGGGAACTTCGGCTTCAGCGCATCCTGGTCGGCCACGTCGAAATGCGTGTCGAACTGCTCGCCGTCGGCCGTCAGCGCGCCGAAGTACGTGCCGCCCGGGTCGCCGCCCATCCGGATCACGGCGCCGACGAACGCGAGGCGCTTGCCGTCGTACTTCGTCTTCGCGGCGGCCATGTCTTGCGTGTAGGCCTCGATCACGGCGCTGTAATGCGCGTCGATCGCGGGTTCGGCGGCCGAAGCCGCACAAGCGGCCGGGTGAACGCCCGAAAGCAGCGTGCAGGCCGCGAGCGCGGCCGCCGCGAACGGCGCGGAAATCTTCGTCATGGGTGGTCTCCCGTCTAGCGTGGTGGTTGAAGTGATTGAAGCCCGGCGCTTGCGCCGGCTGAATTCGCTTCCGTTGCTCTAATCGTTCGAATGGCGGTACACGGCTGCGATCACTTCATCACCCGCAGGGTCGTGCGCGGTGCGTAGCGCCGCGCGAAACGCGACGTGACAGGAAGATGACATGGTGCGGCCCCCGGCTCTCTCGTAGATTTTCACTGCGTCTGATTTTGGCCGCTACGGTAGCAGACGGCCGACGGCCCGGCAACCAAGCGCCGCGCGCGGCCAGCTATCGCATTACAATTGCAAATGATTCTCATTACATATATCATGCGCAACCTGGCCGCAACACATCGCTACGGCCCGCGACACGATCCTTAGTACTCCTCCTGCCTCGATTCATGCCATCCCGTCGAACGCCCCGCCGTGCCCGGACCCTGCGCCCGTGGCGCACGAGCCTGCCTGCCCTGATCACCCTGTGCGTCGCGAGCGGCACGCATGCCGCCAACGCCGAGCCCGCTGCACCTGCGTCGACACCCGCGACGCCCGCCGAACACGAACTCCCGGCGATCAGCGTCAACGCATCGTCGGCCGTCGACCCGACGGTCGGCTATCAGCCGCGCACCACCGGCATCGCGGGCGGCGACGACCGCTCGCTGAAGGAGATTCCGCAATCGGTCGCGGTGGTCAGCAGCAGCGTGATGCAGGACCAGCAGGCGCGCTCGCTCGACGACGTGCTCGGCAACATCAGCGGCGTCACGCAGACGAACACGCTCGGCGGCACGCGCGACGCGTTCACCAAGCGCGGGTTCGGGTCGAACAACGACGGCTCGGTGCTCGTGGACGGCGTGCGCACGCCGGTGCTGCACAGCTATCTCGCGACGATCGATCGCGTCGAAGTGCTGAAAGGGCCGGCATCGCTGCTGTACGGCATGCAGGACCCGGGCGGCGTGATCAACCTCGTCACGCGCAAGCCGGAACACACGTTCGGCGGCTCGATCTCCGCGTCGCGCACGAGCCACGGCGGCGGCAGCGCGCAGTTCGACCTCACGGGCCCGCTCGGCAAGCCGGGCCAGGTCGCGGGCGGCACGCTCGCGTTCCGGCTGACCGGCGAATACGACACGAGCCGCTACTGGCGCAGCTTCGGCCGCGAACGCAACGCGCTGATCGCGCCTGCGCTGTCGTGGCACGACGCGGACACGTCGATCGACGTCAGCTACCAGTACGTCGACTACACGATGCCGTTCGATCGCGGCACCGTGCTCGTGAACGGCCGGCCCGACGATGCGCTGCGCTATCGCCGCTACGAGGAAGCGTGGTCGCAAAGCAGCGGCATCCAGGAAACGCTGCGCGCACGCATCGAGCACCGCTTCTCCGACGCGTGGCGCGTGCGCGCGACCTACGGCTGGGGCCGCGATCGCTATGACCAGTTCATCACCCGCGCCACCGCGTTCAACAGCAGGACCGGCGCGCTGACGCGCTCGTCCGATGCGAACCTCGGGCGCAACGACTCCGACCAGATCGCGACGCTCGGCCTGCTCGGCAACGTGACGCTCGCGGGGATGAACCACGCGATCTACATCGGCGGCGAATACGAGCGGCAGCGCAGCTTCCGCGGCGACACGATCCGCGGCAAGGCGACGACGGGCTTCAATCTCTACGATCCCGTGTACGGCCTGCTCGCGCCGGGCGGCACGCCGAACCCGAAGCAAAGCGATTCGCGCTCGGTCGTGCATGCGTATTCGACGATCGTGCAGGACTCGGTGAAGCTCACCGACCGCCTCACCGCGGTCGGCGGGCTGCGCTGGGAAAACTGGCAGCAGGAATCGGGGATGGGACGGCCGTTCGTGTTCGCCGACCGCTCTCGCGGCAGCGTCTGGCTGCCGCAGTTCGGGCTCGCGTATGCGCTCACGCCGGCGCTGACCGCCTACGCGAACGTGAGTCGCTCGTTCAAGCCGAACGTCGCGTCGAACGTCGCCGCGCCGCTCGCGCCGGAATACGGCCGCGTGCTCGAGGCCGGGCTGAAGTTCAGCCTGAAGCCCGCGATCACCGGCACGCTCGCGGTGTACCAGATCGACAAGCGCAACGTCGCGGTCACGGTCGGCGACATCACGTCGACGATCGGCACCGCGCGCTCGCGCGGGATCGAGCTCGACGTCGCCGGCCAGATCACGCGCCACCTGAGCGTGATCGGCAGCTACGCCTATACGAACGCGAACGATCGCGACAGCAACACGCCGCTCGTCAACGTCGCCCGCCACACGGGCAGCCTGTTCGCCGTGTACGACACGGCCATCGCGAACCTGCCGGGCCGCTGGCGCTTCGGCGGCGGTGCGCGCCTGGTCGGCGCACGCTCCGGCGACACCGCGAACAGCTTCACGCTGCCCGGCTACGTGACCGTCGACGCATTCGCCGCCTACGAAACGACGATCGGCAAATTCCCGACGCGCTTCCAGCTCAACGTGAAGAACCTGCTCGACAAGACCTACTACCCGTCGAGCAACAACAACCTGATCGTCGCGGTCGGCGAGCCGCGGCTCGTCACGCTGACGACGACGGTGTCGTTCTGACGCACCCGCGCGGCCGACACCGGCCAGCCGCATCCGTCGGCCGCGCCTCCCCCTCCGCCGTCACGCCGCCGCGCCACGCGGCGGCGCCCGCCTCCGGGTCAATCATCGGACCCTCGAATATCTCCCATCCGATATCGCGATTTCCGGTATCGATCGCACGCCTCTAGACTGGCTACGCCGTCGCGCCGCGGCGCTGCGCCGCCGCACGGCAATGCGACACGCCCCACAAAAAACGATTCCGGGAGATAAGCCATGTCCGACCGGCAGGCGCGCCGAGGCGCGCTCAAGACACTCGGCCTCGCGGCCGGTACTGCATTGCTCGCCGCCACGCGTCCCGCGCACGCCGCCGCACCCGACACCGGTGCGCTGCTGCCCGGCGGCGCCACGCACCTCGCCGACCTCACGCGCCGCCTCGCGGCCGCACCGAGGCGGCGCGACTTCAAGACGGTGCCGATGATCCTCGAACGCGCCGACCAGTGGGACCACGCAGCGCTCGCCGAACTGACCGGCTATCGCGGCGGCCCGAAGCAGGTATGGGACAACACCGACCTCGGCGGCCCGTGGCTGAACCTGATGCGCAATTCACTGAACGCGCAGATCTGGTCGTACCGGCATCCGGATTTCCTCGTCGTGTCGGCCACGCACGGCAGCGCGCATCTCGCGCTGTTCGACCAGGCCGCGTGGGACAAATACGGCCTCGCGAAATTCGCCGGCGCGGCCTTCCCGACCAACACGCTGCTCGACGCGAAACCCGCGCAATCGAAAGGCGCGCTGGATCATGAAGCGCCCGACGGCGCATTCTCGTCGCACGACAACAGCCTCGCCGCGCTGCAGCAGCGCGGTGTCGTGTTCCTGTCGTGCCACAACGCGATCTGGGAGCTCGCGGAGCGGCTCGACGGCGCGAACGCGAATCCCGACAAGCTGCCGCTCGACGCACTGGCGGCCGACCTGACCAACCACGTGATCCCGTCGGCGATCGTCACGCCGGGCGCGGTCGGCACGCTGCCCGAGCTGCAGCGAGCCGGTTTCACGTACGCGAAATGAGCACCGCGATGATCCCGATCCATACGAAACCGCAATCGCCATCGTCCTCGCGCCGCCGGCGCACGCTGCGCGCCGCGCTGGCCGCCTGGCTGTGCGGTGTATCGGCGCTCGCGCTCGCCGCACCCGCCGCCACCGACGCGACCGTCTTTCCGCCCTGGCAGGAAGGCCGCAACAATGATGCAATCCATCGCGGCCTCGAGTTCACGGTGCCGCAGGTCGACGTGCTCGCCGATTTCCACGGCGATCTCACCGCGCCGAAGCTCGTGCTGTACGTCGGCGGCAACTACTTCTTCGCGATGGCGCCGCTCGTCGCGAAGTTCGAGGAAGATCATCCCGAGTATCGCGGGCGCATCTACTGGGAAACGATCCCGCCCGGCCTGCTCGTGAAGCAGATTCACGCGGGCGGCACGATCACCGTCGGCAACATGACGTGGACGGTCAAGCCCGACGCGTATTTCGCGGGGCTCGGCAAGATCAACGGCCTGATCGCGGACGGCACGCTGGCCGGCCCGGCCGTGCCGTACGTGACGAACCAGCTGACGATCATGGTGCGCGCCGGCAATCCGAAACGCATTGCGTCGCTGAACGATCTCGCGCGGGCCGACGTGACGCTCGCGATGCCGAATCCGGCCTTCGAGGGCGTCGCGCGGCAGATCCGCGCGTCGCTCGTGAAAGCCGGCGGCGACGCGCTCGCGCGCACCGTCTACGACGACAAGGTGCGTGCCGGCACGACCGAGCTCACGCACATCCATCATCGGGAAACCGCGCTGTTCCTGATGCAGGCGCGCGCGGACGCGGGCGTGCTGTGGCAATCCGAAGCGGCGTTCCAGGAACAGGTCGGGCATCCGCTGATGCACATCAACATTCCGGCCGAGCAGAATACGACGGCGATCTACGCAGGTGCAATGGTGAAGGACGCGCCGCATCCGGAAGCCGCGCGCGCGTGGCTCGCGTTCATCCGGTCGCCGGAAGCGTTCACCATTTTCCAGCGCTACGGCTTCGGCCGATATGATGCGAACCAGCCGACGCCGCATCTCGCTCCGGAGCAGGACCCGCCCGCTGCAGGCTGACGGTCCGGCCGCCGTGCGGCGCGCACGCCACATACAACAAGGAGGGGATACGTGAACGATACGGTCGATACACCGCGACGCCGGTTCGCACCGCTGCTGCTCGCCGCGGCCGCGCTGCTGGCCGGCCACGCGCACGCGGACGATGCAACGCCCGGCAAGACGATCGCGACACAGGGCACGGCGACGGGCGCCGCCGCCTGCATCGGCTGCCACGGCAGCCAGGGCGAAGGCAACGCGGCGGCCGGCTTCCCGCGCCTCGCGGGCACGAACGCCGCGTATCTGTCCGCGCAGCTCGCCGCATTCGCGGACGGCAGCCGCCAGAACCCGGTCATGCAGCCGCTCTCGAAACTGCTGTCGGCGCACGAACGCGATGCGGTATCCGCGTACTTCGCGAGCCTGCCCGCGCCGGCCGGCGTCTTCACCCCCGACGATGCGTCGATCGATCCGGCGAACGCGGGCGCGTGGCTCGCCACGCGCGGGCGCTGGTCGCAGGGCCTGCCCGCGTGCGCGCAATGTCACGGCCCCGGCGGCCTCGGCGTGGGCACCGCGTTCCCGCCGCTCGCGGGCCAGCCGGCCGCCTACATCGCCGGCCAGTTGAACGGCTGGAAACACGGCACGCGGCCGCCCGGGCCAATGGGATTGATGCCGATGATCGCCGGCAAGCTGTCCGATGCCGACATCGACGCGGTGGCCGCCTACTATGCGCGCGGCGGCGCAGCACAAGGAGACAAGCGATGATCGACCGCACGATGCTGATCCGCCACGCCCGCGCGACGCTGCTCGGCGCGGCCTGGCTGCCCGCGCTCGCCTTCGCGGCGGCCCCGCAGGACGCACCGGCCGCCGCTTCCGCTCCGGCAATCGCCCCCGCCGCATCCGCGCCGGCGGCCAAATCGTTCACACCGCCGCCCGAATCGGCGATTCCGGCCGACGACTTCGGCAAGACCGTCAGGCTCGGCGAGCAGATCTTCCTGCATACGCCCGAGTTCGCGGGCAAGTACGTCGGCAACAAGCTGACCTGCGCGAGCTGCCACCTCGACGCCGGCCGCCGGCCCGACTCGAGCCCGATGTGGGCCGCGTACCTGCTGTATCCGGCGTACCGCGCCAAGAACGGCCACGTGAACACGTTCGCCGAGCGCCTGCAGGGGTGCTTCCGCTACAGCATGAACGGCAAGGCGCCGCCGGCCGGCGATCCGGTCCTCGTCGCGCTCGAAACGTATTCGTACTGGCTCGCGAAGGGCGCGCCGGTCGGCACGAAGCTGCCGGGCCAGGGTTTCCCGAAACTGCCGCCGCCCGCGCAGAAGGCCGACTACGCACGCGGCGCCGCCGTCTACACGCAGCACTGCGCGCTGTGCCACGGCGCCGACGGCCAGGGCCAGTCGAGCGGCGGCAAGCCGGCGTTCCCCGCGCTGTGGGGCGCACGCTCGTTCAACTGGGGCGCGGGAATGGGCGACATCCACAACGCAGCCGGCTTCATCAAGGCCAACATGCCGCTCGGGCTCGGCGGCACGCTGACCGACCAGGAAGCGTGGGACGTCGCGACCTTCATGGACAGCCACGAACGCCCGCAGGACCCGCGCTTCACGGGCTCCGTGCAGGACACGCGCGCGAAGTTCCACGATTCGCCCGACTCGATGTACGGGCGCAGCGTGAACGGCCGCGTGCTCGGCGCGCCATGACGTCCGGCCGCGCCGGTCGATGCGACCGACCCGGCCGGCGCGGTCACGGATGCCAGCGATACACGACGATGCTCGACCCGTTGTAGTTGTCCTTGGTGATCACGTACTCGCCGGTCGAGCGCAGGTACGCACGCACGCCGTACATCGAATCGACGTCGTTGCCGACGTCCATCGCCGACGTATTCGAATTCGTCAGCGTCGTGACGAGCGCGCCGGTGTTCAGGTCGAATATGTCGATGTTCGGCACCGTGTGCACGTAACCGACGAACAGGTAGTGGCCGGCCGCCGCGATCGATTTCGGGTTCGCGCTCGTCAGGTTGATCACCGGATTCGGCGCGCTCGTGTTGCCGTTCTTCCAGCCGTGATAGACCTCGATGTGCCCGTTCATCGCGGTCCAGTCCCAGTTGCCCGCGAGGCCCTGCGCGAGGATCATCGTGTCGCTGTCGGCCTGGTAGAGGATGCGCGCGACGGGCGCCACGCTGCCCGGCACGGGCGTCGTCGCCGGTTTGCCCCACGACGGCTTGCCGGTCGCGTCGAAGCCCGTCATCGGATAACGCGTGATCACGTTCGATCCGTTCAGCCCGGCCCACACGTCGCCGTTGCCGTCGATGTCGAAGCCGGCCGTCACCTGCAGCGTCGTGTTGAACGGCTTGCCGGGAAGCGAGCCGGCCGGAATCGCGATGTAGCCGCTCGCGTTGTTGAAGTAATAGAAGTTGAAGTTGCCCGGGTTCTGGCCCGACGCGACGAGGATCCGGTTGCCGCCGACGTTCACGAGCTGGCCGAAATGCTGGCCGCGCTGGTAGTCGTTCATGTCGAGGCGCGGGTCCTTCGGATAGGTGAACGGGTCGACCGTGTTCGCGACGAACGTGCCGCCCGCGGTGCCCGTATAGACGTTGTTGCCGCTGTAGAACAACGTGCCGTCGGTGACCGGGTCGGGCGCGGCGATCCCCTCGAAATTCAGCGCCTGCAGCTTCCATTGCAGCGCGCCCGTCGGGCTGTACGAATGAAGATCCGTGCTGCCGTTGCGGCCGAGATCCCAGCCGCCGCCCCACGCGTTGTTCAGCACGTACAGGTTGCCGCCCGAATCCTTGCCGAGCGCGGCGACGCGCGTGAAGCGCTTGTCGCCGACCTGCCCCTTGATGCCCGTCGTCGTGTCGAGATAGCCGCCCTGCACGCCGAACGTGCCGACCTGCGCCGGCAGCCCGGGAAGCCCGCCGTAGACCTTGATGTTCATGTCGGGCCCCTGGTCGCCCACCATCAGCTGGCCCGTCGACGCATCGAAGTACAGCGACCCCGGCCGCGCGCCGGCCGCCATCTGGAGCGTGTTCATCGCCGTGCCGGTCGCGCTGAACTGCGCGACGACGCCCGCGCTCTTGCGTGCGACCCACAGGTTGCCGGCCGCGTCGAGCGCCAGCGCGCCGGGCCCCGATACGCCGATGTCGCGCTGCCATACGCCGTCGGTCGTATAGACGCGCACGCGGTTGCCGTAGAAGTCGCTCACGTACAGCAGGTTGCCGGCCGTCGCGAGGCCCGTGATCACGTCCGCATACTGGATGCCCGTCCACGTGCTGACCGGGATGCGCAGGTCGCGCTGGTTCGTGCTCCGGTTGTAGCGGCCTACCGAGCCGCTGCCGAACGTGCGGTTGTAGCCGAGCGCGACGAACAGCGATGTCGAGTTGCCGGTGATCGCACCGCCCTGGAATTCGTCGTGGATGCCGATCGTGCCGAGCGGCTGGCCGTTCTGGTAGAGCGCGACGCCGCCCGCGTTCTCGTCCCAGCGCGACGCCGTGTAGATCACGCCCTCCGGCGCGACCCACATCGAGCGCGCGCCGTTGCCCACGTGCGAGACCAGCGTGCCGTACGTGTTCGCGAGCCAGTCCGTCGAGTACTGCACCTGCGCGTGGCTCGCCGGCGCCAGCATCGCCATGCACATTCCCAGCAACGCCGCGCGGATTTGTTTCATTGACATGAATAATGCTCCCAGACGATCAATGGTCGACACTGTAAATCGCGGCGCATGAAATATTGGTGATTCCGGCAAAAGCGCATTCGCCGTTATCCCGAATTATTCACTCCGCGCCTTTTGCCGTCCGGCGCTTTTTCGTCAACGAAGGTCAACCCCGCGAAACCACGCCGCAACAGCGGCCGGGCGTACGATTTCGGTGCTTTTACCCGGCATTTTCTTCCGGGCCAGTCAATGCGAATACGTCATTTTTTCTGACATGACCGCATGACCATTTCATTCCCCGGAAATCGTTTCAATGATTACAAATCGAAATTGAAATGAAAGAGAAAAAATAATGCGCCGCGCAATCGCGTTGTCGCGACTTGCATACTGAAACGGGAGAGAAAGGAGGAGTGCGGCGGGGAACACCGCGCGCCGGTCATGCCGGCGCGCGGGTGCGATCGTTCGGTTCGCGTGGCCGGGCGCCGGGCCGTCCCGGGCGTCGGCGCATGTCGGCAGCGCATCGACGACGTCGATCACGCGGTGCCGGCAGGGCAGTCACGGGAGCATGCCTGCTACGGGACCCGCCTTGGCGGCGGGCCTCGTTGCGGTCGCAACGACCGTTACATCAGAACTTCTGGCGCAGCCCGAGGCTGACGATCGCCTGCGACCGCGAGTCCGACGAGTGGCCGTTCGCCTTGTCGGACACCGACGCAGTCGCGGCCACCGGCCGGCCGAGCGCGTCGAGCGTCATGCCCGATGCATGCTGGTACGCGCCGAGCAGGTACACGCTGGTGCGCTTCGACAGGTCGTAGACGGCGCCGAGCGTGACGTTGTGATATTGCGCACGATCGTCGACGCCGTCGACACTGCTGCCGCGCGTGTAGCTGTAGCCCGCGAACAGTTGCGTCTGCGGCTGCACGTTCCAGCGCGTGAACACGCCCGCGACGTTGAACGTCGCGTGACCGGCAAACAACGACTGGCCACCGCTGCGGTACTGCACGTTGCTGTAGTTCACGCCGACGATGGCCGGGCCGAAGTCGTACGTCGCGCCCGTCGCGATCACCTGCTGCGATTGCGCGCTCGCATAGCCTTCGTTGATCGACGAGTTGAAGAGGCCGTCATCGGTGCTCTGCCACTTGCCGGCCGTCGGGTCGGTCGCGCCCGTCTTGCTGTTGTCCGAGCGCTCGTAGCCGACGCCGACGCGCAGCGGGCCCGCCGCGTACGCCGCGCCCACACTCCACGTGTTGCGCTGCTTCATGCTGCCCGGCTGGCCGCCGAAGCCGTACAGCGCGCCGAACGTGAAGCCCGAGTAGTTCGCGCTCGTGTACTTGATCGAGCTGTCGACGCGCGCCGTCTGGTCGAGATCGTCGATGTCGCCCGGGTGTGCGCCGAAGCCGCCGATGAACGACGACGGGCCGACCGGGCTCACGAAATCGTCGAGCGACGTGTACTGACGGCCGAGCGTGATCGTGCCGTAGCGGTCGCTGCCGACGCCGACGAACGCCTGACGGCCGAACTGGCGGCCACCCTGGCCCGACGTGCCGTTCGTGATGTCGAAGCCGTTCTCGAGGACGAACAGCGCGCGCATCCCGCCGCCGAGATCCTCGGAACCCTTGATGCCCCAGCGGCTGCCGGACAGGTTGCCGGTCGTGAGCCCGACGCTCGAATGGCCGGTGTACGCGCCCGCCGAGCCGACCCGTTCGTTGCTGCGATAGGTCACGCCCGCGTCGACGATGCCGTACAGCGTAACGGAGCTTTGCGCGGCGGCGATACCCGCGAGCGAGAGCAGCAGCGGCGCTGCGATCAGTTGCTTGTTCATGGTTTTATGTCTCCGGGCGGTGAACCCGTTGTTCTGGCTGGCAGTTGCGAGTAGCGCGCACGGGCGCCGACATCCGCCGGCGGTGCGAGGCCGGCGGCGTCCGCGCGCGACGACGCGGCGGGCGTGCCCGCTGCGGCCGCCATGGTAGTTAGAACCGGTTCCTTTCCAAAGCGGAATAATGGCAACAGTTTTTTGTCAAAATCGAGATAGTCGATGCACGGCCGTCGCGGATGGCTGCCGCGTCTGTACAGCACGGGCCGGCGCCCCCGATAATCGAACGCGCACCTTCCATCGGGAGTTCCTTCATGCATGCAACGACTCTGCTGATCTTCGCCGCCGTCGCGTTCGTCGGCATCGCGACGCCCGGCCCGACCGTGCTGCTCGCGCTGACCAACGGCTCGCGCCATGGCGTGCGACGCGCGGCTTACGGTTTCGCGGGCGCGATGCTGTCCGACTTCGTGCTGATCGTCGCGGTCGCGCTCGGCCTCGGCGCGCTGCTGATGGCGTCGGCGTTCTGGTTCTCGGTGGTGAAGTGGCTCGGCGCCGCGTACCTCGCGTACGTCGGCATCCGGCTGCTGATGTCGAAGGGGTCGCTCGATGTCGCCGCCGCGCAAAACGGCACGGCAACCGAACGCAATGCGTCGATCTTCGCGAAGAGCCTCCTGACCGCGGTCACGAACCCGAAGGGCTACCTGTTCTTCTCCGCGTTCCTGCCGCAGTTCCTCGATCCGTCCGCGCCGCTCGCGCCGCAGTACGTCGCGCTCGCGGTCACGTTCGCGCTGCTCGACGGCGCGGTGATGTTCGGCTACGCGCTGCTCGGCGCACGCGCGGTGCGGTTGCTGAAGCGCTCGGGCGCACTGTGGCTCGACCGCACGTGCGGCGCGATGCTGCTCGCGCTCGCCGGTTCGCTGGCGCTGTACCGGCGTCATGCGGCATAGGAGCAGGTTCCGATGAAAATCGCCGCACCGCCCGGCGCCGGCTTCCCCGGCCTGTCGCTCCGGCAACTCGACCGCGCGGATCTCGACGCGTGGTACGCGTACCTGTCGAACCCCGACGTCTTCCACCACACGAGCTGGAACCTGCGCACACCCGACGATCTGCTGCCGCTGTTCGACAACATCGAATCGGCCGACCCGGATTCGATCCGGCGTCTCGCGATCGTCGATACCGCATCGGGCACGCTCGCCGGGACGATCGGGCTGCATACGGTGTCCACCGTGAACCGCTCGGCGGAGATTGCGTACGACCTCGCGCCATCGCACTGGGGGCGCGGCATCGCGAGCGCGGTGTGCGAAGCCGTCACCGCGTGGGCCTTCGCGAACGAAGGCTTCATGCGCATGCAGGCCGTCGTGCTGACCGGCAACGCGGGCTCCGCACGCGTGCTGCAGAAGTGCGGCTACCGCTACGAAGGGCTGTTGCGCGCCTACAAGATGGTGCGCGGCACGCCGGGCGATTTCGCGATGTACGCGCGGCTCGCGACCGACTGACGCGCCGTCCCTGGCATCGCGCGCCGATGCCGTGAAGCGATTGGACGGCCCGCGCCGAATTGGCGACAATCGCCGTTCCCCTCATCGACGCTCCGCCATGAAAATCGCCGCGCTGTCCGATATCCACGGCAACCTCGCCGCGCTCGACGCGGTGCTCGACGACGTCCGCCGCCGCGGCGCCGACGTGATCGTCAATCTCGGCGACATCGTGTCGGGCGCACTTCATCCGGCCGAAACGGCCGACCGCCTGATCGCGCTCGATCTGCCGACCGTCAAGGGCAATCACGAACGGCAGTTGCTTACCTACGATCGCGAAGCGATGCGGCTGTCCGATCGCTGGGCGCACGACACGCTGCGCGACGACCACCGCACGTGGATCGCCGCACTGCCCGAGCGCCTGGCGCTCGACGGCGACGTGCTGATGGTGCACGGCACGCCGGCCAGCGATCTCGTCTACTTCCTCGAAACGGTCACGCCCGACGGCTGCCGCGCGGCCACGCCCGATGAAGTCGCGCAGCGCGCGGGCAACGAAACGGCATCGCTGATCCTGTGCGGCCACACGCACGTACCGCGCACCGCGAAGCTCGACGACGGCCGGCTGATCGTCAATCCGGGCAGCGTCGGGCTGCAGGCATACGAGGACGACCTGCCGCATCCGCACCGCATCGAGACGGGCTCGCCGCATGCGCGCTACGCGATGGTGTCGCGCACGGCGGCCGGCTGGAACGTCGAATTCCATGCGGTCGAATACGACTGGCACACGGCCGCCGTCACCGCGGCCTCGCGCGGGCGCGACGACTGGACCGTCGCGCTGCGCACCGGCCGCTGCTGACACGCAAGCATCGCCCCGTCATCCCGCTTCACGTCGATTAAAGGACAACCGGACGCCATGCCCGTTCCGTCGCAACTGCTCTTCCTGCCCGGCGCATCGGGCAGCACTGCCTTCTGGCAACCGCTGGCCAACCTGCTGACGCATCCGGCCGAGCGACGGATCGTCGCCTATCCGGGTTTCGGCGACACGCCGCATGATCCGGCCGTCGACGATTTCGACAGCCTCGTACGTGATGTCCTCGAGCAGATCGACCGGCCCACCGCCGTGCTGGCCCAATCGATGGGCGGCGTGATCGCGATGCGCGCGGCGCTCGACAAGCCCGGGCTCGTCACGCACCTCGTGCTGACGGTCACGTCCGGCGGGCTCGACATGGCAGGACTCGGTGCGCAGGACTGGCGGGCCGGTTTCGCCGAAGCGAACCCGCAGTTGCCCGACTGGTTCCTGACGTTCCGCGCGGACTTTTCGCAAGAAATCGGCCGCATCGCGCAGCCGACGCTGCTGCTGTGGGGCGACGACGATCCGATCAGCCCCGTCGCGGCCGGCCGGCGCCTGCTCGAGCGGCTGCCCGATGCACGGCTGCAGGTCGTGCCGGGCGGCCGGCACGACCTCGCGGCCGTGCATGCGCAAGCACTCGCGCCGCTCGTCGACGCGCATCTGCAACGTATGTGACGCCGCGTGCTTCAGGTTCGGCTTGCACGCCGGCATGAACCTGAAACCGTGAAACCGCGACGCTCACGCGCCGCGCCGTATCACCCCGCGTTCCTCAGCGTGAGCCGCGCCTCCAGCCCGCCGCCGTCGGGCCGGTTGTTCAACGTGAGCGTGCCGCCCATCGCGAGCGCGAGTTGCTTCGCGATCGCCAGACCCAGCCCCGTGCCGCCCGTATCGCGGTTGCGCGACGTCTCCACGCGCCGGAACGGCTCGAACACCGCGTCGAGCTGATCGGCCGGAATGCCGGGCCCGCGGTCGAGCACGGCAATCACCGCGCCGCCGTCCGGCGCGGCCTGCACGTCGATCTCGGCCGCGCCCGCGAACTTCAGCGCATTGTCGACGAGGTTGCCGACGATGCGGCGCAGCGCCTTTGGCCGCGTCACGAGCGCGAGCGGCGCGCGGCTGTGCAGCGCGACGTCCTGCCCCGCGTCCGTGTAGTCGCACACGATGCTGTCGAGCAGCGCGTCGAGATCGATGCGGCGTGCGGCTTCCTCGGTGCCGTGCAGCGTCCGCGCGTACGCGACGCCCTCCTTCACCAGATGCTCCATCTCGATCAGGTCCTGGCGCAGCTTCGCGCCCTGCGTGTCGTCTTCCATCACGTCGACGCGCAACCGCATCCGCGTGATCGGCGTCTGCAGGTCGTGCGAGATCGACGCGAGGATCTGCATGCGCTCGGCCATGTACTGCGCGATGCGATCCTGCATTGCGTTGAACGCCCGTGCGGCACGCGCGACTTCCGACGGCCCGCCTTCGTTCAGCCGCTCGCCCTTCAGGTCCGGACCGAGCGCGTCGGCAGCCTGCGCGAGCTGCTTGAGCGGCCGCGTCGCGAGCCGCACCGCGAGCCAGCAGCACGCGGCCAGCACCGCGAGCTGCAGCACGAGCACGACCGGCAGCCAGCCGGACAGCGGCACCGTCGACATCGGATGGATGTCGATCGTCAGCGGCGACCCGTCGGTCAGCCGCAGATGCACCTGCAGATGTTCGCGGTCGCCGGGAATCGCATTCGCGGTCAGCGGATAGTCGCCGCCGATGCCGTCCGAGATCGAGCGCTCGACGCGCGCCGACAGCCGCGCTTCGGGCGGCGTGCCGGTCTCGCCCGGCCCGAGGATGAACGCATAGCTGCGCCGCGCGAGACGCGGCAGCCACGCGGCGCGCTCGGCCGGCGGCAAGTGGTCGAGCAGCGCGACCGAACTCGCGACCTCGCGCTCGATGTAGCCCATCATCAGGTTGGTGGTCGCCTGGTCGCGCTCGGTCACGGTGAGCCAGAACGACAGCGTCTGCGCAAGCGCGAGTCCCACGCACAGGATCAGCGCGAGCCGCGCGAACAGCGAGCGCGGCCAGTGCCACAGCGTGCGCGCGCTCATGGCGTACCGTCGACGGCGGTCACGGCCGACGAGAACACGTAGCCCTCGTTGCGCAGCGTCTTGATATAGCGCGGTTCGCGCGCGCCGTCGCGCAGGCGCTGGCGCAGCCGGCTCACGAGCAGGTCGATCGAGCGGTCGAACGGGTCGGACTGCCGCCCCTGCGTGAGGTTGAGCAGCTGGTCGCGCGTCAGCACGCGCTGCGGGTTGTCGAGAAACACGCGCAGCAGCCGGTATTCGGCGCCGCTCAGCGCGACCAGCGTGCCTTCGGCGTCGAGCAGGTGACGCCCGGTCGTGTCGAGCCGCCATTCGCCGAACGCGAGCATCTCGGCCGTTTCCGTCACCTGCATGCCGGGCGGCAGCATGCGCGCGCGGCGCAGCACCGAGCGGATCCGCGCGAGCAGCTCGCGCACCGCGAACGGCTTGGCCAGGTAGTCGTCGGCGCCCATCTCGAGACCGATGATGCGGTCGGTTTCCTCGCCGCGTGCGGTCAGCATCAGCACCGGTACCGTGCGGAACTTGCCGGCGCGCAGGTCGCGGCACAGCGTGAGGCCGTCCTCGCCCGGCATCATCAGGTCGAGCACGATCAGGTCGGGGGCGCCGTCGTCCAGCACGTTGCGCATCTCGCGGCCGTTCGCGGCCAGCGACACGCGCATGCCGTTCTTCTCCAGGTAGTCCGCGATCAGTTCGCGGATCGCGCGATCGTCGTCGACGATCAGCACGTGGTCGATCTTGTCCATGAGTCGTTGTCGGTGTCGTAGTTCGGGCATTCGATGTCCGCTTTTATACCGCACGGCGGGCACGCGTTTGTATCCCAATGTATCGCGCGGCCATGACGACACACAACATTGCACACGCGCGGCCGGCCGGACACATCGCAGATACGTCGGCGCCGCCTAATGGGGCCTGTCGAAACCCGTCCGGCCGCGCCTCCGAGCAGCGGCCCACCGATCAGGAGAACGCCATGCTGCCCCGACTCAAGACTGCCGCCATCGTCATCGCCCTCGCCGCCACGGCCGGGCTCGCCGCCTTCGCCGGCACCCGCGACGACGCGAGCATGCAGGCGTCGCTGGCCGGCACGCCCGCGCCGGATTTCACCGGCATCGACCGCTGGCACAACAGCGCGCCGCTGACGCTCGGCCAGTTGCGCGGCAAGGTCGTGCTCGTCGATTTCTGGACGTACTCGTGCATCAACTGCATTCATACGATTCCGTACGTGAACGACTGGTACCGGAAGTATCGCGACCAGGGGCTGGTCGTGGTCGGCGTGCATACGCCGGAATATCCGTTCGAGCGCGACGCGGGCAACGTCGCCGAGGCGATCAAGCGCTTCGATATCCGGTACCCGGTCGCGCAGGACAACCGCTACGACACGTGGCGCGCGTACGGGAACCAGTATTGGCCCGCGCTGTACCTGATCGATGCGAACGGCAAGGTCGTCTATACGCGCTACGGCGAAGGCGGGTACGACAAGACCGAGGCCGCGATTCGCGGTGCGCTCGCGCAGGCGGGCACACCGGCGAAGGACGCGACGCGCACGCAGTGACCGGGGCGGCATGCGGGCGCGGCGCGCGCCCGCGCTCGCGTCATGCCCTCACTCGCGCTTTGCATCGGCCGCCGCGAGCATCGCTTCGCCGATCGCGAGCTGGCCGTCCGCGACCAACGCTTCGCCGGCGCCCCGGATATCGGCCTCGGCCTTGTTCTGCCCGAGCTTGCGCTTGCCGACGAACCGCGTGATCTCGATCTGCAGCCCGACGATCGCCTGCAGCATCGTGTCGATGTAGTCCTTCGGCGCGTCGCCCATCTTCCACGGCACCGGCTGCGACGCCTCGTGCGTGCGCGTGAGCCGCGCGACCACGCCGCGCACGAACTTCTCGTCGTCGCGCACCGTGATGCGGCCGTGCGCATGCACGGCCACGTAGTTCCACGTCGGCACCTGCCGGTGCGCGACGTGCTTGCTCGGGTACCAGTTCGGCGAGATGTACGCGTCGCCGGCGCGGAAGATCACGAGCACCTCGTCGCCGTCCGCGACGTCCTGCCAGACCGGATTCGCGCGGGCGACGTGCGCATGCAGTTCGCCGAGCCCGCCGTCGTCGGGCAGCAGTTCGAACGGAATGTGGTTCGCGTCGAGCCCGCTCTTGCCGTGCGTAATCAGGCTGCCGAACGGATGCTGCACGATCAGCTCGCGCAGCACGTCGGGGTTGGGCTCGTTGAAATCGGCAGGGACGTACATGCTGGCTCCACGGTCGTGCGGGATTGAAATGGCGCGGGCGCGGGCGCGGGCCCGTCATGCGGCGATTGTGATCCCAAACTGGTTTATGCTGTAGAGCCGGTTTGAAACAATTTCAGCAGACCAGAATCATGGCAAGAACGGCCCGGATCGTCGAAATCCCGTCGCTCGGCGCGCTCGACCGCGCGGCCGGCGACCTGAGCCGCCAGCTCGCCCAGGCGCTGCGCGACGCCGTGCGCCGCGGCGACGTCCGGCCGGGCGACACGCTGCCGTCCACCCGGCTGCTGGCGACGTCGCTGCAGGTCGCGCGCGGCACCGTCGTCGATGCGTATGCGCAGCTCATCGCAGAAGGCTGTCTCGAATCGCGCGGCGGCGCGGGCACGCGGGTCGCGAACGCGCTCGCCGAAACGCCGCCCGGCAACGCGCCCGCCCCCCCTGCGCGACGTCAGCGCCCGGCGCATGCCGGCCTGCCCGAGCCCGCGGCCACCTTCGCGCGGATCGCCCGCGAATTCAACCCGTTGCCGGCCATGCCGTTCGCGATCTCGGTGCCGGTCGGCCTCACCGCGCCCGACGACATCTGGCGCCGGCTCGGCAACCGCCTGCGCGCCCGCGGCGCCGGCGCGCCGTCCGGCTATGCCGATCCGCAAGGCGCGCTGCCGCTGCGCGAAGCGATCGCCGATTATGTGCGCCGGTCGCGCTCGGTGCGCTGCGATGCCGGCCAGGTCGTCATCACGAGCGGCACCCAGCAGGGACTGCATCTGGCAAGCCAGGTGCTGCTCGGCCAAAGCGACCGCGCCTGGGTCGAGAATCCGGCCTATCGCGGCATCACCGCGCTGCTCGAAAGCACCGGGCGGCGCGACGCAATGGTGCGCGTGCCGGTGGACGCGGACGGCCTCGACGTCGATGCCGGCATCCGTCTCGCGCCGGATGCGCGCGTCGCGTTCGTCACGCCGTCGCACCAGTACCCGCTCGGCATGCCGCTGAGCATGGCGCGGCGCAACGCGCTGCTCGCGTGGGCGCGCGCGCAGCACGCCTGGGTGGTCGAAGACGATTACGACAGCGAGCTGCGCTACGAAGGCTATCCGTTCCCGTCGCTGCAGGGGCTCGACCCCGATCGCGTGATCTACCTCGGCACGTTCAGCAAGATCCTGTTTCCGTCGCTGCGGCTCGGCTACGTGATCGTGCCCGACGAACTCGTGCCCGCGTTGTGCGGCGCGCGCGTGCTGATGGATCGCCATGCGCCGACCGCCGACCAGCACGTGCTGGCCGCGTTCATCGCCGAAGGTCATCTCGATCGCCACATCCGCCGTGTGCGGGGCGTGTACGCGGAACAGCGCGCGCTGCTGATCGACACGCTGGGCGCGCGGCTGCCGCGCGAACGCGCGTGGGTGCAGCCGGGCGACCAGGGGATGCACGTCGTGCTGTGGCTCGCGGAAGGCATCGACGATCTCGACGTGGTCGCACGCGCCGCGCAGGCCGGCGTCGCGGTGCGCGCCGTGTCGCCGATGTTCGCGCCCGGCACGGCCCGCCCGGGGCTCGTGCTCGGCTTCGGCGGGTTCGGCCGCGCGCAGATGGAAGCCGCCGCACAGCGGCTCGCGGACGTGGTTTCGTCAGCGGAATCGCGCCCCCGCGCGCGGTAAAAGGTTGTCGGCGGGCAACAAACGTAATCGTCTGTAAATCCTGCAAGCAAACGGCCGTTTCGGCCGCCGGAGCGCGTGCGCCGTTTGCTAGGATCGCGCGTCTTCCATCCACGCTCCAGCCGCCTTGAATCGCTTCGTGCCGTTTCTCCGAGATGCTTGGCTCCGTTGCCGCGCCCGTTTTGCGCCGCGCGCCGCCGCCTGCCGCGCGCGCCTCCGCGCGCTGTGCGCGGGGGCGCTGCATCGCCTGCGCCATCCGACGCGGCGCGGCGTGGCGCTGACGCTCGCCGCGATACCCGTGCTGGGCCTGCTGGGCCTGCTCGCGTTCGTCCCGCTCACGCCGAGCATCGGCGACATCCGCAAGGCGCGCATCGACCGCCCCGCGCGCGTGCTGTCGGCCGACGGCCAGCTGATCGCCGAGTTCCGGCCCGTGAACCGCGAATGGGTGCCGCTCAAGCAGATCTCGCCGCACATGGTCGACGCGCTGATCGCAACCGAGGACCACCGCTTCTATTCACACCACGGCATCGACTTGCGCCGCACGCTCGCGGCCGGGCTGCATACCTTCTCCGGCGACCGCCAGGGCGGCTCGACGATCACCCAACAGCTCGCACGCAACCTGTATCCGGACGAAATCGGCCGCGCGCCGACGCTCACGCGCAAGGTGAAGGAGCTGATCACCGCGTTCAAGATCGAATCGGTGTACAGCAAGGACGAGATTCTCGAGACCTACCTGAATACGGTGCCGTTCCTGTACAACGCGTACGGCGTCGAAATGGCCGCGCGCACCTACTTCGGCAAGTCGGCCGACCAGCTCGACATCGCGGAAAGCGCAACGCTCGTCGGGATGCTGAAGGGCAATAGCTACTACAACCCGGTGCTGAATCCGGAACGCGCGGTCCAGCGGCGCAACATCGTGCTCGGCCGGATGGCGCAGATGGGCATGCTCACACCGCGGCAGCTTGCGAAACTGCAACGCCAGCCGCTGCGCGTCGACTTCGAACCGCAGACGGCGCAGCCGAGCCTCGCACCGCATTTCGCGGTCCAGCTGCGCAAGTGGCTGATCGCGTGGGCCGACCGCAACAACTACGATCTCTACGCCGACGGCCTCATCGTGCGCACGACGCTCGATGCGCAACTGCAGGACATGGCGACGCAGGCGCTGACGCAGCAGACCGAACGGCTGCAGTCGATCGCCGACAGCGCATGGCGCGGCCCGTCCGGCTGCGGGCTGCGCAACGACCTGTTCCGCGGCTTCATCCGCCAGACGCCCGAGTATCGCCAGGCCCGCGACACGGGGCTCGCCGATGTGCCGGCGCTGAAGCAGCTCGGCGCAAACCGAGATTTCTTGCGCGCGCTGTGCGCGCGCAAGACGCAGATACAGGCCGGCTTCGTCGCGATCGATCCGCGCAACGGCGCGATCCGTGCATGGGTCGGCAGCCCCGATTTCGGCAGCGAGCCGTTCGACCACGTCGCGCAGGCGCGGCGCCAGCCGGGTTCGACGTTCAAGCCGTTCGTCTATGGCGCCGCGTTCGCGGACGGCATGCGGCCGGACGATACGTTCGTCGACCGCCCCGTCGCCATTCCGGTCGACGGCCGCGCCGTGTGGCGTCCGACCGATGCTGAGCCGCCGACGGGCGAGCCGATGACGTTGCGCGATGCGCTCGCGCTGTCGCGCAACCGCGTCACCGCGCAGGTGATGCAGCACGAAGGCGCCGCGAAGGTCGCGCAGCTTGCGCGCGCGATGGGCGTGCGCGACAGTCCGCTCGACGCGGTGCCGTCGCTCGCGCTCGGCACGAGCCCCGTCACGCTGAAGGAAATGGTGTCCGCGTACGGCACGATCGCGAACCGCGGCGTGTACGTCGCGCCGCAGATGATCACGCGCATCGAGGACCGCAACGGCAAGGTGCTCGCCGCGTTCGGCAGCGCACCGCCCGAACGCGCGCTGCCGGTGCCGGCCGCACAGACGCTCGTCGACGTGATGCGCGATGTCGTCGATCGCGGCACCGGGGCCGACATCCGGTCGCGCTACGGGATCCGTATCGATGTGGCCGGCAAGACGGGCACGACGCAGGACAACGCGGACGGCTGGTTCATCCTGATGCATCCGCAACTCGTGGCCGGCGCGTGGGTCGGCTTCGACGACGGCAGCGTGACGCTGCGCAGCGACTACTGGGGCGCGGGCGCGCACAGCGCGCTGCCGATCGTCGGCTCGTTCTACGACGCGGCGCTGCGTGCGCGGGCGATCGATTCGCACGTACAGTTTTCGCCCGACTTCCGGCCGCGCAGCGCGCCGGCGCCGAAGCGGCGCCCGCAGCATTCGGGCCTGTTCGACTGGCTGAAGTTCTTCCGTTGATCGCGGGGCCGCCGGCCGGCTGAAGCACCGGCCGGCGCAACACGCCGCCGCGCTCAGCCTGCCGCGAGCGTCTCTGCCAGCGTGTCGAACGCCGGCGCCCACGCGGCACGCCACGCCGCCTTCGTTGCATCGTCGACCCACGCGCCGTCGATCCCGTTCAGCATGAACTGCCTCAGGTCGGCCACGGTGAATCCGAAGTGGCTGAACATCAGCTCCCACGCTTCGCTCGGATTGACCTTGTGCAGCGTCGGATCGTCGGTGTTCGGATGGATCTTCAGCCCGAGGCCCGGCATCTTGCGCATCGGATGCAGCTCCGCCCATTGCTCGGGCGGCAACGTCCGCAGGTAGTACGAATTCGTCGGCACGACGGTGAAGACGATCCCGCGTTCCGCGTAGCGCGCGCACAGCTCGGGGTTGTCGACGATCGTATAGCCGTGATCGACGCGATCGACCTGCAGCAGGTCGACGGCCGTTTCGACGTTGCGCCACGGCATCCCGAACTCGCCCGCATGCGCGGTCGTGCGCAAGCCGGCCTCTCGCGCATTGCGGTACGCCTTCCAGAACAGTTCCGGCGGCCGGTCGTTCTCGCGATAATCGATGCCGAGCCCCGCCACTTCGTCCGCGCGGTTCGCCTTCATCCACTCGACGATCGCAACGGCTTCGTCTGGATCCTGCTCGCGGTCGATGCTCGGGATCAGGCGTGCGCCGATCCCGAAATCGCGCGCGGCATCGCGGATCCCCGTCACGATTGCGGCTTGCGCGTCCGCGTATGCAATACCCGATACGTGCACCGTTCCGGTCGGATTCCAGAAGAATTCTGCATGCCGAACGTTGTGCGCGGCCGCGTCCTCCAGATACTCGTACGCGATCCGCCGCAGGTCGTCGGGCTGCGTGAGCAGATACTTGTCGAGCGCGCGCAGCACATGCAGCACGCCGACCGGCTTCTCGCCGCGTGCATAGAACGCGTCGATTTCCGCGCGCTCGATCGGCGCGCCGCTGCGCTCCGCGAGTGCGACAAACGTGTCGTGCCGCACCGCGCCGAGCAGGTGGCAATGCAGCTCGACCTTCGGCAGCGCGTGGAAGAAGGCCCGATGGGCCGGCGTGATCTCGATACCCGTGCGCGCGGCCGGGACGTTGCCTGGTGTTCCCTTCATATCAGTCTCTTTTCGGTAGTGCCATTGCGTCGCGAAAGCCGTCTCTCAGTGCGGCTTCACGACGGTCCAGAAGTAGTAGCCGAGCGGAATCGCGAGCACGACGAGCCCCCACGACACGTCGCGCCAGCGGCCAGCCAGCAGCTTGACGAGCACGTAGCACAACAGCCCGCCTGCAATGCCGGTGCCGAAGCTGTTCGACATCAGCGTGAGCAGCACCATCGACATCACGGGCAGCGCATCGGTGAAGTCGTCGAAATGCGTATGACGAATCGTCGCGAACATCGACAGCCCGATCAGGATCAGCGCCGGTGCGGTCGCCTCCTTCGGAATCGCGAGCGCGACCGGCACGAACAGCAGCATCGCGGCGAACAGCACGGCCGCGGCCAGCGACGACAATCCGCTGCGGCCGCCGGCCTCGACACCCGCGGCCGATTCGATCAGCGCGGTCAGCGCCGGAATGCCGAACACCGGCCCGAGCGTCGCGGCGAGCGAATCGACGAGGAACGGCCGGTTGATGTTCGGCAGGTTGCCGTGTTCGTCGAGCAGGTTCGCCTTCGCGCCGACCGCGAGCGCGGTGCCGAGCGTCGAGAAGAATTCCGCTGCGAAGAACGCGAACAGGTACGGCGCGGCCGCAAGGCTCAACGCGCTGCGGATGTCGAGCTTGAACGCGATCGGCGCGATGCTGTGCGGCAGCGACACGAACGATGCGGGCAGGTGCGTGACGCCGAGCGGCACGCCGGCCGCGGCCGCGACGAGGATCGCGATCAGGATCGCGCCGGGCACCTTGCGCGCCTGCAGCACGATCGCCACCGCAAGGCCGATCAGCGCGACGAGCGCGCCCGGCCGCGAGAAGTCGCCGAGCGCGAACGCATTGGTCTTCGCATTCGCGACGACCATCCCCGCGTTGCGCAGCCCGAGCATCGTCACGAACAGCCCGATCGACGCGCCGAGCCCGAGCTTGATCTGCACCGGTATCAGCCGCATCACGACGCCGCGTGCGCCGAGTATCGTCAGCAGGAAGAACAGCACGCCCGACACGCATGCGATACCGAGGCCCGTCTGCCAGCCGATGTGTTCCGTCGTCGCGAGCGTCACGCCGATGATCACCGAGCCGCCGATGCCCGGGCCGACGAGGAACGGCAGGTTCGCGTAGAGCCCCATCAGCGTCGTGAACAGCACGAACACGATGATCGTCGCGGTCGTCGCCGCGCCGCGCGCCATGCCGCCCGTCGCGAGCAGCGACGGGATCACGACGAGCAGGTACGCGGCCGCGAGGAACGACGTAACGCCCGCGATCGTCTCGGTGCGCACGCTCGTGCCGCGCGCAGCAAGCGCGAAGCGGCGCTCGAGCCAGTTGGCCGGCGCGCGCGCCGGGATCGTGTCAGTCGCTGACATGGTGGTTCTCCTGTGATTCCGAATATTGTCCTGTGTCGGTTCCTGCGGCGCGGTCTTATACTGCCGCGTACCGCATCCCGACCGTTATTGCCCGATGTCGTCCGACCGCTCGTCGCTGCTGCCCGCGCTCACGCTGCGGCAGGTCCAGCACTTCGTCGTCCTCGCCCACGCACGCAGCTTCACGCAGGCCGCGCAGGCGCTGTCGCTCACGCAGCCCGCGCTCACCGCGTCGATCCGCCAGATCGAGTTCCTGCTCGGCGGGCGCCTGTTCGCGCGTACCGCGCATCGCCTCACGCTCACCACCGCCGGCGAAGCCGTGCTGCCGCTCGCCGAACGCCTGCTCAACCAGGCGCGCGGCACCTTCGACGACATGACGCGGCTCATCGGCGAACGCATCCAGACCGTGCGCATCGCGTTCATCCCGTCGGTCGCGGGCCGCCTGCTGCCCGCGCTCAACGCACTGCGCAGCACGCACCCGACGCTGCGCTTCACGCTGACCGACCTGCCGAACAGCGCGCTCGTCGAAGCCGTGCGCGACAGCGTCGCGGATCTCGGCATCGGCGTGCGCGAACCCGACAGCGACGACGGCACGCTGCGCTACCGGCAGCTGTTCGAGGACGAGATCGTGATCGTCGTGCGGCACGACGATCCGCTTGCCCGCGCGAAGAGCGTCACGTGGGCGAAGCTCGTCGATCGCGAACTCGCGGTGTTCGTGCGCGGCAGCGTCAGCGAATCGCTGCATCGCACCGGCGGCGCCGAGAAGCTGCGCCTGAACGTCACGTACCGGATGGAATACACCGAGCCGCTCTACGCACTCGCGCGCAACGGTCTCGCGACCGCCGTGCTGCCGAGCCTCTACACGATGCATCTGCACGATCCCGAACTCGTCGCGCTGCGTGTCGACAAACCGCGCGTCACGCGTGCGATCTCGCTGATCTCGCTCGCCGCCGACGATCGCGGCCCGCATGTGCGTGCGTGCCGCGAGTGGATTGCAAAGCACATCTGATCCCGATTGCGTTGCAACGGCCCGCGCTCAGGGCAGCTTCGCGATGCGCTCGACGAGCGTCGCGTAGAAGCGGTCCGCGTCGACCTCGTTGATCCACGTCGCGTTCGCCGCGCGGCCGCTGCGCCCGTTCCAGTCGACGATCGTCTCGCCGAGCGTCCACTGCCCGGTCGTCTCGACCACCACGTTCACCTTGCGCCCGCCGAACAACGTCGGATCGACGAGATAACCGACGGCCGTCGGGTCGTACATCGGCGCGTCTTCGACGCCGCGCCGCTTCTTGTTGTACGCGAGTTCGGCATCCATGATGTCGGCGACCATCTTGCCGCAGCGATTGCCGAGCGCGCGGAACGGCGCGACGCGCGCCGGCGTGATCGGCGCCTTCACCGCGACGTCGCGCGGCAGCACGACGATCGGCACGCCGCTGCCGAACACGACTTCCGCCGCCTGCGGATCGACGTAGATGTTGAACTCGGCGGCCGGCGTGATGTTGCCGCGCTCGAAGAACGCGCCGCCCATCAGCACGATCTCGCGCAGCGCACCGCGAATCTGCGGCGCTTCGACCAGTGCGGTCGCGATGTTCGTCAGCGGGCCGAGCGCGCACAGCGTCACGCTGTTCGGCGCTGCGCGACTCAGCGTATCGACGAGGTACGACACCGCGTGACCGGCAGCCAGCGGCGCGCGCGGCTCGTGCAGTTCGACACCTTCCAGCCCCGTCTTGCCGTGCACGTTCGCGGCCGTCACGAGATCGCGCACGAGCGGACGCGGGCAGCCCGCATAGACCGCCAGCGTCTTCGTGCGGCCGGCCCAGTCGCGGATGATCCGCGCATTGCGTTCGGTCAGGTCGAGCGGCACGTTGCCCGCGACGGCCGTCAGCGCGCGCACGTCGAGCCGGTCCTGCGCGCCCAGCGCGAGCAGGATCGCGATGGCGTCGTCCTGCCCCGGGTCGGTATCGATGATCACCGTGCGGCGCGCGGCGTCGCCGCCGGCCGCGAACGCGCCCGACTCGGGCAGCAGCGCGGTGCCGGCCAGCGCGGCGGACAGTTTCAGGAAGGTGCGGCGGGATGCGATCGGATGGGTCATGGTCGGGCTCTCGAGAAAACGCCGGGCCGCCCCACGTTTTCCTGACCCCCTCGGGGGGTCTGGCGCGAAGCGGCAGGTTGGGGGGCGCTCAAAATACGTGCCGGACGCCGAGCGTCGCCATCATCTGGCGCGTGCCGGTCGAGCGCGCGTACGCGAAGATCTGCGCATGGTCCGCGTCGCCGGCCGCCTGTTGCGCGATCACCGTCAGCGCGACGTCGGTGCGTTTCGACAGGAAGTAATCGGCCTGCAGGTTCACCTGGTGCCATTTCGGACGCTTGTCGATCACGTCGTACTTGCCGTTCGTGAACGCATACGCGGCGCCGAGAAAGAGCTGCGGCGTCATCGTGTAGACGACGTTCACGCCGAGGTTCTGCAGATGCAGGTGCGAATTGTCGAGGTAATCGTAGCGCACGTCGGTGAACATCGCGGCGAACTGCGCGCGGCCGATCGTGTAGAAACCGCCCGTGCCCGCGATCCGCTGCCGGCTTGCGTACGCCGCCGGCGACATCGCGCTCTTGCTGAAGATCAGCAGCGGCGACGCATAGTCGTTCGCGATCGCGCCGTCCTGGTTCGTCGCGCTATACGGATGGTTGTACTGCGCATAGACCGCGCTCCAGCGCAGCGCGCCCTGCTCGTAGCCGAGCCCGAAGCTGTACGCGCTGTTGTTCGCGAAGCCGGTCGCGTTGCTGAAGCCGTACAGCGCGGTGAATTTCAGGCCGTAGTAGACGGGGCTCACGTACTTCACCGAGTTCTGCACGCGGATGTCGTTGTAGCCGTTGTCGTTGTCGCCGATGTTCACGCCGTTGCTCGCGATGATCACGGGCCCGATGTAGTCGTGGATCGCGTCGTACTGGCGGCCGAACGTCAGCGAGCCGTAGGTGCGGTCGGCCAGGCCCACGTAGGCCATGCGCCCGAATTCGCGGCCGTTCTGCGCGGCCGTGCCCGTCATCACGTTGAAGCCGTTCTCGAGCTGGAAGATCGCGGACAGCCCCTGCCCGAGATCCTCCTTGCCCTTCAGTCCCCAGCGCGGGTTCTGGTTCGTGCCGGACAGCGCCTGCCAGGCGTTCTTGCCGCCCTGGTTGGTCGCGAACCCGACGCCGGCCGAGATGAGACCGTACAGCGTGATGCTGCTTTGCGCACAGGCATGGGTCGCGAAGGCGCCGAGCATCGCGAGCGGAGCGAGCTTGTAGAGAGTTTTCATGCGGGTCGTGTGATCGGTGGTGGTCCAGGCGCGGCAGGGTTCCGCGAAACTGGACTCGACTATACGAACCCGGATCGGATAATAAAAGTTTGCTTTTCTTATGTATCAATAAAACGGATTTATTCTCATCCACGTATCTCCACCGGCCGGCGGACCGGCCGTCAGTCCGCCGTGTCGCCGCCCTTCGGCACCTTCGACCACGCCTTGCGCCCCGGCATCGGCGCCCAGCCCGGGCGGGCCTTGCGCGCGCTGTCGATCACGACGAGGTAGCGGCCCGCGATCGGCGTGATGTCGCGGTCGCGCCGCAGCACCCACAGCGACTTGCCGGCCTCGACGCGCGCCTGGTAGTCGTCGTCGAGCAGGCCGTGGCGGTCGAAAAACGTGTTCAGCGAAGCGGGAATCCGCACGCAGCCCTTCGAGTGCCGGATGCCGAGCAGCGCTTCGAGGCGGTCGGGATCGGTCGCATGCATCTGGAAGCGCATCGGCGACACGCCGCCCTTGCCCCAGCCGCGCTCGCCGTCCACCCAGCCGAAGTCATAGATGCGCATGTCGCGGCGGCCGTAGCCGCGAATGCCGTTCTCGTTCGTCGTGCCTTCCGCGCGGAAATCCATGGTGTCGGGCGAGTGATGGAACACGCCGAGCGGCGTCAGGAAATGGTCGTACTTGCCCGGCAGCCCGGTGCCGACCGGCGATGCGCCGATCATCAGCCATGCGTTGGCCGGCGTGGCGCGGAAGTAGATGAAGAGCGCCTGCACGTTCGGTGCGCGGTCGACCATCGCGACGTACTCGCCGGCGAGGTCGCCGAGGTCCGCCTCGGCGAGTGCCTTCTGGAGCCGCTCGCCGTAGGCGCGCTGTTCGCTCGCGGGCACGTTCAGGCGGCGTGTGACTTCCTGCGTGAAGCGCTTGCGCATGTCGACGGCGCGCGCCGTCGCGTTCTTCGCTTCGTCGGCCGATAGCGGCGGATGCCGGCGTGGTGGGGTCGGTGCGGGCGCTTCGGCCTCGCTGGCGGCGGCTGGCGATGCGGCCGACGCAGGTTCCGCGGCGGACGCCGCAGAGCCAGCCGACGCCCCCGATGCCCCACTGGCAGGCTCTGCATGATGCACACGCGACGCGGCAGGCGCGGATTGCGCAGCCGATGCGCCTGACGACGCGTGCGCGGACGAAGCCGGATGCGCATGAGACGCCGTCGACGCGGGCGACGCAACTGATGAGGATGACGTAGCAGCGGACGACGGCACGTCGGACGCGGCAACAGCCGGCCGCCCGGCCAGAACGGAACCAGGCAACGCGGCAGCGAGCCACGCGTACACGGCCAATGTGCGGGTGAGACGGTGCGGCTTCGCCAACGGCCGCTTCAGGCTGGAAAGCATCATACGTTCGAAGCCATCGGCCGATCCGGCCGCCGCATCATGCTGGTGCGAGCGGCGCATCTTCCGCGCGAGCCATCGACACGTCCGGCGCATCGTATGCGCCCGGCGCCGACGCCTCTTCGCGGCGGAGCCGTTCGCTGATGCAACGCGTGCGGTCCGATGGCGGCTAATGAGTCGTCAGGCCCTTCATTTTACGCGCCGACGCAGGAATCGGCAGCGGCAAAAGTGGGGGTTTTGCGGCAGATTTGCGCTTCGTCACGCTTTGTTTCAACTCGTTGCGGTTTGTGTTCCGGTTGCGTGTCACGCTTGCAGATTGAGCGTCTCGAAACACGCGCCCGGGAACTCGCGGGTTCCGCTCGCCACGATGCTCTCGCCTTATAAATTCGCATACCAAATCAATTTGGCCATGCGGCTTCCCCCGAGGAAGGTGCTTTTCGCATGCGTGCCGCGCGAACGATGCGGCACGCATGCGCAACTGCCTGCTACTTCGAGATGGTTTCCAGCGCGATGCCCTTCGTGCGCGGCCCCATGAGTCCGATCGCGGCCATCACGATCACCATCGCGCCCGCAATGAACGCGAACACGCCGAACGTGCCGAAGCCCCGCAGCACGGCCGCGATCACGAACGACGAGAAAATCGCCGAGAAGCGGCTCCACGAATAGACGAAGCCGACGGCCCGCGCGCGGATCGACGTCGGGAACAGTTCCGCCTGATACGCGTGGAAGCTATACGACATGATGTTGCTTGCGAGCGTGAGGCCGATGCCGAGCACGATCAGGAATGCGCCCACTGTCGTCTGGCTGAACAGCAGCCCGCAGACGACGATCGCCGCCGCCATCGCGACGATCACCGACTTGCGCTCGAAGCGGTCGGCGATCACGAGGCCGATCAGCGGTCCGATCGGCGCCGCGAGCGCGATCACGCTCGAATACATCAGGCTCGACGTGATCGTGATGCCCTGCTTGATCAGCAGCGTCGGCACCCAGTTCGCGAAGCCGTAGAAGCCGACGGTCTGGAACACGTTGAAGATCGTCATCATGATCGTGCGGTTGCGATACGGCGGCACCCACATGTCGCGAAAGCGGCCGCGCGGCGGCACGGGCTCGGCCGGCGCGGGCGGCGGCAGCGGTCGGCCATACTCGGCTTCGACCTTCGCCTCGAGCGCGCGCATGATGCGATCGGCTTCGTCGACGCGCCCCTGCTGCGCGAGCCAGCGCGGGCTTTCCGGCAGTTCGCGGCGGATCCACCACACGAACAGCGCGCCGTGCGCGCCGATCAGCACGACCCAGCGCCAGCCGTCGAGGCCGAGCGGTGCATGCGGCACGAGCAGGTACGCAAGGAACGCGACCACCGGCACCGCGACGAACCCGACCGCCTGCTCGCAGGCGAACGCACGGCCGCGGATCTGCTTCGGCACGAGTTCGGAGATGTACGTGCCGATCGTCACCATCTCGACGCCGAGGCCGAGACCGACGACGAAGCGCCAGAAGTTCAGCCCGGCCGCGGTGTCCTGGAACGCCATCACGACGTTGGCGGCCGTGTACCACAACAGCGACCACGTGAAGATCGCGCGGCGACCGAAGCGGTCGGCGAGGAAGCCGCACGCGATCGTACCGATGAAGAGCCCGGAGAACAGCGCGGCAATGAAGCTCGCGACGCCCGTAGTGCCGAACAGGCCGTGCGTCGTCGCCGACAGGATGCCGCTTTTCACGAGGCCGGGCGCGACGTAGCCGCTATAGAGCAGATCGTAGAGTTCGAAGAAGAAGCCGAGGCTCAACAGAACGACGAGTTTCCAGACGCTGCGGGTCGGCGGCAGGCGGTCGAGACGGGCCGAGATGGAGCCGGGGTCGATGGAGGGGGATTGGGCTGTTGCCTGCGGAAGGCTGTCCGTTGAGGCCATCTTGGGCGCGTCTCCTGGTCGTGTCGTGTTGTGTGTTGTTGTCCGGCGACCGGCGAGCCGCCGTCGGGCGAATCGCTGCATTGTACCGGCACGCCCGTTCGGCGTACGCGCAAGCCGGCCGCGCAGCAGGCGTCGCAGCGGTTCGGACACCCTATTTTCGTGCCGGATAGTGTGTAACTTGCGTAACCGTGTGTCGGGGACGGATAACGCGTCGGGGCGGCCCGCCGGCGCTGCCCGCCCCGGCCGCTGGCGGCGCCGGCCCGGCGGTACGGGCCTGCCGTCAGATTTCGCGCCTACGTGCCTCGCCCGCCTCGCAACAAACGGGGTACGCAATCGGTACAACCACGCGTTCCACACCCCGGTAACATGCTACCGGGCCAACCACCGGCTTCCGGCTGCCTTTCGGCACCCGGCACTGTCGGCCAATCGTAAGCATTCCATGTCCATACAACGACTCTCCACGTACGCCCGCCGGATCGTGCTGATCGCGCTGCTGCAGTTCGCCGCAGTCGCGGCCGCGTCGGCATCGACGGACGCCGCCTCCGCTCCGGTCGCGAGCGGCGTCGGCGCAACCGTGCCCGCCATTTCGCTGACCGACGCCGTCGCGCAGCTCAAGCAGATGCAGGTCGAACTGGACCGCATCAAGCAGCAGACCTCGACCGCATCCAACAGCAAGGAGCTCGATGCGCTCGACGACTCGGCGCAGGAACTCAGCACCGATGTCGCCAAACTGCAGAGCGATCTCACACCGCAACGCGCGCAGGTCCAGGCGCAACTCGACGTGCTCGGCCCGCCGCCGGCCGAGGGCGCCGCGCCGGAAACGCCGGCCGTCGCGAAGCAACGGACCACGCTGAATGCACGCAAGACACAGATCGATGCGGCGCTGAAGCAGGCCACCGACCAGAAAGCCAGCCTCACGAACCTGACCGAGCAGTTCGCAAAGCTGCATCGCAGCCTGCTGAAGAACCAGCTCGCGTTCCGTTCGGGCGGCATCTTCAGCGCGCAGTTCTGGCTGCCGCTGTTCCACCTGTCGCCTGACGACCGCCAGCGGCTCGAGGATTTCGACGACGAACTGTTCGACATGCTGCATTCGTCATGGGTGCCCGGGCAACGCGCGGTCACGACGGTGCTGCTGATCGCCGCGTTCGCGGTGTGGCTCGGCGGCCGCCGGCTCATCGAGCGCGGGCTCGCATGGATTGCGCTGAGCCGCCTGCCGCCCACCCGCCTGCGCCGCAGCGCGCTGGCGCTGTCGACCGTGCTGTCGACCTTCCTGGCGACGGCCATTGCCATTCAGATCCTCTACCTCGCCGTCGCGCGCCACTACGAGCTCACGCCGTCGCTGACCGACCTGTGGGACCAGTTTGCGAAGCTCGCCGCCACCTGCGCACTGATCGCCGGGCTCGGCCGCGCCCTGCTCTGCACCAAGCATCCGTCGTGGCGCCTGCCCGCGCTCGCCGATCCCGTCGCGCTCGCGATGAAGCCGTTCCCCGGCATCCTGGCCGCCCTGCTGCTCGTGTCCGGCACGCTCGAATCGATCAACCGGATCGTCGACACCAGCCTGGCGGTCACGCTGTTCGGTCGCGGCATCGTGTCGCTCGTCGTCGCGCTGACGGTCGGCGCGTCGCTGTTGCGCGCGAACCGCGCGCGCAGCGCGCTCGCGGCGGCGGGCGAGGCCCCCGAGCAGCGTTCGACGCTCGCGGGGCTGATCCATGCCGGCGTCACGCTGGCGATCGTCGCGTCGCTGATCGCGCTCCTGATCGGCTACATCACGGTCGCGCGCTTCATCACGTATGAGCTCGTGTGGTTCGAGATCGTGCTGTGCGCAACCTACATCCTGATCCAGTTGACGCGCGACGCAAGCGAAAGCCTGTTCTCGTCGAGCCTGTCGACGGGCCAGCAGATCAAGCATCTGTTCGCGCTCGAAGATCGCCACCTCGATCAGGCACGCACGGTCCTGTCCGGTTTCGGCACGAGCCTGCTGATGCTGATCGCGGCAATCGCGCTGCTGACGGGCGGCTTCGGCACGACGCCGGGCGACCTGCTCGACAGCGCGGTCGCGATGATCGGCAGCCAGCGGCTGCAGAGCCTGAACATCATGCCCGACCGGATCCTGAACGCCGTGATCGGGTTCGCGATCGGCTTCTACCTGCTGCGCTCGCTGCGTCGCTGGCTCGACAGCGAGTTCATGCCCGCGCTCGGCATGGATACGGGCATGCGCGTGTCGCTGATCACGTTGTTCACCAACGTCGGCTACGTGCTGCTGGTGCTGATGACGCTCGGGCTGCTCGGCGTCCGGTGGAACAACCTCGCGTGGATCGTCAGTGCGTTGTCGGTGGGTATCGGCTTCGGCCTGCAGGAAATCGTGAAGAACTTCGTGTCCGGGCTGATCCTGCTGACCGAGCGCCCGGTGAAGGTGGGCGACATGATCAGCATCGCGGGCGTCGAAGGCGACATCCGCCGCATCAACGTGCGCGCGACCGAGATCCAGCTCAGCGACCGCTCGACCGTGATCGTGCCGAACTCGCAGCTGATCTCGCAGAACCTGCGCAACGTGACGATGGGCAACAGCACGCAGGGCGTCGCGACACTGGTGCTGACGTTCCCACTGAACACCGATCCCGAGCAGGTGCGCGACCTGCTGCTCGACGCTTATTGCGAACACCAGGCGATTCTCGAGAAGCCGGCGCCGTCGGTGACGTTCAGCCAGCTCACGCCGGACGGGATCACGCTGAGCGTGACGGGTTACGTGTCGAGCCCGCGGATCGCGAGTTCGACCAAGAGCGACCTGCTGTTCGAGATCCTGAAGCGGCTGCGCGCGGCGGGGATCACGCTGTCGAGCCCGCAGATGCTGGTCGTGCAGAACATGCCGGCGGCGGAGCAGTGAGCACCGCCTGAGCGGGCGAGTCGTCGACAACGCACCCGCCTCGCCCGAAATACAAAGGGCCGGTTGCCGCATCCGCGGCAACCGGCCCTATTCATTCACACGCGGCGCCCAGCGGGGCACCCCGTATTACACGTCGAACTTCACACCCTGCGCCAGCGGCAGCTGCCGGCTGTAGTTGATCGTATTCGTCGCGCGGCGCATATACGCCTTCCACGCATCCGAACCCGACTCGCGGCCACCACCCGTTTCCTTCTCGCCGCCGAACGCGCCGCCGATTTCCGCGCCGCTCGTGCCGATGTTCACGTTGACGATCCCGCAATCGCTGCCGGCCGCCGACATGAACTGCTCGGCTTCACGCATGTCGTTCGTGAAGATCGCCGACGACAGGCCTTGCGGCACCGCGTTGTGCAGTTCGATCGCGTCTTCGAAGTTGTCGTAGACCATCACGTACAGGATCGGCGCGAACGTCTCGCGCTCGACCACCGCCGATTGCTTCGGCATCCACACGATTGCCGGACGCACGTAGTACGCATCCGCGTGACCGATGTCGACGCGTTCGCCGCCCTTCACTTCGCCGCCCTGCTCGCGCGCATCGCCCAGCGCCTTCTGCATCGCGTCGAACGATGCGCGATCGACCAGCGGGCCGACCAGCGTGCCGTCTTCAAGCGGGTTGCCGACCTTCACCGACGTGTAGGCCTTCTCGATGCGCGGCAGCAGTTGCTCGACCAGGCTGCGATGCACGATCAGGCGGCGCAGCGTCGTGCAGCGCTGGCCGGCCGTTCCAACCGCCGCGAACGTAACGGCACGCACGACGAGATCGAGATCCGCGCTCGGCGCGACGATCATCCCGTTGTTGCCGCCGAGTTCGAGGATGCCGCGCGCGAGACGCTGGCTCAGCACCTTCGCGACTTCCTGGCCCATCCGCACGCTGCCCGTCGCGCTGACGACCGGCACCTTCTTCGACGCCGTCAGCACTTCGCCGACGTCGCGCATGCCGAGCACCAGCTGGCTCAGCTCGGCCGGCGCGACGCCCGGATGCGTCTTCTCGAATTCGCGGATCGCCTTCTGGAGCAGCACGTGACATGCAATCGCGGTGAGCGGCGTCTTCTCGGACGGCTTCCACACGACCGAATCGCCGCACACGAACGCGAGCGCCGCATTCCACGCCCACACTGCAACCGGGAAGTTGAACGCCGAAATCACGCCGCACACGCCGATCGGGTGCCACGTTTCCATCATCCGGTGGCCCGGGCGCTCCGACGCGATCGTCAGGCCGTAAAGCTGGCGCGACAGACCGACCGCGAAATCGCAGATGTCGATCATTTCCTGCACTTCGCCGAGGCCTTCCGACGTGATCTTGCCGGCTTCGAGCGTGACGAGGCGGCCAAGCTCGGCCTTGTGCTCGCGCAGCACGTTGCCGAACACGCGCACGAGTTCGCCGCGCACCGGCGCCGGCACCGTGCGCCACTTGAGGAATGCGTCGTGCGCAGCGTCGATCTTGCGTTCTGCGTCAGCCGGCGTGTCGACAGCCAGCGTCGCGAGCGTCGCGCCGTCGAGCGGCGAACGCGCGGTCAGCGCATTGCCTTTCCACTGGGCGAGATCGATGTCGAGCGCGGCAAGAATGTCGTTGAATTGCATCACTTCCTCTTCAGGGACAGATTGATCGGTGCGGCGGCAGCGCCGCCCGCGTGATTCGATTGGAGCGCGTTCGCGCGCCCTGTGCAAGCGGATGCGCCGCGTGGCCGGCCCGGTGCGCCCTGCGGCGCATCGCGCTGCGCCGCCGCCGGAAGCCCGGCCGGACGGCGCGCCCCAGCCTCGCGAGGCACGATCCATGAAATACATTGTCGGTGGCCACAAGTCGGGCCGCTATTGATATTAACTCACGACTTCATTCCGAAAACGCAACAACCCGACGAACGAACCCCATGCTTTCCTGTGCCGATATGGGACGCTTCCGAAGCCCGCAACCGGGCGATCGGACACGTCCTGAAGCGATACAAGTTGATGACAAACCTGCATCACCCTGTTCGGAAATATCGTTTGCCGGTCGTGCATCGGGCACACACAATCGGGGCGACGTCGAGGTGCAACGCACCCGGCGCGCCGCCGGCCGCCACTATGGCAGCCGGACGCCAGACGAACGCGACACGCATCGCGGCCCCGCTCATCGGGCCCGTTTCGCACCGTATCACCGCTGCCCGGCCCGCGCCCGGCAACGCGTCGCGCTTCGTCACCGAAAAAACAATCCCGGAGACAGCGCCCAGCGCCCGCCATGCATTCAGATGCCCGCCCCGATTCGTCCCGCCCTTCCGGCTCGCCGCCCGCGAAGCCGTCCCTCCACCGTGCGCTGCAGGCCCGCCATCTGCGAATGATCGCGATCGGCGGCTCGATCGGCACGGGCCTGTTCGTCGCGTCCGGCGCGTCGATCTCGCAGGCCGGCCCGGGCGGCGCAATGCTCGCGTACATGGTGATCGGCCTGATGGTCTATTTCCTGATGACGAGCTTAGGCGAGATGGCCGCGTTCATGCCGGTGTCGGGTTCGTTCGCGACCTACGGCGCAAAGTTCGTCGACGAAGGCTTCGGTTTCGCGCTCGGCTGGAACTACTGGTACAGCTGGGCCGTGACGCTGGCGGTGGAGCTCGTCGCCGGGCAACTGGTGATGAACTACTGGTTCCCGCACGTGCCGGGCGTCTGGTGGAGCGCGCTGTTCCTCACCTTGATCTTCGCGCTCAACGCACTGTCGGTGCGCGGCTTCGGCGAAGCCGAATACTGGTTCGCGCTGATCAAGGTACTGACGGTGCTCGCGTTCGTCGGCGTCGGCCTGCTGATGATCTTCGGGATCATGCAGGGCGGCCCGAGCGCCGGCTGGGGCAACTTCACGATCGGCGACGCGCCGTTCGCCGGCGGCTGGGCAACGATGCTCGGCGTTGCGATGATCGCGGGCTTCTCGTTCCAGGGCACCGAAATGATCGGCGTCGCGGCCGGCGAATCGGAGAACCCGCGCACGACGATCCCGCGCGCGGTGAGCCAGATCTTCTGGCGCATCCTGCTGTTCTACGTGCTCGCGATCTTCGTGATCGGCGTGCTGATTCCCTACACCGACCCGAGCCTGCTGAAGAGCGACGTGACCGACATCGGCGTGAGCCCGTTCACGCTCGTGTTCCGCCACGCGGGCCTCGCGTTCGCGGCCGGGGTGATGAATGCGGTGATCCTGACGGCCGTGCTGTCGGCCGGCAACTCGGGCATGTACGCGTCGACGCGGATGCTCTACAACCTCGCCGTCGAAGGCCGTGCGCCGAAGCTGTTCGCGAAGCTGTCGGCGGGCGGCGTGCCGCGCAACGCGCTGTATGCGACCACCGCCGTCGGCGCGCTGTGCTTCCTCACGTCGCTGTACGGCAACAAGACCGTCTACCTGTGGCTGCTGAACACGTCGGGCATGGCCGGCTTCATCACGTGGCTCGGCATCGCGGTCAGCCACTACCGCTTCCGCAAGGGTTTCCTGAAGCAGGGCTACCGGCTCGACCAGTTGCCGTACCGCTCGAAGTGGTTCCCGTTCGGCCCACTGTTCGCGTTCGCGCTGTGCGCGGTCGTCGCGCTCGGCCAGGACTATCAGGCGTTCCTCTCCGACAAGATCGACTGGGTCGGCGTCGCCGCGACCTACATCGGCCTGCCGTTCTTCCTCGCGATCTGGCTCGGCTACGCGCTCGTGCGCAAATGCCGCCTCGTGCGCTACGAAGACATGGAGATTGCGCCGTGGATCGAACGCAACGCGACGCCCGAAGCCGCGCCGCAGGCCGCCACCGGCTACGCGGGCTACGTCGCCCGCCCGGCCAACCCGACGCCGGGTGCGTGACGCCTGACGTCACGCTTCGCGCCGGCCGCCGCCCGAACGCGGCAGCCGGCCCCCTGACAACCCCATTCGACGCGGCGCGCGCGTTCAGGCAAGATCGACGCGCGCCGTCTGCTTTTTTGCCGTCACGAGTCCACGAAATCGCATGCAGAACTTCTACGAAGCCACCGTTACCCGCCAGCCCTACCCGCAACTGACCGGCACGATCGACACGCAGGTCTGCATCGTCGGCGGCGGCCTTGCCGGCCTGTGCACCGCGCTCGGCCTCGTCGAGCGCGGCGTGCACGACGTCGTCGTGCTCGACGGCGAACGGGTCGGCTTCGGCGCGTCGGGCCGCAACGGCGGCTTCGTGTTCGGCGGCTACAGCCTCGACAATGCCGACCTGCTGCGCACGCTCGGCCGCGACGAAGGACGCCGGCTGTACCGGCTCACCGTCGATGCGGTCGACCTGATCCGCACGCGCATTGCGCGCTACGGGATCGACTGCGACATCGTCGATCAGGGCGTGATGCTCGCGAACTGGTTCGACGATCCGTCGCGGCTCGACAGCGTGCGCACGCTGATGAAGAACGAACTCGGCGTCGACTGGGAAGCCGTCCCGGCCGGCGCGCTGCGCGAGCGGCTGAAGACGCAGCGCTATTACGGCGGCCTGTTCGAGCCGAACGCGTTCCACTTCCATCCGCTCAAGTACGTGCTCGGCGTCGCGGCAGCCGCATCGCGCGGCGGCGCACGCGTGTACGAACGCTCGGCCGCACTCGGCATCGCGCGCGAAGGCGCCGGGTACGTCGTGCGCACGGCGCAGGGCACGGTGCGCGCGAAGGACGTCGTGTTCGCGTGCGGCGGTTACGCGCGCGGCGTGTCGCCGCGCATCGAGCGCGCGGTGCTGCCGATCGCGACCTACGTGATCGCGACCGAGCCGCTCGGCACGCAGCTGCCCGATGCGATCGACGCGCCGTATGCGATCTACGACACGCGTTTCGCATTCGACTACTACCGCCCGCTGAAAGACACGCGCATCCTGTGGGGCGGCCGGATCTCGGTCCTCGACCGCGGCCCCGACGCGATCGCGCGCCTGCTGCGGCGCGACCTGCTGCGCGTGTATCCGCAACTGGAGGGCGTGAAGATCGACTACGCGTGGGGCGGGCTGATGAGCTACGCGCGGCACAAGATGCCGCAGATCGGCCGCGATGCGGACGGCGTGTGGCACGCGATCGCGTTCGGCGGCCACGGGATGGCGCCGACCACGGTAGCGGGCGAAGCGCTCGCCGCCGCGCTGGCCGAAGGCCGGCCGGTGCCCGACGGCTTCGCCGCGTTCGGGCTCACGCGCACGTTCGGGCTGGCCGGCCTCGCCGCCGCGCAGCTCACGTACACCGCGTACCAGGCCCGCGACGCGCTCGCATCCTGCCGCCGCTGAACGGCCGCGGCGGCTGAAACGGCCCCGCCGGATGGCCCCGCCGATTAGAGCGGAAGGTCGGCCGGGCGGGGATTTCCCGCATGCTAGAATGCCTTTTCCAAGCCGCCGCGAACCCACAATAAAGTCACATGAAAGCAGGAAGCAAGGCCGCCACGTCCGACACCCGCGCGCTTGCGTCCGAAGCGCGGCGTAAATACGATCCCGAGCAAACCAAGCGCAACATCCTCGATGTCGCCACGCAGGAATTCTCTGCGATGGGCCTCGCCGGTGCGCGCGTCGACGCGATCGCCGAGCGCACGAACACGACGAAGCGCATGCTCTACTACTACTTCGAAAGCAAGGAAGGCCTGTACGAGGCCGTGCTGGAGAAGGTGTACGGCGATATCCGCGCGCTCGAGCAGGAACTGCACGTCGGCGACATGGAGCCGCGCGAAGGCATGCGCCGCCTCGTCGAATTCACGTTCGACTATCACGACAAGCATCGCGACTTCGTCCGCCTCGTGTCGATCGAGAACATCCACGGCGCGAAGTATCTCGAACAGCTCAAGTCGTTCAAGAACCGCAACGTCAGCATCATCAAGACGCTCGAGGAACTGGTCGAGCGCGGCGCGGCCAGCGGCGCGTTCCGCAAGGACATCGACGCATTCGACCTGCACCTGCTGATCAGCTCGTTCTGCTTCCACCGCGTATCGAACCGCTACACGTTCGGCGCCGCATTCGGCCGCGATCCGTCGGCGCCGCGCCTGCGCGCGCGGCATCGCGACACGATCGCCGACGCCGTGCTGCGCTACGTCGCCGCGTAAGCAGCGGCAAACGCAACCCGGGGCACGCACCATCCGTGCCCCTCGCACTTCGGCAAGTCAGTCCGCCGGTGCGGTCGACGCCAGTGCGATCCGCGCCTTCTCTTCCGGGCTTCCCGCCACGTAATACTTCTTCGCCCAGCTCGAATCGGGTGCGAGCGCGAGCCGTGCATGCGCGCCCGTGCCCGCGTCCGTGCCGTGCTGCTGCGCATTGATCGCCAGCGCCCGCGCGCGATAGTGCTCGTAGAGCCGCAGGAATTCCGCGAGATAGATCGCCGCGATCCGCTTGTCGCGAATCTCGAGCAGGTTCTCGTCGTTGTACTGCTCCGAATTGCGGCTCATGTTCGCCGAGCCCGTATAGACGACCGGATTCGCGCCTTCCGCATCGATCACGATGAACTTGTGGTGGATCACGACGGGCGGAAAGGCCGGCGCCGGCTCGCCCGGAAAGAGCCGCAGTTCCGGCGTGAAACCCTGCGGCACGGTGGCCGGCGAGAAATACGCGGCATCGATCACGTCGTGATTGTCGCGGCTGCGGTGGTACAGCTCGAGGTTCGCGAGCGTCGCCGCATCGAGCGTCTGGCCGGCCAGCTGCGCCGTATCGGCCTTCGTCGCGCTGCCGACGTTGATCTTGTTCACCAGCCCGAACATCATCAGCCCGCGGTCGCCGGCCGCGAAACAGGCATCGCGCAGCGCCGCGTCGGTCGGCATGAACAGGCAGAACGACACCGAATGCTTCGCGGCCGCAATCGCGGCGACGATCGTGTCGATCTCCGTACGCTGCCCCGCCGGCTCCGGCGAAAACGCGACACGCACCTGCGCGCTGCCGATCGTCATCGGCTCGGACCAGCCCGACGTCAGCTTCGCCGTCTCCGCGATCGACGGATTCCCGGCCAGCGCATGCGCGCGGTCGTTGTACAGCGCGGCGAGCGCGGACGAGTCGAACGCGTGCAGCACGTTGGCCTGCTCGGTCAGCCCTTCGGTCGTGAAGTTCGCGGAACCGGTCAGCACGCGCGCGGGCGCCGGATTCGACGGCGCATCGGTCACGATGAACTTGTCGTGCATGATGTGCGTCTTGTCGCGCGGCGCGCGCGTCGCGAGGCCCTGCAGCGCGTCGACGGCCGGCTGGTTCGGCGACGGCAGCGGCGGCTTGCCCTTGCGCGACGTCGTGTGCGCGTCGTAGACGATCGCGAGCGACGCTTCGCCATGCTGGCGCCCGAACGCCTCGAACGCAGGCAGCGCCCACAGCGTGTCGGTGAGGTGATAGACGGCCGACGCCGCGCGCGAAGCCGGATCGAGCATCTCCGCGAACACCTGCTCCATGTCGTTCGCGAGCCACGTGCGCAGCTTCAGCGCCTGCGCGTCGCTCGGCGCCGCGTTCGGCGCGAGGCCCAGCGCCGCGACCTGCTTCGCGAACGCCTGCGAGCTCACCACCGCGCGGTTGAACCACGTGCCGATGCCGTCCTCGATATGCGCGGGCAGCACGACATCGCATACGCCGCCTTCCGCGTCGAGCACCTGCAGGTTCGCCGGCGTGCCGACGACCGGATAGACGTCGTAGCGAAATGACGCATCGCGGTCCTGGGGATCGATGCGCGCATCCCACCACATGAATTTCTGGATCGGCGCCTGGTCGGTCGGCGCATCGCCCTGCGTGTCGGCTGCCGGACCGTCGAACGTCAGGCGGTTCGGCAGCCAGCTGTCCGGCGCACGCGTCTTGCCGTCGGCCGACCAGAAGCCCGGTGTGCGCCGGATCGCGAAGCCGAGGAAATCGGACCGCGACGCCGCATCGGGCCAGTCGAAGGCCAGCAGGACCAGGGTGGGGGAAAGATAGCTGCGCACGCTGACGGTCATTCGTTGCTCCCTGGCCTGGCGGCCGGTCGAGGTGAATGGGTCAGTGTTGACGGCGGTTCTTCCCGCGGGATGACGGTTCGGTGAACCTTGTATGTCGGACGCGCGTCAGTCGCACACCAGCAGTTCGATCCCGCGCGCGGTCAGCGCGCGGCGCACGGCCTTGTCGGGCGCGCGCTCGGTCACCAGATAGCGGGCGGCGGCCGTGCCGTTGATCCGCACCGGCGTCACGCGGCCGAATTTCGAATGGTCGGCGACGATGATCGCCGTGCCGGCCGCCGCGATCATCCGGCTGCGCACCTCGGCCGCGAGCCGCGAGTAGTCGGTGCATTCACCGTCGGGCGTGATGCCGCCCGCGCCGACGAACGCGAAATCGACGTGGTATTGCGCGAGCTGGTGAATCGTGTCGAGCCCGAAGGTCGCGTCCTCGTCGTCGGACAGCTCGCCGCCGAGCAGCGTCACGCGGTTGCCGTTGCGCCGCGCGAGCACGAACGCGGTACGCCAGTCGTTCGTGTAGATCGACAGCCGGTGCCGGTCGGCGAGCGCCAGCGCGACCGCATGCGGCGTGCTGCCCGAATCGATCAGCACCGATGCATCGTCGGGCACGAATTCGGCCGCGCGCCGCCCGATCGTGCGCTTCGCTTCGGCATTCGCGGCTTCGCGCTCGGACAGGCTCGGCTCGCGGCGATCCGCGGCCAGTGCGCCGCCGTGCGTCATCACGAGCAGGCCGCGCGCGGCCAGCGCGTTCAGGTCGCGCCGCACCGTTTCGCGCGACACGTCGAGCGAACGGACGAGTTCCGCGACCGACAGCGCGCCCGACCGTCCGAGCTCCGACAGGATGTATTGATGACGTTGTTCCGCCAGCATCGCGTGTGCGCCCGAGGCGACTGGTAATGGGTAAGCCGGCCATTGTATTACGGACGTTTGACCGGCATTTGACGGCGGCGGGAAACGGAACCGGCCGCGTTTCCCGAAAGCGAAATTCTGTATTGCCTCACGCGCGCGAATCGGCGCGGCGCCGGTTGCTACACTTTGCGCTTCGCCGAACGACCAAGCAAAGGGGCTCGCGCCATGTATCGCAAAGGCAGTGTGATCGAAATCCAGTTTCCGCCGGAACGCCTCAACGACGCAGCCGGCGATCCGTACTGGATCGACCTGACGCTCGACGAAGCACGCCGGCTCTACGAACAGCTCGCCGCACGCTTCGCGACCGACGCGCGCGCCAACCAGCCGCTCGACACGTTCTCGATCGACTGATTCGGCTGATCGCCGCGGCTTCGCACCCGCCCGTGCCGCATCGAGCGGCGCGGCACCCGTTCCCTCCGCCCCGCGCGTCCAGCGCGCAATGATCGCCGGCACCGCCACGCATCGCGCGGCACGAGTGCAGGATTCGACAAGACGCCGGCACCGCTTCCCCCGATACTGGCCGACTTCCTGATTCTGCCCGGCCGCCTCGCGGCCCGTCACGCATGCTTACCTCGATCGTCGCTGCCGCGTTCGTCGCGCTGTGGTCCACCGGCTTCATCGTTGCGCGGGCAATCAAGCCCTACGCCGATCCCAACCTGTTCCTGCTCGCCCGTTTCGCGGGTACGGCCGCGCTGTTCGGCGTCGTGGCGCTCGTCGCGCGCGCACCGTGGCCGGCCCGCCGCGAATGGCCGCGTCACCTGATCGCGGGCGCGCTGCTGCAGGGCGTCTATCTCGGCGCGAGCTACTGGGCCGTCGCGCAAGGGTTGAACGCGGGGGTCATGGCGCTGCTCGGCGCGCTGCAGCCGCTCGCCACCGCCGTGCTGGCCGTCCCGCTGTTCAACGAGCGCCTGCCCAGGCGCGGCTGGTTCGGGATGGCGCTCGGGCTCGCCGGCGTCGCGCTCGTGCTGGCGCCGAAGGTCACGGGCGGCGTCGCGCCCCCGCCGGGTGCGGCACCTGCTTGGCTCGTCGTCGCCGTGTCGGTGCTGGCGGTCGGGTCGATCACGGCCGGTTCGCTGTACCAGAAAGGCAAGCTCGCGCAGAGCGACCTGCGCACCGCGGTCGCCGTACAGAATTTCGGCGCGGCGATCGTCGCGGCCGTCTTCGTCGTGCTGCTTCATGAAACGCGCTGGATCGGCGCGCCGGCGCTGTGGGTGTCGCTCGTGTGGGGCGTCGTGTTCCTGTCGGGCGGCGCGGTCACGATGCTGATGTGGATGCTGCGGCGCGGCAACGCGGCGCGCGCGACGTCGCTGCTGTTCCTCGCGCCGCCGCTCGCCGCGCTGCAGGGTTACTGGCTGTTCGGCGAAACGCTCGCGGCGATCCAGCTCGCCGGCTTCGCGCTCGCGCTGGTGGGCGTCGTGCTCGCACGACGCTGACGCCGGCCATCCGGCCCTCGCTTGCATCGATGCCCTGCGCACGGATGCCCTTCATGCGGCATCCTGCACCCGCCCGGCGCACCGTGCACCACGGCGATGCAGCGCGTCTCGCCGAAGCAACGCGAAACCGCCGGAACGCATGCCCGGCGCGGCGGCGCGCCACGATTGCGCTTATGATGGGCGCCTTGCATTTCGTTCCGGAACTTCCTTCATGACATCCGCCGATTACGCCAGCCGCCAACGCGCGATCATTGCCGAACTGAACGTCGCCCCGCACTTCGACGCCGAGGCCGAGATCGCCCGCCGCGTCGAGTTCCTCGCGCAATACCTGCGTTCGACCGGCCTGCGGACCTATGTGCTCGGCATCAGCGGCGGCGTCGATTCGTCGACGGCCGGCCGGCTCGCGCAACTGTCGGTCGAGCGCCTGCGCGCCGACGGCTACGATGCGCGCTTCATCGCGATGCGCTTGCCGAACGGCGTGCAGAACGACGAAGCCGACGCGCAGCGCGCGCTCGCGTTCGTCCGTGCGGACGAGGTGCTGACGGTCGACGTGAAGCCGGCCGCCGATGCGATGCTCGGCTCGCTGGCCGCGGCCGGCCACGTATTCGACACCCCCGCGCAGCAGGATTTCGTGCACGGCAACATCAAGGCGCGCGAGCGCATGATCGCGCAGTACGCGGTGGCCGGCGCGCAGCGCGGCATCGTGATCGGCACCGATCACGCCGCTGAATCGCTGATGGGTTTCTTCACGAAGTTCGGCGACGGCGGCGCGGACATCCTGCCGCTCGCGGGCCTGAACAAGCGTCGCGTGCGCGCGGTCGCGCGTGCGCTCGGCGGCGAGGAACTGATCGTGATGAAGGTGCCGACGGCCGACCTCGAGGAACTGCGCCCGCTGCGCCCCGACGAGCACGCGTACGGCGTGAGCTACGACGAGATCGACGATTTCCTCGAAGGCAAGCCGGTCAGCGACCACGTGTACGAAACGGTGCTGCGCTTCCATGACGGCTCGCGCCACAAGCGCGCGCTGCCGTACACGATGTTCGACTGGCCGGCCGCGTAAGCCGGCCACTGCGGCTGAATTACCGCCGCGCGAGCCGTCTCGGCTGCGCGCGGCACACCGACGGCGGGCAGCGCTATGCGTGCCCGCCCGTCTTCTTCGCCTGCAATGCGCGAATCCGCATCCGCGCGCCCGTATCGCTGACCGTCGCGTCGTACATCGTCGCGAGATCGCGCTTGAGCGCGGTACGCGAACCGCCGTCGAGATACACCATGTGCCCCGACGGATAGAAACGCGCGGACAGGTTCTGCCGCACCTTCTGATCCTCGAGCGGCATCTGCTGCAGGTCGATCACGGTCTGGTAGAACGGCGTGACGAAATCGTAGAAGCCGTTCGCCGACAGCACCTTCAGGTCGACGTTCAGCGCCATCACCGCGGCGAGATCGCCGGCCGTGTAGAGAATCACGTTCCCCTGCGCATCGATGCCCTGCTGCGCGCCGGTCGGGTCGATATGGCTGAAATCCCAGTTCTGGAACGCCTGGTCGTTCAGGTCGGTGAACGCGGAATTCGACGTGAACTTCAGCTGCTCGTTCAGGTAGCTGTTCCACATCGCCGTATAGACGCCCGTCACGGCCGTCATCGTCGGATCGTTGCCGCCCGAGTTCGGGTCGATCTTGCCGGCGATACCCGACGAGATCCCGGTCACGCGGCCGTCGTACGAGCCGAGCGCGAGGCCCTGTGCATGCAGCAGCGTCGTCAGGAACAGCGAATTGCCGCGCGCGTCGTAGCCCGCGATGTTGAGGCTCCACGACTGCAGCGTCGCCGGGTCGATGCCCGTGTACTGCGACAGTTTCTGCACGGCGGCCGGGTCCGCATGCGGCACCGTGCGCAACGCGTTCAGGTAGTCGGTGCGCGAGAACTGCGCGACTTCCTCGACGAACGCGCCGAGATCGGCCGGCGCCGGCGTGACGCCGAGCTTCTTGTGGTACCACGCGTCGGCCGCGGCGGTCGGCAACGCGCCGACCGGGTTGCCGGCCTGCCGGTAGTCGAGGATCGACGACTGCAGCGTGACGCCGTTCAGGTCGACCCCGTCCTCGTGCAGCTTGTACGCGAGCACGCAGCTGCGCGCGGTGCCGTACGATTCGCCGAACAGGTATTTCGGCGAATTCCAGCGGTTGTTCTTGGTCAGGTAGCGCTTGATGAACTGCTTCAGCGAATCCGCATCCTGGTCGACGCCCCAGAAGTTGCGGTTCTTGTTCGGCGCGACGGCCGCCGAATAGCCGGTGCCGACCGGGTTGATGAACACGAGATCGCTGTGGTCGATCATGCTGTCCGGGTTGTCTTCCATCTGGTATGGCGCGGGCGGCGTGAAACCCGGCATCGACGTCTTGATGCGCTTCGGCGCGAACGAGCCGAGCAGCACGAACACCGACGACGAACCGGGGCCGCCGTTGTAGAAGAACGTCACCGGGCGCGTTTCTTCCTTCGCGCCGTCGGCCGTGAACGCGACGTAGAAGATCTTCGCGGCCGGTTGCGAACTGCTCGGGTCGACCGTCACGAGGTGGCCGGCCGTCGCCGTGTACGCGAGGCGCTTGCCGTCGATCAGGATCGTGTGATGCGTGATCGCGGCCGACTCGGTCGTGTCGGTCACCGAATCGTCGGGACCGTTGCCGTATGCCACCGGATCGAAGAACGGCTGGTCGCGGCCGTGGCTCAGCGCGACCGGGTTGATGGTCGGCGGCACGCCATGTGAATTGTGGTCGCCGTGATGCAGCGGATACACGCCGCCGGAAGATGCGGAATCGATGCCCATCGTGCTGCTCCTGGAGGTGAAAAAAGACGCGGGCAGGACACCCGCGTCGAACGGAAAGGCGTATGTCCGCGCGTCAGCTCGACGGCTTGCGCGCGAGGATCGTGGCGAGCTGCGCGCCGTTCGGGCTGCCGAGACCCGTGCACGCGTCCCAGCCCGACGCAGCCGCATAGGTGCCGTTCGATCCTTTCGTGATGTCGCGCAACGCGCCCGGATTCTTGTACAGCACCGGATTGACCCAACCGGCCGATGCGCCGGCCGCCGCATTGATCCGCGCGATCAGCGCGGCCCACAGCGGCGCAACCGCGCTCGTGCCGCCCATCACGGTAGCCGTGCCGGCGACCGATACCTCGTAGCCCGTCTGCGGCGACGCATCGCCGGCCACATCGGGTACGCCGCGTTTCGCAAGCGGCGTGCGGCTGCCGTCGGCGAGCGTGACCGCGAGCCCCTGCTGCCACGCCGGCACGTCGAACAGCGTGCTGACACCGCCGCCGCCCGCGCCGCCGCCGGCCGCCTCGTCGTTCCACGTGACCTCGCTGCGGATGCCCTGCCCCGGCAGCGCGTCGAGCTGCGTGCCGCCGCAGCCGAGCACGTACGGGCTCGACGCGGGGAAGTCGACGTGATCGGCGCCGTCCTGCAGCCCGTCGCCCGACCCGCTGTCGCCCGACGCCGCGCATACGGTGATGCCCTGCGCGGCGGCCGCCTGCAGCACGCGGTTGAACGCCTGCGCCGACTGCGCCTGCCACGTCGCTTCCGGGCCGCCCCAGCTGATCGAGATCACCGACGGCTTGTTGGTCGTGTCGCTGACGGCCGCATTGACGGCCTGGATGAAGCCCGCGTCGCTGTTCGACGCGAAGTAGACGGCGATCTTCGCGGCCGGCGCGATCGCACCGGCGATCTCGATGTCGAGCGCGACTTCGCCGTCCGGGCCGTTCGGGTCGCCGGTCGGCGTGTTGCGACCGGTGCCGACGTTCACGTCGACGAGCGTCGGCGGCGTCGTGATCCCGAGCCCGTGGAAATACTGCTGGATATCGGCCGCGCGATAGCCGCCGCCGAGTTCGACGATCGCGATGCATTGGCCGGCGCCGTCGCCGGCCGGAAAGCCGTACAGCGACGCCAGCTGGACCGGTGTGAACGTGACGCCCGCCGCGCCGCCGCGCGCGGGCCGGAACGGCGGACGCAGCCGGAAATGCGGCCGCGCCTGCGGGCGGCTGTCGAGGCCGAGCACGGCCGTGACGGCGTCGCCGAGATCGTCGGGCAGCGCGATCGGGCCCGAGCGGCCGCGATACTGGCCGATCGACCGATGCTCGAAACGCTCGAGCGTGACGCCGAATGCGGCCTCGAACTGCTTGATCGTGCCCGACAGCACGACGACGCTCTCGACCGGATCGACGCGATCGACCGCGAGCTGGTGATGACGCGCGAAGTCCTCGGTCTTGCGGATGTCGTCGGGATTGGCGGAGAAACGCTGCGCGAACGCTTCGCGCGACAGCGGTTTCGCCTGTGTGTCGCCGGTGGCGAGCTGGTGGACCAACGTATCGAGTTGCCCTTCTTCCTGCCGCCGCAACATGATCGTGACGTGGATGCGTTCTGCCGGATCGCACGGGCCGAGGCACTTGGACTCGGCGACGATTCGGGGTTCACGGTCGGCGTGAAGATGCCTTGCCATGTTCAGACCCTCCTTGGTACCGCGTTGCACGGAACAGCCAGGAAATCGGACATAGCCGGCGGAAGTCGGTTCCGTTCGGTCAGTCGGTTCGCGATTGCGCGAAGTTAAGGGAAGTTTAGAACAGTCAGACGATTTGCGCGCACGCCCTTCTGCAGCAAGGGATGCGCGTGAAGGCCGGCATTGCACGCGGCCTGCGGCGACCGGCGCCTCGTTGCCGCGCGGCTGCAGACCGGCGCGGCAACGGTACGGCGACCGCGTTCAGTCCATTGAAAGGCGCAGCGCGAACCCGATCAGCGCCGCCGAAAACGTCCAGCGCTGCACGGTCTGTGCGAGCGGATGCGCGCGCATCCACGCCGCGATGCGCGACGCGCCGAACACGCACGCGAGGTCGAAGCACACGCCGGCCGCGACCAGCAGCGCGCCGAGCTCGAACATCTGCCAGACGACCGGCCCTGCCTCGGGCCGCACGAACTGCGGCAGCAGCACCGAGCAGAACAGCAGCGCCTTCGGGTTCAGCAGGTTCGTCAGCAACCCCTTCACGAACGACTGGCGCAACTCGCCGGCCGTTGCCGCCGCGTCGCTGTCGCCGAGCGCGAACACCGGCGAGCGGAACACCTGGATCGCGACATACGCGAGATAGAGCGCGCCGCCGTAGCGGATCACCTCGTACAGCCACGGCGCGCTGCGGATCAGCGCCGCGACACCGCAGGCCGACAACGTCACGTGCGCGGTGCGCGCGAGCGACAGCCCGGCCGCCGCCGCCATGCCCGGCCGCACGCCACGGCCGATGCTGGTCTGCAGCACGAGCGCCATGTCAGGCCCCGGCACCGCATAGATGGCCGCCAGCGCGGCGAGATAAATCAACAGCAAATGCGTGGAAATCATGGTCTGCCCCCGTCCTTCAATGACGATATGTTGCCGCTGAAGGAGGAGGGATTATTGGCCATCTTTGGCTCTGGATTGGCGATCCGTAGTGGAATCCGCCACAATCACGGAATCGAAACAAGGATTCCGCCAACATGACCGAGCTCGACAAAACCGACCGCGCGATCCTCGCTGCGGTGCAGCGCGACGGCCGCCTGCCGATCGCGCGGCTCGCCGAATCCGTCGGCCTGTCCGAGACGCCTTGCGCGCGGCGCCTCAAGCGGCTCGAAAGCGACGGCTACATCGAACGCTACCGCGCGCAACTGTCGCGGCAGGCGCTCGGCTTCGGCGTCGTCGCGTTCGTGCTCGTGCGGTTCGCGACGCACGACCGCAAGGTCGCCGACCGGTTCGAACGGGAAGTGCTCGGCATCGAGCGGATCCTCGCGTGCCACAACGTCGCCGGCACGGCCGACTACCTGCTGCAGGTGGTCGCGCGCGACCTCGACGACTACGGCACGTTCCTGCGCGACTCGCTGCGGATGCTGCCGGGCGTGACGTCGATCGAATCGGCGCTGTCGCTGCGCGAGGTGAAGCACGACGCGGGCTTGCCGGTGCCGTGAGGTGCGGCGGGCCGGCAAGCCGCGCCAGCGCGTAACGCTTGTTCACTTTGCCGGCCGTGCCGGCGTCAGGCGGCGTCAGGCAACGTCGGGGGACTGGTGCGCGCGCTCGAGATCCTCGAGAAACGCTTCCACCAGCGGATTCCCGCGCCCGTTGCGCGCGACGACCATGTGGAACGTCACGTCGTAGCGCAGTTCGTCCGGGTTGAGCGGCGCGAGCAATCCCTGCGCGACGTACGGCGCCGCGAAGTGCTGCGGCAGGTAGCCGAGGTGGTGGCCGGACAGGATCAGCAGCGCGACGGCTTCCATGTTGTCGGCCGTCGCGGTCACGCGGTCGGGCGTCGTCGACAGCTGCGCCTCCGGCAGCGGATACGAGCGCCACGCCCATTCGAAGCCCGCGACGTCGGCCGGCGTCAGCATGCCGGCGCCGTCGAACAGCGGATGGCCGCGCCCGCAGTACGCGACCTGGCGCTCGATGAACAGCGGCGTGTAATGCAGCGACGGCACGCGGTGCCAGAAGTAGCCGACCGCGATCTGGATTTCGTCGCTCAGCAGCTTCTCCTCGAGATCGCCCGGCGCGCGCACCGAAATCGAGAAGCGCACGGCTTCGTCGCGCGTGCGGAACGCGGCGATCGCCTCGGCGATCCGCGCATTCTGGCTTACCGGCGTATGGCCGATCAGGCCGATATTCAACGTGCCGACCAGTTGGCGGTCCATATGCCGCGCGGCCATCCCGAATTCGTCGAGCGCCGCGAGCAGTTTGCGGCTCATCGCATGGAACCGTTCGCCCTTCGGCGTAAGCCGGAAGCCGCTGCGGCCGCGCTCGCACAGCCGGTAGCCAAGCCGCGTCTCCAGCGACGACAGTTGCGCGCTGATCGTCGACTGCCCGACGTTCAGCACGGCCTGCGCGGCCGATACACCGCCCGCGTCCGTGACCGCGAGAAACACGCGGATCAACCGCAGATCGAGGGTCGACAGATTCCCCAGCACGTTCATCCCCTTCCATACATCGATGAAAATCGATGTTTACGTCGATATCTTCGCATTCTTCTTTCCCGACGGAGCGCGTAAAACTGTGCGCCAAGCCGCGTCGCATGATACGGCAACCCCACATCGGAAGAGACAGCCCATGAACGACCACCCCCATTTCCAGCCGCTCGGCGGCAATGAAATGCCGCGCTGCGGCGGCATCGCGACGATGATGCGCCTGCCGCACGTGGCGAGCGCCGAAGGCCTCGACGCCTGCTTCGTCGGCGTGCCGTTCGATCTCGGCACGTCCAACCGCACCGGCGCACGCTTCGGCCCGCGCCAGATCCGCACGGAATCCGTGCTGCTGCGCCCGTACAACATGGCCACGCGCGCCGCGCCGTTCGATTCGCTGCAGATCGCCGACATCGGCGACGTCGCGATCAACCCGTACAACCTGCACGATTCGATCTCGCGCATCGAAGCCGCGTACGACGCGATCCTCGAGCATGACTGCAAGCCGATCACGCTCGGCGGCGACCATACGATCGCGCTGCCGATCCTGCGCGCGATCCACCGCAAGCACGGCAAGGTTGCATTGATCCACGTCGATGCACACGCCGACGTGAACGACACGATGATGGGCGAAAAGATCGCGCACGGCACGCCGTTCCGCCGCGCGGTCGAGGAAGGCCTGCTGCACGGCGACAAGGTCACGCAGATCGGCCTGCGCGGCACCGGCTACGCCGCCGAGGATTTCGACTGGTGCCGCGAGCAGGGTTTCCGCGTCGTCCAGGCCGAGGAATGCTGGAACAAGTCGCTGGCGCCGCTGATGGAAGAAGTGCGCGCACGCGTCGGCGACACGCCCGTCTACATCAGCTTCGACATCGACGGCATCGATCCGGCCTACGCACCGGGCACCGGCACGCCGGAAATCGCGGGCCTCACGGTGCCGCAGGCGCTCGAGATCATCCGCGGCGCGAAGGGGTTGAACATCGTCGGCTGCGATCTCGTCGAAGTCGCGCCGCCGTACGATCCGTTCGGCACCACGGCGCTGCTCGGCGCGAACCTCGCGTACGAGTTGCTGTGCGTGCTGCCGGGCGTCGCGTACCGCGACTGATCCCGGCACCCACACTATTCCAAATCAAAGGATTCCAGAGGAGCACACATCAAGATGGGGACTTCCGTCAAGCAACCGAAGCGGGCGGCGCTCGCTTCGTTCGTCGGCACCACGATCGAGTGGTACGACTTCTATAGCTACGCGACCGCCGCCGCCATCGTGTTCGGGCCGCTGTTCTTTCCCGGCGAAAACCGCTTCATCAGCCTGCTCGCGTCGTTCGGTTCGTTCGCGGTCGGTTTCTTCGCGCGGCCGCTCGGCGGCGTGATGTTCGGCTATCTCGGCGACCGCTTCGGCCGCAAGCGTTCGCTGCTTGCGACGCTGATGCTGATGGCCGTGTCGACCGTCGCGATCGGCCTGCTGCCGACCCATGCGCAAGCCGGCGTGATCGCACCGATCCTGCTCGTGCTGATGCGCGTGCTGCAAGGTATCGCGGTCGGCGGCGAATGGGGCGGCGCGGTGCTGCTCGCCGGCGAGCATGCACCGGAAGGCAAGCGGACGTTCTTCGCGTCGTTCGCGCAGCTCGGCAGCGCGAGCGGCCTGATCCTGTCGATGCTCGCGTTCGGCGCGATCAGCACGCTGTCGAAGGACGACATGATGAGCTGGGGCTGGCGCGTGCCGTTCCTCGCAAGTTCCGTACTGCTGATCGTTGGCTTCGTGATCCGTGCGAGCGTATCCGAGTCGCCCGAGTTCGAGGAAGTCCGGAAGAGCGGCAACATCGCGCAAAAGCCGCTGCGCGAAGCGCTCAAGTACTGGCCGCTGCTGCTGCTCGCGATCGGCGCGAACGTGTACGGCATCGCCGGCGTGTATTTCAGCAACATCTTCATGATCAGCTATGCGACGCAGTTCCTGTCGCTCGACCGGTCGATGGTGCTGCATTGCATGACGATCGTCGCCGTGTTGCAGTTCGTCGTGCAACTCGCGGCCGCGTTCCTCGCGCAGCGCTTCGGCACCACGCGCGTGCTGCTGATCACCGGCGCATGGGCCGCGATCGTCCCGTTCCTGATGCTGCCGCTCGTGCACATGGGCACGCCCGTGTCGATCACGGTCGGCGTCGGCCTCGCGACGCTCGCGGAATCGGGTTACTACTCGGTCGTCGCGGGTTTCGTGAGCGGCATCTTCGTCGCACGCATCCGCTATACGGCGATCTCGATCGCATACCAGGTGTGCGGCGCGCTCGCCGGCGGCCTCACGCCGCTGGTGGCGACCATCATCGCGCAGAACACCGCGCCGCAATGGTGGCCGCTCGCGATCCAGTACATGAGTGCGGCCGTGCTGTCATCGCTGTGCGTGTGGCTGATCTCGCGCCGCGTCAGCATCGACGATGTCGGCGCGCCCCGCAAGCAGGACGACGCGCTGCCGCGCGCCGCACGCACCGCGTAACGCACGTGCACGCGTGACGCAAAACGGCCCGCTTCTGCGGGCCGTTTTTTTGCCGTCCGATTTTCGATCGCGACGGCGGCGCACAACGTGCGTCAGGTTATTGCACCTGGCTGCGCAATGTCTTCGCCGCAGCGACCATGTTCGTCAGCGCCGGAATCACTTCCGCCCACTGGCGCGTCTTCAGGCCGCAATCCGGATTCACCCACAGGCGTTCCGCCGGAATCCGTTCGGCCGCCTTCTTCATCAGGCCGACGATGTGCGCCTGCGTCGGGATGTTCGGAGAATGGATGTCGTACACGCCCGGCCCGATTTCGTTCGGATACTTGAAGTTGTCGAACGCGTCGAGCAACTCCATGTCCGAACGCGACGTCTCGATCGTGATCACGTCCGCATCCATGTCCGCGATCGACGCGATGATGTCGTTGAACTCCGAATAGCACATGTGCGTGTGGATCTGCGTCTCGTCCTGCACGCCGTTCGCGGTGATGCGGAACGACTCGACCGCCCACTTCAGGTACTCGCCCCATTGCACGCGGCGCAGCGGCAACCCTTCGCGCAGCGCAGCCTCGTCGATCTGGATCACGCGCACGCCGACCTTCTCGAGATCGAGCACTTCCTCGCGGATCGCGAGCGCGAGCTGGTAGCACGACACCGAGCGCGGCTGGTCGTCGCGCACGAACGACCAGTTCAGGATCGTCACGGGGCCGGTCAGCATGCCCTTCATCGGCTTGGTCGTCAGCGACTGCGCGTACGCGATCCATTCGACCGTCATGGCCTTCGGGCGGCTGATGTCGCCGAACAGGATCGGCGGCTTCACGCAGCGCGAACCGTACGACTGCACCCAGCCGAACTGGCTGAATGCGTAGCCGTCGAGCTGCTCGCCGAAGTATTCGACCATGTCGTTGCGCTCGGCTTCGCCGTGCACGAGCACGTCGAGTTCGAGCGCTTCCTGCTCGCGGACGCTGCGTTCGATCTCGGCCTGCATCGCCGTGCGGTAGCCGGCCTCGTCCAGCGCGCCGGCCTTGAACTGGCTGCGCGCCTGGCGGATTTCGGCGGTCTGCGGGAACGAACCGATCGTCGTCGTCGGGAAGGCCGGCAGGTTCAGTCGTGCCGACTGCCTCGACGCACGTTGCGTGTACGGGCTCACGCGGTTGCCGAGCTGCGCGTCGATGCGCGCAATCGCGGCCTTCACCGCCGGGTTGTTCACGCGCGGCGAGCGGCGGCGCGAATCGATCGCGGCGGCATTCGCGGCGAGCGAATCGGCCACCTTGTCGCGGCCTTCGTTCAGCGCGGTCGCGAGCACCTTCAGTTCGTCGAGTTTCTGCAGCGCGAACGCAAGCCACGCGCGGATTTCCGCATCGAGCTTCTCCTCGCTCGCGAGATCGACCGGCACGTGCAGCAGCGAGCACGACGGCGCGAGCCACAGGCGATCGCCGAGCTGCTGAGCGAGCGGTTCGAGCCAGTCGAGCGTCGCGTTCAGGTCCGTCTTCCAGATGTTGCGGCCGTTGATCGCGCCCACCGACAGCACGCGCTCGGGCGGCAGTTCACGTACCAGTGCGTCGATTTCGTCGCGTGCGTTGATCGCGTCGACATGCAGGCCGTCGACCGGCAACGAGGCAGCGAGCGTCAAGTTGTCCTGAAGCTGGCCGAAGTAGGTGGCGAGCAACACCTTGATGCGGCGCGTTTCCAGCGCGGCATACGCGGTACGGAACGCCTGGCGCCATTCGGCATCGAGCTCGGCCACGAGAATCGGTTCGTCGATCTGCACCCATTCGACGCCCTGCGCGGTCAGCGTGTCGAGCAGCGCGCCGTACACGGGCAGCAGCTTCGGCAGCAGCGCGAGCCGATCGGATTCGTCCTTCGCCTTGCCGAGCCACAGGTATGTGACGGGGCCGAGGATCACCGGCTTCGCGTTCACGCCCTGCGCGTTTGCCTCGGCCAGTTGCTGCAGCAGGCGCGACGGGTCGAGCGAGAAGTTCGTGTCCGCGTGGAACTCCGGCACGATGTAGTGATAGTTCGTGTCGAACCACTTCGTCATTTCACCGGCCGCGACACCGCCGCAGCATGCGGCGTGTTCTTCCGCCGACTGCGCCGAGCGGCCGCGCGCGACGCGGAAATAGTTGTCGAGCGCATCGCCGTGGAAGTCCTGCACGCGCTTCGGCAGGTTACCGAGCGTGAAGCTCATGTCGAGCACCTGGTCGTAGAACGCGAAGTCGCCGATCGGCGCGAGATCGAGATCGCGCTGGTCGTGCCAGTGGCGCTGACGCAGCTCGGTGCCGAGCGCCTTCAGCGCGTCGCGCGACGACTCGCCCTTCCAGTAGCGCTCGAGACCGAACTTGAGTTCGCGCTTCGCGCCGATGCGCGGAAAACCGAGGTTGTGTGTCGTAACCATGAAGCTGCCGTCCAGAGAAAAATTGAAGATCCGGCAGTCATCATAGGGATTTCAAACCATGAAATAAAATGGCATTATTTCATTTACTCATTAAAATTGTTCATGCATCCGTTGCGCAGGCAAAATCCATGCTGGAACGATTCCATCTCGTCGTCATTCGTGAAGTCGAGCGCCAGGGCTCACTGACCGCGGCCGCCAATGCGCTTCACCTCACGCAATCGGCGCTCAGCCATACCGTCCGGAAAATCGAGCAGCAGCTCGGCACGCCGATCTGGGACCGCGAAGGCCGTGGCCTGCGGCTCACACAGGGCGGCCAATATCTGCTGAAACTGGCGAACCGGCTGCTACCGCAGTTCGAGCTTGCCGAGGAGCGGATGAAGCAGTACGCGAAGGGCGAGCGCGGCACGCTGCGCATCGGGATGGAGTGCCACCCGTGCTACCAGTGGCTGCTGAAGGTCGTGTCGCCGTACCTGTCACGCTGGCCCGACGTCGATGTGGACGTGAAGCAACGCTTCCAGTTCGGCGGTATCGGCGCGCTGTTCGGCTATGACATCGACGTGCTCGTGACGCCCGATCCGCTGAACAAGCCGGGCCTGCGCTTCGATCCCGTGTTCGACTACGAGCAGGTGCTGGTGGTCGCCGACTCGCACCGGTTCGCGAACGCCGACTACGTGACGCCCGAGCAACTGACCGACGAGATCCTGATCACGTACCCGGTCGAAACCGACCGGCTCGACATCTACAACCAGTTCCTGACGCCGGCCGGCATCGTGCCTCGGCGGCACAAGTCGATCGAGACGACCGACATCATGTTGCAAATGGTGGCGAGCGAACGCGGCGTGGCCGCGCTGCCGAGATGGCTGGCCGACGAGTACGCGGACCGGATGCCGGTCGTGCCGGTCAAGCTCGGCAAGAAGGGAATCGCGAAGCAGATCTTCCTCGGCATCCGCGCAGCGGACGCCTCGATCGACTATCTGGCCGCGTTCGTCGCGCTGGCGCGCGAATCGACGTGGAGCGCGCCGCGCATGCTGCGCTAGGCGCGCCCGGTTGCGCTGCGCGTCAGGCGGCGCGCAGGCCGATGCGTTCGCTGCGCTCGACCCACGCGCCGAACAGCAGCCCGATCGTCGTCCACATGATCACCTGCATGCCGATAGCCGCAACGCGGAACTTCCACAGCACGGCCGCCGGGAAATCGGCCGGTAACTCGCTGACCGACGGCAGCCCGATCTGCACGGCCGCGATGATCGCGACAAACACGAGCCCGGCGACGATCGACGCGTTCCACTGGCCGAGCTTTGCCAGCAAATGGCGGCGCACGCTGACCGAGAACACCATCGTCGCGACCGAGATCGCGATCATCAGGAAAAACAGGCCCGTGCGATAGCCGATCGTGTCGGGATCGCCGACCGACGGTGGATTGGCCGGGTATTTGAGGTTCGGCACGATCACGAGCGCGATGAACGCCGCCAGCGCGAGCCACGCGGCCAGCGGTCGCGCGGGGAGGCGGCTGCCTCGCCCATAGGCAAACGCGAAGACCAGCGAGAACAGCCCGCCGAACGCCGCGCCATAGGTCACGACACCCGTCAGCAGGCCGAGGCCGGCCTGCGTGTGACGGCTGACCAGTTCGGGCTCCGGTGCCTCGCCTTTGGCAGCGTCGGCTTTTTCTTCGAAGGAGATTGCCTGATCGACTTGCGGTTCGCCGACGATTTTCGCGAAACCGAACGTGAGGAGACCCGCGGCGATGCCTGCGAGCATCCCGCGCATGAGCAGCTTTCCGACCATCTTGACCTCCGCGTCAGTGGCAGGGAAAGCCGAGCAGATGGCGGCCGTCGTGGACGAATTCGTGAACGTACATGCCCGGCACGAGCGACGTTGCGCCCTGTTCCGCGCCGACGAAATAAAGCGCGAGCAACAGGATCAGGCCGACGAATATGGCCCAGGGCAACAGTTCACGGACGGGGATGGGTGCCGGCACGACTGCCGGCTTCAGCACTGCTTCGCTCATGGATGCACCTCAGGGGAATCGCGCCCCGGCAAATGTTGGATGGGTACGAAGGCAGGTCTGGCTTCCGGGATCATCGATCACCGGTTACAGTGGCGCGACCGCGCCGGGATTGCACCGGCTTCCGCGTTTCGTATCGGGCGAATTGTACGCGCGAACGTTCGCGGAATGAAGGGACCGCTCGCGAACGATTGCCCCCGGCCCGGATCCTACGAAGCCCGACATGACCCTGCCTGCCACGCTGTACCTGATCGCGCATGCATCGACCCGGGCGATGCGCACCGGCACGTTTCCCGACGACGATCCGCTCGATGCACACGGGCTCGCCGAAGCCGCTGCATTGCGCGACCGGTGGGCAAGCATCGCCGGCTCGCTCGTGCTGTGCAGCCCTGCACGCTGTGCGCGGCAGACCGCCGACGCACTCGGTCTGCGCTCCGAAACTGACGACGCGCTGCGCGACATCGATTACCGAAACTGGCGCGGCAAGCGCTTGCACGACCTTGCACGCGATTTGCCGGACGAACTGGGTACGTGGATCGGCGACCCGTCCGCGGCGCCGCACGGCGGCGAATCGTTCGAAGCAGCCATGCGCCGCGTCGGCACATGGTTGAATGCGCTGCGGCACGACCGCGACATCGTCGCGATCACGCATGCGCCGATCGTTCGCGCGGCCGCCGCCCATGCGCTGCGGATGGATTCCAGGGCGGCAACCCGTATCGACGTCGCGCCGCTGTCCTGCACGACGCTCGTTGCATCGCCGGATGGATGGACATTGATTGCGGACGGCAACGCGTAGGCCCGCATTGCGCTCACGATGTGGGCAACGATGCGTGCCGGTACGTCGCGTCACGAATGCATGCCTTCAATCACCTTACGCATCTGTAAGACACACCGTTCGTCCTCCCGACTGTCATCAAACTGACGGCTAGCCGCAGCTAGGATCGGACGCGGTTCCCTTACGAGATGCCGTCATGAATCAACCTGCTTCGTCCGCACCGAACACGCCGGGCTCCGTCGAACGCACCAGGCAGGTCGGCTATGCCGTCTTCCTGCTGGTGCTCGTGCTCGGCGCCGTCTATATCGCCACGCACCTGATCGACGATCTGTCACCGGTCCGCGAAGGAAAGCTGTTCCCTTACCTGCTGCTCGGCGCCGCGCTGCTGATCGCACTCGGCTTCGAATTCGTCAACGGCTTCCACGACACCGCGAACGCGGTCGCCACCGTGATCTATACGCACTCGCTGACGCCGAACGTCGCGGTGATCTGGTCGGGCATGTGGAACTTCCTCGGCGTGATGGTCTCGAGCGGCGCAGTCGCATTCGGCATCCTGCAGTTGCTGCCGGTCGAGCTGATCCTGCAGGTCGGCAGCGGCTCGGGCTTCGCGATGGTGTTCGCGCTGCTGATCGCCGCGATCGTGTGGAACCTCGCGACCTGGTATTTCGGATTGCCGTCATCGAGCTCGCATACGCTGATCGGGTCGATCATCGGCGTCGGGCTGATGAACCAGCTGATGCACGGGCCGTCCGGCACGAGCGGCGTCGACTGGGGCCAGGCGCTCGGCGTGGGCAAGTCGCTGCTGTTCTCGCCGATCGTCGGCTTCCTGTGCGCGTCGTTGCTGCTCCTCGTGCTGAAGGCGCTCGTGCGGATTCCGGCGCTGTACAAGGAGCCGCCGAAGGATCAACCGCCGCCGTTCTGGATTCGCTGCCTGCTGATCCTGACCTGCACGGGCGTGTCGTTCGCGCACGGTTCGAACGACGGGCAGAAAGGGATGGGGCTCATCATGCTGATCCTGATCGGCACGGTGCCGACCGCGTATGCCTTGAACAAGGCCGTCACCCCGGCCGAATCGCAGACGTTCGTTGCCGTCGCGAACCAGGCGGCCGCGACGTTCGGCAAGTACACGAACGGCGTCGCGCCGTCCTCGAACCCGCGCGCCGACGTCGAACACTACGTGCAGCGTCGCGAACTGACGCCCGCCGTGCTGCCGGCCGTGGCGCAACTGTCCACGTCGCTCGCGACGGCAGTCGGCGCATCGGGCTCGATGGCGGCCGTGCCGCAGCGCGACGTCGATAACGTGCGCAACACGATGTATCTGGTATCCGAAGCAATTCGCCTGATCGAGAAGTCGGGTCAGCCGGCGTTCGCGGCCGACGACAAGCTCGCGATCGACAACTATCGCACGCAGCTCGACCACGCGACCAAGTTCATTCCGACGTGGGTGAAGGTCGCCGTCGCGATCGCGCTGGGCCTCGGCACGATGGTCGGCTGGAAGCGGATCGTCGTGACCGTCGGCGAGAAAATCGGCAAGCAGCATCTGACGTACGGACAGGGCGCATCGGCCGAACTCGTCGCGATGCTGACGATCGGCGCGGCCGACATGTACGGGCTGCCCGTCTCGACGACCCACGTGCTGTCGTCGGGCGTCGCGGGCACGATGGCGGCGAACGGGTCCGGATTGCAATGGAGCACGGTGCGCAGCCTCGTCCTCGCGTGGGTGCTGACGCTGCCGGCGTCGATCGCGCTGGCGGCGGGACTCTACTGGCTGTTCCGGTCGCTAGCCTGATTTTGGTTGCGGCGGGTGGCCGGTGGAGCCGGTCGCCTGCTGTGGCTGTGGCTGTGGCTGTGGCTGTGGCTGTGGCTGTGGCTGTGGCTGTGGCTGTGGCTGTGGCTGTGGCTGT
>NZ_CABVPX010000036.1 GCF_902499125.1 Burkholderia arboris
GCTCGGGCGCCGCCCAGGCGGCGCTCGGCATCGCGCTCGTCGATGCGCGCGAACCGGGGCTGCGCGACGAAGGCCGCGGCTGGCTGGAAACAGCCGCGGCGGCGGACGCCAAGGCCGACGCACCGGCCGCACGGCGCGCGCAGCTCGCGCTCGGCAAGGCGCTGCTGCTCGGCAGCAGCGACATCCCGAAAGACTACGCACGCGCCCGCGCGCTGCTCGGCGCAGCGGCCGGACAGGGCGACCCGGCCGCCGCGTATTACCTCGGGCTGATCTACCGCAGCGGTTACGGCGTCGCCGCCGATCCCGTGCAGGCCGCGCACTGGTTCGAGGTCGCGTCGCAAGCCGACATCCCGGCCGCGGACTTCATGCTCGCGAACGCGTACCGCGACGGCAGCGGCGTGCCGCGCGACGACGCGCGCGCACTGGCGCTGTATCGCCGGGCGGCCGAGCACGAGTTGCCGGAAGCCGTGCAGACGCTCGCGATGGCCTATCGCAACGGCGAGCTCGGGCTCAAGCCCGACGCGGACGCGTTCCACGCGCAGTGGATCGAGACCGCGCACGCGCTGAAGCACCCGGTGGTGGCGCCGTGACGGCCGTCCGGCCAGGACGCGCGCGCGATCTGGCCGGCGGCGTGACACGCACCGCCCGTGCTCCGTGCATCGATCGTCCGGAAGCGGCATCGGGGCGCGGGGCGCGGGCGCAAGCCCGCCCGCCGATACGCGCGCGGCAATGCCTTAACATGCAGCCTCACGATAAAACCTGAGAGCACTGCATCATGTCCGATCGCCTGTCGCGGCTTCGCGCCGCCCTTGGCGTGGCCGTCGTTTCCGTCACGGCCGCTCCGCTCGCTGCCCTCGCCGCGCCGCCCGCACACTACGACATCTTCAACGCCGCGCTCTGCAAGCCGCCGTTCACGTCGGACCTGATGGACTCGATCTACAACACCGCGAAGGCGGCCGATCCAAAGCCGGACGAGTCGATGCTCGGCGCCGCGGTCTATCGCCTGCCGGAGCCGATTCGCCGCGACGGCTTCACGACCCGGCACGTCGTATTCGTCAGTACCGGCATCGGCGTGCTCGTCGACGGCGAAGTCGCCAGCCAGCTCGCCGAGCGTTACCGGCTCACGCTCGAGAAGGGCCACCTGCTAGGCGCGTCGTCCGTCGGCTATTCGCGCCGGCTGACCGTCCGCGGTCCCGGTGGCGCGCTGATCCTCGTGTCGGCCCGCCAGGGCCCGGCGCTGAAGGGCAAGACGCTGCTCGCCTGCGAAATGACGTCCGAAGACGACATCAAAGCGCTGGAACGGATGGAAAAGCAACACTAGGCGGCGCGGCGGTGCTCCGCCGCCCTGCCGGTCGCATGCGCCGTCCGGCGCGCGCCAACGCCCCCTGTCGCTACAATACCCACCATGAACGCCCCCACCTCCCCCGACACGCCCGATTCCGGCGACGCGCACATCGCGCGCAACCGGCTCGAGGCCCATCTGGATGCCGCGCCGCGCGCGTGGCCGCTCGACATCGTCGCGGCCACCGGCTCGACCAACGCCGACGTCGCGACGCGGCTCAAGGCGCTGCCACGCAGCGCAAAAGCACTGCCCGCGCCACTCGTGCGCGTCGCGTTCGAGCAGACGGCCGGCCGCGGCCGGCAGGGCCGCCCGTGGTTCGCGCAGCCCGGCAATGCGCTGCTCTGCTCGGTCGGCTGCATCGTGCCGCGCCCCGTCGACGCGCTCGGCGGCCTGAGCATCGCGATCGGCGTCGCGCTCGCCGAAGGGCTGGCCGCGCTGCCGCTCGACGCCCGCACGCGCGTCGCGCTCAAATGGCCGAACGACCTGCTGCTGACGGCCGACGACGACGGCACGCCGCGCATCGTCGGCAAGCTCGCCGGGATCCTGATCGAAACCGTCTGGACCACTGCCGACGCCACCGCCGTCGTGATCGGCTTCGGCATCAACGTGCGCGGCGCGGAAGCGGTCGCCGCGCAGGTCGACGCGCTGCGTGCGCGCGAAGCGACGCTCGCGAGCGGGCTGCCGCCGGCCGCACTGTCGATCGCGTGCGCGTCGGCCAACCTCACCGATACGCTCGCCGCATCGCTGAACGCGCTCACGCCCGCGCTCGCGCAGTTCGGCACCGACGGCCTCGCGCCGTTCCTGCCGCGCTGGCACGCGCTCCATGCGTACGCGGGCCGCGAAGTCGTGCTGCTCGAGCAGGGCGTCGAACGCGCGCGCGGCATCGCGACGGGCATCGATGCGACCGGGCAACTGCTGCTCGACACGCCGAACGGCGTGCAGACGATCGCGGCCGGCGACGTGTCGCTGCGCGAAGCGCAATGAGCGAACCGCACCTGCTGATCGACGCCGGCAACAGCCGGATCAAGTGGGCGCTCGCCGACGCGCAGCGCACGCTCGTCGACACGGGCGCGTTCGGCCACACGCGCGACGGCGGCGCCGACCCCGACTGGTCGCAACTGCCGCAGCCGCGCGGCGCGTGGATCTCGAACGTCGCGGGCGCCGACGCGGCCGCACGGATCGACGCGCTGCTCGACGCGCGCTGGCCAGGCCTGCCGCGCACGACGATCCGCTCGCGGCCCGCGCAATGCGGCGTGACGAACGGCTATACGACGCCCGAACAGCTCGGCAGCGACCGCTGGGCCGGCCTGATCGGCGCGCACGCGGCGTTTCCGGGCGAGCATCTGCTGATCGCGACGTTCGGCACCGCGACGACCCTCGAGGCACTGCGCGCGGACGGCCGCTTCACCGGCGGGTTGATCGCGCCGGGCTGGGCGCTGATGATGCGCGCGCTCGGCACGCACACCGCGCAGTTGCCGACGCTGACCACCGACGTCGCGAGCGGGCTGCTCGCGGGCGCGCAGGCCGAACCGTTCCAGGTCGATACGCCGCGCTCGCTGTCGGCCGGCTGCCTGTACGCGCAGGCCGGGCTGATCGAACGCGCATCGCGCGACCTCGCCGAAGCGTGGCAGGCGCCCGTGCGGCTCGTGCTGGCCGGCGGTGCGGCGGACGACATCGCGCGTGCGCTGACGGTCCCGCATACGCGGCATGACGCACTGATCCTGTCCGGGCTCGCGCTGATTGCCGCGGAAGCGGCGCAGGATTGATGGGAAGCGAAAGGCACCGCCATCGCGCCGGTGCGTGGCGATGCGGTACGGGCGGTACCGCGCCGGCGGCCCGCGCGAACGACCGGCGGAAACCATGAAAAAGCCGGCCCTGCGGCCGGCTCGACTGAATGACGTGAACCACGTCGATGACGACAAGGAGTTTCGACGATGCTGCGCTGGCTGATCGCTGTTCTCTTTCTCGCCAACATGCTCGCGTTCGTGGTGGCGCACGGCGTGTTCGGGCCGCTGCCGTCGGCCGGCCCGCGCGAACCCGGCGTGCTGTCGCGGCAGGTGCGGCCCGATGCGCTGCGCGTGACGCCGCTCGCGCAGGCGACCGACCAGCCCGTCGTCGGCGGCCCGATCGCGCCGCCGGCCGTCACGACCGCGCCGCTCGCGGCGTCCGCGCCCTGACGGCGCCGGTCCGCGCTCAGGACTGCTGCGCGCGCACCTTCTTCAGCAACGCGGTGGTCGAGCGGTCGTGCTCGAACGGAATCGCCAGCGCACGGCCGCCCCAGCCGCGCACGAGCGCCGATTCCGGCAGCGCATCCATGTCGTAGTCGCCCCCCTTTACGAGGATGTCCGGACGGACCGCCTCGATCAGCGACACCGGCGTCTTCTCCCCGAACGTCACGACCCAGTCGACGCTTTCCAGCGCCGCGAGCAGTGCCGCGCGATCCTCTTCGCGGTTGATCGGCCGGTCGTCGCCCTTGCCGAGCATGCGCACCGACGCATCGCTGTTCACGCCGACGATCAGGCACGCGCCGAGCGCTTTCGCGTCGGCGAGATACGTGACGTGGCCGCGATGCAGGATGTCGAATACGCCATTGGTGAACACGACGGGCGACGGCAGCGAGGCGCGCAGCGCGACGAGGGCATCACGGGTGATCAGCTTGCGTTCGAAAGTGGCGGACATGGCGAAGGTCGGACGGAATGAACAACGGCGCGCGCGACGCGCGGCGCCAGATAAAAAGCCCGCCGGACTCACCAGGCGGGCTTCATGCAACGGGCACGGCGCCGCACGGCCCGGCGCGATTCACGCCGGCGGCGGCACCTGCCGGCCTCAGGCCGGCTGCGCAGCCGACGACGGGCCGCTTTCGGCCTGCAGGCGGCCGGTGACTTCCTTGCGGTAGCGGTTCAGCTCCTGCGCGGTCGCGAACGTGCGCTCGAACAGGATCGACAGGTTGTGCAGAATGCGCTCGACGACCTTCTTTTCCCACTCGCCGTCGAAACGGATCTGCTCGTCGAGCCAGCGCTCGAGCCATTCCGGATCCGGCAGGCGCGACTGCACGGTGTCGCGCGGGAACAGCGCCTGGTTCACGTGCAGGTTGGTCGGGTGCAGCGGCTTCTCGGTGCGGCGCGCCGACGCCATCAGCACGCCGATCTTCGCGAATGCGGCACGCGCGACGTCGCCGCAGTTGTTCAGCGCCTTCTTCATGTAGCGCAGGTACGCGCCGCCATGACGCGCTTCATCGCGCGAGATCGTTTCGTAGATCTGCTTGATGACGGGCTCCGTGTGCCAGTCGGCCGCGCAGCGATACCAGTGGTTCAGGCGGATCTCGCCGCAGAAGTGCAGCATCAGCGTCTCGAGCGGCGGCGCCGGGTCGAACTGGAAGCGCACCGCGTGCAGCTCCTCCTCGGTCGGCACCATTTCCGGCTTGAAGCGGCGCAGGTATTCCATCAGCACGAGCGAATGCTTCTGCTCTTCGAAGAACCACACGCTCATGAATGCGGAAAAGTCGCTGTCGTGCTGATTGTCGCGCAGGAACATTTCCGTCGCGGGCAGCGCCGACCATTCGGTGATCGCGTTCATCTTGATCGTCTTCGCCTGCTCGTCGGTGAGCAGCGAAGCGTCGAACTTGTCCCACGGAATGTCCTTCTCCATGTCCCAGCGGACAGCTTCGAGCGACCTGTAAAGTTCCGGATAAAGCATCGTGTTCATGATGGTCCCACCCCTGTTCTGCGCAATGCGACTTCTCTAAACGTGACTGTTGCCGCGCAAGCACGCCGAGCGCGCTTTTTGCAGCCAAGACTCTAATTTTACGCGGGAAACCGGCCCGCCGGACGGGGATTCCTCGTCCGACAGCCGGGCGGCCGCGTCGCCGCCGTTGGGCATCCCGCAGCCCCGCTCCGTTCGGACGGAGCCGGCCGCGCTTGCCTGAGTGGGGGCCGGCGCTGGCCGGCTCGTTGACGCGCCCGTCCCCTGCCCCAGGCGGGTTCCCCGGAGGGTCCCGTGCGGATGCCGGATCGGCGGGCTGCTCGATATGGTGTATACGGCGGCGGCCATGATATCACGCGTCCATGACGGTTCCGAGACGCCTGCCCGGTCGCGCGCCGCCCACCGCGGGTGCGGCGATCCGTCGCGGTCGACCGTGGCGAAAACGCAACCTTACATTCCCCTGCGCGTGTCAGACCCGTATTTCGCCGGCAGCAAGACCGTCTTCCGGCGGCGTGCCGGCCGCCGGCGCGCTGCCGCCGTCCGCCTGCGCGATCCAGCCGGCCAGCGCGTCGCGCTGCGCGCGCCCGTCGACGTAGCCGAGCTCGATCAGTTCGCGCGTGAAGGCCTCCTCGAACAGCAGATAGCTTGCAAACGACGCGCCGGCCGGCTGGCTGCCGCCGATCGCACCGAGCAGCCCGCGCATCGGTGCCGGCATCTGCTTCAGGTGTTTCGCGGCGATCAGCTCGATGCGCTCGGACGGCGCGATCGCGAGCACGTCGACATGCCGCCAGCCGCTGTCGATCTCGACCTGGTGCGGCAGGTGCTCGATCATCCGGTTGATGTGCTCGATGCGTTCGATGTCCGAGCCGATCGAGTCGAGGAACACGCTCGCGAGCACCTGCTGGCCGATCTGCGCGAGCGTCGGGTAGCCGCGCACCAGCCCGGCGCCGTTCGCAGCCGGGATCTCGGGCCGCGGGTCGGCCGCGCCGACGACGACGATCCGGTCGGCACCGAAGTGGATCGCCGGCGACAGCGGCGCGATCTGCCGGATCGAACCGTCGCCGAAGTATTCGATCTGCCCGTCGAGCACGAGCGGCACGGCCGGGAACACGAACGGAATGGCCGACGACGCGAGCAGGTGCGACGCCGACAGGTCGACGAGCCGCGCGGTACGCTGCGCGCGCCGCCACGCCTGGATCGGCTGCGCCGCCTGGTAGAACGTCAGGTGCCGGCCACTCGAATAGCTGAGCGCGGTGATCGAAAGCGCATGCAGCAGGCGGGCCTCGAGCATCTGCTCGATCCGGTGGAAGCTCAGCTCGCGCTGCAGCAGGTGCGCGAGCGGCGCGTTGTCGAGCAGCCCGCGCGGCGAGCGGCGGGACGCCCAGCCGAACGTCATCGCCGCGAGCCAGCGTGCGCCGGCGGCCGCGATGCCGAGCCAGTCGCTGCGATACACGTAATCGGCGCGCAATGGCTCCCAGAATTCGAGCAGGCGCCGCACGCCGTGAGAGAAATCGTCCGCGTGACTCGCGATCGACGTCGCGTTGATCGCGCCGGCCGACGAGCCGCACACGACCGTGAACGGCAGCGTGTGCCGTTGCGGATCGGCCTCGCGCGCGATCTCGGCCAGCGCCTTCAGCACGCCGACCTGGTAAGCGGCACGTGCGCCGCCTCCCATCAGAACGAGCGCGAGCCGCATGATCGACCTGCTACCTGCGCCGCGTCACGTCGAGCGCTTCGGCGGACGCGTTTCGGGCGACGATGCGGCGGCGGCGCGCGCCGCGGCCGAACCGGACGGCTTCGCGCGCTTCGCGGCCGGCTTGCGCGGCGCGGCGGCGGCCGGTGCGGGCTTGGCGGCCGGCTCAGGCGCGGCAGCGGCATCCGGCGGCGCGCCGTCCGGCGCAGCAGGCTGCATGCCCGGCTGCGCCATCGCAAGGCTCGCGAGCTGGTTGAACTGCGACTGCAGCAGGTTCCACCAGCCGGCCGGGTCGAACGCCTGCTGCTCGGCGTCGCCGGCGGGCACATCGGCGGCACCCGGCGCCGGCGATGCATCGCCGGACGGCGCGGCCTTCGCCGCCTGCGCGGCTGCAACGGCCGCTTCCTCGGCCGCCGACATTGAGCTTTGCGCGAACGCGCCGAACGCACGCAGCGTCGCGAGCGTCGCACGCTGCACCTCGAGCCCCTGGATCGCGGACTGCAACATGCTGAGGTTGAGCTTCAGCCACTGCTCGACCGCGCGCAGATCGGTGATCCGCTTGTCGAGCTCCTCGACACTCGTGAGCGGCGACATCATGTCGGACATGCTCGACAGCGACGGCGGCAGCCCTGACGTGGCGCCCGGGAAAGACGTCATCCCGCCGAACGGCGACATCCGGATCATGTCCCACATGCGGTCCATCATGTCGGCGGGCTTGAAGCCGGCAAAGCCGGCGAAAGGGTTGGCGCCGGAGGCATCGGTCGTCATACGGGCATCCTGGTTGACTGGGGGAGCGAGGCGGCCGCCATGCGTCGCGCAGCCGCGCGTGGTTCGATCATAGCGCGCGTCAGAACGGCGCGTCGCCGGGGAACGCGGGCGGGCGCCGCTCGCGCAGCGAACGGATGCCCTCCTGCACGTCGGGCCCCGAGAAGCCCATGAATTCGAGCGCGAGCGACGAATCGAAGGTCGGCCCGGCCGAGCGCAGCCAGTTGTTCAGCGCGTACTTGGTCCAGCGGATCGCCGACTGCGAACCGTGCGCGAGCCGCTCGGCCACCTCGTACGCCTTCGGCAGCAGGTCGGCCGGCTCGACCGCGAGCGAGACCAGCCCGATCCGCTCGGCTTCCGCGCCGCTCACGGGCTCGCACAGCAGCAGGTAGTACTTCGCCTTCGCCATCCCGCACAGCAGCGGCCACACGATCGCCGCGTGGTCGCCGGCCGCGACGCCGAGCCGCGTATGGCCGTCGATGATGCGCGCATCCTTCGCGGCGATCGAGATATCGGCGAGCAGCCCGGCGACGAGCCCCGCGCCGACGGCCGGGCCATGCATCGCCGACACGATCGGCTTGCTGCAGTTGATCACGTTGTAGACGAGGTCGCGCGCCTCGCGCCATACGCGGGCGCGCACGTCGAAGTCGTTCGCCATGTCCTCGACGAGCGCGAGATCGCCGCCCGCCGAAAAACCCTTGCCTTCGCCGCGGATCACCGCGACGCGCGTGTCGGGATCGCGATCGACGTCGCGCCAGATGTCGGCGAGCTCGCGATGCATGCGTGCGTTCGCGGTCGCGAGGCCGCTGCGGTTCGCGCCCTCGCCGCTCATCACGATGTCGAGCACGCCGTGGTCGCGGCGCGTCACCTTCAGTGCTTCGTAACCGCTGTACGCGGCGAGATCGGCCATGTGCCGCTCCTTGTTCGAGGCTCTTGAATCGAGTGTAGCCAAGCCCGCGCACTCAAACATCAGGCGAAACCCGGCGCGCGGGCCGGAGCCAGGTTCCGCCGTGGCGTGGCGTGCGCCGCGCCGCTTACGCCGTGCCGTCGGGCGGGGCGACCGACTGCTCGATCGCGCCGAAGATCGACTTGCCGGCCGCGTCGAACATCTCGATGCGCACGGTGTCGCCGTAGCGCATGAATTCGGTCTGCGGCGCACCGTGCTCGATCGTCTCGAGGCAACGCTTCTCGGCGATGCAGCAGTAGCCGCGCTTCGCGTCCTTGTTCGACACGGTGCCCGAGCCGACGATCGAGCCGGCACGCAGGTTGCGCGTCTTCGCCGCGTGCGCCACCAGCTGGCCGAAGTGGAACACCATGTCGGTGCCCGCATCGGGCTGGCCGACCTTCCTGCCGTTCCAGTGGACGATCATCGGCCGGTGCACGCGGCCTTCGCGCCATTCGTCGCCGAGCTCGTCGGGCGTCACGGCGACCGGCGCGAACGCGGTGGCCGGCTTGCTCTGGAAGAAGCCGAAGCCCTTCGCGAGTTCGGCGGGGATCAGGTTGCGCAGCGACACGTCGTTCACGAGCGTGACGAGCCGCACGGCCTTCAGCGCGGCGTCGGGCGACACGCTCATCGGCACGTCGCCGGTGATCACCGCGACTTCCGCCTCGAAATCGATGCCCCACGCTTCCGACGGGCACACGACGTCGTCGCGCGGCCCGAGGAAATCGTCGCTGCCGCCCTGGTACATCAGCGGATCGGTCCAGAACTCGGGCGGCATCTCCGCGCCGCGCGCCCGGCGCACGAGCTCGACGTGGTTCACGTACGCGGAGCCGTCGGCCCACTGGAACGCGCGCGGCAGCGGCGCCATGCAGTTGGCCGGATCGAATGCGAACGTGTTGCGCGCGCGGCCGTGGTTCAGCGCGTCGTACAGGTCGCGCAGCTGCGGCGCGTAGAACGCCCAGTCGTCGAGGACGCGCTGCAGCGTCGGCGCGATCGCGTCGGCGATCGCCGCGGTGTGCAGATCGCGCGACACGACGATCAGCTGGCCGTCGCGCGTGCCGTCCTTCAGCGAAGCAAGTTTCATAAGGGGGACTCTGCCGTTGTAGTGACGATGGAGGGAATCTATTTTACGATGGTGAATCCATGCGGCGCGCGACGATCGCGCCTGCCGTTTTCACCCCGATTCCTGCCGCATTTTCGCGCACCCGTTGCCCATGCCCGCCAACCCGCTTCCCGACGACGATCTCGCCGACTCCGACACCGACGACGCCGCCTCCGGCGAGAACGGCGAGAAGGTCCGTTCCGGCATCCAGTCGATCGAGGTCGGCTTCCGCCTGCTCGACGTGCTGACGAGCGAACCGCGCGCGATGATGCTGCGCGATCTCGCGCAGCGCGCGGGCATGAGTCCTGCGAAGGCGCACCGCTACCTCGTCAGCTTCTCGCGGCTCGGTGTCGTGTCGCAAGACCCCGTCTCCGGGCGCTACGAGCTCGGCGGCTTCGCGTTGCAGATGGGGCTCGCGCGGCTCGCACGTGTCGACGGCGTGAAGCTCGCGCGGATCGCGCTGACCGAATTCCGCGACCGCCTCGACCAGACGGTCGGCATCGCGGTGTGGGGCAACCAGGGGCCGACGATCGTGCACTGGATGGAATCGAGCCATCCGGCGAAGGCGTCCTTGAAGCTCGGCGACGTGATGCCGCTGCTCGGCTCCGCGACGGGGCTGCTGTTCGCCGCGTACCTGCCGCGCAGCAAGACCGCCGCGATGCTCGAGCGCGAACTCGCCGATACGCGCCGTTCGCCGCACCACGGCGGCCCGCGCACGCTCGACGAGGTCGACGCGGTGCTTGCCGGCGTGCGCCAGCACGAAGCCGCGCGCGTCGAAGGGATGCTGCTGCCGACGATCCACGCGTTCTGCATGCCCGTGTTCGACGCGGTCGGCGAACTCGCGCTCGCGATCGTCGCACTCGGCCAGGAAGGCTCGTTCGACATCGCATGGGGCGGCGAGATCGACACCGCGCTGCGTGCATGCGCGCAGAAACTGTCCTACGAACTCGGCTATAGTCCCGACGCGCGCGACGCCTGACGCCCCCCGGTTCGCCCCGTGTCACGCATCGCGAACGCGTAGCGCATCCGACGGTCCGATTCCTGTGGCGCGCTTGCGCGCCCGACGTCACGCGACCGCCCCGATCCTGTTCCGATGCCCATGCAGCCTGCCGACATCCGCCCGAGTCACGCCCTGCCCCGCCGCTGGCTGCGCGTGGGCATTGCGCTCGTCGTCGTGCTGGTGCTGCACGCGCTCGCCGCGTTCTGGCTGATGCGCAACCGGGAATCGTTCACGCCGCCGCCGCCCGCCGAGATCCCCGTGCAGATCGAGCTGCTGAAGCCGCAACCGATCGAACGCCAGAGCGCGCCGAAGGCCGTCGAGCATCCGGCCACCCCCGCGCCGGCTGCGCCCGGGGCGGCCGCGCCGAAGCCCGCACCGTCGCCCGAGCCGGTCCTCACGGCAACGCAGACGGCCGAGCGCGGCGAACCGCCGGCCGCCGCCTCCGCTGCGAGCGGCGTACCGGGCGCATCGGGCGCATCGGGCGCGTCGGATGCGCACGCCGCATCGGCCGCCGGCGCCAGCAGCGCCGCAACGCCCGGCCCCGCGACGCATGGCGTGAAGTTCGCCGCGCCGCCGTCCGGCGACCTGCAGTACGACACGTTCTACAACGGCATGCAGAACATGATCGGCACGATCCGCTGGCGCACCGACGGGCACACCTACGACCTGTCGGTGTCGATGCCGGTGCCGTTCGTCGGCCCGTTCACCTATCGCAGCGAAGGCCGCATCGACGCGTTCGGCGTCGCGCCCGACCGGTACGTCGAGAAGCGCGGCAAACGGCCGGAAGACATCGCGATCTTCAATCGCGAGATCCGCCAGGTCGTGTTCACGCGCACGCCGAACAACGCACCGCTGCCCGACGGCGTGCAGGACCGCTTCAGCATGCTGATGCAGTTGTCGGGGCTCGTGCGCGGCAACCCTGCCGCGTACCAGCCGGGCGTCACGCAGCAGTTCTTCGTGATCGACAACAACAGCGGCGAGACCTGGCCGATCACCGTGATCGGCAACGAGCAGGTGCAGACGCAGACCGGCATCATCGACGCGCGGCACTTCATGCGCCTGCCGCGCCGCGACGGCGACACGCGCCGCATCGACATGTGGCTCGCGCCGTCGCTCGGCTGGCTGCCCGCGCGGCTCGTGCAAACCGAGCCGAACGGTGCGCAGATCGAGCTACTATGGCATGGTCGGCTCGCGGCACCGGATGTGCCTGCCGACACCGCGCCGACAGGCGGCGCAACGAACGCGCCCGCCGGCGCAACGCCACCCGATGCAACGTCCGCACCGCCGACGGAACCGGCGCAACCCGCGCCGCCGGCGAGCGGGCAACCGCCTGCATCGTCGGCTGTCACACAGTGAACGCGCACGGATCGGCAAATTCGACCGATTACAGATTTCGTCGAAATGGCCGATGACACTCTTTAACAACTATTTCCGTCCACCGGCAGACAATAAGAAACGTTTCATAGACATCGGCTTCTAACCGATACACCCCAGCAAACGGGAACGGGGTGTGCAGCGCAAGCCCCTTGAAACCGGCAAGGCCCGCCCCACCTAGGGGACAACAAGGCCAGATGCCACTGCGAAGAGGAGTGCCGCCATGCAAATGATCTACAACAGCCCCAACTACTGCGTCGTCGAATTTGCGCCGCAGGCCGGCCATCACCTGATGAATGCCGGTGGCTACGAAATCGTCGACAAGAACGCGCAGCGCGAGATCTTCATCGACGGCGAACTTGCCGAACGATTCCGCGCGCACGTGAAGCAGCTGATCGAGGATGAGCCGTCGCTCGACGAAGTCGACGAATTCCTCGGACAATTCGACAGCCTGATGATGATGCCCGTCGTGCTGCACTGACGACCCGCGGCCCGGCGCCTCGCGCGGCCGGGCCATTCGCCGCGCAGCGACGCGGCGCCGCGAGCACTCCGATCCTGCCCCCGCCCGGTTCGCCGGCGGGGGTTTTCATTTGGCGCGCCGCCCGGCGCCGCGCAAGGCCGGGCGGCACCCAGGCGCACCGGCTACAATGGCGGTTTTCCCGTCTTCGCCGGTCTTTCGCCCATGTCTGCGACTCCTCTCGCCGCTTCCGCCCCGCTCGACGCGCCCTACACGCGCGGCGCCGCCCTGCCCGCGCTGCTGAAATCGCGCATCCTGATCCTCGACGGCGCGATGGGCACGATGATCCAGCGCTACAAGCTCGACGAAGCTGCGTATCGCGGCGAGCGCTTCAAGGATTTCCCGCGCGACATCAAGGGCAACAACGAGCTGCTGTCGCTCACGCAGCCGCAGATCATCCGCGAGATCCACGACCAGTATTTCGCGGCCGGCGCCGACATCGTCGAAACCAACACGTTCGGCGCGACGACCGTCGCGCAGGCCGACTACGGGATGGAAGATCTCGTCGTCGAGATGAACATCGAATCGGCGAAGCTCGCACGCGAAGCCGCCGCGAAATACGCGACGCCGGCCAAGCCGCGCTTCGTCGCGGGCGCGATCGGGCCGACGCCGAAGACGGCGAGCATCTCGCCGGACGTCAACGATCCGGGCGCGCGCAACGTCACGTTCGACGAGCTGCGCACGTCGTATTACCAGCAGGCGAAGGCATTGCTCGACGGCGGCGTCGACCTGTTCCTCGTCGAGACGATCTTCGACACGCTGAACGCGAAGGCCGCGCTGTTCGCGCTCGACGAGCTGTTCGAGGACACCGGCGAACGCCTGCCGATCATGATCTCGGGCACCGTCACCGATGCGTCGGGCCGGATCCTGTCGGGCCAGACCGTCGAGGCATTCTGGAATTCGCTGCGTCACGCGAAGCCGCTCACGTTCGGCCTGAACTGCGCACTCGGCGCGGCGCTGATGCGCCCGTACATCGCCGAGCTCGCGAAACTGTGCGACACCTACGTGTCGTGCTACCCGAACGCGGGCCTGCCGAACCCGATGAGCGACACGGGCTTCGACGAAACGCCGGACGTCACGTCGGGCCTGCTGAAGGAATTCGCGCAGGCCGGGCTCGTGAACCTCGCGGGCGGCTGCTGCGGCACGACGCCCGAACACATCGCCGAAATCGCGAAGGCGCTCGCCGACGTGAAGCCGCGCCGCTGGCCGAACCAGTACAGCGACAACGCCTGACCCGACCGTCCCCACGTCCTTCATCACCAGAATTCGCACCGCCATGACCGATCACATGATGCGCCTTGCCGGCCTCGAGCCGTTCAACGTCACGTCCGGGACGCTCTTCATCAACGTCGGCGAACGCACCAACGTCACCGGCTCGAAGGCGTTCGCACGGATGATCCTCAACGGCCAGTTCGACGAGGCGCTCGCCGTCGCGCGCCAGCAGGTCGAGAACGGCGCGCAGGTGATCGACATCAACATGGACGAGGCGATGCTCGATTCGAAGGCGGCGATGGTGCGCTTCCTGAACCTGATCGCATCGGAGCCGGATATCGCGCGCGTGCCGATCATGATCGACTCGTCGAAGTGGGAAGTCATCGAGGCCGGCCTCAAGTGCGTGCAGGGCAAGGCGATCGTCAACTCGATCTCGCTGAAGGAAGGCGAGGACGCGTTCCGCCACCACGCGAACCTGATCCGCCGCTACGGCGCAGCCGCCGTCGTGATGGCGTTCGACGAAACGGGCCAGGCCGACACGTACGAACGCAAGACCGAGATCTGCAAGCGCTCGTATGACTTCCTCGTGAACGAAGTCGGCTTCCCGCCGGAAGACATCATCTTCGACCCGAACATCTTCGCGGTCGCGACGGGCATCGAGGAGCACAACAACTACGCGGTCGACTTCATCGAGGCGACCCGCTGGATCAAGCAGAACCTGCCGTACGCGAAGGTGAGCGGCGGCGTGTCGAACGTGTCGTTCTCGTTCCGCGGCAACGACCCGGTGCGCGAGGCGATCCACACCGTGTTCCTCTATCACGCGATCCAGGCCGGGATGGACATGGGCATCGTGAACGCGGGCCAGCTCGGCGTGTACGCCGATCTCGACGCCGAGCTGCGCGAGCGCGTCGAGGACGTGATCCTGAACCGCCGCGACGATTCCACCGACCGCCTGCTCGAGATCGCCGACAAGTTCAAGGCGGGGGGCGCGAAAAAGGAAGAGAACCTCGAGTGGCGCAACCAGCCGGTCGAGAAGCGGCTCTCGCACGCACTGGTGCACGGCATCACGACCTTCATCGTCGAGGACACCGAAGAAGTGCGCGCGAAGATCGACGCGGCCGGCGGCCGTCCGATCAACGTGATCGAAGGCCCGCTGATGGACGGGATGAACATCGTCGGCGACCTGTTCGGCCAGGGCAAGATGTTCCTGCCGCAGGTCGTGAAATCGGCGCGCGTGATGAAGCAGGCCGTCGCGCACCTGATTCCGTTCATCGAGGAAGAAAAGCGCCTGCTCGCGGAAGCGGGCGGCGACGTGCGCGCGAAGGGCAAGATCGTCATCGCGACCGTGAAGGGCGACGTGCACGACATCGGCAAGAACATCGTGTCGGTCGTGCTCCAGTGCAACAACTTCGAAGTGGTCAACATGGGCGTGATGGTCCCGTGCAACGAGATCCTCGCGAAGGCGAAGGTCGAGGGCGCGGACATCATCGGGCTGTCGGGCCTCATCACGCCGAGCCTCGAGGAAATGGCGTACGTCGCATCCGAAATGCAGCGCGACGACTACTTCCGCGTGAAGAAGATTCCGCTGCTGATCGGCGGCGCGACGACGTCGCGCGTGCACACGGCCGTGAAGATCGCGCCGCACTACGAAGGTCCGGTCGTCTACGTGCCCGACGCATCGCGCTCGGTGTCGGTCGCGTCGAACCTGCTGTCCGACGAAGGCGCGGCGAAATACCTCGACGAGCTGAAGTCCGACTACGAACGCATCCGCGACCAGCACGCGAACCGCAAGGCGCAGCCGATGGTCACGCTCGAGCAGGCGCGCGCGAACAAGACGAAGGTCGACTGGGCCGGCTATACGCCGGTGAAGCCGAAATTCATCGGCCGCCGCGTGTTCAAGAACTACGACCTGAGCGAACTCGCGAACTACATCGACTGGGGTCCGTTCTTCCAGACCTGGGACCTCGCGGGCCCGTACCCGGCGATCCTGAACGACGAGATCGTCGGCGAATCGGCGCGGCGCGTGTTCTCCGACGCGAAGTCGATGCTCGCGCGCCTGATCCAGGGCCGCTGGCTGACCGCGAGCGGCGTGATCTCGCTGCTGCCGGCGAATACCGTCAACGACGACGACATCGAGATCTACAGCGACGAGTCGCGCTCGGAAGTGCTGCTCACGTGGCGCAACCTGCGCCAGCAGAGCGTGCGCCCGGTGGTCGACGGGGTGATGCGGCCGAACCGCTCGCTCGCCGACTTCATCGCGCCGAAGGAATCGGGCGTGGCCGACTACATCGGGATGTTCGCGGTGACGGCCGGCCTGGGTGTCGACGTGAAGGAAAAGCAGTTCGAAGCCGACCACGACGACTACAGCGCGATCATGCTGAAGGCGCTTGCCGACCGCTTCGCCGAAGCGTTCGCCGAAGCGATGCATGCACGCGTGCGGCGCGAGCTGTGGGGCTATGCGAGCGGCGAGACGCTCGACAACGACGCGCTGATCGCGGAGAAGTACGCGGGCATCCGCCCGGCGCCCGGCTACCCGGCCTGCCCCGACCACCTCGTGAAGCGCGACATGTTCGACGTGCTGCGCGCGGACGAGATCGGCATGAGCGTGACCGACTCGCTGGCGATGCTGCCGGCCGCGAGCGTGTCGGGCTTCTACCTCGCGCATCCGGACAGCCGCTATTTCTCGGTCGGCAAAATCGGGCAGGATCAGCTCGAGGACTACGCGCAGCGCATGGCGCTGTCGCTCGACGACGCGCGACGCGCGCTCGCGCCGCAGCTCTGAGCGACGCGAACGGGCGGCCAGCGGCCCGCCTTCGTTTGGTCAGACAAAAGAAAAAGCCCGCTCGAAAGCGGGCTTTTTCTTGTCTGGCCAATCTGTCGTGTTGCCAGGCAAGGACGCTCAGAAGCCCCAGTGCACGTCGGCTTCGCCGGCCTTCGCTTCGCGCAGCATCGTGAGGAACGGCGCGACGCGCTGGGCCAGGCTCGGCGGCACTTCGTGGTGCGCGTGGTCGGCTTCGTCCTCGTGGAAATGGCCAGCATGCTCGGCGCGCTCCTGCTTCGCCTGCGCGACGGCGCCTTCCAGCTTGGCGATCGCGTGGTCCAGCTCATCGTGCGTAATCACACCGCGCTCGCCCAGCTGCTTGCCGACGAGACCCAGCACATACACGGCGAAATCCTTCAGCACGTCGAGATCCTGTGCCGCCTTGCTCTTGAACGTAATCATGACAATTCCCTTTTCATCTTGTTGTGCCTGCGCGGCGCGGTTGGGGAACGCCGGCAGACCGGCGTCCGGCCTCGCGGACGCGGGCCGCCTGAGCGGCATATTAGCACCTGTTAAAATTCTGCGATCCCTGAAACGCGCGCTTAAAAAGCGCGCCGGCGGGCCGGCGTTTCCGGCCGCCACCAACGAAGCCTTCTACCAGCATGCTGCCAGCACACAAACAGACCCTCGAAGCCCTGCTCGCGGATAGCGTCAAGCAGGTCGCACACGCGCTGAAAGGCGCCGACGGCGCGTCCGTCGCCCCGACCATCACGCTGGAGCGCCCGAAGGTCGCCGCGCACGGCGACGTCGCGTGCAACGTCGCGATGCAGCTCGCCAAGCCGCTCGGCACGAACCCGCGCCAGCTCGCCGAGCAGATCGTCGCCGCGCTCATCGCGCAGCCGGCCGCGCAAGGCCTCGTCGAAGCCGCCGAGATCGCCGGCCCCGGCTTCATCAACCTGCGCCTGTCGGCCGCCGCGAAGCAGGCGGTGATCGCCGCCGTGTTCGACCAGGGCCGCGCGTTCGGCACGTCGGATCGCGAGAAAGGCAAGCAGGTGTTGCTCGAATTCGTGTCGGCGAACCCGACCGGCCCGCTGCACGTCGGCCACGGCCGCCAGGCCGCGCTCGGCGACGTGCTCGCGAACGTCATCGCGAGCCAGGGCTACGCGGTGCACCGCGAGTTCTACTACAACGACGCAGGCGTGCAGATCGGCAACCTCGCGATCTCGACGCAGGCGCGCGCACGCGGCCTGAAGCCGGGCGACGCGGGCTGGCCGGAAGCCGCGTACAACGGCGAATACATCGCCGACATCGCGCGCGACTTCCTGAGCGGCGAAACGGTCGCCGCATCGGACGGCGAGCCGGTGAAGGGCACGGGCGACGTCGAGGATCTCGACGCGATCCGCAAGTTCGCGGTCACGTACCTGCGTCGCGAGCAGGACATGGACTTGCAGGCGTTCGGCGTGAAATTCGACCAGTATTACCTCGAGTCGTCGCTGTACAGCGAAGGCCGCGTCGAGAAGACGGTCGACGCGCTGATCAAGGCCGGCATGACCTACGAGCAGGACGGCGCGCTGTGGCTGCGCACGACCGACGAAGGCGACGACAAGGATCGCGTGATGCGCAAGTCGGACGGCACGTACACGTACTTCGTGCCGGACGTCGCGTACCACGTGACGAAGTGGGAGCGCGGCTTCACGAAGGTGATCAACATCCAGGGCTCGGACCACCACGGCACGATCGCGCGTGTGCGCGCCGGCCTGCAGGGGCTGCACATCGGGATCCCGAAGGGCTATCCCGACTACGTGCTGCACAAGATGGTCACCGTGATGCGCGACGGCCAGGAAGTGAAGATCTCGAAGCGCGCGGGCAGCTACGTGACGGTGCGCGACCTGATCGAATGGTCGGGCGGCGCAGCGGCGGGCCAGGAAGCGGCCCCCGACCTGATCGACGAGGCGACCATCACGCGCGGCCGCGACGCGGTGCGTTTCTTCCTGATTTCGCGCAAGGCCGATACCGAGTTCGTGTTCGACATCGACCTCGCGTTGAAACAGAACGACGAAAACCCGGTCTATTACGTCCAGTACGCGCATGCGCGGATCTGTTCGGTGCTCAACGAGCTGAAGTCGCGCTACAACGTCGACGTCTCGCAACTGCCGGGCGCCGACCTGTCGCAGCTGACGAGCACGCAGGCGGCGTCGCTGATGCAGAAGCTGGCCGAGTATCCGGACATGCTCACGCACGCAGCGAACGAGCTTTCGCCGCACGCGGTCGCGTTCTACCTGCGCGATCTCGCTGGCGAATTCCACTCGTTCTACAATGCGGAGCGCGTGCTGGTCGACGACGAAGCGCCGCGCAATGCGCGCGCCGCGCTCCTCGCCGCGACCCGGCAGGTGCTCGAAAACGGTCTGGCGGTGCTCGGCGTGTCCGCGCCCGCCAAGATGTAAGGATGTAAGCGGCCCGAACCGGGCAGCGAATGGCCGTGGCAGAAGCGCCTGCCACGGCCCTTTCACGATTCTTTTTGCAGGTGACTCAAGCAATGGCACAACCACGCCGAACTTCGAAGCAATCGAAACAAGCCGGAGGGACATTTCTTGGAATCGTGTTGGGCCTGATCGTCGGCCTCGCGATCGCCGTGGTGGTGGCGCTCTACATCACGCGCTCGCCGTCGCCGTTCGTGTCGAAGGTCGCGCCGCCGCCGGCCGACAACGGCGCGAGCCAGCCGCAGCAGTTCGACCCGAACCGCGCGCTGCAGGGCAAGACGCCCGGCCAGCCGGTACCGCAGGCCGCACAGCCCGCCCCGCCGAACACCGCGCCCGGCCAGGCCGCGAACCAGACCCAGGGCGGCCTGCTGCCCGAACCGCAGATCGTCGAAGTGCCGCCGTCGGCCAACGGGTCGAGCGGTTCGAACAACACCGGCAGCTCGAACAACACGACCGCGTCGAACAATCCGTCGTCGGGCAATGGCGTCGCCGTCGCACCGAAGCCGGCTGACACCCCGCCGCCGCCGAAGAAGACCCAACAGGCGCAGCAACAGCAGCAAGGCGGCGAGGACGACCTCGCCCGCTTCGCCGCGCAGAAGCAGGCGCAGCAGGCTGCCGCACAAAAGCAGCAGCAACAGCAGCTGGCCGCGAACACGCCGAAGCCGACGTCGTCGGCCACGGCCGCAGCCGCAGCGAAGCCGCCGACCGCGGCCGACGCGAACACCGGCTACTTCCTGCAAGTGGGTGCGTACAAGACCGAAGGCGACGCCGAGCAGCAGCGCGCGCGCCTCGGCTTCCAGGGCTTCGAGTCGAAGGTGTCGAAGCGCGACGTCAGCGGCGTGACCTATTTCCGTGTACGCGTCGGCCCGTTCTCGAAATTCGAGGATATGAACTCGGCCCGTCAGCGCCTGTCCGATGCAGGTGTCGACACGGCGGTGATCCGCTTCACGAAGCAGTAAGCCAACCGGCCGAGCCCACGCAGAACCCGTTACGTTCCGTAACCCGAGCAACTGATTCGACGTTCACAACATGAAAAAACTGCTTAGCACGCTCCTTCTGTCCCTGGGCCTGGCCGCCGGTCTCGCCCAGGCTTCGCCCGCCGCACCGGTCGCCGGCAAGGACTTCGAGGTGATGAAGTCGCCGCAGCCGGCGTCCGCGCCGGCCGGCAAGGTCGAGGTGATCGAGTTCTTCTGGTACGGCTGCCCGCACTGCTACGAATTCGAGCCGACGATCGAGGCCTGGGTGAAGAAGCAGGGCAACAACATCGACTTCAAGCGCGTGCCGGTCGCATTCCGTGACGATTTCGTCCCGCACTCGAAGCTGTACTACGCGGTGTCCGCGCTCGGCATCTCCGAGAAGGTCACGCCGGCGATCTTCAACGCGATCCACAAGCAGAAGAACTACCTGCTGACGCCGCAGGCGCAGGCCGACTTCCTGGCCACGCAGGGCGTCGACAAGAAGCAGTTCATGGACGCGTACAACTCGTTCAGCGTGCAGGGCGAGGTGAACCAGTCGGCCAAGCTGCTGAAGGACTACGCGATCGACGGCGTGCCGACGGTCGTCGTCAATGGCAAGTACAAGACGGGCCCCGCTTACACGAACAGCATCCCGGGCACGGCCCAGGTGCTCGACTTCCTCGTGAAGCAGGTTCAGGACAAGAAGCTCTGATCCCCGTCCGCGCACCGGCATGACTACTCCACTGAAGGTCTTCATCACCGGTGCGTCGAGCGGCCTCGGCCTCGCGATGGCCGAGGAATACGCCCGCCAGGGCGCCACGCTCGCCCTCGTCGCGCGACGCACCGATGCACTCGAGGCGTTCGCGCGGCGATTCCCCAAGCTGACCATCTCCGTCTATTCCGCCGACGTGCGCGACGCCGACGCGCTCGCGACGGCCGCCGCGTCGTTCATCGCGACGCACGGCTGCCCCGACGTCGTGATCGCGAACGCGGGCATCAGCCAGGGCGCCGTCACGGGCCAGGGCGATCTCGCGACGTTCCGCGACGTGATGGACATCAACTACTACGGGATGGTCGCGACGTTCGAGCCGTTCGTCGGCCCGATGACGGCCACGCGCCACGGCACGCTGGTCGGTGTCGCGAGCGTCGCCGGCGTGCGCGGCCTGCCCGGCTCCGGCGCGTACAGCGCGTCGAAATCGGCCGCGATCAAGTATCTCGAATCGCTGCGCGTCGAGCTGCGTCCGGCCGGCGTCGGCGTCGTGACGATCGCGCCCGGCTACATCCGCACGCCGATGACCGCGCACAACCCGTACCGGATGCCGTTCCTGATGGACGCCGACCGCTTCGCCGCACGCGCGGCGCGCGCGATCGCGCGGCAGCACGCGTTCCGCGTGATTCCGTGGCAGATGGGCGTTGTCGCGAAGGTGTTGCACGTGCTGCCACGCTGGCTGTACGACCGCCTGTTCGAAAAGGCGCCGCGCAAGCCGAAGGCCGGCGCGCACTGACGATCCGCCGAAGCGGCCTCGCGCGACGTGCGCCGGGCCGTATCGTCGCGCCGTGACGCGTCGGTTCCGCGCCGGTTCCGCGTCGGTTCCGCGCCGGTTCCGCGCCGGTTCCGCGCCGGTTCTGCGTCGCCTTCCGTTGCAGCTTCACCGCCCCATCCCCCGCTCCGCCCGCCGGCTCTCCCGCCCCCGCCGCACCTTCCGCCGCATCAACACCCGTTCCGTCGCGAACGCAGCCGTTTTTCGGTCAATTCGCCGCGTTCCGTCGCCTTTTTCCACGCGTCGCGCGCTTTGACGGTATGCTATTCGCCAGCCGCGCCGGCCCTGCCCGCTTCCGGGCCGCGCCCGCATCCCGTCACCCAGCAAAAAACACAAGCCACGTGGGAGATCCTATGCACGTCAAGCTGTTCGCCGCGGCCGCCGTTGCCGCCGCCCTTGCCGCCCCCGGCCTCGCCGCCGCCAAGCCGCTCACCGTCTGCACGGAATCGAGCCCGGACGGCTTCGACGTCGTGCAGTACAACTCGCTCGTCACGACCAACGCGTCGGCCGACGTGATCTTCAATACGCTCGTGTCCTACGACGAAGCCGCGAAGAAGGTCGTGCCCGCGCTCGCCGACAAATGGGAAGCGAGCGCCGACGGCCTCACGTACACGTTCCACCTGCGCCCGAACGTCGCGTTCCAGACCACCGACTATTTCAAGCCGGGCCGTGCGCTCGACGCGGACGACGTCGTGTTCACGTTCACGCGCATGCTCGACGATTCGAACCCGTGGCACAAGGTCGCCGGCGCGAGCGGCTTCCCGCATGCGCAATCGATGGGCCTCGTGAAGCTCGTGAAGTCGGTCACGAAGGTCGACGACAGTACGGTGAAATTCGTGCTGAACGAGCCGAACGCGACCTTCGTGCCGATCCTGACGATGGGCTTCGCGTCGATCTACTCGGCCGAATACGCGGACCAGCTGCTGAAGGCCGGCAAGCAGGCCGACCTGAACGCGAAACCGGTCGGCACCGGCCCGTTCGTGCTGAAGAGCTATACGAAGGACGCGCTGATCCGTTACGACGTGAACCCGACGTACTGGGGCACGAAGCCGAAGGTCGACCGGCTGATCTACGCGATCACGCCCGACCCGTCGGTGCGCCTGCAGAAGGTGAAGGCCGGCGAATGCCAGATCGCGCTGTCGCCGAAGCCGCAGGACGTGCTCGCCGCGAAGGGCGAAAGCGCGCTGAAGGTCGTGCAGACGCCCGCGTTCATGACCGCGTTCGTCGCGCTGAACACGCAGAAGAAGCCGCTCGACAATGACAAGGTGCGCGAAGCGCTGAACCTCGCGTTCGACCGCGCGACCTACCTGAAGGTCGTGTTCGACAACACTGCGACGGCCGCGAACAACCCGTATCCGCCGAACACGTGGAGCTACGCGAAGGACATCGCGCCGTATGCGTACGATCCCGCGAAGGCGAAGCAGCTGCTCGCGCAGGCCGGCTTCCCGAACGGCTTCTCGACGACGATCTGGACGCGCCCGACCGGCAGCGTGCTGAACCCGAACCCGAAGGTCGGCGCGGAACTGCTGCAGGCCGACCTCGCGAAGATCGGCGTGAAGGCCGAAGTGAAAGTGATCGAATGGGGCGAGCTGATCAAGCAGGCGAAGCTCGGCCAGCATGACATGCTGTTCATGGGCTGGGCCGGCGACAACGGCGATCCGGACAACTATCTGTCGCCGCTGTTCAGCTGCAACGCGGTGAAATCGGGCATCAACTTCGCGCGCTTCTGCGATGCGCAGCTCGACAAGCTGATCGCCGACGGCAAGTCGACCGCCGACCAGGCGAAGCGCGCGAAGCTGTACGAATCGGCGCAGAAGATCATTCACGACCAGGCGCTGTGGATCCCGCTTGGCTACCCCACCGCCGCGGCACTGACGCGCACGAACGTGAGCGGTTATCGCGTGAGTCCGTTCGGACGCCAGAACTTCACGACGGTCGCCGTGCAGTAACCGTGCGTGGCGCGCAAGCGACGGCGTTCGCGCCGCCCGCTTGCGGCCCGCGCGTTTCGCTTGCTACACTGCGCGCCTGTTCCTCATACCGGACGCCAGCCAAAGTGAACAACTAAGCCTTCCCGAAATGTTTTCGCCGCCCGTGCCACGCACGCCGCGCGCGAAGGTCTTCACGCATTTTTGGAGGTGCTTATGGCTGCAGCCACGCCCACCGGCGCGCTCGTCGCGCTTCATCACGTTTCCTTCCGCTTCGACGACGGCATCACGCTGTTCGATTCGCTCGACCTGTCCATCGATCGCACGCCGACCGGCATCGTCGGCCGCAACGGCATCGGCAAGAGCCTGCTCGCGCAACTGATCGCGGGTCGCTGCGCACCGAGCGCGGGGACGATCGAGCGGCATGCGCCCGTCGTCTACGTCGCGCAGCAGCATGACGACGACGCGGCCGGCCCCCGAACCGTCGCGCAGGTCGCCGCGCTCGATGCGCCGCTCGGCGCGCTCGCGCGTCTTGCGAATGGCCGCGCGGCGCCACACGACTTCGACCTGATCGGCGATCGCTGGGATCTCGCGGAGCGGCTGCGCGCCGCGCTCGACGCAGCCGGCCTGCACGACGTGCACGCCGGTACACCCGCGCACGCGCTGAGCGGCGGCCAGCTCGCACGCGTCGCGCTGATCGGCGCGCTGCTGTCCGGTGCCGGCTTGCTCGTGCTCGACGAACCGACCAACCATCTCGACGCTCCGGGCCGCGCGTGGCTGCAGGCGGCGCTCGACGGCTGGCGCGGCGGCGTCGTGATCGTGAGCCACGACCGTGCGCTGCTCGCCGGCGTGCAACGCATCGTCGAGCTGACGCCGCACGGGGCGCGCTCGTATGGCGGCAACTACGCGCTCTACCGCGCGCAGCGCGACGCGGAACAGGATGCGGCGCACGCCGCGCTCGATCATGCGCGCACCGAGCGCGGACGCGTGCGGCGCAGGCTCGAACAGGAACACGACACGATCCAGCGCCACGCGGCCGCGTCGTTGCGCGACGCGAAGACGGCCAACCTGTCGTCGATGGCGCGCCAGAGCCGCAAGGGCGCGGCGCGCAGCATCATGGGCCATGTGCGGCGTCATCAGGACACGTTCAAGACGGCGCTCGACGAACGCGTGCAGCAGGCGGCCGCGCGCGTCGAAGCCGAGGCACCCGTGCTCGTGTCGCTGCCGGGCACCGAAGTCAGCGCACGGCGCCAGCTGTTCACGCTCGACCGCGCGCAACTGCCGTGGCACGTCGCGGGCAACGCCGACGCAATCACGTGGTCCGCGAGCGGCGCGGTGCGCATCGCACTGACGGGCCCGAACGGCTGCGGCAAATCGACATTGCTGAGAATGCTCGCGGGCGAACTCGCGCCGCGTTCGGGGGAATGCACGACACACGTGAGCGCCGCGTATCTCGACCAGCGCCTCGCGCTGCTCGATCCCGAGCGCTCGATCGTCGAACAGTTGGGGCTGCTCGATACGCCGCTTGCCGAAGGCGACCTGCGCAGCCGTCTCGCGTTGTTGCAGCTCGACGCAACACGCGCGACGCAGGCTGCCCGGCAGCTGAGCGGCGGCGAACGGCTGAAGGCCGCGCTCGCGTGCGCGTTGTGGCGCGGCACGCCCGCGCAGCTGTTGCTGCTCGACGAGCCGACCAATCACCTCGACCTCGAATCGGTGCGCGCGATCGAAGCGGCGCTGGCCGGCTTCCCGGGCGCGATCGTCGTCGCGTCGCACGACCCCGCGTTTCTCGCGGCGCTCGAACCGACGCACACGATGCAATGGCATCACGACGGGTGGCGCTACGAACCCGTCGTGTAAGGACGACGCAGCGCGCTCAGCCGGCGGTGCGGAACCGCAGCATGCCGTCGTCGCCCTGCTCGCGCACGAGTTCGCCCGCGAGCCACAGCAGGTTCAGGTGCGCGAGCGCCTCGCCGAGCGCGAACGTCATCTGGTGGATGTCGAGCTCGCGGCGGCGGAACATGATCGGCACGATGTCGGCTGCGCTCATCGGCTTCTCCGCGCACGCGACGCGCACTTCCGCGAGCCGCGCGTCGTGGTGTTCGCGCAGTTGCGCGATGCGCGTGCGCACGCCGCGGAACGGTTTGCCGTGCGACGGCAGCACGAGCGTGTCGGGCGCCATCGTCTCGTAGCGGCCGAGCGACTGCAGGTACAGCGCGAGCGGGTTCCCTTCCGGCTCGAGGTCGAACACGGACACGTTCGTCGAGATGCGCGGCAGCACCATGTCGCCGGAAATCAGCACACCGTCCGCGTCGCTGTGCAGCGCGCAATGTTCAGGCGAATGGCCGAAGCCGGTGACGACGCGCCAGGTGCGCGCGCCGATCGTCACCGCGTCGCCTTCGCGCAGGCGCCGGTAGCGCGGCGGCACGGCCGGCACGAGATCCGAGTAATAGTTGCGGCGGTTGCGCAGCTTGTCGAGCGCGGCCGGATCGGTCAGCCCGTGGCGCGCGAAGTGGTCGGCGGCCGCCGCGCCGCCCGCGTTCGAGCCGTTGCCGGCCGCCATCAGGCAGCCGAACATGTATTCGCCGAGCGTCATCCACAGCCGCACGTTCCAGCGACCCTGGTCGCCGCCTTCGCACAGCCAGTTCGCGAGGCCGAAGTGATCGGGGTGGCAGTGCGTGACGAGCACGCGCAGCACCGGCAGGCCGTCGAGATGCGTGTCGAAGATCTGCTCCCAGTGCGTGCGGATCGCGTCCGACGAGATCCCGCAATCGACGATCGTCCAGCCGGCCTGCCCGTCGATCTCGTCGCGCAGCAGCCACAGGTTGATGTGGTCGAGCGAGAACGGCAGCGGCATGCGCAGCCAGCGCACGCCGGGCGCAACCTCGAACGTGTCGCCCGCGGCGGGCAGCGTGTCGGCGAAGGGGTAGTCGAGTTGGTGTTCCAGTGCGTTCATCGGTGGGGTGTCTCGTCGTTATCGGTGCGAATGCACGCCGGCGGCGGGCACGGCGGGCGTTGCGTCGATTCTATCGCCGTCGCACGAAACGCGTGCCCGGCCGCCGCCGGGCGGTCAAAAAAAGTTCGTGCCAGAATCGGTCCCGTACCCGTATCTTTACGCGAAGATGCACCGAACGGTACGCAACGGCGAACAACACGCCGATTGCCGACCGTTGGCGCGTCACCCCGAAAGTCATTGAAACGCCGACTTGGGCGCTAAAATGGCGAGTGCTTACAGCCCCTCCCGAACGAGCCTGCACGCGATGAATCACTTCCCCAAACTGCTGTCGTCGCAGATCGGTTTCGACGTCGCGCAGACGATGCTCGAATACTTCGATCGCCACTACCGGATCTTCCGTGAAGCGGCGGTCGAGGCGAAGACGCTGTACGAGCATGGCGACTGGCACGGGCTGCAGCGGCTCGCGCGCGAGCGGATCACGTCGTACGACGATCGCGTGCAGGAATGCGTCGAGGTGCTGGAAGACGAATACGACGCGGAGAACATCGACGACGAAGTGTGGCAGCAGATCAAGCTGCACTACATCGGCCTGCTCACGTCGCACCGCCAGCCCGAGTGCGCGGAAACCTTCTTCAATTCGGTGTGCTGCAAGATCCTGCACCGCTCGTACTTCAGCAACGATTTCATCTTCGTGCGCCCGGCGATCTCGACCGAGTACCTGGAGAACGACGAGCCGGCCGCGAAGCCCACCTACCGCGCGTACTATCCGGGCACCGACGGGCTCGCCACCACGCTCGAGCGCATCGTCACGAACTTCCAGCTCGAACCGGCGTTCGAGGATCTCCCGCGCGACATCGGTTGCGTGATGCAGGCGATCGACGACGAGTTCGGCCACTTCGACGAAGCGCCGAATTTCCAGATCCACGTGCTGTCGTCGCTGTTCTTCCGCAACAAGAGCGCGTACATCATCGGCCGCATCATCAACGCCGACCGCGTGCTGCCGTTCGCGGTGCCGATCCGCCACGTGCGGCCGGGCGTGCTCGCGCTCGACACGGTGCTGCTGCGCCGCGACCTGCTGCAGATCATCTTCAGCTTCTCGCACTCGTACTTCCTCGTCGACATGGGCGTGCCGTCCGCGTACGTCGACTTCCTGTGCACGATCATGCCGGGCAAGCCGAAGGCCGAGATCTACACGTCGGTCGGCCTGCAGAAGCAGGGCAAGAACCTGTTCTACCGCGACCTGCTGCACCATCTGTCGCATTCGAGCGACCGCTTCATCATCGCGCCCGGGATCAAGGGCCTCGTGATGCTCGTGTTCACGCTGCCGTCGTTCCCGTACGTGTTCAAGATCATCAAGGATCACTTCCCGCCGCCGAAGGAAACGACGCGCGCGCAGATCATGGAGAAGTACCAGCTCGTGAAGCGCCACGACCGCCTCGGGCGGATGGCCGACACGCTCGAATATTCGAGCGTCGCGCTGCCGCTCGCGCGGCTCGACCACGCGCTCGTGCGCGAGCTCGAGAAGGAAGTGCCGTCGCTGCTCGAATACGAGGACGACAACCTCGTGATCAGGCACCTGTACATCGAGCGCCGGATGACGCCGCTGAACCTGTACCTGCAGAACGGCAGCGACGCGGACGTCGAGCACGGCGTGAAGGAATACGGCAACGCGGTGAAGGAGCTGATGAAGGCGAACATCTTCCCCGGCGACATGCTGTACAAGAACTTCGGCGTCACGCGCCACGGCCGCGTCGTGTTCTACGACTACGACGAGATCGAGTACCTGACCGACTGCAACGTGCGCCGCGTGCCGCCGCCGCGCAACGAGGAAGACGAGCTGTCCGGCGAACCGTGGTATACCGTCGGCCCGCACGACATCTTTCCGGAGACCTACGGACCGTTCCTGCTCGGCGACCCGCGCGTGCGCAGCGTGTTCATGAAGCATCACGCGGACTTTTTCGATCCCGCGCTGTGGCAGGCGAGCAAGGACAAGCTGATGCAGGGCGAATTGCCCGATTTTTACCCGTACGACGCGGCGCTGCGCTTCAGCGTGCGCTACCCTGCGCGCTTCGGCGCGTCGGACCAGAACGACGGCGAAGGCAACGCGCAGCGCGCTGCCTGACGCCGGTGACACCGAACCGATATCGACCCGATTTCCGCCAACGGAAGCCACACCGATGAATACCCAAGACAATCCGCTTTCACATCTGTTCGACAACAACGAAGCCTGGGTCAAGCGCAAGCTCGAGGACGATCCGCAGTTCTTCGCGCGCCTCGCCGACCAGCAGGCGCCGGAATACCTGTGGATCGGCTGTTCGGATTCGCGCGTGCCCGCAAACCAGATCATCGGCCTGCCGCCGGGCGAAGTATTCGTGCACCGCAACATCGCGAACGTCGTCGTGCACAGCGACCTGAACTGCCTGTCGGTGATCCAGTTCGCGGTGGACATCCTGCGCGTGAAGCACATCATGGTCGTCGGCCACTACGGCTGCTCGGGCGTGAACGCGGCGCTGCTCAACCGGCGCGTCGGCCTCGCGGACAACTGGCTGCATCACGTGCAGGACGTGCGTGAGCGCCATGCGGACCTGCTCGACGACTGGCCGGTCGGCGAAGCGCGCTATCGCCGCCTGATCGAGCTGAACGCGATCGAGCAGGTCGTCAACGTGTGCCGCACGACGATCGTCAACGACGCGTGGGCCCGCGGCCAGTCGCTCACCGTGCACGGGCTCGTGTACGGCGTGCACGACGGCCGGATGCGCAACCTCGGGATGGCCGTGTCGAACTTCGAAGCGCTCGACGAGACCTACAAGCGCTGCGTGGCCGCGCTCACCGCCGGCGGCGAGCATGCGCCGGACAACGACATGATCGCGGCGGACGCCGCGCGGCTCGAAGGCGTCGCGCAGGCGGTCGCCGCCACGCTGAAGCCGTGCGACGACGCGAAGTAACGCGGCATTCGCCTGGCGGCCGCTGCGACGCGGCCGCGACACGCATCGAACGGATCTGACACCGGCGCCGCCGCGGCGGCGCCACGGAAAGGAGCGACGGGCATGAAAACCGTATTGATCGTCGGCGCATCGCGCGGCCTCGGCCGCGAATTCGTCCGGCAATACCGGCGCGACGGCTGGAACGTGATCGCCACCGCGCGCGACGATGCGTCGCTCGACGCGCTGCGCGCGCTCGGTGCGCAGGCGCATGCGCTCGATATCGCGCAGCCCGAGCAGATCGCGGCGCTCGGCTGGAAGCTCGACGGCGAACGGCTCGATGCGGCCGTGCTCGTGTCGGGCGTGTACGGGCCGCGCACCGAAGGCGTCGAGACGATCACCGCCGAGGATTTCGACGCGGTGATGCATACGAACGTGCGTGGACCGATGCAACTGCTGCCGATCCTGCTGCCGCTCGTCGAAGATGCGCGCGGCGTGCTGGCCGTCGTGTCGAGCCGGATGGGCAGCATCGCCGAGGCGACCGGCACGACCGGCTGGCTGTACCGCGCGAGCAAGGCCGCGCTGAACGACGCGCTGCGCATCGCGTCGCTGCAGACACGCCATGCCGCGTGCATCTCGCTGCATCCCGGCTGGGTGCGCACCGACATGGGCGGCGCGCAGGCCGCGATCGACCCGGAAACCAGCGTGACCGGCATGCGCCGCGTGATCGCCGAATCCGGTTCGGACGTGTCGCAGGCCAACGGCCGCTTCTTCCAGTACGACGGCATCGAGCTGAGCTGGTGAGCCGAACCGACAACCGATCGTCGTTAATTCCCGTTTCGCATGATTTTGACCCGACCTGACGCGTGCCCGTGCGGCGGCGCGTCCCCCGCCGCCGCCGGTAAAGCGGCGCCGCCGCGCTATGCGGCCTGCTGCGGCCGCTTCATCGACGGCGGCGAAGCCGCGCCGACCGCGCTCGAGTTGATGCGTTCGCGGTACAGCGCATACGTGCTCGGCGCGACCGACTACCTGCGCGCGACGTGGGCGGCGCGCACCTGCCCGCCCGATCTCGACACCGACCCCGAAGCACCCGACGCGCCGCGCTGGCTCGGCCTCGCGGTCAAACGCCATGCGCCGCTCGACGAACGCCACGCGGAGGTCGAATTCGTGGCGCGCTACAAGGTCGGCGGACGCGCCTACCGGCTCCACGAGACGAGCCGTTTCGAGCGCGACGAGCACGGTTTCTGGCGCTATGTCGACGGCGAAGTAAGCGAACGCTGACAAATAGTTGCTGTGTCAGACGCCGGGTAATTCCCGCATTGCACAACCCGATTTTGTCGGGCTACGATGACCTCGAATTGGTCATGTTGCATGGCAGGGCTTACGAATGGCGTTCAGCAAGGTATTGGTGGGATGGATGGCGGCCTGTGCGCTGTCGGCCGCTCAGGCCGGTACGCTGCCGAACGCCAATACGGGTACCAGCGTATCGCTCGCCCATGCCGAGCGCTTCGACTACAGCGACGCGAACCTGCCGCAGGTCGCGGCCGATCTCAACGAACAGATTCTCCGCATCCCGGCCGATGCTTCGGGCGCCGTAACGCTCGAGGCGACGCTCTTCAAGCCGGACGGCCCCGGCCCGTTCCCGCTCGTCGTCTTCAACCACGGCAAGAACACCGGCGATCTCCATCTGCAGCCGCGCAGCCGGCCGCTCGCGTTCGCACGCGAATTCGTGCGCCGCGGCTATGCGGTGATCGCGCCGAACCGCCAGGGCTTCGCCGGCTCGAGCGGCACGTACCAGCAGGAAGGCTGCAACGTCGGCAAGAACGGCCTCGCGCAGGCCGCCGACGTCGATGCGACGGTGCGCTACATGTCGCACCAGCCGTACGTCGATGCGTCGCGCATCGTCGTCGCCGGCACGTCGCACGGCGGCCTCGTATCGGTCGCGTACGGCACCGAAGCCGCGCCGGGCGTGCGCGGCATCATCAACTTCTCGGGCGGGCTGCGCCAGGACCTGTGCGACGGCTGGCAGCGCAACCTCGTCGATGCGTTCGACCAGTACGGCGCGCACACGGCCGTGCGGTCGCTGTGGCTGTACGGCGACAACGATTCGGTATGGACCCCGGCGCTCGTCGCGCAGATGCACGACGCGTACGTGTCGCATGGCACGCAGGCCCAGTTCATCGATTTCGGCCGCTACAAGGACGACGCGCACCGGCTGATCGTCGATCGCGACGGCGTGCCCGTGTGGTGGCCGGCCGTCAATGCATTCCTCGCGCAACTGAACCTGCCGACCTCGGTACGCTACGCAGTCGCGAACCCGCACGAGCCGAAGGCCACCGGCTATGCGTCGATCGATGCGGTCGGCGCGGTGCCGTTCGTCGACGAAGCCGGCCGCGAAGGCTATCGCCGCTTCCTGAACCAGCATCCGAGCCGCGCGTTCGCGGTGTCGTCGGAAGGGGCGTGGTCGTGGGCAGAAGGCGGCGACGACCCGATGGCGCTTGCACTCGACAACTGCGCGAAGCAAGGCGCGGGGGCATGCCGGCTGTACGCGGTCAACGACCGTGTCGTGTGGAACGCGAACACGACGCAGACGGCCGACAACGGCGACGACACCACGCGCGACACCGACACGCGCGCGCTGGCCTCGCGCTGACGCGCGGCGGCCCGTCCGCCGCCGGCCCGCTCAGCTGACGCTCCTTCCTGCGTTTTCTCCTGTCCGCGTGCACCTCGCGCGCCGTCGCACGCCGTTCCGGCGCGCCCGTTTTCGCACCTGATTTCCCCCCCGATTCCGCAGATCATTCGACCGCCGCCTTGTGCGCGCGACGTCGCCCCGTTCGCCCGTTTCCCCCTTCGCTCCCCGATTTTTTGCAATCGTGCCGCGTGCCGTCCCGCGATTTTTTTCTGTCGGGGGGTGTCACTCGAACGTCGTCATCTGCGGCCATTTCCCCCCTTCCGCCGCGTTCCGTTCCGAGCCGCCATGAACTGCGCCGAACTCCCGCCCAGTAAGGCTTTGCAGGGTTTGTAACCGCTAGTGCAACGTCCCGCGGAACACGCTAATCTCAGCGCGTTTCGTATCCCGCCGCGCGGCATCCCGTCGATGCCGCGCGGTCGTTTTACCCCCGGAGTCGCCTTGAGTACGCCAGCCACCGACGACTGGGTCGCGCGCAGCCTGCGCGCGGTCTGGCATCCCTGCACCCAGATGAAGCATCACGAGCGCCTGCCGCTCGTCCCCGTCGCGCGCGGCGCGGGCGTGTGGCTGTACGACCGTGACGGCCGCCGCTACTTCGACGCGATCAGCTCGTGGTGGGTCAACCTGTTCGGCCATGCGAACCCGGACATCAACGCGGCGCTGAAGGACCAGCTCGACACGCTCGAGCACGCGATGCTCGCCGGCTGCACGCACGAGCCCGCGATCGAGCTCGGCGAGCGGCTGCACGCGCTCACCGCGCGCAACCTCGGCCATGCGTTCTTCGCGTCGGACGGCGCATCGGCCGTCGAGATCGCGCTGAAGATGAGCTTCCACGCGTGGCGCAACCGCGGCCGCGCGAACAAGCAGGAATTCGTCTGCGTCGCGAACAGCTATCACGGCGAGACGATCGGCGCGCTCGGCGTGACCGACGTCGCGCTGTTCAAGGATGCGTACGACCCGCTGATCCGCCATGCGCACGTCGTCGCGTCGCCCGATGCGCGCGGCGCGCTGCCGGGCGAGACGGCTGCCGACGTCGCGGGCCGCGCGCTCGCGGACGTGCGGCGCCTGTTCGCCGAACGCGGCGACCGGATCGCCGCGCTGATCGTCGAGCCGCTCGTGCAGTGCGCGGCCGGCATGGCGATGCATGATCCGTCGTACGTGCGCGGGCTGCGCGCGCTGTGCGACGAATTCGGCGTGCACCTGATCGCCGACGAGATCGCGGTCGGCTGCGGCCGCACCGGCACCTTCTTCGCCTGCGAGCAGGCCGGCGTCTGGCCCGATTTCATGTGCCTGTCGAAAGGCATCAGCGGCGGCTACCTGCCGCTGTCGCTCGTGCTCACGCGCGACGACGTGTTCGCGGCGTTCTACGACGACGACACGACCCGCGGCTTCCTGCACTCGCATTCGTACACCGGCAACCCGCTCGCGTGCCGCGCGGCGGTCGCGACGCTCGACCTGTTCGCGCGCGACGACGTGCTCGCGGGCAACGCGCGCAAATCGGCGACGCTGCGCGCCGCGCTTGGCTCCCTCGACGCGCATCCGCAGGTGCGCCACCTGCGCGAACGCGGCACGCTGTTCGCGTTCGACGTCGCGCTCGACGGCGACGCGGCACGCGGCTTCTCGCGGCGCTTCTTCGAACGCGCGCTGGAGCGCGAGCTGCTGCTGCGCCCGATCGGCACGACCGTGTACCTGATGCCGCCGTACGTGATGAGCGACGACGACATCGCGTGGCTCGCGCAGCGCACGCGCGACACGCTCGACGCGACCCTGGAGGAAATCGGCCGATGAGCCTGCTCGACACCCTGCAACGCGGCCTCGCCGATCTCGACGCGCAAGGGCTGCGCCGCGTGCGCCGCATCGCCGACACCGCGTGCGACGCGCGCATGACCGTGAACGGCCGCGAGATCATCGGCTTCGCGAGCAACGACTACCTCGGCCTCGCTGCGCATCCGGCGCTCGTCGCCGCATTCGCCGAAGGCGCGCGGCGCTACGGCTCCGGTAGCGGCGGCTCGCACCTGCTCGGAGGCCATTCGCGCGCGCACGCGACACTCGAGGACGAACTCGCGGGCTTCGCGGGCGGCTTCTCGGATGCCCCGCGCGCGCTGTACTTCAGCACCGGCTACATGGCGAACCTCGCCGCGATGACGGCCCTGGCCGGCAAGGGCGCGACACTCTTCTCCGACGCGCTGAACCACGCCTCGCTGATCGACGGCATGCGGCTGTCGCGCGCGAACGTGCAGGTCTATCCGCACGCGGATACGGCGGCGCTCGCCGCACTGCTCGACGCATCGGATGCCGAAACGAAACTGATCGTCAGCGACACCGTGTTCAGCATGGATGGCGATATCGCGCCGCTCGCCGAACTCGTCGCGCTGGCCGAACGCCACGGCGCGTGGCTCGTCGTCGACGATGCGCACGGCTTCGGCGTGCTCGGCCCGCAGGGCCGCGGTGCGCTCGCGGCCGCCGCGCTGCGTTCGCCGCATCTCGTCTACGTCGGCACGCTCGGCAAGGCGGCCGGCGTCGCGGGCGCGTTCGTGATCGCCCATGAAACCGTGATCGAATGGCTGATCCAGCGCGCGCGCAGCTACATCTTCACGACGGCCGCACCGCCGGCCGTCGCGCATGCGGTATCGGCCAGCCTGAAGGTGATCGCGGGCGACGAAGGCGACGCACGACGCACGCACCTCGCCGCCCTGATCGAACGCACCCGCGCGCTGCTGCGCAACACGCGCTGGCGACCGGTCGATTCGCACACGGCCGTGCAGCCGCTCGTGATCGGCAGCAACGACGCGACGCTCACCGCGATGCGCGCGCTCGACGCGCACGGCCTGTGGGTACCCGCGATCCGGCCGCCGACGGTACCCGCCGGCACGTCACGGCTGCGCGTGTCGCTGTCGGCCGCGCATTCGTTCGACGATCTTGCGCGGCTCGAAGCCGCGTTGCTGGCAGCAAGCAAGGACGCAGCATGACGGCCCCCCTTTCCCTTTTCGTCACCGGCACCGACACCGAAATCGGCAAGACCTTCGTGTCGGCCGCGATGCTGCACGGGTTTGCGCGGCACGGCCTGCGTGCGGCCGCACTGAAGCCCGTCGCGGCCGGCGCGTACGAACGCGACGGCATCTGGCGCAACGAGGACGCCGACCAGCTCGATGCCGCCGCGAACGTCGTGCTGCCGCCCGAGCTGCGCACGCCGTTCCTGCTGAAAGCACCGGCCGCGCCGCATATCGTCGCCGCGCAGGAAGGCGTGACGCTCGACATCGACACGATCGTCGCGTGCCATCGCGAAGCGCTCACGCGCGCGGATATCGTCGTCGTCGAAGGCGCCGGCGGCTTCCGCGTGCCGATGAACGACACGCAGGACATGGCCGATCTTGCCGTCGCGCTCGGCGTGCCGGTCGTGCTCGTGGTCGGCGTGCGGCTCGGCTGCATCAACCACGCGCTGCTCACCGCCGACGCGATTGCCGCACGCGGCCTCAAGCTCGCAGGCTGGGTTGCGAACCACGTCGACGCGGCCATGTCGTTCCCCGACGAGAACATCGCAACGATGCGCGACTGGCTCGCGCGCGAGCACGGCGCGCCGCTGCTCGGCCGCATTCCGTACATGAGCCCGGCCGCCCCCGAATCCGCCGCGGCGATGCTCGACATCGCCGCGCTCGTCGAGACGCTGCGCACCGCGCAGCATTGACCCAACCGATCCCCCAATCCCGCCCAGGACAGGAAAACGAAATGACCCAAGCCCAGACCGCCGCCGTGCAACCCGACGCGATTCCCGTGGCTGCACCGGCCTCGCAGCGCTGGCGCGTCGCCGACGTCGTCGCGCTGTTCGCACTGCCGTTCAACGACCTGCTCTTCCGCGCGCAGCAGGTGCATCGCGAGCACTTCGACGCGAACGCAGTGCAGCTGTCGACGCTGCTGTCGATCAAGACGGGCGGCTGCGAGGAAGACTGCGGCTACTGCTCGCAGTCGTCGCATCACGACACGGGCCTGAAGGCCGAGAAGCTGATGGACGTCGACGCGGTGCTCGATGCCGCGCGCGCGGCGAAGGCGAACGGCGCGAGCCGCTTCTGCATGGGCGCCGCGTGGCGCAACCCGAAGGAGCGCCACATGCCGGCGCTGACCGAGATGGTGCGCGGCGTGAAGGAGCTCGGCCTCGAGACCTGCATGACGCTCGGCATGCTCGAGGACGAACAGGCACAGGAACTCGCGAACGCGGGCCTCGACTACTACAACCACAACCTCGACACGTCGCCGGAGTTCTACGGCCAGGTGATCTCCACGCGCACGTACCAGGACCGCCTCGACACGCTCGACCGCGTGCGCGACGCCGGCATCAACGTGTGCTGCGGCGGCATCATCGGGATGGGCGAATCGCGCCGCGAGCGCGCGGGCCTGATCTCGCAGCTCGCGAACCTGAACCCGTATCCGGATTCGGTGCCGATCAACAACCTCGTCGCGATCGAAGGCACGCCGCTCGAAGGCACCGCGCCGCTCGACCCGTTCGAGTTCGTGCGTACGATTGCAGTCGCGCGCATCACGATGCCGAAGGCCGTCGTGCGCCTGTCGGCCGGCCGCGAGCAGCTCGACGACGGGCTGCAGGCGATGTGCTTCCTCGCCGGCGCGAACTCGATGTTCTACGGCGACCAGCTGCTGACGACCAGCAATCCGCAATCGCAGAAGGACCGCGCGCTGTTCGAGCGCCTCGGCATCCGCTCGAGCGACGCGGACGCGATGTCGGCCAGCGCGTAAGCGCCACGCATGGCGGATTCGTCCGCCATACACAAAAAAAGCCGGGATGCGTCCCGGCTTTTTTCATGCGCGTTCGCCGCGCGCTCAGGTCGCGCCGCCCAGCGCGCGCGGCTCCATGAACGTGTGCCGGAAGTAATCGCGCACCGCGTGCATCGCGGGGCTCAGCTCGATGTTCTTGCGCCACGCGAGGCCGACGCTCATCGGCGGCACCGGGTCGCGCAGCACGATCGTCTCGATGCGCCGCCCTTCGAGCGACCACGGGCGATACACCATGTCGGACAGGATCGCGACGCCGCTGCCGTTCGCGACCATGCTGCGCACGGCCTCGACCGACGACGTGCGCAGGATCACGTTCGGCCGGTACGGCGTCTCGTTCCAGTAGCGCAGCGCCGTCTGTCCGGCCTCGTCGACCGTCAGCATCACGAACGGCTCGTGCGCGACCTCCGCGAACGTGACGCTCTCGCGCCTGAGCAGCGGATGATGCGCGCCGACCCACAGCCGGCGCACCGAATGGATCACCGGCTCCAGCACGAGCTCGGGATTCGACACGTTCGACGTCAGCAGCACGGCCATGTCGTAGCGGCCCGCGATCAGCCCTTCCTCGATCGACTCGCGGTTCAGCTCGTGCAGGTGGATCGTCAGGCGCGGATAGAGCGTATTCAACCGCAGCACGTGGTGCGGCAGGAAGTAGCCAAGCACCGTGTAGCTCGCGGCGATCGCGAGCGTGCCGGTCAGCGTGCTTTCGAGGTTCGGGATCCGCATCGCCTCGTCGACCGACGACAGGATCGTGTACGCGTGATTGAGAAAGCGCCGCCCGGTGTCGGTGAGCGTCACGCCCGCCGGCGTGCGCAGGAACAGCTGCGTGCCGAGGCTGTCCTCCAGCTCCTTGATCGCGCTCGTCACGGCCGACTGCGAGATCGTGAGCTGGATCGCGGCCTGCGAGATCTGTCCGAGCTCGGCGGTCGCGACGAAGTACTTGAGCTGTCTGAGAGTCAGGGCCATGTCCGGTGGAAAACTGATGGGCACACGGCAAACATCATATCAACCGCCCCGCCGGCGGCAATCCGTGACCGCCCGCCCTGCGCACACCCGCCTGCGGCGGCGCTGCGCGGCCGCTTCGCGCGATATCTAAAAAATCGATACGGTCGCATACAAAAATAGAACTATTTTGACGCACCCCGCACGGCTAACCTGCGTTCAACACGGTTTCGGCCCGCGCCCCCGGCGCAAACGACACCGGAGAACCTGGAGGAACGATCCGTATGAGGAAGCACAGTGTCGACCTGAATTCCGACATGGGCGAAGGTTTCGGCCCGTGGACGATCGGCGACGGCGTCGACGAGCAGATCATGCCGCTCATCAGCTCGGCGAACATCGCCACCGGTTTTCACGCCGGCGATCCGAACATCATGGCGCGCACGGTGCAGCTTGCGCGCGACGCCGGCGTCGGGATCGGCGCGCATCCGGGCTTTCGCGATCTGGTCGGCTTCGGCCGGCGCACGATCACCGAAACGCCGCAGGCGCTCGTCCACGACATCCTGTACCAGCTCGGCGCGCTGCGCGAGTTCGCGCGGCTCAACGGCGTGAGCCTGCAGCACGTCAAGCCGCACGGTGCGCTCTACATGCACGCGGCAACCAGCGAAGCGTTCTCCCGGCTGCTGATCGAGACGCTGCAGCGCGTCGACCCCGGCCTGTGGCTGTACTGCATGGAGGCATCGGTCACCTATCGCGTTGCCAGGGAGTACGGACAGCCGGTGATCCGCGAGTTCTACGCCGACCGCGACTACGACCGCAGCGGCTCGATCGTGTTCACGCGCCGCGTGGGCCGCCTCGACCCGCAGCAGGTCGCCGACAAGGTGTTGCGCGCGTGCATCGACGGCAAGGTGCGCACGGTCGACGGCGACGACATCGACATCGATTTCGATTCGGTCTGCATCCACAGCGACACGCCGGGCGCGCTCGACCTCGTCCGCGACACGCGCGATGCGCTGGTCCGCGAAGGCATCCGGACCGCGGGCCCGCGACCGCTCGCCGCCCATCACTGAACCCGATTCAAGGAGACGCCAGATGGCATTGCACGATATCGTCAGCCCGTTGCCGGGCACGTTCTACCGGCGCCCGTCGCCCGATGCGGCCTACTACGTCGCGGTCGATGCGACGGTCGCCGCGGGCGCCGTGGTCGGCCTCGTCGAAGTGATGAAGCAGTTCACCGAGATCGAAGCCGAAGCGGCCGGCCGCGTGGTCGAGCTGCTCGTCGAGGACGGCGAACCGGTCGACGCGGGCCAGGTCCTGATGCGGATCGAGGGGTGACGCGATGAAGCCGGCCACCTCCCCCGACACGTTCTATCGCCCGTCGCGGATCAAGACCGTGCTGGTCGCGAATCGCGGCGAGATCGCGGTGCGCGTGATCCGCGCGGCGCGCGAGCTCGGCATGCGCGCGGTCGCCGTGGTCAGCGACGCCGACCGCGACAGCCTCGCCGCACGCATGGCCGACGAGGCGATCCACATCGGCTCGTCGCATGCAGCGAAAAGCTATCTGAATCCCGCCGCGATCCTCGACGCCGCGCGGCAATGCGGCGCGGACGCGATCCATCCCGGCTACGGCTTCCTGTCCGAAAATGCCGCGTTCGCCGCGCAGGTCGAGGCGGCCGGGCTGATCTTCGTCGGACCGGACTCGCAGGTCATTGCGACGATGGGCGACAAGGCGCGCGCCCGCGACACCGCGCGGCGCGCCAACGTGCCGACGGTGCCCGGCAGCGACGGCGTCGTGCAATCGCTCGACGAGGCCCGTGCGGTCGCCGCGCGCATCGGCTATCCGATCATGATCAAGGCGGCCGCGGGCGGCGGCGGGCGCGGCATCCGCGTCGCGCACGACGCCGCGCAGCTCGACGCCGAACTGCCGCTCGCGCAGCGCGAAGCGCAGGCTGCGTTCGGCGACGGCGGAGTCTATCTCGAGCGCTTCATCGCACGGGCGCGGCACATCGAGGTGCAGGTGCTCGGCGACGGCCGCGACGTCGTCCATCTGTTCGAGCGCGAATGCTCGCTGCAGCGGCGCCGCCAGAAGATCCTCGAGGAAGCGCCGTCGCCGTCGCTCACGCCGGCGCAGCGCGACGCGCTGTGCACGTCGGCCACGCGCCTCGCGCGCGAAGTCGGCTATCGCAGCGCGGGCACGCTCGAATACCTGTTCGACGACGCGCGCGGCGAGTTCTACTTCATCGAGATGAACACGCGCATCCAGGTCGAGCATCCGGTCACGGAGGCGATCACCGGCATCGATCTCGTGCGCGAGACGCTGCGCATCGCCGACGGCGAGCCGCTGCGGTTCGCGCAGCCGGACATCGCGATGCGCGGCGCGGCGCTCGAATGCCGGATCAACGCGGAAGATCCGCTGCAGGATTTCCGCCCGAATCCCGGCCGGATCGACGCACTGGTGTGGCCGACCGGCCCCGGCGTGCGCATCGATTCGCTGCTCTATCCGGGCTACGTCGTGCCGCCGTTCTACGATTCGCTGCTCGCGAAGCTGATCGTGCACGACGAGAGCCGCGCGGCCGCGCTGCGGCGCCTGTCGCGCGCGCTCGGCGAACTGCACGTCGGCGGCCTGAAGACGACCGCGCCGCTGCACGTCGCGCTGCTCGCGGACGACGACGTGCGCGCGGGCCGCTATCACACGAATTTTCTCGAAGCATGGATGCCGCAATGGCGCGAGGCCGCGACGGCCGCCGCCCGGCAGCACGCAACCGCGGACGCCGCGCGCGTCGGGGAGGCCCTGTGACGACCCGTTATACGTTCGGCGGCGACGAGTTCGTGTTCGTCGAGATCAGCGAGGCGATGTCGCTCGACGCCTTCTTCAAGGGCACGGCGATCACGCGCGAGCTGCAGCGGCGCGCGGTGCCGGGCATCACCGAAATCTGCCCGGCGAACGCGTCCTACCAGGTGCGCTACGACCCGGACGTGATCGAGCCCGACGCGCTCGTCGCGCTGCTGAAGGCGATCGAGGCCGAGGTCGGCGACGCGCCGCTCGAACTCGACACGCGCATCGTCGAGGTGCCGGTGCTCTACAACGACCCGTGGACGCACGAGACGCTGATGCGGTTTCGCGAGCGTCACCAGGACCCGTCGTCGACCGATCTCGAATACGCGGCGCGGATCAACGGCAAGCGCGACGTCGACGACTTCATCGCCGCGCACTCGGGTTCGCCGTGGTTCGTGTCGATGGTCGGCTTCGTCGCGGGCCTGCCGTTCATGTACCAGATGGTCGAGCGCGAACGGCAGCTCGAAGTGCCGAAATACCTGCGGCCGCGCACCGACACGCCGAAGCTGACGGTCGGCCACGGCGGCTGCTTCGGCTGCATCTATTCGGTGCGCGGCGCGGGCGGCTACCAGATGTTCGGCGTGACGCCGGCGCCGATCTTCGATCCCGCGCAACGGCTCGACTACCTGCACGATTTCATGGTGTTCTTCCGGCCCGGCGACATCGTGAAGTTCCAGCCGATCGATCGCGACGCATACGACGCGGCAGTGGCGGCCGTCGAGGCCGGCACGTTCTCGCTGCGCGTGCGCCCGGTGAAATTCTCGCTCGACGCGTTCCTGCGCGATCCCGATGCGGTCAACCGTTCTCTCGTCGAGGTGCTGCATGCCAGCTGACGCGCACAACCTGATCGAGGTCATCAAGCCCGGCCTCGCGACGTCGGTCCAGGATACGGGCCGGCAAGGCTACTACCACGTCGGCATCCCGCCGTCGGGCGCGCTCGACCAGTATGCGTCGCGTGCGGCGAACCTGCTGGTCGGCAATCCCGAAGAAGCGGCCGTGCTCGAATGCACGCTGCTCGGCCCGGAGCTGATGTTCCATGCGGACGCGCTCGTTGCCGTCACGGGCGCCGAGATGACGCCGAAGATCGACGGCGTCGGGCAGTGCTGCAACATCGCGCTGCGCATCCGCGCGGGCAGTGTGCTGTCGTTCAACTACGTGAAGGGCGGTGCGCGGGCCTACCTGGCCGTCGCGGGCGGCATCGACGTGCCGGTCGTGCTCGGCAGCCGCTCGACCTATGCGCTCGGCGCGATCGGCGGCCATGCGGGCCGGCGGCTGCAGAAAGGCGACCGGCTGCCGATCGGCGCCGCGCGCGGCATGCATCGCGAAGGGCGCGAGCTGCCGGCGGCGGTCGTCCGGCCGCTCGACAGCCAGGTCGAACTGCGCGTGCTGACGGGCCTGTACCACTACCGGCTCACCGACGCATCGGCGCACACGTTCTTCGACGACGAATGGACGGTCGCGCCTGAAGCCGACCGCATCGGCTACCGCTACAAGAACGGGCGCCCGCTGCAGTTCCGGCCGCGCGAACAGCCGTTCGGCGCGGGCGCCGATCCGTCGAACATCGTCGACGCGTGCTATCCGATCGGCTCGATCCAGGTGCCGGCCGGGCTCGAGCCGATCATCCTGCATCGCGACGCGGTGTCGGGTGGCGGCTACGCGACGATCGGCACGGTCATCAGCGCCGACATGGACCTGATCGGCCAGATGCAGCCGAACCATCGCGCGCGCTTCGTGCGCGTGACGATGGCCGATGCGCTCGCGGCACGCCGCGAGTACCAGCGGCGCCTCGCGCTGCTGCGCGCCGTGCTGCAGGACTGAGCGCCGGACGCCCGGCCACCCTGCCGGGCGCCGTTCGCCGCCCGCCGTTTTCATCCTTCGCTTTCGTTTCCCGCCCGTGCGGCCGCGCGCGGCGCGGCGGGGACGCTTGCGCGCCGTTTCTGCCGGACCGGTTGCCCGCCCGACGTCGGGGCAACCCTGCGGATCGCCTGACCCGCGGCCCAGACGTCGTCCGCTGTTTTGCTCATCGAGGAGCACGCTCATGGCCAACCTGGCTCAGGCCCGCACCGACGAGGATCTCGACCTGTCGACGCTCGCCATTCCCGATCACGCGCGCATGCCGCCCTTTTCGCTGACGATGGCGTGGTGGGCCGTCTGCAGCGCGGTGTTCTACATCGTCGTCGGCGCGACGCTCGCGCTCACCTACGGCGCGCGCAACGCGCTGATCGGCATGGCGCTGTCGGTGGTGTCGTACGGCGTCGTCAATTCGATCATCAGCCGCTATGCGATTCGCACCGGCCTGTCGGTCGCGCTGTTCTCGCGCGTGCTGTTCGGCAGCGCGGGCGCGGCGCTCGCGACGCTGATCTTCTTCGCGACGGCGATCTACTACGCGGTGTTCGAGGGCTCGGTGATCGCGGTCGCCGCGCATCACCAGTTTCCGGCGCTGGACTACCAATGGGCCGCGCTGATCGTCGTCTGCTACAGCGTGCCGCTCGTGTTCGGCAGCGTGCAGCACTGGCTCGACAAGTTCAACGGCGTGCTGCTGCCGTTCTACCTGTTCGGGCTGCTCGCGGCGGTCGGGCTCGCGACGGCCGAGTACGGCTATCACGCCGCGTGGCTCGATTTCGGGCCGGCGGGCGGCGCACCGGCCGGCGGCTGGTGGCAGTGCTTCGTCTACTACATGGGTGTGTGGGTGCTGATGATGTTCACGTTCGACTACGCGCGCTTCGGCCGCAAGGAGGACGCCCGCTATCACGGCCGCTTCAACTTCGGGATGCCGTTCTATCTCGTCACGTTCCTCGTCAACGGCGCGGCCGGCATCTATCTCGTCGCCACGATTCCCGGGCTCGGCACGCTGTCGGAAGTGTCGGTCGTGCTCGCGCTGCTCAAGCTGATGGGCGTGTGGGGGTTGCTGTTCGTATGGGTCACGCAGTCGCGCATCAACACCGCGAACTACTACCTCGCGACCGTCAACATGCAGGCGTTCTTCCAGAAGGTCGCCGGGCTGCGCGCGCCGAAGTTCGTATGGGCGCTCGTGGTCGGCGCGGTCGTCTACGCGCTGATGATGGCCGACATCTTCTCGCGGATCCTGCAGGCGCTCGCGTACCAGGGCATCTTCGTCGTCGCGTGGGTCGGCGTCGCGCTCGCGCACATCCTGTCGGCGCGCTACGGGCAGCTCGTCGGCGACGATGTCGAGTGCCGCGACGCGCATGTGCCGGTGTTCAATCCGGGCGGGCTGACTGCGTGGTTCGCGGGTGCGTTCGCGGGGCTCGCGCTGAACCAGGCGACCGGGTTCGCCGCGTCGCTGTCGGCACCGGCGACCTTCGTCGTGTCGTGGGTCGTCTATCGCGCGCTGCTCGGCACCGCGAAGCGGGCCTGGTTCGTGCGGAATACGTAACGCCGCCGCGCCTGCGACGGCGCGGCAGCGGCTTACCCGATCGTCTGTACCGGGTTGCCCTTCGCGTCGCGGATCACCGTCTTCTCGACGCGCCAGCGCACGCCGTCGAGCCCGTCGATCGCATACTCGCCCGCGCGCGGCTTCAGCGTGCGCGCCAGCGCCTGCACCGTCGCGTCGGTGAGCCGCAGCGTCAGCGTGCCGTCTTCGTCGGTCACGGCGTTCGCGTCGCCGTGCACGAACCGCAGCGCGCCGTCGTGACCGACCAGGCGGAACGCGCGGTCGAACGGCAGCCGCAACGGCAGCAACGCGACGAGTTCCTCGACCTGCCGCGCGCCGACGGTAATCTCGATCACGGGCGCGCGCAGCAGCCGCTTGCGCGTGTCCCATCCGAGCACGTCGGTGAACAGGTAGCCGCTCGCCGAGCCGTCGCGCTGCGTACCCGCGTCGACCTGCTCGCGCACGTCCGCGCGTTCGAGCAGCGATGCGCGGCCGAGCTCGGTCACCCAGAGCGGCATGTGCGGCAGCAGCGTGTCGAGCAGCGCGCGCGTGCGCCAGCGCTTCGCGGCGCGCTCTTCGTCGAGCGTCAGCCCGACGACCTGCAGGAACGCGAGGCGGCCGTGCGGCGTGTCGATCGACGGCAGTTCCGGATCGAACGCGAAGCCCATCGAGCAGAGCGCCGTGCCGGTATCGAGCGCGATCGGGCCGTTGGCCGTCATCCAGTGGCCGTCGTCGAACGCGTTGCCGCTCTGGAACACGTAGCGCGCGAGATTCTGCAGGAAGCTGAACACCCAGCGCGGCGGCTCCTCTTCGCCCGCCGCGCACGCGACGCGCATCGTCAGCTCGAACCCGAAGCCGCTGACGGCCGGATCGTCGGACTCCTTCGCATACAGCTCGCTCAGCCCGTACGTGACGAAGTGCCAGTGCGGCACGGGCCCCGCGCGCTTCCACACGCTGATCCCGTCGAGCGGATCGGGGCCGCCGAGCCGCCACTTGACCAGCGTGCCGTAGTGCTTCGGCTCCTGGCCCGGATAGAGGCGTGCAAGCGCACCGTCGATCGCGTCCCAGCCGGGCGCGGCGTCATCGTCCGCGCCGTCCTGCGTGTCGTGTGTTGCGTCGGTCATGTGGCCCTCTGTCGCGTTTCATGTTCCGGTGCGTGGTGGCGCCAGCGCACGGGGCAGCGGCTGCGGCCGCCGCCGGGCGCATCACACGTGCGCCGCCGCGCCGTCGAGCGCCGCGCGCACGCGCTCGACGCGCTGTTCGTCGACGGGCGCGAGCACCTCGCCGCGCGGCCGCACGCCCGAGCCGAAATGCACCGCACGCACGCCGGTCGCACGGACGAAATCGCCGACCGCATCGATCGTGAGCCCCGAGCCGGCCAATACCGTGCAGGTCGAACCGGCCGCCTGCCGCACGAGCCGCGTGATCGTCGCGACGGCATCGAGTACCGACGGATGGCCGCCCGACGTCAGCACCGACGTGACGGCCGGCACGCGCAGCAGCGCGTCGAACGCGGCGTTCAGATCGCGCGCGACGTCGAACGCCCGGTGGAACGTGAGTGCCCGGCCGTCCGCGGCGGCCGCGATGCGGGCCAGCGCGCCGAGATCGATGTCGCCGTGCGCGTCGAGCGCGCCGAACACGACGCCGTTCGCGCCGGCCGCGACGGCCGCGCGCACGTCGCGTTCGATCACGCGCAGGTCGTCGGCGTCATAGACGAACGACCGGCTGTGCGGACGCACGATCACGTTGACGGGAATCGGCACCGCGGCCACGACGGCCTCGATCAGGCCGACGCTGGGCGTCAGCCCGCCTTCGGTGATCGCGGTCACGAGCTCGAGGCGGTCGGCGCCCGCACGGGCGGCGGCCTTCGCATCGCCGACGGTCGTGGCGATCACTTCGAGGAGGACGGAAGAAGCGGCGTTTCGGTTCATGGGCGGCCCGCGAATCGTCTGGACAATTCGCGCATCCTAGCCGAGCCGCGTGACGGACGCCAGCGTGCCGGCGGCCGTGCACGTCAGCCGCGCCGCACGAGCCAGATGCCAGCGAGCGCGGACAGGCCGGTCACCACGGTGCCGGGCGCGAACCGGAACATCCGCACGGTGAATTGCACCCCCTGCTGCTGCATCACGTCGACGATCCCCGGCGCGAGCAGCAGCGTCGCCCAGCCGATCATCCCGAGCGCGGTGGTCGCGGTCGCGACGAGCAGCGCGATGCCGGCACCGCGCGCACGCGGCCGGAACGCGCCGGCAAACGCGCCCGCAGCCAAAAGCGCAACCGAAACCGCGGACATCCCAGCGGCAAACACGACCATCACCGTCGTCTGGCCGACCTTCAGGAACGCGACCATCTGCGCGACGATCACGCACATGCCCGCGATCGCGAACAGCACGATCGCCAGCGCGTTGCGCACGGCGTTCATGCGGGTGTCTGGCGGAAATACGCGGTCGCGGGGCGCCGGAACAGCAGGTAGACGAACAGCGCGAACAGCAGGACGCCGGGAATCAGCACCGCGAGCATCGACGCCGGCATGTTGATTAACGAGAACGCAATCCCGAACACGAATGTCACGATATACGCCATGCGCGACCATTCGCGGCCCTTGAGGATCGCGATGCCGATGACGACGTTCGCCGCTTCGATAATCATGCTGATGCCGAACGTCGCCCACACGGGCAGCAGGTAGTGCGACATCAGCGCCTGGGTGGTCGGCATGCCGATCGAGAACGGCGTATAGACGCACGTGATCGCGTTGGTCACGATGATGATCCACGCGAGGATGGTCAGCGAAATCGGTCTTTTCATTGTGTTTTCCTTTTATTCGCCGCCATGGTTGGCCCCCGGGACGGCGCGATCGCGGTCACGACGGCCGCGGTCGGGCCATTGTCGGGGAAGCCCGCGGCGAACGCAACGGCCGCCCCGCGCCGCCGCGCCCCGATCGCCGCATGCGATCCGTGCGCCCCTAGCCGGCGTCCGCTTCGTCGTCGACCCAGTCGATGTCGCCGCACAGCACGCGCTGCGCATCGCCGACGCGCACCGCCACCGACAGCGTCACGCACGGCTGCGCCTCGTTGATCGACAGGTACGGCCGCGTGACCTGCACGCGCCCCGGCTCGGCGATCGCCGAGCGGAAATACGGCCGGCGCAGCCAGTTCGCACCTTGCGCGTCCGCCAGCGGCGAGAAGCGCGCCTCGGCGAGCGCGCGATCGGCGCGCAGCACGACGTTGCGGCCCGACTGCCGGCCGTGCGCGTCGAGCAGGAAGCAGCGCGCGGCCGCGTCGAGCGCGAGGAAGTTCCAGCACACCTCGTCGAGCGGCTCGCCGGCCGCGAGACGCTCGGCCGCCCGCTCGAACGCGCGCAGGTACGGCGCGAGCCGCTGCGCGTCGCGCCGCTCGCGCGCTTCGGTCTGCTGACGAAAGCGCTCGGTCAGCTCGCCGATGCAGCCGGTCGCGGCCGCGCTGTCGGGCAGCCCCGGCGCCGGGCGCCCGAAGTAGTAGCCCTGCACGAAATCGGCCTCGCACGACAGCGCGATCTGCGCCTCGTGCTCGGTCTCGATCCCTTCGACGAGCACGAGCTTGCCGGCCTCGTGCAGCAACGTGACGAGCCCGTGCAGGATCGCGGTGAGCCCGGTGCGGTGCGCCGCGTGCGACAGCATGATCCGGTCGAGCTTCACGATGTCCGGGTTCAGCTGCCAGATCCGTTCGAGGTTCGAATGACCGGCGCCGAAATCGTCGAGCGCGATCAGGAAGCCGTGCGTGCGGAATTCGCGCACGGCCTCCGCGAGCCGCTCGACGTCTTCCGCGCGCTGTTCGAGCACTTCGAGCACGATGCGGCGCGGCGGCATGCCGAGCCGCTTCAGGTTCGCGAGCAGCGCGGCTGCCTGGAACGGATCGGTCAGCACACCCGGATGGACGTTGAGGAACAGCCACTCGCGCTCCGCGCCGAGCAGCGCGAAGTTCTCGAGATGCAGCGCCTGCGCGAGCCGGTCGAGCTGCAGCAGTTCGCCCTGCCGCGCGGCTTCGCCGAACACGTCGAGCGGCGACACCGCGCGGTCGAGCGCATCGTGCGCGCGCAGCAGCGCCTCGTAGCCGACCGCACGCTGGTGCGACAGGCTGAATATCGGCTGGAACACGGTCGTCAGCGTCAGGTCGCGGTGCTGCGTGGCCAGACGTTCGAAGCCGGAGCTCATCTCCCGCTCGAACCGGTACGGCGACGCGGCGGCCGGACGCTCCTGTTGAACGATCGTCATGCCTTCCTCCTGGTATTGCCTTCGAACGCGCCGCCCGCCGAAACGGGCGGCGCGTTCAATGTCATGGTTGGACCCTCGGTTGCCCGGTCGATGCCGGACGGCTGCCCACCTTCAAGCAAGCTCCGTGCAAGGTCCTGACAACCCGTACGCCATGCGGCTGCACGGGGTCTTCGCACCATCGTGGCGCGCGCCGGATGCACCACTTTCGTGCGCACGCACCGGTCACTCGAGCGCAGCCGTCACGTCAGCACGCTACACTCCGTACGATCGTTTCATTCCCCGTATTCGCCGTATCGATGGAAATCGTCTTCACAGTCCTGATCCTGCTGCTGACCGTCGCGCTGTCCGGCGCCGTCACGCGCATTCTGCCGTTGCAACTGCCGCTGCCGCTGATGCAGATCGCGTTCGGCGCGATGCTCGCATGGCCGAAGCTGAACCTGCACGTCACGTTCGACCCCGAAATCTTCATGCTGCTGTTCATTCCGCCGCTGCTGTTCGCGGACGGCTGGCGGATTCCGAAACGCGAGCTGTACCTGCAGCGCCGCGCGATCCTGATGCTCGCATTCGGGCTCGTGTTCATGACGGTACTCGCAGTGGGTTACTTCGCGCATTGGCTGATTCCCGAGTTGCCGCTGCCGATCGCGTTCGCGCTCGCGGCCGTGCTGTCGCCGACCGACGCGGTCGCGCTGTCCGGCATCGCCGGCAAAGGCCGGATCCCGCCGCAACTGATGCACATCCTCGAAGGCGAGGCGCTGATGAACGACGCGTCGGGCCTCGTCGCGCTGAAGTTCGCGATCGCGGCCGCGCTGACGGGCGTGTTCTCGCTGCGCGCCGCGTCAGTCACGTTCGTGATCGTCGCCGCCGGCGGGCTCGCGACGGGCGCGATCGTGTCGTGGGTGTTCAGCGCGCTGTCCACGCGCTTCCTGAACGCCGAGCAGGAAGGCGATCCGGCCCCCGGCATCGTGATGACGCTGCTCGTGCCGTTCGCGGCCTACCTGTTCGCCGAGCACCTCGACCTGTCGGGCGTGCTCGCGGCCGTGTCGGCCGGGATGATGATGAATTACACGAGCTTCTCGCGCAAAAGCACGGTCGCGTCGCGCGTGCGGGCCGAAAGCACGTGGGCGATGATCGAGTTCGTGTTCAACGGCATGGTGTTCATCATGCTCGGGCTGCAGTTGCCGCACATCATCGGCCGCGCGCTCGTCGATGCGCACCATACGAGCGACGCGCTGGTCGGCCGGATGATCTTCAACGTGTGCGCGATGATGCTCGCGCTGTATGCGATCCGCTTCACGTGGGTGTGGCTGCTGCGCTGGTTCGCGAGCCGCCGCGCCGCGCGCCAGGGCCTCGCGGGCACGATGGCCGGCGTGCGCACGATCGCGGTGATGACGGTCGGCGGCGTGCGCGGTGCGGTCACGCTCGCCGGCGTGCTGTCGATCCCCGTCGCATTGTCGGACGGCGCGCCGCTGCCGGGGCGCGACACCGCGATCTTCGTCGCGTCGGCCGTGATCCTCGGCTCGCTGATCGTCGCGGTGATCGGGCTGCCGCTGCTGCTGCGCGGCGTGCGCTCGGCGCGCAACCCGCTCGGCGACGAGGAGCGCTCCGCGCGCTCGGCCGCCGCGCAGGCCGCGATCCGCGCGATCGACTCGTCGCACGATGCGATCTCGGCCGATCTCGACGAATCGGGCGCCGCACGCTGCGCGGACATCTCCGCACGCGTGATGGACCAGTATCGCCGCCGGCTCTCCGCGCTGGCCGAGGACGGCCCCACGCCGCGCGCGGAAGCGAAGCAGGCCGAGACGATGGAACTGCAGATGCGGATCGCGGCCGTGCGCGCGGAACGCTCGGCGCTGTACCGGCTGCGCAGCGACAGCAAGATTTCCGACGAGACGCTGACGAAGCTGATCCGCGAGATCGACCTGTCGGAAACCGCGCTGTCGACGCGCAAGAAAGGCATTCTTTGACGGGCCGGCAGCCGCCGGTGCGCAATCGGGTCGAAGTCCGGATAAAAAAAGGCGACGCAGCAGCGTCGCCTTTTTCACATCCGCCCGCGATCGCGCTACTTCGCGACGACGACCGGAATCCCCTTCAGCATCCCCGCGCCCTTCATCTCGTCGAGCGCATGCTGCACCGCCACGCTCGTCGCCGCGTCGATGCCGAGCTGCAACGCAAGCTCGCGCTCCGTGCGCTTCACGCCGGCCAGGTTGCGCACCTTCACGTGGCCGAAGCCGCGCACGCGGGCGTGCAGATCGGCCAGTTGCACGACCTGCGCCGCATTGCCGGCCGTCATCGCGGCGAACGCACGCGCAAGCGTCGTCTCGTAGTCGTCGGCAAGCGCGCGCTCCATCTTGCGCTCGACGGTGCGGCCGAACGGATCGAGCCACGTGCCGCGCAGGCTGCGCACGCGCGCCAGCACGCCGAACACCGGCCACATCCACTGGCCGAACACGCGCTTCTTCGGCGTGCTGCCGTCGCTGCCGGCCTTCGCGACCGTCGGCGGAGCGAGGTTGAACTTCACGCGGTACGCCTGCCCCGGCACGCCTTCGAACTGCGCTTCGAGCGCCGTGCGGAAGGTATCGTCCGCGTACAGCCGCGCAACCTCGTATTCGTCCTTCACCGCGAGCAGCCGGTAGAACGTCGTCGCGACCGCGCGCGTCAGCGCGTCGTCGCCTTTTGCGCGCGCGGCGTTCACGAGCGCACGGTAGCGCTCGACGTAACGCACGCCGCCATACGCGTCGAGACGCGCTTCGCGATCGGCGATCACCTCGGCAAGCGTCTCCGGCGCGGCCTGCACGGCCACCGTGTGACGCGCGTTCCACAACGCGTCGAGGCCCGCCGCGTCGCCGGCCGCCATCCGGCCGATCGAGAACGCGAGCTTGTTCATCGGCACCGCGACATTGTTCAGCTCGATCGCGCGCATCATCGCGGCGAGCGACACCGGCACGAGGCCGAGCTGCCACGCATAGCCGAGCATCAGGATGTTCGCGCCGATCGAATCGCCGAGGAACTTCGCGGCGAGCGCCTGCGCGTCGCAGCTCGACAGGTAGCCGTCGCCGGCCGCGTGATGCATCTTCTCGAGCAGCGCGTCCGCATGCAGGTTCGCGTCGGGATTCTGCACGAACGATGCGTTCGGGATCCGGTGCGTGTTGACGACGATCCGCGTGCGCTCGTGACGCACCGTCTGCAGCGCCTCCGCACTCGCTCCGACGACCATGTCGCACGCGAGCAGCACGTCGGCCTGCTGCGTGTCGATGCGCACCTGGTTCAGCCACCGGTCGCTCGACGCGATCCGCACGAACGACAGCACCGAGCCGCCCTTCTGCGCGAAGCCCATGAAGTCGAGCACCGACGCGCTCTTGCCTTCGAGGTGAGCGGCCATGCTGATCAGCGCGCCGACCGTCACGACGCCCGTGCCGCCGACGCCCGTCACGAGCATGTCGAACGGCGCGGCGTCGAGATGGGTCGCGGGCACCGGCAGCCCGTCGACGCGCGCGGCCAGCGCCGCTTCGTCGAACGCGGCGCCGGCAGCCTTCTTCAGCGCCGCGCCTTCGACCGTCACGAAGCTCGGGCAGAAGCCGTTCACGCACGAATAGTCCTTGTTGCACGACGACTGGTCGATGCGGCGCTTGCGGCCGAGCGGCGTCTCGAGCGGCTCGACCGACAGGCAGTTCGACTGCACGCCGCAGTCGCCGCAGCCTTCGCATACCGCGTCGTTGATGAACAGGCGCTTGTCCGGGTCGGGGAATTCGCCTTTCTTGCGGCGGCGGCGCTTCTCGGCCGCGCAGGTCTGGTCGTAGATCAGCACGGTGACGCCGGGCGTCTCGCGCAGCTCGCGCTGCACCGTGTCGAGCTCGCTGCGGTGATGGAACGTCGTGCCCGCCGGGAACTGTCCGTGATGGCCGTCGTACTTCTCCGGTTCGTCGGACACGACGACGAAGCGCGACACGCCTTCCGCCTCGACCTGCCGCGCGATCTGCGGCACCGAGATGCTGCCGTCGACCGGCTGGCCGCCCGTCATCGCGACCGCATCGTTGTAGAGGATCTTGTACGTGATGTTCGCTTTCGCGGCGACCGCCTGGCGGATCGCGAGGATGCCCGAATGGAAGTAGGTGCCGTCGCCGAGGTTCTGGAACACGTGCTTCGTGTTCGTGAACATCGCGTGCGCGGCCCAGTCGACACCCTCGCCGCCCATCTGGATCAGCCCGGTCGTGTCGCGCTCCATCCACGACGCCATGAAATGGCAGCCGATGCCGGCCTGCGCGATCGAGCCTTCCGGCACCTTCGTCGACGTGTTGTGCGGGCAGCCGGAGCAGAAGTACGGCGTGCGCTTCACCGCGTCGGCTTCGTTCGACAGGATCTGCGGCGCGACCAGATCGACGACGCGTTCGCGACGGTCGAGCGCCGGCTTGTGCCGCGCGAGCCATTCGGCGAACACCGGCAGGATGCGCGACGGGCGCAGCTCGCCGAGTTCGGACAGCAGGCATGCGCCGGCGGCGTCGTGCTTGCCGAGCACCCGCGGGCGCGCGCCTTCCGTGCGGTTGTACAGGTGATCCTTGATCTGCTGCTCGATGACCGGGCCCTTCTCCTCGATCACCAGCACTTCGGCGAGACCGTCGACGAACGTCTCGATGCGCGTCATTTCGAGCGGATACGACAGGCCGACCTTGTAGATCCGCACACCGGCCGCGTCGAGATCGGCGACCGTCAGGTCGAGACGGCGCAGCGCCTCCATCAGGTCGAGGTGCGCCTTGCCGCAGGTGACGATGCCGACGTTCGCGTGCGTGCTCGGCGCGATCCACTTGTCGATGCTGTTGGTGCGCGCGAAATGACGCACCGCGTCGAGCTTCGCGGCGAGACGCGCCTCGATCGTCAGGCTCGGCAGGTCGGGCCAGCGGTTGTGCAGGCCGCCCGACGGCGGCGTGAAGCCTTCCGGCGCCGGCCACCGCGTCTGCAGCGCATCGAGGTCGACCGTGGAGCCCGACTCGACCGTTTCGGAGATCGCCTTGAAGCCGACCCACGCGCCCGAGTAGCGCGACAGCGCCCAACCGTACAGGCCGAATTCGAGCATGTCGGCGATGTTCGCCGGGTTCACGACCGGCATGTGCCACGCGATCATCGCGAAGTCGCTCTGGTGCGGCATCGACGACGACACGCAGCCATGGTCGTCACCGGCGACGACCAGCACGCCGCCGTGCGGCGACGAGCCATACGCGTTGCCGTGCTTCAGCGCGTCGCCGGCGCGATCGACGCCCGGGCCCTTGCCGTACCACATCGCATACACGCCCTCGACCGTGCGCTCGGGATCGGACTCGACCCGCTGCGTGCCGAGCACGGCCGTGCCGCCGAGTTCCTCGTTGATCGCCGGCAGGAAGCGTACGCCGCTGGTGTCGAGCAGTTTCTTCGCCTTCCACAGCTGCTGGTCGACCATGCCGAGCGGCGAGCCGCGATAGCCGCTGACGAAGCCGGCCGTGTTGAGCCCCTGTTCGGTGTCGACCGTGCGCTGCATCAGCAGCAGGCGAATCAGCGCCTGCGTGCCGGTCAGGAAGATCCGGCCGCGCGTCGCGGTCAGGTTGTCGGTCAGGCGGTAGTCGGACAAGGCAGGCGTGCCATCGACGGGCAGGCGGGCGGTCATGGGGGATAGTCTCCGGATTGTGCTGTTCTGGGCTGCGCGGCGGGACGTCGGGCGGCGCGTGACCGGCGGCAGCGAATGGCTCTATTTTTTCGCGCGGAGCCGAGAATGTTTTTTCTCATCTTGCTCGGCCGGGGCTGTAGCGAGAAAGACTGCGCAGGTTTTTGCCGGGATTTGAGAGAGTTTTCGCGCGCGGTGGCGGGAGCGGGGTTGGCGGGACGTTCGGACGACCGGGTGGATCGGCGTCACGGGCGGTGCATGCCCGACGGCCCGCCGTCAGCCCCGCGACTGGCGCGCGAACCCCGTGCGACAAGGGTTTCCGTGGCTCGGGCGGTCACCCTCACCGTTGCAATACACAGCGTTCCGATTGGTCGGTGGCGCCGGATGTCCACAATGCTTCGTCCGATCGGGCGCGCGCTCACCGTTCGATTGCACAGCGTTTCGAGTGGCGTCCGGGCCGGGATATCCACACCCGGAATCGGCATGCGGCTCGCCCGGGTGTCGCTGCTCACCGTCGGAATGCACAGCGCGGCGAGTGGGTTTCGGCGCGGGATATCCACATCGGACCCGGTGCATTTCGTCGATCCGCCGCGCACATTCACCGTTCGAATACACAGGGTCGAGAGTGAGTTTGTCAGGCGAATATCCACGCCGGAACACCCATGCTGCGTGATCGCCGTCTCACCCTCACCGTTGATATGCACAGGAATTCGACTGGCTGCGGCGGCGGTTGTCCACGCCCGGAACTGCATTGCCTTTCAGCCATCCGACCACCCTCACCGCCGAAAACCACAGCGCTTCGAGTGGCTTGAGGGTCCGGATATCCACATGGGCGCACGTTCTCCGATCGATCGAAGATGTGCCTTTCGCCGCGCTCCGACGACCGGCAATCCATACCGGACGCGGCTCTTCACCCGATCGGGCCTCGACGCTCACCCTCGAAATACACAGTGCGGCGAGTCGTTTCGGCGGCCGGATATCCACACGGCGGCGTGCGTCGCCCCCCGTTTGCAAGCTCGCGGCCGAGCCCGACCCGAACAGCGCTTCGCGCGGCATCGGCAGCCGACCGGCCGCATTCTGGCGGGCCGCACGCCGATCCCGAAATCGCGCTCACCATTGAATTGCATGGCGCGCCGAGTCGCTCGAGAACGCGGATATGCGCGGCGATATTCGCACTTTGCGGACCACACGCGCGCTTGCGCCGTTAGAATGCACGACCCTTTGATCGTGATCCGGAACCGGATATCGGCGTCGCGGTGCGCGCCTGGCTTGGTCACGCATGCGCGCATTCAGCTAGAATGCGCGACCCTCCCGAATCGCGGCAAAGGGCGGAAACCCGCGCCGGAGCAGGCGCGCCGCGCGATCGGGCGCGACACTCACCGATGAATTTCACAGCAATTCGCGTCGTTTCGCGGCGAGTTGTCCACACCCCGATTCATGTCTCGCGCAGCATCCGGTCATCCTCACCTGTGAAACCCACAGCGTGCCGAGTCGTTTCCGGGCGCGGATATCCACAACCCGGCGAGCGGCCGGATCTTCATCCGGCTGTCGACGGACGTCTCGGCGCACCACCGCCGGGGACAACCGGAAAGGCTTGTCCGGCCGGCCCCGGCGGCACCCTCACCCTTCGAATGCACAGCGTTTCGAGTCGCTGCGAAGCGAGTTGTCCACATCGGTCCGCCGATGTCTCATCGCGCCCGCACGCGCGCCCGAGCGACGTTACTCGGCAATCGACCGGATGACCGTCGCAGGATTGCCGCCGACCAGCGTATTCGGCGGAACGTCGCGCGTGACGACCGCCGCAGCCGCGACGACCGAATTCTCGCCGACCGTCACACCGCCGATGATCGTCGCGCCGGCGCCGATCCACACGTTCCGCCCGATCACGATCGGCTTCGCGACGACGCAGTCACGGCGCCGCGAAGGCTCGACCGGATGACCGGACGTGATCAGGTTGACGTTCGGGCCGATCATCGCGTCGTCGCCGATCTCGAGCCCGCCCAGGTCGTAGAACGTGCAGTTCTGGTTGACGAACACGTTGCGCCCGAGCTTCATGCCGGTGCCGCCTGTGGCATGGAATGGCGGGATCAGCGTGAAGCCGTCGTCGACCTGCATGCCGATCAGTTCGCCGAACAGCGCACGAACCTCGGCCGCATCGTCGAACGTCAGACGGTTGAGCCGCGCGGTGATCGCCATCGCTCGTTTGACCTCGGCCACCATGGCCGCCGATTCGGACGTTCTGCGCGGAATGATCGTGGTGCGATCGTCGTTTGCCATGCGTGACTTGTCTCCAGTGATTGCCGTGTTTCGCGATGCGTCGGCGGTTGCAGCCGAATGCCTGCGGCGCGCATGTACGGGTGCTACGGAATCGGCGGTGCGCGTTGGTAGCGATGCTGCTTTTCGCCTGAATTTTTGCCGATTTTTATAACTAGTTTTCATATAACTAGTGATTGATAACCCCCCTTATCCCATCGAGCTTTGCCCGATTTTCTGCCCGATTCACGCGCGACAGATGACGCCCCAACAGTCTCTTTCAGCCGAACCGCCCCTGGCCGGGCGCCCCTGTCCGAACCTGCTGCGCTCGGGTACGCTTGAGCATCGACCGGACCGACACCAGCACCGAAACGCGGAGGCGCGATGAAGCTCTACTACTGGCCGAAGACCCGGGCATTCCGGGCGTTGTGGATGCTCGAGGAAATCGGCGTGGTGTACGAACTCGTGCCGATCGACCTGCGCTCGCACGAACAGGGCAGCGACGCATTCGTGCAGGTCAACCCGATGGCCAAGCTGCCCGCGCTCGACGACGGCAGCGCGCCGTTCGCCGAATCGGGCGCCGTGCTGCTCTATCTCGCCGACTGCTGCCCGGGCGCCGGGCTCGGCATCGCGCCCGACGATCCGCTGCGCGGCCGTTTCCTCCAATGGATGTTCTTCACGCCGGCCTGCCTCGAACCGGCGATGGCCGAAAAATTCACCGGCGCGTCGGGCAATCCGGTCGCGTTCGGCTGGGGCAACATCACGCGCGTGCAGCGCGCGCTCGCGCAAGCGCTCGCCCACACCCCCTGGCTCGTCGGCGACCGCTTCACCGCGGCCGACCTGCTGCTCGCCAGCACGCTGAAGATCGCGTTCGACGCGCATCTGCTGCCGCACGAAGGCGTGCTCGGCGACTACGTTGCGCGCGCGGAGGATCGCGACGCATTCCGCCGCGCGGTCGCGATCGAGCAGCGCGAAGCGGCGCGGTTGCTGCATGCGTGACGCATGAGGGGGCGCCCGCCGCCCCCGGTCACGCCTGCGCGGCCGGCCCCTGCGCCGACGCGCCCGCTTCGGCCGCCACGCCCGGCGAACTGCGTTCGTCGGTGTCGACGTCGATCGGCACGACTTCGTGAAAATGCGTGTAGTCGATGTGCGTGATGCCGTCCTCGTCGTGCATCAGGTCGACATAGCGGTGACGCCAGCGGATCTCGCCATGCGTCCATGAGTGACGCGCCTGCATGACCTGCGCGGTCGTTTCGTCCGAGCCCTCGATCGTGATCAGCAACGACGCGTCGCGCGCGGCGAGCGATTCGGGCGTCTCGCCGAACAGCGCGCTCGATTCGTCGATCACGTGCATCAGGTTCCAGCCGAGCAGGAAGATCGGGTGCTCGCTGCGCACGAGCGGCAGGTCGTGGATCTTGCGCAGCGAGTAGCCCTCGTGCGTGCCTTCGATGCGCATCAGCCGCAACTTCGCCTGCGCCTCCGCAATCACGTTCTGGCGCGCATTCGCGGCACGCACCATCAGCGTCATCCGGCCGTTCAGCGGCCGCACGATCGCGTTGCGCGCGAACAGGATCTTCGCCTGCGGCCGCGAAAAGCGCGCGAACACGAGCCCCGTGGCCAGCGCGATGCTCGACATCCCGACGAAGATCTCGAGCGTCGCGACGAGGTGCGCATAAACGGTCTGCGGATGCATGTCGCCATAGCCGACGGTCGCGAGCGTCTCGACGCTGAAGAAGAACGCGCCGCCGAAGCCGGCCGGCGACTGGTTCGCGATCGGCGTGCGGCCGAGCACGTAGAGCGTCGCGAACCCGCCGTTGAGCAGCAGGAACAGCACCGCGAGCGACAGGAAGAACACGGGCCAGCTCACCGTCAGCGCGCGGTGGTAGAAATCGCGCCAGCCGAGCGGCGGCATCCCGTACGCGATCACCGGGCGGGTGCCCGACCAGATCTTGCGGCCACGGCCGCGGGAGGCTGGGGAGGACGAATCGACGTTCATCGCGCGGGGCCGGTTGCAGGGAGGCGATGAGCGTAGCACGCGCCGCGGCGGCCGGGAATGCGTGCCGGCGCGGAACGGAACTCCGCCGCGCAATGCAAAAAAAAGGCCGCGGGTGCGGCCGGCTGCGTCGTCATCGCGCGGACCCGCGCGCGATGCGCGCCGCGGTCACTTCCGGTCGACGATCACCTGGTCGAACGTGCCGCCGTCGGCGAAATGGGTCTTCTGCGCGTTCGCCCAGCTGCCGAAAACCTGCTCGACGCTGAACGTCTTCAGCGCCTTGAACTCGGCCGCATGCTTCTTCAGCACGTTCGCGTCGCGCGGGCGCAGATGGTGCTGCGCGATGATTTCCTGCGCTTCCGGCGTGTACAGGTAGTCGAGATACGCCTGGGCAACCTTGCGCGTGCCTTTCTTGTCGACGACCTTGTCGACGACGGCGACGGGCGGCTCCGCGAGGATGCTCGCCGACGGATACACGGCGTCGAACTGCGCGCCCGATGCGCCGGTGTCCATCAGCGCCACTTCGTTCTCGAACGTGACCAGCACGTCGCCGATGCCGCGCTGCGTGAACGTCGTCGTCGCGCCACGGCCGCCCGAATCGAGCACCGGCACGTTGCGGAAGATCGCCTTCTCGAAGTCGAGCGCCTGCTGGTCGGTCGCGCCCTTCTGCTTCTGGAAGCCCCACGCGGCGAGATACGCGTAGCGGCCGTTACCCGACGTCTTCGGGTTCGCGATGATCACCTGTACGCCCGGCTTCGCGAGATCGCTCCAGTCCTTGATCGCCTTCGGATTGCCCTTGCGCACGAGGAACACCATCGTCGTCGAGTACGGCGAGCTGTTGTCCGCAAAGCGTGCGCGCCAGTCCTTCGGCAGCAATTGACCGCGCTCGGCGAGCAAGTCGATGTCGTTCGGCTGGTTCATCGTCACGACGTCGGCCTGCAGCCCCTGCAGTACCGACAGCGCCTGCGCGCTCGACGCGCCGTGCGACTGCTTGATCGTGACGGTCTCGCCGGTCTTCTGCTTGTAAGCGGCGGCAAAGCTCGTGTTGATGTCCTTGTACAGCTCGCGCGTCACGTCGTACGACACGTTCAGGATCGACGTGTCCGCATGCGCAGCCGTCGCCGCCACGACCAGCGCCGCCGCCGCGCCCGTGTGCAGCCAACGGCCGATCCCCTTGATGCTTGCCATCGTGATATGCCCCGTTTCCAGTGGTGGTGAATGTGCGTGACGGCACGCGTACGCGCTGTCATCGAAACGTAAGCGGGCATTCTAGCGGCCGGGCGCGGCGCGCTTTCCAATCAGTCGTGGAAAGCAAATCTCGAATCCTGCTAAACGGCGGCCGGCGCTCGCGCGCGCCGCCGATCCGGTGTTAAGATCGCCGCTCAGCCCACTTACGGTTCATCCATGTCCGCTACCCTGCGCTCGCTTTCGATCCTCGCCGCCGTTGCGGCAGGTACGCGCGCGGCCGGGCTGAAACTGAAAAAACGACGCCTCGACTGACGGGGACGTCGCGTCCCGTCAGGCGAATGCCGGACGGGATGCCCGCAGGTCGTTTCTTTCTCCTTGCACGCACGCCTCGCTCCGGCACTCCGCCGGCGGAACGGTTCCTTACCACGCCGTTTCCACCATGAGGCTTTGCATGAACACACGTTTCGAAGGTATCTGGCTGCCGATCATCACGCCGTTCCACCACGGCGAAGTCGACCATGCAGCGCTCGCGCGGCTCGCCCGTCACTATGCGGGCGCGGGCATCGCGGGCTTCGTCGCGGGCGCGACGACCGGTGAAGGCGTCCTGCTCGACGGGCGCGAGCAGGACGCGGTGTTCGCGACGCTGCGCGACGCGGCGCCCGGGCGGCCGATCGTCGTCGGACTGACCGCGAGCGCGACGCACTTCGCGGCCGCGCGCGCACGCGAACTCGCGGCGCTGCGGCCCGATGGGCTGCTCGTCACGCCGCCCGTCTACGTGCGGCCGACGCAGGACGGCATCCGCCGCCATGTCGAGGCGATCGTCGACGCCGCCGACCTGCCGGTGCTCGTCTACAACATCCCGTACCGCACCGGCGTGAACGTCGAACTGGACACGCTGCAGGCGCTCGCGCGCGACCCGCGCGTCGCCGGCATCAAGGAATGCGGCGGCACGCTCGACCGGATGAGCCGGCTCGCGCACGACACGCCGCTCGCGATCCTGTCCGGCGACGACAACCAGAACTTCGCGGCGATGTGCGCCGGCGCGCACGGCGCGATCGCGAGCAGCGCACACGTGCTGCCCGAATGGCATGTGCGCATCCATGCGCTGCTGCGCGACGGGCGGCTCGCCGATGCACGGCGCCTGTCGGTCGCGCTGCAGCCGCTCGTCGCGGCGCTGTTCGCTGAGCCGAACCCGGCACCGGTGAAGGCCGTGCTCGCCGCGCAAGGGTGGTGCGAGGACGGGTTGCGGCTGCCGTTCGTGCCGGCGAGCGAAGGGTTGCGGGCGCGGCTGGCAGCGATCTGTACGGCGCTCGAAGCCATCGAGTCGGACGTCGCCGCAGCATAAGCCGCTACGCCGCGCAGGGTGCTGCCGACAGACGCATTCCGACTCGACGGATTATTTCGCACTGTCAGAACCAGCGACAGGTCGTACCGAGCAGGACGAGCGTCGGCCGTCACGCGCTGAAGCGGTTCGTGGCGCGCCTGCGCGACCAGCAAGCGATCGAACGGGTCGCGAGGGTGACGAGGCAAATCACGCACCGCAGCCCCATGCGCGGCGCGAACCGGCAGCTCACGAATCCCGCGTGCGCCGGTTGCCCGGATCAGCTTGCCCACGTCGATGTCGAGCGTCCCCAGACCGGCCTTGATGGCGGCCGCCCAGATACTCGCGCTGCTGACGATACGCTCGTCGGCAGCCGGGATCAGTCTGCGCGCCCCATTCAGCCGATCGGCAGAGGGACGAATGGATCGCAGCCCGCGACGGCAACCGAAGGTGTCATCAGGCCGCCAACGCCGCCGCGCCCTCCGTCGCATCCCGCACCGCCTGCGTCACGATCCGCGCCAGCCGGTCGACCGTCGGCGTCGCCGACGACGTGCGCCGCAGCAGGATCAACGGCAGGCTCGGCAGTGCCGGCAGCCCGCACGACGCCGCGTCGAGCACCCGCACCGACGCCGGCAGCCCGTAGTGCGAGCGCACCGTCAGCCCGAGGCCGGCCGCCGCAGCCGCCCATAGCCCGGCAAGACTCGGCGTCGTGAACGCGATGCGCCACGGCACGCCCGCGCGATCGAGCGCATCGGTCGCCGAGCCGAAGAACCGGCACGGCCGGTCGAACACGACGAGCGGCAGCGGCTCACCCGGCGTGCGCCCGGCACGGCTGCCCGTAGCACCTGTAGCGCCCGTGTCGCCCGTTTCGCCTTCGGCGCCGTCGCCGCCCTCGTCCGGCACCCCGAAACCACCCGCCCGCACCGCACCGATCCATTGCATCGGCACCTGCGCGATCGCTTCGCTGTCGATCCCCGCCCGCGACACGAGCGCCGCCGACGCCGGATCGCCCCACACGAGCGCGAGATCGAGCTGGTTCGCATCGAGCCGCTCGAGCAGATCGGCATTGCGCGCCACGCGCGCCTCGATCCTCACCTTCGGATGCGCACGCGCGAACCGCCCGAGCACGTCGGGCAGGATCGCTTCGCCGAAGTCCTCCTGCAGCCCGACCCGCACCCAGCCGTCGAGATTCACGCCGCGCACCGCCGCGGCCGCCTCGTCGTTCAGTTCGATCATCCGCCGCGCATAGCGCAGCATCGCGTCGCCGGCATCGGTCAGTGCGAGCCCGCGCCCGGCTTTCACGAACAGCGGCGTGCCAGCCTGCTCCTCGAGCTTGCGGATCTGCGCGCTCACCGCCGACGACGAACGCGCGACGCGGTCGGCCGCCTTCGCAAAACTGCCGAGATCCACGCCCGCAACCAGGCTACGCAGCGCCGCCACGTCGAAGTTGGGCCGCGCCAGCGTGGCATCGGCCACCGCAAGCGGCTCGCCGCCGCGCGGAATGTCTTGTCCGGGCATTTCAACCATCCTGATTTATCGAACGATTTATCACAAACTTTCCGATTTTCGGGATGAATGTAGGCCGCCAGACTGTGGATGTCAATTTCCAACCGGGCCCGCCGTCATGGATACCTCGTGCATCGCCTCCCCCTCCTCGCCTGCCCGCGACGTGCGCGGCCCGGCCCATCGCTGGCGCGTGCTGGCGGCCGGTGTCGCCGCGAACATGAGCTTTTCGGCGGCCGCGGCCGGCATCCCGACCACGGCCGTGTGGATGCGCACGGCCTATCACCTCGACAACGGCGCGCTCGGCCTCGTGCTCGGCGCGCTCGGCTTCGGCGTCGCGCTGTCCGAGCTGCCGTGGGGAATCGCCGCCGACCGCTTCGGCGATCGGCGCGTGCTGCTGACCGGGCTGGTCGCGACGGCCGCGATGCTCGCGCTGATGGTGGCCACGATCGTCCCGACCGCGCACGCAGTGCCGCCGCTGATGCGCGTCGTCGCGGCCATGTGCTGCGTCGGCCTGCTCGGCGGCAGCGTGAACGGGTCGAGCGGACGCGCGGTGATGCGCTGGTTCGGCGAGCGCGAACGCGGGCTCGCGATGAGCATCCGCCAGACGGCCGTGCCGCTTGGCGGCGGCGTCGGCGCGGCGCTGCTGCCGTCGCTCGCGTCGCATCTCGGTTTCGCCGCGGTGTTCGGTGCGCTGATGCTGCTGTGCGCGGGATCGGCCGCCCTGACCTGGCGCTGGCTGCACGAGCCGCCCGCCGAGCCGGCCGCGGCGCGCGTCGCCACGCATCGCCCGGCCGGGCGGCAGACGTCCGCCCCGCAGGCGCGCAACCCGCTCGCGAGCGGCCCCGTGTGGCGCATCGTGCTCGGCATTGGCCTGCTGTGCGCGCCGCAGTTCGCGGTGCTCACGTTCGCGACGGTGTTCCTGCACGACTTCGGCCGGCTCGGCCTCGCCGGCATCAGCGCGGCGATGGTGGTGCTGCAACTCGGCGCGATGGTGATGCGCGTGTGGAGCGGCCGTCATACCGACCGGCACGGCAACCGGCGCGCGTATCTGCGCGGCTCCGTGTTCGTCGCGGCCGGGTCGTTCGCGCTGCTCGCCGCGGCGACGGCCGGCAGTGCGCACGTACCGCTCGCCGCGATCGTCGCGATTCTCGTGTTCGCCGGCATCTGCGTGTCGGCATGGCACGGCGTCGCGTACACGGAGCTCGCGACGCTCGCGGGCGCGAACCACGCGGGCACTGCGCTCGGGATGGTGAACACGATCGTCTACCTCGGGCTGTTCGCGACGCCACTCGCGATTCCGCCGCTGCTCGCGGTCAGCTCGTGGAGCGTGGTGTGGCTCGCAGCCGCGCTGGTCGCCGGCGCGACCTATCCGCTGTTCGCCACGAAATAGCCGTTGCCCTTCTCACGCGGGCGTCGCGGCACACACCACGACGCCCGCGCATCCGTCAGGCTGCCTCGCGCGCCAGCGCACGCCGCGCAGCCGGCCGTTCGGCCTCGCGCTGCGCATGGGCTGTCCACGCCGCATGCTGCGTCATGTCGAGCCCGATCGCGGCGCCCCAGCGGTACAGCACGAGCAGGAACGGATCGACGATCGAATGCGCGCCCGGTTCGGCCCACGTGCGGCCATCGGCGAGCGCGGCTTCGATCGTCGCGTTCGCGGCTTCGATCGTGTTGCGCCCGTGCGCGCTGATCGCACCGTGCAGCGCCGGATCGTCGATGAAGCGGCCCGGCCGCCACAGCGTGCCGTAGCCGACGCCATGCACCCAGCCGACCAGCCAGGCGAGCCATTCGTGGCACCGCGCCTCGCGCAGCGGATCGGCGAGCGGCAGCAATTGCGCATCCGGATGGCGGCGCGCGAGATACGTGAGGATCGCCGGCGTTTCGGTCAGCGCGCGCGGCTCGCCCGGAATCGCGAGCACGGGCACGCGCGCCTTCGCGTTGATCGCGAGATAGCGCGCGTCGAGATTCTGCTGCTTCTGCACCGAGACGATCTCGACGTCGAACGGCGCGCCGGTTTCCTCCAGCGCGATGTGGGCGGCAAGCGAGCAGGCGCCCGGCGAAAGATAGAGACGATATGCGTTCATGATGGCGTGGCCCGACGAGGCTGTGGAAGACGGAACCGAGTGTAGGAACGTGTACCGGTGCGCCGCAAACGATGAATTGTCGTACTCGGGCATTAGTGTTACTAATACCCGCATGCGACGCATCCACCTCCCTCCGCTGCAGACGCTGCGTGCGTTCGAGACCGCCGTGCGGCTGCAAAGCTTCACGCGCGCGGTCGACGAACTCGCCCTCACGCAAGGCGCGGTCAGCCAGCACATCCGCGCGCTCGAAGCGCAGCTCGGCCATCCGCTCTTCACGCGCGAGCGTAACGGCGCGACGCCGACGCATGCCGCGCACGCGCTCGCGCTGCAGGTGCGCCAGGGCCTGAGCGTGCTCGAACGCGCGTTCGAGCCGGCGCTCGCGGTACGCCGCCGCCCGCGTCGCTGCGACGTGACGCTGAACGTCAGCGTGCTGCCGAGCGTGGCCGAGCGCTGGCTCGCGCCGCGCCTGCCGCGCTTTACGGCCGCGCATCCGCACATCGCGATCGCGCTGCACCCGGACGTGGCGCTCGCGCCGCTGCGCAAGCGCGATCGCATCGACGTCGCACTGCGCTACGGGCCCGGCACCTGGCCGGGCGTCATCGCCGAGAAGCTGATGAACGAAACCCTCTTCCCGGTCGCGAGCCCCGCGTACCGCAATCGCGACGGCGTCGCCCCGCGCGCGCCGGCGGAGCTCGTCCGCGCGACGCTGCTGCGCCATCCCGCGCAGCCGTGGGAACCGTGGCTCCAGGCCGCACGGCTCGACCTCACCGAATCCGCGCGCGCGCCGCGTTTCACCGATACGAACGCGCTGATCGACGCGACGCTGCAAGGCCGCGGCGTCGCGCTCGCGCGCCGCTCGCTGATCGAGCCCGAGCTCGCGGACGGCACGCTGGTGCGCGTGTCGACGGTGCGCATCACCGACGTGTATGCGCACTACGTCGTCTGGCGCCCCGGCCATCCGCACGAGGCGGCGATCCGCACGTGGCTCGACTGGCTGCGCAGCGAGGTGCGGCGCAGGACGCCGCGGCGCTGACCGGCCGCGATCGGCAGGCGGCCGCCTGCCGGCCCGCCACACGCGAAAGCCAATGGTCAGCCTGGCGAAAGCCTTTCGCGATCACGCGCCCGACGCAAACGATTCACCGAAACGTCGCATCGCATCGGCATACTCGAAAACGTTTCCCGATCAGCCTGCCAGGAGAGAAGTCATGCGTCGCGTTTCCGTCGTCGTCGTTCTTTGTGCCGCCGTTTTCGTCGCCGCCTGCAGCGACGACGGGCAGCACGACGCCCACGCGACCGACGCCTCGCAGCAAGCCGGCGCATCGTCCGGCTCTGCCAGCGCGTTCAACAACGATGCCGCAGCGAATGCCGCAGCGTCCGATGCGACGCCGCTCGCGCCGCCCGTCGTGCACTACCCGCCCGATGACGACGACGACGCGAAGCCCGCGGCGAACGCGGCCGCGTCGAGCGCCGCCGCATCGTCGCCGGGCTGATTCCGCCGCTTCCGTCCCCCCGACCGCAGAACCGAGGTGAACAACATGACGTCATCGAGCCGCCGCCGTTTCCTGCATACCGTCGCACAATCCGCGGGCGCCGCCGTTGCGCTCAACGCCTTTCCCGAATCGATCCGCCGCGCGCTCGCGATTCCCGCCGCGCGTGGCACCGGCACGATCCGCGACGTCGAGCACATCGTCGTGTTCATGCAGGAAAACCGCTCGTTCGATCATTACTTCGGACACCTGCGCGGCGTACGCGGCTACAACGACCGCTTCCCGATCCCGCTGCCGAACGGCAAGCCGGTCTGGTACCAGCCGTCGAAGGCCGATCCGGGCAAGCCGGTGCTGCCGTTCCGGCTGAACACGCTGACGACGAGCGCGCAGTGCGTGGGCGATCTCGACCACTCGTGGTACAAGACGCACGCGGCGATCGACGGCGGCCGCTACGACCAGTGGCCCGCGAACAAGACCGACATGACGATGGGCTATCACGTGCGCGAGGACATCCCGTTCCACTACGCGCTCGCCGATGCGTTCACCGTGTGCGACAACTACTTCTGCTCGCTGCCGGGGCCGACGCACCCGAACCGCTCGTACCTGATGACGGGCACGGTCGACCCGACCGGCAAGTTCGGCGGCCCGCTGCTCGACAACAGCGACTATGTCGACGGCGACGGGCCGCCGGCCTACCAGTTGCTGTCATGGACGACCTTTCCCGAGCGCCTCGAAGCGCACGGCGTGTCGTGGCAGATCTATCAGCAGGGCACGACGGGCAACGACCCGTACAACGGCAACTACGGCACCAACGTGCTGCAGAACTTCGCGAACTTCATCAACGCGAAGCCCGGTTCGTCGCTGTACCAGCGCGCGCAGACGGTGCGCACGCTCGACAACCTGAAGGACGACGTGATCAACGACCGGCTGCCGCAGGTGTCGTGGCTGTGCCCGCCGGCCGCGTTCTCCGAGCATCCGAAATACACGCCCGCGTACGGCGCGAACTACACGTCGCAGATTCTCGATGCGCTCACGTCGAACCCGGACGTGTGGCGCAAGACCGTGCTGTTCATCATGTACGACGAAAACGACGGCTTCTTCGACCACATCGTGCCGCCGCAGCCGCCGACGTCGGCCACGCAGGGCGCGTCGACCGTGACGACCGACGGCGAGCTGCATACGGTCGTGAACCCCGGCCGCGGCGGCAGCTACACGGCCGACGGCCTGCCGTACGGCCTCGGGCCGCGCGTGCCGATGACGGTCGTGTCGCCGTGGACCAAGGGCGGCTACGTGTGCTCGCAGGTGTTCGACCACACGTCGGTGATCCGCTTCATCGGCGAGCGCTTCGGCATCGACGAACCGAACATCACGCCGTGGCGCCGCACCGTGTGCGGCGACCTCACCGCCGCGTTCGACTTCCGCTCGTCGGATGCGTCGTTCCCGCCGCTGCCGGATACCAGCCAGTACCGCTCGATCGCGGACCAGCAGTGCACGTCGCAACCCGCGCCGACCGTGCCCGCGACGCCGTCGCCGGTCGATCCGCAGGAACCCGGCGTGCGGCCCGCGCGCGCCCTGCCGTACGAACTGCACGTGAACGCGAGCATTTACGGTGGGACGAAGCTGCGCATCGAGTTCGCGAACCGCGGCAACCAGGGCGCGCACTTCCACGTGTATGCGACGAACCGCACCGACGGCCCGTGGCGCTATACGGTCGGCGCGCGCCGCGTGCTGCATGCGGACTTCGACCTGACGGTGACGAACGGCGTGTATGCGTTCTCGGTGTACGGGCCGAACGGCTTCGTGCGCGTGTTCTCGGGCAACGTGTCGGCCACGGCCGTGCATCACCGCAACCCGGCACAGCCGGAGGTGAAGGCCGGCTACGACGTCGCGAACGGGAACCTGTACCTGAAGCTGCACAACCACGGTGGCGCCCACGTCGCGCTGACGCTGACCGACAACGCGTACGGCGCGCCGGCGCGGCAGGTGACGCTGCACGGCGGCGGCGAGCAGGTCGAGCAATGGGCGCTCGCGTCGAGCCACCAATGGTATGACGTGACGGTCAGCGACGGCGCGAACGGCACGTTCTCGCGCCGCTTCGCGGGCCACGTCGAGAACGGCCGGCCGAGCTACTCGGATCCGGCCGCCGTCAAGCCCGTCGCGGCGTCGTAAGCGCGACGGCCCGCGCCGTCAGACCGCGTGCGCGAGCGCGCGGTCGACGAGCGCGGCTTCGAAGCCGTCGTCCGCGTCGCGAAAGCGCAGCGGCGCCGCGCAGTGAACCAGCGTGTCGATGAAGTATTTCGCGCGCGGCCACGGCCCGAACCCGGCCGCCGTGTTGATGTGCCCGGCGTCGCCGAGGTTCACGAACGCGCTGCCGAGGCGCTGCGCGAGCGTGCGCGCGTCGGCGAGCGGCATCCACGGATCGGTCTCGCTGCCGATCACGATCGACGGCACCGCGAGCCGGCGGGCGTCGAACGGCCCGGCGAACGTGAATTTCTTCGGGCTGGCGGGCGCGACGAACAGCACGCCCGCGACATCGCCCGTATGCGGCCCCTGCGCGAGCGCGTGTGCGGCCGCAAGGCAGCCGAAGCTGTGCGCGGCGAGCACGAACGGGCCGCGCTCGCGATCGAGCAGCGTGCGCACCGAGTGCGCCCAGCCCGCGAGATCGGGCGCGTCCCAGTCGTCCTGCTCGACGCGCAACGAGCGCGGAAACTGCCGCTCGAGCCAGGTTTGCCAGTGAGCGCCTTCGCTGCCGTGCAGGCCCGGAACGGTGACGAGCCGCGGCGGCCACGCCGATTTGCTGCATGCGCTCATGATTGCCCTCGCTCGCTTGAAGACGAGGTTCGATTGTGGCGCGGCGGACCCGGCGGCCGAACCAATATTTTGTGCTTTGCTTTTGCGCGGCCGGCGGCCGCGCGGCGGTCCGGCGGCGGTCTGGTGACGGCCCGATGGCGGGCCGCGCCGGACGCACGGCCCGCGCGACGGCGCGATGCGCCGCGAAACCGTAGAATGTGGGCTTCCCGTCAGCTTCACACGGAACCGGTCCGGGCGCCGACGCGCCGTGCCGGTCGTCAGGAGACGCCCGATGTCCGCTACGTCCGCCGGCGCGCTGCGCCCGGCTCCGCTCGCCGTTCCCGTGACGCGCCTCGCCGGCGCGCGCCCCTTCACGCAATGAAGATCCTGTTCCATTCCCCGCACCAGGAAGCCGTCGCGTGGCGCGACGAGATCGCTCACGCGCTGCCGGAAGCCGAGTTGCGCGTGTGGCAGCCGGGCGATACGGCCCCCGCCGACTACGCGCTCGTGTGGCGCGCGCCGCGCGAATTCTTCGCGCCGCGCGACGGCCTGCGCGCGATCTTCAACCTCGGCGCGGGCGTCGACGCGCTGCTCGCGCTCGATCGCGCGCATCCGGGCACGCTCCCCGCGCACGTGCCGCTGGTGCGGCTCGAAGATTCGGGCATGGCGCAGCAGATGGTCGAGTACGTGACGTACGCCGTGCTGCGCTACCTGCGCCGCTTCGACGAATACGACCTGCAACAGCGCGAGCGCCGCTGGCGGCCGCTCGAACCGCATGCGCGCGCGCGCTTCGCGGTCGCCGTCCTGGGCCTCGGCGTGCTCGGCACCCAGGTCGCACGCGCGCTCGCCGCGCTCGGCCTGCCCGTGCGCGGCTACAGCCGCAGCCCGAAGCAGCTCGACGGCGTCACGACCTTCGCCGGCGACGGCGCACTCGACGCGTGCATCGACGGTGCGAAGGTGCTCGTCAACCTGCTGCCGAGCACGCCCGACACCGACGGCATCCTGTCGTCGCGCGCGTTCGCGCGGCTCGCGCCCGGCGCGTACGTCGTCAACGTCGCGCGCGGCGCGCACCTGGTCGAGGCCGACCTGCTCGACGCGCTCGCGAGCGGCCGGATCGCCGCGGCCACGCTCGACGTGTTCCAGCACGAGCCGCTGCCGGAAGACCATCCGTTCTGGCACGCGCCGCGCATCACGATCACGCCGCACAGCTCGGCCGAAACGCTGCGCGAGGAAGCCGTCGAGCAGATTGCCGGCAAGATCCGCGCACTGGCGCGCGGCGAGCCGATCAGCGGCGTCGTCGACTACGCGCGCGGCTACTGAATTCCGCCCTACCGAACAATCAGGAGACAACCATGACGTTCCCCACCGCCGTCAAGATCGTCGAAGTCGGCCCGCGCGACGGGCTGCAGAACGAGAAGACCTTCGTGCCGACCGACGTGAAGATCGCACTCGTCGACCGGCTGTCGCGCGCCGGCTTCCGCAATGTCGAGGCCGCGTCGTTCGTGTCGCCGAAATGGGTGCCGCAGATGGCCGACGGCGCCGACGTGATGGCCGGCATCGAACGCCGCGCGGGCACCGTGTACTCGGTGCTCACGCCGAACCTGAAAGGCTTCGAGAATGCGGTCGCCGCACGCGCGGACGAAGTCGTGATCTTCGGCGCGGCGAGCGAGGCGTTCTCGCAGCGGAACATCAACTGCAGCATCGCCGAGAGCATCGCGCGCTTCGAGCCCGTCGCGAAAGCCGCGAAGGACGCGGGCCTGCGGCTGCGCGGCAGCGTGTCGTGCACGCTCGGCTGCCCGTACCAGGGCGAAGTGCCGGTCGCGTCGGTCGTCGACGTCGTCGAACGCTTCGCGGCGCTCGGCTGCGACGAAATCGACATCGCCGACACGATCGGCGTCGGCACGCCGACGCGCACGCGCGAAGTGCTCGCGGCCGTCACGCGCGTGTTTCCGCGCGAACGCCTGTCGGGCCACTTCCACGACACCTACGGCCAGGCGCTCGCGAACATCTACGCGGCGCTGTTCGAAGGGATCGAGATCTTCCACGCGTCGGTCGCGGGCCTCGGCGGCTGCCCGTACGCGAAGGGCGCAACCGGCAACGTCGCGACCGAGGACGTGCTGTACCTGATGCAGGGCCTCGGCATCGACACCGGCATCGATCTCGCGCAGGTCGTCGCCGCCGGCGACTTCATCTCCAACGCAATCGGCCGCGCGAACGTGTCGCGCGCCGGGCGCGCCCTGCTCGCCAAGGCGCAGAGCGCGGCCGACGCCGCGAACTGCGTCTGATCGCGCCACTCCACGGATTCCTCGACATGACGACACCCGCTTCATTCGATTCACTCCCCGATTCCGCGCGACGCGTCGCGCTGCTGCTGCGCGAGCGCGGCCATGCGAAAGGCATCGTGATGCTCGCCGACACCGGCAAGACGTCGGCCGAAGCCGCGGCCGGGCTCGGCTGTTCGGTCGCGCAAATTGCGAAGTCGATCCTGTTTCGCCGGCAGGCGGACGGCGCGCCCGTGCTGGTCGTCGCGAGCGGCGTCAATCGCGTGGATGAAAAGAAGGTCGCCGCGCAGGTCGGCGCGGTCGGCCGCGCGGACGCGAAGTTCGTGCGCGACAACACCGGCTATGCGATCGGCGGTGTCTGCCCGATCGGCCATCTCGTCGAACCCGTCACGCTGATCGACGCCGACCTGCTCGCGCTCGACAGCCTGTGGGCCGCCGCCGGCCATCCGCACGCGGTGTTCAACCTGTCGCCGCACGAACTCGTGTCGCTGACGGGCGCGCCGGTCGCGGACGTCGCGTTGCGGGCCGACGCATGAGCGACGTGACGGTGCCGGTCGCCACGGTCGCGTCGCCGTGTACGGACGTCTGCCGCATCGATCCGCGCACCGACTGGTGCGCGGGCTGCCTGCGCACGCGCGGCGAGATCAAGGGATGGCGTACATCGGACGACGACGCCAGGCGTGCGCTGCTCGCGCGGCTCGACGCAAGGCGGCGTCTGCTCGCCGGAAGCGAAACATAAAAAAAAGCCGTTCAGCCTCGCGGGCGAACGGCATCGAGATCGGAATCCTGTGAACGTGATCAACGTCACAGCCCGCATCATACGAGCGACGCCGCCGCGTCGCATCGGGTGTTTCCCTACAACTTCTTACAGCGTTTTTCACGCGTGCGCGGGGGCCGCTTGCGCGCGCAATCATCGTTCCTGAAATTCGCGTCCGGCGCGCCGCAGCGGCGCCGAATCGTACGATCGTTTCAGTTGCCGACCGCCGCGCGACGCGCGGGCACGATACGCCAGCCGAGGTTCACGCCGGCCGCCGCGAGCAGGATCAGCAGCGCGCCGAATACCTGCGTCCACGCGAGCGTCTGCCCGAACGCGACGTGATCGACGACGATCGCGACGACCGGATAGACGAACGACAGCGCGCCCGTCATCGCGGTCGGCAGCTTCTGGATCGCGCCGTACAGCAGCACGTACATCAGCCCCGTGTTGACGACGCCGAGCACGATCAGGTCGAGCCACTGCCCGGCCGTCGCTGGCAGCGTGCCGAAGTGCGCGAACGGCGCGAGCAGCACGATGCCGAGGCCGGCCTGCAGCAGCGCGAGCAGGTGCGGCGGCGTGCCCCTCAGGTGTTTCGTGACGATCGACGAGATCGCATACAGGAACGCCGCGCCGAGCGACAGCGCGACGCCCTCCAGATACGCGCCGGGCACCGCGAGCACGGCCGGCTCGACGCGCACCACGAACACGAGCCCGGCGAACGCGAGCGCGAGCCACGCCACCGTCGACGCGGTGATCCGTTCGCGGAACACGATCGCGCCGAGCGCGACGAGCATGAACGGCTGCGTGTTGTAGACGGCGGTAGCCATCGAGATCGACGCGCGCGAATAGGCGGCGAACAGCAGCAGCCAGTTCGCGACGATCGCAACGCTGCCGAGCGTCGCGAGCGCGAGCATGCGCGGCGAGAACAGCGAGCGGCGCAGGAAGCCGAACGCCGCGCAGACGATCGCGAGCGTCGCGGCGCCGAACAGGCAGCGGAAGAACACGACATTCGTCAGCGGCTGCTGCGACGACATCACGAGCCAGCCGATCGTGCCGGACATCAGCATCGCGACGATCATCTCGGCGGCGCCGCGGCGCATTTCATTCGAGGCCATCATGAACTCCGTTGAAGAGCGGGATGACTTCGATTCTAGAAACTTGCTTTCGCCGCAGCCACGGCTAAACTGAAGCGAATCAGCCGATTGACCTTCGAAAGCAAAGCGATCATGCCGAAACGCCTTTCCCCGCCCGCCGTCGCATCGCTCGACGCGACCGACCGCGCGATCGTCGCGGCGCTGGCCGACGACGCACGCATCGCGACCAGCGAACTCGCCCGGCAGATCGGGCTGTCGGCACCGGCGACCGCCGACCGCGTGCGGCGGCTCGAAGCGCAAGGCGTGATCGCCGCGTTCACCGTCGAGCTCGACCCGCGCGCGCTCGGCTACACGCTGCAGGCGATCGTCCGCGTGAAGCCGCTGCCGGGCCAGTTGCACCTGGTCGAGGAGTTGCTGCGGCGGATTCCCGAGTTCGTCGAATGCGACAAGGTGACCGGCGAAGACTGCTTCATCTGCCGGCTCTACCTGCGCACGATCGAGCACCTCGACGACATCCTGTCGAAGGTGACGGAGCGCGCGGAGACGAGCACCGCGATCGTGAAATCGACGCCGGTGCCGCGCCGCCTGCCGCCGCTCGTCGAGGACGACAGCGCGCACCGCTGAGCCGCAGGCGGCACGCGCCGCCTGCCCGCCCCTTTACGCCGCCGGATCGCGCGCCTCGAAGAACGCGAGCAGTTCGTCGATCAGCGCGACGGGCGCCTCTTCCGGAATGTAGTGCCCGCAGTCGAGCGCGCGGCCGCTGACGTCGCGCGCGACGCGCCGCCATTCGTCGAGCGGATCGAAGCAGCGGCCGACGATCCCGTGCTCGCCCCACAGTACGCGCAGCGGGCACGCGACCTTGTTGCCGCGCTCGAGATCCGCACGGTCGTGCTCGAGGTCGATCGTCGCCGATGCACGGTAGTCTTCGCACATCGCATGCACGGCGCCCGGCTGCGCGAGCGCCGCCCGATACGCGTCGAGCGCTTCGGGCGCGAACGGCGCGAGCCCTGCCGACCGGTTGCCCATCACGCGCTCGATGTACGCATCGGTGTGCGCGCCGACCAGCGTCTCGGGCAGCGGCGCCGGCTGGATCAGGAAGAACCAGTGGAAATACGCGGTCGCGAATGCGCGGTCGGTTTTCTCGTACATCGCGAGCGTCGGCGCGATGTCGAGCAGCATCATCCGCTCGACCGCCTCCGCGTGATCGAGCGCGAGCCGGTGTGCGACCCGCGCGCCGCGATCGTGCGCGCACACATGGAAGTGCTCGAAGCCGAAGTGCCGCATCACCGCGACCTGATCGGCCGCCATCGCCCGTTTCGAATACGGCACGTGCTGCGCGTCGCTCGGCGGCCGGCCCGATGCGCCGTAACCGCGCAGGTCGGTGGCGATCACCGTGAAGTGATCCGCGAGCGTCGCGGCAACGCGATGCCAGATCATGTGGGTTTGCGGATGTCCGTGCAGCAACAGAAGCGGCGGACCCGCGCCTCCTTTGACACCGAAGATGTCGGTGTCCTGCACCGTCACGCGAAACGGTGCAAACGCCTCAAACGACATGGTTTGTTTCTCGTTGGTTTGTTATGGCGGCTATTTTAGGAGCGCGCGCGCGTCTTCACAGCGGGGTAACCACCAGAATCCGTAGAAAGAGAACACTCACTCGATTGCCGCCACACCGCGCCTTTTGTTAAGCTCGCGTAGAATCGCACGACCGTTCGTATTAATATGAACGAACGCGTTCCGCAGCTACACTCGAATCACCGTTCGACCGCAAAGCATGGTGTCGACGCCGGCGCGACTGCGCGGGCGCCGACCGCCCCTGGAGACTGGAGACATCACATGGCATTGCCCACTGTCCTGCAGAACCTGACGCTGCCCGTCATCGCGTCGCCGATGTTCATCGTCAGCTACCCCGAACTCGTGCTCGCGCAATGCAAGGCGGGCATCGTCGGTTCGTTTCCCGCGCTCAATGCGCGTCCGGCCGAACTGCTCGACGAGTGGCTCACGCAGATCCAGGCGGAGCTGGCCGACCACAAGGCGAAACACCCCGATGCGGTGATCGGCCCGATCGCGGTCAACCAGATCGTCCATCAGTCGAACGCGCGGCTCGAGCACGACGTGCGCGTGTGCGTCGAGCACAAGGTGCCGATCTTCATCACGAGCCTGCGCGCACCGGCGCGCGAGATCGTCGACGCGGTGCACAGCTACGGCGGCATCGTGCTGCACGACGTGATCAACCTGCGCCACGCGCAGAAGGCGCTCGAAGCCGGCGTCGACGGGCTGATCCTCGTCGCGGCCGGCGCCGGCGGCCACGCAGGCACGACGTCGCCGTTCGCGCTGGTCGGCGAAGTGCGCAAGATCTTCGACGGCCCGATCGTATTGTCCGGCTCGATCGCGAACGGCGGCTCGATCCTCGCCGCGCAGGCGATGGGCGCCGACTTCGCGTACATGGGCACGCGCTTCATCGCGACGCAGGAAGCGCACGCGATCGACGACTACAAGCACGCGATCGTGAACGCGAAATCGTCGGACATCATCTACACGAACCTCTTCACCGGCGTGCACGGCAACTACATCCGCGAGAGCATCGAGAAAGCCGGCCTCGATCCGGACGCGCTGCCGGAATCCGACAAGACGAAGATGAATTTCGGCAGCGACAAGACGAAGGCGTGGAAGGACATCTGGGGCGCCGGCCAGGGCGTCGGCCTGATGGACGACCTGCCGAGCGTGGGCGCGCTCGTCGAGCGGCTGAAGCGCGAGTACGACGACGCGAAGGCACGGCTCGGCATCCCGCGCTGACGAAGGCGGCCCTCGCGGCCGCCATCGGCGCGCAAACCGTCGGACCAAACAAAAAGCGCGAACCGCAGCGGTTCGCGCTTCTTTATGGCCCCGCCGCAGCGGAATCCGCCGCTCAGACCGCGCGCTTCATCCGCGTGATCGGCAGCACGCGCAGGTGCGATTCGATCGACGGGCACAGCGACTGCCCTTCGAAACGCGCCGCCAGGAAGTCGACGAACGAGCGCACCTTCGCGGATACGTGGCGGCGGCTCGCGTACACCGCATAGATCGGCGCTTCGTGCGGCGGCACCGAATCGAGCAGCACCGGCACGAGCCGGCCCGATTCGATATCGTCGCCGACCACCTCGGTGCCGAGCAGCGCGATGCCCGCGCCGGCGAGCACGGCCGCACGCAGCCCTTCCAGGTGATTCACGATCAGGTTGCCGTTCAGGTTCACGCGCGACGCAGCGGCCGCGTCGATCACCAGCGCGTCGAGCATCGTCGAATTCGAATCGCGCCGCAGGTAGTTGTGGTGCGCGAGGTCGGCAATCGTCTGAGGCGTGCCGTGCTTCTCGAGATACTCGGGCGACGCGACCAGCAGGATGTGCGCGGTCGCGATCTGCCGCGCGACCAGCGACGACGATTTCAATCCGTTCGGCGCCGCGCGTACCGCGACGTCGTAGCCTTCCTCGATCAGGTCGACCACGCGATCGGACAGCGTCATGTCGACGGTCACGTCCGGGAACCGGCCCGCGTAATCGGTGACGGCCTGCATCACGTGCCGCAACCCGAACGCGGACAGCGACGTGACGCGCAGCCTGCCCTGCGGCACCACGCTCGCGGCGCCGACGGCCTGCCCGGCTTCGTCGAGTTCTGACAGCGCCTGCACCAGGCGCTCATAGTATTCGCGTCCCGCCTCGGTAGGCGCAACGCGTCGTGTCGTGCGATGCAGCAGCCGCGCACCGAGCTGCTGCTCGAGATGCATCACGTGCTTGCTCGCCATCGCAGCCGACATCTGCATGCGTTCGGCCGCGCCGACGAAGCTGCCCACTTCGACGACGTAGCGAAACACATTCATGCTGACGAGGGTATCCATCGAACTAGCTCGTAATGACGGGGGAATGGTCCAATTACGAGATAGGGTAACAAAGGCGAGGAAACAGAAAGGTCAAGAAAGGCAAAACGGCGCCGCGAGTGACGGCGCCGTTTCGGGCGGGAAAACATGCAGCCGGAACACGCGTTTTACGCGCGCGGCCGGCGCATCGATCGCGCGTACGCGTCAGAACTTCGCGCGGATACCTGCGCCGAACGTGTTGCCGGACGACAGGCCGCTGATTTTGTCGTTCATGTAGGCCGCGTAGACGTCCGTGCGCTTGGACAGCGGATAGTCGTAGCCGACGGCCCAGGTCTGGCGCGTCTGGTCGAGGCCGCCCGCGTCGCGCGAATACGCGTACGACGCCATCGCGTTGCCCACGCCGATCGGCACCGACACGCCGCCCTGCGCGGTGTTCACGTGCCAGCTGCCCGCGACCTGGTCATTCTTCGTATACATGTACTGGCCGAACAGCTTCACATACTTCAGGTCATAGGTCGCGCCGACCTGTGCGATACCCTGGCTCTTCATGCCGGAGACGAGCGCGCTCAGATCCTGCGGGCCGTTGTTGAAGTTCACGTACTGGTACACGGCGGTCGCCGCGAACGGGCCGTTCGCGTAGTTGAACTGCGCGCTCCACTTCTTCGAACGGTTGTCGCCGGCCTGGTTGCCGAGCGCGTACATCGCACCGAAGTTCAGGCCACCGAACGAAGGCGACGTGTACGACAGCGCGTTGTTCCAGCCCGAATCGCCGACTGCACCCTGATCGCTCGGATAGGTCGGGAACGTGCCGAGGCCGAGGAACACGTGGTACACCATCGGCGAGAAGGTGTACGAGTCGTAGAACGGGTTGAACAGGATCGTCGACAGGAACAGGTGCGTCGTCAGGCGGCCTGCCGTCACCGTGCCGTACGGCGAGCTGACGCCGACGTACGCGTTGCGGGCGAAGAACGTGTCGCCCTGGAAGCGGCCGAACTGGCCGTTCTGCGCGCGGAAGAAGCTCTCCATCGTGAAGATCGCCTTGTAGCCGCCGCCGAGATCCTCTGCACCGTGCAGGCCCCAGTACGACGTCGACATGCCGCCGCCCGACACGTTCCATGCGCGGTTGCCGCCCGGAAACTTGGTGGCGCCGACCCATTCGTCGACCTGACCGTAGAGCGACACGCTCGACTGTGCATGGACGGGCGCAGTGGCCGCCACGCAGGCGGCTGCGGCGATCAGCTTGACGGACGTGCGCGACGCACGGCGAGCAAATGCTTTCATGGGATCTCCAGATTTTGTCGAATAGTCGATAAGTGGCGCGAGCGTTGTTTTTTGGAGCCGAGTGCTTGCGTCGTATGGGGCGCAGCCATCTTTACGGATCATTCGTCCGGTCAAAATTGCGCACACTTATTGCTGGTATAGCGGCGGCATTAACTTCGCGGAATTGATACATGGCCGGATGCCCGGCAGCGGCCCGGCGCGAACGCGGTCGCGCGGCCAGGCGGCGGCGGGCATGCGCGTGCCGGGCGCGAAAGATAGCGCAATGCGGCGGGAAAATCAGCGGAAATCTGCGCGCGACTGTGGCGAATTCGCATCAGCCGGCAGGGGGACGAGCGCCGGGGCGCTCAGTTTCGGTAGAACGGGGAGAAAAACGGCGAGTGCGCAGGCTCTTCCTGCGAGCGGGGCGGCGGCATCGGACGGCCGCCACGCTCCTCGTTGTAGCGCGCGACGTCGGCGCGGATCGAGCCGGCACGCAGCGGCACGTTGCCGCCACCCGGCGGGCGCGGCATCTGGCGCACGTCGGCACTGATCGGACGATACGGGCTTTGCGCGGCGTAATGGCCGTACGACGGCGTCGGCCGCAGCCCCCAGCGGGAGCCGTAGCCGCTCACACCACCGGGACGCACACCGGCAGGGGGTGGAGCGCGGCGCCAGACCGGCACACCGCCCTGCCCGCCGCCATTCGGCTGACCGTACGCGCGCATGTCGCCGCCACCGAAGCCGTGGCCACCGAACCCGTGACCGCCGTGGGGCGGCTGGGCGAGCGCGAGCGGCATCAGGAACGCGCCGAGCACGCCTGCCACCCATCGTCCGATCTTCCGTTTCACCCGTTCCGTCATCGTTCCGTGCCTGTCCACGCCCGCCGCCAGCTCCTTTCGGCCGACCCAAGGCTTTCAGCAGTAATTTATGAGCCGTCCGAAACGGTGTCGAGCCAAAAAGTGTTATGTCGCGGGCATCGGTGTAACACCATGTTACTGCTAGGTTTTTTCACTTCCGGGCGCGATCGCGACAGAACATTCTTCTGCCGTTTTGCACGTCGCCGGGCGGTCAGGACAGCCGCCGTTTCATGCAACCGATTCATCAATCGATTCCCACAATGAATTTGTGTGGTGAATCGTCAACCCGGACAATAGCGCCATCCGCGCGCGCGACGCGCGCCTTCGTCGTTTCCGAACCGAGTTCCAGATGGCCCGTCCCCGCTTCCTTCCCGACAATTTCACGCTCGCGCTCGTCGGCACCGTCGTGCTCGCGAGCCTGCTGCCCTGCCGCGGCCCGGCTGCCCATGCGTTCAACTGGGCGACCAACATCGCCGTCGGCCTGCTGTTCTTCCTGCACGGTGCGAAGCTGTCGCGCGAAGCCGTCGTCGCGGGCGCGACCCATTGGCGGCTGCACGCGGTCGTGCTGCTCAGCACGTTCGCGCTGTTCCCGCTGCTCGGCCTCGCGCTGAAACCCGTGCTGCAGCCGCTCGTCACGCCGACGCTGTACGCGGGCGTGCTGTTCCTGTGCACGCTGCCGTCGACGGTCCAGTCGTCGATCGCATTCACGTCGATCGCCAAGGGCAACGTACCGGCCGCCGTGTGCGCGGCGTCCGCGTCGAGCTTGCTCGGGATCTTCGTCACGCCGGCGCTCGTCGGGCTGATGATCACGTCGCAGTCGGCCGGCGCCGCATCGCCGTGGAGCACCGTCGGCAGCATCGTGATGCAGTTGCTCGTGCCGTTCATCGCCGGCCAGTTGCTGCGGTCGGTGATCGGTGGCTGGATCGACCGCAACCGCGGCGTGCTGCGCTTCGTCGACCAGGGCTCGATCCTGCTGGTCGTCTACGTCGCGTTCAGCGAGGCCGTCAACGAGGGCCTGTGGCACCAGATCCCGGCGCGCGCGCTCGGCGGCCTGCTGGTCGTCAACCTCGTGCTGCTCGCGATCGCGCTGCTGCTGACCGCGTTCGTCAGCAAGCGGCTCGGCTTCAACCGCGCCGACCAGATCACGATCATCTTCTGCGGATCGAAGAAGAGCCTCGCGGCCGGCGTACCGATGGCGAAGGTGATCTTCTCGGCGAACGCGGTCGGCGCCGTGGTGCTGCCGCTGATGCTGTTCCACCAGATCCAGCTGATGGCGTGCGCGGCGCTCGCGCAGCGCTGGGGCGCGCGCGACATGAGCGGCGAGCACGACGAGGGCGACGCGACCTCCGCGCCCGGCACGCTGAGCGCAGGCAAGCGCTGACGCCCCCGGAGGCGCGACGGCCGCCGATGGCGGCCTTCCGCCTTCCGCCTTCCGCCTTCCGCCTTCCGCCTTCCGCCTTCCGCCTTCCGCTTTCCGCTTTCCGCTTTCCGCTTTCCGCTTTCCGCTTTCCGCTTTCCGCTTTCCGCTTTCCGCTTTCCGCTTTCCGCTTTCCGCCTCCCGCCTCCCGCCTCCCGCCTCACGCCTCACGCCTCACGCTTTCCGCGGCTCCCCGCCAACGCCTTCCGGATACGCGTCGATGCGCGTCCGGCGCGATGCACCAGCAGCGTCCATCGCGTCACAAAATCTTCATTCAATTCTCCGCGAGCGGTGCCGTTAAGCCGGGCGTCCCGTCGATTCGGCTGCCCTCGCCCATGCCCGCGCTCCACTCCGACTCCGCTGCCGCCCGCACCACGCGCCTGATCGCGGATCGCGCGCTCGCCGCCGTTTTCCAGCCGATCGTCGACCTCGGGTCGGGGACGGTCGTCGGTTACGAAGGGCTGATCCGCGGCCCGCGCGGCACCGACCTCGAACCGCCCGCCGCACTGTTCGCGCAGGCCGCGCGCGAAGGCGAAACCATCGCGCTCGAACAGGCCGCCGCGCTGACCTGCCTCGACGCGTTCGCGGCGCTGGGCTGCGACGGCAAGCTGTTCCTCAATTTCAGCGCCGGGACGATCCTCAAGCTCGCCAGCGAACGCGAGCGAGTGCGTCAGTTCCTCGCCCGCGCACAGGTCGCCGCCGAGCGCATCGTGATCGAGCTCACCGAGCAGAACACGATCCCCGATGTCGCCCACATCGGGCCGGCGGTCGCGTCGCTGCGCGACACCGGCATCCAGTTCGCGCTCGACGACTACGGCACCGCGAACGCGAGCATGAACCTGTGGCTGCGCCTGCATCCGGACGTCGTGAAGATCGACCGCTTCTTCATCCACGACATCGCGCGCGACCCGCTCAAGTTCGAGGCCGTGAAAGCGATGCAGCACTTCGCGCAGGCGAGCGGCGCGCAACTGATCGCGGAAGGCATCGAGAACGAATGCGACCTGATCGTCGTGCGCGACATGGGCATCTGCTGCGTGCAGGGCTTCCTGCTCGGCCGGCCGAACGCGCAGCCGTCGCGAGTCGTCGCACCGGCCGCGCGCGATGCGATCCGCGCGCCGCACATCGCGGTGTTTCCCGGCGCGACGCGCCCGGTGCGGCCGGCCGGCACGATCGCCGGAAAGATGCTGGTGCCGGCCCCCGCGCTGCCGCGCGACGCGACCAGCAACGACGTGCTCGACCTGTTCAACCGGATGCCCGACCTGCACGCGGTCGCGCTCGTCGAACGCGGGCGGCCCGTCGCGCTCGTGAATCGCCGCGGCTTCATCGACCGCTTCGCGCTGCCGTATCACCGCGAGGTGTTCGGAAAGAAGCCGTGCCTGCAGTTCGCGAACGACGCGCCGCTGATGATCGACAACGCGACGACGTTCGAGCAGCTCGCGATGCTGCTCGCGAGCCACGACCAGCGCTATCTCGCGGACGGCTTCGTGATCACCGAACACGGCCGCTACGTCGGGCTCGGCACCGGCGAGAGCCTGGTGCGCGCGGTGACCGAGATGCGCATCGAGGCCGCGCGCTACGCGAATCCGCTGACCTTCCTGCCCGGCAACATCCCGATCAGCGCGCACATCGACCGCCTGCTCCAGCGCGACGCCGGCTTTCATGCGTGCTACGTCGACCTGAACCAGTTCAAGCCGTTCAACGACCAGTACGGCTACTGGCAGGGCGACGAGGTGCTGAAGTTCGCGGCGACGGTGCTGGCCGGCGTGTGCGACCCGCAGCGCGACTTTCTCGGCCACGTCGGCGGCGACGATTTCCTCGTGCTGTTCCAGCGCGACGACTGGCGGGAGCGCGCCGCCGACGCGATCGCGCGCTTCAACGACGGTGCGCAGCTCTTCTACACGCAGGCCGACCGGCAGGCAGGCGGGCTGCGTGGCGAGGACCGCCACGGCAACCCGGCGTTCTTCGGCTTCGTGACCATGGCGATCGGCGCGGTTGGCGTGCCGGCCGGCGCGCACGGGGCGAAGCGCTACGGCAGCGACGAGATCGCGTCGGTCGCGGCGCTCGCGAAGCGGCGCGCGAAACAGCAGCCGGACGGGCTCGCGGTCGTCGATCTCGACGCGGGCCGCGCCGCGCTGCGCCAGCGCGGCGAACCGCCGGCCGCGGCGGCCGGCTGAGCGGCACGCGGCACGCGCCGGCGTTTGGCGTTTGGCGTTTGGCGTTTGGCGTTTGGCGTTTGGCGAGGACACGGTAACGCCCCGGGCCATGACGGCGGCTGTCCGCACGCCGGCCGGCGCGTTGCGCACCGGCTTCCCGCCTGCCCGCGCAGGCCGCCGGACACGTCCCCGGACACGCGCAACACGCTCGCGTTCCAGCCACTTCCCCACCGCAACGCCCCCCTTCCGGCACCCGAACGCCCACCTTGCCTTTTTCGTGTTTTGTTTAGTATTTTTAGTAACGGCGTTTTCGCAGATTAGCGCTTAAAAACCCGTTATTCGCGGGTATTCCCCGGCTATCCGGCCCGAATTCCGCGATCCGTTTTACTATACAATCGCCTTCACCCTAAACAAACGGACCCCGAACGATGGGTACGACCATTCGCGATGTGGCACGGGCGGCAGAGGTCTCGATCGGCACCGTCTCCCGTGCGCTGAAAAACCAGCCGGGCCTGTCCGAAGCCACGCGTGCGCGCATCGTCGAGATCGCGCAGCAGCTCGGTTACGATCCCGCGCAGCTGCGGCCGCGCATCCGCCGACTCACCTTCCTGCTGCACCGCCAGCACAACCGCTTTCCCGCCAGCCCGTTCTTCTCGCACGTGCTGCACGGCGTCGAGGACGCGTGCCGCGAGCGCGGCATCGTGCCGACGTTGCTGACGGTCGGCCCGAACGACGACGTGCTGCGCCAGATGCGCCCGCATGCGCCCGACGCGATCGCGGTCGCCGGCTTCATCGAGCCCGAGACGATCGAGGCGCTCGCCGCGACCGGCCGGCCGCTCGTGCTGATCGACCTGTGGGCGCCCGGGTTGCGCTCGGTCAATATCGACAACGCGACGGGCGCGGCGCTCGCGATGCGCCACCTGCTCGCCACCGGCCGCTCGCGGATTGCGTTCATCGGCGGCTCGCCCGCGCACTACAGCATCGCGCAGCGCGCGATCGGCTACCGGCGCGCGTTCTTCGACGCCGGGCGGCTGTTCGATCCCGCGTACGAAGTGACGATCGACGCCGGGCTCGACCCCGACACCGGCGCTGCGCGTGCGATGGAGCAGCTGCTCGACGCACCGGGCCCGCGCCCCGAAGCCGTGTTCGCGTACAACGACGCGGCGGCGCTCGCCGCGCAGCGCGTGTGCACCGCGCGCGGCCTGCGGATTCCCGACGACATCGCGATCGTCGGCTTCGACAACATCCCGGCCGCCGCGCACGCGAGCCCGCCGCTCACGACGCTGTCGGTCGACAAGGAAGCCCTCGGCCGCCGCGGCGTCGAGCTGCTGCTCGCCGACGCGCCCGAGCGCACCGAGATTTCCCTGCCCGTCGAGCTGATCGTGCGGGCCAGCAGCCAGCCCGCCGGCTCCCCGGCACTCGATACCGCAACGGTCACCGAATCATGAACATGCCCCCGGTCCAACCCTGCACGGCCGCGCCGGCCGCCCACCCGCAAGCCGCACCGTTCGTCGCGAGCTTCCGCGATCCGTCGTTCCTGCTGTCGCACATCGAGGACACGCTGCGCTTCTACGCGACCAACGCGTTCGACCCGACGGGCGGCTTCTACCATTACTTCCGCGACGACGGCAGCATCTACAACCGCACGTCGCGCCACCTCGTCAGCACCTGCCGGTTCGTCTTCAACTACGCGATGGCGTACCGGCATTTCGGCGACCCGCGCCACCTGGAATACGCGCGCCACGGGCTGCGCTTCCTGCGCGACGCGCACTGGGACGACGAACTGCAGGGCTACGACTGGGAACTCGACTGGCGCGACGGCGCGAAGCGCGAGACGCTCGACGGCACGCGCCACTGCTACGGGCTCGCGTTCGTGCTGCTCGCGGCCGCGCACGCGACGATGGCCGGCATCGACGAGGCCCGCCCGCTGATCGCCGCGACCTACGAACTGGCCGAGCACCGCTTCTGGGATGCGGCCGCAGGCCTGTACGCGGACGACGCGACGCCGAACTGGACCGTGTCGTCGTACCGCGGCCAGAACGCGAACATGCACATGACGGAAGCGCTGCTCGCGGCCTATGAAGCGACCGGCCACCTCACGTACCTCGATCGTGCCGAAAAGCTCGCGACCCACATCACGCAGCGCCAGGCCGCGCTGTCGGGCGGGCTCGTGTGGGAGCACTACCATGCGGACTGGTCGGTCGACTGGGACTACAACAAGGAAGACAGCTCGAACATCTTCCGTCCGTGGGGCTTCCAGCCCGGCCACCAGACCGAATGGGCGAAGCTGCTGCTGATCCTCGAGCGGCACCGCCCGCTCGACTGGCTCGTGCCGCGCGCGGCCGAACTGTTCGACGCGGCGCTCACGCACGCGTGGGACGCCGATCACGGCGGCCTGTACTACGGCTTCGGCCCCGACTTCACGATCTGCGACCACAACAAGTATTTCTGGGTGCAGGCGGAAACCTTCGCGGCGGCCGCGATGCTCGGCGCGCGCACCGGCAGCGAGCGCTTCTGGGACTGGTACGACGAGATCTGGCGCTATGGCTGGGCGCATTTCGTCGATCACCGTTACGGCGCGTGGTACCGGATCCTCACCTGCGACAACCGCAAGTACAGCGACGAGAAGAGTCCGGCCGGCAAGACCGACTATCACACGATGGGCGCGTGCTACGACGTGCTCGCGACGCTCGCCCGCACGCAGCGCAGCGAGCCCACGCAATGAGCGGCGGCACGTTTCCGGCTTTCGTGTCGGCAGGCGACATCCTGACCGACATGGTGCGCGCGGGCGACGCGCAATGGACGTCGGTGCCGGGCGGCGCCGGCTGGAACGTCGCGCGCGCGGTGGCGCGGCTCGGCGTGCCGAGCGCGCTGGCGGGCTCGATCGGCGAAGACTGCTTCTCCGACGAACTGTGGCGTACGAGCGAAGCGGCCGGGCTCGACCTGCGTTTCCTGCAGCGCGTTGCACGGCCGCCGCTGCTCGCGATCGTCCACGAGACGCGGCCGCCCGCGTACTTCTTCATCGGCGAAGCGAGCGCCGATCTCGCGTTCGATCCCGCGCGGCTGCCGGCCGGCTGGAGCGATCACGTGAAATGGGCGCATTTCGGCTGCATCAGCCTCGTGCGCGAACCGCTCGCGGGCACGCTGGCCGCGCTCGCGGCCGACCTGCACGCGCGCGGCGTGAAGATCAGCTTCGATCCGAACGTACGGAACCTGATGACGGCCGCGTACCGGCCGACGCTGGAGAAGATGGCCGCGCTCGCCGACCTGATCAAGGTATCCGACGAGGACCTGCGGCACCTGTTCGGCGGCGACGGCCCCGACGCGGTCGCGGCGGTGCGTGCGCTGAACCCGCGCGCGGCCGTGCTCGTCACGCGCGGCGCGCAGGCGGCGACGCTCTATGCCGACGGCGACGTGCACGAGGCCAGCCCGCCGCGCGTCGAGGTGGCCGACACCGTCGGCGCGGGCGACGCATCGATCGGCGGCATGCTGTTCAGCCTGATGGCCGCGCCGCAGCGCACATGGCGCGAGCATCTCGTATTCGCGCTGGCGGCCGGTGCCGCCGCGTGCCGGCATACGGGCGCGCATGCGCCGACGCTCGACGAGGTCGTCGCGCTGATCGAACGCTGATGGAAATGCGGTGACCGGACACTGTTCGGTCACCGATAAGCGACGCTGTACATGCTGCGCCGCAGTGCTACGATGAAGTGTCCTTTTGCGGGAGAGCACGATGGACACGAACACGTTCACGAAAGGCATCTACACGGCCAAGGCGCATACCCAGCATGCGGGCAACGGGCAGTTCCAGGGTTACGTGATCCTCGCGCGCGACGACGGCGACGACACCGAGAACACACGTTACGACGTCCACTCGACGAGCCCCAGCGAGGAAGAAGCGTTCGACGAGGCGAAGGCGCTCGCGCACCGGATCCTCGGCGAGATCGAGCTGTAACGCCCCCCCTTTTCGGCGCGGCTCAGAGCAGCCGCGCCACCATCGATAGCAGCATCGTCAGCACCAGCGTCGACATGAACGGGAACGGGTAGCGCCGCCCGCCGAGCGTCAGCGTGACGTCGCCCGGCATCCGCCCGATGCCGAGCTTGCCGAGCCACGGCCAGCAGCGCGTCAGGATCATCACCGCGATGAACGTCGTCAACAGCCAGCGCAGCATGCCGGGCTCCCGTCAGAGTGCGTGCGAGCGGTCGCCGCGCGCGAACGCGTCGAGCGTGCCGTCGATGCCGCGCGAGAACGCGATCACCTTGAACAGCTCGCCCATCTCGGCTTCCGAGATCAGCTTCTGCACCGCGTTCGCGGCCGGCAGGAACGCGCGGATGTCGGACGGGTCGATCGCGGCCAGCGCGTCGGTGATGCCCGCGTTCAGCAGGAAACGCGCCTGCGACGTGTAGCCGAGCAGGTCGGCGCCGGTCGCGACGGCCGCATCGTAGATGCCGGTGAATTCGACATGCGCGGTGATGTCCTGCAGGCCGGGGTAAAGGAACGGATCATCGTGCGCATGGTGACGGTAGTGGCACATCAGCGTGCCGCGGTCGCGCTGCGGGTGATAGAACTCGTGCGCCGGAAAGCCGTAGTCGACCAGCAGCACCGCGCCGCGCGCGAGCATCGTGCAGACGGTGCGCGTGAACGCCAGCGCGGCCTCGTGCGTTTCGGTCACGTAGCCGTCGCCGACGTCGAGCCCCGCGAGCACCGGCGGCAGGCCGGCCGCGCCGGCAGGCCGGTCGTCGAACACGAACGCCTGCTGCGCGTCGAGCGCGACGCCGCGCTCGTGCCACGCGCCGTCCGCCTTCGCGAACAGCCGCACCGGCATCGCGTCGAGCACCTCGTTGCCGACCACGACGCCCTCGAACCGCTCGGGCAGCGCATCGAGCCAGCGCACCTTCGCGGCCAGCGCCGGCGCGGCGGCCTCGATCGTGTCGCGCTGCCGTTCGCGCAGTTCGCCGGACAGGTCGACGATCAGGTATTCGTCAAGTTCGACGCCCTGCGCGTCGAGCGCGGCGAGCAGCCCGGCCGCGAGCTTGCCCGTGCCGGCGCCGAATTCCATCACGCGGCGCGTGCCGCTCGCCGCGAGCGCTTCCGCGACCGGCTGCGCGAGCGTCTGCGCGAACAGCGGCGACAGCTCGGGCGCGGTGACGAAGTCGCTGCCGTCGTCGGCGCGGCGCCCGAACTTGCGTGCGCCGCCGCTGTAATAGCCGAGGCCCGGCGCATACAGCGCGCGCTCCATGAAGCGGTCGAACGGCAGCCAGCCGCCGGCCGCCGCGAGCTCGTCGCGCAGTTGCGCGGCAAGGGTTTCGGACTGCGCGAGCGCGTCGGGGCCGGGAGCAGGTAAACTAGCGGGTTCGTGAGCTTTCGGGTTCATCCCGGCATTGTAAATGACCGTTTCAGCCGATACGTCGACCCCGCGCGTGGTGCTCGTCACGGGCGCCCTGGGCAGCGCAGCCGACGCCGCATCGATCGGCCGTGCGCTCGCGACCGGTTTCGCCCGCCGCGGCTGGGACGTCGCGTTGCAGCGCAGCCACGGCGCGCCGCGCGCGGCCGCCGATGCGCTCGTCGCCGAAGTCGCGGCGCTCGGCCGCCGCGCGGCCGTGCTCGACGCCGATCTGGCCCTGGAAGCCGATGCGGCCGCCGTCGTCGC
>NZ_CABVPX010000037.1 GCF_902499125.1 Burkholderia arboris
GACCGTGAAACGACTCTACGCCGATGATAGTGCGGATTCCCGTGTGAAAGTAGGTAATCGTCAGGCTCCCTAAGCCAGAAACCCCCGCCCGAAAGGCGGGGGTTTTTGCATTTGAGCGACGGAAATGTGCGATGCCGGCCACGCGAAATGCGCCCGGTGCTGCGGCGCCGACGGGAGTCGATTCGGACCGAGGCGCATCCACTCAATCGGCGCAAATTTACTCCGACGACCTGGGTTGGCCGAGCTCCAGCAATTGGTGTTGTCGAGGCTGACATCCTCCCGCCGACTGTTCGAAGTGGTGCCGCTCTCGGTCGGCAGCCGGTCTGGTGGAGCGCTCGACCGCCTATCCGCTGCAATTTCCCGCCAGGGATTTACGCAATGCCGTGCGCGGCCCGGCGTTGTGCGTTTTACCGCCGGAAATTAACTATCTCTTCTCATCTGCACGCGTACTGAACGTTTCTTCTGTGAAAATTGCCGCTTCCATCCCGTCGCAGCTAGGCGTGCTTCGCGTATCTCGCAACGAGGTTCGCTGCCCGCGTGACGCGCATGCTGCGTTTGGTTTGTCTGAGCTTCGACGTCTGCCGTCGAAGGCGCCGAATGACCGCGGCGCAATGAAACCGCGCGTCAGAATTGCGTCGGATCGAGCGAAGTGGTGCTATTAAGCGCCGTTCGTCTCGTAATCTACGAGATATCACCCCCAACCGATTCATCCGAGGCGTAGGGCGCCAGGCCAGGTTCGCCGCAAAGGCAAAGGATACGACCGCGGTGCAAGTTGCAACGTGTGTGCGCGTCGCTGGGCGGGCGCCTTCAGAAGTCCGCGCTGTTCTTTTTGACGAGCATGGGTTGGCCGGCTCGTAGCGCATAGATTTCCTCGATGAGCGAATAGGCCGTGCCGCCGAAGCAATCCCTTCCTTCGCCGATCAGAGCAAAGCGCGCGCCGCTTGCGTCGATGCGGATCGATCGCACCGCGCACGCCGTGCTTGAATCGCTCAGTGCGGAATCCTTGGTTGGCGGAAACCGCCGCGTCGTGTTTCGGCCTCGATCCCGGGTCAGCACGAGCATCGCAGGGCAGCGCATGTCGGACGTCGACGCCGCGGCGTCACAGGCCAGCTTTCCAGCGTCTTCGGAGGGGTGCGGCGCAGCGAAAGCGCCCGCATCGAACCCCACGCAGATATTCGCGTTCAACTGAACGAGGCGGGCATCGTACGGGCATGCAGGATGCCGCGTGTACGCAGCGGATTCGCTGCGATAAGCCGACCAGATGCTGACATTGGCCGGTTTGCACGAAGGGGCGAGGCAATGGGCGCTGCACTGCAGGACGTTCGCCGAGATCGCGGCGCCGAGCTTGTGAGGCAAGCCTGCGCGTGGACGCATATCGTCGCCGAGCAAGGGCTGTAACACGTCCAGGCAGGCCGCGCTGCCGGATATGGTTGGCGGGGCGCCGTCGCCGGCGGCGATGAGGTAGGCGGACGCGTCGTTGAGCAGCCACGCGTAGGCGATCGCGTCCTGATTCATCGGCCGTGCTGCAGGCGAGCTGCTATGTGCCGAGCTCAGGCAGCCGGCATCGAGCGCCGGCTTCAACCTGTCATAAGCAGCGAGCGCTGCAGCTGTCCTTGGACGTCCCGCGGTGCGGCTGTCCTCCAGGGCCTGCTGACGCACTTTCGTAATCGTGCTCGAGCGACACGGGGTGTCTGTCGGTTCGGCCGCATGTGCGGTCAGCGCCGTCAAGGTCGTGAAGGTGATCGCAAGAGCAAGCAGGCGCATGAGGGTTCGTGCGGGAAGATGATGGAAGGCTAGGGATGGTATCGCGACGCCTGCGGAAGTCAGCAGGGGGACACGCTATCGGCACTTCTTCGTGCCTGAGCGGCGGCTCCATTGTCGGGTCCAGCCGCCGGGAGGATCGGAAAAGCCCGCTGCGTACGGCCGGTAGCTCGCGTCAGGCCGGCGCGTCATGGGTAGCGAGAAGCCCCGCTTTCCCGCGAGCAGCGCGAGCCTGAAGCCGCCAAGAACACCGCGGCCGGGGCCGACGAAGTCGTCCGGCACGAAATTTGCGGAATTTTTGCATCTCCCGCTTGGCATAGTGCGAAAGAGGTCGTATGATGGCGGTCTTTCGTTTTTAGCGCAGATGCAGATCGGCGCTAAGGGCGGAGTCTGACGAAGATGTGGCGCCGGTCGGCAACATCTCGCGCTTGCCTTAGCCGGGCAGGGGCGGGGGATCGGTGGTAAAGCAGGAGTCGGGAAGAAAGTGAAAATAATCTTCCGGATGTGCTTGACACGAGTGCGATGCACCCCCATAATCGTCAGTTCTCTACGGAGGGGTGCCCGAGTGGCTAAAGGGGGCAGACTGTAAATCTGTTGGCTTACGCCTACGTTGGTTCGAATCCAACCTCCTCCACCAAGATATCAGCGCAGTGAGCGGTAAGGAATCGTTAGTGGCCCGTGCGGGTGTAGCTCAATGGTAGAGCAGAAGCCTTCCAAGCTTACGACGAGGGTTCGATTCCCTTCACCCGCTCCAGACCGCTAAGTTGAAGCTTAAAGCGCCCATGTGGCTCAGTGGTAGAGCACTCCCTTGGTAAGGGAGAGGTCGGCAGTTCGATCCTGCCCATGGGCACCAGCAGTAAAAAGTCAGTGTCTTGTTTGCGCGCGGCGCAACCTGTGAAATTCCTTTTGGGAGTCGAAAATGGCCAAGGGTAAATTCGAGCGGACCAAGCCGCACGTGAACGTTGGTACGATTGGTCACGTTGACCACGGCAAGACGACGCTGACGGCAGCGATCACGACGGTTCTGACGAAGAAGTTCGGCGGCGAAGCGAAGGCGTACGACCAGATCGACGCGGCACCGGAAGAAAAGGCGCGCGGCATCACGATCAACACGGCACACGTCGAGTACGAAACGGCTAACCGCCACTACGCACACGTCGACTGCCCGGGCCACGCTGACTATGTGAAGAACATGATCACGGGCGCAGCGCAGATGGACGGCGCGATCCTGGTTTGCTCGGCAGCTGACGGCCCGATGCCGCAGACGCGTGAGCACATCCTGCTGGCCCGTCAGGTTGGCGTTCCGTACATCATCGTGTTCCTGAACAAGTGCGACATGGTGGACGACGCTGAACTGCTCGAGCTGGTCGAGATGGAAGTTCGCGAACTCCTGTCGAAGTACGACTTCCCGGGCGACGACACGCCGATCGTGAAGGGTTCGGCGAAGCTGGCGCTGGAAGGCGACACGGGCGAGCTGGGCGAAGTGGCGATCATGAGCCTGGCCGACGCGCTGGACACGTACATCCCGACGCCGGAGCGTGCAGTTGACGGCGCGTTCCTGATGCCGGTGGAAGACGTGTTCTCGATCTCGGGCCGTGGTACGGTTGTGACGGGTCGTGTCGAGCGCGGCATCGTGAAGGTCGGCGAAGAAATCGAAATCGTCGGTATCAAGCCGACGGTGAAGACGACCTGCACGGGCGTTGAAATGTTCCGCAAGCTGCTGGACCAAGGTCAGGCAGGCGACAACGTGGGTATCCTGCTGCGCGGCACGAAGCGTGAAGACGTGGAGCGTGGCCAGGTTCTGGCGAAGCCGGGTTCGATCACGCCGCACACGCACTTCACGGCTGAAGTGTACGTGCTGAGCAAGGACGAAGGCGGCCGTCACACGCCGTTCTTCAACAACTACCGTCCGCAGTTCTACTTCCGTACGACGGACGTGACGGGCTCGATCGAGCTGCCGAAGGACAAGGAAATGGTGATGCCGGGCGACAACGTGTCGATCACGGTGAAGCTGATCGCTCCGATCGCGATGGAAGAAGGTCTGCGCTTCGCAATCCGCGAAGGCGGCCGTACGGTCGGCGCCGGCGTCGTCGCCAAGATCATCGAGTAAGCCAGTTATTCGTTGATCGACAGTTTTGGGGCTGGCAACAGCCGGCCCCAACATGGTTTAGGGGTATAGCTCAACTGGCAGAGCGTCGGTCTCCAAAACCGAAGGTTGGGGGTTCGATTCCCTCTGCCCCTGCCAAAAAATAGCCACGTGTCCTACGTGGCATTTGTTTTAAGGTGTTATGGCGAATCCATCCGTCGAAACTGTAAATACCTCCGGCGATAAGCTGATGCTGGCCCTGGGCGTATTGTTGGTCTTGGCCGGATTCGTGGGCTTCTTCTGGCTGGCCAATCAGCAGTGGTATGTCCGCGGTGCCGCGTTGGCGGTAGGTATCATCGCCGGCGTGGCCGTCGGGCTGATGTCCGCCCCTGGCAAGAGCCTCATCGCCTTTGCCAAGGATTCGTACAAGGAAGTCCGTAAGGTCGTTTGGCCCACCCGCAAGGAAGCAACGCAAACCACACTCGTCGTGTTCGGTTTCGTGCTCGTGATGGCGATTTTCCTCTGGTTGAGTGACAAATCGATCGAATGGGTGATTTTCTCGGCGATTCTGGGTTGGAAATGATATGAGCGATACTCCGGCATCCCCGAGCGGAAAACGTTGGTACGTCGTGCACGCCTACTCCGGTATGGAGAAGAGCGTGCAACGTGCGCTTCAGGAGCGCATCGAACGTGCTGGCATGCAGGACAAATTCGGTCAGATCCTGGTCCCGACCGAAGAAGTGGTCGAAGTCAAAGGCGGCCACAAGGCTGTGACCGAGCGTCGTTTCTTCCCCGGCTACGTGCTGGTGGAAATGGAAATGACGGACGAAACGTGGCACCTCGTGAAGAACACTGCGAAGGTCACCGGTTTCGTCGGCGGTGCGCGTAACCGCCCGACCCCGATTTCCCCGAAGGAAGTCGAAAAGATCATGTCGCAGATGCAGGAAGGCGTCGAAAAGCCGCGCCCGAAGACCCTGTTCGAAGTCGGCGAGATGGTGCGTGTCAAGGAAGGCCCGTTCACGGACTTCAACGGCACCGTCGAGGAAGTCAACTACGAAAAATCGCGCGTGCGTGTGTCGGTCACCATCTTTGGCCGATCCACCCCGGTCGAACTCGAATTCGGCCAGGTCGAAAAAGTTTGATCCCGATTCGGTGGGCAGCCTCGGCTGCCCACCTTCGCGCTTACGGCCCGCGTCATGGCCGTTGAGGAGCGTCAGTAGCCAGCGGCGAACGCGCGTTATTACTCACCGAACGCCTTCTCTGGCGTTCCAATGAGGTTCACAAATGGCAAAGAAGATTATCGGCTTTATCAAGCTGCAGATCCCTGCAGGTAAAGCCAACCCGTCGCCGCCGGTCGGTCCGGCACTGGGCCAGCGCGGCCTGAACATCATGGAGTTCTGCAAGGCGTTCAACGCGCAGACTCAAGGCATGGAGCCGGGTCTGCCGGTGCCGGTGGTCATCACGGCATTCGCTGACAAGAGCTTCACGTTCGTGATGAAGACGCCGCCGGCAACCGTCCTGATCAAGAAGGCGGCGAAGGTGGACAAGGGCTCGAGCAAGCCGCACACCGACAAGGTCGGTTCGATCACGCGCGCTCAAGCCGAAGAAATCGCAAAGACCAAGATGCCGGACCTTACGGCAGCTGATCTGGACGCAGCCGTTCGCACCATCGCTGGTAGCGCACGCTCGATGGGCATCACTGTGGAGGGCGTGTAAATGGCTAAGATCTCCAAGCGCCGTCAGGCATTTGCCGCCAAGGTTGATCGTCAGAAGCTGTACGCGATCGAAGACGCACTGAGCCTCGTGAAGGAATGCGCGAGCGCGAAGTTCGACGAATCGATCGACGTCGCAGTCCAGCTCGGCATCGATGCAAAGAAGTCGGACCAGGTCGTTCGTGGTTCGGTCGTTCTGCCGGCCGGTACGGGCAAGTCGGTTCGCGTTGCTGTGTTCGCGCAAGGCGAGAAGGCTGAGCAAGCACGTGCGGCAGGTGCGGAAATCGTCGGTATGGAAGACCTGGCTGAGCAGATCAAGGCTGGCCAGATGGACTTCGACATCGTGATCGCTTCGCCGGACACGATGCGTATCGTCGGTACGCTCGGCCAGATCCTCGGCCCGCGCGGCCTGATGCCGAACCCGAAGGTCGGTACGGTCACGCCGGACGTCGCAACCGCCGTCAAGAACGCGAAGGCCGGTCAGGTGCAATTCCGTGTCGACAAGGCCGGTATCATCCACGCGACCATCGGCCGTGCATCGTTCGAGCCGACCGCGCTGCGTTCGAACCTGTCGGCGCTGATCGAAGCGCTGCAGAAGGCGAAGCCGGCAACGAGCAAGGGCGTCTACCTGCGCAAGATCGCACTGTCGAGCACGATGGGCGTCGGCGTGCGTGTCGACCAGGCTACGCTGGCAGCACAGTAAGCAAGTATTCGGGCCGCTTCGTTCGCGAAGCGGCCTACATGGGCTTTGGGCGGTTGTTCGTGCAGCAAGGCGAACAACCGGTTATCAAAGACCGTTGGTGGGGCGCAGCAGTCAGGTGATCCCTTAATTCAAGCCAACGCAGATGGCGAACCCGAAAAAGTTTTGCAGTGGTGAAGCCGCAGGCCGTGAAGCGATTCGCGGCGTGAGGTGGAAATACTCCTAACGAGGTCGGACGCCGTTGTTGAACGAGGTACGCGAGGTTTCGTGCCGAACGTATCGTTTCTGGAGGCTAACCGTGCCGCTTAATAGAGAAGACAAGCAAGCCGTCGTCGCTGAGGTTTCCGCGCAAGTCGCGAAGGCCCAGACCGTTGTGCTGGCTGAGTATCGTGGAATTGCGGTTGGCGATCTGACCAAGCTGCGCGCGCAAGCGCGTGAGCAAAAGGTTTACCTGCGCGTGTTGAAGAACACGCTGGCGCGTCGCGCTGTTGAAGGTACGCCGTTTGCTCCGCTGGCAGAGCAGATGACTGGTCCGCTGATCTACGGCATCTCGGAAGATGCAATTGCTGCTGCTAAGGTCGTCAACGACTTCGGCAAGAGCAATGACAAGTTGATCATCAAGGCTGGTTCGTTCGATGGCAAGGTGATGGACAAGGCTGGCGTGCAAGCGCTGGCAAGCATCCCGAGCCGCGAAGAACTGCTCTCGAAGCTGCTGTTCGTTATGCAATCGCCTGTTTCTGGCTTCGCGCGTGCTCTCGCCGCGCTGGCCGAGAAGAAGCAAGCGGAAGCTGCGTAAGCGAACGTGCATCAGCGTTACTGATCGCTGGCTGTATCCGAATTCAATTTAGGAGTATTTCAAATGGCAATCGCAAAAGAAGACATCCTGGCAGCAGTCGAAGGGATGACCGTTCTGGAACTGAACGAACTGGTCAAGGCGTTCGAAGAGAAGTTTGGCGTGTCGGCAGCTGCAGTGGCAGTCGCTGGCCCGGCAGGCGGCGGCGCTGCTGCTGCTGCAGAAGAGAAGACCGAATTCACGGTCGTCCTGGCTGAAGCCGGCGCCAACAAGGTTTCGGTCATCAAGGCCGTTCGCGAACTGACGGGCCTGGGCCTGAAGGAAGCGAAGGACCTGGTTGACGGTGCACCGAAGCCGGTCAAGGAAGGCGTCGACAAGGCTGCTGCTGAAGAAGCCAAGAAGAAGCTGGAAGAAGCAGGCGCGAAGGTCGAAGTCAAGTAAGTTTCGACGCGCTGTGCGAGGGCTGGCGGTATTTTCACCGCCAGCCTTTTTGTGCTTTGTGGGGACGTTATTCTGGCACTCATTCGGGAGCCCGAATAATCGGCCCCAGAAGCCAAAGAAAACCGCCTGATCGTTGCGAACGGTCACTCGCGATTGGCGGTTCTCTTTGTCTTCTGAAGCGACTGCAGAAGGCAAGTTTGGTCGGGTAGCGGGCAACACAGGCATCCGCTGCCGTCAGCCAGCGGTTGGTAGCGGCCAACCACCAAGCTTCTCGGCTCGTTCAAGCCGTCGAACGGCCATCGGGTCTCAGTCGGTGAACACTCGGGTTTGAAACGTCCAGGTATTCCGCCTCGATAGCACCCGCCGTGATTCGGAGATCGTATGCAATATTCCTTCACCGAGAAGAAGCGCATTCGCAAGAGTTTCGCGAAGCGCCCCATCGTTCACCAAGTTCCCTTCTTGCTGGCTACCCAGCTTGAATCATTCAGCACGTTTCTGCAAGCCGATGTGCCGGCGACACAACGCAAGCCTGAAGGTTTGCAGGCCGCGTTCACATCGGTATTTCCCATTGTTTCGCACAACGGTTTCGCGCGCCTCGAGTTCGTGAGCTATGCGCTGTCCTCGCCGGCATTCAACATCAAGGAATGCCAGCAGCGAGGCCTGACGTACTGCTCCGCGCTGCGCGCGAAGGTCCGCCTTGTCATCCTCGACAAGGAATCGCCGAACAAGCCGGTCGTCAAGGAAGTGAAAGAGCAGGAAGTGTACATGGGCGAAATGCCGCTCATGACGCCGACGGGCTCGTTCGTCATCAACGGCACCGAGCGTGTCATCGTCTCGCAGCTGCATCGTTCGCCGGGCGTGTTCTTCGAACACGACAAGGGCAAGACGCACAGCTCGGGCAAGCTGCTGTTCTCGGCACGGATCATTCCGTACCGCGGCTCGTGGCTCGACTTCGAATTCGATCCGAAGGACATCCTGTACTTCCGCGTCGACCGTCGCCGCAAGATGCCGGTCACGATCCTGCTGAAGGCCATCGGCCTGACGCCGGAACAGATCCTCGCGAACTTCTTCGTGTTCGACAACTTCACGCTGATGGACGAAGGCGCGCAACTCGAGTTCGTGCCCGAGCGCCTGCGTGGTGAAGTCGCGCGTTTCGACATCACGGATCGTGATGGCAAGGTCATTGTCCAGAAGGACAAGCGGATCAACGCGAAGCACATTCGCGACCTCGAAGCCGCGAAGACCAAGTTCATCTCGGTGCCGGAAGACTATCTGCTCGGCCGCGTGCTGGCGAAGAACGTCGTCGACGGCGACACCGGCGAAGTGATCGCGAGCGCGAACGACGAAGTCACGGAAAGCGTGCTCGAGAAGCTGCGCGAAGCGGGCATCAAGGACATCCAGACGCTCTACACGAACGACCTGGACCAGGGCCCGTACATCTCGTCGACGCTGCGTGTCGACGAAACGACCGATCGCACGGCCGCGCGCATCGCGATCTACCGCATGATGCGTCCGGGCGAGCCGCCGACCGAGGAAGCGGTCGAGGCACTGTTCAACCGTCTGTTCTACAGCGAAGAAGCGTACGACCTGTCGAAGGTCGGCCGTATGAAGTTCAACCGCCGCGTCAGCCGCGATGAAATCACCGGCCCGATGACGCTGCAGGACGACGACATCCTCGCGACGATCAAGATCCTCGTCGAGCTGCGCAACGGCAAGGGCGAAGTGGACGACATCGACCACCTCGGCAACCGTCGTGTGCGTTGCGTCGGCGAACTGGCGGAAAACCAGTTCCGCGCGGGTCTCGTGCGTGTCGAGCGCGCGGTCAAGGAACGCCTCGGCCAGGCCGAAAGCGAAAACCTGATGCCGCACGACCTGATCAACTCGAAGCCGATTTCGTCGGCAATCCGCGAGTTCTTCGGTTCGTCGCAGTTGTCGCAGTTCATGGACCAGACCAACCCGCTGTCGGAAATCACGCACAAGCGCCGTGTTTCCGCCCTGGGCCCGGGCGGTCTGACGCGCGAACGCGCAGGCTTCGAAGTTCGCGACGTGCACCCGACCCACTATGGCCGCGTGTGCCCGATCGAAACGCCGGAAGGTCCGAACATCGGCCTGATCAACTCGCTCGCACTGTACGCGCACCTGAACGAGTACGGCTTCCTCGAGACGCCGTACCGCAAGGTTGTGGACAGCAAGGTGACCGACCAGATCGACTACCTGTCGGCGATCGAAGAAGGCCGCTACATGATCGCGCAGGCAAACGCCGCGATCGACGAGAACGGCCAGCTGATCGACGAACTCGTGTCGTCGCGTGAAGCCGGCGAAACGATGATGGTCACGCCGGACCGTATCCAGTACATGGACGTGGCGCCGTCGCAGATCGTGTCGGTTGCAGCCTCGCTGATTCCGTTCCTCGAGCACGATGACGCGAACCGTGCACTGATGGGTTCGAACATGCAGCGTCAGGCCGTGCCGTGTCTGCGTCCGGAAAAGCCGGTCGTCGGTACGGGTATCGAGCGCACCTGCGCGGTCGACTCGGGTACGACGGTTCAGGCGTTCCGTGGCGGCGTCGTCGACTATGTCGACGCAGGCCGTATCGTGATTCGCGTGAACGACGAAGAAGCGGTCGCAGGTGAAGTCGGTGTCGACATCTACAACCTGATCAAGTACACGCGTTCGAACCAGAACACGAACATCAACCAGCGTCCGATCGTGAAGATGGGCGACAAGGTCTCGCGCGGCGACGTGCTGGCCGACGGCGCCTCGACGGACCTGGGCGAGCTCGCGCTCGGCCAGAACATGCTGATCGCGTTCATGCCGTGGAACGGCTACAACTTCGAGGATTCGATCCTGATCTCGGAGAAGGTGGTCGCGGACGATCGCTACACGTCGATCCACATCGAAGAGCTGAACGTCGTTGCACGTGACACGAAGCTCGGGCCGGAAGAAATCACGCGCGACATCTCGAACCTGGCGGAAATCCAGCTCGGCCGTCTCGACGAATCGGGCATCGTGTACATCGGTGCGGAAGTCGAAGCGGGCGACGTGATGGTCGGCAAGGTCACGCCGAAGGGCGAGACCCAGCTGACGCCGGAAGAGAAGCTGCTGCGCGCGATCTTCGGCGAGAAGGCTTCGGACGTGAAGGACACGTCGCTGCGCGTGCCGTCGGGCATGAGCGGCACCGTGATCGACGTCCAGGTGTTCACGCGTGAAGGCATCCAGCGCGACAAGCGTGCGCAACAGATCATCGACGACGAACTGAAGCGCTATCGTCTCGACCTGAACGACCAGCTGCGCATCGTGGAAGGCGACGCGTTCCAGCGTCTCGCACGCATGCTCGTGGGCAAGGTCGCGAACGGCGGTCCGAAGAAGCTCGCGAAGGGTACGAAGATCGACCAGGCTTACCTGGAAGACCTCGACCACTACCACTGGTTCGACATCCGCCTCGCGGACGACGAAGCAGCGGCGCAGCTCGAAGCGATCAAGAACTCGATCGAGGAAAAGCGTCACCAGTTCGACCTCGCGTTCGAAGAGAAGCGCAAGAAGCTCACGCAAGGCGACGAACTGCCGCCGGGCGTGCTGAAGATGGTCAAGGTGTACCTCGCGGTGAAGCGCCGTCTGCAGCCTGGCGACAAGATGGCAGGCCGTCACGGTAACAAGGGTGTCGTGTCGAAGATCGTCCCGATCGAAGACATGCCGTACATGGCCGATGGCCGTCCGGCAGACGTCGTGCTGAACCCGCTCGGCGTGCCGTCGCGGATGAACGTGGGTCAGGTTCTGGAAGTGCACCTCGGCTGGGCCGCGAAGGGTCTCGGCTGGCGTATCGGCGAAATGCTGCAGCGTCAGGCGAAGATCGAGGAAATGCGCGCGTTCCTGACGAAGATCTACAACGATTCGGGCCGCCAGGAAGATCTGGAAAGCTTCACCGACGACGAGATCCTCGAGCTCGCGAAGAACCTGCGCGAAGGCGTGCCGTTCGCAACGCCGGTGTTCGACGGTGCGACCGAGGAAGAAATGGGCAAGATGCTCGACCTCGCGTTCCCGGACGACATCGCTGAACAGCTCGGCATGAACCCGTCGAAGAACCAGGTCCGTCTGTACGACGGCCGCACGGGTGAAATGTTCGAACGTCGCGTGACGCTCGGCTACATGCACTACCTGAAGCTGCACCACTTGGTCGACGACAAGATGCACGCGCGTTCGACCGGCCCGTACTCGCTCGTCACGCAGCAGCCGCTGGGTGGTAAGGCGCAGTTCGGTGGCCAGCGTTTCGGTGAAATGGAAGTGTGGGCACTCGAAGCGTACGGCGCGTCCTACGTGCTGCAGGAAATGCTGACGGTGAAGTCGGACGACGTGAACGGCCGGACCAAGGTCTATGAGAACCTGGTCAAGGGCGATCATGTTATCGATGCAGGCATGCCGGAATCCTTCAACGTGCTCGTGAAGGAAATCCGCTCGCTCGGTATCGACATCGATCTCGACCGCAATTAATCGGACTACGGAGAGAAAGCAATGAAAGCTCTGCTCGATCTATTCAAGCAAGTCCAACAGGAAGAAGTTTTCGACGCGATCAAGATCGGTCTGGCCTCGCCGGACAAGATCCGTTCGTGGTCGTTCGGCGAAGTGAAGAAGCCGGAGACCATCAACTACCGTACGTTCAAGCCGGAACGCGATGGTCTCTTCTGCGCGAAGATCTTCGGGCCGATCAAGGACTACGAGTGCCTGTGCGGCAAGTACAAGCGTCTGAAGCACCGCGGCGTGATCTGCGAGAAGTGCGGCGTCGAAGTGACGCTGGCGAAGGTGCGTCGCGAACGGATGGGCCACATTGAGCTGGCCTCGCCGGTCGCGCACATCTGGTTCCTGAAGTCGCTGCCGTCGCGTCTGGGCATGGTGCTCGACATGACGCTGCGCGACATCGAACGCGTGCTGTACTTCGAAGCGTATGTGGTGATCGAACCGGGCATGACGCCGCTGAAGGCGCGGCAGATCATGACCGAAGAGGATTACTACAACAAGGTCGAGGAATACGGCGACGAATTCCGTGCCGAGATGGGCGCGGAAGGCGTGCGTGAACTGCTGCGCGCGATCAACATCGACGAGCAGGTCGAGACGCTGCGCACCGAGCTGAAGAACACCGGCTCGGAAGCGAAGATCAAGAAGTACGCGAAGCGCCTGAAGGTCCTCGAGGCATTCCAGCGTTCGGGCATCAAGCCCGAGTGGATGATCCTCGAAGTGCTGCCGGTGCTGCCGCCGGAACTGCGTCCGCTGGTGCCGCTGGACGGCGGCCGTTTCGCGACGTCGGACCTGAACGACCTGTATCGCCGCGTGATCAACCGTAACAACCGGTTGAAGCGTCTGCTCGAGCTGAAGGCGCCTGAAATCATCGTCCGCAACGAAAAGCGGATGCTGCAGGAAGCCGTCGACTCGCTGCTCGACAACGGTCGTCGCGGCAAGGCGATGACGGGCGCGAACAAGCGTCCGCTGAAGTCGCTCGCCGACATGATCAAGGGTAAGGGCGGTCGTTTCCGTCAGAACCTGCTGGGCAAGCGCGTCGACTACTCGGGCCGTTCGGTCATCGTGGTCGGCCCGACGCTGAAGCTGCACCAGTGCGGTCTGCCGAAGCTGATGGCGCTCGAGCTGTTCAAGCCGTTCATCTTCAACAAGCTGGAAGTGATGGGCGTCGCGACGACCATCAAGGCTGCGAAGAAGGAAGTCGAGAACCAGACGCCGGTGGTGTGGGACATCCTCGAAGAGGTGATCCGCGAGCACCCGGTGATGCTGAACCGTGCGCCGACGCTGCACCGTCTCGGTATCCAGGCGTTCGAGCCGGTCCTGATCGAAGGCAAGGCAATTCAGCTGCACCCGCTCGTTTGCGCGGCGTTCAACGCCGACTTCGACGGTGACCAGATGGCCGTTCACGTGCCGCTGTCGCTCGAAGCGCAGATGGAAGCGCGTACGCTGATGCTGGCGTCGAACAACGTGCTGTTCCCGGCCAACGGCGATCCGTCGATCGTGCCGTCGCAGGATATCGTGCTGGGTCTGTACTATGCGACCCGCGAAGCCGTCAACGGCAAGGGCGAAGGCCTGTCGTTCACGGGCGTGTCGGAAGCGATCCGCGCGTACGAGAACAAGGAAGTCGAGCTGGCCTCGCGCGTCAACGTGCGGATCACCGAAATGGTCCGCAACGAGGACACGTCGGAAGGCGCGCCGGAATTCGTGCCGAAGATCTCGCTGTACGCGACGACCGTCGGCCGCGCGATCCTGTCGGAGATCCTGCCGCACGGCCTGCCGTTCTCGGTGCTGAACAAGCCGCTGAAGAAGAAGGAAATCTCGCGCCTGATCAACACGGCGTTCCGCAAGTGCGGTCTGCGCGCGACGGTGGTGTTCGCCGATCAGCTGATGCAGTCGGGTTTCCGTCTCGCGACGCGTGCCGGCATTTCGATCTGCGTGGACGACATGCTCGTGCCGCCGCAGAAGGAAACGATCGTCGGCGACGCCGCGAAGAAGGTGAAGGAGTACGACCGCCAGTACATGTCGGGTCTCGTCACCGCGCAGGAACGCTACAACAACGTGGTCGACATCTGGTCGGCAACGTCGGAAGCGGTCGGCAAGGCGATGATGGAGCAGCTGTCGACGGAGCCGGTGACGGACCGCGACGGCAAGGAAACGCGCCAGGAATCGTTCAACTCGATCTACATGATGGCCGACTCGGGCGCCCGGGGTTCGGCGGTTCAGATTCGTCAGCTGGCCGGTATGCGAGGCCTGATGGCGAAGCCGGACGGCTCGATTATCGAGACGCCGATTACCGCGAACTTCCGCGAAGGTCTGAACGTGTTGCAGTACTTCATCTCGACCCACGGTGCACGTAAGGGTCTGGCTGATACGGCACTGAAGACCGCGAACTCGGGTTACCTGACGCGTCGTCTCGTCGACGTCACGCAGGATCTGGTCGTGGTGGAAGACGATTGCGGCACGTCGAACGGCGTCGCGATGAAGGCGTTGGTCGAAGGCGGTGAAGTCGTCGAAGCGCTGCGCGACCGTATCCTCGGCCGCGTCGCGGTCGCGGACGTCGTGAACCCGGAAACGCAGGAAACGGTGTACGAATCGGGCATGCTGCTCGACGAAACGGCGGTCGAGGAAATCGAACGCCTCGGCATCGACGAAGTGCGCGTGCGCACGCCGCTGACCTGCGAAACGCGTTACGGCCTGTGCGCGGCCTGCTACGGCCGTGACCTCGGCCGCGGCTCGCTGGTGAACGTCGGCGAAGCAGTCGGCGTGATCGCGGCACAGTCGATCGGTGAACCGGGCACGCAGCTGACGATGCGTACGTTCCACATCGGTGGTGCGGCATCGCGTGCGGCGGTGGCTTCGTCGGTCGAAGCGAAGAGCAACGGTATCGTGCGCTTCACGGCGACGATGCGCTACGTCACGAACGCGAAGGGCGAGCAGATCGTCATTTCCCGTTCGGGCGAAGCGATGATCACCGACGACTTCGGTCGCGAGCGCGAGCGTCACAAAGTGCCGTACGGCGCGACGCTGCTGCAGCTCGACGGCGTGACGATCAAGGCAGGCACGCAGCTCGCCACGTGGGATCCGCTGACGCGTCCGATCATCACCGAGTACGGTGGTACGGTGAAGTTCGAGAACGTCGAGGAAGGCGTGACCGTCGCGAAGCAGATCGACGACGTGACCGGCCTGTCGACGCTGGTCGTGATCGACGTGAAGCGTCGCGGTTCGCAGGCTTCGAAGAGCGTGCGCCCGCAGGTGAAGCTGCTCGACGCGAACGGCGAAGAAGTGAAGATTCCGGGCACGGAGCACGCAGTGCAGATCGGCTTCCAGGTCGGCGCACTGATCACCGTGAAGGATGGCCAGCAGGTGCAGGTCGGTGAAGTGCTCGCACGTATCCCGACCGAAGCGCAGAAGACGCGTGACATTACCGGCGGTCTGCCGCGGGTGGCGGAACTGTTCGAAGCGCGTTCGCCGAAGGATGCCGGCATTCTCGCGGAAGTCACCGGTACGACGTCGTTCGGTAAGGACACGAAGGGCAAGCAGCGTCTCGTCATCACGGACCTCGAGGGCAACCAGCACGAGTTCCTGATCGCGAAGGAAAAGCAGGTTCTGGTTCACGATGCACAGGTCGTCAACAAGGGCGAAATGATCGTGGACGGTCCGGCCGATCCGCACGACATCCTGCGTCTGCAGGGTATCGAGGCGCTGTCGCGCTACATCGTCGACGAAGTGCAGGACGTGTATCGTCTGCAGGGCGTGAAGATCAACGACAAGCACATCGAGGTGATCGTTCGCCAGATGCTGCGTCGTGTGCAGATCACCGACAACGGTGATACGCGCTTCATCCCGGGCGAACAGGTCGAGCGTTCCGACATGCTGGACGAGAACGATCGCATGATCGCCGAGGGCAAGCGTCCGGCTTCGTACGACAACGTGCTGCTCGGTATCACGAAGGCATCGCTGTCGACCGACTCGTTCATCTCCGCGGCATCGTTCCAGGAAACGACCCGCGTGCTGACCGAAGCGGCGATCATGGGCAAGCGCGACGATCTGCGTGGCCTGAAGGAAAACGTGATCGTCGGCCGTCTGATTCCGGCCGGTACGGGTCTCGCGTTCCACAAGGCACGCAAGGCGAAGGAATCGTCGGATCGCGAGCGTTTCGACCAGATCGCAGCGGAAGAGGCATTCGACTTCGGCACGCCGAGCGCGCCGGCAGAAGAGCCGCAACAACACCCGGCAGCCGAGTAACGGCAGGCGGCGCAAGCCGCCTGGCGTTGCCGACATCGCTGTCACCGAAACCGCCCGGTCCTGCCGGGCGGTTTTTTTTATCCGTCGTTCACGTGCATGACGTGCCTGCACCGCACCGGCGCATGCCCCGCGATCGCTTGCGGAGCGGCCGCGGCAGGCCCGTGATGCACGCGAACGAACCCTGGCCGAACGGCCAACAATGCACGATTGGCCACGCGCCGCGCGAGCGGGTTGTTAAAATCGCGGTCATCGTTTAGCCGTCCCTGTCCTCATTCATGTCCCGCGCCCTCGAAATTCTCGACGAAGTCTTTGGTTATTCCGCTTTTCGCGGCCAGCAGGGCGAGATTGTCGAACACGTCGCCGGCGGCGGCGATTGCCTCGTGCTGATGCCGACGGGCGGCGGCAAGTCGCTGTGTTACCAGATCCCCGCGCTGCTGCGCCGCGAGGCCGGGCAGGGCGCCGGCATCGTCGTGTCGCCGCTGATTGCGCTGATGCAGGACCAGGTCGCCGCGCTGCGTGAAGTCGGCGTGCGTGCGGCCTACCTGAATTCGACGCTGTCGGGCGCCGAGGCCGCGGCAACCGAGCGCGCGCTGCGCGAAGGCGAAATCGACCTGCTGTACGTCGCGCCGGAGCGCCTGATGACGGGGCGTTTCCTCGACCTGCTCGAGCGCGCGAAGATCGGCCTGTTCGCGATCGACGAAGCGCACTGCGTGTCGCAATGGGGGCACGATTTCCGTCCGGAATACATTCAGCTGTCGGTGCTGCACGAGCGCTTCCCGGCGGTGCCGCGCATCGCGCTGACGGCCACGGCCGATGCGATCACGCGCGACGAGATCATCCACCGTCTCGCGCTCGACGACGCACGCGTGTTCGTGTCGAGCTTCGACCGCCCGAACATCCGCTACCGGATCGTCGAGAAGGACAACGCGCGCTCGCAGCTGCTCGACTTCATCCGCGCCGAACATACGAATGCCGACGGCACGACCGACGCAGGCGTCGTCTACTGCCTGTCGCGCCGCAAGGTCGAGGAAACCGCCGAGTGGCTGAAGGCGCAGGGCGTGCGCGCGCTGCCGTATCACGCGGGGATGGAGTTCGAGGTGCGGCAGAAGCACCAGGAGATGTTCCAGCGCGAAGAGGGCATCGTGATGTGCGCGACGATCGCGTTCGGCATGGGCATCGACAAGCCCGACGTGCGCTTCGTCGCGCACCTCGATTTGCCGAAGAGCGTCGAAGGCTACTACCAGGAAACCGGCCGTGCGGGCCGCGACGGGATGCCCGCGAATGCGTGGATGGCGTACGGCCTCGGCGACGTCGTCCAGCAGCGCAAGATGATCGACGAGTCCGATGCGGACGACGCGCACAAGCGCGTGCAGACCTCGAAGCTCGACGCGCTGCTCGGGCTGTGCGAGACGATCTCGTGCCGCCGCGTGCGGCTGCTGAACTACTTCGGCGAAGAGAGCCGCCCGTGCGGCAACTGCGATACGTGCCTCGAGCCGCCTGATTCGTGGGACGCGACGCGCGAGGCGCAGATGGCGCTGTCGTGCGTGTTCCGCGCGCAGCGCGCGAGCGGCTTCAATTTCGGCTCGAGCCACCTGATCGAGATCCTGCGCGGCGGGCGCACCGAGAAGGTGTTGCAGCGCGGCCACGACCAGCTCACGACGTTCGGGATCGGCGCGTCGCTGTCCGAGCCCGAATGGCGCGCGATTTTCCGGCAGCTCGTCGCGTACGGCTACCTGGCCGTCGATCATGGCGGCTTCGGCGCGCTCGTGCTGACCGAGGCCGCGAAGCCCGTGCTGAAGAACGAGGAGAAGGTCACGCTGCGCCGCTACGTGAAGCCGCAGCGCACGCGTCAGTCGTCGAGCCGCAGCGGCACGCGCGTCGACCCGACGGCCGGCATGGGCACGCGCGAGCGCGCGCGCTGGGATGCGCTGCGCGCATGGCGCGCGGAAACCGCCAAGACCGACGGCGTGCCGGCCTACGTGATCTTCCACGACGCGACGCTCGCGGAAATCGCGCGCAACGCGCCGGAGTCGATCGACGACCTGCGCCACATCCCCGGCATGGGCGTACGCAAGCTCGAACGCTTCGGCGACGAAATCATCGACGTCGTCGAATCGGCCTGACACAGACGTTCCGACCCTTCCTGTAAACCGCGCAGTCGACTGGGAAATCACGCAAGCCGTTGACTTAGTTGGCATTTCCGGAATATGATGCTGGGTTCCGGTATTCGGCGGGCCGTGTCGCGTTCGAAAGCTCGCACCCGATTCGCCGGTTCGGAAGTCAACTGTGCGCCGATTCTCGCTTTGCCCGAAATCGATGCGCAGATTTTGTTCAATTTCAGGAATAAACAATGCCAACCATCAACCAACTGGTTCGCAAAGGCCGTCAGTCGGAAACGACGAAGAGCAAGAGCCCGGCCCTGCAGGACTGCCCCCAGCGTCGCGGCGTGTGCACCCGTGTGTACACGACGACGCCGAAGAAGCCGAACTCGGCACTCCGTAAGGTCGCCAAGGTTCGTCTGACGAACGGCTTCGAAGTGATTTCGTACATCGGCGGTGAAGGCCACAACCTGCAGGAACACTCGGTTGTGCTGATCCGCGGCGGCCGTGTGAAGGACTTGCCGGGTGTGCGTTACCACATGGTTCGCGGCTCGCTGGATACCCAGGGCGTCAAGGACCGTAAGCAAGCGCGCTCGAAGTACGGCGCGAAGCGTGCAAAGGCTGCCAAGTAAGCAGTTTTTGATCAGGGATCGCCGCAGGGCGGTCAAGGCGGGAGTGCCGGATTGCCGGTGCTGTCGAGTAAGTGGTCACCCGGCCAAGCTGGTTAGTCGTGAAGATGTGATCGGGTTTGTTGGTGGCCGCGGAGCTGGAACCAGCTCCAACTGAACAAGTAAAGGAAGAATCATGCCGCGTCGTCGCGAAGTCCCCAAGCGGGAAGTGTTGCCGGATCCGAAGTTCGGTAACGTTGATGTTGCCAAGTTCATGAACATGCTGATGCTGTCCGGCAAGAAGTCGGTCGCAGAGCGCATCGTTTATGGCGCATTCGAACAAATCCAGACCAAGGGTGGCAAGGACCCGCTGGAAGTGTTCACGGTTGCGCTCAACAACGTGAAGCCGGTGGTCGAAGTGAAGAGCCGTCGCGTTGGTGGTGCCAACTATCAAGTTCCGGTCGAAGTGCGCCCGTCGCGTCGTATGGCATTGGCGATGCGCTGGCTGCGTGAGGCTGCGAAGAAGCGTAGCGAGAAGTCGATGGCCCTGCGCCTGGCAGGTGAACTCTCCGAAGCGGCCGAAGGCCGTGGCGGCGCGATGAAGAAGCGCGACGAAGTTCACCGCATGGCAGAAGCCAACCGCGCGTTCTCGCATTTCCGTTTCTAAGCGCCTGGCTGGGCTGTTAGCGGAAATAAATTCCGGGCGGGTGCGCTTTTCAGGCGCCTCGCCCGTTTGTGTTGAAGCGTGATGCAGCTGGGCTGCATCACGTCATCCCAGTAGAGGATCAAAGTGGCTCGCAAGACTCCTATCGAGCGCTACCGCAATATCGGTATTAGCGCTCACATCGACGCCGGCAAAACGACGACGACCGAGCGCATTCTGTTTTACACCGGTGTGAACCACAAGATCGGTGAAGTCCACGACGGCGCAGCCACGATGGACTGGATGGAGCAGGAACAGGAGCGTGGCATCACGATCACGTCCGCTGCTACCACGGCCTTCTGGAAGGGCATGGGCGGCAACTATCCGGAACACCGCATCAACATCATCGACACCCCGGGCCACGTCGACTTCACGATTGAAGTCGAGCGCTCGATGCGCGTGCTCGACGGCGCGTGCATGGTGTACTGCGCAGTGGGCGGCGTGCAGCCGCAGTCGGAAACGGTGTGGCGCCAGGCGAACAAGTACAAGGTGCCGCGTCTCGCGTTCGTCAACAAGATGGACCGTACCGGCGCGAACTTCTTCAAGGTCTACGACCAGCTCCGTCTGCGCCTGAAGGCGAACCCGGTTCCGGTCGTGGTGCCGATCGGTGCGGAAGAAGGCTTCAAGGGCGTCGTCGATCTGATCAAGATGAAGGCGATCATTTGGGACGAAGCGTCGCAAGGTACCAAGTTCGACTACGTCGACATCCCGGCGGAACTCGTCGACACGTGCAACGAATGGCGTGAAAAGATGGTCGAGGCGGCTGCAGAGTCGAACGAAGACCTGATGAACAAGTACCTGGAAGCAGGCGAGCTGTCGGAAGCCGAGATCGTGAAGGGTCTGCGCGACCGTACGATCGCGTGCGAAATCCAGCCGATGCTGTGCGGCACTGCGTTCAAGAACAAGGGCGTGCAGCGCATGCTCGACGCCGTGATCGATTTCCTGCCGTCGCCGGTCGATATTCCGCCGGTTACGGGTGAACTCGAAAATGGCGAGAAGACGGAGCGCCGCGCTGCCGACGACGAGAAGTTTGCGGCACTGGCATTCAAGATCATGACCGACCCGTTCGTCGGCCAGCTGATCTTCTTCCGCGTCTACTCGGGCGTCGTCAATTCGGGCGACACGCTGCTCAATGCGACCAAGGACAAGAAGGAACGTCTCGGCCGTATTCTGCAGATGCACGCGAACCAGCGTGAAGAAATCAAGGAAGTTCGCGCTGGCGACATCGCGGCTGCGGTCGGCCTGAAGGAAGCGACCACGGGCGACACGCTGTGCGATCCGGCTCACCCGATCGTGCTCGAACGCATGATTTTCCCGGAGCCGGTGATTTCGCAGGCCGTCGAGCCGAAGACGAAGGCTGACCAGGAAAAGATGGGCCTGGCGCTCAACCGTCTGGCTCAGGAAGATCCGTCGTTCCGCGTGCAGACCGACGAAGAATCGGGTCAAACGATCATTTCGGGTATGGGCGAGCTCCACCTCGAAATTCTGGTTGACCGGATGAAGCGTGAATTCGGCGTGGAAGCGACCGTCGGCAAGCCGCAGGTTGCGTACCGCGAAACCATTCGCAAGTCGGCCGCGGACGTCGAAGGCAAGTTCGTCAAGCAGTCGGGTGGCCGTGGTCAGTATGGCCATGCGGTCATTACGCTCGAGCGCAGCGAACTGGGCAAGGGCTACGAGTTCATCGACGCGATCAAGGGCGGCGTGATTCCGCGCGAATACATCCCGTCGGTTGACAAGGGTATCCAGGAAACGCTGAAGAGCGGCGTGCTGGCAGGCTTCCCGGTCGTCGACGTGAAGGTCACGCTGACGTTCGGTTCGTACCACGACGTTGACTCGAACGAAAATGCGTTCCGCATGGCTGGTTCGATGGCGTTCAAGGAAGCGATGCGCCGTGCCGATCCGGTTCTGCTCGAGCCGATGATGGCCGTGGAAGTGGAAACGCCGGAAGACTTCATGGGTAACGTCATGGGCGACCTGTCGGGTCGTCGCGGCATTATCCAGGGCATGGACGACATGGTGGGCGGCGGCAAGATCGTGCGCGCCGAAGTGCCGCTGTCGGAAATGTTCGGCTACTCGACGTCGCTGCGTTCGCTGACGCAGGGTCGCGCAACGTACACGATGGAGTTCAAGCACTACGCTGAAGCTCCGAAGAACGTTGCAGAAGCGATCATCAGCGCGAAGACGAAGTAATTCGTTATCACAATCGACTATTTTTGAAAGAAGAGAATCATGGCAAAAGGTAAATTCGAGCGGACCAAGCCGCACGTGAACGTTGGTACGATTGGTCACGTTGACCACGGCAAGACGACGCTGACGGCAGCGATCACGACGGTTCTGACGAAGAAGTTCGGCGGCGAAGCGAAGGCGTACGACCAGATCGACGCGGCACCGGAAGAAAAGGCGCGCGGCATCACGATCAACACGGCACACGTCGAGTACGAAACGGCTAACCGCCACTACGCACACGTCGACTGCCCGGGCCACGCTGACTATGTGAAGAACATGATCACGGGCGCAGCGCAGATGGACGGCGCGATCCTGGTTTGCTCGGCAGCTGACGGCCCGATGCCGCAGACGCGTGAGCACATCCTGCTGGCCCGTCAGGTTGGCGTTCCGTACATCATCGTGTTCCTGAACAAGTGCGACATGGTGGACGACGCTGAACTGCTCGAGCTGGTCGAGATGGAAGTTCGCGAACTCCTGTCGAAGTACGACTTCCCGGGCGACGACACGCCGATCGTGAAGGGTTCGGCGAAGCTGGCGCTGGAAGGCGACACGGGCGAGCTGGGCGAAGTGGCGATCATGAGCCTGGCCGACGCGCTGGACACGTACATCCCGACGCCGGAGCGTGCAGTTGACGGCGCGTTCCTGATGCCGGTGGAAGACGTGTTCTCGATCTCGGGCCGTGGTACGGTTGTGACGGGTCGTGTCGAGCGCGGCATCGTGAAGGTCGGCGAAGAAATCGAAATCGTCGGTATCAAGCCGACGGTGAAGACGACCTGCACGGGCGTTGAAATGTTCCGCAAGCTGCTGGACCAAGGTCAGGCAGGCGACAACGTGGGTATCCTGCTGCGCGGCACGAAGCGTGAAGACGTGGAGCGTGGCCAGGTTCTGGCGAAGCCGGGTTCGATCACGCCGCACACGCACTTCACGGCTGAAGTGTACGTGCTGAGCAAGGACGAAGGCGGCCGTCACACGCCGTTCTTCAACAACTACCGTCCGCAGTTCTACTTCCGTACGACGGACGTGACGGGCTCGATCGAGCTGCCGAAGGACAAGGAAATGGTGATGCCGGGCGACAACGTGTCGATCACGGTGAAGCTGATCGCTCCGATCGCGATGGAAGAAGGTCTGCGCTTCGCAATCCGCGAAGGCGGCCGTACGGTCGGCGCCGGCGTCGTCGCCAAGATCATCGAGTAACATCGACGATCCGCGGATCCCGACGCGGTCCGCGATTCCGCGGTACGCAGTTGTACCGTCTGAACCGGGTGTCCACCTTGCGCTGGCACCCGGTTTTGTTTTTCGGCGGCGCGTTGTGTGGCCCGAGAAACTCGCACCACCATGTCAGAATTTCGTGTAGAATCGCGGGCTTAGCAGTGGAAGTACCGTCAGGAACGTGATGTCTCGCTCCCCGCAGGCGTCATGTTTCACGTTCTTTTAGTGTCCGGCGATGCAAGATCGCCTCGCTCTTTTCAAGGAATTGTCATGCAGCAACAGAAAATCCGCATTCGCCTGAAGGCTTTCGACTATCGTCTGATCGATCAATCGGCTGCCGAAATCGTCGATACCGCGAAGCGGACTGGCGCAATCGTCCGTGGCCCGGTGCCGCTGCCGACGCGCATTCAGCGTTTTGACATCCTGCGTTCGCCGCACGTCAACAAGACGTCGCGCGATCAGCTCGAAATCCGCACCCACCAGCGCCTGATGGACATCGTCGACCCGACGGACAAGACCGTTGACGCGCTGATGAAGCTCGACCTGCCGGCTGGCGTCGACGTGGAAATCAAGCTGCAGTAAGGCTTCCAGCGCCGATCGGCTTGCCGGGCGGCGCTAAGTCTTTGATTGCTTGCAGAAAACGTGAGGTCGGGCTATAATGCTTGGCTTTTCGCGTATTCGCGTAAAAAAGTTGGGCCTTGCGTGCCCGGCATTTTGTAAATCAGCCCCGACCAATCGCAGTCGGGAATGGAGAAAATGATGAGCCTTGGACTCGTAGGTCGCAAGGTTGGCATGACCCGTATCTTCACGGCTGAAGGGGATTCGATTCCCGTCACCGTGCTGGACGTGTCGGACAACCGCGTGACGCAGATCAAGACTGTTGAAACCGACGGCTACACGGCCGTGCAGGTTGCATTCGGCTCCCGTCGTGCATCGCGCGTGACGAAGCCGCTGGCAGGTCATCTCGCCAAAGCCGGTGTCGAAGCCGGTGAAATCCTCAAGGAATTCCGCATTGACGCGGCCAAGGCAGCTGAGCTGTCGAATGGCGCCGTGGTCGGTGCTGATCTTTTCGAAGTGGGCCAGAAGGTCGACGTGCAAGGCGTGTCGATCGGTAAGGGCTACGCCGGTACGATCAAGCGTTACAACTTCTCCTCCGGCCGTGCCACGCACGGTAACTCGCGCTCGCACAACGTGCCGGGCTCGATCGGTATGGCGCAGGATCCGGGTCGTGTTTTCCCGGGTAAACGCATGACGGGTCACATGGGTGACGTGACGGTGACGGTGCAGAACCTCGAAATCGCTCGTATCGACGCAGAGCGCAAGCTGCTGCTCGTGAAGGGTGCGATTCCGGGCGCGAAGGGCGGCAAAGTCTTCGTGACGCCGGCCGTCAAGACCAAGGGGGCGAAATAATGGAACTCAAGCTCCTGAACGAAAATGGTCAGGAAGGTGCAGTGGTCAACGCATCGGACGTCGTGTTCGGTCGTGACTACAACGAAGCGCTGATCCACCAGGTCGTCGTCGCTTACCAGGCGAATGCTCGCCAGGGTAACCGCGCACAGAAGGACCGCGAGCAAGTCAAGCACACGACGAAGAAGCCGTGGCGCCAGAAGGGTACGGGCCGCGCTCGTGCCGGTATGTCGTCGAGCCCGTTGTGGCGTGGCGGTGGTCGTATCTTCCCGAATTCGCCGGAAGAAAACTTCTCGCACAAGGTCAACAAGAAGATGCATCGCGCAGGTCTCTGCTCGATCTTCTCGCAGCTGGCCCGTGAAGGCCGTCTGTCGGTCGTCGAGGACATCATCCTCGAAGCGCCGAAGACCAAGCTGCTGGCCGAAAAATTCAAGACCATGGGTCTCGACTCCGTGCTGATCATCACCGACACGGTTGACGAAAACCTGTACCTGGCATCGCGCAACCTGCCGCACGTGGCAATTGTCGAGCCGCGCTACGCTGACCCGCTGTCGCTGATCTACTTCAAGAAAGTGCTGGTCACGAAGGCTGCGGTCGCCCAGATCGAGGAGTTGCTGTCATGAGCGAGATTCGCAAGAACGATCATCGTTTGATGCAGGTCCTGCTCGCACCGGTGATCTCGGAAAAGGCGACGCTGGTTGCCGACAAGAACGAGCAAGTCGTGTTCGAAGTCGCACCGGATGCCACGAAGCAGGAAGTGAAGGCGGCCGTTGAGCTGCTGTTCAAGGTTGAAGTTGATTCCGTCAACGTGCTGGTTCAGAAGGGCAAGCAAAAGCGCTTTGGCCGTTCGATGGGCCGCCGCAAGGACGTGAAGAAGGCGTACGTTTGCCTGAAGCCCGGCCAGGAAATCAACTTTGAAGCGGAGGCCAAGTAATCATGGCAATCGTTAAAGTTAAGCCGACATCGCCGGGTCGCCGCGCGATGGTCAAGGTGGTCAACAAGAACCTGCACCAGGGCAAGCCGTTCGCGGCACTGCTCGACTCGCAGAGCTCGACCGCCGGCCGTAACAACAACGGTCGTATCACCACGCGTCACAAGGGTGGTGGTCACAAGCAGCACTACCGTATCGTCGATTTCCGTCGCACGAAGGACGGCATCCCGGCAAAGGTCGAACGTCTCGAGTACGACCCGAACCGTAGCGCGAACATCGCGCTGGTGCTCTACGCAGACGGCGAGCGTCGCTACATCATCGCCCCGAAGGGCCTGACCGTCGGCCAACAGCTGATGTCGGGTTCGGAAGCGCCGATCCGTGCAGGCAACACGCTGCCGATCCGCAACATTCCGGTCGGTACGACGATCCACTGCATCGAGATGCTGCCGGGCAAGGGCGCGCAAATGGCGCGTTCGGCTGGCACGTCGGCCATGCTGCTGGCACGTGAAGGCGTCTACGCGCAGGTTCGTCTGCGTTCGGGCGAAATCCGCCGCGTGCACATCGAGTGCCGTGCAACGATCGGTGAAGTCGGTAACGAAGAGCATAGCCTGCGCCAGATCGGCAAGGCTGGCGCGAACCGCTGGCGCGGTATCCGCCCGACGGTGCGTGGCGTTGCGATGAACCCGGTTGATCACCCGCACGGTGGTGGTGAGGGCAAGACGGCTGCAGGTCGCGATCCGGTGAGCCCGTGGGGTACGCCGGCTAAGGGTTATCGCACCCGTAGCAACAAGCGCACGACGACGATGATCGTCCAGCGCCGTCACAAGCGTTAAGGAGTAGGCAATGGCACGTTCTGTTAAAAAAGGTCCGTTCTGCGACGCCCATTTGCTGAAGAAAGTTGAGGCGGCTGCAGCTTCGCGCGACAAAAAGCCGATCAAGACCTGGTCGCGTCGCTCGACGATTCTGCCGGATTTCATCGGCCTGACGATCGCTGTTCACAACGGCCGTCAACACGTTCCGGTGTACATCTCGGAAAACATGGTCGGCCACAAGCTTGGCGAGTTCGCACTGACCCGTACGTTCAAGGGTCACGCAGCCGACAAGAAGGCCAAGAAATAAGGGGCAATCAAGATGGAAGTGAAAGCAATTCATCGCGGTGCCCGCATCTCGGCGCAAAAAACGCGCCTTGTGGCTGACCAGATCCGCGGTTTGCCGGTCGACAAGGCGCTGAACGTTCTGACGTTCTCGCCGAAGAAAGCGGCTGGCATCGTGAAGAAGGTTGTGCTGTCGGCAATCGCGAATGCGGAGCACAACGAAGGCGCCGATATCGACGAGCTCAAGATCAAGAGCATCTACGTCGACAAGGCTGCATCGCTCAAGCGTTTCACCGCGCGCGCCAAGGGCCGCGGTAACCGCATCGAGAAGCAATCCTGTCACATCACTGTGACGGTCGGGAATTAAGGAGCCATACGATGGGACAGAAAATTCATCCGACTGGCTTCCGCCTGGCTGTCAGCCGCAATTGGGCTTCGCGTTGGTACGCGAACAACAACAATTTCGCGGCGATGCTGCAGGAAGACATCGGTGTTCGTGAATACCTGAAGAAGAAGCTGAAGAACGCTTCGGTCGGTCGGGTCGTCATCGAGCGTCCGGCGAAGAACGCGCGCATCACGATTTACAGCTCGCGTCCGGGTGTGGTCATCGGCAAGAAGGGCGAGGATATCGAACAGCTGAAGACGGAACTGCAACGCCGCATGGGCGTGCCGGTTCACGTCAACATCGAAGAAATCCGCAAGCCGGAAACCGATGCTCAGCTGATCGCTGACTCGATCACGCAACAGCTCGAGCGCCGGATCATGTTCCGTCGCGCGATGAAGCGTGCGATGCAGAACGCGATGCGTCTGGGTGCTCAAGGCATCAAGATCATGAGCGCGGGCCGTCTGAACGGTATCGAAATCGCTCGTACGGAGTGGTATCGCGAAGGTCGCGTGCCGCTTCATACGCTGCGTGCCGATATCGACTACGCGACCTCGGAAGCGAAGACGACTTACGGGATCATCGGCGTCAAGGTGTGGGTCTACAAGGGCGATACGCTCGGCCGCAACGACGCACCGGTGGTGGAAGAAGTAGCCGAAGACAAGCGTCCGCGTCGCAATGCGCGTCCGGGCGACCGTCGTCCGCGCCGTGACGGCGAAGGCGGCGCTCCGGGTGCTCGTCGTGGCGCACCGCGCCGTGGCGCCGGCAAGCCCGAAGACGGCAAGACTGGAGAATAACGATGCTGCAACCGAAACGCAGGAAGTATCGTAAAGAGCAGAAGGGTCGTAACACCGGCAAGGCGACGCGCGGCAACGCAGTGTCGTTCGGTGATTTCGGCCTGAAGGCGATCGGTCGCGGTCGTTTGACCGCACGCCAGATTGAAGCGGCGCGTCGTGCAATGACGCGTCACATCAAGCGTGGCGGCCGCATCTGGATCCGGATCTTCCCGGACAAGCCGATTTCGCAGAAGCCGGCGGAAGTGCGTATGGGTAACGGTAAGGGTAACCCGGAGTACTACGTCGCCGAGATTCAGCCGGGCAAGATGCTCTATGAAATGGACGGCGTAACCGAAGAACTGGCACGCGAAGCGTTCCGTCTGGCTGCAGCCAAGCTGCCGCTGAAGACGGCGTTCATCGTGCGCCAGCTCGGCGCCTAAGGAGAAAATATGAAGGCTTCCGAACTTCTCCAGAAAGACCAGGCCGCGCTCAACAAGGAGCTGGCGGACCTGCTGAAGGCGCAATTCGGCCTGCGCATGCAACTCGCGACCCAGCAGCTCACGAACACGAGCCAGCTGAAGAAGGTTCGTCGCGACATCGCACGTGTGCGGACCGTCATGACTCAGAAGGCGAACCAGAAATGAACGATAGCGTGAAAACCTCGCTGAAGCGGACGCTGGTCGGTCGGGTCGTCAGCAACAAGATGGACAAGACCGTCACCGTGCTGATCGAGCACCGCGTCAAGCATCCGATCTACGGCAAGTATGTCGTGCGTTCGAAGAAGTACCACGCGCACGATGAAGCGAACACCTACAACGAAGGCGATCTCGTCGAAATCCAGGAAACGCGTCCTGTTTCGAAGACGAAGGCCTGGACGGTGTCGCGCCTCGTCGAAGCCGCTCGCGTCATCTAAGCGGGCAGCGTAGTAGGCAGTAACAGGCACTTCTCCACGAAGTGCTTGAAATCGCAAAGTTTTTGCTTGCGGGACCAGGATTATTTGTTATAATCCTGGTCTTCCCTCTTTATGGGAGCCCCGTCGCGGGCGAAGTTGGTGGGGGAAGCGGACTGGCGCCAGCCTGTCCGAAAGATTCACCGAATTGCGATGGCGGGTTTCGTTTGCCGTCGCTGCTGTTCCAACCCAAGCAGCCGATTGGCTGACGGGACCAAGACTGACCGAGTGCATCATGGTGGTGCATCCGGATTAAGTTGGGAAAGACAAACCATGATCCAGACCGAATCTCGGCTCGAAGTAGCCGACAACACGGGTGCACGTGAAGTCCTGTGCATCAAGGTGCTCGGCGGCTCGAAGCGTCGTTATGCCGGCATTGGCGACATCATCAAGGTGAGCGTCAAAGAGGCAACGCCGCGCGGGCGCGTGAAGAAAGGCGAAATTTACAACGCCGTGGTGGTCCGCACCGCCAAGGGCGTGCGCCGTCAAGACGGCTCGCTGATCAAGTTCGACGGCAACGCCGCTGTGCTTTTGAATAACAAGCTCGAGCCGATCGGCACCCGTATCTTCGGGCCGGTGACGCGTGAGCTGCGTAGCGAACGATTCATGAAGATCGTTTCGCTGGCGCCGGAAGTGCTGTAAGGAGTCGCGATGAACAAGATTCGCAAAGGTGACGAAGTCATCGTCGTCACTGGCAAGGACAAGGGCAAGCGCGGCGTCGTGCTGGCTGTCGGTGCTGAACATGTGACGGTTGAAGGTATCAACCTCGTCAAGAAGCATGTGAAGCCGAACCCGATGAAGGGTACGACGGGCGGCGTGGAAGCGAAGACGATGCCCCTGCATATTTCGAACGTCGCACTGGTCGACGCGAATGGCAAGGCGTCGCGTGTTGGCATCAAGGTCGAGGAAGGCAAGAAGGTTCGCTTCCTGAAGACGACCGGTGCCGTACTGAGCGCCTGACGCAGCGGAGTAAAAAATGGCTCGTTTTCAAGAGTTTTACAAAGAAAAGGTTGTGCCCGGCCTGATCGAGAAGTTCGGTTACAAGTCGGTCATGGAAGTGCCGCGCATCACCAAGATCACGCTGAACATGGGTCTTGGCGAAGCGATCGCTGACAAGAAGATCATCGAGAACGCCGTTGGCGACCTCACGAAGATCGCCGGCCAGAAGCCGGTCGTCACGAAGGCTCGCAAGGCAATCGCAGGCTTCAAGATCCGCCAGGGTTACCCGATCGGCGCGATGGTGACGCTGCGTGGCCAAGCAATGTACGAATTCCTCGACCGTTTCGTGACGGTTGCCCTGCCCCGCGTGCGAGATTTCCGCGGCGTGTCGGGTCGTGCTTTCGATGGCCGTGGCAACTACAACATCGGTGTGAAAGAGCAGATCATTTTCCCCGAAATCGACTACGACAAGATCGACGCACTGCGTGGGCTGAACATCAGCATCACGACGACTGCGAAGACCGACGACGAAGCAAAGGCTCTGCTCGCCAGCTTCAAGTTCCCGTTCAGAAACTGAGGTTACCGTGGCTAAACTGGCACTGATCGAACGTGAAAAGAAGCGCGCCCGCCTGGTCGCGAAGTTCGCAGCAAAGCGTGAAACGCTGAAGGCGATCGTCGAAGACCAAAGCAAGTCGGAAGAAGAGCGCTACGAAGCACGCCTGGAGCTGCAGCAACTGCCCCGCAACGCAAACCCGACCCGCCAGCGTAACCGCTGCGCGATCACGGGCCGTCCGCGTGGCACGTTCCGTAAATTCGGCCTCGCGCGTAACAAGATTCGTGAAATCGCATTCCGTGGCGAGATTCCTGGCCTGACCAAGGCGAGCTGGTAATAGGAGAAACGTAAATGAGCATGAGTGATCCTATCGCCGATATGCTGACTCGCATCCGCAACGCGCAGATGGTCGAGAAGGTATCGGTAGCGATGCCCTCGTCGAAGGTCAAGGTTGCAATCGCGCAAGTCCTCAAGGACGAAGGTTATATCGACGATTTCGCCGTCAAGGCGGAAGGTGCGAAGTCCGAACTGAATATCGCGCTGAAGTACTACGCAGGTCGCCCGGTCATCGAACGCCTCGAGCGCGTGTCGAAGCCTGGTCTGCGCGTGTACCGCGGCCGTAACGACATTCCGCAGGTCATGAACGGCCTCGGCGTGGCTATTGTGTCGACGCCGAAGGGCGTGATGACTGATCGCAAGGCGCGCGCTACCGGCGTCGGCGGCGAAGTCATCTGCTACGTCGCTTAAAGCCGAGGAGAGAGAAACATGTCTCGAGTAGGTAAGAGCCCGATCGCGCTGCAAGGCGCGGAAGTCAAGCTGGCCGACGGTGCAATCACCGTCAAGGGCCCGCTGGGCACCATCACGCAAGCGATCAATCCGCTCGTGAACGTGGCGAACAACGACGGCACGCTGAATCTGTCGCCGGTCGACGAAAGCCGCGAAGCAAATGCACTGTCGGGCACGATGCGCGCGATCATCGCGAATGCCGTGCACGGCGTGACCAAGGGTTTCGAGCGCAAGCTGACGCTGGTTGGCGTCGGTTACCGTGCGCAAGCGCAAGGCGACAAGCTGAACCTGTCGCTGGGTTTCTCGCACCCGGTGGTGCACCAGATGCCGGAAGGCGTCAAGGCTGAAACCCCGACGCAAACCGAAATCGTGATCAAGGGGATCAACAAGCAACAAGTCGGTCAAGTGGCTGCGGAAGTCCGCGGTTACCGTCCGCCGGAGCCCTACAAGGGCAAGGGCGTGCGTTATGCCGACGAGGTTGTGATCCTCAAAGAAACGAAGAAGAAGTAAGGGTGCGCAATCATGGATAAGACTCAATCTCGCCTGCGCCGCGCTCGCCAGACGCGTATCAAGATCGCTGAGCTGCAGGTCGCGCGTCTCGCCGTGCATCGCACGAACACGCACATCTACGCTCAAGTGTTCTCGCCCTGCGGCACCAAGGTGCTCGCCAGCGCGTCGACGCTCGAAGCTGAAGTGCGCGCCGAGCTCGCCGACAAGTCGGGCAAGGGCGGCAACGTTAATGCTGCGACGCTGATCGGCAAGCGTATTGCCGAGAAGGCAAAGGCCGCCGGCATCGAATCCGTCGCCTTCGACCGCTCGGGCTTCCGCTACCATGGCCGCGTCAAGGCGCTGGCTGAGGCAGCTCGCGAAGCTGGGCTCAAGTTCTAAGGAAGGAATTCGTCATGGCAAAGATGCAAGCGAAAGTTCAGGCTGACGAGCGCGACGACGGCCTTCGTGAAAAGATGATTTCGGTCAATCGCGTGACCAAGGTCGTGAAGGGTGGCCGTATTCTCGGCTTCGCCGCACTGACCGTGGTTGGCGACGGTGATGGCCGCATCGGTATGGGCAAGGGCAAGGCGAAGGAAGTGCCGGTCGCTGTCCAGAAGGCAATGGAACAAGCTCGCCGCAACATGTTCAAGGTGCCGCTCAAGAACGGCACGCTGCAGCACGAAGTGCACGGCAAGCACGGCGCTTCGGCCGTCCTCCTCGCTCCGGCGAAGGCAGGTACGGGCGTGATCGCCGGCGGCCCGATGCGCGCAGTGTTCGACGTGATGGGCGTTCAGAACGTTGTGGCGAAGAGCCACGGTTCGACGAACCCGTACAACCTCGTTCGCGCCACGCTGGACGGCCTGCGCAAGCAGTCCACCCCGGCAGACATCGCGGCGAAGCGCGGCAAGTCCGTCGAAGATATTTTGGGCTAAGCCCGGGTGGTCACCATGTCTGAAAAAACTGTCAAGGTTCAGCTCGTCAAGAGCCTGATCGGGACCCGCGAAACGCACCGCGCAACCGTGCGTGGCCTGGGCCTGCGCCGACTCAATTCGGTCAGCGAGCTGCAGGACACGCCGGCGGTCCGCGGCATGATCAACAAGGTTTCGTACCTCGTTAAGGTCATCGCGTAAGCGGCCCTACGGATCAAGGAGTTGATATGGAATTGAATAACCTGAAGCCGGCCGCTGGCGCCAAGCACGCCAAGCGTCGCGTCGGTCGTGGCATCGGTTCGGGCCTCGGCAAGACGGCTGGCCGTGGTCACAAGGGTCAGAAATCGCGTTCGGGCGGCTTCCACAAAGTCGGTTTCGAAGGCGGTCAGATGCCGCTGCAACGTCGTCTGCCGAAGCGCGGCTTCACGTCGCTGACGAAGGAATTCGTCGGTGAAGTGCGCCTGGGCGACCTCGAGAAGCTGCCGGTCGACGAGATCGATCTGCTCGCACTGAAGCAAGCCGGCCTGGTCGGCGAGCTGACGAAGAGCGCAAAGATCATCGCGACGGGTGAACTGAAGCGCAAGATCGTCGTGAAGGGTCTCGGTGCCACCAAGGGTGCGCGCGCTGCGATCGAAGCGGCTGGCGGTTCGTTCGCCGAGTGACACGCGTAGCGCGTCGTCACTTGCATTCATCGGAGAAGGTACTTGGCTAACAGCCCGAGTCTTGCAAAACCCGGTCGAAGCACGGCGAAATTCGGCGATCTGCGCCGGCGAGCGATGTTCCTGCTCCTGGCGCTGATCGTCTATCGCATCGGCGCGCACATTCCCGTGCCGGGCATCGATCCGGATCAACTGGCTAAGCTGTTCCAGAGCCAGGCGGGCGGCATCCTGGGCATGTTCAACATGTTCTCGGGTGGCGCGCTTTCCCGCTTCACGATCTTTGCGCTGGGGATCATGCCGTACATCTCGGCGTCGATCATCATGCAGTTGCTGGCGATCGTTTCGCCGCAGCTCGAGGCGCTGAAGAAGGAAGGGCAGGCAGGGCAACGGAAGATCACGCAGTACACGCGGTATTTCACCGTGGTGCTCGCGACCTTCCAGGCGTTCGGTATCGCGGCTGCGCTGGAAAACCAGCCGGGCCTCGTCACCGATCCCGGCATGCTGTTCCGTCTGACGACGGTCGTGACGCTGGTTACCGGTACGATGTTCCTGATGTGGCTCGGCGAGCAGATTACCGAGCGTGGTCTGGGCAACGGTATCTCGATCATCATCTTCGGCGGGATCGCAGCAGGGTTCCCGAATGCCGTGGGTGGGTTGTTCGAGCTGGTGCGTACGGGTTCGATGAGCATCATTTCGGCGATCATCATCGTCGTTCTGATTGCTGCGGTGACTTACCTGGTCGTGTTCATCGAACGCGGTCAGCGCAAGATCCTCGTGAACTACGCGAAGCGCCAGGTCGGCAACAAGATCTACGGCGGGCAGTCGTCCCATCTGCCGCTGAAGTTGAACATGTCGGGCGTGATTCCGCCGATCTTTGCATCGTCGATCATTCTGTTCCCGGCAACGATTCTCGGCTGGTTCAGTACCGGTCAGCCGACGGGAAGCTGGATTTCCAATACGTTGCATAACGTAGCGGAAGCGCTTAAGCCGGGCCAGCCGGTCTATGTGCTGCTGTACACGCTGGCAATCGTGTTTTTCTGCTTCTTCTACACCGCACTGGTGTTCAACAGCAGGGAAACCGCGGACAACCTGAAGAAGAGCGGCGCGTTTGTTCCGGGCATCCGTCCGGGCGATCAGACCGCACGATATATCGACCGCATCCTCACGCGTCTGACGCTGGCCGGTGCGATCTACATCGTCTTCGTGTGTCTACTGCCAGAGTTTCTGGTGCTGCGCTGGAACGTGCCGTTTTATTTTGGTGGAACGTCGCTGCTGATCATTGTCGTCGTCACGATGGACTTTATGGCGCAGGTGCAGTCGTACGTTATGTCGCAACAGTATGAGTCACTGCTCAAGAAGGCGAACTTCAAGGGCGGCAACATCCCGATGCGTTAAGGACTATGGCCAAAGACGATGTAATCCAGATGCAGGGTGAGGTGATTGAAAACCTCCCGAATGCGACCTTCCGTGTGAAGCTGGAAAACGGCCATGTCGTGTTGGGACATATTTCCGGAAAGATGCGGATGCACTACATCCGCATCCTGCCGGGCGACAAGGTGACGGTTGAGTTGACGCCTTACGATCTGTCTCGTGCGCGGATCGTGTTCCGGGCGAAGTGATTTGAAAAAAGGGTATTATCATGAAAGTGATGGCATCGGTTAAGCGCATTTGCCGCAATTGCAAGATCATCAAGCGCAAAGGCGTCGTTCGCGTGATCTGCAGCTCGGATCCGCGCCACAAGCAGCGCCAAGGCTGACCGCGCGTTTGTTTGCGCTTTTTGTTTGAGGAAAAACAATGGCTCGTATCGCAGGGGTTAACATCCCGAATCACCAGCACACCGAGATTGGCCTGACGGCTATCTTTGGTGTCGGCCGCACCCGTTCGCGCAGCATCTGCGTGGCAGCTGGCGTCGATTTTTCGAAGAAGGTCAAGGATCTGACCGACGCAGACCTGGAAAAGCTGCGTGAAGAAGTGGGCAAGTTTGTCGTCGAAGGCGATCTGCGCCGTGAAGTGACGATGAACATCAAGCGCCTGATGGACCTCGGTTGCTACCGTGGCGTCCGTCATCGCAAGGGCCTGCCGATGCGCGGTCAGCGTACGCGTACGAACGCACGTACCCGTAAGGGTCCGCGTCGTGCAGCGCAAGCGCTGAAGAAGTAAGCGGAACTGACAGTTACAGGAAAACGTAATGGCTAAGGCTTCGAATACCGCGGCGCAACGCGTTCGCAAAAAGGTTAAGAAGAACGTCGCTGAAGGCGTGGTTCACGTTCACGCGTCGTTCAACAACACGATCATCACGATCACCGATCGCCAAGGCAACGCTCTGGCATGGGCGACGTCGGGCGGTCAGGGCTTCAAGGGCTCGCGCAAATCGACGCCGTTCGCTGCTCAGGTCGCAGCCGAGTCGGCTGGCCGCGTCGCGATGGAATACGGCGTGAAGAATCTGGAAGTGCGGATCAAGGGCCCGGGCCCGGGTCGTGAGTCGGCAGTGCGTGCGCTGCATGGCCTCGGCATCAAGATCACCGCGATTTCGGACGTCACCCCGATTCCGCACAACGGCTGCCGCCCGCCGAAGCGTCGTCGTATCTAAGGATGTGCTGGCACGTTCGTGCTAGCGCATTGCCTGTCGCCGCTCAGCGTCGACGGGCGTTGCTTTTTTGATTGACTAAGCCCACCGTTCGCCCCAAAGGGAGCGGACTAGCGCGGATTTCGATCCGCGTGACTGATTGATAAAGGAATGCAAAGTGGCACGTTATATCGGCCCCAAAGCCAAGCTGTCCCGCCGTGAAGGCACCGACCTGTTCCTGAAGAGCGCACGCCGCTCGCTCGCCGACAAGTGCAAGCTCGACAGCAAGCCGGGTCAGCACGGCCGTACCTCGGGCGCACGTACGTCCGACTACGGTACGCAGCTGCGTGAAAAGCAGAAGGTCAAGCGCATCTACGGCGTGCTGGAGCGTCAGTTCCGCCGCTACTTCGCTGAAGCCGACCGCCGCAAGGGCAACACGGGTGAAAACCTGCTGCAACTGCTCGAGTCGCGCCTCGACAACGTCGTGTATCGCATGGGCTTCGGCTCGACCCGCGCTGAAGCGCGTCAGCTGGTGAGCCACAAGTCGATCACCGTGAACGGCGTCGTCGCAAACGTCCCGTCGCAGCAAGTGAAGGCAGGTGACGTCGTCGCGATCCGCGAAAAGGCGAAGAAGCAGGCGCGTATCGTCGAAGCGCTGTCGCTGGCCGAGCAAGGCGGCATGCCGAGCTGGGTTGCAGTCGATGCGAAGAAGTTCGAAGGCACGTTCAAGCAAATGCCGGAACGCGTTGAGATCGCAGGCGACATCAACGAAAGCCTGATCGTCGAATTGTATTCGCGTTAATCCGATTGACGGCCGAGGTACCCCGATTGCGATACGCAAGGAGGGGCCTCGGCTGTTTATTTTCTGGTTGTTACCGGTCAGCCTTATCGGTGTAACGAGCCGAGGGTATTGAAAAGGAAAGCCCATGCAAACCAGTTTGCTGAAACCCAAGATCATCGCCGTGGAATCGCTTGGCGAGAACCACGCGAGGGTGGTCATGGAACCGTTCGAACGCGGTTACGGCCATACCTTGGGCAATGCGCTGCGTCGCGTGCTGCTGTCGTCGATGGTTGGCTACGCGCCGACCGAAGTCACGATCGCAGGCGTGGTGCACGAGTACTCGACGCTGGATGGCGTGCAGGAAGACGTCGTCAACCTGCTGCTGAACCTGAAGGGCGTGGTGTTCAAGCTGCATAACCGTGACGAAGTGACGGTTACGCTGCGCAAGGAAGGTGAAGGCGTTGTCACGGCCGGCGATATCGAGCTGGCCCACGATTGCGAAGTCATCAACCCGAATCACGTGATTGCGCACCTGTCGAAGGGCGGCAAGCTCGACGTTCAGATCAAGATCGAAAAGGGTCGCGGCTATGTGCCCGGCAACGTCCGTCGCTACGGCGAAGACACGGCCAAGATCATCGGCCGCATCGTCCTCGACGCATCGTTCTCGCCGGTTCGCCGCGTGAGCTACGCTGTCGAAAGCGCACGTGTCGAGCAGCGTACCGACCTCGACAAGCTCGTGATGAACATCGAGACGAGCGGCGTGATCACGCCGGAAGAAGCGATCCGCCAATCGGCCCGCATCCTGGTTGACCAGCTGTCCGTGTTCGCGGCGCTGGAAGGCACGGAAACGGCAGCCGAAGCGCCGTCGCGTGCACCGCAGATCGATCCGATCCTGCTGCGTCCGGTGGACGATCTCGAGCTGACGGTTCGTTCGGCGAACTGCCTGAAGGCCGAGAACATCTACTACATCGGCGACCTGATCCAGCGCACGGAAAACGAGCTGCTGAAGACGCCGAACCTCGGTCGCAAGTCGCTCAACGAGATCAAGGAAGTGCTCGCTTCGCGCGGTCTCACGCTGGGCATGAAGCTCGAGAACTGGCCGCCGGCTGGTCTCGACAAGTAAGCCCGGTTGTAGCTGTAGTTGGCAAAGATGCGGATTTTCCTTTAAAATCCGCATCTTGCTTTTTTCACTACCGGCCCGTGCACCCGTCGAGGTGCGATAGAAGAGCTGGATCAAAACTTTGAATCAAGGAAACTGAAATGCGCCATCGTCATGGTCTGCGGAAACTGAACCGCACGAGCAGCCACCGTCTGGCTATGCTCCGTAACATGTCCAACTCGCTGATCGAGCACGAAGTCATCAAGACGACGCTGCCGAAGGCGAAGGAACTCCGTAAAGTCGTCGAGCCGCTGATCACGCTCGGCAAGAAGCCGTCGCTGGCAAACCGTCGCCTGGCGTTCAACCGCCTGCGCGATCGTGACTCGGTGGCGAAGCTGTTCGACGTGCTCGGTCCGCGTTTCGCGAACCGTCCGGGCGGCTACCTGCGCGTGCTGAAGTTCGGCTTCCGCGTGGGCGACAACGCACCGATGGCACTGGTCGAACTGCTCGACCGTCCGGAAGTCGACGAAACGGAAAACGTGCAAGAAGCTGAGTAAGCTTCCGGTACGCTGCAGTATCTGAAAGGGGCCGAGCAATTGCTTGGCCCTTTTTGTTTTTGACGCGCCGGCTGCGATCGATTGTCGCAGGCCGGCGCCGGCAGTGTTGCGCGGGCTGCGCTACGATACGGGCAACCGGCGTGATCGGAGGATAGGCAATTCGCGCCGGCAGGAGCCGTTAGACCAGCCAGGAGGGCTCGGATGATAGTGGTGCTGATGCTGACGACGGTGCCGGATGCGGCGACGGCCACGGCCCTCACCGACGGCGCGCTCGATGCGCGGCTGGCCGCGTGCGTGTCGGAGCTCGGTGCGATCAAGTCGCGCTATCACTGGCAGGGCAAGGTCGAAACGGCCGACGAGATCCAGTTGCTGTTCAAGACGAGCCCCGTGCGGGCGCTCGAACTGGAGCGATTTATTCTCGCGCATCATCCTTACGAGACGCCCGAAATCGTCTCGTGGCAGACGACGGCATCGGCCGCGTATGGCCAGTGGGTGACCAGCGAAACTCAACGTCTATTTCATGTTTAACGGTATGGCGCTTTTCGTGCGCGTGCGTGCGCTGCGGTTCCTTGCAGTCCTGTTGTCGTTCGTGTTCGTGCTGGGCGGCCTGTCCGTTGCGCGCGCGGCTGACGATTTCCTCGATCCGTCGGTTGCGTTCAAGTTCAGCGCGAGCGAATCGCCGGGACAGGTGGACATCCGCTTCAAGATCGCCAACGGCTATTACATGTACCGCGAGCGGTTCGCGTTCGCGGTGAAGAGCGGGCAGGCGACCCTCGGCGAGCCGCAATTCCCGGCCGGTCACGTGAAGTTCGACCAGACGTTCCAGAAGAACGTCGAGACCTATCGCGACGAAGTCGTCGTTCACGTGCCCGTGAAGCAGGCGGCAGGGCCGTTCGAGCTCGCGGTGACGTCGCAGGGGTGTGCGGACGAAGGGATCTGCTATCCGCCGGCCGAGCACGTCATGAAGGTCGATGGCGCCGCGCTCGGTGCAGCATCGTCGTCCGGCGGCGACACGGCCGCCGCGGGCAGCTGGTTCGACAAGGTCACAAGCGCCGATTTCGCGCAGTCGCTGCTCGAAGGGCACGGCTTCTTCACGATCGTCGCGCTGTACTTCGTCGCGGGTGTCGTGCTGAGCCTCCTGCCGTGTTCGTACCCGATGATTCCGATCGTGTCCGCGATCATCATCGGTCAGGGCACGCGTGCAACGCACGCACGCGGCTTTGCGCTGTCGCTGACCTATGTGGTCGGCATGGCGCTGGTCTACACGGTGCTCGGCATCGCCGCCGCGCTGGTCGGCCAGAGTCTCGGCGCGTGGCTGCAGAACCCGTGGGTGCTCGGCGCGTTCGGCGTGCTGCTGACCGCGTTCGCGGTGTCGCTGATCTCGGGCAAGGACTTCGCGCTGCCGGCGCGCTGGCAGAACGGCGCGGCGGAGGCTTCGAGCGCACGTCAGGGCGGCCACTTCGCTGCGGTCGCGGCGATGGGCGCGTTGTCGGCGCTGGTTGTCGGCGCGTGCATGACGGCGCCGCTATTCGCGGTGCTCGCCTTCATCGCGCACACCGGCAATGCGTTGCTCGGTGGGGCGGCGCTGTTCGCCATGGGCCTGGGGCTCGGCGTGCCGCTGCTGGTCGTCGGCGTCGGTGCAGGGACGGTGCTGCCGCGCGCAGGTGCGTGGATGGACGGAGTGAAGGTGTTCTTCGGCATCGTGCTGCTCGCGGCCGCGCTGTGGATCGTGTGGCCGGTGCTGGCGGGCGGCCTGAAGATGGTGCTCGCCGCGTTGTGGCTGCTGATCGCGGCCGCGGCGCTCGGCCTGTTCACGCCGAATGCCGGCGCCGCATCGATCTGGCGCCGCCTGGGCCGTGGCGTGGGCGCCGCGCTCGCGATCTGGGCTGCGACACTGCTCGTCGGCCTCGCCGCGGGCTCCACCGATCCCGTGAAGCCGCTGGCCGTGCTGGCGGCGCGCACGGTGGCATCCGGCGGGGCCGCGACGGCCGGCGCGGCCGCCGCGCAGGACGGTCCCGCGTTCGCATCGGTGCGTTCCAGCGGCGAGCTCGACGCGCTGCTGAAGACGTCGGGCCAGCCCGTGATGCTCGACTTCTACGCCGACTGGTGCGTGAGCTGCAAGGAGATGGAGCATCTGACGTTCACCGACGCGCGCGTGCAGGCGCGGCTCGCACAGCTCCACCTCGTGCGCGCGGACGTCACCGCGAACAACCCGGACGATCAGGCGCTGCTCAAGCGCTTCAACCTGTTCGGGCCGCCGGGCATCATCTTCTTCGATCGCAGCGGTAACGAGATCGGGCGCGTGGTCGGTTATCAGGCGGCCGAGACGTTCCTGCGCAGCCTCGATCGGGCCGCTGTCCCGACGGTATGACGAACCGGGACGCTCGATACGGCTGCCGCCTCGATCGGCGGTAAGCAAAAAAACGGCGGAACACCGAAGTGTCCCGCCGTTTTGCATCGTGCCAGCCGGCGCAGCGCTCAGCGCTGCGCTTTCAGCAGGCGCGCCGCATCGAGCGCGAAGTACGTGAGCACGCCGTCGGCGCCCGCCCGCTTGAACGCGAGCAGCGATTCGAGCACGACCTTGTCGTGGTCGAGCCAGCCGTTCATTGCGGCCGCCTTCAGCATCGCGTATTCGCCGCTTACCTGGTACACGTAGGTCGGGAAGCGGAACTCGTCCTTCACGCGGCGCACGATGTCGAGATACGGCATGCCGGGCTTGACCATCACCATGTCGGCGCCTTCGTCGATGTCGAGGCGCACTTCGCGCAGCGCCTCGTCGCTGTTCGCCGGATCCATCTGGTAGGTCATCTTGTTGCCCTTGCCCAGGTTGGATGCCGAGCCGACCGCGTCGCGGAACGGGCCGTAGAACGCCGATGCGAACTTCGCCGAATAGGCCATGATCCGCGTGTGGATGTGACCGTCGCTTTCCAGCATTTCACGGATCGCGCCGATGCGGCCGTCCATCATGTCCGACGGCGCGACGATGTCGACGCCGGCTTCAGCTTGCGCGCGTGCCTGATCGATCAGGATCTCGATCGTGTCGTCGTTGATCACGTAGCCGTTTTCGTCGAGCACGCCGTCCTGGCCGTGGCTCGTGTACGGGTCGAGCGCGACGTCGGTCAGCACGCCGAGCTCGGGGAAGCGCTTCTTCAGCTCGCGCACCGCGCGCGGAATCAGGCCGTCCGGGTTGGCTGCCTCGCGGCCGTCGGGCGTCTTCACCGACGGGTCGATGGCCGGGAACAGCGACAGCACGGGCACGCCGAGTTCGACGCATTGTTCGGCGACGTGCATCAGCAGATCGACGGATACGCGCTCGACGCCGGGCATCGACGGCACCGGCTGCCGTTCGTTGGTGCCTTCGACGACGAACACCGGGTAGATCAGGTCGTCGGTGGTCAGGCGGTTTTCGCGCATCAGGCGGCGGGAGAAGTCGTCGCGGCGCATCCGGCGCGGACGATGAAGCGGATGGAAGCTCATGGGCGATTGGGCAGAAATCAGGGCGGTAAGGACCTTACGGAACCCTTAGGTGATTTTTGGGAGCGTTGGTATATGATAGCGATCGAGCGGCACGCGTAGCGTGCAGCTCCCCGCTTCTCCTCCCTGAGCGGGTGCCTGTCGTTTTTCGATTAGGCTGTTTGACCCGCCGTTTAACGGCGGGTTTTTTTATGAGCCGGCCGAATCCGCAGGCGCCGTCAGGAGCGCGCCGCCGATCCCGGCCGCGCGTTGCCCGATCATTGTGCTACAGGCTCGCTTTTTTCGTCGGCGACCGACGGCCGCAGCCAGCTCTCGATCAGCGCGTGCGCTTCGTCGAGCCCCGTGCGCTTCAGCGCGGAGAACAGCTGGACCGTCAGCTTGCCCTGGACGCCCTGGTCGCGATACGCATCGAGCCCCTTTTGCGTGGTCCGCAGCGCATTGATGCTTTCCTGGCGCGTCAATTTGTCGCACTTGGTCAGCAGCGTGTGGATCGGCTTGCCGGTCGGCGCGAACCACTCGATCATGCGGCGATCGAGGTCGGTCAGCGGACGGCGCGAATCCATCATCAGGATCAGGCCGCAGAGCTGCGAACGCGTCGCGAGGTAGGACGACAGCAGCATCTCCCAGTGCGCCTTGGCGGCACCGGGCACTTCCGCGTAGCCGTAGCCGGGCAGGTCGACGAGGTTCGCGACGGGCTCGGCGGCCGGGCCGACGGAGAAGTAGTTGATATGCTGCGTGCGGCCGGGCGTCTTCGACGCGAAGGCCAGCCGCTTCTGGTTGCACAGCACGTTGATCGCCGTCGACTTGCCGGCATTCGAGCGGCCCGCGAACGCGATTTCCGGCTGGACCGTCGGCGGCAGGTCGCGCAGATGGTTGACGGTCGTGTAGAAGCGGGCTTGATGGAGCAAAAAGGCCATGGGAACCGGAAGGACGGGCGGCGCGAGCCGCTTGGTGGAGGCGGGGTAGCCCCGATAGGCGCGGGAGCTTTCAACACGATATTGTACAATACGGCGGTTTTACCAAAGGCCACCTGGCGCCTGCCTCGCGCTTTTATGTGGCTTCTGCGGTAGACTGGTCGCCGTCGTTTTTTGCAGAACCTCAAATTCCCACAAGACGAAACAGGGTGTGCGAATGAATCGACTGTGCAAGTCTCTGATGGTGCTTCAGGTTGCAGCAGGGTTCGTAGGTTTCGTAGCGGAGGCAAACGCGGCAGATGCGGCCAAGCCGGATCTCGACCGCGGCAAGGCGATTGCCGGGCAGGTCTGCGCGTCGTGTCACGGCGCCGACGGCAATAGCGCGTCGGGCAGTTTCCCGAAGCTTGCCGGCCAGCATCCCGAATATCTGGTCAAGCAGTTGAACGACTTCAAGGCGCAGCCGGGCGCGAAGGGGCCGGTGCGTAACAACGCGGTGATGGTCGGCTTCGCGAGCGCGTTGAGCGCGGACGACATGCGCAACGTCGCCGCGTACTACGGGTCGCAGACGACGAAGCTCGGTACCGCACGCGATGCGGCGACCGTGCCGGTCGGCCAGAAGATCTATCGCGGCGGCATCGCGGAGAAGGGCGTACCTGCCTGCGCGAGCTGCCACGGGCCGACGGGCCAGGGGATGCCGATCCAGTATCCGCGCCTGTCGGGGCAGTGGGCCGATTACACGGTCGCGCAGTTGACCGCGTTCCAGCAGGGTGCCGGCGCGCGTAACAACAACGAGGCGATGCATCAGATCGCCACGCGCCTGTCGGACAACGAGATCAAGGCCGTCGCGGATTACATCGCGGGCCTGCGTTGACCGGTCGGTCGCGAATGGAATGACCGGTCGCCCGAAGGGCGGCCGGAGTCAGAACAAGAAAAGGGTGGGGCGCCGCACCGTTGCGGCCGCCTTGCCCTTTTTTGTTGGCACTCGCCGGGCCGTCCCGAGCGTGCCGATCGCCCCCTTGGGGGCAGCGAACATAGTGAACGTGGGGGCTGTTTCCCCTGAGTCGGAGTTTGAATGAGCGTTACCACGTCGGGGTTGCAGTCGAAGTCGGGTCAGGGTGCGTCGAAACGCGCGGTCGAGCTGTTGAGCTCGATGCGCTTCGCGATTGCGCTGCTGGTGGTGTTGTCGATCGCGAGCATCATCGGCACGGTCCTGACCCAGGACGATCCGTATCCGAACTACGTGAACCAGTTCGGGCCGTTCTGGGCGGACATCTTCCGCTCGCTCGGCCTGTACAACGTGTACAGCGCGTGGTGGTTCATGCTGATCCTGATCTTCCTCGTCACGTCGATCTCGCTGTGCGTGATCCGCAACGCGCCGAAGATGCTCGCCGACGCGAAGAGCTGGAAGGACAAGGTCCGCGAAGGCAGCCTGCGCGCGTTCCATCACAAGGCCGAGTACACGGCATCCGGTACGCGCCCGACCGTCGCGGCCACGCTCGCCACGTTCGTCACCAAGGCCGGCTACAAGCACGTCGTGCGTGAAACCGACGGCGCGACGCTGATCTCCGCGAAACGCGGCGCGATGACCAAGTGGGGCTATATCTCTGCGCACCTCGCGATCGTCGTGATCTGTATCGGCGGCCTGCTCGACAGCAACCTGCCGATCAAATTCCAGATGTGGATGTTCGGCAAGAGCCCGGTCAACACGAGCGCGACGATCAGCGAGATCTCGCCCGACCATCGCCTGTCCGCGTCGAACCCGACGTTCCGCGGCTACGCGTGGGTGCCCGAGGGCCAGTTCGTATCGACCGCGATCCTGAACCAGCCGAGCGGCTCGCTGATTCAGGACCTGCCGTTCTCGATCCAGCTCAACAAGTTCATCGTCGACTACTACACGACGGGCATGCCGAAGCTGTTCGCGAGCGACATCGTCGTGATCGATCGCGAGACCGGCCAGAAGATTCCGGCGCGCGTCGAGGTCAACAAGCCGTTCACGTACAAGGGCGTGTCGATCTACCAGTCGAGCTTCCAGGACGGCGGCTCGCAGATGCAGATGACGGCCTACCCGATGACGGGCGGCAATGCGACGACCGTCCCCGTGAAGGGCACGATCGGCAGTTCGGCGCCGCTGCAGGTGCCGGGCGCCGACGGCGACACGATCGAGTTCTCCGATTTCCGCGCGATCAACGTCGAGAACATGGCCGACGCGAGCGGCAAGCTGGACGTGCGCGGTGTCGCGACGACGAGCTCGCTGAAGGAAGTGTTCGACGAGCGGCTCGGCTCGGGCGCGAAGACGTCGAAGCCGACGCAGCTCCACAACATCGGCCCGTCGGTGCAGTACAAGATCCGCGGCAAGGACGGCCAGGCGCGCGAGTTCAACAACTACATGCTGCCCGTCGACATGAACGGCGAGCGCGTGTTCCTCGCCGGTGTGCGCGCGAGCCCGAACGATCCGTTCCGTTACATGCGGATCCCGGCCGACAGCCAGGATTCGATCGGCGAATGGATGCGCCTGCGCGCCGCGCTGGAGGATCCGGCCGTGCGTGCCGAGGCCGCCGCGCGCTTCGCACAGCGTTCGCTGCCGGGCACCGACGCATCGCTGCGCGGCCGCCTGCAGGACAGCGCATCGAAGGTGCTGACCCTTTTTGCCGCGAGCGACGACAGCGTCGGCCGCGGCGCCGACGGCCAGCCGGTCGGCGGCTTCCAGGCGGTGGCGACGTTCATCGACCGCTCGGTGCCGAAGGCCGAGCAGGAGAAGGCGGCAAGCCTGCTGCTGCGCATGCTCGAAGGCTCGATGTGGGAGGTCTGGCAGATCGCGCGCGAGCGCGCCGGCGAGCCGGCCGCCCAGCAGGGCACCGAGACGATCCGCTTCGTGCAGAACGCGATCAACGCGCTATCCGACAGCTTTTTGTATGGATCGCCGGTCTATTTGCAGCTTGATTCATTCAAGCAGGTGCAAGCTTCGGTATTTCAGTTGACGCGCGCACCCGGCAAGAATCTGGTGTATCTTGGCAGCCTGCTGCTGGTCGCCGGCATCTTCTCGATGTTCTACGTGCGCGAGCGGCGCCTCTGGTTCTGGCTGAAGGATGCCGGTTCGGGCGTCGATGTGGTGATGGCAATGTCCACGGCCCGCAAGACCTTCGATTTCGAGAAAGAATTCGTGCAGACGCGCGACGCGGCCGGTGTCGCCTTGCGCGCCGCACCTCGCGACGCCGCGCCCACCGGTGCGGCTTCGACGGCCCGCCCGCCTGCCGGCAGCGGTTCCGATTCCGAGAATTCCACCCGGTAACATCATGGATCTCACGCAAGTTTCCTCTTCCCGTGCGGCGTCGGCCCAGGCGCCGGTTTCGTCGCCGCTGTTCGACGAACGTCCGTTTTTCGCGCGCCTGTCGCTGTTCGACTGGCTGTTCGCACTGGCGCTCGTGGTAGGCGCGGGCTATGCGCTCGTGCACTACAACGCGCACATGGATTATTACGACAAGGCGGTGATGGTCGGCACCGTGCCGGCGCTGATCGCGCTCGGCTGGCGCTGGAAACCCGCGCGGCTGATGATGGCGTCGATCGCCGTGCTGTCGCTGCTGTCGATCCAGATCTACCAGGGCGATCTCGCGCGCGCCGATTCGGCGTTCTTCCTCAAGTACTTCCTGTCGAGCCAGTCGGCGATCCTGTGGATGAGCGCGCTGTTCGTGCTCGCGACGATCTTCTACTGGATCGGCCTGCTCGCGCGCTCGGAAACGGGCGCCGCGATCGGCCAGAAGCTCACGTGGGTCGCCGTGCTGATGGGCTTCACGGGGCTGATGGTGCGCTGGTACGAGTCCTACCTGATCGGGGCGGACGTCGGCCATATTCCCGTGTCGAACCTCTATGAAGTGTTCGTCCTGTTCAGCCTGATCACCGCCCTGCTGTATCTGTATTACGAAGGCCACTACGGCACGCGTTCGCTCGGCGCGTTCGTGCTGCTGGTCATCAGCGCGGCAGTCGGCTTCCTGATGTGGTACTCGGTCGCGCGCGACGCGCAGCAGATCCAGCCGCTCGTGCCGGCGCTGCAAAGCTGGTGGATGAAGATCCACGTGCCGGCGAACTTCATCGGCTACGGCAGCTTCGCGCTGTCGGCGATGGTGTCGGTCGCGTACCTGATGAAGGAGCGCGGCGTGCTCGCCGATCGCCTGCCGACGCTCGAAGTGCTCGACGACGTGATGTACAAGTCGATCGCGGTCGGTTTCGCGTTCTTCACGATCGCGACGATCCTCGGCGCGCTGTGGGCGGCCGAAGCGTGGGGCGGCTACTGGAGCTGGGACCCGAAGGAAACCTGGGCGCTGATCGTGTGGCTGAACTACGCGGCGTGGCTGCACATGCGGCTGATGAAGGGCCTGCGCGGCACGGTCGCGGCATGGTGGGCACTCACGGGCCTGCTGGTCACGACGTTCGCGTTCCTGGGCGTCAACATGTTCCTGTCCGGGCTGCACAGCTACGGCAAGCTGTAAGATTTCCGCCGCTCGTCCGACTATCGAACCGCCGGTGCACTGCGTGCCCGGCGGTTTTGTTTTGTAACGGGCGGGCGAACCGGGCGTCGAACGGCGCATGACGGGCCGGGTCGAACGCTCATGAAGCATGCGCGCCGCGCATGCAGGAGGAGCTGCACGATGTGGATCAAACGCCCTTTGCGGAACGTACTGACGGGCGGTGACATTGCGCCCAGCGAGATCACGCCGCGCGCGGTATTCGAGAACCGGCGGCGCGTATTGCAGGCGGCCGGCCTCGCGGCGGCGGGCGGGCTGCTCGGCGGCAGCGGCGCGGCATTCGCCGCCTATGCGTCGCCCGACGCGCGGGCGGCGAAGCTCGCGGCCAGGACGAACCCGAAGTTCGTTGCCGCCGACAAGGTGACGCCGTTCAAGGACATCACGTCCTACAACAACTTTTACGAATTCGGCACCGACAAGAGCGACCCGGCGCAGAACGCCGGCACGCTGCGGCCGCGCCCGTGGCGCGTGAGCGTCGAGGGCGAGGTGCAGCACCCGAAGGTCTTCGATCTCGACGAACTGCTGAAGCTCGCGCCGCTCGAGGAGCGCGTATACCGGCTGCGCTGCGTCGAGGGATGGTCGATGGTGATCCCGTGGGTCGGCGTGCCGCTGTCCGAGCTGATCAAGCGCGTGCAGCCGACCGGCAACGCGAAATACGTGCAGTTCGTCACGCTGGCCGATCCGTCGCAGATGCCGGGCCTGTCGACGCCCGTGCTCGACTGGCCGTATTCGGAAGGGCTGCGGATGGACGAGGCGATGAACCCGCTGACGCTGCTGACGATGGGCGTCTACGGGCAGGTGTTGCCGAACCAGAACGGCGCGCCGGTGCGGATCATCGTGCCGTGGAAGTACGGCTTCAAGAGCGCGAAATCGCTCGTGAAGATCCGCTTCGTCGACAAGCAGCCGAAGACGAGCTGGAACACGTATGCGTCGAACGAGTACGGCTTCTACTCGAACGTGAACCCGAACGTCGATCATCCGCGCTGGAGCCAGGCGACCGAGCGGCGCATCGGCGAGGACGGCTTCTTCACGCCGAAGCGCAAGACGCTGATGTTCAACGGCTACGGAGATCTCGTCGCGTCGATGTATCAGGGCATGGACCTGAAAAAGAACTTCTGAGCGCGACAGTGAGAAACGACATGCCTCCTTCGACGCTCACGCCCGCGCGTGCAGCGGGCGCCGGACCGGCAGCACGCACGACGCGGGCCGGTGCGGTCCGCTCCGCTGCGCCGCGCTGGCTCGCGCCGGCCAAGGTGCTGGTGTTCGCGGCCGGCCTCTATCCGCTCGCGCGTCTCGTGCTGTTCGGGCTGACCGACCGGCTCGGCGCGAATCCGATCGAATTCATCACGCGTTCGACCGGCCTCTGGACGCTCGTCTTGTTGTGCGTCACGCTTGCCGTCACGCCGCTGCGGCGCATGACGGGCTTCGCCGCGCTGCTGCGTTTTCGCCGAATGATCGGGCTGTTCGCGTTTTTTTACGCGACGCTGCACTTCACGACCTACCTGTGGTTCGACAAATGGTTCGACGCGGTCGCGATCCTGAAGGACGTTGGCAAGCGCCCGTTCATCACGGTCGGCTTCGCGGCGTTCGTGCTGCTGATCCCGCTCGCGGCGACTTCGCCGCGCGCAATGGTGCGCCGGCTTGGCCGTCACTGGGCGACGCTGCACAGCGCGATCTACGCGATCGCACTGTTCGGTGTGCTGCACTTTTGGTGGATGCGGGCCGGCAAGCACAATCTTGCGCAGCCGAAGCTGTACGCGGCGATCGTCGCAATGCTGCTCGGCTGGCGGTTGCTCGCGTGGGGATGGCGGCGCGTGCGCGCGTGACGGCGTGGCCCGGAAAAACGAAAGGCGATGACCGGGAAGTCATCGCCTTGTTTCACCAGCCGCGCGGGCAGCGTGGCGTCGTTACTTCGCGGCCGGGCCCGATGCCGGTGCGGGCATGGTCGACGGGCTGCTCGACAACTCGGGGGACAGCGTGAGCGGCGAACCCGACGTATCGGGTGTATCGTCGGACGACGCGTTTTCATCGGTCGGTTTCACGTCCGACGGCGGCGTATTCTGCTGCTGGAGTGGCTTGGGCATCGGAGGCACGGTGGGCAGATAGAGCGCGCCGCTTTGACCGCAGCCGGCAAGAATCGCCAAAGCCGCTACAATCGCGCTCATCCGGAAAACGACTCGCATGATCGTCCCTGAACAATTGAACCGATAGAGTTTAGCATGTCCGATACCGATTACCTGACCCGTGCCGAGGCCGTGCTGATGGCCGTCGAGCGTACCGTCGACACCGCCAACGACGGCGACCACGACATCGATCTCGAGCGTAACGGCAGCGTCCTGACGCTGACGTTCGAGAACGGCTCGAAGATCATCGTCAACCTGCAGCCGCCGATGAAGGAAGTGTGGATCGCCGCGAAGGCGGGTGGATTCCACTACCGTTTCATCGACGGCGAATGGCGCGATACGCGCACGGGCACCGAGTTCTTCTCGGCGCTCACCGAATACGCGACCCAGCAGGCCGGCCTGCCGATCACGTTCGGCGCGTGACGCGCCGGGGCCCGGATCCCGAGCATCGCAGCCAAAGAAAAAGCGCCCCGCGGGGCGCTTTTTTCATGCCCGGGGCCGGGTGTCAGTGGCCGCGGAACAGGTTCATGATGTCCTGCTTTTCCTGCTCGTCGACGTGCGGCACGGCCTCGTCGACGTTCTGGGCAGCCGGCGCCTGCGGCACGCCGACCGTCGACACGAAGCCGTGGCCTGGCGTGAACTCGGAGAAGTACAGCTCGCCGCCGAGCGATTCGACGCCGTCCGGCACCGTCGGCTTGAACTCGGGCACGCCCTTCAGCGCCGCGCCCATGTACTCGATCCAGACGGGCAGCGACAGGCCGCCGCCGGTTTCGCGATCGCCGAGGCTGCGCGGATTGTCGTAGCCGATCCACGCGATCGCGGCGAGCGTGTGCTGGTAGCCGGCGAACCACGCGTCGTGCGAGTCGTTCGTCGTGCCGGTCTTGCCCGCGAGGTCGGTGCGCTTCAGGATGTTGGTCCGCGCGCCCGTGCCGCGCTGCGCAACGCTTTGCAGCAGGCTGTTCATCACGTATGCGTTGCGTGCGTCGATCGCACGCGGCGCATTCTGCTCGGCGACGAGCGGCTGCGCGCGCGCGACGATCGCGCCGTTCGGATCGGTGACTTCGGCGATCAGGTACGGATTGACGCGGTAGCCGCCGTTCGCGAACACCGAGTACGCGCCGGCCATCTGCAGCGGCGTGACCTGGCCGGCGCCGAGCGCCATCGGCAGGTAGGCCGGATGGCGCTCGGCGTCGAAGCCGAAGCGCGTGATGTACTGCTGCGCGTACTTCGTGCCGATGTGGTTCAGGATCCGGATCGACACGAGGTTGCGCGAGCGCTGCAGCGCGGTGCGCATCGACATCGGGCCTTCGAAGCCGCCGCCGTAGTTCTTCGGTTCCCACGGCTGGCCGCCCGTTTCCGCGGCGCTGAAATACAGCGGGCCGTCGTTTATCACGGTAGCCGGCCCGAGGCCCTTGTCGAGCGACGCCGAGTAGATGAACGGCTTGAACGACGAACCCGGTTGCCGCCACGCCTGCGTGACGTGGTTGAACTTGTTCTTGTTGTAGTCGAAGCCGCCGACGAGCGAACGGATCGCGCCGTCCTGCGGGATGATCGACAGGAACGCGCCTTCAACCTGCGGCAACTGCGTGATCGACCATTTGCCGGTGTCGTTCTTCACGACGCGCACGATCGCACCGGGGCGGATGCGGCGGTTCGGCTGCGCGTTGGCCGACAGCGCGCCCGACGCGAAGCGCAGGTTGTCGCCCTCGATCGTCGCGTTGCTGCCGTCGATGAACGAGACCGTGATCTGGCGCGGGCTCGCGGCCGTGACGACCGCGGCGATCAGCTCGCCGTTGTCGGGGTGCTCGAGCAGCGCGTCGTCGATCGCCTGTTCGCGGTCGTCGGCACCGGCCGGCAGCTCGATGAAGCCTTCCGGCCCGCGATAGCCGTGGCGGCGCTCGTAATCCATGATGCCCTTGCGCAGCGCGGTGTACGCGACCTGCTGGTCGGCGGAATCGATCGTCGTGACGACGTTGAAGCCGCGCGTGTAGGTCTCCTCGCGGTACTGCGCGTACATCATCTGTCTGACCATTTCCGCGACGTACTCGGCGTGCACGCTGAAATCGCGGCCCGGGCCCTTGACGACGAGCGGCTGCGCGACGGCTTCGTCGTACTGTTCGCGCGTGATGAAGTTCAGCTCCAGCATGCGCTGCAGGATGTATTCCTGGCGCACCTTCGCGCGCTTCGGATTGACGACCGGGTTATACGCGGACGGCGCCTTCGGCAGCCCCGCGAGCATCGCCGCTTCCGCGAGCGTGATGTCCTTCAGGTCCTTGCCGAAATAGACCCGCGCGGCGCTCGCGAAACCATACGCGCGCTGGCCGAGATAGATCTGATTCATGTAGACCTCGAGAATCTGATCCTTCGTCAGCGCACGCTCGATCCGGTACGCGAGCAGCATCTCGTAGATCTTGCGCGTGTAGGTCTTTTCGCTCGACAGGAAGAAGTTGCGTGCGACCTGCATCGTGATCGTGCTCGCGCCTTGCGACGCGTGGCCGTTCGTCAGCGCGACGAAGCCGGCGCGGATGATGCCGGTGAGGTCGACGCCGCCGTGATCGTAGAAGCGCGCGTCCTCGATCGCGAGGATCGCCTTCTTCAGCGAGTCGGGCACGTCCTTGAAATGGACGACGTCGCGGCGCTCCTCGCCGAATTCGCCGATCAGCACGTGATCGGACGTATAGATGCGCAGCGGCACCTTCGGGCGGTAGTCGGTCAGCGCGTCGAGCGACGGCATGTTCGGCCAGGCGACGACGAGCGCGTAGCCGAGCACGAGGCCGCCGGCCACGACGAGGGCCACGCACATCGCGGCGAAGCCGAGCAGGACTTTTTGCCACCAGGGCCGCTTCTTCGGCTCCGGGGCGGGAGGCGGGGACGTAGGAGTCGTGGATTGCATAGGCATACCGGAAAACAGTCCCGCGATTATAGCTGCCCGGTAAGACCGGTCCTGACGCGGTGGCCGCCCGCGGGAAAGCCGCGGGTTGGCGTGCTGCCAGCATAACCCTTGCGCGGCCGCCGCAAGCCGATGCTGGCCGTTCGGCCGACTGTCGGCCGCGCGCGCCGCTTTGCAGAATCAGGTCTCGGAAACGCGGCATGGGCCGCGACGATTTCGGGAGGCGGGCATGACGGGACGATGGGTGGCGCGGTTCGCGCAGGGCAGGCACCGGTCGACGGGAATCGACGTCGGGGCGAACGAGGTGAGGGTGGCCGTGCTGAGCCGGCGCGGCAGGGACGCGGAGGTGCGCGTCGAGGGGCTCGAGCGGGAGCCGGTCGGGCTGGCGGGCGGGCCGGAAGACGCGCGCTGGGCAGCGGTCGCGCGGTCGCTGGCGGCAGCGGTGTCGCGGTTGTCGGCGGCGGACGTGCGGTGCGACACGCGCGGCGTGATGGCGTTGCACGATGACGAGATGCGTACCGCGACGCTCGACCTGGCCGGGCGGGACGATATCCCGGACGCCGCGCGGCAGGCGGCCGAACGCATCTCGGGGCTGGCGCCGGACAGTCTCGCGTTTGACTGGCGGCACTACGGCGGCGCGCGGTCCGGCGAGATCGCGGTGGCCGTGGCTCCGCTCGTGCTGCTCGGGCGGCGGATCGACGCGGCCGCGCAGGCCGGTATCGACCTGACGGTGATCGATGGCGAGTCGGCCGCCGTGCTGCGCGCGTTGCGCTATGCCGCGCAGTTCGAACTCGATGCGCAGGGCGCCTACTCCGTGCTCTGGTTCTGCGACTCGGGCGTGCGCGCCTGGCGCGTCGAAGGCTCGCTGGCCGTCCCGGTGCTCACGCTGTCCGGCACGCTGCAGGAGGCGCTTCCCGATGCGTTGCGCCAGCGCCCGTTCGGGGCTGTGCGTTGCGTATTCGTCGCCGGGGATGAGCGGTGTATCGCCCGCTTCGAGACGTCCTTCGCCGAGATTGGCGACGTGCTCGGCGCGGCAGTGGTGCCATTCGACTGCACGGGCTGGGACGGGCAGCCGCGCGTGCCTGCCGGCATGCCGGGCGGCCCGGCGTTCGCCGTCGCGTTCGGGCTGGCATTGCGCGGGGTGTGGAAATGATGGCCGGTTGTGCGGCGTCGGCAAGCGTGAGCGACGCGGCTGCGGCCGATCCGGCGGCGCTCGGCGGCTTCAACCTGCTGCCGTACCGCGAGCGGTTGGCGCAGGCGTTGCGGCGTCGCCGGGCCGTGCAGTGCGGCGCGGCGATCCTGCTCGGCGTGCTCGGCACCGGCCTGTGGACGGGCGCTGCCGTGTTGTCGCGGTGGCGGGTGGATGCCGAGCGGTCAAGCGTGGAGGCTCGGCTGCGGCAGTGGCAGCCATTGGTGGCGGCGGCGACGCGTGCCGCCAATGCAGCCGACGCCATCGCGCAGCGCGATGCGCAGGCAACGGCGCTTGCCGCGCCTTACCACCGCGTTGCCGGGCTGTTGGCAACCCTGACGCAGGTGCACACCGATCGTGTCCGGCTTGACGCGCTACGCGTGACATCGACCGGTGCCGTGCTCGATGCGCGCGCCGGGAGTTACCGGGCGGCCGCCCGGTGGCTCGCCGCGGTGGCGCGCGAACAGCGTGGCTGGCGGGTCGATATGGAGGCATTGAAACCTGCTTCGGATACGCCGGCTTCCACGGCCGGGATGCCATTCCGGTTCTCGGTTCAACTGCGCTGGCACGACGCGATGCCGTCGCGGAAGGCGGCGGGAGGTGGCGCATGACGTCGCTGACGCATCTGCCGGCGCTGCGCGGCGACACCCGGCCGGGCGGCAGGCTGCGCGTGTCGCCGGCGGTTGCACATGCCGCCGGTTGCGCACTGGCATTCGCGGCCGTGCTGGCAGGCGGCATTCATCTGGCGAATGCGGCCGACTGGAGCGGGCTGGCGCAGGGTCGCGTGTTGCTGGCCGCCGCGCAGGCGCGTGCGGCCGACGCGCAGCGCGTGCTTGCGTCCGCTGGGCAACGGCGCGACGGACATCGCGCGTCAGCGCGCGACGATCGCTTGCCGCACACGCCGGAGTGGGCCGCGCTGATGCTGGAACTGGCCGATCTCGCTGCGTCGAGCGGGCTGCACGGCGTATCGATCGAGCCGCAGCACACCGATGGCGCGGCGCCGGACGACCGGCGCACCGTGCGCATCGTCGCGGATGGCGGCTTTCGCGCGTTGCTGCATCTGGTTGGCGCGCTGCCGCGCTTCCCGGTACTGGCGGTACCGTCGGCGTTGCGTGTCGAGCGTGGCATGCCGGCGGCGCGGGTGGAAATGTCCGTCGACGTGTTTCCGGCGCTGCCGGCGATACCGGCCGCCGATGGCAACGTGCCGGTTCGCGCCGCTGCGCTCGACGCCGATCCGTTCGGCGAGGCCGGCCAGGTCGAGGCGGCGGGGCGGGCGGCCCGCCTCGCCGGCACGATTCGCGACGCGCATGCCGGTCTTGCGTTGTTCGACGACGGCGACGGCGCGTTCACGGCGATGGTGCCGGGCGAGGTGCTCGGGGCCGCACGCCTGGTGCGTGTCGACCCGGCGGCCGTGACGCTCGCGACGGCGGACGGATCGCGCCGGCTCGTCCTGGACGACGGAGGTCAGCCATGACGAAGCACGGTTGTTGGGTGCTGGCGATCTGGGCCGGCGTGGCGGCGGCCGGAGCCGAAGCATCGTTGCCGCCGCTGCCGACTGCCTGGCCTGCAGGGTCGACGGAGGGGCCGGGTTTGCCGCTGCCGTCCGACGGCATGGCAACCGGTGCGGGAGACGCGGTATCGGATGAAGCCGGCCCGCCGCCGTTCGACTGGATCACCCGCGCGGCCCGTCAGGCGGAAGCCGCTGTGCCGGCCCCCGCGCTGGAGGGGCCGCCGATCCCGCTGGCGCCGCCGGCCCGGATGAGCGACGCCGCGGCGCGCCAACCGGGCGATGCGGACGATGCGCGGCGGATCTCGCTGAATCTGCAGGGCGCCGGGCTCGCGGCCGCGTTCGACGCGTTCGCACGGTTCACGGGGCTCAATATCGTCGTCGGCGAGCAGGTGCGCGGCACGGTGACGTTACGTCTGAACAATGTGCGCTGGCGCGAGGCCTTCGACACGCTGCTCGACACACACGGGCTCGCGATGTCCCGGCGAGGTAACGTGATATGGGTCACACCGGCGGCCGATCTGGCCGCGCGCGAACGCGAGCGCTTCGAAATGCATGCGCGGGCCGCCGATCTGGAGCCGCTCGCGAGCCGGACGTTCGCGCTGCACTATCCGCGCGCGCAGGACGTGCAACGGCTGCTGGCCGGCGCGACCGGCCAGCGCCTGCTGTCGAAACGCGGCGCCGCGGCGGCTGATCCGCGCACGAACCTGCTGTTCGTCACCGATCTTGCGCCGCGCATCGCGCAGATCGCGGGTCTGATCGACGCGATCGACCGGCCGTCCCGTCAGGTCCGGATCGAGGCCCGCATCGTCGAGGGCGAGCAGGGCTTCTCGCGCAACCTCGGCGCTCGAGTCGCGCTGCGTGCGCAGGGGCGGCCGTCGTCGGGCGAGAGCGCCACGTTCACGGCCGACGCGCGCAACGCACTCGACCTGGCCGCGCGTCCGCTCGGCGGCTTCGACGCGGCGACCGCCGGCTTCACGCTGTTCGCCGCGCCGCTCAGCCGGGTACTCGACGTCGAATTGAGCGCGCTGGAGGCGCAGGGGCGGGGCCAGATCGTGTCGCGTCCGCGCGTGGTGACGGCCGACCGCGTCAAGGCCATCGTCGAGCAAGGCTCCGAGCTGCCGTATCAGGCGAAGGTGGGCAACGGCATGAGCGGCGTGCAGTTCCGCCGCGCGACGCTCAAGCTCGAGGTCGAGCCCCAGATCACGCCGGACGGCCGCGTGGTGCTCGATCTCGACGTGACGAAGGACAGCGTCGGCGAGCCGACCGCGGCCGGCCCCGCCATCCATACGAAGCATGTCCAGACGCGCGTCGAGGTCGAGAATGGCGGGACGGTCGCGATCGGCGGCATCTATGAGCAACTGAACCGGAACGATGTGACGCGCGTGCCGCTCTTGGGCAAAATACCGTTTCTGGGCGCGCTTTTCCGGCACCGCGCGCAGCGCGACCAGCGCAACGAACTGGTCGTGTTCATCACGCCGACCGTCGTCGATGCGCGCTGCGATGCGCGCGGCGCGGGCGACGCGGACGCCGATAAAACGGGGCCGGAAGCCGCCGGCGCAGGCTCGACAAGGCAGCCGCTTTGCCAGTAAGCTGCGCCACACACCAGCAAGATTCAAGCAGAGGAAGCCGTTGCAAGCGCGGGACCCACATGCAAACGTATTTTTCGTCGGCCTTATGGGAGCGGGTAAGACCACCGTGGGCCGTGCGGTCGCGCGTCGTCTCGACAGGACGTTCTTCGACTCCGACCACGAAATCGAGGCCCGCACGGGCGCGCGCATTCCCGTGATCTTCGAGATGGAGGGCGAGGCCGGGTTTCGCGATCGCGAAACGCAGGTGATCGCCGATCTCACGCAGCGCGAGAACATCGTGCTTGCGACGGGCGGTGGCGCGGTGCTGCGCCCGGAAAATCGCGACTGCCTGAAAAGCAACGGCATCGTCGTCTACCTGCGCGCCAATCCGCACGATCTGTGGCTGCGCACGCGCAAGGACAAGAACCGCCCGCTGCTGCAGACCGAAGATCCGAAGGGGCGTCTCGAAGCGCTGTACGAAGTGCGCGACCCGCTGTACCGCGAATGCGCGGATTTCGTCATCGAGACCGGCCGTCCGTCGGTCAACGGTCTCGTCAACATGGTGCTGATGCAACTCGAACTGGCGGGCGTCATCGCCAAGCCTCTACAAGCATGATTACTGTCAACGTCGATCTGGGCGACCGCGCCTATCCGATTCACATTGGTGCCGGCCTGATCGGCCGCACCGAGCTGTTCGCGCCTCACATCAAGGGTTCGTCCGTCACGATCGTCACGAACACGACGGTTGATCCGCTCTACGGCGACGCGTTGCGCGCGGCGCTCGCGCCGCTCGGCAAGCGCGTGTCGACGGTCGTGCTGCCGGATGGCGAGGCGTACAAGAACTGGGAAACGCTGAACCTGATCTTCGACGGCCTGCTGACCGATCACGCGGACCGCAAGACGACGCTCGTCGCGCTCGGCGGCGGCGTGGTCGGCGACATGACGGGCTTTGCCGCCGCGTGCTACATGCGCGGCGTGCCGTTCATCCAGGTGCCGACGACGCTGCTGTCGCAGGTCGATTCGTCGGTCGGCGGCAAGACGGGCATCAACCACCCGCTCGGCAAGAACATGATCGGCGCGTTCTACCAGCCGCAAGCCGTGATCGCGGACATCGGCGCGCTGACGACGCTGCCCGATCGCGAACTGGCGGCGGGCGTCGCCGAGATCATCAAGACCGGCGCGATCGCCGATGCGGCGTTCTTCGACTGGATCGAGGCGAACGTCGACGCGCTGAACCGTCGCGAGCCGGCGGCGCTCGCGCACGCGGTGAAGCGTTCGTGCGAGATCAAGGCGAGCGTCGTCGCGGCCGACGAGCGCGAAGGCGGCCTGCGCGCGATCCTGAATTTCGGCCACACGTTCGGCCACGCGATCGAGGCCGGGCTCGGCTACGGCGAGTGGCTGCATGGCGAGGCGGTCGGCTGCGGGATGGTGATGGCCGGCGACCTGTCGGTGCGGCTCGGGCTCTTCGACGAAGCATCGCGGCAGCGTCTCGACGCGGTGATCGCGGCTGCGCACCTGCCGACCCGAGCGCCCGCGCTCGGCGACGCGCGCTACATGGACTTGATGCGCGTCGACAAGAAAGCCGAGGCCGGCGCGATCAAATTCATCCTGTTGAAGCGATTCGGGGATACGCTGATCACGCAGGCGCCGGACGAAGCCGTATTCGCTACACTGGCGCAGACGACCCGCTAACGGCGGCCCGGATGCCCCGGCGCCCCTGACATGGAGGAGACGTGAGCGAGACATCCAGCAGCACACTGCCCGAAGCCAGCCGCGCATCCGCTGCGCCGGTGGCCGAGCCGCCGACGCTGGCGGCGCTGGAAGCCCATCTCGCTCCGTACGCCGCACACGCGTCGCAGTCGCGCGGCCGCCGCCATCCGGAAACCCCGCCGGCGGCGCGCACCGAATTCCAGCGCGACCGCGACCGCATCGTCCATTCGACCGCGTTCCGCCGCCTCGAATACAAGACGCAGGTCTTCGTCAATCACGAAGGCGACCTGTTCCGCACGCGCCTCACGCACAGCCTCGAAGTCGCGCAGATCGCGCGCTCGGTCGCGCGCAACCTGCGGCTGAACGAGGATCTCGTCGAAGCGATCTCGCTCGCGCACGATCTCGGCCACACGCCGTTCGGCCATGCCGGGCAGGACGCGCTGAATGCGTGCATGCGAGACCACGGCGGCTTCGAGCACAACCTGCAGAGCCTGGCGGTCGTCGACGAGCTCGAGGAGCACTACGGCGCGTTCAACGGGCTGAACCTGTGCTTCGAGACGCGCGAAGGCATCCTGAAACATTGCTCGCGCGAGAATGCGCGCAAGCTCGGCGCGCTCGGCGAGCGCTTCCTGCAGGGCCACCAGCCGTCGCTCGAAGCGCAGCTCGCGAACATCGCCGACGAAATCGCGTACAACAACCACGACGTCGACGACGGCCTGCGTTCCGGCCTGATCACGATCGAGCAGCTCGCGGAAGTCGAGCTGTGGCAGCGTCACTACGAAGCGGCGCTCGCCGAATTCCCGCACCTCGAAGGCCGCCGGCTCGTGCACGAGACGGTGCGGCGCATCATCAACACGCTGATCGTCGACCTGATCGACGAAACCACGCGCCATCTCGCGCGCGTCGCGCCCGCGTCGCTTGACGACGTGCGCGCCGCGCCGCCGCTCGTGTCGCACAGCGAGACGGTCGCCGCACAGGCGGCCGCGCTCAAGCGCTTCCTCTTCAAGAACCTGTATCGCCACTACAAGGTGATGCGCATGGCGAGCAAGGCGCAGCGCGTCGTCACGGGGCTGTTCGACGCGTTCATCGACGATCCGCGCCTGCTGCCGCCGCCGTACCAGTCGGAAGACGCGGCACATCAGCCGCGTCTCGTCGCGCATTACATCGCCGGCATGACCGACCGCTTCGCGCTGAAGGAATATCAGCGCCTGTTCGTCATCAGCGACAACTGACTGTCACAAACGATCACTAGACTTCGCCGGTTCAATGGCGACGGGAATGTTGCACACGCTGTTGGTAACGTTTTCATAGGAGAAGGGTCGATGAAGAAGAAGCCTGCGGGGACACTGGTTCGCTCGATCGCGCTCGGCGGCGCGCTGATGTTCGGGGTGCAGCACGTGGCGCTCGCCGCGACGGAAATTCAGTTCTGGCATGCGATGGAGGCCGCGCTCGGCGAGCGGGTCAATGCGATCGCCGACCAGTTCAACGCGTCGCAAAGCGACTACAAGATCGTGCCGGTCTTCAAGGGCACCTACGACCAGGCGCTCGCGGCCGGCATCGCCGCGTATCGCAGCGGTAACGCGCCGGCGATCCTCCAGGTGTACGAAGTCGGCACGGCCACGATGATGCAGGCGAAGAAGGCCGTCGTGCCGGTCTCCGACGTGTTCAAGCAGGCCGGCGTGCCGCTCGACGAAAAGGCGTTCGTGCCGACCATCGCGAGCTACTACAGCGACGCGAAGACGGGCCATCTCGTATCGATGCCGTTCAACAGCTCGACGCCGGTGCTGTACTACAACAAGGACGCGTTCAAGAAGGCCGGCCTCGATCCGAACCAGCCGCCGAAGACGTGGGCCGACGTGAAGGCCGATGCCGAGAAGCTGCGCAAGTCGGGGATGGCATGCGGCTTCACGACCGGCTGGCAGGGCTGGATCCAGCTCGAGAACTACAGCGCGTGGCACGGGCTGCCGTTCGCGAGCCGCAACAACGGCTTCGACGGCACCGACGCCGTGCTCGAATTCAACAAGCCGCAGCAGATCGCGCACATCGCGTTCCTGCAGCAGATGGCGAAGGACGGCACGTTCACGTATGCGGGCCGCAAGGATGAAGCGTCGGCGAAGTTCTACAGCGGCGACTGCGGGATCATGACGACATCGTCGGGCGCGCTCGCGAACGTGCAGAAGTTCGCGAAGTTCAGCTACGGCACCGGGATGATGCCGTACGACGCGAACGTGAAGGGCGCACCGCAGAACGCGATCATCGGCGGCGCGAGCCTGTGGGTGCTGGCCGGCAAGGATCCGGCGACCTACAAGGGCGTCGCGAAATTCCTCGCGTACCTCGCTTCGCCGGCGGTCGCCGCGAAGTGGCACCAGGACACGGGCTACCTGCCGGTCACGACCGCCGCGTACGACCTGACGCGCCAGCAGGGCTACTACGCGAAGAACCCGAGCGCCGAAACGGCGATCAAGCAGATGCTGAACAAGCCGCCGCTGCCGTACACGAAGGGGCTGCGCCTGGGCAACATGCCGCAGATCCGCACGGTCGTCGACGAAGAGTTCGAACAGGTCTGGGCGCAGAAGAAGTCGCCGAAGGACGCGCTCGACTCGGCCGCGTCGCGCGGCGACGAACTGCTGCGCCGCTTCGAGAAGTCGGGCGGCTGAGCGCGCGTCGCTTCGTGCCGCCGGCGGCGCCGCGCGTGAGCGCGTGCCGTCCGGCGGCGCGGTTTCCTTTCCGTTTCGCCTGACCGGATCTCCGCGATGCAATCCCGTTCCCGTTTCGGTACGAGCCTGGTGCCGTACCTGCTGATCGCGCCGCAGCTCGCGATCACGGCCGTGTTTTTCCTGTGGCCGGCCGGCGTCGCGCTGTGGCAGTCGACGCAGATGCAGGACGCGTTCGGCACGTCGAGCGAATTCGTCGGCTTCGCGAACTTCTCGCACCTGTTCGCCGATCCGCTGTATCTCGATTCGTTCCGCACGACGCTCGTGTTCAGTTCGCTCGTCACGGTGAGCGGGCTCGTCGTGTCGTTGCTGCTCGCCGCGTGCGCCGATCGCGTGATCCGCGGCGCGCGCGTGTACCGCACGCTGCTGATCTGGCCGTATGCGGTCGCACCGACGATCGCGGCCGTGCTGTGGGCGTTCCTGTTCAACCCCAGCATCGGCCTGATCACCTATGCGCTCGCGAAGAGCGGCATCGTGTGGAACCACGCGCTGAACGGCGGGCAGGCGATGTTCCTGGTCGTGCTGGCGTCGGTGTGGAAGCAGGTGAGCTACAACTTCCTGTTCTTCTACGCGGGCCTGCAGGCGATCCCGCGCTCGCTGATCGAGGCGGCGGCGATCGACGGCGCCGGGCCGGTGCGGCGCTTCTTCAACATCGTGCTGCCGCTGCTGTCGCCGACGAGTTTCTTCCTGCTGGTCGTGAACCTCGTCTACGCGTTCTTCGACACCTTCCCGGTGATCGACGCGGCCACCGGCGGCGGCCCCGCGCAGAGCACGAAGACGCTGATCTACAAGATCTTCGCGGAGGGCTTCCAGGGGCTCGACATCGGCAGTTCGGGCGCGCAGTCGGTCGTGCTGATGATCATCGTCGTCGGGCTCACGGTGATCCAGTTCCGCTTCGTCGAACGCAGGGTGCAATACGCATGATCGAAAATCGCAAGGGCTTCGACCTGTTCTGCCACGCGGTGCTGATCGCGGGCGTCGTGCTGATCGTGTTCCCCGTCTACGTCGCGTTCTGCGCGGCGACGATGAACGCGCAGGAAGTGTTCACGGTGCCGCTGTCGCTCGTGCCGAGCACGCACCTGTTCGAGAACGTCGCGTACATCTGGGGGCACGGCAGCGGCGGTACGACGGCGCCGTTCGGCCGCCTGCTCGTGAACAGCTTCGCGATGGCGCTCGGCATCGCGGTCGGCAAGATCGCGGTGTCGATCCTGTCCGCGTACGCGATCGTCTATTTCCGCTTCCCGTTCCGCAACACGGCGTTCTGGCTGATCTTCATCACGCTGATGCTGCCGGTGGAAGTGCGGATCTTTCCGACCGTGCAGGTCGTGTCGACGCTGCACCTGACGAACACGTACGCCGGGCTCACGATGCCGCTGATCGCGTCGGCGACCGCGACGTTCCTGTTCCGCCAGTTCTTCATGACGCTGCCCGACGAACTGATGGACGCCGCGCGCATCGACGGCGCGGGGCCGCTGCGTTTCTTCTGGGACGTCGTGCTGCCGCTGTCGAAGACGAGCATCGCGGCGCTGTTCGTGATCACGTTCATCTACGGCTGGAACCAGTATCTGTGGCCGATCCTGATCACGACGGAAGCGTCGCTGTCGACGGCGGTGGTGGGCATCAAGACGATGATCGCGAGCGGCGACGCCGCGACCGAATGGCAATACGTGATGGCGGCGACGCTGCTGGCGATGATCCCGCCGCTCGTCGTCGTGCTGGCGATGCAGCGCTGGTTCGTGCGCGGCCTCGTCGATTCCGAGAAATGAACCACGGACGGTAACCGGGAGAAGGACCAGGTATGGCTGCGCTGAGCTTGAAGGGCGTCAGGAAATCCTACGACGGCAAGCAGCACGTGCTGCATGGCATCGACGTGGAGATCGCGGACGGCGAATTCATCGTGCTGGTCGGCCCGTCGGGCTGCGGCAAGTCGACGTTGCTGCGGATGATCGCGGGGCTCGAGTCCGTGACGGACGGCGAGATCGCGATCGGCGAGCGCGTCGTCAATACGCTCGAGCCGAAGGATCGCGACATCGCGATGGTGTTCCAGAACTATGCGTTGTACCCGCACATGACGGTCGCGCAGAACATGGGCTACGGGTTGAAGATCCGCGGAATCGAACGCGCGACGATCGATTCGCGGGTGGCCGCGGCCGCGAAGATCCTCGAACTGGAGCCGCTGCTCGCGCGGCGGCCGCGCGAGCTGTCGGGCGGCCAGCGGCAGCGCGTCGCGATGGGGCGTGCGATCGTGCGCGAGCCGTCGGTGTTCCTGTTCGACGAACCGTTGTCGAACCTCGACGCGAAGCTGCGCGTGCAGATGCGGCTCGAGATCCAGCGGCTGCATGCCCGGCTCGGGACAACGAGCGTCTACGTGACGCACGACCAGATCGAGGCGATGACGCTCGCGCAACGCGTGATCGTGATGAACCGCGGCTACGCGGAGCAGATCGGCGCGCCGGTCGACGTGTACGAGAAGCCGGCGACGGTGTTCGTCGCGGGCTTCATCGGCTCGCCGGCGATGAACCTGATGAACGGCCGGCTGTCGGAAGACGGCACGACCTTCACGGTCGCGGGCGGCGGCCCCGCGCTGCCGGTCGCCGGCGCGCCCGGCATCGGCACGGAGATCGCCACCGGGCGCGACTGGGTGCTCGGCGTGCGTCCCGAGCACATGACGCCGCAGCCGGGCGTCGCGCAGGCGACGCTGCCGGTCGACTCGTGCGAGCTGCTGGGCGCGGACAACCTCGCGCACGGCCGCTGGGGCGATCACGACGTCGCGGTGCGCCTGCCGCACGCGGACCGTCCTGCGCGCGGCACGGGGCTGGCGGCCGCACTGCCCGCGCACCGGCTGCATTTCTTCGATCCCGAAACCGGCAAGCGTGCCGGCTGACCCTGTTGTACTTGCCGAGAGACCGACGATGACCCTCCGCACCGACTGGCCCTATCCGCGCGTCGTCGCCCATCGCGGCGGCGGCACGCTCGCGCCGGAGAACACGCTAGCCGGGCTCGACGAAGGCGCGCGGCGCGGGCACCGGATGGTCGAGTTCGACGCGAAGCTGTCGGCCGACGACGTGACGTTCCTGCTGCACGACGACACGGTCGACCGCACGTCGAACGGGCAGGGCGCGGCGGCGGGCATGCGTTATGCGGCGCTGGCCGCACTCGACGCGGGCGCATGGCGCGACGCGCGCTTCGCGGGCGAGCGGATGCCGACGCTCGAGGCGGCGGCGGCGCGCTGCATCGCGCACGGGCTGGCCGCGAATGTCGAGATCAAGCCGTGTCCGGGGCGCGAGCGCGAGACCGGGCAGCGCGTGGCGGCCGACGCGGCCACGTACTGGCGCGACGCCGCGGTGCCGCCGCTGCTGTCGTCATTCTCGTTCGATGCGCTGCAGCAGGCGCGCGCGACCGTGCCGGCGCTGCCGCGCGGGATGCTCTACGAAGCCGTGCCGGACGACTGGCATGCGCAGGTCGTCGGCGCGCTTGGCTGCGTATCGTTGCATGCAGACCACAAACGGCTCGACGAACCGCTCGTGCGCGCGATCAAGGCGGCCGGGCTGCGCATCCTGGTGTACACGGTGAACGACCTCGAACGGGCGCGCGAACTCGCGCGCTGGGGCGTCGATGCGGTCTGCACGGACCGGATCGACCTGATCGCTCCCGATGCGCTGGACGACATCGCCGTGGTCTAGCGGCCAAGGCAGCGCCCGGCGCGGCCTTTTCGGGAGCGTGCCTGATGCAAAAAAACAACGCCCCGGTGGAATTTCCGCCGGGGCGTTTTGCATCGTGGAGACGTTACGTCAGGAAAAATCCGCTACAAATTGCAGCAGGATTAACCATTCCCCAAATATTCGACTACGCTTAGAAGCGGTAGCCGACGTTGAGGTACGTCACGATCGGGTTCAGCGAGATGTGGGCCTTCGACGTTTCCGTCAGCGTCCCGACCGGCGTCCGGCGGGCCGTCGTGAAGGTCGCGGTCACACTGACCGGGATGTACGACATCGAGAAGCCGGCGAACCAGTGCTTCGTGAAGTTGTACGTGAAGCCGGCGTTGAACACGGGCGCCCACTGGTTGCTGGTCTGCGCGCTGGTCGGGCCGCCGAGCACGCCGTTCTCGAACGCGCTGTTCGTGATCTTCGCGCCGGTAAACCAGATATACGTTGCGCCGACGCCGACATACGGACGGAACTTCGCATTGGCGTCGTTGAAGTAGTACTTGAGGAGGAGCGCGGGGCTCCACTGGTACGCGCGGCCGAGCGTGCCGAAACTTGAGAACTGGCCCTTGCCGGTGATGTCGAACTTCGGCGGGATGCCGGCGATGAACTCGGTGGCGATGTGGTCGGTCACGAAGTAACCGGTCGCCAGCGCGAGCGTGTCGGCGTCGCTGATGCCGGCACCGGTGTTGGGAACCGACTGGTTGATGGGCGTGCCGCCTACGCCGTACAGGAACAGCGGGTCGCTGCTGTCCTGCGGCGCAAGGTGCAGCCAGCCGGTGCTGACGTAGAAATCACCTGCGGATTGTGCATGTGCCGTACCGCCCGCAAACGTGAATGCGAGCGCTGCGGCCCCCGTAATGGCCAGTTTTCGTTTCATTGTGTCTCCTCCGATCAAAGGCGTGCTCATTATGACGACTGCGTTTAAAACCAAACAAGCTCGTAAGTTAGAGTTTTCTCCCTAGGATTCGTACGACCGTACGCTTTCGCGCCCCGCGAGGACAGGCATTCTACGCAGGTGCGCATTTTCGGACCTCCGGGTATTTCCTAACGCGTTCAAACGGACATTCAGCATGGCACGGTTAGCACGACTCTACGTTCCCGACCAGCCGCAGCACGTGATACTGCGCGGCCTGGATCAGCAACCCGCGTTCGTCGACGACCAGGACTACGAACTCTTCATCGATTGCCTGAAGGCCGCCGCACGCGATCATCACCTGTCGGTGCATGCCTATGTGCTGCTGCCGCGCCAGGTGCAACTCCTCGTGACGCCGAGCGACGAAGCCAGCCTGCCGAAAGCGATGCAGGCCGTCGGTCGCCGCTACGTCGCGCATTTCAACCGGCGCTATTCGCGGCGCGGCACGCTGTGGGAAGGCCGCTATCGCGCGACCGTGATCGAAGGCGAGCGCTACTTCCTGCTCGCGAGCCGGGTAGTGGAGATGAGCCCGGTGCGTTCGCAGCTCGTCGCGACGCCCGAGGCCTATCGCTGGTCGAGCTACCGGCATCACGTCGGGCTCACCGTCGACAGCCTGATCACCGACCATCCGCTCTACTGGGCGCTCGGCAATACGCCGTTCGACCGTCAGCGCGCGTACAAGGAGCTGTGCGAGCAGCCGCTCGACGAGCGGCAGGCCGACCAGCTGCAGCAGGCGACGCTCAAGGGCTGGGTGCTCGGCGGCGAGCATTATCGCGAGTGGGCGGCGCGGACCGCGAACCGGCGCGTCTCGCCGCTGCCGCGCGGACGCCCCAGAAAGGTGCGTGAGAACACGCCGCCGATCCAGCAGTAATCCCGGCAAGGCGAGTCAGGAAGCGGCGCTGCGGGCGCCGCTTCTTTTTGCACCAAATTGATACAGCCCCAATAAAACGGCACCAGATCGATGCATCTGTTTAATTGGGGTTCGATCAAGCGGTTTTTGTTGCTATTCCTTTGATTCGTCGCGTATATTCCGAATTCCGGTGGCCCGGGCGAAGCATGCCCAACCACTGTCGGCCGCGCCGTCTCCCGTCGGGAGCGGGATCGACGGCAACAAGAAAACGGTTCAACGGCCTCCAGGCCCCCTTTACGACGGTGTCCCCATGAACGACCACCAGCAGCCGCTCGCCGCGGTGCCCGCCGCACAAGGTCTGTACGACCCGCAAAACGAACACGACGCCTGCGGCGTCGGCTTTGTCGCTCACATCAAGGGCAAGAAGAGCCACGAGATCATCCAGCAGGGTCTGAAGATCCTCGAGAACCTCGATCACCGTGGCGCGGTCGGTGCCGACCCGCTGATGGGCGACGGCGCGGGCATCCTGATCCAGATTCCGGACGCGTTCTATCGCGAGGAAATGGCCAAGCAGGGCGTGAATCTGCCGCCGGCTGGCGAATATGGGGTCGGGATGATCTTCCTGCCGAAGGAGAACGCATCGCGTCTCGCGTGCGAGCAGGAACTCGAGCGTACGGTGAAGGCCGAGGGCCAGGTTGTGCTCGGCTGGCGCGACGTGCCGGTCGACCATGCGATGCCGATTTCGCCGACCGTGAAGGCGAGCGAGCCGCTGATCCGCCAGATCTTCATCGGCCGCGGCAAGGACATCATGGTGACGGACGCGCTCGAGCGGAAGCTGTACGTGATCCGCAAGACGGCGAGCCACCGCATCCAGGCGCTGAAGCTCAAGCACGGCAAGGAATACTTCGTGCCGTCGATGTCGGCGCGCACGGTCGTCTACAAGGGGCTGCTGCTGGCCGGCCAGGTCGGCGTGTACTACCGCGACCTGCAGGACGCGCGCGTCGTGTCGGCGCTCGCGCTCGTGCACCAGCGCTTCTCGACCAACACGTTCCCGGCGTGGGAACTGGCTCACCCGTACCGGATGATCGCGCACAACGGCGAGATCAACACCGTGAAGGGCAACGTGAACTGGCTGAACGCACGGACCGGCGCGATCGCGTCGCACGTGCTCGCCGACGACCTGCCGAAGCTGTGGCCGCTGATCTACCCGGGCCAGTCGGATACCGCATCGTTCGACAACTGTCTCGAGCTGCTGGTGATGGCCGGCTACCCGCTCGTACACGCGGTGATGATGATGATCCCGGAAGCGTGGGAACAGCACACGCTGATGGACGAGAACCGCCGCGCGTTCTACGAATACCACGCCGCGATGATGGAGCCGTGGGACGGCCCGGCCGCGATCGCGTTCACCGACGGCCGCCAGATCGGCGCGACGCTCGACCGTAACGGCCTGCGCCCGGCGCGCTACATCGTGACCGACGACGACCTCGTCATCATGGCGTCGGAAGCCGGCACGCTGCCGATCCCCGAATCGAAGATCGTCAAGAAGTGGCGCCTGCAGCCGGGCAAGATGTTCCTGATCGACATGGAACACGGCCGCATCATCGACGACAAGGAACTGAAGGACAACCTCGCGAACGCGAAGCCGTACAAGAGCTGGATCGACGCCGTGCGCATCAAGCTCGACGAAATCGAGCCGAAGGCCGAGGAAGTCGCGGCCGGCCGTACGCAGGGCGCTGCGCTGCTCGACCGCCAGCAGGCGTTCGGCTATACGCAGGAAGACCTGAAGTTCCTGATGGCGCCGATGGCGCAGCAGGGTGAGGAAGCCGTCGGTTCGATGGGTAACGACTCGCCGCTCGCGGTGATGTCGAACAAGAACAAGACGCTCTATCACTACTTCAAGCAGCTGTTCGCGCAGGTCACGAACCCGCCGATCGACCCGATCCGTGAAAACATGGTCATGTCGCTCGTGTCGTTCATCGGCCCGAAGCCGAACCTGCTCGACACGAACAACATCAACCCGCCGATGCGGCTCGAAGTGTCGCAGCCGGTGCTCGACTTCAAGGACATCGCGAAGATCCGCGCGATCGACCAGTACACCGGCGGCAAGTTCAGCGCATACGAACTGAACATCTGCTACCCGGTTGCCTGGGGCAAGGAAGGCATCGAGGCGCGTCTTGCATCGCTGTGCGCGGAAGCCGTCGACGCGGTGAAGTCGGGCTACAACATGCTGATCGTGTCGGACCGCAAGACGGACGCCGAGCACGTCGCGATTCCCGCGCTGCTCGCCACGTCGGCGATCCACACGCACCTCGTCCAGCAAGGGCTGCGCACGAGCACGGGCCTCGTCGTCGAGACGGGCTCCGCGCGTGAAACGCACCACTTCGCGCTGCTCGCGGGCTACGGCGCGGAAGCCGTGCACCCGTACCTCGCGATGGAAACGCTCGCGAAGATGGCCGAAGGCCTGCCGGGCGACCTGTCGCCGGAGAAGGCTGTCTACAACTTCACGAAGGCGGTCGGCAAGGGCCTGCAGAAGGTGATGTCGAAGATGGGCATCTCGACGTACATGTCGTACACGGGCGCGCAGATCTTCGAAGCGCTCGGCCTGTCGAGCGACCTGGTCGAGAAGTACTTCAAGGGCACGGCGTCGAAGGTCGGCGGCATCGGCCTGTTCGAAGTCGCGGAAGAGGCGATCCGCCTGCACCGCGACGCGTTCGGCGACAGCCCGGTCCTGCGTGACATGCTCGACGCCGGCGGCGAGTACGCGTACCGCGTGCGCGGCGAAGACCACATGTGGACGCCGGATTCGATCGCGAAGCTGCAGCACGCGACGCGCAGCAACTCGTACCAGACGTACAAGGAATACGCGCACCTGATCAACGACCAGACCAAGCGTCACATGACGTTCCGCGGCCTGTTCGAGTTCAAGGTCGAGCCGACCAAGGCGATCCCGATCGACGACGTCGAATCGGCGAAGGACATCGTCAAGCGCTTTGCGACGGGCGCGATGTCGCTCGGTTCGATCAGCACCGAAGCGCACGCGACGCTTGCGATCGCGATGAACCGGATCGGCGGCAAGTCGAACACCGGCGAAGGCGGCGAGGACCAGAAGCGCTACCGCAACGAACTGCGCGGCATTCCGATCAAGTCGGGCGAGACGCTGAAGTCGGTGATCGGCGACGAGATCGTCAGCGACATTCCGCTGAAGGACGGCGATTCGCTGCGCTCGAAGATCAAGCAGGTCGCGTCGGGCCGCTTCGGCGTCACCGCCGAGTACCTCGCGTCGGCCGACCAGATCCAGATCAAGATGGCGCAGGGCGCGAAGCCGGGCGAAGGCGGTCAGCTGCCGGGCCACAAGGTGTCGGAATACATCGGCAAGCTGCGTTATTCGGTGCCGGGCGTCGGCCTGATCTCGCCGCCGCCGCACCACGACATCTACTCGATCGAGGATCTGGCGCAGCTGATCCACGACCTGAAGAACGTGAACCCGAGCTCGAGCATCTCCGTGAAGCTCGTGTCGGAAGTGGGTGTCGGCACGGTCGCGGCCGGTGTGGCGAAGGCGAAGGCCGATCACGTCGTGATCGCCGGCCATGACGGCGGCACGGGCGCATCGCCGCTGTCGTCGGTCAAGCATGCCGGCACGCCGTGGGAACTGGGTCTCGCCGAAACGCAGCAGACGCTGGTGCTGAACCGCCTGCGCGGCCGGATCCGCGTGCAGGCCGACGGCCAGATGAAGACGGGCCGCGACGTCGTGATCGGCGCGCTGCTCGGCGCGGACGAATTCGGCTTCGCAACGGCGCCGCTCGTCGTCGAAGGCTGCATCATGATGCGCAAGTGCCACCTGAACACGTGCCCGGTCGGCGTCGCGACGCAGGATCCCGTGCTGCGTGCGAAGTTCCAGGGCCAGCCCGAGCACGTCGTGAACTACTTCTTCTTCGTTGCCGAAGAAGTGCGCGAGATCATGGCGCAGCTCGGCATCGCGAAGTTCGACGACCTGATCGGCCGCGCCGACCTGCTCGACACGCGCAAGGGCGTCGAGCACTGGAAGGCGAAGGGCCTCGACTTCTCGCGCGTGTTCTACCAGCCGGAAGAATGCGAGGACGTCGCGCCGCGTCACGTCGACGTGCAGGATCACGGCCTCGAGCGCGCGCTCGACCACGTGCTGATCGAGAAGGCGAAGGCCGCGATCGAGAACGGCGAGCATGTGTCGTTCATCCAGCCGGTGCGCAACGTGAACCGGACGGTCGGCGCGATGCTGTCGGGCGTGATCGCGAAGAAGCACGGCCACGACGGCCTGGCCGACGACGCGGTGCACATCCAGCTGAAGGGCACGGCGGGCCAGAGCTTCGGCGCGTTCCTCGCGAAGGGCGTGACGCTCGACCTCGTCGGCGACGGCAACGACTACGTCGGCAAGGGCCTGTCGGGCGGCCGGATCATCATCCGTCCGACCAACGACTTCCGCGGCAAGTCCGAGGAAAACATCATCTGCGGCAACACGGTGATGTACGGCGCGATCGAAGGCGAATCGTTCTTCCGCGGCGTCGCGGGCGAGCGCTTCTGCGTGCGTAACTCGGGCGCGACGGCGGTCGTCGAAGGCACGGGCGACCACGGCTGCGAATACATGACGGGCGGCACGGTCGTCGTGCTCGGCGAGACGGGGCGCAACTTCGCGGCCGGCATGTCGGGCGGCCTCGCGTACATCTACGATCCTGATGGCACGTTCGCGGCGAAGTGCAACAAGTCGATGGTCGCGCTCGAGCCGGTGCTGCAGCAGGCCGAACAGGAGCGTACGGTCGACCGCGCACTCTGGCACGCAGGCACGACGGACGAAGCGCTGCTCAAGGGGCTCGTCGAGCGTCATTTCCAGTTCACGGGTTCGCCGCGCGCGAAGTCGCTGCTGGAAAACTGGGACGCGGCGCGCCGCCAGTTCGTGAAGGTGTTCCCGCACGAATACAAGCGCGCGCTGGGCGAGATCGGTGCGAAGAAGGCGGCGAAGGAAGTGCTGGCCGCCTGAGCGACGAACGACATAGCGAATGCCGCGCGCGCCTGACGGCCGCGCGCGGCTCCCCCACCCGATACACCGAACAGAAGAGCACCTTATGGGCAAGGCAACCGGTTTTCTGGAGTTCGAACGCCGCCACGAGGCGTACGAAGCACCGCTCACGCGCGTGAAGCACTACAAGGAATTCGTCGCGGCACTGACCGACGCGGACGCGAAGGTCCAGGGCGCGCGCTGCATGGATTGCGGCATCCCGTTCTGCAACAACGGCTGCCCGGTCAACAACATCATCCCGGACTTCAACGATCTCGTGTACCGCCAGGACTGGCAGCAGGCGATCGAAGTCCTGCACTCGACCAACAACTTCCCGGAATTCACGGGCCGCATCTGCCCGGCGCCGTGTGAAGCGGCGTGTACGCTCGGGATCAACAACGACCCGGTCGGCATCAAGTCGATCGAGCACGCGATCATCGACAAGGCCTGGGCGGAAGGCTGGGTGAAGCCGCAGCCGGCCGAGCACAAGACGGGCAAGAAGGTTGCCGTCGTCGGTTCGGGCCCCGCGGGCCTCGCCGCCGCGCAGCAGCTCGCGCGTGCCGGCCACGACGTGACGGTGTTCGAGAAGAACGACCGTGTCGGCGGCCTGCTGCGGTACGGGATCCCCGACTTCAAGCTCGAGAAGTGGCTGATCGACCGCCGCATGCGCCAGATGGAAGCGGAGGGCGTGACGTTCCGTACCAGCGTGTTCATCGGCAAGGACCCGCTGCCCGAGTCGATCGGCAGCCTCGCGAAGGAAACCATCTCGCCGGATACGCTGAAGGAAGAATTCGATGCCGTCGTGATCGCCGGCGGCTCGGAAACGCCGCGCGACCTGCCGGTGCCGGGCCGCGAGCTCGCGGGCGTCCATTTCGCGATGGACTTCCTGCCGCAGCAGAACCGCGTGAACGCGGGCGACAAGCTGGTCGACCAGCTGCTCGCGAAGGGCAAGCACGTGATCGTGATCGGTGGCGGCGATACGGGTTCGGACTGCGTCGGCACGTCGAACCGTCACGGCGCGAAGCAGGTCACGCAGTTCGAGCTGCTGCCGCAGCCGCCGGAAGAGGAAAACAAGCCGCTCGTGTGGCCGTACTGGCCGATCAAGATGCGCACGTCGTCGTCGCACGATGAAGGTTGCGAACGCGACTGGGCGGTCGCGACGAAGCGCCTCGAAGGCAAGAACGGCAAGGTCGAGAAGCTGGTCGCGGTGCGCGTCGAGTGGAAGGACGGCAAGATGCAGGAAGTGCCGGGTTCCGAGTTCGAGATGAAGGCCGATCTCGTGCTGCTCGCGATGGGCTTCACGCAGCCGGCGGCGCCGGTGCTCGACGCGTTCGGCGTCGCGAAGGACGCACGCGGCAACGCACGCGCGGCGACCGAAGGCGATCGTTCGTACTACACGTCGGTCGACAAGGTGTTCGCGGCAGGCGACATGCGCCGCGGCCAGTCGCTCGTGGTATGGGCGATCCGCGAAGGCCGCCAGTGCGCGCGCTCGGTCGATGCGTACCTGATGGGCCACACGGAACTGCCGCGCTGAGCTGAATACCGCGAGCGGGTTTCGATGAAAACCGGGCGTCCGACAGGGCGCCCGTTTTTTTTACGTGCACGGCAAGCGGGTTGCCGCTTAGCATGCGCGGAACAAGGCGAAGGGCACCGGCCCGGTCGACGGCAGGTTTCTGCGTCGACCACGAGCGCGGCTTGCACACCATGTCTCGAGAAAACGCCCCGGAAGTCACCCGACCGTGCTTTGCGGCCGACGGCCAGCAGGTTCGGCTGGCGGAAATCGTTGCGCTGCTGCTTTCACACGGGCGGGGCCTTCACGTCGAAGACCATGCCTTCGTCGCGCAGCAGCGGCAGATCGACGTCGACGCGCACGTCACCGATTCGATCGGTGCGCGGATGACGCTGGAAGGCTTCGCGCAGTTCACGCCGGCCGACGACGTGCGAAGCACCTTTCCGCTTGCCGCGCTGCGCGACATGGTGACGAGCCTCGTGCAGGCCGGCATTCCGCCGGTGTTCGCTTCCGTGTGCGACGAATTCTGGCTGACCTACTGGCGGCTGCAGAAGCCCGACGTGCTGCCCACGGCCTGCCTGCGGCTTGAGAGGATCGCCAAGCAGATTCTGCAATACGCGCAATTCGCGGCGGTCGACCCCGCCTGGGCGCATTTTGCGCGCGTCCCGCTCGCAAGCGGGTTGTCAGGGCTGGTCTTCGACATCCCGGCCTAGTGGCGGCTTCCCTGACGCATTGAAGGCGCAGTCACCCGGCGCGCCGATCCGGCGGGATCGTCGATAGCCAGCGACGGAATCGGCCGCGCGCGGTTCGATGCCGGCAAACGAATGGCCTCGCGGCATCGGCCCGGCCGGTTCGGGCGGCAGCATTTGAAACTTCCCGAAGCCCGTGACGCGGCGCCCGTAATCGATCGTGGCGACGTAGCGTGCTTCGCCCGACTTCAGGTCGAAGCTCCACCAGCCGAACCTGTCGGCGTGATAACGCGGCATGCCGACGAACCCGATTTCGTCCGGGCGCATGCCGCGCGCTGCGGCGAACGCGAGAATGCTTGCCGCGAGTTCCGCGAGTTCCGCGAGTTCCGCGAGTTCCGCGAGTTCCGCGAGCGGCGCGTCGGGGCAATAGCCTGCGTCGGGCGCGTATCTGGAAATCACAGCGACGGCAAGCAACAGCGGGAAGAGTGCGATGGCTGCCGTGACGACAATCGGTGCGAGACGGCTGGCGAAGCGAATGATGGTTGGGATCGTGAGGGCGTGCGGAAACTTCCCGGGTCGGTGACGTTGCATCCCCTTGCGTCCCGTTCGGGCACGCCGGAGGGTCTCCGGACTGGTGTCGGGCGAGCGGCATTCGCAAGACATGTCGACGCCCGGATTTTCCTGCGGTGCGTGCTTGAACCTGTTTCCCGACCCCCTTCGCCGTCGCGGCAGTGCCCCCGCATTTTCGCGAAGCGTCGTCTAACCTGATGACATCCAGCCACGATTTCTCGCCATCTCAATTCCTTTCGTTTTGTAATAATTCTTGAAAACTGTCATATCATGTCGCCCCTCGGGCCGCATTTGCGGTGGCTGCATGTGACTGACCCTATTTACAAGGACTCTGGATGGAAGCATTCGTGCAAGGGCTGATCGAAGCCGTCAACGGCGTGCTGTGGAACTACGTGCTGATCGCGCTGCTGCTCGGCGCCGGCGCATGGTTCACGTTGCGGTTCCGGATGATCCAGCTGAAGGCGTTGTTCCTCAGCATGAAGCTGGTCGGCAGCAAGGGCGAGCCGGGCAGCATCTCGTCGTTCCAGGCGTTCGCGACCGGGCTCGCGAGCCGCGTCGGCACCGGCAACATCGCGGGCGTCGCGGTCGCGCTGACGGTCGGCGGGCCGGGCGCGATCTTCTGGATGTGGATGACCGCGCTCGTCGGGATGTCGTCCGCGTTCGTCGAGGCGACGCTCGCGCAGATCTTCAAGGTGTCGCACCCGGACGGCAGCTTCCGCGGCGGCCCCGCGTACTACATCCAGACGGGCCTGCGCTCGCGCGGCTTCGGCGTGCTGTTCTCGCTGTCGCTGATCCTCGCGTTCGGCTTCGTGTTCAACGCGGTGCAGGCCAACGCGATCGCCGATGCGTTCCATACGTCGTTCGGCTGGAGCCGCGAGACGGTCGGCCTCTGTCTCGTGCTGCTGAGCGCACCGATCATCTTTGGCGGCATCCGCCGGATCGCGATGGTCGCGCAGGTGATCGTGCCGCTGATGGCGATCGGCTACCTCGCGCTCGCGGTCTACGCGGTCGCGACGCACATCGCGCTGGTGCCGGGCGTGATCGTATTGATCGTGAAGAGCGCGTTCGGCCTCGAGCAGGCGGCGGGTGGCCTGACGGGCTATGCAGTCAGCCAGGCGATCGCGATCGGCGTGAAGCGCGGGCTGTTCTCGAACGAAGCCGGGATGGGCAGCGCGCCGAACGCGGCCGCGACCGCGAGCACGCGGCACCCGGTCACGCAGGGGCTGATCCAGATGCTCGGCGTGTTCGTCGACACGATCGTGATCTGCAGCGCGACCGCGTTCGTGATCCTGCTGTCGGGCCAGTACGAACTCGGCACCGGGATGGAAGGCGCGGCGCTCACGCAGCGCGCGATTTCGAGTCACGTCGGCGACTGGGGCGGCATCTACATGGCCGTCGCGATCTTCTTCCTCGCGTTTTCGTCGGTGATCGGCAACTACGCGTATGCGGAAGGCAACGTCGAGTTCATCACGAAGCGGCGCGGCGTGCTGCCGTTGTTCCGCGTCGCGGTGCTCGCGATGGTGATGTTCGGCAGCGTCGGGCAACTGCCGCTCGTGTGGGCGATGGCCGATACGAGCATGGGGCTGATGGCGATCATCAACCTGATCGCGATCCTCGCGCTCGGCAAGTACGCGCACGCCGCGTGGGCCGACTATCGCCGCCAGCGCGCGGCAGGCGTTGCCGATCCGGTGTTCACGCGCAATACGATTCCCGAACTTGCGCGCGTGCTGCCGGACGACGTGTGGGGCGAGCACGGCCCGTTGCCGCAGCGTCCCGTGGCTTCGCCCGGCGCGTCCAGCGCGCCGCGCGGCGCGGTGCGCGAGTCATGAACGGCGACCGGCTCCGTGCGTTCGTCGCGCTGATGCCCGATGCGGCGTCGCGCGATGCGCTGCACGCGTTGCCGGTCACCCGTGGCGCGCGGCGCACGCTGCCCGCGCAACTGCACATGACGCTCGCGTTCATCGGCGCGATCGAACGGGAACGTTGCGACGCGCTGGCCGCGCACCTGCCCGCGCTCGCGGCCGTGCATGCGTTGCCGTTGCTGCCGGTCGAGCGGATCGCGTGGTGGCCGAGCCTGCCGCGCGCGAGGCTGATCGTCGCGGAGCTGGCGGCCGATCCGGCGTGCATCGCGCTGAATGCGGGGTTGTCGGCACTGCTTCGCGAACTGGGCGTGCCGGCCGACCGGCGGCCGTTCCGGCCGCATGTGACGCTCGCGCGGCTGCCGCACGATGCAGTCGGTCAGCCCGCACACGGTGGCGCGCCCGGGCGACAGGTCGTGCTGCGCGTTGAAGCGCTGACGCTGTTCGAAAGCCGGCTGTCGCATGAGGGCGTATCGCATCGGCCGATCGTGTCGGCGCCGATCGCCTGGGCGGAAGGCCGGGCAGCGGGTTGAGCGGTTTTCGCGACGCACCGCGGTGGCCGCGCACGGTGCACTCGCGCCCGCGCATTGCGTCGACAGCGTTGCCCGGTGCCGAGCCTACCGGCCGTAGCGCGCGAGCGTCAGGCCCGACAGGTCGATATCCGGCTCGCGCCCGGTGACGAGATCAGCGAGCACCTTTCCCGAACCCATCGACATCGCCCAGCCCGTCGAGCCGTGGCCCACATTGAGCCAGAGCCCGTCGATCCCGCTCGCGCCGAGCAGTGGCGGCCCGTCGGGCGTCATCGGCCGGTGGCCGACCCAGAAGCGCGCCGACGCGCGATCGGCCGCGTGCGGGAACCAGTCGTCGAGCACCTTCATCAGCGTATCGAGCGCCTGCTGCCGCAGCGCCGCGTGCCGGTTGCCGAGCTCCGCGGTGCCCGCGACGCGCAGCGTCGGGCCGAAGCGCGTGATCGCCGTCTTCAGCGATTCGTCCATCAGCGCGGCGCGCGGCGCTTTTTCATCGTCGACGACCGCGAGCGTCGCCGAATAGCCCTTCACCGGATACAGCGGCACGTCGATTCCGTAAGGCCGCAGCAGGCCGGCGCTGTCGACGCCGAGCGCGACGACGATCGCGTCGGCGGCGAGCAGGGCATCGCTTCGTGCGGTATCGCCCGCTTCGCGCGAATCGACCCGCACGCCGCGTACCGTGCGGCCCGCGACCTCGAGCGCGCGGATCCCGGTGCGAAAGCGGAACGTCACGCCGCGCGCCTCGCACAGCGTGCGGAGTTCGCGCGTGAAGCGGGCGCAGTCGCCGGCTTCGTCGTCGGGCAGGTAGATGCCGCCGACGGGGGCCTGCCGCGCCCAGCGCAGGCCCGGTTCGATTGCCGTGCAGCCGGCCGCGTCGAGTTCGCGAAACGCGATGCCGGCATCGCGCAGCACGTGCAGTGCGGGCTGCACCAGCTCGACGTCGAATGGGCCGCGCAGCAGTTGCAGGTAGCCGCGGCTCGCGCCATAGTCGAACGGATAACGCTCGCGAAACGCATGCAGGCACGCGCGGCTGTAATACGCGATGCGCTGCATCCGCTGCTTGTTCACGCGGAACCGCTCGAGCTCGCATTCGCGCAGCCAGCGCGCGATCCAGCGCCACTGCGCGGCATCGAGCGTCGGCCGGAAGATCAGCGGCGACGCGGGCTTGAACAGGTACTTGAGGATCTTGCCGGGCATCCCGGGCGCGGCCCACGGCGTCACGTAGCCGGGCGCGATCACGCCCGCGTTGCCGAGGCTCGTCGCCTGTGCGACGTCGGCCTCGCGGTCGATCACGGTGACGTCGCAGCCTGCTTCGCGCAGGTGCCAGGCGGTGGTGACGCCGATCACGCCGGCGCCGAGAACGATCACGTGCATGCGGGTTCCGAAACGAAGCGGTGGCTCACGGTCACGACGCGACGGCCGGATCGTCGACGAGCGACTTGCCGCGCGTCTCCGGCAGCACGAGCGCGGCGACGATGACGAGCAGGTAGCCGCCGCCCGCGACGAGGCCGATCGCCTTCACGAGCGACATCGATTGCGACAGCGAGCCGACGACGATCGGAAAGAACGAGCCGAGCCCGCGGCCGAGGTTGTAGCAGAAGCCCTGGCCCGAGCCGCGGATCGCGCCCGGATACAGCTCCGACAGGTACGCGCCGATACCGGCGAAGATCCCCTGCACGACGATGCCGAGCGGGAAGCCGAGCAGCAGCATCGCGGTATCGGTGATCGGCAGCATCGTGTACGCCATGCCGAGCGCGAACGAGCCGATCGCGAACAGGATGAACGACGCGCGGCGGCCGAGCCGGTCGGACAGGATCGCGCCGACCACGTAGCCGACGAACGAGCCGACGATCAGCACGACGAGATAGCCGCTCGTGTTGAACACCGACAGGTGGCGGACGGTCTTCAGGTAGGTGGGCAGCCACGTCGTGATCGCGTAGTAGCCGCCGAGCATCCCGGTGCACAGCGCGCTGCCGAACAGCGTCGCGCGCAGGTGCGGCGGCGAGAAGATCTCGAGGAAGTGACCGGACACGCGGCCTTCGTCGCGCGCGCGGCGCGTGGCCGTGTAGATGTCGGGATCGCTGACGTTGCGGCGGATGTACAGGATCCACAGCGCGGGCGCGATGCCGATCCAGAAGCACGCGCGCCACGCGACCTGCTCGGGCAGCAGCGCGAAGAACGCCCAGTAGAGGATCGCGGCCGCAGCCCAGCCGAACGACCAGCTGCTCTGCACGGTGCCGACGGCCTTCGCGCGATGCTCGGGCGAGCGGATCGTCTCGGCCATCATGATCGTCACGACCGACCATTCGCCGCCGAAGCCGAAGCCCTGCAGCGTGCGGGTGGCGAGCAACTGCCAGAACGAATGCGTGAAACCGGACAGGCACGTGAACAGCGCGAACGTCGCGATCGTCCACTGCAGCACGCGCACGCGGCCGTAGCGGTCGGCGAGGATGCCGGCGGCCCAGCCGCCGATCGCCGACGAGATCAGCGAACTCGTCGCGATCATCCCGGCCTCGCTCTTCGACATGCCCCACGTGGCGATCAGCGTCGGGATCAGGAACGAATAGATCATGAAGTCGAACGCATCGACCGCGTAGCCGCCGAAGCCGGCGTACAGCGTCCGGCGCTCGCGCGTCGACAGTTCGGTGAACCACTGGAATGCCTGCATGCTTGCCGCCCCCTCTCGTCTTGTCTCGTCTTGCGCTGCCGCGTGGCGGCTATTTTACGGGCGCGATCCCGCGCGCCAAAAAGGCGGATGCAGGTTCGTGCGGGCAAGCAGGAAAGAGGGGGAGACGCGTCAGAGCGTCAGGCCGCCGTCGACGTGAATGACCTGGCCGGTGATCTGGCGCGCCGCGTCCGACAGCAGGAACGCGATCAGCGCGGCGACGTCGTCGGGCTCGGCGATCCTGCCGAGCGGTGTCGCCTGTTCGGCCTGCGCCCACGCGGCGGCGTTGCCGGCGCTCGGGCCGTGGTCCTTGCGCGTGAAACCCGGCGCGACCGCGTTGACGGTGATGCCGTGCGCGGCGAATTCGGCGGCGGCGGTACGCACGAGCGATTCGAGCGCGGCCTTCGCGGCGGCGGTCGCCGCGAACGGCGCCGCGGCGCGGTAGCGGTGCGCGACGAACGAACTGACCGCGACGATTCGCGGGGCGGCTGACGCTTCGAGCAGCGGCCGCGCGCGGCCCGCGAGCGCGGAGAACGCGCCGGGCATCGCCGCGAAGGCGGCCGCAAGCGCGTCCGCGGAAAGGCCCGAAAAGGATTGCCGCGCGGCGAAGCCGGCGTTCGCGACGAGCTGGTCGAGCCCGCCGAAGCGCGTCGCGGTGGTATCGACCAGCGCGGCGGCAACGCCCGGTTCGCCGAGATCGCCGGTCAGCGTGATGCATGCCGCACCGGCCGCCGTGCACGCTTGTGCGACTTCGGCGAGCCGCGCCCGCGCCGCATCGTCCGCGCCGCGCGCATGCAGCGCCAGCGCGATGCCGGGCGCCGCAATCCGCCGCGCGAGCGCCGCGCCGATCCCCGCGCCTGCGCCGGTGATCAGCGCGATGCGTTCGACGTGCGCGGCGCGTGCGCTCACGCGGCGACCTTGTCGCCGGCGTTCGCGCGTTCGACGTTGATCGTGCCGACGTGGAACGCAGCCAGCGACTCGCGGTGCGCGATGCTGACGATCGCGGCCTTCGGCAGCCGTTCGGCGAACAGGTGATAGAGGCGTGCCTCGTTGTCGGCGTCGAGCGCGCTGGTCGCTTCGTCGAGGAACAGGAAATCCGGCTTGTGCAGCAGCACGCGTGCGCCGGCAAGGCGCTGCTGCTCGCCCGGCGACAGCACGCGCGTCCAGTGCGCGGTCTCGTCGAGGCGCTCGACGTAATCCTCGAGGCGGCACGCACGCAGCGCATCGCGGCAGGCTTCGTCGCTGAACGTGTCGGGCGTCGCCGGATAGGTGAGCGCGGCCTTCAGCGTGCCGATCGGCAGATAGCTCGTCTGCGGCACGAACATCATCCGCGCGCCGACCGGTGCATCGATCGCGCCGTCGCCGAACGGCCACAAGCCCGCGAGCGCGCGCATGAACGTGCTCTTGCCGGAACCCGACTTGCCGATCACGAGCCAGCGCGAGCCCGGCTCGATCGTGACGCTGCCGATGTTCGCGAGCGCGTTGCCGTTGGGCAGCGCGAGCTTCAGCGACGACGTCGACAGCTTCGCGCCGTCGATGTAGTGCAGGTTGATGCCGCCGTGCTCGGTCGCGGGCGACAGGCTTTCCTTCAGGTGCGACGTGCCCATCACGCGCTTGAATTCGCGCAGACGGTTGACGGTGGCGCGCCATTCGACGAGGGTCGAGTAGCTGTTGATGAACCACGAGAACGAATCGCTGACGGTGCCGAACGCGGACGAGATCTGCATCAGCACGCCGAACGAGAACGCCCCCGCGAAATAGCGCGGCGCGGCGACGACGAGCGGGAAGATGATCGCGATCTGCCCGTAGAAGCTCAGCACGAACGTGAGCCGCTTCGTGTACTTCATCACGCGCCACCAGTTGTCGCGGATGCGCATGAAGAGGGTCTGCGCGTTGCCGGTCTCGGTCTTCTCGCCGTCGTAGAACGCGATCTGCTCGGCGTTCTCGCGCACGCGGATCAGCCCGAAGCGGAAATCGGCCTCGACGCGCTGCTGCTGGTAGTTGATCGACACGAGCGGATGGCCGACCTTCTGGATGATCAGCGAGCCGATCACCGCGTACAGCGCGGCTGCCCACACCATGTAGCCGGGAATCGAGATCGGCGTCGCGCCGAGCGTGAACGTCAGCGCGCCGGCGAGCGACCACAGGATCGTGATGAACGACACGAGCGTGACGACCGTCGACAGCAGGTCGAGCGACAGCGCGAGCGTCGTGGTCGCGAACGACTGGAGGTCGTCGGTGATCCGCTGGTCGGGGTTGTCCGCGAGGCGATCGCGTTCGATCCGGTAGAACGCGCGATCGCCGAGCCACTGGCCGAGGAACCGGTCGGTGAGCCACTGGCGCCAGCGGAAGCCGAGCATCTGCCGCAGGTAGCGGCCGTACACGGCGAGGATGATGAACGCGAAGGCGAGCGCGGAGAACTGCATCAGCAGGTTCGGGAAGTCGTGGACGTCCTTCGACTGCAGCGCGTTGTAGAACTGCGCGTTCCACTTGTTCAGCCGGACGTTGATCCAGACCACGCAGAGGTTGATCGCGATGATCGTGACCAGCAGGCCCCACGCGATTTTCCATTCGGACGATACCCAGTAGGGCTTGATGAGGCTCCATGCGGATACCGGGCGCTCGTCCTGCGGCGCGTCGGAGGCGGAGCGGACGGGATCGATCGATTGGGTCATGTGCTTCCTGATGAGTAGCCGGCGCGCGGGCCGGGCGAAGCCGGGCGCGCGCCGCGATACGGCATGCCGGGGCGCGGCGCCGACTGACGGCGGGCGCACGGATGGTCGCCCGCGCGTCTTAAACGGCACTTAAGGGCCGGCGGTGACGCGGCAACCGGCCGCTTGCGGCGGCCGGCCTGCGGGCATTGTGCCAGAGCGGCGCGGGCCGACGGCGAATTTGCCCCGCCGGTGACAGTTTGCGGCGCTTTCCGCTTTTATGGTCTAATGACCGACGACGAAACAGGGGTGCTTTGTGGCGTGGCCGGCGGATGTTCCGGGCAGCGCGGCGAGGCTGAGAAAAACCCTTTGCACCCGATCCGGGTAATACCGGCGAGGGAAGTTTCTGATCCCGCCGGGTCGCGCTGGCTGCCATCCCACATGGTCAGCGCCCGAGTCCGCCCGGCCGGCCTTTGCTGCCGGTTTCGTCCTTTTGGGTACGCGCATTGCGCGTTACGGAAGGAATGATGACCGCACAATCTTCAGTCTTTTGCTTGATTCCCGGCCCGATGTCGCGTGCGTTCGCACGTGGCGGCGCGGGTGCGTCGACGTTCGTCGTGCGCGCTCCCGAGGAGGGCGCGCGATGAACGTTCAGGATGCACGGCCCGATTTCGCGGTGCTCGGCGGCGGCCTCGTCGGCCGCCTGATCGCGTGGCGGCTCGCGGGCGACCGGCATCGCGTCGCGCTCTACGAGCGCGGCGGCCCGGACGGCGAGCAGTCGGCCGCGTGGATCGCGGCCGCGATGCTCGCGCCGCTCGCGGAAGCGGCGAGCGCGGAGCTGCTGATCACCGAGCTCGGCGCCGCGTCGCTCGAACGCTGGCCGCAATGGCTCGCGGAACTGCCCGAACCCGTCTTCTTCCAGCATCACGGCACGCTCGTCGTCTGGCACCACGCGGATCGCGCGGAGGCGCCGCTGTTCGAGCGGCGCGTGCGTGCGAACGCGCCGGCCGACCTGTTCGACGGCGGCTTCGTGACGCTCGCCGGCGCGCAGGTCGATGCGGCCGAGCCGGTGCTCGCGGGCCGCTTCGCGCGCGGCCTGCTGCTGCCGAACGAAGGCCAGCTCGACAATCGCCAGGCGCTGCGCGCACTCGCGGCGGGCCTTGCCGAACGCGGCGTCGACCTGCACTGGCACGTCGCGATCGACGATGCGAACCTGCCCGCTGCCCATTTCACGATCGATTGCCGCGGGCTCGGCGCGAAATCCGCGCTGCCCGCGCTGCGCGGCATCCGCGGCGAAGTCGCGCGCGTGCATGCGCCCGGCATCGGGCTGACACGGCCCGTGCGGCTGCTGCATCCGCGGTACCCGCTGTACATCGCGCCGAAGCAGGACGATCTCTATGTAATCGGCGCGACCGAGGTGGAGGGCGAGGACATGTCGCCCGTCAGCGTGCGCTCCGCGCTCGAACTGCTGAGCGCGGCGTTCTCCGTGCATCCGGCGTTCGGCGAGGCGCGCATCCTCGAACTCAATGCGCAGTGCCGGCCGACGCTGCCCGATCACCGCCCGGCGGTGATCTGGGACGGCGCGTCGACGCTCGCCGTCAACGGCCTGTACCGGCACGGCTTCATGATCGCGCCGGAAGTCGCGCAGGCGGCCGTCGCGTTCGCGCAAGCCGCGCTCGGCGGCGCGTTCGCTGATGCCGACGCGTTCGCCGCGTGGCGCGACGCCGCGCGCTGGCCGACGCTCCTTCATCACCGTAACGACGCGCGCCAGCCGGCCTGACGCGCGCGCCGACCGAATCCGACCGAGCCTCATGGATATCCAGATCAACCAACAGACCCTGACGCTGCCCGATGGCGCGACGGTGGCCGACGCGCTCGCCGCGTACGGCGCGCGTCCGCCTTACGCGGTCGCGCTGAACGGCAACTTCGTCGCGCGCACGCAGCATGCGGCGCGCGCGCTCGCGGCGGGCGACAAGCTCGACGTCGTGCACCCCGTCGCGGGCGGCTGAACGCCGCCGGTTCGTCCCCGCTCTTCCAGGAAAACGACATGACGTCCCTCACATCCGCCGACGCGCTGACGCTGTACGGCGAAACCTTCGCAAGCCGCGTGCTGCTCGGCACGTCGCGCTATCCGTCGCTGCAGTCGCTGTCCGATTCGATCGCCGCGTCGCGCCCCGGGATGGTGACGGTCGCGCTGCGCCGCCAGATGACGGGCGGCACGGCCGAAGCCGGCTTCTTCGACCTGCTCAAGCGCCACGCGGTGCCGCTGCTGCCGAACACGGCCGGCTGCCAGACCGTCGCCGAGGCCGTGACGACCGCGCACATGGCGCGCGAGGTGTTCGGCACCGACTGGATCAAGCTCGAGCTGATCGGCGACGACTACACGCTGCAACCTGACCCGGTCGGGCTGATCGAGGCCGCCGCGCAGCTGGTCAAGGACGGTTTCAAGGTGCTGCCGTACTGCACCGAGGATCTCGTGATCGGCCGGCGCCTGCTCGACGCCGGCTGCGAGGCGCTGATGCCGTGGGGCGCGCCGATCGGCACGGGCAAGGGCGTCGTGAATCCGTACGGCCTGCGCGTGCTGCGCGAGCGGCTGCCGGACGTGCCGCTGATCGTCGACGCGGGGCTCGGCGTGCCGTCGCACGCATGCCAGGTGATGGAGTGGGGCTTCGACGGCGTGCTGCTGAACACGGCCGTGTCGCAGGCCACGCACCCGGAGATCATGGCGCGCGCGTTCGCGCAGGGCGTCGAGGCCGGCCGTGCCGCGTATCTGGCCGGGCCGATGGATGCGCGCGAAACCGCGCACGCGAGCACGCCGGTTGTCGGGATGCCGTTCTGGCACCAGGACGGGGGCGGCGCATGAGCGCGCGCTTCGCCGATGCATTCTGGCCGCCGGCCGACGAACTGGCCGAAGCGGCCGAACGGATTCGCGCCCGCCTCGGCGACTGGCCGGCCGGCGCGGCGCCGTGGCGGCTCTGCGTGGCGGCGCCCGGCGTGCCGGCCGACGGCGACGTGCTGAT